>NZ_JBHSKE010000034.1:0-441934 GCF_042657745.1 Kribbella qitaiheensis | reverse complement strand
CTGTCCTGACCCGAAACTCAGGACCAATTCGCCCTGCCCACTTGACAAGAAGGCCCTACATATCAGCCTCGATCCACCGTTGGCCGGTGGTCGCGTGGTGTGGGGCGCTGAGGTGGGTCGGGGGCGGGCCGTGGGCGTGGGTGAGTGGCTGACCTTGGAGATCTACGATGCGCCCGCGCAAGTTACACGCTTTGCGCGGTATTGCCGATCTGGTAGTGCGAAGCTGGCGGATCATCTCGACCTCCTTGCTGTGCTCGACATCGCCATAGACCGATGAGATAGCGATGCTGCCGATGACGGATAGCACGATGACTGCCATCCCGGCACCCGCCGAGAACCCGGGCGACCGCAGGGACCGCCGACACAACCAGGATTGCGAGTTTCGCCCCGACGTGGCGCCTCCGCGGTGTGAGCGACCGCTTGTCGAAATGTCGCACGAAGGCCGTGTCGTCGCGGCGCAGTCCACTTTCAATCTCGGCCAGTTGGCGCTGCTCGGCGTCCCTGGTCAATGGAATATCTCCCCTTACGTGGCTGGGTCTCAGTTGGCAGCACGCCGGTCGTGTCGCGTTGAGTTTGGGCGACGCGGGCTTGCCGACGGTTGCGAACATCGCGACGCGCCGATCAGGCCGCTTGCGAGTGCGAGCAGGACTAGCTGGGCGCGGGTGTCGAGCCTGAGCTTCCGCATGATGTGTGCGCGGTGCGTATCGACCGTTCGCCGCGAGATGTAGAGCTTCTTGCTGATCTCCTGGTTCGTGTAACCGAGCGCGAGCAGATGGAGAACCTCGCGCTCACGATCGCTGATCGGTTCGAGCGCCGGCTGCCGATCCGCGATGACGAACTGCGCTCCCAGATCGGGATCGACGTAGCGTTCGCCGGGGCGACCTGGCGGACCGCCTTGATCAACTCGGTGTCAGACGTTCGCTGGGGCACATAACCGCGCGCGCCGGCGGTGATCGCCTGCCGTACCGACGTCGGTTGGGTGTGCGACGAAACGACCAAGACCTTCGGCGCCGGGACAGTCTCAGCAGGCCCGGAATGATGTCGGAGCCATTCCTTCGTGGCAGGACCAGATCGAGCAAGACCACATCGGGCCTGCAAGGCATGTGTCTTGATGACCGCCTGCTCGGCGGTGCCGGCGTAGCCGACGGGTACGGTCCCCGTCTTCGTGCTCAAGCCGAAGGCGCAGCGACGAACGGAAGCGCGCGTGGTCGTCGACGAGGAGGACCTGGATCATCGGTCGGCCTGGGTGAGGACAAGTACGGCGCGCGTTCCACCGCTGGCTCGCGGCTTGAGCTCCAGCACGCCCCCGTACCGGGCGGCCAGGCGACGGCACAAGGCGAGGCCCAGGTGACCACCGGTCGCGTAACGGTCGGTGCACCCGAGCCCGACGCCGTCGTCATCGACGACGAGCACACGCCGATCCCCGCGAGCAACCGCCGAGACAAAGATGCGGCCTGCGCCCGCCGCGACGGCGTTCGCCAACAGGTTCCGTAGCACGATACGAAGGGCAGCCGGCGAGATCGGGAATTCGCCGGTCACTGTTGTGATGACCTCAGCGCGAATATCTCCAAGGTCGGCGGCGGCCTGTCGCACGCAGTCGGCTCCCTGCGCTGCGCCACCATCAGCTCGATCGGCGCGCGTCGCCGCGAGGATCGAGTCGACTATCTCTAGCGCCCGCATCAGGACCTTGCGCGGTTCGTCGCTCATCAGGACGGATAGGAGCGAAGACTTCACGTCGTGCGCAACGAGTGCCGCGAAATCCTCCAGCGCCTCGTTCTTTCGAGCAAGCCGGGCGGCATGCTCGGCAAGCTGCGCCCCAGTCAAGCGGTCGTGCACGCCCTGCCGTCGCGAGAACGTAACGTCACGGCCCTCGCGCCAGTCCGTGTAGTAGCCATCCGTGCCGTCTTTCGCAGCTGTCGTGCTCATGACATGGGTTCTCATTCTTCTCTGAAGCGACCCGTGCGGTGCGCTGATGTGACAACCCTCGCGCCGATCGGCGCGCGTCGTCCCCGGGGATACCCGGGTCGACTCCCCTGGTTGAGCCCGGGGACGTGCTCCGGTGGGCCGGGTGGTGAGTAGATCCAACTGTCGGGCATCGCGGGTTGGCGGCTGATCCTGGAGTGCCACAACCTGGGAACCTGGATGCAGGCTCACAGTGGCTGGCATGGGGCGGAGGCGTGGAACCGCATGTCCGCCGAAGCGGGTCACGTCGACGCAATGAGTCGGCTCGGCCATCGTCTAAGCGGACGCGGTGACTACGCTGGGGCCGAACACTGGTATCGCAAGGCCGCTGCCTCGGGCGACCTGATGGCGATGAACTCTCTAGGGGTTATGCAGCAACAGCGCGGGGACTTCGCCAAGGCCGAGGCACGGTTCCGCAAAGCGGCCGAAGCCGGCCTTGACTACGCGATGAACAACCTCGGCAACCTGCTTCTCGATCGGCCTGAACACCAGCACGAGGCCGCGCATTGGTACCGCAAGGCGGCCGAAGCTGGCCACAGGGACGCGATGAACAACCTCGGAGTCGTACTGAGTTGGAGCGGTGAGCTCGACGATGCCGAACGATGGTTCCGCGAGTCGGGCCTTCCCTACGCGCTGGACAATCTTCGTCAACTACAAATCAGACGCGAGGGGAGCAGGGATTAGTCTTGTGACCGCCGAAGCTGCTGTCGCTCATGGCGACGGCGCTCGAGTTGGCCGCTGGCAGAACACGGAACCGCTTTCGGGTTCATAATTCTTTGGCCCGTGCCGATGTGGAGACGGCCGAGGCGGCAGTCATCCAGGCAGGATCTGCCGCGCCTGTGGCATCGAGCCTCAAGTCTGGGTCTTCGGCTGCTGCTGCGTGGCAAGGATCGTCCCACCGACCGTGCAGAGCCCGTCGGTCGAGATCTGGACGACGATCTTGTCGGGGTACAGCCGCGACACGGTGTCGAAGGCGTCCGCAACCGGCGCTGTTGTGACCAGGAACATCGTTGGCGGGTCGCCATATTCATCGTGCGCCGTGCCGTCGACCTCGGCAGGGGCTGACAGCGGGGCCTCTCGCTTCGGTGGGAGTGCAAACGCCAGGTAGCGACGAAGTCGCGCACATCGCAGGCCGGGCGTCGCTTGACCTCGGAACCGAGTTCGGTGGCAGGGTGGAGCGCATAGTCGCGGAAGCCCGGCTGGGCTCGGGCGTACTTCTCGGTGGTCAGCGCACAGATGAGGGCTTGGTTTGATTGCCTGCCACCTCGAGCATCACGACGTGACGGTCGGACGCACTACCTTGGACTCTCACAGTTGTGTGCGACACCATATCGGTCAGGTGCAGCGAGGGTCCTTTGTCTTTCGGCGGGGTCAGGCGAAGGACGACGAGGAAGCCGATGCGGATGTCCGCGGCCTGGTAGCTGACGGTCTGCTTGATGTATTTAGCTTTGTCCTGGATCGGGACTGCGCTGTCATCCGCCTTTAGTTCCAGGTAGAAGTGGAAGCCGGAGAACTGGACTTGGATGTCGACGCGGCCTGCGCCGACCTCGTGCACCTCAACATTCGTGAGGCTGCTGAGCGGCCCAGCGGAGAGCCAGTCGTAGAGGTCGGTGTGTAGGTCCTGTTCGTTAGCGTCCGGGCTGAACAGGTACTTCATGGTCGACTCTTGTGTTCAGACGCCGCGCCACGAATTTGATGACCTGGTCGAGAACGGTGGTCGCGGCCACCATCACTTCGCCGGCGAAGTCCTCACTCTCCGAGAGGGCGGCGAGCATACGCTTGCGAACATTGGTAACGAGTAGGTCGGGATCGAGGTCGGCCGCAGCCTGTCGATCCGCAATGTCAGCAGCCAGCGCGGCCAGATCCGCTGGATCGACGTTGGAAAGAGCATCGCTGACAGCAATGTGGGGTCGGAGGAGTTCTTCCAGCAGGGGTGGGATTGTCGCGGCCTGCTCAGACGATTTTCCCGGCGGCTCCGCCGTAGTGAGCATGCTCGCCCGAGCCGCCCGGCGGTGAGCACGACGGCCAGCAGCCGCCATTTCTGCGGTTTGGTTCTCATGGCATCCGGGGGCCTCTCCTGATGGGCGGTTGGTGAGGGCGCAGGGGATCACGGCTGCCAAGAAATTGCAGAGAAACTCTGGAAGTTGCTCGCCTTTTGCTAAGTTCTTGCGCAGCGCTGGCTCATTGTTACGGCACGGCTACGCGAGCGTCAACGGTTCGTGACGGTCAATCGGTCGAGGTGTCCGAGCTGAACCAGCGGACCGGCCGGAAGGTGAGCAGGATGACGAGGTTGTCCGGGTCGCCGAGTTCGCCCTGGACGTAACCCTGCGCGTGCTCCTCGGGCATGTAGCGCCGCGCGATCGTCAGCATCTGCTCGGGCGTCGGCGGAGCGACCGTGACGAGTTCCGCCTCGACGGTCACGTACGCCGGCGGCATCGCCTCCCGCTGGACGACCAGCGTCACCACGCCGGCCTCCTTGATCCGCTCGATCCGCTTCGGCGCCCGCCGCTGGGTGCCGGTGAACATGGTGATCTCGCCGCCCGGCTCGTAGGCATAGAACGTCGGCACGCTGGTCGGTGCCTGGCCGGCGCCACCTGCCACGCTCAGGACGCCCACGTGGGGGTCGGCCAGAAACTCTTCGCGCTGCTGCTTCGTCATTGTTGTCATGTAGTAAGCTTCATAAAAGCAAGCATGATCTGTCAAGTAGAGTAGGCAACATGACGACCAAGACCTACGGCCAGTACTGCGGGGTCGCCCGCGCGCTGGAACTCGTCGGGGAGCGCTGGGCGCTGCTGATCATCAGGGACCTGCTGGTCGCGCCGAAGCGGTACACGGATCTGCGCGCCGGGCTGCCGAAGATCCCCACGAACGTGCTCGCCACCCGGCTGAAGGAGCTCGAGCAGGCGGGCATCGTCACCCGCCGGATCCAGCCCAGGCCGTCCGGCGCGATCGTCTACGAGCTCACCCCGTACGGCGCCGATCTCGACCAGGTTGTGCTCGCCCTGGGCCGTTGGGGAGCGCGGTCACTCGGCGAGCTCAGACCGGGCGAGATCGCCACGGCGGAGACGCTGGTGATGGCGTTGCGATCCACCTTCGAGCCGGGGGACGCCAAGGCGACGTACGAGTTGCGGTTCGGCGAGGTGGTCGTGCACGCGATCGTCGACGGGGAGTCACTGGAGGCAGCGCCGGGTCCGCTCCCGGACGCGGATCTCGCGATCGAGGCCTACGCGCCGCTGAGCCCGTTGCTGAATGGGGAACTCGACGCCAAGGCGGCCCTCAAGGCGGGCATCGTCAGCACCAACGGATCCGTTGCCGCCTTGGCCCGCTTCGCCAAGCTCTTCCGCATCGGCCCGACACCTGCTCCCAACTAGCCCGACTGGCCGCTGCCGCGTCCTCTCCCTGAACGGCGCACGCTTCGACGAAACGTGCGCCGTTCAGGGTCCAGCGGAGGATCGGTCAGTGCTTCGAGGCAGTCTCGGCGCCGGCGCCGGTCAGGGCGCGGACGGAGAGCTCGTTGTAGCGGTTCGCGCTGGTCTTGTCCGTGCCCAGGTAGGTGCCGACCACGCCGAGCAGGAAGCCGAGCGGGATCGAGACGATGCCCGGGTTGGACAGCGGGAACCAGGAGAAGTCCGCGTCGGTGATCATCGAGGTCGGCGTGCCCGAGACGACCGGCGAGAAGATCACCAGCACCACGGCGGAGATCAGGCCGCCGTAGATGCTCCAGACCGCGCCGGAGGTGTTGAACCGCTTCCAGAACAGGTTGTACAGCAGGGCCGGCAGGTTCGCCGAGGCCGCGACCGCGAAGGCGAGCGCGACCAGGAACGCGATGTTCAGCTTCTGCGCCGGGATGGCCAGCCCGATCGAGATCGCGCCGATGCCGATCGCGGCGAACCGGGCCACCCGGATCTCCTCCTTCTCGGTGACCTTGCGCTTGGCAATGACATTGACGTACAGGTCGTGCGCGAACGACGACGCCGAGGTCAGCGTCAGGCCCGCGACCACCGCCAGGATGGTGGCGAAGGCGACGGCCGCGATCAGCGCGAGCAGGATCGCGCCGCCGATCGAGCCGGCGCCACCACCGACGACCTCGGCCAGCAGTACCGACGCGGTGTTGCCCTTCGCGGCCGCCACCGCGCTGTCCTTGCCGGTGTCGAGCAGCGCCGCGGCGCCGAACCCGAGGGCCAGCGTCATCAGGTAGAAGGCGCCGATCAGTCCGATCGCCCACTGCACCGATCTCCGGGCTGACCTGGAGTCCGGCACGGTGTAGAAGCGGATCAGGATGTGCGGCAGACCCGCGGTGCCCAGGACCAGCGCGAGGCCGAGCGACAGGAAGTCGATCTGGCCGACGAGGTCCTTGCCGTACAGCAGACCCGGCTGCAGGAACGCCTCGCCCTTACCGGACTTCTCGGCGGCGGCGCCGAGCAGCTCGGACGGGTTGAAGTGGAACTTCAGCAGCACCAGGAAGGTGATGAGCAGAGTGCCGCTCATCAGCAGCACGGCCTTCACGATCTGCACCCAGGTGGTGCCCCTCATGCCCCCGATGGTCACGTAGATGATCATCAGCGCGCCGACCAGCACGATCACGCCGGCCTTCAGGGTGTCGCCGGTGACGCCGAGCAGCAGGCCGACGAGCGTACCGGCGCCGACCATCTGGGCCAGCAGGTAGAAGATCGAGACCACGATCGTCGAGGTCGCGGCGGCGGTCCGGACCGGCCGCTGCCGCATCCGGAAGGCGAGCTGGTCGGCCATCGTGAACCGGCCGGAGTTCCGCAGCAGCTCGGCGACCAGCAACAGGGCCACCAGCCAGGCGACCAGGAAGCCGATCGAGTACAGGAAGCCGTCGTACCCGAAGAGCGCGATCTGGCCGGAGATGCCGAGGAAGGACGCGGCGGACATGTAGTCGCCGGCCACGGCCAGGCCGTTCTGGGAGCCGCTGAAGTTGCGGCCGGCGGCGTAGTAGTCGGCGGTCGTCTTGTTCTGCCGGGACGCCCACCAGGTGATGTAGAGCGTGACGGCGACGACCGCGGTGAACAGCGAGATGGTGAGGGCCTGGTTACCCGGCTCGGCGTCCGCCAACGGGACGAGAAGACTGGTCACCGGCGGCGCTCCCTCTTGTACTTGGCGTTCAGCCCGCTGGCCAGCGGGTCCAGCCTCCGGTTCGCGAACCGTCCGTACAGGGCCGCGATCAGGAAGGTCGAGACGAACTGGAGCAGCCCGAAGATCAGCGCCACGTTGATGTGCCCGACCACCTGGTGACTCATGAAGTCACGCGCCCAGTTGCAGCAGGCGACGTACAGGAGGTACCAGGCCATGAACGTGATGGTCCAGGGCACCACGAAGTTCTTGTACCGGCGTTTCAGCTCCTGGAAGTCGCGCGCCTCGTGCACAGCCTCATACGCACGAGCCTCGCGGTCGTGCACTACTTCCTCAGACATCTGCACTGCACCCTTCGGTCGGAAGGCGAACAGGTGCACGTTAGCCGTTTGTCGAGCGTTTGTGACCGAATGCAACCAAAACGTTTCAGGTCACAGCGGTGGTGCGAGGGGCGCGTCCAGGGTGCGGCGGTAGTTGGCGAGATCGCTGGGCCGGGTGCGGTAGCAGTTGGTGAAGTACGGAACGCGCAGCGGCTCCGGTGGCCTCGCGGTGCTGTCGTAGATGGCGTCGATCTGCTCCAGCACCGACTCCCGCCGGGACTCGGTCAGCACGGCGACCCGCGAGTGCGACTGGGCGAGTTGCCGCAGCCCGTTGCGGTCCAGGTCGTGCCAGTGCCGGAACCGGGCCGTCTCCACCATCGAGAACAGGTCCGACTGGAGCAGGATCGGCATCGGGTCGAACTCGTCGTTCCCGGCCAGGAAGTCCTCGCCGATGATCGCCCGGTGCAGCCGCCTGACCCAGGGGACTACTGTGTCGTGGTTGTTCCAGAGCAGTCCCAGTACGCCGTGCGGCCGCAGTACCCGGGCGATCTCGGGCAGCGCGCGGGCGTGCTCGAACCAGTGGAAGGCCTGTCCGACGAGCACCGCGTCCACCGAGGCGTGCGCCAGCGGGATGGACTCGGCGGCTCCGACCATGGTGTCGATGCCGGGAACGCGCCGGCACAGCGCGAGCATCTCCTCGGACGGATCGACCGCGACCACGTCGTGCCCGAGCGACGCGGCGGCCTTGCTCAGCTTGCCTGTCCCTGCCCCGAGATCGAGGATCTGGAGCCGGCCGGGACCCAGGATCCAGGTCAGCGCGTCGGCAGGGAACGTCGGCCGGCCCGCGTCGTACGCGGCGGCGACGGCGCCGAAGGATCGCGCGCGACCGGCATCAGGACCTGAGTCATCGGTGGTCATCACGGCAAATCATGCCGTAGCCACCGCCTTGCGGGGCGTTACTCGCCGAGCTTCTTCTGTTCGATGTGCGCGTTGAGCGCGGCGAGCTCGGGGTGCGCGGCCATGATCTCGACCAGATCGGCGCAGTTCAGCGTGGTCGCGGCGTAGTCCTCGATCAGCGTGGTCAGCAGCAGCCGGTCGTCTTCGGTGTCCAGCGTCAGCCGGTACTGCGAGCCGCCGCCCTGCCACGGGAGGTTGAGCAGGCGGACGTCCCCGCCGCGGTTCTGGTGCAGGTACGACGTGACGTGCTCGCGGTCGGCCTGCAGGGTGGCCCGGGCCTCGGCCTCGAGCAGCTGGGGGACCGAGAACACCTCGTAGTCCATCCCGCGCGGGTAGGTCCGCTCGAGGCAGTTCGACACGTACAGGTTCTCGTCGTTCTCGGCGCGGTACCGTTCGACGCCCGCGGCAACGACCTCCTCGTCGATCAGCGGGCAGTCCGAGGTGACCCGGACGACCGCGTCCAGCTCGTGTTCGCGGGCCGCGCCGGCGAATCGGGAGAGCACGTCCAGCTCGCTGCCACGGAAGACCGGGACCCCGGCCTCGCCGGCCAGCGCCACGATCGGCTCGTCGTCGGCGTTCGTGGTGGTTGCCACGATCACCGGAAGCCCGGTGCGGGCCAGCCGGTCCAGGTGGTGCTCGAGGAAGGTCCGCTTGCCGGCGGACAGCAGCACCTTCGCGGGCAGCCTGGTGCTCGTCGCGCGGGCCTGGGTGATGATGCCGATCTTCACGAAACCGCCTTCAACGTGGTCCACCTGAACAACTCACGGATCTCCGCCGGACCGGCTAGGTGCTCGACACCGAGCTCGGTATCGGTGAACTCCCGGGCCTGGTCGAGCGGTACGTACGGCTGGTTCATCTCGGGCCACAGCCGCTTGATCCGGGCCTGGCCGCCGAAGGACGGATGCTCGTTCTCCAGCAGCATCGGGTCGCCGTACACACCGGGCTGCAGGCCCAGGGAAGCGCCGTACAGGACGGCGGAGCTGAGCCGGTTGGAGGCGACGCGGCGGTGTTTGCGGACCTCGCGGAGCTGCTTCAGCAGGAAGTCCGCGTCGGTCCCGAGCCAGTGCAGCCCGCGGTACCCGTGGGTGATCACCCGGAAGCCGGCCTGCTGGTAGACCTGCCGGATGGCCGGGTTGTCGTACTCGTTCCAGTACAGGCAGACGGTGACCGGGCCCTTCTCGTGCTCGTTGATCGAGGCAACGATCCGGCCGTGATCGCCCAGCACGTGCTGGCCTTCCCAGCCGTGGAACGGGTAGAAGATGGTGCCGGCGGCATCTTTGGCCGGGGTGGCCAGCTCCGGGTGCACCTTCAGCAGGTAGAGCCAGGTGGCGCCGATCACCGAGTAGTTGCGCAGCCCCATCGACCAGCCGCGCCGCCGGACGCTGTCGGACCAGACGAACTTCGGCATCCCGTCGACGAAGGCGGTGCCGAACGCGAACCCGTCGAGGATGTTCCAGCCGTGCTGCAGGTAGCCCCAGATGCCCGGCGCGCCGGGCAGCCCGGCGTACGAGGCCATCACGTGCGCGTGGCCGTAGAAGTGGTTCGCGTGGTGCATCAGCGACCCACCCTGCGGCGAACCCGCCTGACCCTGCGGCGAGCCCGTCTGACGACCACCTTCGCCGGGTTCATCACCGCGATGCCGATCCGGTACGCACGCGACCGGCGGATGCTGCTCAGCTGACGCTCGAAGTAGATGGCCTGCGTGGCTGCCTCGGACAGCTCCTTGGTGAGCCGGGCGATGGTGGCGACCTGCTCCGCACTCCCGACCGGCTGCGGCTGCTTATTGCCTGGGGCAACGGATGCCCAGAGTGCCTCTGTCAGAGTGATTCCGGCCATCGACGCGAACAGCGCGGTCAGGCCGCGGGTGCTCTCGCCGACCGTCCACGACTGCCTCGATCCGGCTTCCAGTGAGCGCCGCACGAAACGCGCCAACTGCGAGACCACGAGGGCCTCGCCGCGACCCTCCACCGGCTCGCCGTCCCCGAACACCTGGTACGACGTACCGTCGACGATCACGTTGTCCGCCGACGCGATCGAGGCGATCTCGGTGTCCTGCGCCAGCAACCACGACACATAGCCGGGCACCGTACGCCGGATCGCCGCCTGGTCGTCGACCCGGAGGGCATCGAGCAGGTACTCCTCCAGCAGGATGCCCGAACCCGTCGGCACGGCATCACCGGGCAACACGTCAGGCACGTCGGCGGCGCCGATCACGAAGTACCAGCCCGGGGCCAGTTCCGTGCCGAGGCCGGCGGCGATCGCGTCCTGCATCAGGCGGTACGGATCGGACATCATCGGGCCGGTGTACCGCGACGCGACCGCTCGGGCGATCGTCACGCCGGCCAGCGGGGTATCGGTCCCGGTCAGCGCGACCGAGGGGTCCGCCAGGTCCGGATAGACGGCGTACGTCGTCGCGGACGTGCCAAGGGCGTCCTGGACAGCCTTGAGCCCGGCCGGAGGTTCGACGCTGCCGAAGAGGTCGCGGGGCCAGGCCTGGTCGTTCGCGACGGTGGCCAGGTTCGGCTGGATCAAGCGCTCGATGCCGAAGGAGTTCTCGGCCGCGAGCAACAGCCTGCCCTCGGGCGCCAACCGCTTCCTCAGTGCGGCGAGTGCGTCGAACCAGGTCAGTACCGGGGTGTCAGGTCCCACCAGCCGATGCAACCCGTCCAGCGCCACGATCACGTCGTACGCGTCTTCGGAGCTGAAGCGGTCGAGGGCTCCGCAGTAGACGCGACCGGGGATTCGGGCGGCGATCTCTTCAGCGTCCGGAGCGGACCGGACCAGCGCGTCCACGGAAGCGGTCGCGCCGACAACCTGCTCGAGCAGGTCGAGCGAATGCGGACCGGCCACCAGCACGGAGTCCGTGGGCTTCAACACGGCGTCGAGCAGAGCGGCTGGAACGCGACCGCCGGTCGCGGGACGTCCGTTGAGAGGAGTGAGGTCGGACCAGTTGAGCATCTCGGCGCCGACCATGACCAGACTCGTCACTGGACCAGCTTAGTCAACGTGTCGATCACCCGGTCGACGTCGGAGTCGGTCAGGTCCGGGAACATCGGCAGCGAGATCTCCTCGCGGTAGAACTGCTCCGCGTTCGGGCACATGCCGCGCTGGTAGCCCTGGTTCGCGAACACGGGGTGCCAGTAGACCGGGATGTAGTTCACCTGGACGCCGATCCCGGCCGCCCGCAGGCCTTCGAAGACCTCCCGCCGGCGGCCGCCGAGGACGCGGACCGGGTAGAGGTGCCAGGCCGGGTCCACGTCCGCGCGCTGGACCGGAGTACGGAGGCCGTCGACCGCACCGAGGGCCTCGTTGTACCGCGCGGTGATCTCGGCCCGGCGCTGCTTGAACGCCGCCAGCCTGCGCAGCTGGGACAACCCGAGCGCGCAGGCGATGTCGGTGAGGCGGTAGTTCACGCCGAACTCGTGAACTTCCTGGTGCCAGGGACCCTCGTCGGTGATCTCGAACCGCTCGGGGTCCCGGACCAGTCCGATGAAGTGGAACTCGTGCACCCGCTGCCCGACCGCCGGGTCCTTGGCGACGACGGCGCCACCCTCGCCGGTGGTCAGGTTCTTGGTCGGGAAGAACGACAGTGTGGTCACATCGGCCAGGTCGCCGACCGGGCGGCCGCGGTAGAAGCCGCCGACCGAGTGTGCGGCGTCGTCCAGCGTCATGGCGCCGACCGAGTCCGCGATCGGCTGCAGGGCGTCGTAGTCCGCCGGGTGACCGGCATAGTCGACGGCCGCGACCACCTTCGTGCGCTCGGTGACAGCGGCCTTGACGGCCGCCGGGTCGAGCAGCGCGGTGTCCTCCTCGACGTCGGCGAAGACCACCTTCGCGCCGAGGATCGCGGCGCAGGACGCGGTCGCGACGAACGTCATCGGGGTGGTCACGATCTCGTCGCCCGGGCCGACGCCGAGCCCGGCGTATGCCATGTGCAGGGCGGCGGTGCCCGACGTGCAGCTGACCGCGCGGTGGCCGCCGGTCAGCTCGGAGATGGCGGTCTCGAACGCCGTGACGGCGGGTCCGGTGGTGAGCCAGTCGCCGCGGAGGACGGCGGTGACCGCCTCGATGTCCTCCGCCGAGATCGACTGGCGGCCGTAGGGAAGCATCGGATCAGACATCGCTCTCTAGGATCTTGCGGATCTCGTCGATCGTGTACCACTGGTCGTTGGTGTCGGAGGCGTAGTGGAAGCCGTCGGGCACCGGGGTGCCGTGCGGCGGCGGGGTGTAGCCCCAGGTCGCCAGGTCCGGCTGCAGCACGTAGCGGTTACCGATCGCGAGCGCGCGGCGGCCCTCCTCCGGGCTGATCATCTCCTCGTGCAGCTTCTCGCCCGGCCGCAGCCCCACGTCGTGCATCTTCGCGCCCGGCGCGATCGCCTGGGCCAGGTCGGTGACCTTCATCGACGGGATCCGCGGCACGTACAGCTCGCCGCCCATCATCTGCTCGAACGAGTCGACCACGAACTCGACCGCCTCCGGCAGCGTGATCAGGAACCGGGTGCAGCGCAGGTCGGTGATCGGCAGCGACTGGCCGGCCGCGTGCAGGGCCCGGAACTTCGGGATGATCGAGCCGCGGCTGCCCATCACGTTGCCGTACCGAACCACGCTGAAGCGGGTGTCGTAGGCGGCCGCGTAGTGGTTGCCGGTGATGAAGAGCTTGTCGGCGGTCAGCTTGGTCGCGCCGTACAGGTTGATCGGGCTCGAGGCCTTGTCGGTGGACAGCGCGACGACCTTCTTGACGCCGGAGTCGATGGACGCCTCGATCACGTTCTGTGAGCCGACAACGTTGGTCTGGACGAACTCCCACGGGTTGTACTCCGCGGTGTCGACCTGCTTCAGCGCGGCCGCGTGCACTACATAGTCGACCTTGTGCATCGCCCGGTTCAGCCGGGCCCGGTCGCGCACGTCGCCGATGAAGAACCGCAGCCGCGGGTCGTCGCCGAAGTACCCCCGAACCTCCCACTGCTTCAGCTCGTCGCGGCTGAAGACGATGATCCGCCGCGGGTCGAGCTGGTCGAGGGCGAACCGGATGAACGCCTTGCCGAAGGACCCAGTGCCTCCGGTGACGAGGATGTCTGAGCCGGTGAGGATGGACACGTCGGGTGACCCTTCTTATGTGCGTTCTGGACCGCGCGACCATGCCACGCAAGTGGCTACCTTAGCTGGAGGCTCCAGCAGGACCGGATACGGTCTGGGGCGTGACTGGACAGAGGCGGGTCGGAGTCAGGTGTGACGTGGGGCCCAGACGGGGCATCGGACACGTGATGCGGGGCCTGGCACTGGCCGAGGAATTGCGGCTGCGCGGGGCCGAAGTGGTCTTCGTCTGCGACAGCCACACGGTGCCCTGGGCGAACGACCAGATCCTGGCCCGGGGCATCCAGGTGGAGCCAGCCGTCTGGACCGCCGAGGAGCACGTGGAGCTGTTCCGGCGGCTTGAGCTGGACGCCGTCGTCTTCGACTCGTACGACCTTCCGGGCGAGGTGTTCACCGGAGTGCGCAGGTCCGGCATTTCCACCCTCGCGATCGTCGACGGGGACTTCCGCGGCGCCGAGGCCGACGTGTTCGTGGACCAGAACCTGGGCTCCGAGCTGGACCAGCCGGAGCTCCCCGAGGGCGCGATCCGGCTCGCCGGCCTGGACTACGTGCTTTTGCGTGACGAGATCCTCACCCTCCGTCCGGTCGAACCACCCGAGCCCCGGCGGTACGGCGTACCGAAGGTGTTCGCGTTCTTCGGGGGCACCGACGCGTACGGCGCCGGTCCTTACGTCGCGGCGGCCCTCGCGGCGACGGGGGAGCCGTTCGAGGCCCTCGTGGTGGCTCCGGACGACGACCTGGCCGAGGCGATCACCGCAGTACCGCTGAATCCTGGCCAGCGGGTCGAGGTGATCGGCCCGACCTCCCAGCTCGCCAGGGCCGTGGTGGCCTCGGACCTGGTCGTCAGCGCGTCCGGTACGTCGACCTGGGAGTTGATGTGCCTCGGGGCGACGGCAGGCCTCGTGTGCGTGGTGGACAACCAGGAGATGGGCTACGAACGGGCGGTCGCCACCGGCGCGGCTGTCGGAGTCGGAGTGCTCTCAGACCTGAAGGCAGATCCAGCCGCGGCGGCCGCCGTACTCCGGCCGATCCTCACGGATCCGGTGGAACGCGCCAGGATCGCCGAGGCCGGCTGGAAGCTGGTGGACGGTCAGGGCAGGGTCCGAGTCGCCGACGCCCTGTTTCACCTGATCTCGTAGACGGTGGCATGCCGGAGCCGCACGAACTGCTTGAGGTGTCACCCAGTGCAGTTCAACCAGTGCAGTTCCTCAGGGCGGTTCATTCGGAGCGATTCATTCAGGGCAGTTCGTAGACCAGTGCGTCGGAGGCCTTGAAGCGCAGCGTGGCGAAGGCGCCGAGGTTGGGCGACAGGAGCGTCTGGGTGGGGTCCGCGTAGAGCCAGCGGACGCCGTACTTCTCCCGCAGCACCCGCAGGTTGTCCCGGCTCGGGGAGATGAACGCGCGGTCGTTCTCCTCGAGTCTCGCCTGGTCCCAGAACGGCAACCCGTTCGGGCCCAGCCCGGTGCCGGCGACCAGGTCGTTGAGGGTGTTCGTGTAGGCCCAGCCCTCCAGCAGCACGTGCCGTTCGGTCAGCGCGGAGATCCAGAAGTGCCGGGCGTCGCAGCCGTTGGTGTTCTTCATCGCGCAGTGCGCGTTGGTCGCGATCAGGTCACCCGGGGCGGCGTGGTCCTTCAGCCAGAGGGCCGCGGCGGTCTGGCTCCGGCTCGGGCCGAGCAGTTGCTTGTCCGTCTGCGGCGCCAGCGATACCGGGGCGTACTCGGTCATCGCCTGGAGCGGCAGGAACAGGCCCGCGCCCATCCCGGCGAGGACGAAGGACGCCATCGCGATCCTGGTCGGACGGCCCCTGCGGTTGGCGACCCGCTTCCACACCACGGTGACGAGCACCGCGACCAGGGCGAGAAGGCAGATCGTCCACAACCACGGGCTGATCAGCCCGGTCAAGGACCCGTCCGGTTTGCGGAAGGGTCTGCCATCCGACGGGAGTGCCTTGACGATCGCGCGAGCCAGCGCGGTCGCGCCGATGCCACCCACGATCGACGCGAGCACGGCGAGGTCAGACCGCCGGTCGGCGAACCAGAACACCAGCATCCAGGCGCCCGCCGCGGCCAGCGCCGCGATGATCGGTACGGCGGTGCGGTGGAAGTACAACTGGCTCGTGCCGGGCTGATCCGTCAGCACCATCCCGCTGAACCCGGCGATGGAGATCCCGACCAGGAAGATCATCCCGGGATCGCGGAACCAGCGAGCCGCGGTACCGGTGAGGACGAGCAGACCGGCCGTGCCGAGGACCAGGCCGAGGCAGGTGGTGATCGCGGTGATCCACATCGCGGTGTGGTCGAGCTGGCCGGGCGGCAGGGCTTCCGCGACGAGCGGATAGACGCCGACCTTGGCGAAGGTGATCCACGGTTTCACCGCCAGTCCGGACGAGTGCATGCCGAAGACCACCACGATCGAAGCCGCGAACAATCCGCCGAGTACGGCCGCTGTGAGCAGCGCGACCTTGGCGAACCGGCCGTAGCAGAGCCGGACGAAGACGACCAGCGCGAGCCCGCAGATGATCAGCGGCAGCACGGTCGCCTTCGACCCCGAGGCCGCCGCGGCGATCACGACGAACAGGACCCAGGTCCCGGGCCCGCTCCGGCCCCGCAGCAGGTCGATGCCGATCACCGCGAGCAGCACGATCAGCGCGCCGCCGAGGTTCTGCGTCGGGCTGCCCCAGACGTAGGTGATGAGCCCTTCGGCCGGCAGTGTCACCGACGGGTACGCGTTCACCGTGCCGCCGATCGAGGCGACCGCGATCGCCAGCGGACCGGCCCAGCGCGATCCCGGAGCCAGCCGGTCGGTCAGCGCGAAGATCAGCGCGGTCCCCGCGAGCAGCAGCGGCACCCAGCCGATCGTGTAGACCAGATCGGTCAGGTTGATCCCGGTCGCCCAAGACACCGCGGCCGTGAACTGGTGCCAGAAGTAGTGGTAGTCCATCTGCTCGCCCTGCACGTACGGCGCTTGCAGGGGGAAGTCGGACCTCGCGCTGGCCGCGAGAGCCTGGTGGAACGCCATGTCGGGCGAATTGGACCGCGCATCTGTGTACGGCGCGGGCACGAGATTCCGGTAGCGCCCGATCCCGTACAAGGGCAGGGCCAAGGCCAGAGCGACTAGCCAGGCGGTCATGGGGCTCACCGGCCGCTCGACCCGGCTGAGGATGCGCGGGCGCCACGACGGCACGCAGACAGCGGCGATCACCACGGGCGCGGCCCACAGCCAGGCCCACTCCTGCAGGCCGATCGGTGCGAGGGCCATGTAGACCAGCAGGAGCACCGAGACGCCCACCAGGGAGCCGGCCGCGATGTCCTCGATCAGGTTGTGCCGGAACGGGCTGGCCAGCCGCCACAGGATCGTGCCCGGCAGGGTGATGCCGAAAATCCAGAACCGCACCAGCGACACGATGCTGTCGGCGGACGCGTGCCCGGCCATCAGCCAGATCGCCAGCCAGGCCACCGCGAGGCCGGCGGCGGCCTTGACCAGGTGCGGGACGAGAGGCTGCCAGGACGGCCGGCTCTTCTCCCGCTCCGGGGCGCCTGGGCGGCTGGGCGCGATGCCGGTCACGGTTGACACGAAGGCAGGGTATCCGTGCTGGGCCCCACGCCGAGTAATCTCACCGCAAGGAGGTCCGCATGCCAACCAGTCACCCCGTGCTGTCCGTCGTCGTGCCGATGTACGACGAGGAAGAGGTGCTGCCGATCTTCTTCGAACGGATGCACCCGCTGCTCGACGGGCTCGGGATCAGCTACGAGGTGCTGGTCGTCGACGACGGCAGCCGCGACGCCACGGCCACCCTGCTCCGCGAGGCCGGCGCCACCTGGCCGCAACTCCGGCTCGTCCGCCTGCTCCGGAACTCCGGTCACCAGGCCGCCCTGTCCGCGGGGTTCCGCCGCGCTCGCGGTGACTACCTGGTCACCATCGACGCCGACCTGCAGGATCCGCCCGAGGCGATCGCGGAACTGCTCGCCACCGCGCGGGAGAAGGACGTCGACGTCGTGTACGGCGTACGGTCCGACCGGTCGAGTGATTCCTGGCCCAAGCGGACCACGGCTCGCATGTACTACCGGCTGATGTGTCGCCTCGTGGGCATGGAAATACCTTTCGACGCCGGCGATTTCCGGCTGGTGTCGCGCCGCGTGGTGGAAGCCGTGAACGGGCTCCCCGAGGACGGCCGGGTGTTCCGGCTGGTGATTCCGTGGCTGGGATTCCCGAGTGCCGAGGTGAAGTACGTTCGCGCCGAGCGGGCGGCAGGCGTGACGAAGTACAACTGGTCGAAGATGTTCAGGCTGGCCTTCGACAGCGTGACGGCGTTCTCGGCCGCTCCGCTGCGGTTGGCCACCTGGCTCGGGTTACTCGGCGGGCTGCTCTGTATCGGGGTGGTGGTCGCTGCCCTGATCATCAAGCTGTCCGGCAACAGCGTCCCCGGCTGGACGTCGACAGTGCTCGCGGTCGGGGTGATCGGGGCGATCCAGTTGCTCTGCCTGGGGCTGCTGGGGGAGTACGTGGCGCGGCTGTTCCAGTCGAGCCAGCGGCGGCCGCAGTTCCTGGTGGGTTACGACAGCCTGGAGGACCCCGGGCACCACAGTTACGCGGAGGCGATCGACGGGCAGTCGCCGGAGCAAAGGTAGGCTCCCTGCCTATGCCGGACCTGTCACCGATCCCCTTCGTCAAGGCATACGTGGCGGGTGACGAACTCGTCTACGTGAACCAATCCTTCTCCTCGGCCGCGGTTTCGGGCGACGGCCCATTCACCGCCCGGGCGACGGAGTTGATCACCAAACTCACCGGTGGCGTCGGCTCGCTGCTGACCACGTCGTGCACGCACGCGCTGGAGATGACCGCGCTGCTGCTCGACCTGGAGCCGGGCGACGAGGTGATCATGCCGTCGTTCACCTTCGTCTCCACCGCGAACGCCTACGCGCTGCGCGGCGCCGTACCGGTGTTCGTGGACATCCGGCCGGACACGCTGAACCTCGACGAGACGCGGATCGAGGCGGCGATCACCGGGCGGACCAAGGCGATCGTGGTGGTCCACTACGCCGGGGTCGCCGCCGCCATGGACGAGGTGCTCGCGATCGCCGCGAAGTACGGACTGCCGGTGATCGAGGACAACGCGCACGGCCTCGGCGGCTCGTACCACGGCCGCCCGCTCGGCTCGCTCGGGCTGATGGCGACGCAGTCCTTCCACGGCACCAAGAACGTGCACTGCGGCGAGGGTGGCGCGCTGGTCGTCAACGACGCCGACCTGCTCGCCCGGGCCGAGGTGATCCGGGAGAAGGGCACCAACCGCAGCCAGTTCTTCCGCGGTCAGGTCGACAAGTACCGCTGGGTGGACATCGGGTCCAGCTATCTCCCGGCCGATCCTCTGGCCGCCTTCCTGGCCGCTCAGCTGGAGCACTTCGACGAGATCCACGCGCCGCGGCTGGCCTGCTGGCAGCGCTACGACGAGGCGCTGGCCGACTGGGCCGGGTCGCACGGCGTCGGCGTACCGACTGTTCCCGCGGGCTGCGTGCATCCCGCGCACATGTACTACCTGCTGATGCCGTCCCACGAGCACCAGCAGGGCCTGATCGCCCACCTCCGTGAGCGCAACATCAGCGCGCCGTTCCACTACGTTCCGCTGCACTCGTCCCCGGCAGGCGAGAAGTACGGCCGGGTCGGGCCGGGTGGTTGCGCCGTCACCGACCGGGTGAGCGGCTCGTTGGTCCGGTTGCCGCTGTACAGCCAGCTCACCGAGGAGGAGCAGAACCGAGTGATCGACGGAGTGCACTCCTACTCGTTCAGTCCGGCATGACCTGGTACGACGCCCTCGAGGCGGGTGAGCTGACGATACGGCCGGGTGACTATGAGTCCCGGCGGTTCGGCGTCTCCGTCGACCGGATCTCGATCTCGGCCTCAGCCGGTACGCCGCTGCCGGAGGTGCTCGCCGCGGTCGACAAGTCGACGGCCGACGTGGTGATCCTGCGCTATCCGGCCCGCGACGTCTCGTGGTTCGCGGCGCTGGCGGGTGGTCCGCGGACGGCGCTGCTCGCGGACAGCCTCGTCTACTGGTCACTCCCTGTCGGCAAAGGCCGCCGCCCGGCGCCGCTGGCCGGGTTCGCCGCGACGCTCGAGCCGGCGGTCGACGACGACCTGGTGGACGACCTGGTGGACGACCTGGTCGGCGACATCTTCGGCGACTACGGGAACCACTACTGCGCCAACCCGCTGTTCGCGCGGGACCAGGCGCTCGCGGGGTACCAGGAGTGGGCCCGGCGCAGTGTCGAGGACCAGGGCGCGGTCGTACTGCGAGGCCCGGACCGGCGGGTGCTCGCGCTCGCTACGGTGGACCAGCAGCGGTCGTGGACCGAGATCGAACTGGCCGGCGTGGTCCCGGCCGAGCAGGGTCGTGGCCGGTACGGGCACCTGCTCGCCGCCGTTGAGGACGCCGCGACCTCCCGTCGGCTCGTCATTTCCACCCAGGGCCACAACACCGGGGTACAAAGGGCTTGGGCACGTTATGGGTTCGAGCCGATCTACACGCTGCTGACGGTCCATCTGGTCGGGCCCGACCTACCGCTGACACCGCGTCAGTAATCAGAGACAGACTGCTAGCATCATTGACCGAAGTCGACTGAGCCGAGGAGATACACGGTTGTGACGCCACGGCTGAGCGTGGTTGTGCCCTTCTACAACGTCGGCGACTACATCGGGGACTGCCTCGATTCGATCGCCCGGCAGACCTGGACGGATTTCGAGGCGATCCTCATCGACGACGGATCCCCGGACGACAGCGCGGCGATCGCCAAGGACCTGTGCGGCCGTGACACCCGGTTCCGGATCGTCGAGCAGGAGAACCAGGGCCTCGGCCCGGCCCGCAACACCGGGGTCCGGCATGCCCAGGGCGAGTACCTGACCTTCGTCGACAGCGACGACCTGGTCAGCCGGCACGGGTTCGAGCGGCTGATCCGGTCGCTGGACGAGACCGGCTCGTCCTTCGCCGGCGGGAACGCGCGGCGCTTCAACAACAGCGCCGGGGTCCGGCCGTCGTGGATCCACCGGCTGCCGTTCGCGAAGAACCGGCCGGCCGGCCACGTGCTCGAGACGCCGGACCTGATTCTGGACCGGATGGTCTGGAACAAGGTCTACCGGCGGTCCTTCTGGGACGAGCACGGCTACGAGTTCCCCGCGATGCGGTACGAGGACTACCCGGTCACGCTGAAGGCGCACCTGGACGCGGTCACCGTGGACGCGCTCGCCGCCCCCGTCTACTACTGGCGGGAGCGGGAGTCGGGCGAGTCGATCACCCAGCAGAAGTTCCAGTTCGGCAACCTGGAGGACCGGGTCCGCTCCGCCGAACTGGTGATGGACCTGATCGACAGCGGCGCCTACCAGGGGCTGGGCGAGATCCGGCGCCGGGTGCACTCGCACTTCACCCAGATCGACATGCTGACGCTGGTGATGGCGTTCGGCGCGGTGCCGCCCGCGGAGGAGCAGAACCTGGTCCTGCTGGCCTGCCGGTTGCTGGAGCGGCTGGACACCTCGGTCCTGGTCCGCGCGCACAGCTACGACCAGATCCAGCACTCCGCGCTCCGCGCCGGCGACGTGGACCTGCTGCGCCGGCTGGCGCACTTCCGCAACGACGGTGGCCTCCGCGGTGGCGCTCGCGCCATCCCGAAGGCCGGCCGGCGGTGGCAGTTCGAGCACAACTATCCGGGCGTGCACGAGCCGAACACCGCCGTACCGCGGACCCTCTACCAACTGCCGAAGAAGGATCTGACGCTGGCGACGACCGTGAACCGGGTCGCCTGGCAGGACGACGTGCTGTCGGTGCAGGGGACCGCCGAGATCCGGCACCTGGAGACCACTGCGTCGTCCAGCCTGCGGATCTCGCTGGTCGTCGCGGGGAGCAGTATCCCGCTGCCTGTCCGCCGGTACGCCGCGACGGACTCGCACGGTGACTCCACTCTGGTCGGCTTCGAGGTGCGCCTCGACCGCCGCCTGCTGGCGAAACTCGCGGACACGGCGGCCCCGGCGTACTTCGCGGTACGGATGAAGTCCGGGCGGCTGCGGCAGCAAGGCAGGCTCCGCGGTCAGCGTCCGGGCAGTCCCGGCTGGCCGCCGGGCAACTGGATCGACGAGACCACCTGGGTCCAGCCCGGTCCCGGCGCGGACGGCGCCTTCGTACTGCGGAAGATGGTCGACCCGTGCCGCCTGACCTCGGCCGAGCAGACCTCCGACGCGCTCGTACTGCGGGGGCGGGTGCCGGCCGACCTGCAGAATCCCCGGCTGCAGGTGACCCGGCCCCTGTCCGGTCTGGGCCAGGTGCTGCCGCTCGAGTGGTCCGGGCGGGACTTCAGCGTGCGGATCCCGTTCGGTCCGATCATCGCCGAGACCAGCCCGGACGACCCGTTCACCCAGCGGACCACCTGGGCCTTCCGGATGCTCGGTTCCGACGGGGTCGAGCTGTTGCTGCTCTGGACCGCAGGCGAGCGGGCGGTGAGCCACCTGGACCAGGGTCGCCTCGTCACGCTCACCCGGTCCACCGGTGGGTACGTCAACCTGCACGAGGGCCCGACCCGGGTGGTCGCCGACCACTGCGAAGTAGTTGCTGAGAGCAATGAATTGCGGATCGCCGGGTTCTTGACCGGGGGTGGCGCGTTCAGCTGGCGGCGGTTCCTGGAGGACTCCGACGAGCACGTGGACGTCGCTTGCCGCAGTACTGTCTCGGCGTCCGGGGAGTGGGTGGCCTCGGTCGGATTGACCGAGCTGATCCCGGACGAGGTGGTCGCGCACTCCGTGGATCCCTTGGCCAGCTTGGCGGACTGGGTGCTGTTCGCAACGACACCGGACGGTTCGGCCCAGGCTGTGCAGTGTGAGCCGTTCCTCGCCGGCCGGTTGCCGATCGAGGTCGAGCAGAGCGGCCACGTCGCCGGTATCCGTCCGCACGCAGGCACACTTCACGTCGAGGTTCGCTGATGCATCACCACAACCACTACTACGGGCAAGCCCACATCCTGGCCCGGTACGCCGGTCTTGACGACCAGGCTCCGCCGCGGCTGCGCGGCTACCTGCAGCACGGCTGGAACATCGCGGACGGCTGGAACCCGGTGCACGAGTTCTTCGACGGCGCCTGGCGGTTCACCTGGAGTGACGCGCCGCGCCGCCGGGGGCACGCGCTGGGCCGGCGGAACTACCACAGCATCGGCGCGCCCTGGCTGTACCTGCTCGACCTGGAGCCGGAGCTCGGCGCCGTACCGGAGGAGGAGCGCGAGGGCACGCTGTGGTTCCTCTTCCACGGCTGGGAGGGCGGCAAGATCCAGGGCGACCACAAGCGCCTGATCGACGAGATCCGCGAGACCGAGCCCGGCCCGGTCACCTTCAGCCTGTACTACACGGAGTACGAGCGGCCGGAGATCCGGAAGTCCTACGAGGACGCCGGTTTCCGGGTGGTGTCGTTCGGCCGCCGGGGTTTCTCGTACGAGGGCACGGACCCGCGGTTCCTCTACAAGCAGCTCACCGAGCTGCGCAAGCACAAGCGGGTGGCCGCGAACCGGCTGTCGACCGCCATCTTCTACGGTATCGCCGCGGGCTGCGAGCCTGCCGTGTACGGCGACTCGATGGAGATGGAAGGGGAGAACCCGCTGTTCGGCGGGCAGAGCCGGATCGCCAGGCTGTGGCCGGAGATGCTCGGCAAGGAGATCGACCTGGCCGCCGCCCGCGCGACGACGGACCTCGAACTGGGCGTGCCGTGGATGATGCCGCCCGCGGAACTGCGGATGCTGTTCGATTGGAGAGAGCGTGTCTGACAACCAGCTGGCCGTCGAAGTGGTTCGCGGTGAGATGCAACCGTGGAGCGACTACGACGGCAAGCGGGGGGCCGTCCAGGGACCGGTGCTGCGAGCACTGCTGGACGACGTCCTGCCTTCTGGGGCACGCACCCTCGTCGTCGGCCCGCACAGCGCCGACCTGGTCGAGGCGATCGTCGCCAAGGCCGCGGAGACGACCATGCTGGTCCGGTCGGTCTCGGACGCCAACACGCTGGCAGAGCGCTTCGGCGACAAGCTCCAGGTCATCGCGGGCGCCCTGGACGGATTGGAGCCGGCCGCCTTCGAAGTGGTGGTTGCCGCCGACGGTCTGGATCGCGTCCTCGGCTACGACAGCGACGACCTGAACTGGTCCGCCCGCCTCGACGCCCTGGCCGCGGTCGCCTCGCCGTCAGCGGTCGTCGTGCTCGGGCTGGAGAACGAGTTCTCCCTCACCAACTTGCTGGATCGCCGTCTGCCTCAGGACCGCCACGCCGACGACGACTGGCGTCCGCTCCACGACGACCCCACCCGCCCGGTTTCCGCCGGCCAGCTCCTTGCTGAGCTGTCGCGAGTGGGCTTCGCCGACGCTCACGCCTACGCGGCCTTCTCCGCCCAGGACACGGTCCTGACGTTGATCGACTCAGACACGGCCGCAACCGCCCGCCCGGGCCAACTGCCGGCCCGCTTGGCGCTGGAAGCTCTGGAGACTGCCGCAACCGCGATCCCCCTGCTCGCCCCGATCGACGAGGCTGCCGACTCAGCCACGCGCGCTGCCCTCCTCGGCTCGACCTCCTCCGGCTGGATCGCCACCACAGCCCCGATCCCTCACCCTCTCTACAGCCAAGCCCCGAACCACCCCTCGGTCCTCACCCTCGACCGTTCCGGCGACAGTTGGTCGGTTGCCGTCACCGCGGGCGATGGCACCATCGAGGGTGCTGTTGCCTTCGACGCTTCGGTGGTTCCAGCTGTGGTTCCGGGAGGGGTGTCTGTCGAGACGTTGCTGCTCCGGCTGGCTGCTGCTGAAGACGTGCCGGGATTCCGGGCGTTGGCCGCTCGGCTAGGTGAGTGGGCTCGGGCGCAGGACTCGACGCGGCTGGTACTGCGGTGGGATGACGTGGTGGTGGATGGGGATGGGTTTGCGGCTGGGGTTTCGCCGTGGGTGACAGCTGGTGACGAGCGTGCCGCGGATGTGTTGGCGGCTGCTTGGTGGCGGTTCCACGATCGGCTGATCGGTGGGCACCGCCGTCACCCGTGGCCGCCGTGGATGGTCGGCGACGACCTCGTGTCCGCGTGGCTGGGGATGTCCGGTGTCGAGGCGCCGGCTCCGGTGGCGGCGACGAAGCCTGAGACGCCGTCGGCCTCTGTCGCACAAGTTGCCCGGGGCAAGGAGCTGGCGGCGGCACTGGCAACCGCGCTGGGGATTCCGGCCGACGCCTCGCAGACCCCCGACGTACGGACGGCGCTGGCGGATGCTGAGCGGGCGCAGCAGGAAGTGTTCGAGCTCAAGGGGCAGATCTTCGGGCTGGAGCGGACGCTCGGGTTCCGGGACAAGGCGCTGAAGACGCGCGAGAACCGGCTCCGCGAGATGCGGCTGCAGGTGCAGAAGGTGAACGCGGAGCGGGCGAGGCTGCGCGGCTCGCGGGCCTATGCGGTCGTCACGCTGGTGCGCAGGGCGGCGACGATTCGCAACCCGCGCAAGTTCGCCGGCAAGGTGAAGCGCCGCCTCAAGCGAATCGTCCGCAACCGCCTCGGCTGACCGTCCGAAGAACCTTCGGACGCAACGAGTCAGCGGCGGGCGATCAGCAGTTGGTGGGTGTCAGGCCAGTCGACGGGCGTCCCGTCAGGGCTGGTGAGTGAGGCGACCGGCGCGATCCGGTTGGTGATCACCCAGTCGTTGCGCCATGGCTTCGAGGCCGGGTCGACGGTGAAGCCCGCCTGCTTCGCGATGTCGCACCAGCCGGTGAAGTCGAGCCCGCAGAACTGCTCGTGGGTCTCGCTCAGCCAGTTGTCGACGTAGTCCTTGCGGGTCAGGAAGTCCATCGCGTCCGCGAGCCGCAGTACCGGCTTGCCGTCGCGTTCGGAGTACTCGAAGGGCACTGAGGCGTTCCGCCGGAAGTCACGTGCGAACTGGAAGAGCCTCGCCCTGGTGGACAACCCGCCCATGTACGCCGCCGGATCGGCGAGCACCCCGAGGTCGGTCACGTCGGCCGGGTTGGCGCCGTCACTGTCGTCGAGCTCCAGTACTACGGGCCGGTCGGGCTCGGCCGGTCCGCAGACGTCCGAGTTCACCCAGACTCCGCCTGGCGCGGTGTGCGCGAACAACCCGTCGGCGAAGCGTCGCACCGTCGCCGGGCGCGACCCGTCGGCGTACGACCAGACCTCGTGGGTCAGCGCGAGCGTCAGGGTGGTGTCGATCGAGCGGGCCGGAAAGACCGCGGAGCCGAGCATGTTGCGCTGGTAGAAGTACACGTTCGGGTTGTGGAAGAGCCCTTGCTCCTTCTTGTGCACGCACTCGGCGTACAGGTGCCGGGCGACCTCGACCCCGATCAGGTCGGACTCGTGGAACCGCGGGTCGGCGTCCACGAGCTGCAGGGTGGCGCCGGTCGCGCAGCCGATGTCGAGGATCCGGCCGGGGCGGACGAAGCCCTTGATCTGCAGCCATTTGCGGTCGGCGGCGGTCTCGAAGGCGTCCGCGTAGGTCTTGTAGTCGCGCGTCGTCGTGAGTCCGCCGTCGTCGCCGACCACGGGGTCGTTCACGCAGCGCTGGATGTCCGCGTCCAGCCGGTACCGATCGAAGACGTCGACCGTCGCCGGATGCGCGAGGTCCCGTCAAGTGTTGTTGCCTGCAGCAATCAGTAGCAGGACGTCCCACGGTCTGGGCTCGTCGGGCGGCTCGACGCCGATCACCGGATAGCCGAGCTGCTCGTACAGCTTGACGACCGCGGAGGTCGAGCAGGCGACGACGGTGTTGGCCGGATCCAGCCGAACCCGGTCGTCCGTGCCGGCCTCGACGGCCTTGATCGTCACGTCGGCGAAGTCGTCTGTCGGCGGTGCGTCGGTGACCCCGACCACCAGCGAACGAATCCCGGTCGCGACGCTGAACCGCTCGATCGCCGCCTCCCGCCGGTCGAACGGCACCGGGTTCCGCTTGGTGGTGTGGTGGTTCGAGGACGTCACCGCCCAGATCACCGTGGCGTCCTGAGCCTTTGCCTGCAGGAACTCGGCCTGGAACCGCGTCAGGACGTGGTGCCGCCCGGGAACAGCAGGTACTCCATCGGGTCAGTCGCCCTCACCCTTGATGTCCGGGTGCGCGTCCACGTCGGTGCGTTCCCGGATCACGTAGGTCGGCCGGCCCATCGAGCCCGCGTGCAGCCGGCCGACGTACTCGCCGAGGACGCCGAGCGCGAGCATCTGGGCGCCGGAGAACAACGCGACCATGGACGCGATCGTGGTGAACCCCGCGACGGTGGTCGCGCCGGTGGCGTACTTGTAGATGATCACGCCGAACAGCCCGACGCCGAACACCGCGCAGATGAAGCCGAGATAGCCGACCAGCCGCAGCGGCTCCACGGAGTACCCGGTGATCAGCGTGAGCGCGTGCTTCATCAGCATCCACGTCGTGTAGTTCGACTGTCCGTCGGACCGCGTCTCCATCCGGACCGTGGTCTGTGCGATCCGCGTGGTCGACCAGGACAACGCCACGTCCACCGACGCGTGCGGCCCGTCGAGCCCGTCGAACCCGTCCCGCAGGAAGGTCCGGAAAGCCCGGAAAGCGCTGATGGACCGGGCGTTGCGCACCGACATGGTCGACGCCATCGCCGCCTTGACCAGCCGCGACGAGAAGCTCCGGACCAGCCCGTGCTCCTCGTCCGCCGGTACGCCGTACACGAGGTCGATGTCGTCGGTCAGGGCACGCAGCAGCACCGGCACCTGGTCGGCGGGGTGCTGCAGGTCGTCGTCCATCGTCACGACCACCTCGTACCGCGCGCTGCGGACGCCGGCGATCAACGCGTTGTGCTGCCCGTAGTTCCGCGCCAGCCGCAGCGCCCGCGTCTCCGGGTACTTGTTCGCCAGCTCACTCGCGACCTGCCAGGTGTCGTCCGGACTCCCGTCCACCACCAGCACGATCTCGAACCCGGCCGTCACCCCCGGCAACACCTGGTTCAGCTCATCCACCAACCGCGGCAACGTGGCACCCGACCGATAACAAGGCACCACGACGGAAACCAGCACAACAAACCTTCCCGAATCCAACGAGTAACGGCAGCTCAAACGCTGCGATTATTCCATTGATGAAAACCCTTGCCAGACCTTCCCCTCTGCACTGCCTGGCTCCTCTCCTGCTGCTGGCCCTGACCGGGTGCAGCGGATCCACGGCAGCGACAGAGTCAGCAGCAGATCCGAGCTCAAGCTCGCCAACGACCTCGCCGACCACCAGCAGGCCGACAGACGGCTCCGCTCCGACCTTCCGATTCGACAATGATCTGCTCGAGACCGTGGTCCCGGCCGCCTACAAGCAGCATCGCCTGGAGATCAATTACTACTTCATCAGTCTGCTCAACCACAGGTCACGCGAGGATCCGCTGGCAGGCCGCCAGGTGGAGCCCGAGAGCTGCCGGACGTCGATCCAGACCGGCGGATTCCCAGCGGAGGGCATGGTCGACTTCCGGTCGGACACACCCGCTGCGTTCAGCGCCTACAGCGTCCAGACATCCGATGGTGATGCCTATATCGAGGCGGAGTTGTACGAGCTCGGTGGCGCAGAGGCCGAGAGATACCAGCGGTCACGCATCAAGCCGGCGCCGGAGTGCGAGACGATCTCGCTGCAGCCTGGCTCGGAGCGGGCATCGATCACAGAGCGTTCTCTGGCCGAGTTCGGCCCGGCGTCGCGCTACATCGTCCGGAGCTACCCGCGTGCGGGCAACACCTGGACCGAGCGGATCCTGATGTTCCACACCGCGACGTATGCGAGCGAGGTCAGGCTCTTCGGACCGCTTGGTACCGAGGTGGACTTCCTGACCTTCGCCCGACTCGTGCGGGATCGGGCGAAGGGGAAGTTGGGTTAGAGGACGTCCCAGGTGAGGGGGGTGCCGGCGGGGGCGTCGGTGCGGAAGGGGCGGCCTTCGACGGAGGTGAAGGCGTCCGGGGGGAGGCCGCCGGCGGGGCGGACCGAGCGGACGTTGTCGGGGGCAACCTTCTCGCCGGCCTTGACGTCGCGGGTGATGTAGAGGGAGCGGCGGAAGCGCAGTACGTTCTGCTCGGCCTGCTTCGGGCCGATCAGGGGTTCGCCGAGGGCCTGCTGGGCGACCTTGGTGCCTTCGACCAGGAGCTTCATCTCGGCCGGCTCCAGGGAGAAGGCGGAGTCGACTCCGCCGTCCGCGCGGGACAGCGTCACGTGCTTCTCGATCACCGTCGCACCGAGCGCCACCGCCGCGATCGACGCGCCGATCCCCATCGTGTGGTCCGACAGGCCGATCTGTACGCCGAGCGCGTCCCGGAGTACAGGGATGCCACGGAGGTTGGACTGCTCGGGCGGGGCCGGGTAGCTCGCCGTACACGAGAGCACGACGATCTGCTCGTTGCCGGTGGAGCGGGCCGCGCGGACCGCCGCGTCGATGTCGGTCAGCGTCGCGGAGCCGGTGGAGATGATGATCGGCTTGCCGGTCTCGGCCATCGCGCGGACGAGCGGCAGGTCGCCGATCTCGTTCGACGCGACCTTGTACGCCGGGACGTGCAGCTTCTCCAGGAAGTCGATCGCGGTCGGGTCGAACGGCGAGGAGAACCCCAGCATGCCGAGCGAGTGCGCCAGCTCGAACAGCGGCTCGTGCCACTCCCACGGCGTGTGGGCCTCGTCGTACAGGTCGTACAACCGGGCGCCGCCCCACAGTTCGTGCTCGGACGGCAGCCGGAAGGCGGGCAGATCGACGTCGAGGGTGATCGTGTCGGCGGTGTAGGTCTGCAGCTTGAGCGCCTGCACCCCGGTGTCCGCCATCGCGCGGACGATGTCCTTGGCCCGCTCGAGATCGCCGTTGTGGTTGCCCGACATCTCGGCGATCACGAACGGCTGGTGCTCCGGTCCGACCGGGACGCCGCCGAAGTCGATGGTCTTGCTGGCACTCATGAGTTTCCCTTCGGCTTGCGCCGGTTGGTTTTGAGAAGGCTGATCGGCAGCACGGTGATCTCGCGACCATCGGCGTACCGGGTCTGCGGCTCCCCCTCGGTGAAGCGGAACCGCCGGTTCATCTGCCGGACCACCGCGTTGTCCTCGAGCACCTCGCCGGTCAGCTCGTCCAGGCCGAGCTCGTCGAACGCGTACCCGGTGGCGTCCTTCATCACCTCGATCCAGGCGGGCAGGGTCTCACCCCGCTCGGCCAGGCCGTCGGCGTCGAGGAAGAACCCCCAGGCCCCGGTCCGCGGTGCCGCGTCGAGCTCCAGGTCGAAGAAGTTCACCACGCCGGCGACAGTGCCGTCGCGTTCGTAGATCAGCACCCGCCGGGTCGGGTCGACGCTCGCCTTGGCCCACCAGCCGGCGTGCTCGTCGGGGGAGATCTCATGCGAGTTGACGCTGACCTCGCGGTTGGCCTGCTGGTTGCGCAGGGTCCGGATGAGGTCGACGTCGTGGTCGGTGGCCGAGCGCAGCATGTGCCAACCGTACCGACCCCTTCTACGCGCGGCCCAACTGTGTAACTATTTTTCGACCTCATCCACGAATCAGTCGGAGAATGACATGGGAGTCTGGCGGATCGTCGGCGTTCTCGCAGTGGCGGCAGCCCTGCTGACCAGCACCCTGCCCAGTACTGCGGCCGGCGCGTCGCCGGTGCAGGCAGACTCTTCCTGTGCCCCCGACGCCAGTACTCCGTTGAGGCAGTTCCGCGCGTCCTGGGTGTCGTCGGTGGTCAACATCGACTGGCCCTCCCGGACCGGGCTCACCGCGGCGCAGCAGCAGGCCGAGCTGATCGGCTGGCTCGACGACGCCGTCCGGCAGCACCACAACGCCGTGGTACTCCAGATCCGGCCGACAGCGGACGCGTTCTGGCCGTCGAAGGTCGAGCCGTGGTCGCAGTACCTCACCGGCCAGCAGGGCGGGAACCCCGGCTACGACCCGCTGGCCTTCGCCGTGGCCGAGGCGCACAAGCGGAACCTCGAACTGCACGGCTGGTTCAACCCGTACCGGCTCTCGATGGGCACCGACCTCAATGCCCTGGTCCCGGCGCACCCGGCCCGCCAGCACCCCGACTGGGTCGTCACCTACGGCGGCAAGCTCTACTACAACCCGGGCATCCCGGCGGCGCGCAAGCTCGTCGAGGACGCGATCATGGACGCGGTGTCGGCCTACGACCTCGACGGCGTGCACTTCGACGACTACTTCTACCCGTACCCCGTGGCGGGCCAGGTCTTCGACGACGCGGCCACCTACGCGCAGTACGGGGCCGGCTTCCCGACGGTGGCCGAGTGGCGGCGGAACAACATCAACCTGCTGATCCAGGAACTGCAGCACCGGATCAAGGCGGCCAAGCCGTGGGTGAAGTTCGGCATCTCGCCCTTCGCCGTCTGGCGGAACGCCGGGACCGACCCGCTCGGCTCCGACACGACCGCAGGGGTCCAGACGTACGACGACCTCGCCGCGGACACCCGGCGCTGGGTGCGCGAAGAGTGGATCGACTACATCGTGCCGCAGGTCTACTGGGCCGGCGGCTTCGCTCCGGCGGACTACAACAAGATCGTGCCGTGGTGGGCGGAGCAGGTCCGCGGTACCGACGTCCACCTCTACATCGGCCAGGCGACGTACAAGGTCGGTACCTCGACGCAGTCGCCGGACTGGTCCGACCCGGCCGAGCTGAGCGACCACCTGGCCTTCAATGCCACGATTCCCGAGGTCAAGGGCGACATCTACTTCTCCGCCAAGGACGTGCGGGCCGACCGGCTCGGAGCGACCAGTCTGCTGAGCAGCAACTGGTACACGCGTCCGGCGTTGATCCCGGCCATGCCCTCGCTGGACTCCCGTGCACCGCTGCCGGTGCGCTCGCTGCGCTCCGACAGGACCAGCACCGGGGTGCGGCTGCAGTGGCGGGCCACGTCGGCCGAGACCACGTCGTACGCGGTCTACCGGCGCGACCTGACGGTGGGTGACTGGTGCGCGGACAACGACGCGCGCAACCTGATCGCGACGCTGCGGTCGACCGGCGGTCAGCAGACGTACGTCGACACCACGGCAGTCAAGGGGCATCACTACCTATACTCCGTGACCGCCCTCGACCGCACGTGGAACCAGAGCCTGCCGATCCCGACGATCAGCGTGGGCTGATCAGAAGCTCCCACTGGAAGGCGGAGTCGGCTGAGTGAACCCGGGCGACGGCGTCTGCGAGGGGAAACCGACCTGGGGCCGACTGGGGAGTCCGCCCGGCGTCGAGGGGAGACCGCCGGGCGACTGGATCGGGAACCCGCCCGGCGACTGCGACGGCGAACCACTCGGCGACGGGAATCCGCTCGGAGGCTGGCTCGGGAACCCGCTCGGGGACTGTGACGGGAAGCCGGACGGCGACCCGCTCGGGAATCCGGTCGGTGGCGGGGTCGGCGTCGGGTTGCCGGTCGGCGGCGGGAAGAGCTGGTAGACCCGGACGGTGCCGTACTCGAACCGGAGCTCCGTCAGGCGTTCCAGGTCCTCCGGCGGCTCGCCGACCCGCTTGTCGACGAGCAGCCACTGCACGCCGTACTTCGTCCGCAGCGTCTCCAGGATCTCCCGCGTCGGCGCGGTGAACGCCTCGTCGTTGAGCCGGCGCATCTCCTGGTCCCAGAAGGCTCCCTGGACCCGCTCGTCCTTCGTGTAGGTGTCGTCCACCCTGGTCGTGTAGGCCCAGCCCTCGACCAGCACGCGCCGCTCGGCGTACCCGGGGATCCAGTACGACCCGGTGAGGCACTTCTCCGCGCCGGCGTCCCGGCAGTGGATGTTGGTCGCGATCAGGTCGCTCGGCCCGGAGTTCCGGCGGATGAACCGCGCCGCCTCGATCCCACCCGGCGCCACCGACTCGTACGCCGTCAGCGAGGGTGTGGCGAACTCGTGCAGGGACGCGACGGTCGGAGACACGGTCATGCCCAGAGCAACCGCGACAGCGATCACCGCCCAGGTCCGTCGGGCTCCCCGGACGAGCAGCCCGAGCACACCGACACCGACCGCCGCGGTGACGAGCGCGACCGCCAGAGGCTGCGCGAGGCAGTCCGGCCCACCGCAGGAGTCCTCGGAGCGATAGCGGCCCCAGTAGATCGCGGCGACTCCGATCAGCAGCGCCGGCGCGGCGACGTAGTACTGGCGGCGGTCGAGTGAGCCCAGGCCCCAGGTGGCGAGCAGAACGCCGTAGATGAAGCCGCTGCGGACGAAGAACAACTGCGCCTGGCCGTTGTCGTACAGCAGGCTGGCCGCGACGACAGCGCTGAGCAGAGAGACCAGGAGCATCACGGGCATCGGGTCGCGGCGGAGACGTCGCCGGATCAGGAGAGCGCCGGCGGCAGGCATCAGCCAGCCGATCGCCACGACGACCGCAACCACGACCAGGGCAGCAGTGGTCCGCTCGGTCGTCATCTCGTCGAGCAGGTGACGGAATGTCTTGGCCGGCTCGAAGGTCACCATCGACGGAGTGCCGCGCAAGGCCACGAAGAAAGTGAACAGGTAGGAGGCTGCCACTGCGGCCGCGAGCACCAGAGAACGCAGGTTGAGCCGTCCGGCGCGCACTGTCAGGTACACCCAGGCCGCGGCGAGCCCAGCGCCGTACACGGGCAGTGCTGAGGCCTTGGTGGTGGCAAGCGCCGCGATCAGGATCCCTGCGGCCACGAACAGCCCGGCGAGCTGCAGCCGTGTCTGTCCGGGCTTTCGCCGCAGCAGCAGGGCCGTGACAGCGAGCAGAGGCAGCACAAGAACTGTGGAGAACGCCTGCGACGGGCTGGTCAGTTGGCCCAGGGAGAACGGGCTGTCGTTGTACAGCCGCCCAGTGATGGCCCACGGCCACCCAGCAAGGTCACCAGCGGCCACTGTGAGGCCCGCCGCGATCGGCGCGGCCACGGCCCGGCCAGTGAGCACCATGCCGACCGCAGCCGCCGCGAGCACAGTCAGGAGCAGCATGGCGAACGGCACGATCCGGAAGGTCAGTACGTCGAGCTCGATGCTGGTGGTCCAGTGCGCGGACGCGATGTGGTCGAACGCTCCCCAGTGACTGGTGAGCGGCCGCCCGGAGGCATACGGGATCTGCGGCGGAAAGTGGTGGGTCAGCTCGGCCGCGATGGACAGGTTGTACTGCGCGTCCGAGTCCGGGCGGAGCGCGGCCGGGCCGTCCAACGGGATCAGGCGGGAGCCGACCCGGACGAACCACGCGGCAGCTACCCCGACCGACACCATCACTCCGGCGATGGCCCACCACGGGGTCGGCCGGTCGGGAAGGCGGCGACGCGGCAACCCGCGGTACATGCCGCTGGCCAGAGCCGGCATCACCAGGACGATCAGCGGGATGTCGACCCATCTACCGAGCGGGTAGAGCAGCGCCTCGACGGCCAGACCGAACGTGGTCCCGAGCACGACGTCGACCGCGAACCAGCCGGTGCCGCCGGTGAGCCGTCGCCAGAAGAGCGTGCCCGGGATGGCGATCACGATCAGCAGGTAGCCGAGGTACGCCGCGGACATCCAGACCGGAAGGTCCCGCAGGGCGAGAAACCAGGCCAGCGGCAGCACGGGCAGGCTCGCCATCGCGGCAAGGCGCGCCCCGCGTCCCGGTCTCGTCATCCCGCTCCTCTCGATCTCGTCCTTGCACACGGAATGAGGGCCCCGGACGACGGAAAGTTCCCTGCTGATGGCAAATCGGGCCCCAGTGTATGAGCCGTTTACCCGCCGGGCACTCCCGCCTACACTGAGTAGGCGAACTCCCCCCGGTCCGTCACGCAGCGCACGGGAGGTCCTCATGTCCGCTCAGCACATCGCAGGTCTGCCGGTCGAGGAGATCCTGCTCGCCGCGCTCGCCGCGGCCACCCCGATGATCGCGCTGATCGGCTGGGAGATCCGCGACCGGGTCAAACGGGTCCGCCGCCGGCTGACCCGCGACCGGGACGTCCCCGACCCCGTTCCCGACGCCTCCCCGGAAGTCCCGTAGGCCATGCGGCGGCCACTTCCGACCTCGACGCATCGCTGTCGTCATGCCAGCACACGGAGCGACCGTGTCGAACGCCTCTGCTCGCGACTGCAGGGGATGAACAGCCATGCCCTAGGCTCTGTGGCCATGGCTGAGTTGACGCGGGAGCAGATCCGGGACCTGATGGGAGCGGTGATGAAGGCGCAGGGCAAGACCTTGCCGGCCGAGGACAGTGCCGATCTGCGGGAGATCGGCTTCCGGTCGCTGGACTTCTCCGAGCTGGCCCTGCGGGTCGAGGACGAGATCGGCGACGAACTGAACTTCGATGCCCCCGGGCTGCGCCAGATCGTCAAGGTCGGCGACGTGCTGGACTTCATCGAGCAGCTCCAGTCGGCGTGACCGCCCGGCGCCGTACCACCGCCCTGATCGGCGACGACAACACCGTCGTCGCCGGTGGCCGGACGGTGACCTGGAGAACCCTGCACAAACTGCCCCAGCTGCCGTCGCCGGCCGCAGTACTGGTGGACAACGGAGCCGACGCTCTGGCGGCGGTCCGGCATCACGCCGTGCACGGCACCGAATTGCTGGTCGCGACCAGCTCGCGGGTGGATCTGAGCATGCGCGAGGAGCTCGGCGAGTCCGGCTTCGCGGTGGTGATCGCCAAGGGCGACGAGCACTCGGTGACCCCGGCGAAACTCAAGCGGGTGGAGGAGTCCGGCCGTGTCTGGCTGCTCACGTCCGGCTCGACGGGTCGCCCGAAGCGCATCGGTCACACCCTCGAGTCCCTGACCACGGTGACCACTCAGCAGCAACCGCGCACCTGGTTGCTCCCCTACGCCCCGGGCACCTACGCCTGGTGGCAGGTGGTGACGATCTCGCTGACCCAGGCGGACCAGGGCCTGGTGGTGATCGAGCCTTCCGAGCTGGAGACCTGGCCGCTGATCGCCGCGGAGCACGGCGTCACCGCGGCCTCGGGGACGCCGACCTTCTGGCGGCAGACGATCTACCGCGACACCGAGGCGCTCGCCAAGGTGCCGCTCGAGCAGATCACCCTCGGCGGTGAGCCGGTGGACCAGGCGATCCTGGACCGGCTGCGCGAGATCTTCCCGCAGGCGCGGATCTCCTGGATCTACGCGTCCTCCGAGGTCGGCGCGTCGATCGTGGTGCACGACGGCAAGGCCGGGTTCCCCCGGGCCTGGCTGGATCGCGAGCCCGATCCCGAGTCCGAGCGGCCGACCCTCTCGGTGGACAAGGACGAACTGATCATCACCTCACCGCACCACGGCGCGGGTCTCGACGGAGCCGTCCGGACCGGTGACCGGGTCGAGTTCGTCGACGACCGCGTGCTGATCACCGGACGGCTGGACAGCGACGAGATCAACGTCGGTGGGTCCAAGGTCTCGGCCGGCCTGGTCCGCAACGTGCTGATGGGCCACCCGGCCGTCGCCTGGGCCCGGGTCTTCGCCCGCAAAGCCCCGCTGGTCGGCCGGATGGTCGCCGCCGAGGTGGTGACGAGCCCCGACCTCGGCCCGATCACCGACGCCGACCTGGTTCAGTGGTGTTCGAACCGCCTGCCGGACTACGGCGTACCGCGGCGGATCAAGTTCCTGGACGCGATCCCGCAGAAGGAGACGTTGAAGAGCGATGTCTGAATCCACTCTGGTGCCGCCGTCGTCGGTGGTCCTCGTCTCGGGTGGTTCCCGGGGGCTCGGGCTGGCCATCGTCAGCGACCTGGTCGCCAGCGGCGTGAAGGTGGCCGCGTTCGCCCGGACGGTGACGCCGGAACTGACCGCATTGGCCGAGAAGTACCCCGACCAGGTGCACGTCGGCTCGGTCGACCTGAACGACGCCAAGGCGACCCAGGCCTTCGTCAAGGAGGTCGAGGAGAAGCTCGGCCCGATCGACGGACTGGTCAACAACGCGGCGATCGGCCAGGACTCCCTGCACGTGCACACCTCGGCCGAACAACTCGCGAACATCATCCAGACGAACCTGACCTCGCCGCTGGTGCTGACCCGGTTCGTACTGCGCCGCCTGCTGGCGAAAGGCCTCAAGGGCCGGATCGTCAACGTCACCTCGATCTGCGCCCAGCGCGGCTTCCCCGGTCTGGTCGCGTACTCCGCGACGAAGGGCGGCATGGACTCGGCCACCCGGTCACTCGCGCGTGAACTGGGCGGCCGGGTGCTGGCCAACTCGGTCGCCCCCGGCTTCTTCGCCTCGGAGATGTCGGCGGTGCTCGGCCAGACCCAGCTCGACCAGATCGTCCGCCGGACCCCGACCGGTCACCTGACCGAGCCGGACGAGGTCGTCCCGGTGGTCCGGATGCTGCTGCTCGACAACACCAACATCAACGGCCAGGCCCTGGTGATCGACGGCGCCGCCTCCATCTGAGGCGACGCCGTCCTCGCCTCACCCGCTGAGCCGGATCGCTAAGCAGGCTTGATGTTCGCGTTCAGATGGAACACATTGTCCGGGTCGTACTCCGCCTTCACCTGGGCCAGCTGCTCGTACTTCTTCCCGTACGACGCGCGCACGCGATCCTGGTCCACGTCGCCCAGCGCGTTGACGTAGCCGCCCGTGCTGATCGCGTGCGGAGTCAGGTCCTGCCAGAAGGACCGCACCCACGCCTGCTCGGCCGGCAACGACTCGGCGTCCTGGCAGACCCCGACCATGAAGCACGCGAACCGCGGCGTACCACACCCTGTCACCATCCCCTTCAGTCAGCCTTGAATCCACTCCCTCGCCGACGCCGGGAATGTCCGTGGGGAGGAGTAGGAACGGGGCATGAGATATGGGGTGATCCTGCCGGGCGGTACGGCCGTGGAGCAGTTGGAGCAGGCCGTGCTGGCCGAGGAGGCGGGGTGGGACGGGGTCTTCGTGTGGGAGGCGGCGTACGGGGTTGATGCCTGGGGGTTGCTGTCGGCGATGGCCGCGCGGACCCAGCGGATCAAGCTCGGCACGATGCTGACTCCCTTGCCGTGGCGACGGCCCTGGAAGGTGGCCAGCCAGGTGGTGACGCTTGACCAGCTGTCCGGTGGACGGGCGATCCTGGCTGTCGGGCTGGGCGCGGTCGACACGGATCTGCCGCTGACCGGCGAGGAGCTCGATCTCAGGACGCGGGCTTCGATGATGGACGAGGGCATCGACCTGATCCGGGAGCTGTGGGCCGGCGGGCTGAGCTATCACGGCAAGCATTACGACTACGAGTGCGCCCGCGATGACCTCACCCAGGTGGGCCGGCCCGTGCAGGAGCGGATCCCGATCTGGGTGGTCGGTGCCTGGCCGCGACCCAAGTCAATGCGGCGAGTACTGCGCTGCGACGGGGTGCTGCCGCAGTACCAGGGGGAGGCCTCGCCTGAGGAGCTGCGGTCCCTGCGCACGTGGCTGGACGAGCGCGGCGCCGCCCCCGGCCTGGACGTGGTGGCCGAGGGCGAGACGCCGGCAGACGACCCGGCGGCTGCGGCTGCGGACGTCGCGCGGTGGGCGGAGGCGGGCGCAACCTGGTGGCTGGAGACGCGCTGGGACATGCCGCACAACTCCACCGAGCGCATGCAGCAGATCCGCGACCGTCTGTCCGCGGGCTTCGCGACTATGGGTCTTGCTTGACCAGTTGCAGATCTCGCCCGCCCTCGCAGAGGCACTCGCGAACGCGAAGGTGCTCAGCAGCTGACGGGCTCGCGTGACACTAGGAGGTCTTGTGGCGGGCGCCGCCCTCGAGGTGGACTGTCTCGCCGGAGATGAAGCCCGCGCGGAGTAGCCACATCACCGTGTCGACGACGTCGTCGGACTCGCCGTACCGTCCGACCAGCGTTCCGGCGGCACTCTTGCCCAGCAAGCCGGCCTTGCCGTCGCCCAACCGGTCCCAAGCACCCGAGTCGACGACACCGGGCGAGATGGCGTTGACCCGCACCGGAGCGAGGTCCGCCGCGAGATGGCGAGCGACATACTCGACCGCACCGTTGGTCACCCCCTTGACCAGCGAGCCTGGTCCCGGCCGCCACCCGACGACCCCGGAGAACAACACGATCGACCCGCTCGGCCGCAGCACCGGCGCGAAGTGCTTGGCGACCAGCATCGGTCCGATCACCTTCGCCGTGAACGCGGCCATCAGCTTGTCGTGATCCAGCTCGACAGCACGCACGTCGTGCGGCGCCGAACCGGTCGTCACGATGTGATCGATCCCATCCGCGAGCCGTGCCGCCGCGGCGGCCATCGTCGTCTCGTCCTGCAGATCGATTCGCACCGCGGTCGCGTCGAGCTCGGCCGCCAGCGCCTCGGCGGCAGCCAGATCACGTGCACCGATCACCACGTCGTACCCGTCCTTCACCGCACGCCGCGCAACTGCCGCCCCCAGCGCCCGTGCACCGCCGATGACCAGGATCCGCTCCACTTTCGTCACTCCTTCTCGTAGGATCGGATCTCACGGTATGGATTTGATACCGGTATCTTCAACGGAACTGGGAGCACCCATGGGCAAGGCGTACAACGTGATGGCGGCGACCTGTCCGAGCCGAACCGTGCTCCACCGCATCGGCGCCCGCTGGACCGTGTTCGTCGTCAACGCCCTCGCCGACGGCCCCCGCCGCTTCACCGACCTCAAAGCACACATCCAAGGCATCACCCCGAAGGTCCTGACCGAGACCCTCCGCTCCCTCGAAGTCGACGGCCTGATCAGCCGGCACCAGTACGACGAAAACCCGCCACATGTCGAATACGCCCTGACGCCACTAGGACGCTCCCTCCTCGTCCCGCTTCGCGCCGTACGACTCTGGGCCGAACAACACGTCCCCGACATCGAAGCCGCCCGGGCCCGTCACGAGGACCAGACGTACGCCGACACGGTGTGAATGGGCCAGTCATGCTGGGCGCGCGGCCCAACCTGGTCGAACGCTGGTTCGCCGAACTCACCAACCGCAGACTCCGCCGCTCCGCCCACCGCAGCATCCCCGAACTCGAAGCCGACGTCCGCCAATGGATCAACGTCTAGAACGCCGACCCCAAACCCTTCATCTGGACCAAGACCGCCGGCCAGATCCTCGACACCCTCGCCGCATACTGCAATCGGCGCGTGGTCGGAAACCGTTCTCGCCCACGTCCACAGCTGTAGGTGGGTTGTGAACAACTCGTCCGGATCCGATGCCTACACCTAATTTCGGCCAATCTTCGGAATCCCTTACAAATAAGGGCCTTCCGGACCAGAAACTGTCGGAGCCGGTGTCTAGGGTCTGGGGTATGGAGATCTTGGGTGAGCGGCCGGTGTGGTCGATGAGTGCCAGCGAGCAGCTGGCAGCTCTCGACGCCCTGCAGGCTGAGATCTCCCGGTTGCAGACCTACCGCCTGCAGCTCCTGGCCGACTACGACGCCTCCGGTCACGCCGCGACGCTGGGCGCGGGCGACACCGCCCGGCTGCTGGCGTTTCGGCACCGTCTCGACCCGGGCGTGATCAAGCGTGATCTCAGCCTGGCCAAAGCGCTCCAGAAGTACCCCGCCGTCACCAACGCGCTCCCAGCCACCGGCGTCGGGGATCCGGCCGACGCCAACGAGGACGAGCCGGGCAGCGAACTGGACGGTGAGCCGGGCGTGGAGGCCGAAGCCGATGCGGTGGTGTTGTCTCCGGCGCAGGCCGCGGCGATCGTGTCCGAACTCGAGAACGTCCCCAAGACCGTCGCGGTCGAGGACCTGGCCGTGGCCGAGGAACAACTCGTCGCCTTGGGGCGTCACTTCAACCCGTCGGAGCTGCGCAAGGCGGCGCGCCGGGTCCGGGACCTGCTGGATGCCGACGGGCCGGCGCCGGAGGAGGACAAGGCCTACGCGCGGGAGGAGTTGCGGCTGAGGACCGCGGACCGGGGGGTGAGGTTCAGCGGTTACCTGGCCAACGAGAACGCCGAGCTGTTCCAGGCCCTCATCCTGGAGGGCTCGAAGCCGCGCAAGACCGTCACCGGCGAGTTGGACCCGCGCTCACCGGACAAGCGGCGCGCCGACGCCCTCACCGACGTCCTCAACGTCGCCTCCAACGCCATCACCACCGCAGCCGGCCCAGCCGATCCAGCCGACACGGCAGCGGCGACTCTCGACTATGCGGAGACCGCGGGCTCGCCAAGCGGCAACGGCACTCGACAGGCGGCCGGTAGCGCCGCCCAGACCGGTGCAGCCGCGAGTGGTGCTGCAGGAAGTGGTGCAGCAGGCAGTGGTGCTATCGCGGAGGCTGGGCACGGCCCGAAGGCGCACATCACGATCACCATCGACCTCAAAGACCTCACCGACGCAGGCGCCCACGCGGTCGGGACCCTGGTCCACGGCGAGGGACTGTCCGCCGGCGCGATCCGGCGGCTGGCGTGCGAGGCGCAGATCATCCCGATCGTGCTCGGCGCCAACTCCGAACCCCTCGACGTCGCCATGGCCCAGCGTTTCGTCAACCGCGCCATGCGCCGCGCCCTCAACGCCCGCGACAAAGGCTGCGTCGTGTGCAAAGCCCCACCGATCTTCTGCGACGCCCACCACCTGATCTCCTGGATCGACAACGGCCCCACCGCCCTGACCAACCTGGTCCTGCTGTGCCGCCGCCACCACATCGACACCCACCACGGCCACTGGCACATCACCCTCCACCACGGCACCGTCACCGTCGCCAGACCCGCCTGGGCCGACCCCAACCCCACCCGAACCCGCTACCGCAGACCCATTCACAGTCTTGCCAGCAGCACACCGGCCAGCAGCAGCTACGGCGGCCGCGGGCTGCTGCCCAGCCATGCCCGAAACAGCGCCCACCAGCCGCCACCCACGACCGCCGCGACTGGTGCAGTCGCTCAGTTCGATCCCTGGGGTGACACCGATCCACCCTGCTCGGGAACCGGCACCAACACGCCAACGCCTGGCGACCTGGCGCGGACCGCCACGGACGGCACGGCCGTAGGGTTCGATCCGTGGGGCGACCACGACCCACAGGACATGGAAACGGCCAATGCGACCACCTCGCCCATCGCCGCTGGCGCCGACGGTGGTTCCGGTTGGCTGCCCCAATCAAAGCCACGGCGGCGAACTCCCACCATCCCGACCACAAGCCGCCGCGGAGAACCACCCTGTGCCCGACCGGGCTGACCGCCACCAAGTCCGAGGTCCCGGGCTGGGCTGTCCGCCGCCATAGCCGCAGGCGCACGACTCCGCGACGGCAAGTACCTGCGACACGACAGGATGTCCGACGGGGCTACGCCGTGTTTCGAAAGTCGGTGAGGGCACTTACCGGTCTGTCGGGCTGACACGACGTTCCACTGGAGCTGGGCGTGGCTGGCAGATTCAGATGTAGTTGTCGTCGGCGGTGACCTACCCGGTAGATGGGTTGTCGACCAGGACGACCATCAGCACGGAGACCTCGTGGCCACCACACCGCTGACGAGGCGGTTCGATCTGACCGACGCCCGTGGGCGGTGCTGGAGCCGCTGCTGCCGAAGGGCGCAAGTCAGGACGTCCGCCGACGTGGACGAAACGGCAACCCATCGACGGGATCCGGTGGAGGGTGCGGGTGGGTGCGCCTTGGGGGGACGTGCCGGCGTACGGACCCTGGCAGACGGTGTGCGGCCTGTTCCGCCGCTGGCAGCGGGACGGAACCTGGCGGCGGGTCGTGACGGCTCTGCACCCGACTCGACCGGGTCCCGGCCGACTAGGCCTACACCTCCCACGCCAACCGCGACTATCTGCGTCGACGTGGGATCAAGGCGACCATCCCGATCAAGGCCGATCAGGCCGCGAATCGCCGCAAGAAGGGCTCGAAGGGCGGACGACCCCGAGCTTCGACCCGGACATCTACAAGCAGCGCCACGCCGTGGAGAGCGGTATCAAACCGGCTCAAACGCCACGCGCCATCGCGACGCGATACGACAAACTCGCCGTGCGGGACCAGGCCACACCCTCCACACCGTCGCGATCAACGAGTGTCTCCGACCCAGTTGTGAGACGGGCCTCAATGGCCTGTTGTGCCGTCGATCGCCTCTCGGATGATGTCGGCGTGACCATTGTGCCGCGCGGTCTCCTGGACCATATGAACCAGGATCGCCCGCAAGTTGACCTCCGCGCCCCACGGCGTCGTGACCACGTCGTCGAGCCCGCCGGCGGCCACGACGGCCCGGGCCCGCTCGCAAGTCCGTAGGTACTGCCCGACCAAGGTGTCGGCCGTCTCATCGGGACCGACGCGAAACTCCGCATCTGGGTCACTGTCGGTCGAGAACAGATCTGGCTCGGGCAACCCTCCGTAGATCTTGAGGAACCAGCCATGCTCCGTCTCGGCCAGGTGTTTCACCAACCCCAGCAGGCTGAGTCCAGACGCCGTCATCGGCCGACGCAGCGGCTCGCCATCGAGACCTTCCAGCTTGCGAAGCAGGGTGGCGCGGTGGAAGTCGAGCTGCTGTGTCAGCGCGTCGCGCTCGTCAGCCAGACGATTCGGCATGGCCCGCTCCACAGGCGACGTAAATACCATGCGCCGACAATACGATCGACGTACGACAACACCTGTGGTCCAGCGAGCCCGAAACGCACCATAGGCGCCGGCAGGATCGGTCTTCGTTCGCCGGCGAAGCGGACCAGTCGCCGCAACCGCTCTGACTACTTTTGAAACGTACGTTAGACGAGCACCTCGGCGGAGTACGTGCCGACGACGGTGGCCTCCTCGCGGGCGGGGGCGACTTCGAGACGGTCGGGCAAGGTGCGCTGGAACTCCTGGAAGGCGGTCAGGTCGGGGACGCCCTCGCCGTCGACGACGTGGACGAAGGTGACGCCGTCCGCCAGGCGGACGGCGGTGTAGGTGAGGCCGGGTGGCGTCTTCAGGGCCAGTTCGCCGAAGACGTTCTCGATCAGTCGCTGGTTCTCGTCGGCTGCTTCCGGCTTGGTCCGGTAGCGGATCACTGCTGCGTTCATGGTTCTCCTCCGAAGAAAGTGCTCTCACTCCTTCAGACCGCCCCCGGCACCCGAACTCATCGCAGCGATGAGTTCGGTCCGCCGCCGCTGTCAGTACCAGTGACAGCGAAATCTCTGGAGGACCACTGATGAAGGAAAGAACGACCACCGAGCAGCGCTGGGTGCTGGCGCTGACCTCGCTCGGTTCAGTGATGGTGGCGCTCGACGTGCTGGTAGTGGCCGCCGCGTTGACCACGATCCGGCAGGACCTCGACGCGTCGATCGAGCAGCTCGAGTGGACGGTGAACGCCTACAGCCTCAGCTTCGCGATGTTGCTGATGACGGCGGCCGCGATCGGTGACCGGTGGGGCCGCCGGCGGACGTTCGCGGCCGGCCTCGCGCTCTTCTCGGTCGCCTCGATCGGCTGCGCGCTCGCCACCTCGGTGCCGTGGCTGATCGCCGCCCGCACAGTCCAGGGCATCGGCGCGGCCGTCGTGATGCCGCTCTCGATGGGCTTGCTCGGCGCGGCGTTCCCACCGGAGCGACGCGGTTGGGCTATCGGCATCTTCAGCGGTGTCACGGGTCTCGCGGTGTTCGGCGGCCCGATGGTCGGCGGCGCAGTCACCGAAGGCCTCGCCTGGCAGTGGATCTTCTGGATCAATGTCCCGGTCGGCGTCGTCGCCATCCCGCTCGTACTGCGTCACATCCCCGAGAGCAGAGGTGTCGCCCGCCGGCTCGATCTGGGCGGCGCCACCCTGATCACCTTGGCAGTACTCGGCCTCGTCTGGGGCGTCGTCCGCGGAGCCGTCGCGGGCTGGACCAGCCCGGAGGTGCTCGCCTCGTTCACTCTGGGAGTCCTTCTGCTGGTGGGATTCCTGGTCTGGGAGGCCCGTTCGGAGCACCCGATGGTCCCACTGGAGTTCTTCCGCTCCAGGCCCTTCTCGGCCGGTAACAGCGCCGGCTTCTTCCTCACTGCCGCGTTGTTCGGCGCAGTGTTCTTCCTGGCCCAGTACATGCAGGTCACCTTCGGCTCAGGTCCTCTCAAGGCCGGCCTGCAGCTCCTGCCGTGGACAGCGACCCTCTTCCTCGTCGCACCCATCGCGGGCCGCCTGGTCGACCGCCTGGGCGAGCGCCCGTTCGTTGTGGCGGGACTGGCTCTGCAAGCAGTCGGGATGTTCTGGATCAGCGAAGTCAGCAAGAACACAGTCCAGTACACCGAGCTGGTGCTACCGCTGGTCGTAGCCGGTTGCGGCGTGTCCATGGCCATGCCGGCGACGCAGAGCGCCAGCATCGGTGCACTGCCGCGTGAGGCCGTCGGAATCGCCTCCGGCATCTACAGCATGATGCGTCAGCTCGGAGGCGTCGTCGGAGTCGCCGTGCTGGCCGCGGTGTTCGCCGCCGCCGGCGGCTACGAGTCGTTCAGCACGGGATTCACCCGAGCCTTGGCCGTGTGCGGCGTACTGTCGTTGGTCGGAGCTGCGGCAGGGCTTGCCATCACAGGGCGGCGCAGCAGCGCGCCGCGCAGTACCGAGCTGGTGGGCACCCGGCAGGAGCCGGTTGAGGAGCTGGGATGAACCTGGAGGACGAGTTCGCGCAGTACCGCGGTGAGCTGGTCGCGCACTGCTACCGGATGCTCGGGTCGCTGCACGACGCCGAGGACGCGGTGCAGGAGACGTACCTGCGCGCCTGGCGGGGGTTCGCGGACTTCGAGCAGCGCTCGTCGGTCCGGACCTGGCTCTACCGGATCGCCACCCGGGTCTGCCTGAACGCCTTGCAGCACAGCAGTCGCCGGCTCGTCCCGTCGGCCCTCGGTGCCCCCGGCAACGACCCTGACGAGATCGAGCCTCAGTCGCTCGAGGTCAGCTGGCTCGAACCGTTCCCGGACCTGCTGGACCCGGCTGCCGTGGTCGGAACCCGGCAGAGTCTCCGGCTGGCGATGGTGGCGGCGCTGCAGCACTTGCCGCCGCGGCAGCGCGCAGTACTGATCTTGCGGGATGTCCTTGCCTGGCAGGCGTCTGAGGTCGCCGGATTGCTGGAGACGACCACCGCTGCGGTGAACAGTTCGCTCCAGCGGGCGCGTGCGGAGCTTGCCCGACTCTCACCCGCCGAGGACGAGTTCAGCGAGCCGGACGAGCCCGTACGCCGTGCGCTGCTCGACCAGTACGCCAAGGCCTTCGAGCAGGCGGACCTGGTCGCATTGGAAGGGTTGCTGACTCAGGACACCCGGTGGGAGATGCCGCCGATCCCGACCTGGTTCAGCGGTCGGGTGGATGTCCTGCGGTTGCTCAAGGCGAAGCTTCCGCCCGGGGAAGGGAAGCGGATGATGGTGGAGACGGCAGCGAACGGGCAGCCCGCTTTCGCGATGTACACCCGCGGGCGCGATGGTGGATTCCACGGCCACTCCCTGCAGGTGCTCACCCTCACCAAAGCGGGCGTGACCTCCGTCCTGTCGTTCCACCAGCCGGCGTTGTTCCCGGCCTTCGGGTTCCCGATCGACCGTTATCCACAGGACTGAGGTCGCGGCGGGCGGCGGGTTGGGTCCGGGTGTCAGACTTTGCCGGGTGAGCGATCAGGAGATTCTGCAGCTGCTGCCGTCCGCCTCAGCCGCCGTGGCGCTCGACGACGGCCGCGCCGATGGCTATCTGGCGCGCCTCGGTGGGTTTGACGAGCGCGACCAAGCTCAGGTGGATCGGTGCCTGCAGGCTTTCCTGCACGGGTTGATCCGCTCGGCCTGGGAGCGCGGCTGGACCCCGGCCGATGTCGTCCAGCACGCTCGACGCAAGCTCGAGCCGGCCGTCGAACCACTGCTGCTCGCGGTGATCGCCTCCGAGCACCGGTCCTACCCCGACTCGGCGATCGACCCGCGCTGGCTCGACCAGTTGGCCGATCTCGGGGTGAAGCGTCCGGAGTCGGCGCTCGATCTGACCAACTGGGGAGCAGACCAGCGACTCGGCCGGTACCTCGCCCTGCACACCGCCCTCGCCCTGGCCGGATTCCTCCAGACCCTCCCGGGTCTGGCCCGCCTGTTCCCACTCCCCGGTACTCCGGTGTCGGCGCGCGCCGCGTCCGCAGTACCGGCGTCGAGTGGGAAGGTGCTGGCGCGGATCCGGGCGTTGCTGGCGAAGGCGGAGGGGACGGACTTCCCCGAAGAGGCGGAGGCGTTGTCGGCGAAGGCCCAGGAGTTGATGGCGAAGTTCTCGCTCGACCGGGCCCTGGTGGACGCGGATCCGGAACTGGATCTCCCGGACGACTCGGGTGCCCGCCGGATCTGGGTGGAAACCCCTTACGTGTCGGCGAAAGCGCAGCTGGTCGGGGCGGTGGCGAGCGCGAACCGGTGCCGCACGGTCTCGATGGAGCAGCTCGCCGTGGTCACGATCGTCGGCGCCGAGCTGGACCTCCAACTGACCGAGCTGCTTGCGACTTCCCTGCTGGTACAGGCGAATCGGGCCATGCTGGAGGCGGGGAAGCACGTCGGCCATCGCGGCGAGTCCCGCACGCGCTCGTTCCGGCAGTCGTTCCTGATGGCCTATGCCCAGCGGATCGGGGAGCGGCTGCAGAGGACCACCGAAGCCACGCAGGCCGCCGTACCGGAGGTGGACGCGGGGCGGCTGCTGCCGGTGCTGAGCAAGCGGGAGGAGCAGGTGGACGCGTTGTTCACGAAGCTGTTCCCGGACACGGTGGTCCGGCGGACCAGGATCACCAACGGCGCCGGCTGGGCCGCCGGCCTGACCGCGGCCGACCTGGCCCACCTCGAAACCCGCCGCCAGGTGCCCCGCTAGTCCGGGTGCCGCCAGACCCGCGCGGAGCTGGCCGCGAGGCCCGCTAGGGTTGGCGGCCGTGACCGGACCGCAGCTCAGCGAGACCACAATCCCGGGCCTGCTGCATTTCGAGCTTGAGGTGATCGAGAACGGCGACGGTTGGTTCAAGGAGAGCTTCCAGCGGGAGAAGCTGGAGAAGCTCGGGCTGCCGGTGGTCGAGTTCGTCCAGAACAACATCGCCTACACCGCCGACGTCGGCATCACCCGCGGCATCCATGCCGAACCCTGGGATCGGTACATCTCCCCGGCAGCCGGACGGCTGTTCACCGCGATCGTCGACCTGCGCGAAGGCCCGGGCTTCGGGCGACTGGAGACGTTCGAGCTGACGCCGGCCCAAGGGGTCTACTTGCCGCGCGGCTGTGGGCACGCCTTCTGCACGCTCGAGCCGAACACGATCTACACCTACCTGCTGAACGAGCACTGGACGCCGGACTCGGAGCGCATCGCGCTGAACCTGTTCGACCCGGAGATCGCCGTCCCGTGGCCGCTGCCGAAGGACCAGTTGCTCTACACCGAGAAGGACGCCACCGCCCCGTTCCTGGACGCCCTGACCCCGATCAAGCTGGACTAGCCGACTCGCGCGGCGGCCGAGGCCGCAGTACCGGCTTCAGCCCGCGCCGCCGATCGGGATTCAGGCGGGGGCGGTGGCCGGCTTCAGGCCGGCGAGGACGATCTCGAGCAGGCGCTCGGCCTGATCGCGGTCCATGTCGCGGCCCATGGTGATGCCGCCGACGAGCCGCAGGATGTCCATCAGCTGCAGCTCCTCGCGGACCGTGCCCTCCTTCTTGGCGGCGTTCAGCAGCAGCTCACCGGCCTCGCGCACGTTCACCTTGCAAGCCGTGAAGAACTCAGAGTCCTTGCCCAGCGCAACTGTCAGCTCACCGGCCAGGCTCTTCTTAGAGATGCTGTAGCCGACGAAGCTGCGCAGCCAGGCCGCCAGCGCGTCGTACGGCCCGAGCTTGTCGGCGTAACCGTAGGCGCGGTCGCAGACGGACTGGATCTCGTCCACGTAGACCGCCTCGAGCAGGGCGGTCCGGTTGGGGAAGCGCCGGTACAGCGTGCCGATGCCGACACCGGCCCGGCGGGCGATCTCCTCGAGCGAGGTGTCCGTGCCGTGCTCGGCGAATGCCTCCCGCGCGGCCGACACCAGCAGGTCGTAGTTCCGCCGCGCGTCGGCGCGGGCCGGCCGCGTGGTCGGCAACGGTGTCGACATCATTCCGGCCTCCTCGCAGCCGTCGCGGAAAAGTCATCCTGAAAATCGCTTGAAAAAACGGAGGTAGCCTCCGTATCGTATCCGGAGGAGCGCTCCACTTCATTCTGATTCCACTCTAGCCCCTTCGGGGTAAGGAGCAAGTCACACTATGGCGGCAACATCCGCGGCGCCGTCCGGCGCCGATACCGGCACGCCCGCGCGGCGGCCGGGAGTAGTTCTCGCAGTCATCCTGATCACCCAGTTGATGGTCATCCTCGACGGCACCGTGGTGAACATCGCGATGCCCAAGATCCAGCACGCGCTCGACTTCAGCCCGTCCAGTCTGTCCTGGGTGCAGAACGCCTATGCCCTCGCCTTCGGAGGTCTCCTGCTGCTCGGCGCGCGGGCCGGTGACCTGCTCGGCCGTCGCCGGGTCTTCATCACCGGCGTGAGCGTGTTCACCGCGGCCTCGCTGCTCGGTGGTCTCGCCCCGTCCGCCGAGCTGCTGCTCGGCGCCCGCGTCCTGCAGGGCATCGGCGGCGCGATCGCGGCTCCGGCCGCGCTGACTCTGCTGATGCTCACCTTCAAGGAAGGTCCGGAGCGGCTCAAGGCACTGGGTCTCTACAGCCTGGTCTCGTCCGGTGGCGCGAGCGTCGGCCTGGTGGTCGGCGGCATGCTCACCGACTGGGTGTCCTGGCGCTGGGGCCTGTTCATCAATGTGCCGATCGGCATCGGCTTGGTAGTAGCCGCCCGGCAGGTGCTTAGCGAGACCCCGCCCGAGACGGGCAAGTTCGACGTCGCCGGCGCCCTCACCTCCACGCTCGGCATCACCTCGCTCGTCTACGGTTTCATCCGCGTCGCCGAGGTCGGCTGGACGTCGCCCGAGGTGCTCGGCGCCTTCGCGGCGGGCCTGGTCCTGCTGGTGGCGTTCGTGCTGATCGAGCGCCGGGTGAGCCACCCGATCGTGCCGTTGCGGTTGTTCGGCAGCCGGGACCGCGTCGCGGCGTACCTGACCATGCTGCTGGTGGTCGGGACGATGTTCGGGATGTTCTTCTTCCTGACCCAGTACATGCAGGGCGTGCTCGGCTTCAGTCCGCTGGCCGCGGGCCTGGCGTTCCTGCCGCTGACGGGTCTGCTGTTCACCTCGTCGCGGGTGGTACCGCGTCTGCTGGGCCGGATCGACGGTGGTCGGCTGATGATCACCGGCTCGATCTCGGTGCTGCTCGGCATGCTCTGGCTGACCCGCGCCACAGTCGACACCAGCTACCTCAGCGGAGTGGTGGGCCCGCTGCTGCTGTTCGGCCTGGGCGCCGGGATGATCTTCATCCCGCTGACCGGTCGCGCGCTCGCCGGCGTACAGCCGGAGGACGCGGGTGCCGCCTCGGGCATGCTGAACGTGCTGCAGCAGGTCGGAGGCGCCCTCGGCCTCGGCATCCTGGTCACCATCTTCGGTACTGCGAGCCGCAACTCGACGGCCTCCGCCGCGAACCCGGTCGAGCACGCTCGTGAGGTGCTGACCGACGGCGTGCACGCCGCGTTCATCGGCTCGGCGATCTACGCCGCGCTGACCCTCGCGGTGATCGTCCTCGGCGTCCGCCCGTGGGCCAAACGACCGGCGCCCGCCACCGCCCCGGCGGTCGAGTCGGAGCTCCCGGTCGAGTCGATCGGCTGACCTCGCCGAGACGCCGTCACGAACCCCCCGTCATCAGGTGGCGGGGGGTTCGACGCGTCTGGTGAGGCCGCGCGTCTCAGCCGTCTCATTTCGCGCACAGGGGTTTACAGCCGCGAAATCGCCGTGTAATCCTGTGCGGACAAGTTGTCCGTACAAGTTACGCTGGGGGGCGTCGAGACGAGGAGATGCCGCGTGAACGGCACCAGAAAGACACGCTTCCCGATGTTCGCCACCATGCAGCGGATCCCGGGCGGGCTGATGCTCATCCCGCTGATCCTGGGGTCGCTGATCGGGACGTTCGCCCCGGGCACGCTGGAGATCGGGAGTTTCACCACCGCCCTCTTCAGCGACGGCGCGCTGCCGCTGATCGCGCTGCTGATCTTCGCCACCGGCACCCAGGTGGACATCCGCTCCGGCGCGGCGGGCGTCGCGAGCCACACCGTCGTGGTCCTGGTGTTCAAGACCCTGATCCCGGCCGGACTGGTCGTGCTGCTCGGCACCCAGGTGGGGATCGACGGGTTCTGGGGCATCTCGATCCTCGCGCTGATCACCTGCTTCGCGAACAGCAACGGTGGCCTGTGGCTGGCGTTCGCCGGCCAGTACGGCGATGAGCGGGACCGCGGGGCGTACATCGCCAGCGCGTTCGACGACGGCCCCTTCCTGGTGCTGCTCTTCATCGGCGCCTCCGGGCTCGGCGACGTCCCGCTGATCACGCTGGTCGCGGCGGTCGTGCCTTTCCTGCTCGGGGTGCTGGTCGGCAACGTCGACCAGGACTGGCGCAAGGCGGTCGAGCCGGTGCCGAACATCGTGATCCCGTTCTTCGCCTTCGCCCTCGGTGCCGGGATCAACATCAAGGACATCGCCACCGGTGGTTTCGCCGGGCTGTTCATCGGCGCGGGAGTGGTGCTGTTCACCGGCGGTCTGCTGTACCTGGCGTACCGCTTCATCCTGAAGCGCGGCCCGAAGTCCGGCATCGGATTCGCCGCCGGTACGACGGCCGGCAACGCGGTCGCGACTCCGGCGATCGTGGTCGCCGCCGATGCCTCGTTCGAGCCCTACCTCGACTCGGCGATCGCCCAGGTGGCCGCCGCGGTGCTCGTCACCGCGCTGCTGGCGCCCACGGTTGCGGCGTTCGTGTTGCGGCGCGAAGGTGGACTGCAAGCATCCACTCCGCGCCCGCTGGTCGAAGAAGGTGTCGCATGACCTCTCGGGTCGTCGTCCTGGCTGACGACCTCACGGGGGCGGCCGACACGGCGGGCCAGTTCGACCGAGCCGGCTGGACCGCTGAGCTGCAGGTCGGGCCCGGCGGGCCGAGCGAGGCCGAGGTCGTTGCCATCACCACCGACTCACGGGCTCTCGAGCCGGCCGCTGCGGCGGACGCTGTCCGCACGGCGCTCGACAAGGTGACTTTCGACGAAGGCAGCGCTGCGGTCTACCTCAAGATCGACTCCACGCTGCGTGGGCCGGTCCGGGCGATGACGGACGCAGTGGTCGCGGCCCGTGCGGGTGACGTCGTCGCCGTGGTCTGCCCGGCGTTCCCAGCGGTCGGCCGCACCCTGGTCGACGGGATCCTCCTCGTGCACGGCGTACCGGTTGCCCAGACCGCGGTCGGCCGTGACCCGGTCACCCCGGTCCGCGAGAGTCACGTACCAACACTCCTGGACGCACCGCTGGTCGTGCTCGATCCTCGAGCGGACGACACGGAACTGGCGGCCGCTCTGCGCGGGCGCGGTCCTGTCGTGGTGGTGGATGCGCGGGACGAGGCCGACCTGGACCGGGTCGCCCGGGCGGTGATTGCCCTAGGCAACCAGGCGGTCGCGGTCGGATCGGCCGGGCTGGCGGCTCACCTCGCGCGCCGGTGGCGGCCGTTGCCCAGGGGTCCTGTCCTGGTCGTGGTGAGCTCCCTGCATGATGCCTCCCGTGGTCAGGCCGAACTGCTCGCCGCAGCCGGTGCCCGCCGGATCCAGCCGGATGCGGCCACCCTGTGCGACGCCGGTGCCTGGGAGGAGTTCGCCCGCTCGATCGTTTCCGACGCGGCGGTGGACGACTTCGGAGTACTGGTGCTGATGGGGCCTGCAGCCGAAGGCGCGACCGTCGCCCCATCCGTGGTGGCCGACCGGCTGGGAGAGCTCGCGTCCCGGCTAGTGAGCACCGTCCGTCCTGCCGGGCTCGTCCTGGCCGGCGGCGACGGTGCCCTGGCGGTGCTCACCGCCCTGTCCGCAACCGGCATCCGGCTGAGCGGCGAGGTCGCTGACGGCGTCCCGCTCGGCTACCTCACCGGTGGTCCCGACGCAGGTCTGCCGGTCGCGACCAAGGCCGGCGGTTTCGGCACCGACGACATCCTGATCCGCGCGGCCGAGGCCGTTCGATCCAGCCCTCTCGATCCCCGAAGGAGCCGTGCATGACCATCCCCACCCTGGCACTGACGATCGGCGACGCCGCCGGCATCGGCCCGGAGACCACCGCCCGCACCCTGCTCGGGCATGACGAGCTCCGCGAGATCTGCCGTCCGGTCGTGATCGGGGACGCCGACGCGGTCCGGCGCGGGGTCGAGGTGGTCGGTGGGAACCCCGGCCAGGTCCGGGTCATCGACAGCCCGGCCGACGCGCGCAACGAGCCGGGCACCATCGAGCTGATCCAGGACGGGCCGTCGCTCGGCGACGTGCCCTGGGGTGAGATCAGCCCGGCCGCCGGCGACGGTGCCGCCCGGTTCGTCATCCGGGCCTGCGCCCTGGCCAAGGAGGGCCTCGTCGACGGCATCGTCACCGCGCCGCTGAACAAGGCCGCGATGCACGCGGGCGGCCACCCTTGGCCGGGACATACCGAACTGCTGGCGCACGAGTTCGGGGTCCGCAACTTCAGCCTCGTACTGTCGGCCGGAGACCTCTACTTCTTCCACCTCACCACCCACGTGTCGCTGCGGCAGGCGATCGAGGACGTGACCCGGGAGCGAACCGACAACGTGCTGCGGCTGGTCGGTTCGTTCGCCCGCGCCCTCGGACGGCCGGACGAGCGGATCGGCGTCGCCGGACTCAACCCGCACGCGGGGGAGAACCGCATCTTCGGTGACGAGGACGCCGACATCCTCGCGCCCGCGGTCGAAGCGGCTCGCGCGGCCGGCCTGAACGCCCATGGCCCGCTGCCCGCCGACGCGCTGATCCCGCAGGCGGTGAAGGGCAAGTGGAACCTCGTCATCGTCTGCTACCACGACCAGGGCCACGCGCCGTTCAAGGCGGTGTACGGCGACGAGGGGGTCAACATCACCGTCGGCCTGCCGGTCGTCCGGGTGTCCGTCGACCACGGTACGGCGTTCGACATCGCGGGCCAGGGCATCGCCCGCGAGGCCAGCCTGGTGCTCGCCACCCGCCGGGCCGCAGAACTGGCCCCCGGCTGGTCCGCCGTCTGGGAAACCGCCCGCCAGGCCGACGAAGCGACCACCACTCATTAGTCTCACGCCGTGAACGCCGAAGTTAGTCTGACGCCGTGAACGCCGAAAGCTCTGACCTCGACCGATCCGCCGCGGCGCCGCTCTACCTGCAGATCGTCGAGTCGCTGCGGCGGGAGATCCTGGGCCACGACCTGCCACCGGGCGCGGCGCTGCCCAGCGAGTCCGATCTCCAGCAGCGGTTCGGCGTCTCCCGCAGCGTGGTGCGGCAGGCAATCGCCCGGCTCGCCGAGGACGGCCTCGTCCACCGGCATCAGGGCCGGCCGAGCATCGTCGCGCCGCAGCCGGAGCACCGCCGGCTGGTGCAGCGGGCAACCGGCATGTTCGACCAGTTCGCCCGAACCGGCCGACGGCTGAGCACCCGGATCGACGCCATCGAACGCGATGTGCCGCCGCCGGAGGCGCAGTCGTACCTGCGCACCCGCGACACCCTGCGGCTGGAGCGGTTGCGATCGATCGACGGCGAGCCGCTGTCCTACGTGCGGACTTGGCTGCCTCGGGGCCGGGTGCCCGAACTGACGGCGGCAGAGTTGACCGACGCCTCGCTGCACAAGCTGCTCAACACCAAATTCGGTCTGCGGGCGGTCAGCGGCCGCAGGCAGGTGCGGGCCGTCGCGGCGGACGAGCGGCTGGCCGACGCCCTCGAGGTCCCGTCCGGGGCGCCGTTGCTGCTGCTCGAGGGAGAGACCGGCGACCAGCACGGCAACCCGCTGGAGTGGTTCACCACCTGGCACCGCGCCGACAAGGTCGTCTTCGACATCGACGTCACCGAGGGCGCCGAGCTGCTGTCGCTCGACAAGCCCGGCGCGCGCCCCGCCGAGGAACCACCGGCCGATGACGAGATCGCGCGGGCCCGCGACCTGGTCGCCGAACTCGGCCGCCTGCTCGGTTGAGGACGGCCGCTCGGTTGAGGCCGCTTGCTCGGCTGACCTGTTGGCTGCGGCTCAGTTCAGCGGCAGGCGGTACGAGATGGTCTTGCTGACCTGGGTGAAGCCGAGCCGTTCGTAGAGGCCGAGCGCGCCGGTCGGGTTGTCGGCGTCCACACCCAGCGAAGCTCGCTTGTACCCCGTCCGGTGCGATTCGGTCAGCAGTTCAGCCAGCGCGAGCCGGGCGAGTCCGCGCCCCCGGTGGGACCGGAGCGTGCCGACCTGGCCGATGTAGACCTCGCGGATCCCTGTCGCCTCGGTGTCCGCGACGTACTCGTAGCCGAGGGCGTACGCGACGATCTTGTCGCCGTCCACGACCAGGCGGCAGACATCGCCGCGGAACGCGCGCGACCCGGTGAACCACACCTTCCAGGTCTCCTCGTCCTTCGGCGTGGAGCCCCAGTGGTCCATGAAGGCCTCGTTGTGGGCATCCATCAGCCTTTGGTCGTACAACGGGTCGTACGCCACCACCTTCAAGCCCTCCGGCACGGTCACCTCGGGGACGGGAGCGTCGAAGGTGCGCTGCATGTGGAAGAAGTACCGGCACTCCTCGAAGCCGTGCGAGGTCAGCAGGTCGTGGGCGCCGATGTTGGTGCTGATCGCGCCGGTGTTGATCTCACCGTCGACCTCCGGGTGCCTCTCGGCGTGCACCTCGCCGGCCCGGCGGATGATCCACGGCAGCAGTGCCGCCCCGAGTCCACGGCCGCGCCACTCGGGATGCACGGTCCCCTCCGTCCCGACCCGGTCCACTTCGATCACGTTCGCCCGCCACCGCACCGCCGCGTACCCGACCATCGTGTCGTCGGCCCAGAGCCCGATGGTGTCCTTCTCGGCGTCCAGCTTCGGATCGCTGAGCTCCTCGATCAGGTCGTCGGCGTCGTAGTTCTCGCCTTCCTGGTCGACCTTCTCCTTGGCCGCCAGCAGCTCGGCCCACGCCCCCGCGTCCGCTTTGTCGATCGGCCGCGCCTCGATGCCGGCCGGCCACCCCTCGAAAGTGCCCATGTCGGCAACCGTAGAGGGGGAACCCGCCACCAGGCATCCCAATTAGCCGAGCTGGCGGCAGAGCCACTCGACGGCGAGCGGGTAGCGGTACTCGATCCCGCCGTGCTTCCCCTCGAACAACTCGAAGTGCAACCGCTCCTCCGGTACGCCGACCTCCAGGGCGGCCCGGTGGAACGCGGTCGCCCCGAGATCGAGGAAGTACTCGTCCTGCCTGCCCGCGTCGATCCACACGGCCCGCATCGACCCCAAGGCCTCCGCGTACTGCGGCTGCTCCACCATCGCCACCGGATCCCGGCTCAGCCAGCGCTCCCACACCTCAGGGATCAGCCGGCCCAGCTCGTCGTACGGGAGCAGCACGGTGCCGTCGGGCTCCGACGAGTACGCCGCGGAGTACCCGTACATCTCCAGCAAGTGCAGGTCCTGGCCCGTGGTCTGCCCGGCGCGGCTCTTGAAGCTGGCGAAGAACTTCTCGTACGACCCGTCGTACAGGTCGCGCAACTCCCGGGCACGGACGGGGAACTCGGGCTGGTAGCAGACGCCGAACAAGGCGTCCCCGGCATGAGTCGCCAGCGCGCCGAACACGTCCGGTCGGAGCAGCGGCGTCACCATCGCGGCATAGCCGCCGCTCGACTTACCCGTGATGGCCCGGTGATCCCGGTCGGCGATGGTCCGGTACTGCGCGTCGACCCACGGCACGATCTCGTCGCACAGGTACGAGTGGTACTGCCCGGTCCCGGGGGAGTCGAGGTACTGGCTGCCGCCGAACCTGGTCCACGCGTCGACGAACACCACGATCGCCGGCGGCACGTCGCCGGAGGCGAACAGCGCGTCCAGGAGCTCGGGGTACGGCTGCCGGAACGGTGTCCGGTTGAACCACATCGCGAGGTGTCCGGTGTAGCCCTGCGCCACGTAGATCGCGGGGTACCGCCGGTCCGACTCGTCGTACCCGGGCGGCAGGTAGACCAGCACCGGCCGCTCGTGCGGATCGCCGAGCGGGTTGCCCCGCAACAGCGTGCTGTCGAACATCTGCTGGTCGAAACGGCCGGCGAGATCAGCGGACCAGGGCAACATCGGCTACCTCCATAGGACACAGAGCTTCGGTCACATGGCGTCGGGTGCCGCGATGCCGAGCAGCCCCAGACCATCCTGCAACACCCGCCGGGTCGCGGCGCACAACGCGATCCGGCTGGTCCGCACCTCACCCGCACTGGTCAGCACCGGACAAGTCTCGTAGAACGCCGACAACGCACTGGCAACCTCGTACAGATACGTGCACAGCCGATGCGGCTGCAACGTCTCAGCCACCTGTACGACGCTGTCGCCGAAGCCGCCCAGGAGCAATGCCAGCCGCTGCTCGGCAGCCTCTTCCAGCACGCTCACGACTCCGGGAGTCTCGTGCGCCTTGGCGAGGATCCGCGTCAGCCGGGCGTGCGCGTACTGCAGGTAGGGCCCGGTGTTGCCGGTCATGGCGACCATCCGGTCCAGGTCGAAGACGTAGTCGTTGATCCGGTCGTTCGAGAGATCCGCGTACTTGATCGCGCCGACCCCGACCGCCTCGGCGACCTCCGCACGGATGGCCTCGCTCATCGGCGCGTCCCGCTCGTCCAGGAGTTTCCGGGCCCGGCTGACGGCGCCCTCGAGCAGCGTAGCCAGCCGGACAGTGTCGCCGTCCCTTGTCTTGAAGGGTTTCCCGTCCTTGCCGAGCACGGTTCCGAACGCCACGTGTTCGGCCGGAGTTGTCTCCGGCAACCATCCGGCCGCCCGGCAGAGGGCGAAGATCTGCTGGAAGTGCAGGCCCTGCCGATGATCGACCACGTAGATGATCCGGTCGGCGTGCAGGTCGGCGACCCGGTGCCGCACGGCCGCGAGATCCGTCGCGCTGTAACCGAAGCCGCCGTCGGACTTCTGCACGATGACCGGCAGCGGAGACCCGTCCCGGCCGGTGAATCCCGGCAGGAAGGCGCACTGTGCTCCACCGGACTCCGTCAACAGCCCGGCGGCCGCGAGATCGGCCACGATCCCTGGCAGTTGGTCGTTGTAGGCACTCTCGCCGACCACGTCGGCCCGGGTCAGCGGTGAGCCGAGCTTGGCGTAGATCCGGTCGAACTCGATCAGGGAGACCTCGACCATCTGCCGCCAGATCTCCAGCGTGAGCGGATCGCCGGACTGCAGCAGCACCACCCGGGCCCGGGACCGGTCCGCGAAGTTGCTGTCGGCATCGAAGTGCTTCCGGCCCCGTTGGTAGAGCAGTTGCAGCCCCGCGATGTCGAGGGACTCCACCACCAGACCCTCGAACAGGACCTGCTCGACCAGCATGCCGAACTGGGTGCCCCAGTCGCCGACGTGGTTCTGTCGGATCACCTCGTCCCCGACGTACCGCAGTACGTAGCACAGGGCGTCGCCGATGACGGTCGACCGCAGATGGCCGACGTGCATCTGTTTGGCCACGTTGGGCTGCGAGTAGTCGACGACCACCCGCTTGCCGCTCGGCGGGAACTGCTCGGGCTCATTGACGCCGGCAGCGAGCACGGCAGGCAGCAGTGTCAGGTTGACGAACCCCGGCCCGGCGATGGACGGCGTCTCGCAGAGGTCGCCCAAGTCCAGCGCGGCGACGAGTTGCTCGGCGATCGCGCGCGGCGGCCGCCCGAGCGACTTGGCGAGCCGTAGTGCGAGGTTGGTCTGGAAGTGACCGAACTCGGGCTTGGTCGCCGCCCGCAACTCGGGATCGAGCCCGCCGTACTGCGCGCCGAAGGCATCGGCGACAGCGGTGGACAGCCGGGAGGCAAGGACAGGCAGAACAGTGGACATGACGAAGTCCTTAGATCGAAGCACTGGAACAGGGATGAGGTGTTCAGACAGTGCTTCGTCGTCGCAGGCCGAAGCGATCGCGCAAGGCGCTCACGATCACCGGGCTGGTCGACATGCGCCCATTATGCACGACCGGTGGTCTTGCCCGGCAACCGATTCGTTCTACAGCTGATGCGGTGAGGGCGCCGCGTGCCGGTCCGTGAGCGGGACTATCGGCGGCAGGTCGGTCTCGCCCAGGAAGACCCGGCGGACCACGCGTTCGGCCGCGCGCCCGTCGTCGAACTCGCAGAACTTCTCCCGGAACAACTGCCGGTGCTTGGCCGCCTCCGCCTTCGCGAACGCCCCCGTCTGCAGCGCCGCGAACAACTCCTCGGGTGACCTCGCGACCAGCCCCGGCGGGAACTCGGTGATGTCGAAGTACGTGCCGCGGGTGTTGTCGTAGGTGCGCAGATCGTCGACCAGCAGCACGATCGGCCGGTCCAGGTTCGCGTAGTCGAAGCTGATCGAGGAGTAGTCCGAGATCAGGACGTCGGCCGCCAGCATCAGGTCCTCGACCCGCGGGTAGTCGGAGGCGTCGACCACCCGGTCGGACTTCGACGACGGGTGCTTCGACAGTGAGTAGTGCGTCCGGACCAGCACCCGCCCGTGGTCCCCGGCCGCCGCGGCCAGCCGATCCAGGTCCAGGTGGATCCCGTCGCCGCCGAGATCGACCACGCCGGACGGAGTACGGACCGAGTCGACGCCGTCGCGGAAGGTCGGGGCGTACATCACCACCAGGTGGGAGTCGTCGAACCCGAACGACGCGCGGATCGCCCGGACGTCCTCCAGGGTGGCGTTGACCAGCCGGTCGTTGCGCGGGAAGCCGTACTCGAGCTCCTCGAACTGCGCCGGGTAGGTGCGCTCCCAGATCTCCGACGAGTACCGGTTCGAGGACAGGTTGTAGTCCCAGCGGTCGACCTGGCGCATCAGCTCCTCGAGGTCGAGGTCCTTCGCCGCCGCCGGGTAGTGCCGCAGGTCGGTGCCCATCGTCTTCAGCGGCGTGCCGTGCTGCGTCTGGATGTGGATCTGCCCGTCCCGCTTCTCCAGCTCCTTCGGCAGATTCATGTTGCTGATGAAGTACGTCGCCCTCCCCACCAGCTTCTCGTACGCCGGGGAGCCGGCCACGACATACTCCACGCCCTCCGGGATCGCGGCCACGTGGTCGGCGTCGATCACCCAGACCCCGCGGAGCTGTGGGGCGAGCTCGGCCGCCTTCTCGTAGATCGCCCGCGGGTTGCAGGCGTACTGCTTGAACCAGTACGCGCAGTACAGGGCCAGGTTCGGGTCGAGGTCTCCCCGGTGCAGCAGTTTGTCGACGGCCTTGCGGGGACTCGGCACGCTCAGCACCTTGGCACTGAACTTCAGCGTGCAGTACGTCGCGTAGTCGTCGTGCACGAGCTGCCACCGCCGGAAACCCCGTCGGGTCCGGTCGACGACGTACCCCTCGGGCTTCCAGCGCTTGGCGAACGCGGCCGCGGCGTGAAAGAAGTCGGCCCGGTCCTCGGGACCGATCCGCTCGGGCTTGGCGAGCACGGCCAGGATGTGGTCCAGCGACCGGTCGAAGGCGAACCGCCGCCAGCGGGCCAGGTCCGGGTCGGACGTGATGAACGCGTGCACCCGGTCGTACTGGTCGAAGATGTCGAACTGCTGGCGGGTCCGGGTGGCATGGATGTTCCCGCCGGTCCGGTGCTGCCGGTAGTGCACGACGACCCGGTCCAGCGTCGCGATCCGCTCGGCGGTCAGCATCGTGGAATAGGTCCAGGGTGCGTCCTCGTAGAACCCGGCGGTGAAGACGAAGCCGTGCAGCGTGAGGAAGTCCCGCCGGCAGGCCTTGTTCCAGACCACCTCGAGGAAGGTCAGGAACACCGGCCGCTCCGCCGCGGTGAAGACGCCCTCACCCTCCCGGGCGAACGCGTCGTGCCGCCGGTTGCGGACCACCTTGCCGTCCCAGAAGATCCGCTCGTAGTCGAACATCACGATGTCGGGCCGGCCGGTCGCCTCGATCCGGGCGGCGATCGCCTCCAGCGAACCGGGCAGGTAGAGGTCGTCGGCGTCCAGGAAGAGCACGTAGTCGCCGCGGCACTCCTTGAGCCCGGCGTTCCGGGCCGGCCCGAGGCCGACGTTCTCGGTCAGGTGCAGCACTCGCACCCGGGGATCGGCCGCGGCGTACTCGTCCAGGATCCGGCCGCAGCCGTCCGGACTGGCGTCGTCCACCCCGATGATCTCGAAGTCGGTGAACGACTGACCCAGTACCGAGTCCAGGCACGGTCGCAGCCAGGCCCGTGAGTTGTGACACGGGACCACGATGCTGAACGTCGGGACCCCGGCGGAGTCGGTGCTGGCGGCCATGAGAATGCATCCTAGGGCTCAGCTCCAGCGCCTAGCGCCCCGTCCGCGGACACTAGGCTGCCGATCATGAGCCAAACGCCTCCCGACGTCTTCGAACCACTGGCCAGTCTCGAGGGGGTCGGATCGGCGGCCCGGGCTGCCCGGGACGCGATCGACGTGCTGCTCCGCGACCGCGGCCTGAGGAAAGTCGGCTCCGACATTACCGCCGAGGCCCTGCTCCGTGGCGCCCACGCTTCCGCCGCCCTGGCCGGCAGCCCGGCGACGCTCGAGGAGGTACGACGCGGTGCCGCGGACCCGCGGGCGATCGGCGCGGTCCGGATGACGAGTGAACTGATGAGCCTGGCGCCGCAGGTGGACACGGCACCAGTACAGGTCTGGACCAGACTGCACCAGTTGGCGGCGGTCGAACTCGGTACGCCGGACCAGTTGGGCCACTTGCGGACCAGTCGCGAACCGCTGCCCGATGACATCGCGGGACTACCCCCGGCGCCGCCGGCGGACGAGATGTGGGAGCGCCTGAGCGGTCTGGCCCGAGCCCTGACACAGCCGACGAAGGCGCCGGGCATCGTGGTCGCCGCCATCGTGCACGCGGAGCTCGCCGTACTGCGGCCGTTCCCGGTGGCGAACGGATTGGTCGCCCGTGCGGCGGAACACGTTCTTTTGGTTGCCAGAGGCATCGATCCGGTCGCGGTCACGGTGCCGGAGGTGGGCCACTTCGAACTGGCCGGTAGTTATCCGCAGGGCCTGCGGGACTACGCGGGGCGCGGCCTGGTCGGCGTCCGGGACTGGCTACTGCGCAGTTGTGAAGTGGTCGCGCTGGGAGCGGAACGTTCACCGCTCAACATCTCCACCCGGTGATGCAAACGACTAACGCAGCAACGGGAATCCGGTGGTAGTCCGCAACGCTCGGTCACTGTCCCGGACAACCCCTGGGCACATGCGACGGCGCCCTCTGAACGAGAGCGCCGTTGCTCGCACGTCACCCGGGTTACCAGGCGTGCACCTGTCTGCCGCCTCAGGACCAGGCCTGAGGTCACGCTGCCCGTTTGGGATGGGCTGGTCGCCGCGTGGGTACCCTGGATTCCGTGCAATCTCTACGGGACCCGAAGGTCCTTTGTGGTTCCTTTGTACTCCCCTAAGCCCTTCAGGGGAAGGGTTTGCGCGACGTTTCACGAAGCTGTGAAGAACGGAGGCGGCCTCAGTTTTCGTCCTGTCGCGCGCGCCGGCGGGCGGCGTACAGGAGCACTCCGGCGGCGGCCAGTCCGGCGCCGAGAGCGGTCGCCGCGACGGCCGGCCGGCGGACCTCGTGGAAGCGGGTGCGCTCGGCCAGCGCCACTGGTCTGGTGAAGTCGAGTACCGGCCAGTCGCGCGAGATCGCCAGCCGGCGCAACGCGCGATCGGGGTTCACGGCGAACGGATGGCCGACCGCGGCCAGCATCGGCTCGTCGGTGATCGAGTCGGAGTAGGCGTAGGAACCCTTCAGGTCATAGCCTTCCGCGGCCGCCAGTGCGGTGATCGCGGTCGCCTTGTGCGGGCCGTAGGCGTACTGCTCGATCTCGCCGGTGTACTTGCCGTCGGCAACTACCATCCGGGTGGCGATCACCTTGTCGGCGCCGAGCATCTCGCCGATCGGCTCGACCACCTCGGAGCCGGACGAGGAGACGATCACCACGTCCCGGCCGGCCGCGTGGTGCTGCTCGATCAGCGTCACCGCCTCGTCGTAGATCATCGGCTCGACGATGTGGTGCAGGGTGTCGGCGACGATCGCGCGGACCGTCTGCACGTCCCAACCTGTGCACATAGCGGACAGGTACTCCCGCATCCGCTCCATCTGGTCGTGGTCCGCGCCGCCGAGCAGGTAGACGAACTGGGCGTAGGCGCTGCGCAGCACGGTCCGCCGGTTGATCAGCCCGCCGGCGTAGAACGGCCGGGAGAAGGCGAGGGTGCTGGATCGCGCGATGACGGTCTTGTCCAGGTCGAAGAAGGCGGCCGCGCGCGGCGTCCCCAGGGGCGTCATGACGTCGAGCATAGGTCGGTCGGCGAAACGCCGAGGGCCCCGGCCTTTCGTGTGGCCTGGTCTCCCGTTAGACTGTTGAGCAGTGTGACAGTGACACTGGCCGAAAGCCCCTTCACCGGGGTCTAGGAGCATGGCCGTCAGGCACTCAGTTTGCGATTAAATTGAGATGTGTGACTTCCGGCATCGGGGGGTAGATACCTCTCGACAGTGCAGACTGTCGCCTCCTGATCGGCCCCCGGCTCCTCCCCCCGAGCCCGTGGCCGAAGACGGCCCCCGGTCACCCCCCCGCCGGGGGCCGTCGCCTTTCCTCCTTCAGGTCGCGACTCCTCTAGGTCCTGCCCGTCTTCGGGCACGCCTGCGCTTCTTCCGCCGTTCTGCGGCTTCCATCAGCTCCTCGAACGTCAGATTGCTGTGCATTTTTCACTTTCCCTGAGCGTGAGAGCGTTCCCACTTTATGTAGGGTCTTGACAATGTAGTCGCACGGTCACACTTTGTGTCTCATGAACCCGCGAATCCACCGCCCCCACTCCGCGGTCATCCCCGTCCTGCTCGCGTTCGTCCTCGCCCTCGCGGCCGTGGTGCTGGTGCCCGGCGCCGGCTCGGCGGCGACCAACCTCGTCTCCAACGGCACCTTCGAGACCGGCTCGCTGGCCGGCTGGTCCTGTTCGGCCGGGTCCGGAGCCGCCGTCAGTGGTTCGGCTCACACCGGGACCTACGCGCTGCAGGGCAGCCCCACCTCCGGTGACAACGCCCGCTGCAGCCAGGCCGTCTCGGTCCGCCCCAGCTCGACGTACACGCTGTCGGCCTGGGTGAAAGGCTCGAACGTCTACCTCGGCGCCGATGGGGGGACGAGCACCTGGACCTCGAGCACCGGCTGGGCCCAGCTGACCACCACGTTCACCACGAGTGCCTCGGCCAGCACCGTGACGATCTACCTGCACGGCTGGTACGGGCTCCCGGCGTACCAGGCGGACGACGTAGTACTGGACGGGCCGGGCGGGACCGGGCCGCCGCCGGACACCACGGCGCCGACGACGCCTGGCGGTCTCACCGTGGGTGGCCCGACCTCCAGCTCGCTGCAGCTCAACTGGTCGGCCGCCTCGGATGCGAACGGCGTCGCGCGGTACGACGTGGTCCGCGGCTCCGACGTCCCGCAGAACGTCGGCAACGTGACCAGCTGGACCGCGACCGGCCTCAGCCCGAGTACGACGTACAGCTTCAAGGTGCGGGCCTGCGACGCGGCCGGCAACTGCTCCCCGTACGGCGCGACGGTGTCCGGCACCACCTCCAGCGGCCCGACCACTCCGCCGCCGGGCAACCTGCCGAAGCACATCCTGACCGGCTACTGGCAGAACTTCGACAACGGCGCGACGGTCCAGCGGATCCGGGACGTGCAGGCCAACTACGACCTGATCGCGGTCGCCTTCGCCGATGCCGACCCGAGCCGTCAGGGCGCGATCACCTTCACCCTCGACCCGACCCTGTCGAGCCGGCTGGGTGGTTACACCGCCGCCGACTTCAAGGCCGACATCGCGGCCAAGAAGGCGGCCGGCAAGAAGGTCATCCTGTCCGTCGGCGGCCAGAACGGCACGATCAGCGTCGCCAACGCGACCGCCGCCGCCAACTTCGCGAGCAGTGCCCTGTCGGTACTGCGTGAGTACGGCTTCGACGGGATCGACATCGACCTGGAGAACGGCGTCAACACGCAGTACATGGGTCGGGCGTTGCAGAGCCTGCGGAGCAGCTTCGGCAGCGGTCTGGTGATCGCGATGGCACCGCAGACGATCGACATGCAGAGCCCGTCGTTCGAGTACTTCAAGCTGGCGCTGGCGATCAAGGACATCCTGACCGTGGTCAACGTGCAGTACTACAACTCCGGCTCGATGAACGGCTGCAACGGGCAGGTGTACTCCCAGGGCACCGTCGACTTCATCACCGCGCAGGCCTGCATCATGCTGCAGGGCGGGCTCCGGCCGGACCAGGTCGGCCTCGGTCTGCCGGCCTCCAGCCGTGGCGCCGGGAGCGGCTACGTGTCGCCGACGATCGTCAACAACGCGCTGGACTGCCTCACCAAGGGCACCAACTGCGGCAGCTTCAAGCCGAGCACCACTTGGCCGACGCTGCGCGGCGCAATGACCTGGTCCACCAACTGGGACGCCCTGAACGGGAACCAGTTCTCCAATCAGGTCGGCTCCCACGTGCACTCCTTGCCCTGATCGCGACTCGGGTCGTGCACAACTACCGCCCTGCTCCGGTGCTGGAAGCACTCGGTGTCTGCTCGGAGGACGAGCAGCTCTACCGGGTGCTTCTGGCCCGGCCAGAAGCCACTGCGACCGACCTGGTCGCGGACATGGGCTGGGCCACCGCACGGGTGACCCGGCATCTGAGATCACTCCTGTCGCTGGGCCTGGCCTCCCGTACTCCGGGGCGCCCGGCCCGGTACACCCCGGCGGTCCCCGAGGCCGCCGTGGAACTCCTGGCGCTGCGCAAGCAGGAGGCGATCGTCCAGGCCCGGATGAACGCCGCCGTCCTCACTGAGGAATTCCGCTCCAAGCGGGAGGCCGGGCCGTTCACCGTGATCCGCGGGCAGCAGGCGATGGCGCAGCGGTTCTACCAGGCTCAGCAGACCGCGCAGAGCGAAGTACTGGTGCTCGACAAGTCGCCGTTCGTGGTGCTGCCGATCAAACCGCGCCGGGCCTGTGGCGTGACCTATCGGACGATCTACGACATGGCTTCACTCGTGGAGCCGGTGGAGCTCGCAGCAGCCCGTACTGCGGGTCCTAGCTGCCGGATGCTCGGTGGCGTGCCGTTGAAGCTGGTAGTCGCGGATCGGCGTACCGGGTTGGTGCAGACCGGGCAGGAGTTGGTCGAGATCGGGCCGTCGAGCCTGCTGGACGCGCTGCTGCGGTTGTTCGAGCTGTTGTGGCAGCAGGCGATCTCGCTGTCGCCCTCGTCGTCCGAAGGACCGTTGAGCTTCGAGGACCAGCAGTTGCTGGCGCTGGCGGCTGTGGGGTTGACCGACCAGGCGATCGCCCGCCGGCTCGGAGTCGCACAGCGGACGGTCGAGCGACGAATGCAACGAATCCTGAAGGCCCTCGATGCCACCACCCGCTTCCAGGCCGGCCTGCGGGCGGGACAGCGAGGGCTCCTCGTCTAGCGTCGTGAGTACTTGGGTCAGCGCTGGACCAAGGCAGTCACGAGCCGGTCAGGCATCGAGGCGAAGGGCGAGTGGCTGGACGGCAGGCTGCGGACCACGAACTTGTTCCGGGGCGTCGCGGTGTCGGCTTCGCGAATCATCCGGTCTTGCAACGCCAACGGGACGGTGTGGTCCTCGGTGGTCCGGATGAACATGCGCGGGACATTGCCCCAGCGCTGCACGGTGCCCCGGGCGTCCTCGATCCCCACCCGCACAGGGAGATCCGGGTTGAAGGCGACGGCGAACTTGAGGTAGTCCTCGGTGGTCAGGTCGTTGTACAACGCCTGCCGGCCGCGTTCGAGGTACTCCGGATCGCCGTTGCGCGGGTTGATCCGCACCGCGCCGGTGGCAACGGGATCGGCGACGACGATCCCGCCCGAGATCGAGGTCTGGTTCTCCGGGAGCTGGCTGTAGTCGTTGGCAGAGGCGAGGTCCACCGGCACATAGGCAGCGACGTACACCAGCCGCCGCAGCAGGTGGGGGACGGCCTCGGCCACCCGGGTGATCGTGAGGCCGCCCATGCTGTGACCGACCAGGGTGACCTTGCCGTGTTCCGCCATCTGTTCGACCTGGGCGGTGACGGCGTTGGCGTAGTCCGCGAGGCCGATGTTCGCGACCGGCGACGGTTCGGTCGCGAACGCGGCGAAGTCGTTGCGGAGGTAGGACTGCGGATACGCCGCGTTGAGCCCGCTGCCGGGAAGGTCGATGGCGAAGGCCTGGTGCCCCATCGCCACCAGGCGTTCGGCGACTTCGTTCCAGTGCGTCGAGGAATGCCAGGCCCCGTGCACGAAAATGAAGCTCTGTTTGTCGTCGGTAGTTGCTGCGGCCTGGGTGGCCGTGCCTGCGGCGCCCGCGAGCGCCACGCCCGTACCGGCGATGAAGGTTCGTCTGTTCATGGTCTTCGTCCGTTCTTTCGGTAGCTGTGAATCAGCGGTGAAAACTGCGAGGGATCTCGGAACTCCCAGTTGGCGGCTCGATCGTCGACGGTGAGCGCTTTCGACCGCAGGTTGCGCGGGGGCTCTGCCACCGGACTCCCGCCGCGGGGCCGAGCGCTGCCGCGGCGCTGCCATGGCGCTGCCGCACGCGGGATTGACGAGGCGGCGTGTCCGTAGCAGCGTGAAATGCCGTGAGGGTGAAGCTGCTCGGGCCGATCCAGGTCGAGGACGCCGACGGGACGGCCGTTGCGGTCGCCGGGACCAAGCAGCGTGCCGTGCTCGCCATCCTGGCGCTGAACGCCGCCCGGCCGGTGCCGGTCGAAACGCTGGTTGATGCGGTCTGGGGTTCGGAGTCGGCCTTGGACGCGCGCAACACGCTGCAGCACCAGGTGTCACGCCTGCGCAAGGCACTCGGCCGGGAGGCGGTCACGAGTCAGGGCCCGACCTACGTGCTGAACATCTCGCCGGAGGACGTCGACGCCGTCCGGTTCGAACGCCTCGCTACCGAGGGTCGAGCTGAGCTGCGGCTGGGTGACATCCGCGCTGCCTCCGCAGTACTCCGACGGGCGGAACAACTGTGGCGTGGTCCAGCTCTGGAGGAGTTCGACCGAGACTGGGCGCGCGCCGATGCGGTCCGGCTCGAACAGCTGCGGCTGGACGTGCTCGAGGACCGGGTCGATGCCGATCTACGACTCGGCCACCACCGCGAGGTTGTCGGCGAGCTCGAGTCGTCGGTACGGGAGCATCCCTATCGGGAGAGGCTCTGGGCGCACCTGATGGTGGCGCTCTATCGCTGCGGGCGGCAGGCCGATGCGCTCGCGGCCTTCCAGCAGGCCAGGGCGCTGCTGGCCGAGGAACTGGGTATCGAGCCTGGACCTGAGTTGCGTGAACTGGAGGCAGCGGTGCTGCGGCACGACCCCGAGCTGAACTGGTCGCCGGTCGACGGCTCACCGGCCCTAGCCACGCCGGTCGTCCAGGGGAGACTGCCGATCCCGCTCACGAGCTTCGTCGGACGAGAAACCCAGCTGACCCAGGTACGGCGGGCGGTCGGCGAGCACCGGCTGGTCACGCTCACCGGTGCTGCCGGCTCCGGCAAGACGCGCCTCGCGATCGAGGCCGCGTCCGCCCTTCGCGACGACTTCGCCGACGGCGCGTGGATGGTCGAGCTGGAACCGCTCGCCGATGCAGCTGCCGTACCGCAGGCCATCGCCTCCGCACTCGCGGGCGGTACCGCCGGCCGGCTGTCGGCCAGCGCGGATGAAGGGCCCGCTTCGGCCGGTGCCGGCCTCCTCGAGTACCTGCGACCCCGCCAACTGCTGCTTGTCGTGGACAACTGTGAGCATCTGCTGTCGAGCGTCACCGAGTGGGCGCAACTGGTGCTGTCGGCATGCCCACGGCTCCACCTCCTGGCCACCAGCCGCGAACCGCTCGGCATCGTGGGCGAGATTCACTGGCTCGTGCCGCCGCTCACCGTTCCCGCTGCGGACGTCGACGACCCCGCGACGCTGGCCGCAACGGAATCCGTCCGACTGTTCGAGGACCGGGCTCGGCGGGTGAGCGCCTTCGAGCTCACTGCCGACAACACGGCGACGGTCGCCGATCTGTGTCGTCACCTCGACGGGCTTCCTCTCGCCATCGAGCTGGCCGCCGCCCGGACCAAGGCGCTACCGGTGACTTACATCGCCACGGAGCTCAGCAACCGCTTCACACTGCTCGTGTCCCCCGGCCGGACGTCTCTGGCGCGTCACCACTCGCTCCGGGCGACGATCGATTGGAGCTACGACCTGCTGGACGAGCGGGAGCGAACACTCTTCGATCTCCTCTCCGTCTTCGAGGGTGGTTGCTCGATCGAGGCCGCCATGGCGCTCGCTCGCGTCGGCGGCATCGATCCGGCCGGCACCCTGGATCTCCTCAGCCTGCTCGTCGACAAGTCACTTGTCGTTCCGCAGGGGGCCGGGCAGCTGAGTGGGCGCTACGACATGCTCGAGACAGTCCGCTTCTACGGCCGCGAACAGCTTCAGGTGGCCGGTCTTCTGACGGAGGCTCGCCGGGCGCATCGCAACTACTTCGTCGCGCTGGCCGAGGACGCCGAGGCCGGGCTGATGTCGAAGGACTACCGGACGTGGCAGATCCGGCTGGAGTCGGAGTTCGGCAACCTCCAGGCTGCGCACCAAAGTGCTATCTCGAGCGGGGCATTCGAGGACTCACTGCGGATCGCTGGCGCTCTGTGGTGGTTCTGGTCGGGCAGCGACCGTCATACGGTCGGACGTGAGTGGATCGACGCCGCGCTTCGCGGATCGACTGGTCACGTGCGGCCCTCGCTGCGCGCCCGGGCGTTGACCGTGGTCTGCTACCTGGCCGGCCAACAGTTCGATCTGGAGAACGCCGTCGCCGCGGGCGAGCAGGCGCTCGCGCTCACCACGGAGTCAATGGATGCATGGAGCACTGCGTGGTCCAAGCAGTCGATCGGGCTGACGTTGGAGGTCGCAGGCGATCATCAGCGCGCCACCGTTCTGCTTGCCGAAGCGAGGGCGGTGATGGATGCGAAGGGCGATCACTGGTACGTCGCCGCGAACGACCTGGTCACCTGTGTTCGCGCGCTCCGCACGGGCGATCTGGACGAGCTGGACAAGGCGAGTCACGAAGTACTCAGCCGGGCGGCATTGATCGGCTATGAGCCGTTTCGCTGCTGGGCGTACCTGTTGTGCAGCCGGGTCGCAGAGCTCAGAGGCGATGTCGCGACCGCTCGCGCGGAGGCCGAACGAGCCGTCCTCACAGCCCGTCACACGCAGCTCAACCACTACGTCGCGTTCGCCTTGGTCCAGCTTGGCCGGACCGCTCTGCTCGACGGCGATCAGGCAGCGGCGGAGGGCGCCTGCCGCGAAGCGATCATGGCCGCCGAGGCGGGCGGAGCCGGCTGGTTCGCGGCACTGGCGCGAGTGGGTCTCGCGGGCGCGCTGCGCTCGAAGGTGGACCACCAGGGGGCAGCCAGTCTGCTGCACGAGGTGGTCGCCTGGGGTGAGCGCGCCACCACAGGCGGACGGCAGTTCTTCTTCCTGGCGCTCGGCGGCGACCCGCGGGTACTGGCAGCCGAGGCGCTCGAGAACCTTACTCGGTGACGTCCGCGACTGTGGCGTTGAGGGCCTTGGTCAGGGACTGGGCGTCCACGGTCATGCCGACGCCGTGGTCGCCGCCGCCGATCGAGATGGTTCCGGTGATCCGCTCGTCGGCGATCACCGGCCAGGCGTTGGTGCTGCCGAGCGGGGTGATCGTGCCGCGGACGTAGCCGGTCACGTCGAGGGCGGTGTTGGCGTCGGGCATCGAGATGCGGTTGACGCCCAGCAGCGTGCGGAGCTTCGGCCAGGCGATCTCACGGTCGCCGGGGACGAGGACGAACCGGTAGTCGTCGTCGGAGAGCCGCACGACGATGGTCTTGATCAGCTTGGCCGGTTCGATCCCGCGGGCGGCCGCCGCCTCCTCGAGCGAGTTCACCCGGCCGTGCTTGGTGACCTCGTAGGCCAGGCCGAGTGCGTCCGCTGCTTCGGTTGCTTTCGTCACCCGGCCAGTTTCGCACTCGGCTGGGAAGACGCGCTCGGTCGGGAAGTTGCCCCCTGCTGGGAGGGGTTGTCGACTGCTCGGCTCGGAACCCGGCGCAGCAGGAAAGCCAGAACCAGGGTGACCAGGAGAAGGGCACCCGCCTCTGCGGCGACGCCCGGCCAGGCGGCGTGCGTCCACGCAGTACCGGCGAGGCCGCCGAAGACCGAGGAGCCGAGGTAGTAGGCGAATAGGTAGAGGCTCGCGGCTTGGCCGGTACCTCCGCCACCCGCGTGGGCGCGCGCCGCGACCCAACCGCTCGCAACGCCGTGGACCGCGAAGAAGCCGGCTGTCATCACCGCCAGGCCGAGGATCACGATGGGCAACGGCTCGGCGAGAGTGATCGCGACCCCTGCCAGCGTCACCAGGCATCCGATCGGCACGACCGCGCGGCGGCCGAAGTTGTCGGCCAGCCGACCCGCCGTCGCCGAGGACGCCGACCCCACTAGATAGACAGCGAAGACGAGCCCTGCCAACCCGGGCCCCAGCCCGTACGGCGCTCCCGCTAGTCGGAAGCCGGTCGCGTTGTAGATGGCGACGAACGCTCCCATGGCTGTGGCGGCTATGCCGTAGAGGGCGAGCAGTGCGGGGTCTTTGAGGACTCTGATGGTCTGCCGGTTCGGTGTTGCCCGGGTGAAGTTCCGGGATTCCGGCAGAAGGAAGACCACGAGTACTGCGCAGGTCACGCCGAGCAGGGCGATACCACCGAGCGCGGCACGCCAGCCGCCGAGGTCAGCGAGCCCGCCGGCCACGAGGCGACCGGTCATACCGCCCACTGCCGTTCCGGCGATGTAGAGGCCGCTCGCTCGGGCGTGGCTGTCGGCGTGGACCTCTTCCCGGAGATAGGCCATGGCCACAGCCGGCAACCCGGCCAGTGCGATCCCCTGGACACCTCGCAGTGCCAGAAGGGTCGTCCAGTTGGGAGCAACGGTGCAGAGCACGGCAATGGCTGCTGCTACTGCCACGGACCAGCGCATCAGCTTGGTGCGGCCGAGGACCTCTGAGACAGGGCCGGCGACGAGCAATGCCAGTCCCAGGCCGAGTGTGGCCAGGGAGACGCTGAAAGCGCTCTGGCTGGGAGAGACCCGGAAGACGCGGGCCAACTCGGGCAGGAGTGGCTGGGTGCTGTAGAGCATGGCGAAGGTCGCCAGGCCCGCGGCGAACAGTGCCACTGAGAGTCTGCGGTAGCCGGCCTCACCTGGGCGGTAGCCGGTCTGCACGGCTGTCGCCTCCGGCAGTGTCTGCATGCGTCCGACGGTGCCAGATGTCCTGACATACGTAAAATGTCGGGATCGGCGGTGATCGATACGATTCACGTATGCATGTCGAAGACCTGCGATGGTTCGTGGTGCTTGCGGAAACCGAGCACCTGACGGATGCGGCCGCCACGCTCGGGACCAGCCAGCCGACGTTGTCGCGAGCGCTCCGCCGGGTCGAGGATGCCTTCGGCGCCCGGCTGTTCGAGCGTGAGCACCGAGGGCTGCGGCTCAATCCCTACGGCCGGGTCGTGCTCGAGGCGGCTCGGTCGAGCACGGCGGCGTTCGATACCGCCCGTCAGCGGATCGACGCTCTGCTCGATCCTGACGCCGGGACTGTGCGGCTCGCCTTCCTGCACTCCGTTGCCACCGGGGTGGTGCCCGATCTGCTGAAGGCGTTCCGCTCGACCGCGCCCCGAGTTCGCTTCGCGTTGCGGGAGGAGCCGTCTCACGACATCGTTCGTGACCTGGAGTCAGGGGAAGCTGAGCTCGCCATCACCGGGCCGCGGCCGCCGCGGGACACGTTCGGCTGGCATCTGCTGGAGCGTCAGCGGCTGTGTCTCTATGTTCCGGCCGGCCATCCGTTGGCGGGGATGGAACGCGTCAGCCTATCGGAGGCCGCCGGTGAACCGTTCGTGGCTGTCCGCTCGGACTTCGGGTTTCGCCGCGTCACGGACGACCTGTGCCGGGCTGCCGGCTTCAGTCCACAGGTCGCCTTCGAGTCGACCGACCTCACGACGATCGATCGCCTGGTCGGGGCCGGTCTCGGCGTCGCCATCCTTCCGGCCGGTGCGGTCCGCAATCCCGACAGCGGCGCGACTCTGGTGAACCTGGAGGGCGTCGACGCACGCCGTGACATCGGCCTCAGTTGGCGGTTGCGAGGAGAGCTCTCCCCGGCAGCCGAACGCTTCCGCTCCTTCGTGCAGGCATTGCCGAGCTGACCACGTCCGGCAGGGCGCGCATCGCAGTACTGGTGGTTCGCGATGGTCGGGTCCGGAGCGGAGGGCGACGGCGGGCGGGGACTCGGGGTCCCCGCCCGCCGTGCCGGTCAGAAGCCGGCGGTGATGCGGGTGAACTCCCAGTCGGGCTGGGCGATACCGCTGCAGTTGGAGACCACGCCGCCACCGGCGCAGCCGCGGTCACGGTTCACCGACCAGAACGCCAGCCGGCCGAGTCCGTTGCTCTTGGCCCAGTTGGTGATGTTCTGCCAGGTCGCCGTGGTGGTCAGCTCCTGCTGGTCGGACAGGCCGTTCATGCCGGAGATGCCCTGGTGGGCGTAGGCCTGCGCGGTGGTCCAGCCGAAGGTTGCTTTCAGCTTGTTGTTCAGGCCCTGGGACGCGCCGACCGTGTCGTTGTAGATGTTGCCGCTGCCGAAGTCGAACGGCATCAGCGTGAAGATGTCGATGTTCGCGCCGAGTGCCGCGGACCGCTCGATCAGCCGGTTGCCGTAGTAGTTCGGGCCGGTGGTCGAGGTGCCGAAGGTGAGGATCGTCTGGATGCCGGAGTTGTTCTGCTTGACGATCTTCAGCGCGTTCAGGATGCGGTCCTGGACGGCCTCGTTCTCGAACTCGTCGGAGTTCTCGATGTCGATGTCGATCGCCTTCAGGTTGTAGGCGTTGATCACCTGCTGGTACGCGCCCGCCAGTGCTTCCGGCGTGCTGCAGTTCGGGCCGAGCTTGTTGCCGCTCCAGCCACCGATCGACGGCACGATGTCGCCGCCGGCCGCGCGGATCGCCGCGATGGCGTTGGCGTCGGCGCTGCCCTGCAGAGGACGTGCCCCGTCCCAGGCCGGGTTGCAGCCGCCGGACGATAGGATGAAGGCCATCGTGAACCACTTGATACCGGTGGCGTTCATCACCGTCGCCGGGTTCGGCGGATCGCCCCAGCCCATGTAGAGGTACGGCGCGGCCCGGCGGGTGCCGACGGGGTCGCCGCCGCCACCTGTCTTGGTAGTGACGGAGATGGAGCCGCTCTTGGCGCCTTCACCCGCACTGTTGGAGCCGCTGACCTGGTAGCTGTACGCCGTGTTCGCGGTCAGCCCGGAGTCCGTGTACGACGTACCGGTCGGGGTGCCCACCTTCGTACCGTTGCGGTAGACGTTGTAGCTGGTGGCTCCACTCGCTGCCGACCAGGAGAGGCTCACGGACGAGGCGGTCGAAGTACCGGTGAGTCCGCTAGGCGCACCGGGCACTGTGCCGCCTCCACCGCCACTGCAGGAGCCGCCGTTCAAGCGGCAGGCGGCGATGCCCGAGAAGTTGCCCGGGTTGCCGTTGAAGCCGAAGGTGACGCTGGCGCCGGGTGCGAGCGGTCCGGCCCAGCTGGGCGGAGTGAAGGTGTGGGTGAGGCCGCTGCTGGTCCGCTGGGCGTCCCAGGAACTGCTGATCGTGTAGCCGGACGGGAAGTCCAGTGCGATCGACCAGGTGCTGAGCGGGCTGGTGGTGCCGTTGGTGACGGTCACCTTGCCCTCGAAGCCGCTACCCCAGTCGGACACCTTGGTGAAGGCAGCGCTCACCGGTGCGGCCTGGGCCGCGGGTGCGATGAGGACGGATGCCACTACTGCTGCGATCGCGGCCAGCGCGACCGTCATGTGCTTGCGTTTCATGTTGCTCCGATCAGTGGGCGGTACGTGATCAGACCCGTCCCCAGAGCGCGGGGACGTTCGGCGGTTCCCAGCCGGTCAGCGAGGTGTGGCCCTGGATGCACCGGTAGGTGACGCCGTTGTAGGACACCAGCGAGCCGGTCGCGTACGCCGTGTTGGGCGCCCACGGGGTCGCCGTCGGCGGGGTGGTCGGCGGCGTGGTCGGGGGTGTCGTGGGAGGAGTCGTCGGGAAAGTTGTGGGCGGGGTGGTCGGGGGCGTCGTCGGGGGCGTCGTCGGCGGGGTGGTGGGGGGACCGCTGCAGCCAGGGGTTTCCGCGTTGACCGAGTTGACGACCGCGTTGAAAAGCGTGACGCCCGGGTCCAGTGCCTCGAGGGAGTACATCATCGCGCCGGCCAGGCCCTTGCAGTGCCCGTAGTCGGCCTTCTCCTTGATCGACCTGGCGTTGTCACCGGTCCAGAAGGTGCCGTTGCTGTAGAACCAGGACGACTTGCTGGCATCGTCGAAGTACGTGGAGGACGGGTTGTCGACGAAACCGGTGAGCTCCTTGTAGAAGGAGACGCCGGGCACGTTGCCGCTCAGCGCATGGCCGTCGGCCGGGGCGGTGGCCGTCTGGTACTTGCCGTTGGCCGTGGCCGGCACGCCCTTCCATCCCCTGTAGTAGAAGGGATATCCGATGGTCAGCTTGTTCGCCGGGAAGCCGCCGGGGATCCCGTACGCCGGGTCGCCGGTGGTCCACGCCTTCACGGCGCCGTCGACGGAGTACTTGGCCGTGCCCGGCGGGATCGGGTTGCTGGGGTCGTTCGGGGCCTGGTAGAGCGGGTCCTGGAAGTTGGTCGGCCCGGTGGGTTCGAAACCGCCGTGCATGTCGTACGTCATCACGTTGTTGTAGTCGAGGTACTGGCCGATCTTGTCGGTCTCGATCGTCTTGATCTTGTCCTGCCCGGCCGGCGTCGCCGCGGTCAGCCACATCTTCTTGCCGGCGCCACTGCCGAAGGCGTCGAGCTGGCGGCGGAACTCGGCGAGCAGCAGGGTGAAGTTCTGCTTGTCGGCGGGGCTGTAGTGGTTGCCGGTGTGACCACCCGGCGAGCCCGGGTACTCCCAGTCGATGTCGATGCCGTCGAAGATGCCGGCCGCGGTACCGGGACCGCCGAAGCCGTCCATCACCGGCAGGTCGCCCTTGATGAACATGTTCACGCAGGAGGTGACCAGGGCTTTGCGCTTGGCGTCGGTGGAGGCCGCGTCGGAGAAGTACTTCGAGTAGGTCCAGCCGCCGATCGAGATCAGGATCTTGAGGTTCGGCTGCTTGGCCTTCAGCTTCCTCAGCTGGTTGAAGTTGCCCTGGATCGGCTGGTTCCAGACGTCACCGACGCCGTCGACGCTGATGTCCGCGCCGTACGACTTGCCGTAGTCCGCGAACGCGTCGCCCGCGCCGTCACCGGCGTTCGGGTTGCTCTCGTCCTGCGAGGCGGCCTGGTTGGCCATGAAGCAGGTGTGGCTGGTCGGGTGGATGTTCGCGAACGCGTAGTTGAGGAAGTCGAGCTTGCTCGCGACCCCGGTGGTGATCAGGTTCTTCGGGTAGAACGCGTTCTGGTAGATGCCCCACTGGGTGAAGTAGGCCGTCTTCACGCCACCGCTGGTGGCTGCGGGCGCGGCTTGGACTTGGTCTGGTGGGCCGGCGGCCACGGAGATGCCGGCGACGGCGATCAGGGCGGTGGCGGCGACTCCGGCCGCTGCGGCGAGGGTGCGCATTCGACTCATCTGGGCGGTCCTCCGGTAGGAGCTGAGCAGTGCACGGTTGTCCAGCTGGTGTCCACGAGTGGACGGTTCGGAGCGTTCCGGAAGAAACTTAGTTAAGGACGCTTCGAAACGAACCGTAGCCCTTCACCGCGCTGAGGTCGCCGGGTCGCGATGGCGGATTGCCGCACCTGACGGATATCCGACAGTTCTCCACAGGGATCGGGCTCGTTGCCGCTCGGGCTCGAAACAACGGCACTTTCTACTGCATGGACAACAATTCCTCTTCGCCTTCGCCGCCACCTTCCTCCCCGTCATCCTCGCCGCCCTCCTGGTCGCCGTCCGCTGCGGCTGGGCCGGGCTCGGCCGTCCTACTGGCCACCGCCGACGAACTGTTGCTCGACGACCTCCTGCGGCTCGCCGCAGCGGCCGAGGTGGTGCCGCGAGTGGAGCGCGATCTGCTGGGCCTGCGCCGCAACTGGCAGTCCACCTCGCTCGTGGTCGTCGGCCAGGACCTGGTCGAGCCCCTCGGCCGCACCCAACCGGTACGCCGCTCAGGTGTCGTCGTGGCCGGGGTGGATGCCGACGACGGCGAGGTCTATCGGCGCGCGCTCTCGATCGGCGCCGAGGGAGTGTTCCTGTTGCCCGACACCGAGGGCGCTCTGGGCGACAAGTTCGCGGACGCTCTGGACGGCGGTGTCCGCACTGCCATCACCCTCGCCTTCGTCGGTGGGTGTGGGGGAGCAGGGGCGACGACCTTGGCATCGGCGGTCGCGGTGACGTCGAGCAGGCGTGGTCTCCGGACGATGCTGATCGATGGGGATCCACTGGGTGGTGGGATCGATCTCGTCCTGGGAAGCGAGAGCGGTCTCGGGACGCGATGGCCTGGGCTGCTCAACGCGGCGGGCCGGGTGAGCGCGTCGGCTCTCCGTTCCGCGCTACCGCTGATCGACGGACTTGCCGTGCTGTCGTGGGATCGAGGCGATGTCGCTGCGTTGCCGCCCGAGGCGATGCGTTCCGTGCTTGGCGCGGCCCAGCGCAGTAGCGATCTGGTCGTCGTGGATCTTCCTCGCCGACCTGATCCCGCCGCTGAGGAGGCGTTTGTCCGCGCGACCGCCACGCTGGTGGTGGTGCCTCGCGACGTACGATCCTGCGCCGCGGCGGCTCGGGTGGTCGCGCCGCTTCGCGAGGTCGCCAGCGATTTGCGAGTCGTCGCGCGCGAGCCTGGCCTGAACGGCCTATCAGCGATCGATGTCGCGGACCACCTGTCGCTACCACTGGCGGCGAAGTTGAGTGTCGAGAAAGACCTGCCGACAGTGATGGATCAGGGCCGCTTCGATCCGCGGCCTCGGGGAGCCCTCGGTCGAGCTGCCTCGGAGCTGCTCGACCTCTTCGGGCTCTACGGATTGATGGCAGCATGAAGCGGCTCGATGGCGGGGCGAATGTCCCGGCCGATCTCCTCGAGCGAGTCCGCGGAACCCTTGCTGCACAGGGATCCGAGCCGACCCCGGCGCGGGTCGCCGCCGCACTCCGAGTGGATGGCGCGGTCTTCGGCGACTCCACCGTGCTCGCTGTCGTCGCTGCCCTCCGGCGTGAGGCCCTCGGTGCGGGTCCACTCGACGGGCTCCTCTCGGAACCAGGAATCACCGACATCCTCGTCAACGGCCCGAACGAGGTCTACGTCGACCGCGGCTCCGGCCTCGAACGCATCACCCTCCGCACCGGCGACGAATCAGCCGTCAGACGTCTGGCCACCCGCCTCGCGGCTGCAGCCGGCCGCCGCCTGGACGACGCCACTCCCTACGTAGACGTCCGCCTCGCTGACGGGACTCGCTTCCACGCCGTCCTCTCACCGGTAGCAGCGCCAGGGACTTGCCTGTCTCTGCGTGTCCCGTCACGCAAGGTCTTCGGCCTGGATGACCTCGTTGCCTGCGGGTCACTTCCTCCTGCAGGTGTTGGCGTGCTGCGGGACTTGCTGGATGCCCGACTCGCCTTCTTGATCAGTGGAGGCACCGGCACTGGCAAGACAACCTTGTTGAACTCCCTGCTTTCCTTGGTGAGCACTTCCGAACGGCTGGTCCTGGTGGAGGACGCCAGCGAGCTCCGGCCCGAACACCCGCACGTGGTCCGCCTGGAAGCGCGTCCGCCCAATGTCGAAGGCACCGGCGAAATCACCTTGCGAGATTTGGTCCGCCAGGCCTTGCGAATGCGTCCTGATCGCCTGGTGGTCGGCGAGGTCCGAGGCGCCGAGGTGGTCGACCTCCTCGGCGCCTTGAACACCGGCCACGAAGGTGGCTGCGGCACGGTCCACGCGAATTCGGCGTCCGACGTACCAGCCCGCCTGGAAGCTCTGGGCGCCCTGGCCGGCCTGACTCGCGACGCCTTGCACAGCCAGATCTCGTCTGCCCTGCAAGCAGTGATCCACCTCATCCGCACCCCCAGCGGCCAACGCCGGGTCGCCGAGATCCGCACAATCACCCGCCTTCCCAACGGCCACGCCACGACCGTCCCCGCCGTCGAGTTCCTCCCCGACAACACCCTGAAACTCCACAACCCCAACCTCCTCGCCGGAGCAGCGTGACGACAGCCCGACCCAGCGTCCTCCCTGGGGCAGTCTGATGACAGCGGTCGCCAGTCTGCTGGCCTTCCTAGCTGCCGTGGCCACCTTCTCCAACCCCACCCGAGGCATCCACCGCTTGACTGCGACTCCCAAGCCCGACGCCCTCGGCGACAGCGTGATCGAACGTCGCAAGGTGCTCTCGATCGGCGCGCCCGACCTCGCCCGCACTGCCGGTCGGCGGTTGGCCTTCCTCGCAGCCTTGGTTGCTATAGGCATCTTCTTGGCCGCATCGGCGGGACCATCGATCGTCATCTCGACGGCCGCCATCGCCGCAGTCGTCGTCCTGGTCCTGACCCAACGCTCACGGCAAGTCCGCGAACGAGCCGCCACCGGCAGACGAGCGGCAGTCATCGAAGCGTGCGACATCCTCTCCGCCGACCTCACCGCCGGCCGCCCACCCGCCGACGCCCTGGAAGCCGCCGCCACCATCTGCCCAGACCTACAAGTCGCCTCAGCCGCCGCCAAGCTGGGCGGCGACGTACCAGCCGCCCTGGAGCTAGCCGCGGAATCTCCAGGATCAGAAGGCTTGAAGGCCCTCTCAGCCGCCTGGCGAGTAGCCGAACAGTCCGGCGCGGCCTTCGCCCTGATCACCGAGCGCCTAGCTGACTCCCTCCGAGCCGACGAAGCGATCCGCCGCCAAATCACCGTCAACCTGGCCGGCACCCGAGCGACCGCCCGCCTCCTAGCCGCTCTCCCCCTCTTCGGCACGGCCCTCGGCTACGCCATCGGAGCCCACCCCCTCGCCTTCCTCCTGACCACCCCGCTCGGCTACCTCTGCCTCCTCACCGGCATCCTCCTGACCGCCCTGGGCCTCCACTGGACCACCACCCTCACCACCAAAGCCACTCCCTGACCTTCCTCCTCCGACCCCACCTACCCAGCTCAGCCTGTCCAGCATCGACTTGTTCTTTGGAGCCCCGATCAATGCGAGAGCCAAGCCTGCTAGTGCCGGCGCTTGCGGCGGCAGTCGCAATCGCCTTCCTCTTGCCTGGCCGTCCGGGACCTCGTCGGCTCAGCAGGCGGCGTACGGTCCTCTCCGGCTGGCAACTGCCGGGCCTCCTCAGCGCGAAGCAAGTGCCGCCCAGGACCCGCCGGATGCATCGGGCGGCGGCAACAGCAGTGTCGGCAGGGCTGCTTCTGCTGCTAGGAATTCCGTGGGGACTGCTGCTCGCGCCCGTTGCCTTCGTCGGCCTTCCGGTCGCCCTCAGCCGCCTGGAACCAGCCGCAGCTCGCCAGCGCACAGCTCGCATTGTCGCGGAACTACCGTTGGCAGTTGACCTCCTTGCCGCTTGCCTGCGAGCCGGCCGTCCACCACAGGCCGCAATCGGCATAGTCGGCACTGCTCTAGGCGGCCCACTGGCCAACCTCTTCAAGGAAGTCGAGCACCACCTCAACCTCGGCGCCGACCCCATCGACGCCTGGTCCTGCCTCCTCGCCGAACCAGCCTGCGCCACCTTCGCCCGAACGACCCAACGAGCCCTCCGTTCAGGCGCACCTCTCGCCAAGACCCTCGAACGTCAAGCCGATGACACCCGTCAGGCTCGCCGCTGGGCAGCCGAAGAACAGGCCCGAGCGGTCGAGTCCCGTTCCGTCGTACCACTGGGCCTCTGCTTTCTCCCCGCCTTCGTGGTCCTCGGCGTCGTCCCCACCATCGCCGGCTCCCTCGCCGGCATCCTCGACCTCTTTGCCTGAAGCAACAAACCCTCAGGCTGCAAGACTTGGCGAAAGTTGTCCGGGGCTGTTGTCGCCGGTCGGCGTATCCGTGAGAATGGCGCGATGGCAGCTCAGTACGGTCCCCACCGGTGGTCGGCCGGGTATCACGCCGACGACCAGCCCGACGCGTTCCGGGGCGCGAAGTTCACCGTCACCGACCTCAGCGGTGCGAGGTTCGTCGACTGCGACCTGAGTCAGGTCAAGATCGTCGACTCGTGGCTCGTGGGCGTCGACATCTCCGGCTACATCGACAACTTCGTCATCAACGGCGTGGACGTCACCGAGTACGTCGCCACCGAGTTCGCGCGGCAGCACCCCGAGCGGGTGCAGTTGGAGCAGGTGCGCACAGCCGACGACTTCCGCGCCATGTGGGACACCGTCGAGGGCCTCTGGTCCGCCACGATCGCCCGAGCCGAACGCCTGCCCGAAGCCGCCCGTCAGGAACGGATCGACGACGAGTGGTCCTTCGTCGAGACGATGCGCCACCTTGTCTTCATCACCGACTCCTGGGTCAGCCGGACGATCCTCGACCAGGAACTGCCGTACCACCGACTGGCCCTCCCACAGACCGCCTACAACCCCACGGACGCGGCCGCACTCGGCATGGAGGTCGACGCGCGCCCGACGTACGACGAGGTGATGGAAGCGCGCGCCGACCGCATGTCCGTGGTCCGCGGAATCCTCGCCGACCTCACCGACGCCGAGCTCGGCCGCACCTGTACCCGCACCCCAGCGCCCGGCTACCCCGAGGAGGACCGCCCGGTCTGGGAATGCCTCGCTGTGGTCATGGATGAAGAGTGCGAGCACCACCGCTTCGCAGTACGGGATCTGGCGATCCTGGAAGCTCGCTAACGAGATTCGGGTTGATCGGCGGCCTCGTGCAGGGCCTCCGCCACGGAGCTCCGCGCGTAGAGCACTACCCGCCCGACCCGGTGAGGAGTGACGAGGCCGCCCGATCGGGGCGCGGCCAGTGCTGCGACACCCCACCTGCTGTCAGGCCCGTACGCCGGGCCAGGTCGGTAGTTGACCGAGGCGTGTCCAGCTGAGCCAGCAACTCTGCCCGGGACCGACCCTGTACTGCGCTGACGCCGGCCGAGGCCATGGGCGGGATCGTGCTCGAGTACACCATCGGCCAGACGAAGGCGGACGGCGTCATCAACAACCCCTCACCCGAGAGGTTCCGTACTCCCTTGAACCGGCTCTGCTTGATGTGTGCAGAGCCCCGTCGCGCCAGCTGACGGACTCGGCGAGATCCTCGAACAAACCTGCAGGCCCTGCCCCAGTCGCCGCCCGCGGTAGAGCACATTCCCTTCGAGCTCGCGCGGATCCGTCCCCAGTGTGGAGGCATCGCCAACTCCCAGTACGCCTCGACCTGGTCGGCCAACGGACTGATCCCTGCGGCCGGATCCGCATAGAGGTCGGCAACTGCCTCGGTCGGCAGATCTTCCGTTCGCGCCGATCGGAGCCGGCGCGGTACCGACGCTTCCTCGAGCGACCCGATGGGGTGAGTCCGCGCATAGGCGAGAACCTCGAGATCGGCGCGGACCCGCTCGGCCGACACCCGCCTGATCGCGCTCCGGTCGGTCGCGAGATCCGGTACTGCGCTTTGCGGCGCCGGCGTGAGGAAGTCTGCCAGGTACCAGACATCTGGATCGATGAGGTCGAAGAGCAACTCGAGCTCGCCCCCCGGCCCGGGTGATCCGGTCCCTCGCCGTACGCGCCCACTCCGGGTGGAAGGTCTGTGCGCGCTTCGGCGCCATGCGGCTGACGGGCTATCGGCCGGAACCAGACCGCACTCAGGCGATCCAGGTGGCGCGGCGAGCCGTCGAGCTCGGCGTCACTTTCATCGACACTGCCGGTGCTTACGGCATTGGCGCCAACGAGGAGCTGATCGCCGAAGCGCTACATCCGTACGCCGAGGAGCTGGTGATCGCGACCAAGATCGGGCACACCCGCCCGTCGCCGGGCGAGTGGAAGCCGGTAGCTCGCCCGGAGTATCTACGGCAAGCTGCTGAGCTGTCACTGCGACGGCTGAAGATCGAGCGGATCGACCTGCTGCAACTGCATCGCATCGATCCCGCAGTTCCTCTCGCGGATCAGCTTGGCGCTTTGGCACAACTTCAGCAGGAAGGCAAGGTTCGGCACCTCGGCTTGTCCGAAGTCACTGTGGAGCAGTTGGAGCAAGCGCGCCGGATGATCGACGTGGTCAGCGTGCAGATCCGCTACAACCTGACTGACCGCGAGCACGACTCAGTCCTCGACTTCTGCACTCAGGAGGGAATCGCCTTTATTCCTTGGCTTCCGATCGCCAACGGCAGTCACGCGACCTCTGCGCTACTGAGGGAGGTGGCGGCTGAACTGGGCGCGACTCCGGCTCAGGTGTCGCTGGCCTGGCTGTCGCATCGTTCGCCGGTCGTGGTTCCCATCCCGGGCACGAAGTCAGAGGCGCATCTGACCGAGAACGTGGCAGCCGCGCAGCTTCGGCTCTCCGCCGATCAGCTGGCGAGGCTGCCGTCGATGGGCAGTCGGCGCTAGTTGTCCCCAGGTTGAAAACTCCTTTTCTGCAAGGGCTTTGGCGACGGCACCTTTCTAGTAAGCCGTCCGGATCAGCCGGCGGCAGATCAGGAGGTTCGACATGTCCAAGGCGCTGGTAGCCGTCCGCCGCTTCCGCAACCCCGACGAGCGAGGAGCCGCCACCGCGGAGTACGCGGTGAGCATCGTGGCGGCCTGTGGTTTCAGTGGCATCCTCATCGCGCTGCTCAAGTCGAGCGCGGTGATGTCATTGCTCAAGGCAATCATCAACTACGCCCTCAAGTCCGCCGGTATCGAGGGCGTCCAGATCTGACCACCCTCCTCGCTCCGGCCGCGGCATTCCCCTCAACGCCGCGGCCGGTGCGGTGGACCCACGATCCTCGAGGAGCCACGCCATGCCCACAGCCGACCACTCGACCAACTCCCGTACGCCGGACCGAGCCCGGCCTGTCAAGCGTGCCCGCGTATGCCGGCGCCGGGGTGACCGCGGCACGGTGACTGCCGAGGTCGCGATCCTCCTGCCGGTGCTGGTGGGCGTCATGATTCTCGGCCTCTCGATGGTCGGCGTGGTAACGGCCAACATCCGCTGCATCGACGCAGCCCGGGACGCCGCTCGCGCAACGGCCAGAGGCGAACCCCTCGCATCAGCCCAGCACCTGGGCCAACGCGCCGCACCACCCGATTCCACCATCACCATCACGCAGCAAGACGCCGAGGTCCAGGTCCTCGTCACCTCGAAGCCCCACCTCAGCTTGCCTGTAGTAGGAGGCCTCCTGGAGGTCCCCGTCAGAGCCGAGGCCACAGTCCAGACCGAGCCCGGCACCCGGCTGGAGCAGGGGGTGATGGGGCAGTGAGCAGAGACGAACGCGGCAGCGGGACGATCTTGGCGCTCGGCGTTGCGATGGTGCTGCTCGGAGCGGGGGCGATAGGAGTTCTCTGGGCGGGGATCTCGGTAGGAAGTCATCGAGCAGCCTCGGCCGCGGAGATGGTCGGCTTGAGTGCTGCCCAAGCCCTTCAGTCGGGGGACGACCCATGTGAGGCGGCACGACGGATCGCAACCAATCACCGGGTGGAGTTGAAACGGTGCGAGTCGAAGGTGAAGCCGTCTCGGTAGCGGTCGGAGTGCAACTCCGGCTGGGCGCTCTCGGCACACCGACCCTCACCAGGCCTGCGCGAGCAGGCCCGATCGGCACTCCCTGAACGCCTCCCGCCAGTCCACGCAGTGGCCTTGAACCGACTACGACTCGATGCGGTCCCAGAGCCAGCGAGGGCCGACTGTGGTGGCGCCGTAGGCCTCGACTCGCTCACGGAGCCCGCGGTCGGCGGTGACGACGGTGATCTGGCGGTGGTTGTCCTCTTCGACAGCCGCTGCCACCACCCCGACGATCGCGTCGTCTCCGGATCCGTCGGCCAACACCACGCGCAGATCCCGAAGGTCAGGCTGGTCGCTCTTCATTGCGGCTCGTGCCGCACCCTCGAGCACCACAGTCACCTCGGCCGGTTCCTCGAGCCGGAACGGAAGAACGGTCAGTTTCTGCAGCAGTCTCCGCGCGGCGCCGGCACGATCACGCCACCACCCGTCGGGCCGCGACCCCACCACGTTCGCGGCATCCACCACAACCAGTCGACCTTCGTCACCCGTCACCCCTTCAGTCTCCACCTCCTCGGGGCACGGAACGCAGGCGCATCGCGAGGGCGAGGAGCCGGCGGGCCGGGTCAGTCGAGAAACCCGCGGGCGGCGGACCAGTCGAGGAGTGGGGGTGGTGGTCGGCGGGGTAAGTCGAGGAGCGGGCGGCCGGCGGGGTTCAGTCGAGGAGCCAGCCGTTGCGTTCGGCAATGGAGATGGCGTCGGCTCTGGTCCGGGCCCCCGTCTTGCCGATAGCGGACCAGAGGCGGGTCCGGACCACGCGTTCGGAGACGTCGAGCTTCCTGGCCATGAGCGCGACGGAACCACCTTCGCGGGCTGCGCGGAGGGTTCGCGTCTCGCCCTCGTTCAGGGGTGTGTCGGCGTACTGCAGAGTCTCCGCGGCCAGGTTCGCGTCGACGACACGGAGGCCGAGGTGGACGCGACGTACGGCGTCGGCGAGTTGCGGCGCGGGGCTGCCTTTGAGGGCGAAGCCCTTCGCGCCCGCTTCGAGGCCGCGGCGGAGATGGACGGGGCGGCCGTAGGTGGTGAGCATGACCACGCGGCACTCCGGCATCGAGGAACGGAGTTCGGTGGTGACGTTGATGCTGTCGTACCCGGGACCGCCGGCGTCGAGCAGTGCCACGTTCGCGCGGTGCCGCTTGGCGGCGGTCACGACGTCGTCGGTGCGCTTGAGCTCGGCGACGATCTCCAGATCCCGTTCGCGTTCCAGACCGCTTCTGAGGACGCCTCGGCTGAGGATCTGGTCATCGACCAGCAGCAGCCGGATGCGGTCGGGCAAATGAGCCTCCGGGTGTCCGTCCGGGCGCCGGGGAAGTGCGTCCGGGAGGAGTGAACAGGACTTCGGTTCCAGATCATGAAGCCCCGAAACTCACCCCGTCCACATCAACGCGGTATCTCTACCAGATTGCGACCAGATCGCGACCCGCCCACCAACCACCCAGATCCTGAACCACCAGCCCGCCCCTGCCATCACAACAACTCAGTAAGTCGATGGTGGTCGCCGGGCGTTCGACAGGGCGCAGTACAGGCGGGTTGTTCGGCTCGGTGCGTGGGGGTGGGGCGGTTAGTTGGTGATGGAGATGAAGGTGCCGGTGTGGTCCACGAGGACGTGGCCGCCTGGCGACTGGGCGGGCAGGGTTTCGTGGGTGGTGCGGATGGCGTGGCGGGTGCCTTCTGGGGTGACGAGGACGGTGTTGGGGGCGTCCAGGACCACGAACTCGTTGGCGTTGCGGAGGACGAGGGGAGCGTTGTAGTCGGCGGAGATGGCCGTGCGCCCGGCGGCCAGGCCTTCCAGTACTGCGGTGGGGAGTTCGTCGGGGCCTTCGGCGGCGGCGTCGATGGCGATCCAGGTGGTCGGGGTGCCGGGCGGGGTCAGGGAGGTGGGGTTGTGCCAGTCGCTGCCGCCGATGGGGGTGGTGTTCGACAGACCCCACGCTTCCCACCAGGCGACCGGTCCACCCCAGCGACGGTCGAGCCAGGAGGAGTGCCAGATCTCGGCCAGCGCGGGGTGTTCCGGCAGTGGTTGCCGCCAGGAGCAGTCGCCGCCGAGCGGGTGGTTGATCGAGAGCAGGCCGCCGCGCAGGGCGACCTCCGAGACCCAGGTCGAGGCCGGGCGGCGGAAGTCGATCACGCCGATGGCGCCGAACGCATTCGCGTGACCCGACTCGGTCGTCACCTCCTGACCCGGGATGAGCCCGATGCCGAACTGGCGACTCAACCCAGGCAGTTCCAGGTGGTGTGCCTCGGTGTTGTGGTCGGTGATCGCCAGGACGTCGAGCCCAGCCGACACCCCCAGACCGGCAAGGTTCGCGATCGGCGTCGAGCCGTCGGAGTGCAACGAGTGCGCATGGAAATCACCCGCCACCCACCGAAGCCCGTCCGCGGCCGGAAGCTCCCGCCGCGGCGGACGAGCCGGTACGCCGACAGCAGCCGTCGCCGCGGCGTACTCGGCAAGACCCGGGATCACCGACACCGGACCGGTGACAGCCTCGACCACGAGTTCGACGCCCTCGATGGGCACCCGGTGCAGGCCGACCACGACCCACCAGACACCCGGTTCGAGTTCACCGGCGAGGTAGCCGGGAGTGGCGGCGGTCGGGGTGATCGCGAAGGACTGCCGAGCACCTCCCGACCAACCGCGCCAACCACCAGCACCTTCGCAGCCGAGGTCGATCACCGCGCCCTCGACGGCAGGCACGGTCAGGGTGACGGACAGGCCGTCGCAGCCGGGTGGGATGTCGACCGGCAGCGAATGCCAGACCGACGCCGCCCGGTCGTCGAGAGTCCACCGTTGTCGGTAAGTCGTGACAGCCATCAGCAGATCATCGACCGACCGGAGCAGGTTGCCGAGCCAGCAGTTCGCCCGACTCCTGGTCGTAGAGCAGCACCCGGGACTCGGAAGCGGTCAGCACCACAGTCGCACCCGGAGCCGGCTCGTCCTCCTCCGGCACCGTGACCCCGATCAGCGTTCCGTCGCACTCGACGCTGACCAAGGACTGCGTCCCCAGGTTCTCCGCGACCACCACCGAGCCGCGGATCGACGGACCGGATACGTCCGTGATCGACAGCGTCAGGTACTCCGGCCGCACACCGACCGTCACCTCCGCACCGACCGGCACGGAACCAGTAGCCGCGGGCAACGATCCGCCGGCGATCGACACGGAGCCACCGGAAGTGACCGAACCAGTCAGGAGATTCATCGGCGTGGATCCGATGAAGTTCGCCACGAAGGTGTTCGCCGGCCGGGCGAACACCTCGCGCGGGCTGCCCAGCTGACGGAGCTTGCCGGACTGCATCACGGCGATCCGGTCGGCCAGTGCGAGCGCCTCGGCCTGGTCGTGGGTGACGAAGACCGTGGTGATGCCGAGGTCCTTCTGCAGCTTCTTCAGGAACGTCCTGGCCTCCAGCCGCAACCGCGCGTCGAGGTTGGACAGCGGCTCGTCGAGCAGCAGCACCTTGCCCTCGGACGCGATCGCCCGAGCCAGCGCGACCCGTTGCTGCTGACCACCGGAGAGTTGCCCTGGCCTACGTTCGAGTAAGCCCTGCAGGGAGAGTGCACCCGAGGTCCGCTCCGCGACCGCCGCACGCGTCGCGGCCGCGACCCGTCGTACCTTCAGTGGGTAGGTGATGTTCTCCGACACGGTCATGTGCGGGAACAGGGCGTAGTCCTGGAAGACCATCGCCACACCGCGCTTGCCCGGTTCGAGGCGGGTCACGTCCGCGGAGTCGATCCGCACGGTGCCCTCGCTCGCGGGCTCCAGCCCCGCGATCGTGCGCAGCAGCGTCGTCTTCCCGCACCCGGACGGACCGAGCAGGGCGAAGAACTCGCCGTCGGCCACGGTCAGGTCCAGCCCGTCGACGGCGCGGACGCCGTTCGGGTAGACGGTCGCCAGGCCTTCGATGTCGATGCCCGCCATCAGCTCTTGATCCCTCCATGGAAGCGGAACCCGTAACGCGAGTTCACCAGCAGGTACAGCAGGACGACCGGGATCGAGAACATCAGCGAGAAGACCGGGATCACCGAGAGGTTGGCGCTGCCGCCCTCGTCGGTGAAGGTCTGCAGCAGTACCGCGCCCGGCTGCTTCTCGATCGACCGGATCAGCAGGAAGGGCACCAGGAAATTGCCCCACGAGTTCACGAATGCCCAGACCAGGATGGTCGCCAGGCCTGGCCGCGCGACCGGCAGCACCACGTCGCGCAGGATCTGTCCGGTCGAGGCGCCGAACACCCGCGCCGACTCCTCGTACGACTTCGGCACCGCGTCGACGAAGTCTTTCAGGATGAAGATCGCCGCCGGCAGCAGCCCACCGGTCATCACCAGCGCGACGCCGAACCGCGAGTCGATCAGCCCGAGCTGGAACATCATCACGAAGATCGGCACCATCGCCGCAGTACCGGTGACCACCGACGACAGCAGCAACAGCCCGTAAAGCAACGCGTCCCGGCCCGGGAGCCGGACCCTCGAGAGCGCGTAGCTGGCCAGTGCGGCGAAGGCCGTCACGGCGACGGCGGTGGTGACGCAGATCAGCAGCGAGTTCAGCATCGAGTGCATCGCGTACGGATGCGCGAGCGTCTCGCGGAAGTTGTCCAGCGTCCAGTCGGGCCAATGCACCCCCAGACCCGGGGAGGCGTCGAAAGGAGCCGACGCGAGCCACAACATCGGTACCGCGAAGAACAGCGTGATCGCGCAGATCAGGACGTAGAAGCCGATCCGGCGGACCACATAGGCCGGAGTCACGAGCGCCTCCTCAGCAGCCGCAGGTAGAGCAGCGCTACCAGCAGGTTCGCGATCAGCAGCAGGAACGAGATCGCCGACGAGTAGCCGAGCTCACCGCCCTGCAGCGCGACGTTGTAGATGTAGACCGGCACCGTCTCGGACTCGTGGTTCGGTCCGCCCTTGGTGAGCAGGAACGGCGAGAAGTCGTTCGCGGTCCACAGCGAGATCAGCAGCGTGTTCGTGAGCACGTGACCGCGGATGTGCGGGAACACCACGTCCCGCAGAGTCTGCCAGCCCGACGCCCCGAACATGCGGGCCGACTCCAGTTGCGACGGCGGCACCGCCTGCAGCGCGGACGAGTAGAGCATCATCGAGAACGCCGTACCCCGCCAGGTGTTGAAGATCACCAGGCAGGCCATCGGGTAGTCGATCAGCCAGGCCGTGCCCTGCGTCCCCAGAATGCTGTTCAGCGTGCCGGTGTCCCGGTCGAAGAACGCGATCCACAGGTAGGCGACCACCGTCGAGGGCAGGATCCAGGCCAGCAGGACCAACGCCTCGACCGTACGCCGGACCAACGGGCGGGCGCGGCGCATGGTCCACGCCAGCGCGAAGCCGAGGATGTTCTGCCCGATGACAGCCGAGCCGAGGACGAACAGCGTGGTCAGCCAGAGCGCGTTGTGGAACAGCGCGTCGTTGAGGGCCTTGGTGTAGTTCGACAGCCCGACGATCGACGGGGAGACGGCCTCGACACCGGTCAACCGGTAGTTCGTGATGCCGATGTAGATCGTCCAGACCGCCGGGAAGACCAGGAAGGCACCGATCAGCAACAGGGCCGGCGCGACGAAGCCGAGGGCCCGGGAGATCCCGAGCCCCGCGACGTCCTGGGCCGGACCACGTACCCGCGCCGGTTGCACCGGCGCGGGTTCGGTCGTGGTCGCCATCAGTTGCTGGAGACCTTGTCCTTGCTGCCGGCAGCAGCCTCGACGGCGGTCTGGTAGCTCTTCGCCGCGGCGTCGGTGGACTTACCGCCGACCACGTCCGCCGTGGCCTGCTGCAGGGCCGCAGAGATCTTCGGGTACTCCGCGAGGCCCGGCCGGTACTGCGTGATCGGCAGCACCTTGGTCGCGATGAAGTTCAGCATCGGGTCGCCGGCCAGCACCTCGGAGTTGACGTCGGTGCGCTGGGTGATCTTGGCCGCGCCGTTCAGGGATGCCTTGACCATCTCGGCCGAGTTCATGAACTGCAGCAACTCCCAGGCCTGCTGGGGGAACTTGGTGTTCGGGTTGATCGCGGTCGCGCCGCCACCGGACATCGAGACGAAGTCCTGGCCCTTCACGCCGCCGCCCGCCTTGCTGGCCGGGATGAGCGCGTAGCCGACCGCGGTGTCGCGATCCGCCATCTTGGCGACGCCGTCCTTCGGCTCCACCACGCTGCGCCAGAAGTAGTCGCCCTCGAGCAGGATGCCGATCTTGTTCGCGGCGAACTCGGCGAACGACTTGTCCCGGCCCTTGGCCTCACGCTGCAGCACCGGGTCGCCCAGGCCGCTGCCGTAGACCTGCTGGTAGAAGTCCAGCACCTGCCGGATCTGCGGGCTGTTGCCCAGCCACTTGCCGTCGGTGTTGATGGTCGCACCGGTGCCCACCAGCAGCGGCAGGATGCCCTGCATGGTGGTCGCCTCGCCCATCGCCGTACCGGCGTTGATCTGGATCGGGGTGACGCCCTGCAGCTTCTTCAGGGCCTGGCCCGCGCTGATGATCTCGTCCCAGGACTTGGGCTGCCAGTCGGCCGGGAGCCCGGCCTGCTGGAAGAGCTTCTTGTTGAAGTAGAGCACCCGGCCGTCCGAACCAGCCGGGACGCCGTACCGCTTGCCCTCGAACATGCCGAGCTGCTGGACGGAGTCCGGGATCTGCTTCCAGCCGTCCCAGTCGTCCACCTTGGCTGTGTCGCCGACGGTGTCGGTGAGGGGCTTGATGTAGCCGGCCTGGGCGAACTCGCCGACCCAGATGCCGTCCACGCTGATCAGGTCCGGGCCGGCCTTGTTCGACAGGCTCAGCGCCAGCTTCTGCTTGTAGACCTCGTCGTCGGATCCGTCACCCTCGAACTTCACGGTGACGTCGACGCCCTTGGCCTTCTGTGCCTCGACGAACTTCGGGATCAGCACGTCCTGGGTGAACTCCGCGCCGGCGCTGTTCTTGCCGCCCTTCACGGAGTTGGCGCCGATCACCAGCTCGACCTTCTTGGCGTCGGCGTTACGGTTCGCGTCGGTGTCACCGGAGCCGGCGTCCGACGACCCGAGACAGCCGGTCAGCAGGACGGTGGCGGCCGTGCCGAGAACGGCCAGCCGGGACAAGCGCGAGATACGTCGCATCAGGGGGGCTCCTTGCGGGGGGTCAGTGCAGCCAGTGCCGGTACACCTTGGCACTCGGAGCTGAGTATGTGAAGACTTTTAAACAGCGGACCAGCAAACGTTGTCAATTTCCTACCAAACGTCCGTACGCCGGGTCGCCGGACCGGCTCGCCGGGTCGCGCCGCCTGCTCCTGGTTGCCCTCGGCTACTTCCCAGAAACGTCCCGGTGCCGTCAAATTGGATGCAGGCGGCAAGCATTGCGAAGAAGTTAAAGCTCGCTCGCGGTTGAATCACAAAGAGTAGCTGACTAGATACATATCGTTACGGCGCCAGCTAGCGTCATTGCCGATCGGATCACCGGATCGGAGGTGACGGACATGCTTGGCGAACTGCTCCACGACCTTCTTGGCTACTGCCACCACTACTGCCACTGGCACTGCTGGTGGTGAGGCTCCGGCGGTGATCGAAGGCCTCCGCTGACGCGCAAGCAGCGGGTCTCACCGCGACCACCGGTCCGACCACTCGAACCATCACGGTTCACAACTCAGGCCACGCCTCACAACTCAAGCCACGCCTCACAACCCAAGCCGAAGGGAAACGGCCGGCCCCGACAGGTCGGCGATGGTTATGGCCATCCTCGGGAAGTTGACGCCATTGGCAACTAACTGTCAGCGGTAAACCGTTGCTCAAGGCATCGACATCTGGCTGGGAGGTCGCCGTACCGCGGCTGTGCGGCGGCTGTGTGTCGATCGAGATACTGCGCAGACGGAGTACTTCGCTCCCCGCCCCACGGGGTTCGCCCGGTGGCGCGGGGTTCGCCCACTGGGCGGGCAGTGGGCGAACCCCGTCCGGAGGAGCCACCCCCGCCGAGCGGGGCGGAGTTGACCCGCCGAGTCGGAGTACTTCGGCCCCCGGGCGCGGGGTTCGCCCACTGGGCGGGCAGTGGGAGAACCCCGTCCGAAGGGGCTAACCCCCGCCGAGCGGGGGGAGTTGACCCCGATGAGGGGGCAGGTCGGCGTCGGGGGCTAGTGCGACTGGAGTAGGCGAGTTGGGCTTGGACTGAGCGTTCGGCGGCGGGCCAGAGGGGGTGGGGGACGTCGGCGTAGACGTGCTCCACGATGGCTTCCGGGGTGGTGTGGCCGGCGGCAACGGCCTCGCGGACCTGGGTCAGCCGCTCCTTGCGGGGATCCAGGTGGAAGGTGAGGACGGCGCTCGGGTCGTCGATCAGCGGGCCGTGGCCGGGGAGTAGGCGTTGGACGCCCGCTGGGGAGTTGGCGAAGCAATATACAACGGTGATGCGGGTCCCGGCGCTGTCTTGCCTGGCAGCTTGTCCTCCTTCCCGAGAAGCGATCTCGCGCTCCCCGGGAAGGTGAGACGGACTCAGTTGCGACCGTCCCCGACAGTTCAGGTGCAGCTGTCCGCGGCGGATCAGTGCGGCTGCTTGGTATCGGTGCCATCGGCAACATTGTGCCGTTCGGCCGCCAGTCGCTCGGCCGTCGTCGGTCCGCTCGCCACCCGCTCGTCGGAGCCGGTCTTGTCGGAGCCGATCTCGACGGTCCGGCTGTCCGGATCATCCGGGGTCTCGGCGACCGTAGTAGAGCCGGCTGTCGCCGAGCCGGCCGTCGCGGAGCCGGCCTCAGGGGTGGACGAGGAGGCGGTGGTGGGTTCGGCCTCCGTGGCCGGAGCGGCGGCGACCTGCTGGCGGAGTTCCTTGACCTCCTTGTGGCGGCGGTAGCCGCGGCCGAGTCCCTTCTTCGTCAACCACAGTCCGATCACGAGAGCCACGCCGGCTGCCGCACCGATGAAGAACAGCGTCGGTACCACCATGCCGAAGTCGACTCCGAAGACGGACATCGTGGTCGAGTCGCTGGAGGAGACCGAGATGCCCAGACCGAGGAGGACGGCCAGGACGATCAGGACGATTCCGAGGACCACCATGATTTGCTGCCTTTCTTCCAGCCACCACCGGGTGCTGGAGCGTTCAGGCCTCGCGTGCAAGTAATGCGGTGAGCAGCGCGACCGCGCCGCCCTTGTCGAGGGGACTGTTCCCGTTCCCACATTTGGGTGACTGTACGCACGACGGGCACCCGTCCATGCACTCACAGTGTGCGATCGCCTCACGTGTCGCGGTCAACCACTCGCGCGCCGCGGCGTACCCGTGTTCGGCGAAGCCGGCGCCGCCCGGGTGTCCGTCGTACACGAAAACGGTCAGGCAACCGGTGTCCGCATGCTTCGCAGTGGAGACGCCGCCGATGTCCCAGCGGTCGCAGGTGGCGAACAGTGGCAGCAGGCCGATCGAGGCGTGCTCGGCAGCGTGCGCCGCCCCCGGTACGTCGTCCAGGCCGAGCTCGTCGACCTGGGAGTCCGGCATGGTCCACCAGACCGCCTTGGTGCGCAGCGTGCGCTCCGGGAGATCCAGCGGCTGCTCGTCGAGCACGTCGCCGGTGACGAGTTGCTTGCGCTGGAACGAGATCACCTGGTTCGTCACCTGGACCCAGCCGCGCGACAGCTCCGCGGCACCCCACCGGCGGGTGTCCTCGGTGGCCAGGATGCTGATCTCGGTGACGTCCCGCGCGAAAGTGGTGTAGTCCGGTGAGGCCTGCTCGACGATGGCGGCGTGGTTCTCGAGGTCTAGGGAGCGGACCAGGTAGGACTCACCGGCGTGCACGTAGACAGCGCCGGCGTGCACGCTCGCGTGGGCGGAGCCGCCATCGACCGTGCCGAGCAGACGGCCGGTCTGGTCTTCCACGATCTGCACGGTCTTGCCGCCGGCCGAGCGGATGTCGATCGCGTCGACGGCCCGATCGCGCCTTGTCCAGAACCAGCCGTGCGGCCGTTCCCTCAGCAGCCCCTGCCGGACCAGCTGGCCGATCACGTTCTCCGTGGTGGCGCCGAAGATCTCGTAGTCCGCCGGAGTCAGCGGCAGTTCCTGCGCCGCGGCACAGAGCTGGGGGCCGAGCACATAAGGGTTTTCGGGGTTGAAGACCGTCGCCTCGACAGGCTGACCGAAGATCGCCTGTGGATGCCGGACGAGATAGGTGTCCAGCGGATCGTCGCGAGCCACGAACAAGGCCAGCGCATCGCCACCTGACCGCCCCGCTCGTCCCGCCTGCTGCCAGAGCGATGCCCGGGTGCCGGGCCAGCCGGACAGCAGTACTGCGTCCAGCCCGGCTATGTCGATGCCCAGCTCCAGGGCATTGGTCGCGGCGACGCCGGTGAGCTCCCCGCTCTGCAGCATCGCCTCGAGCCGCCGTCGCTCCTCCGGCAGATAACCGGCCCGGTACGCCGACACCTGCTCGGCCAGCGCCGGATCCACCTCGGCAAGGTTGTCCCTCGCTGTCATGGCGACGGTCTCCGCCCCGCGCCTGGACCGGACGAACGCCACGGTCCTGACACCGGACACCACCAGATCCGTCAGCAGGTCAGCCACCTCAGCCGTGGCGGATCGGCGTACAGGGGCTCCGTTCTCGCCGTGCAGGGCGGTCAGCGGGGGCTCCCAGAGGCCGAAGGAGATGCCGCCGCGGGGTGAGCCGTCCTCGGTGACCTCGACCATCGGCAAGCCCGTCAGGCGCTGCCCCGACACCGAAGGCTCCGCGACAGTGGCAGACGCGCACACAAAGATCGGATGCGCCCCGTACTGCGCGCAGACCCGCCGGAGCCGACGCAGTACGCCGGCCACGTGCGCGCCGAACACCCCTCGATAGTGGTGGCACTCGTCGACCACGACGTACTGCAGGCAGCCCAGGAAACGGGCCCAGCGCTGGTGGTTCGGCAGCACGGAGCGGTGCAGCATGTCCGGGTTGCTCAGCACGTACGTGGCGTAGTCGCGGGCCCAGTCCCGCTCGGTGCGCTCCGAGTCACCGTCGAGCGTCGTGGGCCGCAACCCGGGCACGGAGTACGCCGAGACCGCGCGCAACTGGTCGTGCGCCAGGGCCTTGGTGGGCGACAAGTAGAGGACCGACGCCGTACGCCGGTGAGGTGATGCCGTCTGGGCGATGCTCAACGTGGCGAAGGCGGGCAGGAGGTAGCCGAGGGACTTGCCGGACGCAGTACCGGTGGCTACGACGACATGCTTCCCGCTGTAGGCGGCCTCGGCAGTAGCCACCTGGTGACTCCATGGCGCGGAGATGCCGGCATCCGCCAACTGGCCGAGCACCTCCTCGGGCACCCAGCGTGGCCAGGTTCCGGTCTGGCCCAGTCGCGGCGGCACCGACTCCACGTGCGTGAGCCGCGCGCCGCGGCCCGGTCCGGCAGCGAGCCGCTTGAGCACCAACGCCGCCTCACTCATGGCTTCGACCCTAGTTGTTCCCTAGGACAAGGGATGTCCTGCGCAGGCTGAGAGTGCACGGCCGGATGCGGAACGCGTGTGCGAATGCGGATGCACAGGTCTTTTTCACCAGGTGGGTCGACGCGGGGAGAGCCGGAATGAAAGAGTTTTCGCACACGGCCCTTTCTCACGGTCCGTACATGGTTGAATGCAACAGTTCACGGGATCGGAGGCCGAAGTGGATCTGTCGCTGACGACGCGCACCGAGGGTGGGCGCACCGTCGTCGAGGTGGGTGGGGAGATCGACGTCTACACCGCACCGAAGCTCCGCGAGACCATCGTCTCGCTGGTCGATGCGGGGCAGTACCACCTCGTCGTCGACCTCGAAAGGGTCGAGTTCCTGGACTCCACCGCCCTCGGCGTGCTCGTCGGCGGACTCAAACGGGTGCGCACCCATGATGGCTCGCTGTCTCTGGTCTGTACCCAGGAACGGCTGCTGAAGATCTTCCGGATCACCGGGCTGACAAAGGTTTTCGAGATCCACCCCGACGTCGCCTCGGCGATCTGAGGCGGAGCGAGAAGGTGTCCTGAGGATCACCGACGGTGAGCGGGGTGACGGGGTTGAGAACGAATCCGGTGCCAGGTTTGCCGTCTGACGCGGGTATGGCATAGACCACCCTGTCGTCAGGTCTGGTCGGATACCCGTTAGAGTGACCCACCGCGTCAGGCCATTGGCGCTGTGTCGTAATTCTCAACCCTACGGATGCGGCAGTACGGGGGCCGTTCAGCCCTGAGGGTTGCCAACAAGGAGGACGGATGTCCGCGCTGCTTGCTGTACAAGCGGTGGATCTTTCGTCGAGCAACACCACGCTGGTCATCGTCGTCGGAGTGATCGCGATCTTCGCGGTCGCCATCGCGATGGTGTTCCGCGGTCAGGTGCTTGCCGCGAACGATGGCACCGAGAACATGAAGACCATCGCTTTGGCGGTTCAGGAAGGCGCCGCGGCCTATCTGTCCCGGCAGTTCAAGACACTGTCGGTCTTCGCCGTGGTGGCTTTCCTGCTGCTGTTCCTGTTGCCGGTGCACGGTGACGGCAACGAGACCACGCTGAAGATCTTCCGCTCGATCTTCTTCCTGGTCGGCGCGGGCTTCTCCGCCACCATCGGCTACCTGGGCATGTGGCTCGCGACCCGGGCCAACGTCCGCGTCGCCGCCGCCGCGCGGGACGAGGGCCGCGAACCCGCCATGCGGGTGGCGTTCCGGACCGGTGGAACCGTCGGGATGTTCACCGTGGGGCTCGGCCTCTTCGGTGCCGCCCTGGTGGTGCTGCTCTTCAAGGGTGACGCCCCGACCGTGCTCGAAGGCTTCGGCTTCGGTGCCGCCATGCTCGCCATGTTCATGCGGGTCGGCGGCGGTATCTTCACCAAGGCCGCCGACGTCGGCGCCGACCTGGTCGGCAAGGTCGAGCAGAACATCCCCGAGGACGACCCCCGCAACGCGGCGACCATCGCCGACAACGTGGGCGACAACGTCGGTGACTGCGCCGGTATGGCCGCGGACCTGTTCGAGTCGTACGCCGTCATGCTGGTCGCCTCGCTGATCCTGGGCAAGGCCGCCTTCGGCGAGCAGGGCCTGATCTTCCCGCTGATCGTGCCGGCCATCGGCGCCCTCACCGCGGTCATCGGTGTCTACCTGACCAAGCCGCGGGCCGGCGAGAACGGCCTGCGGACGATCAACCGGGCCTTCTACATCTCCGCGCTGATCTCGGCGGTGCTCTGTACGGCCGCCGCCTTCATCTACCTGCCGGCCAACTTCGGCGACCTGACCGGCGCCACCGAAGCGATCGCGGCCAACGACGGTGACCCTCGGGTCATCGCCACCGTCTCGGTGATCATCGGCATCGTGCTGGCGGCGATCATCCTGGCGCTGACCGGCTACTTCACCGGTACCGAGGACAAGCCGGTCCAGGACGTCGGCAAGACCTCGCTGACCGGCGCCGCGACCGTGATCCTGTCGGGTATCTCGGTCGGCTTCGAGTCCGCCGTCTACACCGCGCTGGTGATCGCCGCCGCCGTGTACGGCGCCTTCCTGGTCGGCGGTTCCGGTGTGGTCGCGCTGTTCGCGATCGCGCTGGCCGGTTGTGGTCTGCTGACCACCGTCGGTGTCATCGTCGCGATGGACACCTTCGGCCCGGTCTCCGACAACGCGCAGGGCATCGCCGAGATGTCCGGTGACGTGGACGGTGAGGCGGCCCAGATCCTGACCGAGCTGGACGCCGTCGGCAATACCACCAAGGCCATCACCAAGGGCATCGCGATCGCCACCGCGGTGCTCGCGGCGACCGCGCTGTTCGGGTCGTACACGGACTCGATCTACTCGGTGCTGAACGACGCCGGGGACGCCGCGTTCAACGCGGACGCGCTCGTCTTCGACCCGTCCACCCTGGTCGGCCTGATCATCGGTGCGGCCGTCGTCTTCATGTTCTCCGGCCTCGCGATCAACGCCGTCGGCCGCGCCGCCGGTGCGGTCGTCTACGAGGTACGTCGCCAGTTCCGCGACATCCCCGGGATCATGGATGGCACCGGCAAGCCGGAGTACGGCAAGGTCGTCGACATCTGCACCCGCGACTCGCTGCGTGAGCTGGCCACTCCCGGTCTGCTCGCGCTCGCGGCCCCGATCGCGGTCGGTTTCGGTCTGGGCGCCTCGGCGCTGGCCGGCTACCTGGCCGGCGCGATCGCCAGCGGCACCCTGATGGCCGTCTTCCTGGCCAACTCCGGTGGCGCCTGGGACAACGCGAAGAAGCTGGTCGAGGACGGCAACCACGGCGGCAAGGGTTCGCCGGCGCACGAGGCCACCATCATCGGTGACACCGTGGGCGACCCGTTCAAGGACACCGCCGGCCCGGCCATCAACCCGCTGATCAAGGTGATGAACCTGGTCTCCGTGCTGATCGCACCGGCTGTGGTGGGCATGTCCAGCATCGGCGAGGACACCAACACGCCGCTGCGGATCATCATCGCGGTCGTCGCGCTGCTGATCATCGTCGTGGCCGTGGTGGTCTCCAAGCGCCGGGAGTCGGTCATCTCCGACACCCCGGCCGAGGTGAACGCCGCAGCCTGATCGCCCTACGGCCTGATGGCCGGGATCGAACGACTGCTTGAACGAATGAAGCGAGGGGCCCGCCGGATCACTCCGGCGGGCCCCTCTTCTTGTTCGCACAAGGTGATGGGCGTGGCCTTTCGTCGATCGGGTGTCGACTTTGGTCGGATGTACCCGTCCCGCGAGTGAGGGATCGTGGGGGACGGGTCAGGGGGTTAACCGATGGCATCAACACGACCACGGACGGCAGAATCCATCCACAGGTGGACACTGCGGATCCGCCCCGGGTTCGATGCTTTGACCCGGACCGACCCTGATACTGAGGTAGACACAGCCCGCCCGAGGACATACTGGCGCGCCACCGAACGAGGAGTACGGCGATGATCGAGGCAAGAGGCCTCACCAAGCGATACGGCGCAACCGTTGCCGTTGACAACCTGTCCTTCGAGGTCAAACCCGGCAAGGTGACCGGCTTCCTGGGCCCGAACGGGGCCGGCAAGTCGACCACGATGCGGATGATCCTGGGGCTCGACACCCCGACTGCCGGCGACGTCCGGATCGACGGGCAGCGCTACCGCGACCTGCGGCAGCCGCTGACCAAGATCGGCGCCCTGCTGGACGCCAAGTGGGTGCACCCGAACCGCTCGGCCCGCGCTCACCTGGCCTGGATGGCAGCCTCCAACAAGCTTCCCAAGGACAGCGTCGACAAGGTGCTCGAGATGGTCGGCCTCACCTCCGTCGCGAACAAGCGCGCGGGTGCCTACTCGCTCGGCATGTCGCAGCGGCTCGGCATCGCCGGCGCCCTGCTCGGCGACCCGGAGATCCTGCTCTTCGACGAGCCGGTGAACGGCCTCGACCCCGAGGGCATCGTCTGGATCCGGACCTTCATGCACCGGCTGGCCGGCGAGGGCAAGACCGTGCTGGTCTCCAGCCACCTGCTGTCCGAGATGGCGCTGACCGCCGAGGAACTGATCGTGATCGGGCGCGGCAAGCTGATCGCGCAGAGCTCGACCACCGAGTTCGTCGACCGCGCCAGCGGCACCACCGTCAAGGTCCGCAGCCCGCAGCTCGACCAGTTGCAGAGCATCCTGCAGCAGCAGAGCCTGGTGACTCGGATCGAGGATGTCGAGGACCAGGGCAAGGTGCTGTTCGTCGAGGGCGAGGTGACCACCGACAAGATCGGTGAGACCGCCGCCGCGGACGGCATCGTGCTGCACGAGCTGACCCTGCAGCGCGGTTCGCTGGAGGCCGCCTTCATGCAGATGACCGGTGACTCGGTCGACTACCACGCACACGATGAGATCGCCGCGGTCACAGATATCACCGCGGTTCCGCCGGTCTCCGGCGCCGAGGTGGCCGCCGGGCCGAAGGAGGACAACTGACATGTCGCTGATCACCGTCGAGCGCATCAAGCTCTTCTCCACCCGGTCGCCGTGGTGGTGCATGATCGTCGCCGCCGTGCTGTCCATCGGTCTGGCCGCACTGGCCACCGGCTTCGCGTCCGGGCCGGACGAGCTGCGGGTGACCCCGGCCATGACGCAGTTCGGCGTCGGCCTCGGGCAGATGGTCATCATGGTGATGGCCGCGCTGGCCGTCACCACCGAGTACCGGTTCGGCACCATCCGGACCAGCTTCCAGGCCGTCCCGCAGCGTGCGGCCCTGCTGCTCAACAAGACCATCGTGGTCGCCACGCTGGCCGCCGTCGTCGGCCTGGTCGCCTCCTGGGGGTCCTGGGCGATCGGCAGCCTGCTCGCCAGTGGCGCGGACATGACGATCGACACCGCGGCCGAGTGGCGGCTGATGTTCGGTCAGGGCCTGGTCTACGGCTTCGCCGCGATCTTCGCGGTCGCGGTCGGCATCCTGATCCGCCAGAGCGCCGGCGCGATCGCGATCCTGATCCTGTGGCCGCTGCTGGTCGAGAGCCTGCTGCCGCTGATCCCGAAGATCGGCGACGACCTGCAGAAGTGGACGCCGTTCACCAACGCGAACCAGTTCCTCAACGGTGGTCAGGACATGGGCCTGGCCGGTGCCGACGCCGCCGGCGCCAGCACCGCGCTGTCACCGTGGTGGGCAATGGCGTACTTCGCTGCTTGGAGCATCGGCATCCTGGTGATCGCCCTGATCACCGCCAGCAAGCGCGACGCCTGACGAACGGCCGCCGGGTCGCCTTGCGGCTCGGCGGTGCCGGGTCCGGCCGGGCTGAGGGGTCCTGGCCGCTACGGCCCGTGGAACATCTGGTTTTCTCAGATGTCCCACGGGCCGTTCTCTTTGTTAGCCTGCCGCGCATGACCGACTGGGCGCGGGTCCGCGCCGACGGCTTCGCCGTACCGACCGATCGTCCGCTCAGCGATCTCATCGCCGAACTCTCGGTGCTGCTCCGGTCGCCCGACCCGCTGGTCCGCGACGGCCAGGCGTACGCGACGCTGGCCACCTGGATCGGCACCGGCGTGCTCAGCACCGCGCAGTTGCGCTCGCTCGGCGACGAGATGGTCGCCCGGTTCGCCGACGAGGAGATCCAGGCCCGGACGTTCGCGCCGCTGATCCTGGACTCGATCGTGTCCGCGGGGGTCTTCGAGCCCAACTGGGTGCCGCCCTTCGAGCGCTGGTACGTCGCCGAGGAGGACCTGCGCGGGTTCGACCCCAAGCTGGGCTGGTTGCACGCCGTGGCGCACGGTGGTGACCTGCTGGCGGCCCTGGCGCGGATGCCTGCGGTCGAGCCGGTGGAGATGCTCCGGCTGGGCATCGGGCGGCTCCTGACGCCGACTGAGCACGTCTTCCGGGATCTGGAGGACGACCGGCTGGGGTACGCCCTCTCTGTCGCCCTGGCTCGCACTGATCTGGCCGGGGAGGAAGCGACAGCCTGGCTCGATCCCGCGATCCGGGCGGCCGCCGCAGGGCGCGCCGGCGGGTATCCCGACGGCATTCCCGCGGAGATGTCGAACACCCTCCGCACCCTGCGCGTCGTCTACCTCATGCTCGACCACGGAGTACATCTGGACGATGACAACCCGCGCGCCGAGGTTCCCCATCGCGACGTGGTCAAGGCCCGCCTGGTCGAGTTCTTCCAGACCGTCACGCCGTACTACTTCTGACCGGCATGAGCACGGCTGCGATCCGGGACAACTACAGCCGCGTCGCGACGACGTACGACGGGAAGTGGGCCGACGTGCTCGCGGTGCACGCTCGGGCCGTCGCGGATCGGCTGTCCCTCGGGCAGGCGCGGCGGGTTGCCGAGGTGGGGTGCGGTCCTGGTCGTCTGCTCTCGCATCTCGCCGAACCCGCGCCACAGGCTGAGGTGATCGGGGCGGACCTGACCGAGGCGATGCTCCGGCAGGCGCCGGCCCGCTTCGCTCGGGTTGTCGCCGACGCTCAGGCGTTGCCGTTCCGCGCCGGTGTCCTCGACGCCGTGGTGATGCCGTTCGTCCTCTTCCATGTCCCCGATCTCCCTGCGGCCCTTGCCGAGGTACGCCGGACGCTGGTGCCGGGTGGTTCCTTCGCGGCGGTCACCTGGTCCGGGCATGACCCACATCCGGCGTACGACGTGTGGGTGCGGGTGATCGACGATTTTCAGGCGCCACCTGATCCCTCGCCGCAGATGCCGTCGAACGACACCACCTCGGATCCGGCCGAGCTCCGGGTCGCCTTGCAGGACGCGGGATTCGTGGGGGTCGAGATCACGGTCGAGCGGTTTCACCACCAGCCGACTGCTGCCGAGTTCCTGGCTCATTCGCAGGTGATCGGCGCGATGGCTCGGCGGATCGACCTGCTGCCGCCGGATCGGCGTACAGGGTGTTTGCTGGCTGCCGAGAGGGAGCTGAGCAGCCTCGCGCCGGAGGCGTTCGTCGAGTCCGGCACGGTCCTCTACTCAACCGCCGTCGCGTCGTAGGAAGGTGCGGGTGAGTCGTCGGAAATGCTCTGGGTTTTCGAGCCACGGGTAGTGGGCTGCGTCGGGGACGATCGCGCGGTGGGCGTTCGGGAGGACGGCTAGCAGGGAGTCGGTGACGGCGGGCGGTCGGAGGTCGTGGGCCCCGTGAACGATCAGGGTTTGCGAGGTGACCTGGCCGCACGGCGTGATGCGGTCGGGCAGGGCGCGTAGTTCGGCGAGGAGGGCCTCTGCGCCCTCCTTGTTCGGCTCGAATCTGGGGGTGTTGAGCTGCCGCGCTCTGCTCAGCGCGGTGGCGCGGTCGGCGAATCCGGTGGAGATCCGGGCCAGCCACTCGTCCTGGCAGGGCTCCGCCGCGAGGATCTCCGCAACACGTTGCCGGTAGGACGGTGGTGGTCCGTCCAGGCCGACGCTGGAGACGAGGGCGAGGCGGTCGACTCGGTCTGGGTGCGCCTGGGCGTATTCGAGGGCGAGGGTGGCGCCCCACGAGTGGCCGAGCAGGTGCACCTTCTCCTCGCCGGTGTGGTTGTGGATCGTCTCGAGGTCGGCCACAAATCGCGCGAGCGTGTAGGGGCCGCGGCGATCTGATCGGCCGGCGCCGCGCTGGTCCCACTGGTGGACGGTGAAATCGTCGGCCAGCATTTCCGCCAGGTCGTCGAACACGTCCCACCAGCCGGGCCCACCGTGCACGAGCACCACCGGCGGACCGGTCCCGCTGACGCGACTCCAGAGTGCGCACCCGTCGTCGGCGATCACCTGCTGCACGGCGTACTCAGTCGGTGAGGGAGGCATAGACGGCCGCGCGGAGTTCGCGGCGGATCGCGTACGTGGCCGAGGGGCGGAGTTGGGTCAGGAAGATCGTGATCAGGTCGTCGGCAGGCGACACCCAGAAGGCGGTCGAGGCCGCGCCGCCCCAGAAGTACTCGCCGGTGGTCCCGATCGTCTGGGCCACGGTCTGGTCCAGCAGGACGCCGAAGCCGAGCCCGAATCCCTGGCCCTCCCGACGCGTCTCGCCACCGAAGTCGGCCATCGAGGCGAGATCGCGGCCGTCGGGCAGGTGGTTGGCGGTCATGAAGCGCAACGTCCGCGGGCCCATCACCCGAACGCCGTCCAGCGAGCCGCCGCCCGCGAGCATCCGACCGAACCGCAGATAGTCACCCGCGGTCGACACCAGCCCCGCAACCCCGGACAGAAAAGTCCGCGGCCTCGTGTAGGCACTGGTCCAGGGATCATCCGCCAGGGCGTACGCGCGGGGCTGCTGCCCGCCGGGTTCGGCGTTCGCGCCGTCGGGGGGTTCGGCGTCCGCGCCGCCGGGTTCGGCGTACGTGTAGGCGGCGGCGAGACGGTGGATGTTCGGCTCGGGGACCGAGAAGCCGGTGTCGACCATGCCCAGGGGGTCGAAGAGGCGGTCCTGGAGGTACTGATCGAGTGGTTGCCCGCTGATCACCTCGCAGAGCAGGCCGACCAGGTCGGTGGAGATGCCGTAGATCCAGCGCGAGCCGGGATCGGCCTGCAGCGGGAGCTCGGCGAGCTGGCGAGGTAGTTCGGCCAGGGTGGCGGTGGAATCCATGCCCGTGAGGCCGGCTCGGCGGTAGAGCTCGCCGACCGGGTTCTTCCCGTTGAGCGTGGCGAGGCCGGACGTGTGCATCAACAGGTCCCGCACCGTCATCGGCCGAGCAGGATCCCGTACTTCGTAGCGGTCCGCGTCGCCGCCGGCGAACACCTTGAGGTCTGCCAGTTCAGGCAGATACGCCGACACTGGGTCGTTGAGCTGGAACAGGCCCTGCTCGTACAGGAGCATCAACCCGACGCTGACGATCGGCTTGGTCATCGAGTAGATCCGGAAGACGGTGTCCGGGCGCATCGCCTGACCACGCTCTACGTCCATCAACCCGTTGGCCTCGAAGTGCACCACCTCGCCCCGCCGCGCGACCACGCTGACGGTGCCTGCGTACCGCCCTTGGTCGACGTACCGGCGTACCAGCTGGGTGACGTTCTGCAGCCCGGCCGAGGACATCCCGACCTCTTCAGGCTTCACCGTGACCGTCGACATCGAGCCTCCTTGTAATGACTACTTCACATGGGAGGGTATGTGTCGCAAACGCTACACGGCAATGTCTTGGGAACTCCCGCTGGGAATTGAGCGGTCGGCGAGTTTGCCGATCTCGTGTCTGTCGTCAGATCGCCTGGCGGGCGATGAGGCTGTTCGCGCAGGCCAGGACGGTCTCGCTGGCCGGGCGGGGTGACCAGCCGAGGACGCGTCGCGCCTTCTCGGTGGTGTGCCGGTTGCGCCGGCCCAGGGAGATGGTGATCGAGCGGAGAGATCGGTCCCAGAGGGAGGTCAGGCGGACGAGGAAGTCGGGGATCTGCCGCGTCGAGACCTTCTTGCCGGCGTCGCCCAACCCGTCGTGGAGCGTCTGGGCGATCTCGCGCATCCAGACGAACTCGCCGGTGCCGAGGAACCGCTCGCCGCCGGCTTCGGGCGCGGTCATGGCGCGGAGATGCAGGTCGGCGAGATCGCGGACGTCGACCACCTCCAGGCCGATCCGTGGTGCGCCGGGCAGGTCGCCCTGAATCATCCGCGCGATGATGCGGACCGAGCCGAGGTTTCCACCGGTGAGGATCGGGCCGAAAACCGCGCCGGGGAGGATGGTCGTCAACTCGGTCGGACCGTCGTAGCCGGCCATGAAGTCCCAGGCGGCCTTCTCCGCAAGGGTTTTCGAGCGCCTGTATGCCGGCAGCGACGGGTCATCGACCGTCCACAGTGTCTCGTCGGTGATCCCTTCGGCGGTGTACGACGAGGGCGACGCGGCGTTGGCCGCCGAGGTCATCACGACCCGCTTCGCCCCTCCGGCGGTCGCGGCGCGGAGCACTCGCAGGGCTCCTTCGCGCGCCGGGATGATCAGCGCGTCGGCGTTACGCGAGGTCTCGTCCCCGAGCGGGGACGCGACGTGCAGCACGTACTCGACACCGCGGACCGCCTCGTCCCATCCGGCGTCATCGGTGAGGTCCGCCACCGCGAAGCTCAACCGGTCACCCGGATCGACGACCGACCCGACCGCCGCACGAACAGCCTGCGTCTTCGCGAGGCTCCGCACCGTGGTCCGGACGTCGTACCCCTGCTCGAGCAGCGCCACGATGCACCACCCCGCGACATACCCAGTGCCACCCGTCACCAACACAGTCGCAGCCATCATCAACTTCCGTCCGTCATCCCGCTGAGCGTATTCTCCCTAACTGGAAGATTCCTCCACAAATATATGGAAGATTCCTCCACTTAACAACACTCCCGCTGTCCGCCCCTGCCAAGGAGCTCCCGCCGTGCCCGAACGCCCCGAAGACCCCCGCAGTACGAGCGACTCAATTGATCCGGTGGGCGTGAGAGACGCGAGCGATCCAGGAGGTGGGCGGAGGTTGCGGGCTGATGCTCGGGCTAAGCGGGAAGCTGTGTTGGCGGCGGCGGTGGAGGTGTTTGCGGAGCGGGGGGTGGATATCGCGCTGGATGAGGTGGCTCGGCGGGCGAAGGTGGGGATTGCGACGCTGTATCGGCACTTTCCTACCCGGGAGGTGTTGATCACCGAGGCGTATGTGCGGGAGATCGGGGCGCTCTGCGACGGGGTTGAGGAGCTTCTGGGGGCGATGACACCCGATGAGGCGCTGATCACCTGGATGCAGCGCTTCATCGGGTACGTGTCCGGTCGGCCGGGGATGGCCCAGGCTGTGAAGGCCGTGGTGATGGCCACGGACTCGACCGCGGTGCAGCTCAGTCACGTCAAGGTGTACGCCGCGCTGGAGGAGATGCTGGAGGCGGGAATCGAGGCCGGGCTGTTCCGCTCGGACATCACCGTGGACGACGTTGCCGGCGCGCTGAGCGGCTTCAGCCTTTCCGTCGGCTCACCCGGTTCGAAGGAACGTGCGGACCGCCTCGTCCGACTCCTGGTGGACGGCCTGCGCTACGGAGCACCCGCGACCTGACCTGTACCTCCGGTCGGCACCTCCAGTTGCGGAGGACCCGCGGCTCGATCGGCGCTACCACCGACCGAGCCGCTTTAGGTGGGTCAGCGGAAGGTGGCTGTGGCGGTCAGGGATGGGTAGGTGACTGTGCCGGACTTTGGCGTGGCGCTGAGCGCGTAGCTCTTGGCGGCGAACTTCAGGCGGGCGGTGGCTGTGAGTTGGACGACCTTGGTGTCGGCTGGGACTTCGAGGGCGATGTAGTCGTCGTCTGCCTTGTTGGGAACTGCCGGGACTGGCCGGCCGTCTGCGGTGGCGGTCAGGAAGGGGGCGGTCCATTCGATCTGGTACTGGATGGACTCGTAGTTGAGGGTCGAGGCGAGTTGCACCCGGACCCACGCCTTGCCCTGCGGCGCCCAGCCGCGGGCGGGATCCCAGGGAGTCAGGACAGCCTTCTGCAATGCGAGCGAGTAGGTGCTGGTGAAGTCGCGGCCCTGGTTGCCGGCAGTCTTCGGTAGGGACTTGTTCAGGTCGGTCAGGGTCCCGGTGCGGTAGTAGGTGGCGGCCGCGTCGGTGGTCCGCTTGCCGGTGGTCAGCGACAGCGACTGGACGACGGGGCCACTGGTGGCCGTCAACAGCACGTCAGGGGCGTCCTTGGGGACTGAGACGAGCAGCATCTGGTCGCCAGTCATCGCGGAGGCGTCGCCGCGCGGCAGTACGTCGACCGGGCGCTGCTCGCCGCCGACAGACACAGTCCACTTGGTGGCGGTGGTTGTCCCGTCGAAGCCCGGGCGGTCCGTCAGCGGGTCGATGGTCGGGCTAGTGCTGAAGATCGCGGCGATGAACTTCTCACCCGAGGCCGGTGCCTTCACCTCCGTGCCGCTGCCGATGGTCTCCGGCGTCGCGAGCCCCTTGAGTGTCACGGTGCCGTCGGGCAGGACGAGCTTGTCCGAGGTCGGCTTGAGCTCCAAGGTTTCGCTCTTGGCGGTGACGGTGATCAGGCCGGAGGTCGCCGCTGGTGCAGGAGGAGCGGCCAGGTTGTCAGCGTTGTCGTCGGTCACCTTGTCGTCCGGTCGCCACAGAGAACTGCTGTCCGGGCGGAGCTGGGACTGCTTCCAGGGCTCGTTCTCAGGAATTTCCAGGCCGGGCTCGTCGCCGCCGGTGGTGGTGATTCGGACGAGGTCCCAGACCTGCCGCTCCGCAGTACCGAGACGCCGGAGGGGACCGCAGGCTACGGTCCCCAGCGATTGGTTGCCATCGGCACCGGTCACGAAGTAGCAGCGGCCGTCCGGGCTGAGGTTCTTGTTCGGCTCGGTGTCGACCCGCTGGTGCCAGTCGGACTCGACGGTGGTCAGGAACGCCTCGGTGGTCTTCTTCTCAACCGTTCCGGCGCCTGTCTGCAGCCCTGATGCCCCGCACCCGGTCACGAGCACCAACCCCGCGGCCAGGACGAGCCCCGCTCGCATCATCATCGCGATTCCCCTTCATTTGCTGACGTCTGATGCCTGAGATCCTGTCAGGATTCGACCCTCGCAACGGCCCGATCCGGAACCTGTGGATAACTTCCGGGCAGGTCGAGGCGGCCTGCGAGGATGGGGTCATGGACGAGCATCAGCTGAGTGGTTCCCTGGTCGATCGGCTCCGGGACGCCTTCGAGACGGCGGGCTACACCGTGGAAGGTGTCGCCGCGCGGCTGGGTGCCCAGGCCGACAACGCGCTCGCGCGCAACGAGACGACCCTGGCCTACCAGCGCACCGCCGGCGGCGATCCGCTCGACATCATGATCCGGTTATTCCTGCTCCAGCGCCCGGTGCCGAAATCACTGACAGCGAAGGCATTCCACGGCATCGACGACGAGCTGCTTGCCCTGGGCATCTTGACGCCGCGGGGCGATCAGATCAGTGCGGCGATCGACCTGCGACCGTATGCGGAGGACGACCGGCAGTGGTGGGTGGTCGCGGATCTCACGCCCGGGCTCGATGGCCGGCGAGAACCGATGCGATCCGACTACGTGCTCGGCATCGCGCCCGCGAGCCTGAGCCTGGTGAAGCTGACCGTGCCGATCAAGGCCGAGAAGGCGCTCGACATCGGCACCGGCTGCGGCATCCAGGCGTTGCACCTCGCCGACCGCGTCGGCCACATCGTCGCCACCGACGTGAACCCGCGAGCCCTCCAGCTCACGCGCTGGACCGCCGCGCTGAACAAGATCGAGCTGGACGTCCGCGACGGCAGCCTCTACGAGCCGGTCCGGGGCGAGGGGTTCGACCTGATCGTCAGCAACCCGCCGTACGTGATCGCGCCGCCGAGTAATGGTCGGTTGACCTATCGCGAGACGGGTTTCGCGGGCGACGCTGTGGTCGAGCAGCTCGTTCGGCAAGCGCCGGAGCACCTGACGGACGGCGGCTGGTGTCAGTTGCTCGCGAACTGGACCTGTGTGCGCGGCCAGGACTGGCGCGAACGCATCGCGAGCTGGACGGCTGATCGCTCGAGCTGGGCGGTGCAACGCGAGCAGCTCGACCCCGCCGAGTACGTCGAGCTGTGGCTGCGCGACGCGGGCCTGCAGGGACGACCGGAGTACACGAGCCGGTACGACGCCTGGCTGCGGTGGCTCGACGAGCAGCAGGTGGAGGCGATCGGCATGGGCTGGATCAACCTCCACAACGTCGAGGGGAGCACCCTCGCGGAGGAGTGGCCGTTCGAGATCGAGCAGCCGATCGGGCCGCACGTGCTCGACAGGTTCGAGCGAACCGAGGGACTGCCGGCGGACCTGACCCCGCTCTACCTGACGACCGCGGACGACGTGGTCCAGGAGACCGCAGGCCGGCCAGGTGCCGAAGACCCTTCAACGATCGTGCTGCGAAGGCAACGAGGGATGCGCCGGGCGGAGCAGGCGGACACTGTGCTGGCCGGGTTCGTGGGTGCGTGTGACGGAGACCTGAGTGTCGGGCAGATCCTCAACGCATTGGCCGAGCTGCTGGATCGTCCGGTCGAGGAGGTCCACACGGAGTACCTGCCACAGATCAGAAACCTTGCCGTAGAAGGGTTCCTGACCATGGCTTGACCCCAGCCAGCAGAACTACTGGCGAGGCAGTCCACCCGCACGACGGTGGCGCTTCTCGGCGTACATGAGACGGTCCGCTTCGGTGAGGAGGTCGCCGACCGCGGTCCCGTCCGTGGTGGCGGCGTGGCCGATGCTCAGCCGGAGCATCGCGAACCACGGCTTCTCCGCGTCCGTGGCGACCCGCTCGGCCGCACCTCTGATCCGCTCGACCAGTTCACGCGCGCCACGCTCGTCCGGGTTGTCCAGCACCACCACGAACTCGTCGCCACCGGCGCGAGCGACCACGTCCTCGGCACGGCACTGCTCGGTCAGCAGGTGCGCGACCCGGCGGAGTACCTCGTCGCCGCAGGCGTGGCCGTGGCTGTCGTTGACCACCTTCAGATTGTCGACGTCGATCGCGAGCACCGCGACGGAGCGACCCGAGTCAAGCGCGGCCGTCATCCGCTCGTCCAACGCACGGCGGTTACCCACGCCCGTCAGCGGATCTTCCCGCGCGGCCCGCCACTCGGCGTCATGCCGGATGGAGAGATCGTGGGTGGCCAGCGCGCTGCGTACGGCGTACAGGCCGCGCAGGCGCTCGGCCCACCAGCCGCGGGTGATGGCGCGGGCGTACTGCAGGCCGGATGCCGCGCCGGTGTCGCCGGAGTCCGCGATGATCTGTACGGCGGTGTGCCGCACCAGTGCCTCGACCGGGGGATCGGAGGTGGGCGGCAGGTCGGTGCTCGCCCGCTCGGCGGCCTCCATCGCGTCGTCGAGGCGACCCATCGCGGCATAGGCCTTGGCCAGGTAGGCCCCGGCGATCGCGGCGACCTCGAGAGCACCCAGCTTCGCCAACTGGTCGCGGCAGTCCTTGAGAATGACCGCGGCCCCGCCGGGATTGACGTCGTACTCGCTAGCCGCGAGCCACATCCGCCCGGTCATCGGCCAGTAGCCGATCAGACCGGCCCGGACGATCACCTCGTTCGCCTCGGCGGCCCACCGCTTGGCTTCGAGCCGTCGCCGCCGGATCCCCTCGTCGTACGACGAATCGCCCAGCCGCTCCATCTCGTGTGCCCAGCGGAGGTTGGACTCCGCCAGGTTCAGCCGGTTGATCGCGGGGGACTCGGGCAGGCCGAGGGGATCCGCGTCGGCCTCGGCAGCCAGTTCGAAGTGCGGGATGCACAACTCGAACAGCCGCAGCAGGTCGTAGGCGTAACCCAGACCGGTGTTGCCCCAGCTCAGCAGGCCGGGGTCGCGCGTCCGGGCCAGCGCGTTCTCGGCGGCGACCAGGTCGGCGACGGAGTCACCACCCTCACCGGTGCGGATCAGGGTGACGATGCGGACCGCGAGCGCGTTGGCCTCCCAGCCTGGTTCCTCGATGGCGCGAGCCACCTGAATGCAGTCGTCGACGGCGTCCAGGGCTTCCTCGGCGTCCATGCCGTGGTGTGCGGCGACCGCGCGGACGTACTCGGCGGCGGCGCGTTCGCTGGACGGATCGGGGCCGAGCTCCGCCAGCAGCCGGCGGACGTCCGCCGCGGCCTCGGCCGGGTGACCGGACTGAGCGTGGGTCATCGCCGCGGATATCCGCGCGGTCACGCCCGACGTCTCGCGCACCCGACCTCCCCTGTCGCCGACCCTCACCTGACTCGGCGCTTGTCCTCGTACAACCGGTTGTCCGCCATCGCGACCAGGAGTTCCACCGGTACCCCTTCCGCAGTCGCGGCGTACCCGATGCTCAGGCTCAATCCGCGCAGCCACGGTTTCGCGGTCGTCGCCCCGACGGTCGCGACGGCGGCCCGGACCCGCTCGGCGAGTTGGGCGCCGCCCTTCGCATCCGGCTGATCCAGCACCACGAAGAACTCGTCCCCTCCCGATCGAATCACGGCATCGGTCGCTCGTGCCTGTTCTACCAGCAGATTTGCCACTAGTTGCAGCAACTCGTCCCCACAGGCATGCCCGTAGGTGTCGTTGACCACCTTGAGGTCGTCGACGTCGATGGCGAGCAGCGTCACCGCCCGGTGGGAGTCCCGCGCCGCGGTCAGTCGCTCGTCCATCGCCCGGCGGTTGCCGATGCCGGTCAGCGGATCCTGCCGTGCCGCATGCCATTCGGCGTCATGACGCGCCGACAGATCATGCACGACCAGCGCATGCCGTACTGCGTTCAGCGCGCGCTGGCGTTCCTTCCACCAGCCACGGGCCACCGAGCGCGCGTAGGCCAGACCGGCCGCGGCACCGTACTCGCCGGTGCTCGCCGCCAGCTCCGATCTCGTGTGCAGGACAAGCATCTGGGTCGCCGGATCGGCCAGCGGGATCAGGTCGTCGGTCGCACGTTCGGCGGCGGCCTTTGCCTCGTCCAGCTTTCCCTGCGCCGCCAAAGCCCTTGCCAGGTAGGCGCCGGCGATCGCGAGCCGCTCGGTCTCCCCGAGCTTGCTGATCTGATCGCGGCATTCCTCCAGCTCCTGAACGGCTGCCGCGGGATCCCCGGCGGTCGCCGCGGCGGCGAGCCAGAGCCGCGCGCTCAACCGCCAGTACTCCTGGCTCTCGTCGTCGACGATCACCAGCACCGCTTCGCGAGCCCAGTAAGCCGCCGAGGCAAGTCTTTCCTCGATCTCCGCCTCGTATGCCGGGTCGCCGAGCCGCTCGAGCTCGTGGGCCCAGCGCAGGTAGGTCTCCGCGAGGTTGAGCCGGTCGATCGCCGGCGACTCCGCGAGCTCGAGCACGTCGGCGTCGATCCCGGTGGCGCTCTCGTAGTGCGGAATGCACAGCTCGAACAGCCGCAACACGTCGTAGGCATACCCGAGTCCGGTGTGGGCCCAGCCGCGCAGGCCGGGATCTGTGGTTCGTTTGAGAGCGTGCTCGGCGGCGACCATGTCGTTCACGGTGTCGCCACCGCGTCCGCTCCGGGCCAGATTGATGATCCGGATCGGCAGCGCGTTCGCTTCCCAGCCGGGCTCGTCGATCGCGCGGGCCACGGCGAGGCACTCGTCCACCGCGGCGAGCGCCTCGTCGGCATCGCTGGCATGGTGCGCGGCCACGCCACGGACATACTCGGCGGCCGCCAGCTCGTAACTGGGCACGCCGCCGAGCTCGGCGCGGATCGCGTCGATCTGGTCCGCCGCGACCGCGTGTCCGCCTGATTGGGCCAGCGTCATCGCGGCGGCGATGCGTGCGGTCAGCTGCCCCGCGTCCATCCCCGCCCCTCCCGTCCGTCACCCGCTGTTCGGGTCGGACCGCCCATTGTGGTCGCGGAGGGGCCCGCTGTCACGGCCTGATGACCAGTACTCCGCTCAGCGTGGCCGTCGGCACTATTGTCAGGACAAGGAGGCCGGCAGAATCAGCCGGCTGCTTGTTGGGTTTCCGCAGCGCGGAGTTGGACCGGCAGGGACTCGACTCCGTAGACGATGGAGAAGTCGCGGAACCGCAGTTGCTCCTCGGCGACCGCCAGGGACAGGTCCGGGAAGCGGTGCGCCAGTGCGGTGAACGCGGCTCGCAGCTCCATCCGGGCCAGCTCGGCGCCGACGCAGCGGTGCATGCCGTGCCCGAACGCCAGGTGTGCGGCAGGCGCCCGCTGCGGGTAGAAGGACTCCGCGTCCAGCCCGAACACCTCCTTGTCCCGGTCCGCGCCGGACAGCGAGACGGCGACCAGGTCGCCCTTCTTGACCTGCTGGCCGAACAGATCCTGGTCGTGCTTGGCGAACCGCGGGAAGGCGACCTGCACAACCGTCAGGTACCGCAGGAGCTCTTCGACGATCGCGTCCACCGCCCCCGGCTCGTTGCGGATCCGGGCGAAGTTCTCCGGGTCGCGCAGCAGCACCAGGGTGCCGAGCGCCAGCATGCTGGCCGAGGTCTCGTAGCCGCCGAGGAAGACGCCGTCAGCGAGCCCACCGAGCTCGATGTCGTCGATCCCGTCGCCGTGCTCACGGATGATCGAGCCGATCAGGCCGTCGCCGGGGTTCTTGCGCTGCTTGCCGACGATCTCGAAGAGGAACTCGCGCGACTCGCTGGCCGAGCCGAAGACGCCGATCCCGCCGCCGGACAGGTCGAAACGGGCCGGGCCCAGGGCCCTGAACCTGTCCCGGTCGGACTCCTCGACGCCGAGCAGGTCGGCGATCAGCAGGAAGGGGACGTTGAAGGCGAAGTCCGCGACGATGTCGACGACCGGGCCCTTGGCCTCCATCAGGTCCAGCTGGTCGTTGACGATCTTCTCGATCGCCGGCTCCAGCCTGGCCAGCCGGCGCTTGGTGAACTCGGGGGTGAGGAGCTTGCGCAGCCGGGTGTGGTCCGGCGGGTCGGTGAAGCCGAGGCCGCCGATCCCCTCGGACGGCTTGTCCGGGTCCGAGCCGACCAGCGGCCGGATGTCGTTGCTGAAGTTCGTGGTGTCCGCGAGCACCGCCTTGGCCTCGGCGTGGCCGCTGACCACCCAGACGTTCAGCCCGAACAGGTGGGCGAGTTTGTGGACCGGCTCGGTCTCACGGACCCCGCCCAGTTCCGGGGTCGGGTCCAGGCCTTCGCGACGCAGCGGCATCGAGAGCTGGCGCGGGACGATCCGCATCTTCGACAGATCCAGTCCACCCCGGCGAGTGGCCCTGTTCAGCAACCGGCTGCCGACCCATCTCTTCAGGTATGTCACAACCATGACTCCCACGCGCCCTCTCTGAACAGCTGCCCCGACGGCTGCATCCCTACTTCGAAAGTAGTCGCCCTGGGGACCAGATCTGATGGTGTTGGCACTACTTCCTCAGTGGCTCTGGCACCACCATGGGAGGGGGCCATGGTCCTGCCAGGTCAGACCCTGTCATGGAGAAGGGGCGGGTTACCACCGGAACCCACCTGTACCGTCCCCTGGGACGGCGATCAGGTGGGTTCCGGGGGTGCTCAGGGAAAGTCCAGCCGAAAGTCGGATGTGTCAGTTGCTTCCGCAGGTTAGGCGGGCATCCGCCCAGTCGGCGTGGTCGCTGGTGACGCCGTCACCGGCGTCGGTGACCTGCAACGTCAGTACCTGACCACCGGTCACGTCGACCGTGACAGGCACGGTGGGCGACGTTCCGGTGAGCAGATCCGATGTGTACTTCGCCACACCGTCGACGGCGACCTTGAAGCTCACCTTGCCACGATCCTCCATCTCGTCGTCCACCCCGACCTTCGCGGTGAAGGCCGAACAGTTGCCACCGAGCCGGACGCTGACCGACGACGGTGCGTGGGTTCCGAGCCCCTTGGAGTACTGCGTGCCGTCCAGCGTGAGCGGGCCGCCGTCACCCGCGCCATCCTCGCCGTTGCTCTTGTCCCGCTCGACCGGTCCCCAGCCGTTGCTCGAGTCGATCCACTCCAGGTCGCTCACCCAGGGCTGCCCGGTGGGTGCCGGTGGTAGCGGCTTGTCCGCGATGGTCGCGGCGAAGAAGCCGAGGCCGCCGCCGGGCAGCTTGATCGCCTTCACCGTCTTGCCCGGATCCAGGGCTACAGCGGTGTAGAAGACCCGGTAATCCGTTGTGGTGTTGGCCAGACCGGCCGGGGTGTACCGGCCCTTCACCGACACCGCGAGCTTGGCGCCGCCGGTGGCCGGGTCCTGGCAACACCAGTTCGGCAACTGGAACGGAGCCTGCGACTCGGATCCATCGGTATAGATGACGGTGACGCTCCCCTTGGCGTTCAGGCTCGCTCCCGCGCCCAGCAGGGCAAGGTGAGAACCGGTGCCGGAGACAAGGATCGGGGCTGGCTGGTTCTTCACCAGGTTGGGCGTTCCCGGAGCGCCCGTGGGCCAGGTGAACTCGGCGTCCTGCACGGTGACCTTCGCCCCCGGTGTGTAGCCGGCCGCGGCGAGGGCCTCGCCGTTGAAGCTGTTGCCCGATCCGTCGAAGTTGCCCTGGGCAAAGCTCGACGCGTCGCTCACGCCGACAACGTTTGCCGCCTGCGACAAGGATGCGTAGGGCAACTGTGCCGTGGCCACCGCGCTGTTGGTGTACGCGGCGCTGTCCACCTTGTACGACGCGTCCAGCCGCAGCGTGAAACTGGCCGGTTTCACCGCGGCGGCAGGAGTCACCGCCAGCTTCGTACTGACCGTCTCGCCCGGGTCGACCTTGGCGAAGGTGCTCGTTCCGGTGGCGGTCCACCCGTCCGGCAGGTCGAGAGCCAGCCGTACGTCGCGCATCGCCGTCGTACCGGCGTTCTTGAAGGTGGCGGTGACCTCGGTGGCCTGGCCCGGGGCGTTCCACAGGGACGGCGAGGAGAGCTCAGGGGTGCCGAAGGTGTCGGAGACCGCCTTGCCGCCGCCGACCGAGGTGGTGTCGTCCAGCCGCACGGTGGCATCACGAGAGGTCGACAGTGATGCCGTCTTCACCAGCACCACGCCGTTGTCGTAGTACCAACCGGTGGAGGCCGCGAGGTACGCGTTCTTGCTGACCAGCTTGGTCAGCTTGCTCCCGTCCACGGTGACGTCGCGCGGTGCGGTGCCGGTGTGGACGGTCAGCTCGTACGGCCGGGCGCCCGGCTTGCCCGTGTACGAACCGTGGCTGGCGCCGATCTTCACGGTCACGTCGCCGCGAGCCGAGACGGGTGCGCTCACCTCGAGTTGCTGCGTGGCGGACTTGTCCTGCTTGTAGTCGCGGGTGACGCGGTCGTCCTCGTAGAGCGAGAAGGACGACTTGCCCTGCGGGTAGACGTCGATGGTGAGCCGATCGCCGAAGGCCTGCTCCGCGGCCGAGTTGATGCCGCTCTTCCACATCGGGACCACCGCGCCGGCCTTGACGAACAAGGGCAGCGTGTCGAGCTTCGCGTGGTACCCGTTGACGGTCGTCGGGCCCTGGTAGACCTTGCCGGTCCAGTAGTCCACCCAGTTGCCCTTGGGCAGGTAGATGCCGCTCTTCACCTCGTCGGCGCCCCACATCGGCGCCACCAGGAACTCCTTACCGGCCAGGAACTCGTACTTCGTGGTGTCGTCCCAGGTCTTCGGGTCTTTCGGGTACTCCAGCACCAGCGAGCGGTTCAGCGGAGCACCCGTGCGGTGCGCCTCGGCGGCGTACGAGTAGAAGTACGGGAGCAGACGCTCGCGCAGCTTGAGGTACTTGCGGTTGATCGAGGTGTACGGCTCGCCGTACGTCCACGGCTGCTTGTACGCCGGGGTCGCCCAGCCGGACATCGTCATGAAGGCCGGGTTGAACACCTTCCACTGCAGGTCCCGGGTGTAGCTGGTCGGGGAGCCGCCGAAGATGCCGTCGACGTCACCCGCGCTGTAGGCGATCCCGGAGTTGCCGGAACCGGTGATGGCCGGGATCTGCCACTTGATCGCGTCGAGCGAGCCGCTGTGGTCGCCGGTCCACTGGACCGCGCACCGCTGCGCACCCGCCCAGCCCTCGACCATCCAGGCGTAGCCGCGGGCGTTGCTGTACTGCTCGATGCCGTCGTGCGCGGTGTCGCAGGCGCTGAGCGCGTACCGGTACCCCGGGCCGACCCAGGCGACGTCCAGCTTGCGCACCCGGACCCCGGCCTCGCCCACCTCGGCCGGCTGGCGGTCGAGGGACGACTGCGTCCACAGGCCCATCTGGATGTTCCGCTGGCGCAGTTCGTCACCGGTCTGCTTGAGCGCGGGGATCTCCCGCTTGCCCCACCAGGTGCCGTCGACCTGCTCGGAGTCGGTGTCGTCGGAGTAGCCACAGCCGTAGTCGTCGTTGACCAGCATCCAGCCGCCGGGCATGTCCTCGTCCTGGAACTTCTGCGCCACCTTGACCGCGTCCAGCGTCGTCACCTTCTCCGGGTGGACCTTCCAGTCGTTGCTGGTATCCGGGTCGGTGGCGTAGTGCCCACGGTTGTAGCAGTCGGAGTCGCCGTACTCGAGGCCGTAGATCGGCGGCATGAACGGGCGGCCGCTGAGCTCGGTGTAGCGGTCCAGCGAGGTCTTGAGGTCGCCGACGAAGTAGTACGCGTCGAACCGTTTCTCGTCGTGCTTGGTGACGACGGGGTCGGTGAAGCTGTAGCTGCCCGGCGCGAACGTGTTCCGCAGTACGCCGTAGCCGGCGGTGCTCATGTAGTACGGAGAGGCGTTCGGGTTGCCGCCGTCCTCCCAGTTGAAGTCGCGGGCGACCGTGATGGTCTGGTCGCGGTGCGAGAAGCGGCCGTTCTGCATCCCGCCGCCGAAGTACTGCTCGTTCGCCCCGCGGCTCAGGGACTGGGTGGTAGAGGTGTCGTTCCAGGACAGCGGAGCCGTCTCGGACCAGACCTGCTGCCCGTTCGCCCGGTACAGGGAGAAGCGCAGCGGCGACTTGGTCGCCCGTACCTCGATGGCGTCCGTCTTGAGCGAGTAGTAGCTGCCCCGGTCGCGCCAGGACGTCTTCGGCTTCGCGTAGTCGGTCTTGGCGACGATGTTCGACGCCGGGGCGGTCGGGTCGGTCGGCGGGGTGTTCGCCGGGTCGGTGAAGGTGCCGTCCGGCGCGAGCCAGATCCGGAACACGTCGTCCTTGAGGAAGACCACGCGGACCTTCGCGGTCCCGGCGGTCAGCGTGTACTGCGCTGTCTCGGCGGCGAAGGCGGTCACCGCGCCCAGGGAGGTGTCGCCGGCGGCGGCCTCGGTGGAGCCGGCGGCAGCGGGTCCCGCGCCGACTGCGTTGACCAAGGCACCCGCGACCAGAGCCAGGGATGTTCCGGTGAGAAGGGCTGAACGTTTAACGCGGACAAAGATGCTCACGAGTGCCTCACTTCACGCATCTATGAACAGGATTGCGCTATTGATAACTCACCAGGTCGGGCTTTGTCACTAGATCGGACCCGATCCGTCGCCGAGTGGTCATCATGAAGTTGAGACGAGGGTGCGACGGGAGTGAAGGCCGTGGTCGGCACGGTCGAGCCGGACCGCAGCGTGCAGGCCCAACGGGCGTACGTGACCGCCCTCTTCGACCAGTTCCTCCAGCGCAAGCCCCAGCGACTCCTCCGCGAGCAGTCCCCGGACTTCGCCGAGGTGACGTTCGTCCGCTGAATCAACCTTTGGGAGGGGCGGGTCCGTCTCCTGGGTGATTCGCGCTGACAACGGTGGCGGGCAGGGTCGAGGGATGACGACAATCAATCGACGTTCCCTGCTTGCCCTGCTCGCCGCCGGTGTCACCGCTGCCGCCGTTCCACAGGCCGCCGGTGCGTCTCCACCGACATCAGCCGCCGCGGCGCCCACGGCGTACCGGCTGGTGTTGCCGGAGCCGACCGGGCCGTATCCGATCGGGACCACCGAACTGCACCTGGTCGACAAGTCCCGGGCTGATGCGTGGATGCCTGGCCGGCAGCGTGAGCTGATGATCAGCGTCTGGTACCCGGCGCTGCCGGGCGCCCACGGTCCGCGCGCTCCGTACGCGCCTCCACACGTGGCCGCACCGCTGGCCGACGAGGTGGGCGCAGTGCTCGGCCTGAAGCCCGGAAGGATCGACTATGCCGGTACGCCGACGCACGCGCGGACCGGTGTTCGCTCCCTCGGGCGGTACCCGGTGATCCTGTACTCCCCGGGCTTCGGGACTTCGCGGTTGCTGGGCACGAACCACGTCGAGGACCTGGTCAGCCGGGGGTACGTGGTGGTGACGATGGACCACACCGGGGAGGCGCCGGTGGAGTTCCCGGGCGGGCGGGTCGCGCCGGCCGTCGTACCGGCGGACGCCATCCAGAAGGCGGCGGCCGTCCGGGTCGCCGACACCAGGTTCGTGCTCGACAACCTCAGCCGTCTGCCGCGGAATCTGACGCGGGCGACGGACCTGCGGCGGATCGGCATGTTCGGCTACTCGCTCGGCGGTTTCGCGGCTGCTGAGGCGATGCTCGTCGACCGGCGGATCGACGTCGGAGCGAATCTGGACGGAACCATGCAGTACGGCTTCCCGGACGGTGTGCTGAGCGAGGTCGCCAAGCGCGGGCTGGACCGGCCGTTCCTGCTGTTCGGCGGGCAGGGGCACTCGCACCTGCCGCAACCCGGCTCCGAGCTGAACGACCCGTCCTGGACCAGCTTCTGGAAGAACCAGCGCGGCTGGAAGCTGGACCTGGGCATTCCGGCCGGGACCCACGGTGCCTTCGCCGACTACCAGTTCTCCGTACCGGCCGTGGCGCGCGCGTACGGCGTACCGGACGAGACGGTGATCGCGTCGCTCGGGACGGTGGACCCGGAGCGGAGTGTGGCTGCGCAGCGGGCGTATCTCGGCGCACACTTCGACAAGTTCCTGAAGGGACGTCCGCAGCGACTGCTGGTGCAGGAGTCCCCGAGGTATCCGGACGTGAAGTTCGTCAGATGACGAGGTCTCCGCGGGCCGAGGTGCATCTCACACCCCGGTCCGCGGCCGGACCGCGAGCGCGGGAAATGGGGGTGGATTTCGGGCGTCCGGCGGGGCGCCCGCGACGCGCGGGGGACGGGGTTCGTGACCACTTTCTGAAACGCTGATGAGGGTCTCGACGCTCCGAGCGTTTACCGTGCGTTGAGAAATGCGTTGCTGTCGGCCGTACTCTGTCCTCGGACGGGTCGGTCTGTGTCAAAGGTCTGCCTGGGGAATGGGCGGTCCGGCCGCAGACGTTGTGGGGCAGGACGAGAGTGGCAAGAGCAAGGAGCGCAGTGGCAGGGGCATCTGGGACCAAGGCAGCACCCGGGTCGGCGGCGACGTCGACCGGACGACGGCTGGTGATCGTCGAGTCGCCGAAGAAGGCGCGGATGATCGCCGGCTTCCTGGGGTCCGGGTACGTGGTGGAGTCGAGCTTCGGCCACATCCGCGACCTGCCGAAGGGCGCCGACGAGATCCCGGCCAAGTACAAGGGCCTGCCCTGGGCGCGGCTCGGGGTCAACATCGAGGACCACTTCGACCCGCTGTACGTCGTACCGGCGGACAAGAAGGCGCAGATCCGCAAGCTCAAGGACCTGCTCAAGGACGCCGACGAGCTCTACCTCGCCACAGATGAGGACCGCGAGGGCGAGGCCATCGCGTGGCACCTGCTGGACGAACTGAAGCCGAAGATCCCGGTCAAGCGGATGGTCTTCCACGAGATCACGCCGAAGGCGATCCAGGACGCGGTCGGCAGTGCGCGCGACATCAACGACGCGCTCGTCGACGCCCAGGAGGCCCGGCGGATCCTGGACCGGCTGTACGGCTACGAGGTCTCGCCGGTGCTCTGGAAGAAGGTCATGCCGAAGTTGTCGGCGGGCCGCGTCCAGTCCGTCGCGATCCGGATGGTGGTCGACCGGGAGCGCGAGCGGATCGCGTTCCGCAGCGCCTCGTACTGGGACCTGGACGCCACCCTGGACGCCGGCGAGGGCAAGACGCCGCGGCTGTTCCCGTCCCGGCTGGTCTCGGTGGACAGCAAGCGCGTCGCGCAGGGCCGTGACTTCGCCTCCACCGGCGAGCTGAAGAGCCAGAACACGGTCCACCTGGACGAGTCGACCGCCACCGCGCTGGCCGCGGCGCTGCGGGACTCCTCCTTCACCGTCCGTTCGATCGAGTCGAAGCCGTACACCCGCAAGCCGTACGCGCCGTTCCGGACCACCACGCTGCAGCAGGAGGCCGGGCGCAAGCTCAACATGTCCGCCTCGCAGACGATGCAGATCGCGCAGCGGCTGTATGAGAACGGCAACATCACCTATATGCGTACCGACTCGGTGACGCTGTCCGACACCGCGATCACCGCGGCCCGGGCGCAGGTCCGCGAGCTGTACGGCGCGTCGTACCTGCCGGACAAGCCGCGGGTCTACACCTCCAAGGTGAAGAATGCTCAGGAAGCGCACGAGGCGATCCGGCCGGCCGGCGAGCACTTCCAGACCCCGGCGCAGACCGGGCTGAGCGGCGCCGAGTACCGGCTCTACGAGCTGATCTGGATGCGGACGGTCGCGTCGCAGATGAAGGACGCGGTCGGCAACAGCGTTTCGATCAAGATCGACGCCAGGGCCTCGACGGGTGAAAGCTGCGAGTTCACCTCGTCCGGCCGGGTGATCACCTTCCACGGCTTCCTGAAGGCGTACGTCGAGGGTGCGGACGACCCGTCCGCCGAGACCGACGACCGCGAGACGCAGATCCCGGACGTGAGCGAGGGCGACGTGCTGCCCGCGACCGAGGTCATCGCCTCCGGTCACGAGACGAAGCCGCCGGCCCGCTTCACCGAGGCCACGCTGATCGCCCAGCTGGAAGAGCGCGAGATCGGCCGCCCGTCGACGTACGCGTCGATCCTGGGCACCATCCAGGCCCGCGGCTATGTCTACAAGAAGGGCAACGCGCTGGTTCCGGCGTGGCTGGCCTTCGCGGTGGTCCGGCTGCTGGAGGAGCACTTCACCCGGCTGGTGGACTACGCGTTCACCGCGTCGATGGAGGACGTGCTGGACGACGTCGCGGCCGGGAATCTGCAGCGCGAAGGGGTGCTGGGCCGGTTCTACTTCGGCGACGACGGCATCGAGGGCCTGCAGTCGATGGTCAGTGATCTCGGTGACATCGATGCCAGGGAAATGTCGACCTTCCCGGTCGGCCCGGCAGATAGCGGGATCGTGGTGCGCGTCGGCCGCTACGGCCCGTACGTCGAGGACAAGGACGAGCAGCGCGCCAACGTGCCGGAGGACCTGCCGCCGGACGAGCTGACCGTCGAGAGGGCCCGCGAGCTGCTCAGCCAGCCCTCCGGCGTCGAGCTCGAGCTCGGCCAGACGCCGGACACTGGTCTCAAGGTGGTCGCCAAGGCCGGCCGGTTTGGCCCGTACGTGACCGAGGTGCTGCCCGAGGACGCCCCGAAGTCCGCCAAGCCGCGGACCGGCTCGCTGCTCAAGTCGATGTCGCTCGACTCGGTCACCCTCGACGACGCGCTGAAGCTGCTGTCGCTGCCGCGCGTGGTCGGCAAGGACCCGGAGTCCGGGGACGAGATCACCGCTCAGAACGGCCGCTACGGGCCGTATCTGAAGAAGGGCACCGACTCACGGTCGCTGCAGACCGAGGACCAGATGTTCGACATCACCCTCGAGGAAGCGCTGAAGATCTACGCCGAGCCGAAGCAACGCGGCCGTCGCGCCGCGGCACCACCGCTGAAGGAGCTGGGCGAGGACCCGGCGTCCGGTCAGCCGGTGGTGGTGAAGGAGGGCCGCTTCGGCCCGTACGTCACCGATGGCGAGACGAACGCGACGCTGCGCAAGGACGATTCGGTCGAGACGATCTCGCTGCTGCGCGCGGCCGAGCTGCTCGCCGACAAGCGGGCCCGTGGACCGGTGAAGAAGACGGCCAAGAAGGCCGCTGCCAAGAAGACGACGGCGAAGAAGACCGCCACCAAGAAGACAGCGGCCAAGAAGACCCCGACGAAGAAGGCCGCTGCCAAGAAGACGACGGCGAAGAAGACCGCGGCCAAGAAGTCCTGATGTCCGGTACTGCGAAGGGCCCGGCCGAGGTCACCGCGCAACGCCTCCGCGAACGGGGCGAGCGGGTCACGCCGGCCAGGCTCGCCGTTGTTGAGGTGCTGGCGAGCACCGAGGAGCACCTGAGCGCGGAGCAGATCGGCGAACGAGCCGAGCAACTGCGGCCAGGCATCCACCGCGCGACGGTCTACCGGGCCCTCGACGCACTCGGCGAGTTCGGCCTGGTGACCCACGTGCACCTGGGTCGCGCCGGCACGACGTACCACCTGGCGGGCGAGCTGGCACCGCGCCACCTCCACCTCCGCTGCAGCGAGTGCGGCACGGTGCTCGACGTCGCGGGCGACATCCTCGACCCGGTCCGCCGGAAGCTGTCGCGCGAACTCGGCTTCCAACTAGCGCCGGAGCAGGTCGCGCTTGTCGGCCTCTGCTGCAACTGCAGCAGCTAGTTCCTGCCCCGCCGCTCACTCCCGCCCACCCTGGATTCGCCGCTCCTCCTCGCGGCTCGTGAAACCCGTTCTGGCTGACCACAGCGACCGGCTTCAGCCTCACCTGTCGACTCAGACGACCGGGGCAGGGGTCCTCGGCCATGCGCAACTCGCGCACGCGACACTCGGCCTGCTGCCGAAGGCCAGGCATTCCGCACCCATGTCGACGAGGTCGTCGAGGCACTGGCCCGGCCTCGACAGCTGAACCTCGATCCTGCGGTCGTTCGCTGCGGGGGCGCGGGGGGGGGAGGACACCAAATCGGGACCTCGGACACGTTGTTGCTTGTCCGGCCGCGACGACGACTCCCCATGTCTCAGCGACCGCGGCGACGAACCCCGCAGCGGGGTCCCCACTTGTTGTCCGAGGTCCCGGCATGGTGTTCGGACCCACCACAGGCGCTCGGCTGACAAGACGCCTGGACGGTCGCGGTGGCTGGTGGAGTGGCTCGGACCGCCAGCACTCACTAACCGCACCCGCCCCTCTGGCGCGACGCCTGGCGACGCCTGGCCCGGGACCTATCGGCGAGGTTGCTGAGTGGTGGCCGTCCGCTGGATCAACCAATCCCACGCCTACGTCGACGCCGCGACCCGATTCCCGAGCAGACCCGGTGGGTCGGAGCGACCGGTGGAGGAGGTTCGCAGTATCAGGATCTGTCCATATTTGTTCATCGGTGTGGATTCGTGAACGGATCAGTCGTAGGGTCGATGTCTGTGACCCATGACCACAGTTACGTCGAAGACTTCGCGCCCGGTGCTGGTGTGCTGCCCCCGCGGGCGCGGCTGGACGATGATTCTGCCCGGATCTCGCTGAGCGGCGACTGGAGCTTCCGGCTCTCGCCGAGTCTGGCCGAGTCGCCGGACGACCTGAAGGACCCGGATACGTCGGCCTGGGACACGATCACCGTGCCCGGTCACTGGCAGTTGAACGGGTACGGCGCCCCGGCGTACACGAACGTCGTCTACCCCTTCCCGCTGGAGCCGCCGCACGTTCCGACGGCGAACCCGACCGGGGACTACGTCCGCACCGTGACGGTCCCGGCGGACTGGGACGGGTCGCGGGTGGTACTGCGGTTCGAGGGAGTCGACTCGCGGTTCGCCGTCCACGTCGACGGGAACCTGGTCGGCTGGTCCTCCGGCTCGCGGCTTCCGAGCGAGTTCGACCTCACCGAGCTGGTTGCCCCCGGCAAGGAGATTCGGATTGCGGTCCGGGTGCACCAGTGGTCGGCCGGCAGCTACGTCGAGGACCAGGACATGTGGTGGCTGTCCGGGATCTTCCGCGAGTTGAACCTGCTCGCGCTCAAGCCGTCCGCCCCGACCGACGTCTTCGTGCACGCGTCCTACGTGGACGGCACCGGTACGCTGAAGGTCGACTCGGACGTACCCGGCACCGTCGTAGTACCGGAGCTGGGACTGGAGTTCCCGACCGGCTTCGACACTCCGGTGCCTGAGGTCGAGCCGTGGAGCGCCGAGAGCCCGCGCCTGTACGACGCTGTGCTGCGGAGCGAGGGTGGTGACGTCCGGCTGCGGATCGGGTTCCGCACGGTCGCGATCGTGGACGGCGTGCTCACCGTGAACGGCAACCGGTTGCTCTTCAACGGGGTCAACCGGCACGAGTTCCACCCGGACCGCGGCCGCGCCCTGACCGAGCAGGACATGCTCGACGACGTACTGCTGATGAAGCGGGCCGGGATCAACGCGGTCCGGACCAGTCATTACCCGCCGCACCCGCACTTCCTCGACCTGTGCGACGAGTACGGGCTGTACGTGGTGGACGAGTGCGACCTGGAGACGCACGGGTTCGGGTACGAGCCGGAGCCGCCCGCGCTGCCGAACCCGGTGATGGACCCGCGCTGGCAGGACGACCTGGTCGGGCGGATGCGCCGGATGGTCGAGCGGGACAAGAACCACCCGAGCATCGTGATCTGGTCGCTCGGCAACGAGTGTGGGATGGGCGACAACCTGCGCGCGATGTACGAGTTCGCGCACGACCGGGATCCGTCCCGGCCGGTGCACTACGAGCGGGACACGCAGGCGGAGTTCGTCGACATCTACTCGCAGATGTACACCTCGCCTGAGGGAGTTGCCGCGATCGGCGAGGACCCTTCGTCGTACCGGGGGCTGCCGTTCATCCTGTGCGAGTACGGGCACGCGATGGGCAACGGGCCGGGCGGGCTGTCGGACTACCGTGCGGTGTTCGAGAAGTACCCGCGCTGCCAGGGCGGTTTCATCTGGGAGTGGATCGACCACGGCCTGCGGACCTCGGTGGACGGCCAGGAGTTCTACGCGTACGGCGGGGACTTCGGCGAGGAGATCCACGACGGCAACTTCGTCTGCGACGGGCTGCTGTTCCCGGACCGTACGCCGTCGCCCGGCATGCTCGAGTACACCAAGGTGATCGAGCCGCTGGTGATCACCGCGGACGGCAACGGCGGCATCAGCATCACCAACCGCTACGAGGTGCTGGACACGAGCCACCTGACCTTCCGGATCGTCACCGAGATCGGCGGCGAGCAGGTCGGCAGTGGGACTCTCCCGGTGCCTGCGATTGCTCCGGCTGAGACTGCCTCGGTGGAACTGCCTCCGGGCATTGCTGAGCAGCAGAAGGCCGGGCAGCCGGACACCTGGTTGACCGTGACGGCTGAGCTGACTGAAGGAACGTCCTGGGCCGAGGCCGGTCACCGGGTCGCGTGGGGCCAGGTGCGGCTCGACGTACCGACTGGTGAGCGGCCGCGGCACGCCGGCGACACTGCGGAGGCTGCAGGGGTCAGTGGCGAGGCCCGGCACGCCAATGCCGAGGCAGTGGGCGAGGGCGGTACTGCTAGCGCTGCAGGCATCAGCCTGGGCGAACTGCCGATCCGGAACCTGCGCCTGGACGTCTGGCGCGCTCCGACCGACAACGACGCGATCCCTGGAGTCGCAGACGCCTGGAAGGAAGCGGGCCTGCACCGCGTGCAGCACCGCGTGGTGTCCGAGGGCGTCCACGAGGGCGCCTGGGAGGTAGTCACCCGTACTGCGCCGCCTGCGCTCCAGTGGGGTCTGGTCGCCACCTGGCGCTTCACCCACGTCGCGGACGGCTCACTCGGCCTGGACCTCTCCATCGAGCCCGAAGGCCAGTTCCCGGCAACACTGCCGCGCCTGGGCATCACCTTCGAGCTACCGCGAGTAGACGCGGTCGAATGGTTCGGCACCGGTCCCAGCGAGGCATACGTCGACACCCGCGCCGCCGCGGCCGTCGGCAAGTACTCCGCCTCGGTGGACGAGCTCCAGACCCCCTACGTCCGCCCCCAGGAGAACGGCCACCACATTGACACCCGCTGGGCAGTAGCAGGCCCGCTCCGCATCGAGGCGGCCCCAACCCTGTTCGGCCTAACAGTCCGCAACTGGACCACCGCCGACCTACAGAACGCCAAGCACACTCCCGACCTGGTAGCCGGCGACACGACGTACGTGACGCTGGACCTGGCCCAAGCAGGCATCGGCTCCAACTCCTGCGGCCCAGCCCTCCCAGGCACGTACGAACTCCACACCGCACCAGCGAGCTTGTCGGTCAGGTTCACCAAGGTCCGATAACAGCTGTAGGCGGTCTGAGCGGGGGGACGAGCTGGGCCGGGCTAGTCCCCGTCCGTTCGTCCAACGTGATCCCTTCGACCTGCGCTGCTACGTTGCCGCCATGACCAGGTGGGCCGCGGGGCGGGCGTGAAGGCGGTCGTCTACGACCGGTACGGGTCTCCCGATGTGCTGCGGGTCGAGGACGTCCCGGTACCCTCGCCCGCCGCCGGCCAGGTGCGGGTGAAGATCGCGGCGACCTCAGTCAACCTCAGCGACTGGGAGTGCCTGCGCGGATCGCCCGCGTACGCCCGGATCGGCGGGCTGCGCTTCCCGGCTCGCAGGACGCTCGGATCGGACATCGCCGGCCTGGTCGACGACGTCGGGGAGAGGGTGACCCGGTTCCGACCCGGGGACGAGGTGTATGGCGACAACCTCACGCTGATGGGTGGCTTCGCGGAGTACGCGCTCGCGCCGGAATCCGCACTCGCCCACAAGCCAGCCCGGCTCACGTTCGCTGAGGCGTCGACCATCCCGCAGGCGGGCGCGATCGCTCTGCAGGGCACGGGTAGGGCCGTGGCGGGTCAGCGGGTGCTGATCAACGGCGCTGGCGGAGGGTCGGGATCCTTCGCGATTCAGCTCGCCAAACGGCTCGGTGCTCACGTCACCGGGGTCGACAACGCGTCCAAGCTGGACTTCATGCGGTCGGTCGGCGCGGACAACGTGATCGACTATCGCCGGGACGACTTCACCCGGACCAGCCAGCCGTACGACCTGATCCTGGACCTGGTCGCGCATCGGTCGGTGTTCGCCTACCGGCGTGCGCTGGCACCCAGCGGCACGTATCGGAGTGCGGGTGGGTCGGTGCCCACGCTGCTGCGCGTGCTCACCGTCGGCTGGCTGGTTGGGCGGCTCACCGGTCGCGCAATTGGGATCCTCGCCGTCAAGGAGGGGCCGGCCCAGTTCGAGCCGCTTGCTGCCCTCTGCGTTGCTGGAGAGATCAGGATCCACATCCACCGCACCTTCGCGCTCGACGAGGTTCCCGCCGCGCTTGCTCACGTCGGTGAGGGACGAGCCCTCGGCAAAGTGGTGGTCTGCCTCTCCTGACCGGACCAGGTACAGCACGGCGGCGGCGCCGCTCCACCTGGAGTCGGAGCGTAGCTCGGGCCCGTGGGCTGATGCGGAACCGCTCCGGCGGTGGCAGCGTCTGCGGCATGGCGAGAGCGACCGAGATCCCCCGAAAAGGTCGGTCGCGGGCCGGAGGAGATCGCTGGGTGAAGCCGGCGGGCCGGCGACGAAAGAGTCGACCAGTTCCCGCATCAATTCGGAGACGAAGGCCGGGTGGAGATCGGGTCGTCGCGGGCCCGAGGTAATGACTGCTGAAAGGGGTTCTCGATGATCACTGGAGTCGCCAAGGTCATCGTTCCGGTCGACGATCAGGAGCGGGCAAAGCAGTTCTGGACCGGCGCAATCGGGTTCGACCTGGTCCTGGACGAGGTCTACGGTGACGAGCGCTGGATTGAGGTCGAGGCGCCCGATCGCTCGGTAGTGCTCGTGCTGAGCCGTCGTCCCAGCGACGAGCCGAGGCGTCAGGTGTCCGACGCGCTGCCGCACTCGAATGTATTCCTGACGTGCGACGACATCGAGCAGACCTACGCCGAACTGACTGGGCGAGGCGTGCGCTTCCCAGCGCCGCCCGCGGAAATGCACTTCGGCTCGTGGTCGATGTTCGAGGACTGGGAGGGGACGCGGTTCGCGCTCGGACAGTGGGGATCGCGGTCAGCATGAACGGCGTCACGGACACGACGATCCTACGAACCTCCCGACGCAGTCCCCGGCCAAGGTCCTGAGCTCACTCCGCCCGCCGATCCACCATGATCGGGGCGGCGTGCTCGCCTCGCGGATGATGTCGATGTCAAGAGTCGCGCAGTACAGTCTGCTTGTGGTAGAGGGTTCAGCTCGAGGTTGGTTCGAAGCTGACGGCCTACGCCGCGTTGTGCCGTTGTTCTCTCTGGCGTTTGGCCTCGTCGCGGCGATCACGCAGCCGTCTTCGGCCGCCGACATCGTCCTGGCGGCGGTGCCGGTCGCCGCTTTCGGCCTGTGGGCTTTCGCCCCCAATGTGCCGCTCGCCGCCATTTCGGTGGGCGTATTCGTCCCGGTCGTCGTGGCACAGCGCTCCGGACAGCTCGAGCCGGTCATGTTCAATGTCGCCCTGCTCGCTTTCGCGGCCGCGCGTTGGTCTCGGTCGCTCGGGGCGGCGGCGTCGCTCGGTGTGCTCGCAGCGGCCACGCCGGTGCTGGTGGCCCTGGTCCAGGATCCGATGGAGGTCGCCGTCGGTATCTGGTTGGTGGCGATAGTCTTCATCTGGGTCGTCGGTCGTGCGGTCGCGCGCCAGGATCGACTCGTGGTCGAGCTCGAGGGCACCCGGCGTCAGCTGGCCGAGCAGGCGCTGCTGGCCGAGCGCCGTCGGATCGCTCGTGACGTCCACGACTTCGTGGGGCATGGGTTGGCTGCCGTGATGCTCCAGGTCACGAGTGCCCGGCACGTGCTGCGCCGCGACCTGGCGTCCGCCGAGGAAGCGCTGCGATCGGCCGAGGAGGTGGGCCGCCTCAGCATGGAGGAGTTGCGGCGTACGGTCACGCTGCTCCGTCACGACGACGAGGCGGGAGTGGCACCGCCGCTCCCATCGACGAAGGAGATTCCCGCGCTCGTCGACCAGGCTCGGGCCGGGGGTCTCGCCGTCGAGCTGCGAATGCGAGGAGACTTCGCTCGGATTTCACCCGGGATGGGCGTCGCGCTCTACCGGATCGCCCAGGAGGCGCTGGCGAACGCTGCTCGGCACGCGCCGCGCGCGCAAACCGTTCTCGGGCTCGAGCTGTCAGACGGGGACGTTCGTCTGGTGGCCGAGACCTCCGGACCCGTCGCCACCGTACGGGCGACTGATCCCGAGGGACCTCGGTACGGCTTGATCGGTATGGGGGAACGGGCGAGCGCGCTCGGCGGCGACCTGGTGGCCGGGCCGACGCCCGACGGTTGGCAGCTGAGCTGCCGGCTTCCGCTGACGGTCGACAACGAGCTACCAGAGGGAGGTCCGCGAATGCCATGATCCGCGTTGCTCTCGTCGACGACCAGGCGATCGTGCGCGGTGGCTTGGCGCGGATCCTCTCGCCTGCGGACGGGTTCGAGGTCGTGGCCGAGTGCGCCGACGGCAGGCAGGCGGTGGAGGAGCTGCCCGGCTTGCGCCCGGACGTCGTCCTGATGGACATTCGCATGCCGGCCCTCGACGGTATCGCCGCGACGAGGCGATTGCGCGCCGCCGAGAACCCCCTCGTCGTCCTCGTGCTCACGACCTTCGGTGAAGACGAAGTGCTGTGGGGGGCGATCGAGGCCGGCGCCGCTGGGTTCGTGCTGAAGACCTCGTCCGCCGAGGATCTGATCGCGGCGGTTCGTGCGGTCGCCGGCGGCGGGGCCTGGTTCGACCCGGCCGTCGCGCCGCGGCTGCTCGAGCGGTACCGGACGGTCGTTGCCCCGGCGGCACGGGATGCGGCGCGGCTCGACCTGCTCACCAACCGAGAGCAGGACGTGCTGCGGCTGATGGCGCGCGGTGCCACCAATGCCGAAATCGCCGCGGCCTTGCACATCGCCGAGGCGACGGTGAAAACGCGTGTCGGCAGCATCTTCACCAAGCTTCGTGTGCGCGATCGACCTGCCGCGATCGTGTTCGCGTACGACCACGGTGTGGTCACTCCGGGCCGGACGCCGTAGGAAGGCCTCCACCCCTGGTCGGAGCGCGGTTCGAGCCCGCAGGGCGATGCGAGACCGCACAGGCGTGCTTAGCGTCAGCGTCATGACCGAAAAACTCGCGCGGGCATGTAGCCGCCGGCCGTGGCTCGTGGTCGGGCTGTGGCTCGTCGTCATTGTCAGCGCCTTCGTGCTGGTGGCGACGCTCCTCGCGTTCGAGGGCGAGACCGAGATCACGAGGACGACCGAGTCCAAGGAGGCCGATCGGGTCCTCGCGGAGGGCTTTCCCCGGGAGGTTGCGAGCGGGGAGGCGATCAGCGAGGTCGTCGTGGTGAAGGCCGAGGACGGCAAGGTCGAAGCGGCTGCGACGCGCGCGCGAGTCGACACGCTCGCGGATGAGCTGCGCGCGGCCGGGGCGACCCGCGTCGTCACCTACGGCGAGGACCGGCGCCTCGTTTCGCAGGACGGGGACTCGACGGTGCTCCAGGTCGCGCTCGGCCGCGACGGGGAGGACGAGGTGGACGATGTCGTCGCCGCGGTTCAGCGCCTCGATGACCAGCCTGGCTACCGGGCGGCGGTGACCGGCGGCTGGACGGCGGACGCCGATGAGGACGCCGCCTCGCTGGAGGATCTGAAGAAAGGCGAGCTCTTCTTCGGCGCTCCACTCGCGCTCCTCGTCCTGCTGCTCGTCTTCGGCACGGTCGTCGCGGGCCTTGTTCCGGTCATGGTCGCGCTCGCCTCGATCGTGGTCGCCCTCGCGCTCGTCGCCCTCCTGGCGCAGGCATACGACCTCTCCGTCTTCACCCAGAACATGCTGATCGGCATGGGCCTCGCCCTCGGAATCGACTACTCGCTCTTCACCCTCTCGCTATCGGGAGGAGCGGCTGCGGGAGCAGACGAAGCTCGAGGCCATCGCCACTGCGGGCGGCACCGCCGGCCGTGCCGTCCTCTTCAGCGGGATCGCCTTCGTGCTCGCGATGCTCGGGCTCCTGCTGGTTCCGAGCACGATCTTCCGCAGCCTCGCCGCCGGCGCGATCCTGGTCGGGATCGTCTCCGTGATCGCCGCGCTGACGCTGCTCCCCGCGGTTCTCGCACTGCTCGGCGACCGGGTGAATGCGCTTCGCATCCCCTTCTTCGGCCGCGCAGCCGAGCAGGCGGGCCGCGAGGGCCGCTTCTGGGGCGCGATCGTCCACCGGGTCATGCGCCGCCCTGCCGCCAGCCTCGTGCTCGGCGCCGGCCTGTTGCTCGCGCTGGCGGCCCCGGTGGTCGCGCTCGACACAGGTACGTCGGGGGCGGCGACGCTTCCCGACAGCTTCGAGTCGAAGCAGGGCTATCTCCTCCTCCGCGAGGAGTTTCCGAAGGAGTCGACCGAGCCGGTCGACATCGCGGTCGCCGGAGACGTCCGCGGGCCTGCCTTGGAAGGCGCTGTGGCTCGGCTCGAGCAGGAACTCGCGCTCCGCCCGATCTTCGGGGAACCGGTCGTCGAAGCGAATGAGGCGGGCACGGTCGCCCGTGTCACGGTTCCGATCGCGGCCAACCCAGATAGCGAGGGTGCGATCGAGGCCGTCCGCGGGCTACGCGACGAGGTCGTCCCCCGCGCGTTCGCTGGTGTTGACGCCGAGGTGTACGTCGGCGGCGACACCGCCGAGGAACTCGATTACCAGGACACCGTCAACTTCTGGCTTCCGCTCGTGCTCCTCTTCGTGCTCGGACTCAGCTTCCTCCTGCTGACGCTCGCGTTCCGCTCGATCGTCGTTCCAGCGACCGCGATCGCCATGAATCTGCTCTCGGTCGGAGCGGCCTACGGGCTGCTCGTGCTCGTCTTCCAAGAAGGCGTCGGCAACGAGCTCCTGGGGCTGAGCGAGGCCGAGACGATCGACGCCTGGGTTCCGCTCTTCTTGTTCGCCGTCCTGTTCGGACTCTCGATGGACTACCAGGTCTTCCTGCTCAGCCGCATCCGTGAGCGCTACACGGCGACGGGTGACACGGACGCCGCCATCGCCTTCGGCATCGGCTCGACAGCCCGCCTCATCACCGGCGCCGCGCTCATCATCATCGCCGTCTTCTGGGGCTTCGCGATGGGCGACACCATCGCCTTCCAGCAAATGGGCTTCGGCATCGCTGTCGCGCTGCTGATCGACGCGACGATCGTCCGCTCCATGCTCGTCCCGGCAACGATGAAGCTGCTCGGTGAGCGCAACTGGTACCTGCCCTCCTGGCTCACCTGGCTCCCCGACGTGCGCGTCGAGGGTGCCAAGCCGCCACCGAAGGCTGCGCTCGGGCCGATTCCCGGCGGACGCCACTGACCGTGCTCATCGAGGTTCGAGGCTCGCCAACCCCTCGGCCAGTTGCCGGTACTGCGCTCGCGGCAGCCGGCGCTTGTCGCGGTCGGGGTCGTCCGTCTGCCAGTTCAGCACCTGGACAGCCACGTGGTTCGCGCCTGCCTGATGGTGCTCGGCGATCCAGCCCATCACAGCGTCCACATCACCCCACGCCACCACCGCATCAACCAGGCGATCGCTTCCGCCGCCCGCCAGATCCTCATCGGTGAACCCAAGCCTCCGCAGGTTCCCCGAATAGCCGCGCTTGCTCAGGTAGAACTGCAGCGCCTGCCTGGCAATCGCCCTCGCCGTACCGGGATCCGACTCCAGGACCACCTTCAGCTCCGGAGCCAGCAGCGGTCCATTGCCTAGGGCAACGCGAGCTTGCGCGGTGTGTTCCGGAGTACTGAGGAACGGATGGGCACCGCTCGATCTCGCCGCTGCCAGTTCCAGCATCCGCGGCCCGACTGCCGCCAGCATCCTGTGCTCGACCGGTACTCCAGCCGCATCCAGTCGATCCAGATAGTGCGTCAGTTCACGGTATGGCGAAAGCGCCCACTGGGCGGCCTCCCGCGGGCCGTTCCCCAACCCCAACAGCAGCCGCCCCGGATGCTCCTCCTCAGCCTGCCGATACCCAGCGGCAACCTGCTCGGACGAGTGCACCCAGATATTCACGATCCCGGTCGCGACGGTGATCCGCTCAGTCGCTCCCAACACCGCCGCCGCCGTCTCGAGCATCCCCGGCCCGTTCGCCACCCACAGAGCCCCGAACCCCAACTCCTCCACCTCAGCCGCAGCCCCCGCTAGTTGCTCCCCCTCCTGCTCCCAGAGCCACCAAGGCGCCCAAACCCCAACCGTCCCCAGATCCCGCCCCTGCTCAGTCCGCGACACCCCACGAAGCTAGGCGCCCAGAGTCCCCAGGTCAGGATCCACTTCCCAACCACTGGCCTGCTCCCACAGCGAGCATGGGGCAGATGGGAGCGGCGGTGGAGGAGTGGCGTGGGGGAATGTCGACGCGCCCGACTAGGCTTCGTGTCGTGCCGGAGGTGTATGACCCGTTGACTGATCCTGCACCGGCGCATGATCTGCGCGCGGTGTTGCGGATTCGGGCGTTCCGGCGGCTTTGGGTTGCGTTCGGGTTGTCCAGTCTGGGGGACTGGATCGGGCTGTTGGCGCTGACGGCGATGGCCAAGAACTTCGCCGGGGACGACTACCAGGCGGCGAACTTCGCGATCGGTGCGGTGTTGTTCCTGCGGGTGCTGCCCGCGCTGGTGATGGGGCCGGTGGCCGGGTGGGTCGCGGACCGCCTGGACCGGCGCTGGACGATGATCTTGGGCGACCTGATCCGGGCAGCATTCTTCGTCACGATCCCGCTGGTCGGCACGTTGACCTGGTTGCTCGTGGCCACGGTGCTGATCGAGATCGTCAGCCTGATCTGGGGCCCCGCGAAGGACGCGAGCGTGCCGAACCTGGTGCCCCGGCACCGCCTGGAGGCCGCGAACCAGCTCAGCCTGATCACGACGTACGGGTCTGCGCTGCCGGCGGCGGTCATATTCACCGCGATCACCCTGGTCACGCGCGGTCTCGGCGACTTCTCGATCGACCTGGCCGTCTACGTGAATGCCGCCACCTTCCTGGTCTCCGGCCTGGCGATCATCTCGGTCGCGGAGATCGGCCGGGCCGGCAGCCATGACCACGAGGAACACCCCACGATCTGGCGGACGATGGTCGAGGGGTGGTCGTACGTCACCGGTACTCCGGTCGTCCGCGGCCTGGTCGTCGGGATCTCCGGCGCCTTCGCGGCAGGCGCGGTCGTGATCGGGCTCGGCCGCACGTATGTCGAGGACCTGGACGCGGGCGACCCCGGGTACGGCGTGCTGTTCGGCGCGGTCTTCGGTGGTCTCGCGCTCGGCATGGGTTTCGCGCCGCGGTTGTTCTCCGGCCTCTCCCGCCGGCGCCTCTTCGCCGCGGGGCTGGTCGGCTCGGGGATCGGGCTGGCCGGGCTCGCGTTGATCCAGCAGATCGAGATCGCCACGATGATCGCGATCGCGCTCGGCTTCTGCGCGGGAGCTTCCTGGGTCTCGGGGTACACGCTGCTCGGGCTCGAAGTACCGGACAACCTGCGCGGGCGGACGTTCGCGTTCGTCCAGTCCGCGGTCCGGACCGTGCTCGCGGTCACGCTGGCGGTGGCTCCGTTCGTCGCGGGCGCGATCGGCCAGCACACTCTGTCGGTGGGCGACAGGTCCATCACCTACAACGGCGCTGCGATGACGATGCTGATCGCGGCCGTGCTCGCCGGCGTGATCGGGCTGGTCGCGTGGCGGCAGATGGATGACCGGCCAGGCGTGCCGTTCTGGCGCGACTTGCGCCGCAGTTTCGGCAAGACTCCTGGTGTGTATCCGACCACTGGCCTGTTCATCGCGCTCGAAGGCGGCGAGGGTGCGGGCAAGTCCACCCAGTCGGCGCTGCTGGTCAGCTGGCTGAAGGAGCAGGGCCAGCAGGTCCTGCTGACCCGCGAACCGGGTGCGACCGAGCTCGGCAAGACCCTGCGCCAGATCGTGCTCGACCCCGCCACCGGCGACATCTCGCACCGCGCCGAGGCGTTGCTTTACGCCGCGGACAAGGCCGAGCACATCGACTCGGTGATCAAGCCCGCGCTGAAGGCCGGCGCCGTCGTCATCACCGACCGGTACGTCGACTCCGCGCTCGCCTACCAGGGATCGGGCCGGGACCTGGACCTCGCGGACGTCGAGCGGGTGAATCGCTGGGCCACCGACGATCTGCGGCCGAACCTGACGATTCTGCTGGATCTGCCGCCCAAGAGCGGGCTCGGCCGGTTCGAGGAGCGGGACCGGATCGAGTCGCAGTCCGCCGACTTCCACGAGCGGGTCCGGACCGCGTTCCTCGACCTGGCGGCCGCCGAACCACAGCACTACCTGGTTCTCGACGCGACCCTGGACCGCGAGCAGCTCGCCGCGCAGATCCAGGCCCGCTTGCTGCCGATGCTGCCGAAGGTGGGGCTATGACGGTTTGGGACGACCTGGTCGGGCAGGAGCCCGCGGTCGCAGTACTGAAGAAAGCTGTCGACGGGGCCACTGCACGGCTGAAGGGCGCGAGCGGCGCGGCGACGGCCGGGATGACGCATGCATGGCTGATCACTGGCCCGCCCGGATCCGGCCGGTCCAACGCGGGTCGGGCTTTTGCCGCCGCGTTGCAGTGCGAGAACCAGGGCTGCGGTGAATGCGCGGTCTGCCGTACTGCGCTCAGCGGGGCGCACCCGGACGTGTCGCTGATCCGGACCGAGTTGCTGTCGATCCGGGTGAGCGAGATCCGCGAACTGGTCCGGCGGGCGGCGATGAGCCCGACGCAGGGTCGTTGGCAGGTGATGGTGGTCGAGGACGCGGACCGTCTCACCGAGCAGGCCGCGGATGCGCTGCTGAAGAGCATCGAGGAGCCGTCGCCGCGCACCGTCTGGGTGTTGTGCGCGCCGACGGTCGAGGACGTCGTACCGACGATCCGGTCGCGCTGTCGCCTGCTGGTACTGCGGACGCCGCCGGTCGGGGCGGTCGCCGAGATGCTGACCCGGAGGAACGGTGTCGAGCCCGAGCTCGCCGGGTTCGCTGCCCGGGCGGCGCAGGGGCACATCGGCCGGGCGAAGGCGCTGGCGCGCGACGAGGAGGTCCGCAGCCGGCGGAGCAAGGTGCTCGAGGTGCCGTTCGAGCTGCGCGACATCGGGGCGTGCCTGAACGCGGCCCAGCGGCTGGTCGACGCCGCGAAGACGGAGTCCAAGGCGAGTGCGGCGAAGGTCGACGAGCAGGAGCGGGCCGAGCTCGAGCAGGCGCTGGGGATGGGGACGAAGGGCGCGAAGCCGCGGGAGACCGCCGCGGCGCTGAAGGAGCTCGAGGACCAGCAGAAGGCCCGGGCCAAGCGCTGGGAACGTGACGTACTCGACCGGTCGCTGGTCGACATGATGGCGCTCTACCGCGACGTGCTGGTGCTGCAGACCGGCGCGGGGGCCGAGCTGATCAACGCGGAACTGCGCAGGGATATCGAGCACCTGGCCGGCCGCACGAGCCCTGAGCAGACGATCCGCCGCATCGACGCGCTGACCGGCTGCCGCGAAGCAATCGAAGGCAACGTGGCCCCGCTCCTCGCCCTCGAAGCCATGACCATCGCCCTCTTCGAAGGCTGACCTCCACCACGCACGTCGGACGGCCTTCTCGGTGACGCTGCGTCCACTGAGGGCGCGCAACCTCCGGCGGGCGGCGCGGGGGTCGGCGGGGGCGTGCACTGAGTGGGTTGCGGGGTGTGTTCAGGGCACCCCGGGTTGGGAGGGACGGGGTGGCGTACCGGTCGGGGGCGAGGGTTTCTCAGGGCGGGGCGGTAGAGCGCTGTTGGGGAGATGTTCAGGCGAGGTTTTCGGGTGTTCGACGGGTGAGACACGCGTCTGGGTTGCGGACTGAGATGTAACGAAGGTAGTGGGCGTTGCGATGTGTGGGTGACCGGGTGAAACGGAACCCGGGCGTATTCATTTGTTTGATGCTGAAGGATCTGGATGACCCAACCGCCCTCCCCGATCCAGCCCGGTCGGAACCCGCTTCCGCCGGCCGAGTCCTGGCTGGAGGGCGTGCCGAGCCCAGCGCAACGTCGGCTGGATCGCTATGCCGTGGCGGCGTTCGCGTTCAGCCTGCCGGGGCTTGTGCCGGTCGCCGCGGTACTGGCGTTCATCGCGCTGTCGCGGATCCGCAAGTCCCGGGCGCGTGGACGAACGCTGGCGATCAGCGCGCTGGTGATCAGCGGGTGCTGGCTGATCGCGATCGGTGTCGCCGTGGGCCTCAACCTGTACGGCGAACAGCGCGCGGGCATCGGCCGGACCACGGTGATCAGCGAGGTTCAGGTGGGGCAGTGCTTCGACGCGGACCTGGAGGCCCAGACGCCGCGGGTGGTCCGGATCGCCGACTGCGGCGCGCTGCACAGCGGCGAGGCCTTCGCGAAGGTCCGCGCGACGCTGACCGGGCTGTCCAGCGAGCAGAAGGGCCAGGTCGCCACCCAGCAGTGCGCGGCCGCCTTCGCGACGTTCATCGGCAAGTCGTTCGAGACCTCGGACCTGGACATGTACTACGTCGTGCTGGAAGATCGTGCCGTTGCTGACGGCAACGTCTTGTGCATGGTCGGACAACTCGGCAAACAATTGACCGGCACCATGCGCGGATCTCAGCGCTGACGCCTGCGTCGCAATCACTCGAACACCATCCGACGCAGAGCCCTGGGGAGCAGCCTTGAGCCAGCCGCCATCCGGTCCGGACCAGTACCGGCCCGAGCCGAACCAACCTGACCCGAACCGCCCGCAGGACATCCGGCCGCAGGACACACCCCGCGAGTTCCCCACCTACGGACGCCCGCAGCCGCCGGCCCAGCCGTCCTACCAACAGCCCTCGCCCTACGAGCAGTACCAGCAGCCCTCGCCGTACCAGCAACCTCAGCAACAGCCGCCGTACCAGCCGCTGGGCTCGCCGTATCAGCCGACGCCTCAGGGCCCGCCGTACGGGCAGCAGCCTGCGCCGAACTGGCAACCCTACCCGCAGCAACCCGGGTACCCGCCGCCGTACGGCTATGGCTACGGATACCCGGGTGCCCTGCAGGACAAGACGAACGCTCTCGCGATCGCCGCGCTGGTCACGGGCCTGGCAGGGCTGTTCTTCGGGATCACCGCGCCGATCGCGATCGGGCTGGGCATCGCCGCCCTGGTCCAGATCAAGAAGCGCCGGGAGAGCGGTACCGGGCAGGCCGTCGCCGGGCTGGTGATCGGCAGCCTGGTCACCACGGGCTGGGCCATCCTGCTCGTGATCATGTTCGCGCTCGACTCGACCGGCAGTGGCGAGGAGTACTACGGAGCGCCAGCGCCTACCTCGTCCGTGCCGGCGACGTACGTCGATGAGCTCGCGGTCGGGGAATGCTTCGACGAGGTCGGTTCCGACGACGAGGTCGAGCGCGAGGTATGCCTCGAGCCGCATGATGCCGAGATGTTCGCGGTCGAGACGCTCCCGGCCCAGGCCTGGCCCGGCGAGTCGGCGGTCGTGAAGGCGTCCGAGGCGACCTGCGACAAGGCGTTCCTGGCGTATGTCGGCATCGAGATCGGCAAATCCCGCCTCGACACGGACTTCTGGTACCCCGACTCCGCGAGCTGGGACGAGGGCGACCGGAAAGTGCTCTGCATCGCCTACGGCCCGGACGGCGACCTGCTCGACGGCAGCGTCAGAGGCACGAAACGCTGATCAAGCTCTGATCGCCACGTAGGCTGACGGCGTGGGCATGGTGATGGCGGTGTCGTTCGAGCGCTACGGGCGGCTGTACTACCTGGACCCCGGCCCGTACAGACCGCGGGTCGGGGACAAAGTGCTGGTCCCAACCGATGACGGGCCCGAGGTCGCCGAGTGCGTCTGGGCGCCGCAGTACGTCACCGAGGAGATCGGTGGGCTGCCGCAGTGTGAGGGCGTCGCGACCGCGGCCGACCTGGACCGCGACGAGCAGAACCGGCAGCGCCGGGCCGACGCCCGGCTGACCGCGAAGCGGCTGATCCGCGAGCACGGCCTGCCGATGAAGGTGGTCGGCATCGACTTCGTGGACCGCCGCGCGGACGTCGACCAACTGGTCATCGTGTACTTCTCCGCGCCGCACCGGGTGGATTTCCGCGACCTGGTCCGCGATCTCGCCCGTGGTCTGCGGGCCCGGATCGAGCTGCGCCAGGTCGGCGCCCGCGACGAGGCCCGCCTGCAGGGTGGAATCGGGCCGTGTGGTCGCGACCTGTGCTGCGCGACCTTCCTGAAGGACTTCGAGCCGGTCAGCGTCCGGATGGCGAAGGACCAGGACCTGCCGCTCAACCCGCTGAAGATCTCCGGCGCCTGCGGGCGGCTGATGTGCTGCCTGAAGTACGAGCACCCGCTGTACCAGGAGTTCAACGCGAAGGCTCCGGCCACCGGTACTGCGGTTGAGACGCCGGCGGGGGACGGCGTGGTCGTCGGGCACAACGTGCCGAGCGACACGGTCGTGGTGCGGCTGGCGGCCTCCGGACGCAGGTGTGCCTGCAGCCGCGCCGACGTGTGCTCGCCGCGCCAGCAGTACGAGGCGTCGCCGACCACTACCCCCGACGCGCCGCTGCCAGTGGACCTCCAGGACCCCCAGCGCCTGCCAGACTCCCCGGAGGTCTCCGTACCGGCTGCAGACTCGGCAGAAGCTGCTGAGCCGGCACAGGTGGAAACGCCGGAGCCGGACCAGGTGAGCCCGACCACTCGCAGGCGGAAGCCCCGCAGGCGGCGACGGGTGAGCCACGAGGACGCGGCGCCGGCTCCGGAATCCGTGGCGGATACCGGAGACGAACGGGATGCAGGAGCAGGCGACGGTACGGGAGACGGCTCGCAGTGAAGACGCGCAGGACAACAGCAGTGCTGGCAGCCCTGGCGCTCCTGACAGCGGGCTGTGGTGTGGCCAGCCGGGCGCAGGACGCCGACGGTGGAAGCAGTACCCAGCCAGGCGGCACCGCGACCAAGGGACCAGCCGGGCCGATCCCCGCGGGGCTCGAGAAGTTCTACCAGCAGCAGCCCGACTGGGAGCGCTGCGGCTCGGGTAACCAGTGCGCGACCATCACCGTGCCGCTCGACTACGACAACCCTTCCGGCAAGACGATCGAGTTGCGCGCCCGCAAGGTTCCGGCCCGCGATCGCACCGGCAAGATCGGCACGCTCTTCATCAATCCGGGCGGTCCGGGCGCCTCCGGTCAGGAGTTCGCTGCCGCGGCCGGGTTCGTGCTGGGGGCGCCGCTGCTGCGGAAGTTCGACGTGGTCGGCTGGGACCCGCGCGGAGTGGGCGAGTCGACGCCGGTCCGCTGCCTCGACACCGAGCAGCTGGACCAATTCATCGCCGCGGACGGCAGCCCCGACAACGAGGCCGAGATCAACCAGCTGAACACCGAGGCCAAGACAATGGCCGACGGCTGTGAGCAGCGCTCCGGCGAGCTGCTGCCGCACGTCTCGACGAAGGACGCCGCCCGCGACATCGACGTACTGCGAGCCATCGTCGGCGACTCCGAGCTCTACTACCTCGGCATGTCCTACGGCACCCTGCTCGGCGCGACCTACGCGGAGCTCTTCCCGAAGAACGTCGGCCGACTCGTGCTGGACGGCGCGGTGGACCCGTCGAAGTCGTCCGAGTCGAACAACATGGCCCAGGCCAAGGGGTTCGACACCGCGCTGGAGGCGTTCGCGGAGGACTGCGCGCAGCGTTCCTGCCGGCTCGGCAGCACCAAGGGCGAGGTGCTCGCCAAGGTCGACAAGCTGCTCAACGACAGCGACGCCAACCCGCTCCCGGGCGACGGCAAGCGCGAGGTGACCCAGGCGATGGTCGTGCTGGGCGTCATCTATCCCCTGTATCTGAAGGACTACTGGCCGCGGCTCGAGGATGCGGTGCTCGACGGGCTGGCCGGGAAGGGCGCCCGGCTGCTGGCGCTGGCCGACGAGTACACCGACCGCACCCCGCGCGGGTACTCGAACAACGCCAACGAGGTGATCTACGCGGTGAACTGCGTCGATCGCCCCGACATCAGCTCGATCGCCCAGGCGAAGTCGCAGGAGGCGGCGTACCAGGCGGCCTCGCCACGGTTCGGCTCGTTCCTGCTCTGGGGGTCGCTGGCCTGCGCGAACTGGCCGGTGAAGCCGGAGGACAAGCCGCACGCCATCAAGGCGCCCGGCGCGAAGCCGATCGTGGTCGTCGGAACCACCCGCGACCCGGCGACGCCGTACGCGTGGGCGGTCGGGCTGGCGGAGCAGCTGGAGAGCGGCGTGCTGATCACCCGCGACGGCGACGGCCACACCGGCTACAACGAAGGCAATGCCTGCGTCGACAACGCCGTCGAAACCTACCTCCTGAAAGGCACCGCCCCCACCACCGACCTGAACTGCTGACCCGCGGCTCGCACCACGCTCCAGCTGTACGAACCGCTAGCTCGGGCGGTTGTCGTTGTTCGTGGGGAGTTGGAGGGTGTCGGTGGCGTGGTCGAGGACGGCGCGGAGGCCGGCTTCGTCCTGGGGGCGGCCGCCGACGGTGATCTCGATCGCGGAGCGCTTGCCGTCGTCGGCCGGGAGCCAGCGGGACAGGCCCATCCGGGGGCCGCGGGTCTTGTCGACGTAGGTGTAGATCAGCGTCCCGCCGTCGCGGCTGATCACTTTGAGGTCCGCCTCGTCGATGCTCCGGGCGCGGGCGTCCACCTGCTTGTCCGGCGACTGCTTGCTGCCGCGGGCGTCGAAGCGGATCTGCCAGACGCCGGTCGGATCGGCGTACCGCGGGCGGAGACCTCCCTGGGTGCTCTTCCAGCCGGCCGGCACCTCGGAGGTGATCGGGGCCTTGTCGGAGCCGAAGTTGGCCGTCGTGAACTGCAGCGAACCCGGCTGCAGGCCGTCGGTCGCGGACGGCTTCGGCGTCGGCGTCGGCGAGGTCCGCACGGTGTCCGCGGAGGTGTCCGGGCTCGATGCGTTGTTGATCGCCAGAACCGTGCCGAAGACGGCCACACCGACGGTCATTCCCGCCAGTGTCGCCAGCAGCGCCTGGTGCCTGGGCGTGAGCATCCGACCTCCGCTTCGGTTCTCTCGGTCGCCATCTGATTATCGGGTACGAAGGGGCCGTCAGCGAAACCTGTTCCCGAACAGACGCTGAAACCTCTGCAACAGCAGGCGCGGCGTACGCTGGCCCGTCGTGGAGAAGGACGTGACGCCGGACCAGGCACTCGAAGCAGCACTGAGCCGGTACGACGCCGGCGAAGCCGGACGGGCCGACCTCAAGCTGCTCGTGAAGGGTCTGCTGAAGCTCCTGGTGGCCAAGGCTCCGGGACACGCGGTGGAGGTGCGAGTACCGCCGTACGGCGCTGTGCAGTGCATCGAGGGACCCCGGCACACCCGTGGCACTCCTGGCGCAGTCGTGGAACTGCCGGCCGAGCTGTGGATCGACCTGGCGCTGGGCCGGATCGGCTGGACCGAGGCCCGCGCGACCGGCAAGGTCCGCGCCAGCGGCGAACGCACCGACCTCAGCGGCCTCCTCCCGCTGCTGCCCCGCTGACCAACGCAGGGCCGATGCAGCGGCGACAGCGGTAGCCAAGGGGTAAAACAGGTTCGTCCTGCCGGGACGCCGATGACACCATGGGCCGGTGGCAACCACTTTCCGCGCCCGGCTGGCCCGGCTCCGCGTCGATCTGACCCCGTGGCACGGTTCCCGCGACTTCCGCATTCTGGTGGTCGCCGGGTCGGTGTTCTTCCTCGGTGGCATGGTCGGCTATGTCGCGCTGCCGTTCCAGCTCTACCAGCTGACCGGCTCGAACTTCGCGGTCGGCGCGATGGGCCTGGTGACGATCGCGCCACTGGTCGTCTTCGGCCTGTACGGCGGGGCGCTGGCCGACCACGTGGATCGGCGGAAGATGCTGATCGCGACGGGGATCGCGCAGGCCCTGATCTGCGCGTTGATGCTGGGCAACTCGCTGCTCGACAACCCGCGGATCTGGCTCATCTACGTCTGCGGCGCGCTGAACGCGATCGCCACCTCGCTGCAGCGACCCAGCCGCGAGGCGCTGTTCCCGCGAGTGGTGAAGCACGAGGAGATGGCCGCGGCGGTGGCGCTGACCTCGTTGACGATGCAGATCGGCCAGCTCGCCGGGCCCGCGCTGGGTGGCGTCCTGGTCGGGACGGTGGGCGTGAGCTGGGCGTTCGGGGTCGAGTTGACCGGGCTGATCATCGCGACCGCCCTGTACCTGCGGCTCGGTTCCTACAAGCCGAGCGAGCACAGTACGCCGCCGAGCCTGCGGGGGATCGGCGACGGGATCGTCTACGCGTTCCGCCGCAAGGACCTGCTCGCCACCTATCTGGTCGACATGGTCGGCATGTTCCTGGCGATGCCGATCGTGCTCTTCCCCGCCTTCGCGACGGACGTGTTGAAGGAACCGAAACTGCTCGGCCTGCTCTACAGCGCCGAGGCGATCGGCGCGATGATCGCCAGCCTGACCAGCGGCTGGGCCAAACGGGTGCACCACCAGGGCCGGGCGGTGGTGATCGCCACCATGACCTGGGGCGCCGCGGTCGGGATCGCCGGGCTGGCGCCGAACATCTGGTTCGCGATCGCCTTCTTCGCGGTGGCCGGCGGCGCCGACATGGTCTCGGTGCTGTTCCGCTCGGTGATCTGGAACCAGACCATCCCGGATGAGATGCGCGGGCGGCTGGCCGGCATCGAGATGCTCGGGTACTCGCTCGGCCCGCTCGGCGGCCAGGCCCGCTCCGGCCTGGTCGCGGACGTCGCCGGCGTCCGTACGGCGATCGTCAGCGGCGGCATCCTCTGCGTCGCGGGCGTGATCGGCACCTCGGTCTGGCTGCGCGAGTTCTGGCGGTACGACTCGCGCACCGACGAGCACGCCGTCCGTGAGCGCGATCTCCGGACCGGGGTACAGGCGTAGCTTCGAACCAGACCCTTCGGTTCCAAGGAGCGGCATGACCACCATCGCTGAGTTGCTCGTCGAATCTCTGGCCGACCATGGCGTCACCACCGTCTGGGGTGTTGTCGGCGACGCCCTCAACCCGGTCACCGACGCGATCCGCCGCGAGGACAGAGTCGAGTGGATCGGCGTCCGGCACGAGGAGGCCGGCGCCTTCGCGGCCGGCGCCCAGGCGACGCTGACGGGACGGCTCGGCGTCTGCATGGGCACCGTCGGGCCAGGCGCGATCCACTTGCTCAACGGCCTGTACGACGCGGCGAAGTCCCGCGTCCCGGTGCTCGCGATCTGTGGCCAGGTGCCTCGCGAGGAGATCGGCAGCGACTTCTTCCAGGAGGTGGACAACGACGCCCTGTTCGCGGACGTCGCCGTCTACCGGGAGACCATCACCACCCCGGAGCAGGCGCCCGCGTTGATCGAGCAGGCCGTGAACGCGGCCCTGACTGAGCGCGGGGTCGCCGTCCTGTCGATCCCCGGCGACGTCGGCGGCCTCGAAGTACCGAATGGCACGCCGGTGCCGAAGTTCCTCGAGCCGGCGTCGCGCACGGTTCCCGATCCGGCCGAGCTCGAGCAGGCCGCGGCGGCGCTGAACGCGGCCGAGAAGGTCACGCTGCTGGTCGGGATCGGCGCCCGTGAGGCGCTCACCGAGGTGCAGCAGTTGGCGACCACGCTGGCAGCGCCGGTGGTGCTCACGCTGAAGGCCAAGGAGGGCTTCGAGGAGCAGGTGCCGCAGGAGGTCGGACAGTCGGGCCTGCTCGGCAATCACGCGAGCAAGGTGGCGTTCGACGGCTGCGACGCGCTGTTCCTGGTCGGCACCGACTTCCCGTACCGCGAGTTCCTGCCGGCGGGCAAGACAGTCGTCCAGCTGGACCTGCGTGGCGAGCACATCGGCCGGCGGGTTGCGGTCGACCACGGCCTGGTCGGGCACGCGCGCCCGACGCTCGCCCAACTGCTGCCCTTGCTCCACCAGAAGACCGATACGAGCCACCTCGACAAGGCCAGAGCGTCGTACTCCGCCTGGCGGGAGCGGCAGCAGCAGTTCACCGACCCGAAGTTCGACCGGAAGCCGAAGGGGCTGCTGCGCCGCAGGGTGGACAACCCGGACGCGCGGATCCGGCCCGAGCTGCTCGCGGCCGCGATCGACCGGCACGCGGCGGACGACGCGATCTTCACCAGTGACACCGGGATGTCGACGGTATGGCTTGCCCGGTTCCTCCGGCTGCGCGGCGACCGGCGGCTGGTGGGGTCGTACAACCTCGGCTCGATGGCGAACGCGATGCCGCAGGCGCTCGGCCTGGCCGCGACGGACCGGGACCGCCAGGTGATCGCGTTCTGCGGTGACGGCGGCCTGTCGATGCTGCTGGGTGACCTGATCACCGCCGTCTCCTACGAGTTGCCGGTGAAGCTGGTGGTGTTCGACAACGAACGCCTCGGCATGGTGAAGCTGGAGATGGAGCAGGTCGGTCTCCCGGAGTACGGGACGAAGCTGCAGAACCCGGACTTCGCGGCGGTCGCCGTGGCGATCGGGATGACCGGGATCCGGGTCACCGCTCCGGGCGAGGTGGACGAGGCGGTCAAGCGGGCGCTCGCGACGCCGGGGCCCGTGCTGCTCGACGTCCTGACCAATCCCGACGAGGTGGCGATCCCGCCGGAGCCCACGGTGAGCCAGGGCTGGGGCTTCGCCATCGCCAAGACCAAGGAATTCCTCGAAAGCCGCGAGTAACTAGTCTGGGTCACCATGCGTATCCGTCCGGTAGCCCTCGTCGTGGCAGGCGTGCTCGTCCTGGCCGGTTGCGGGGGGCCCGGGGCGGAGGACGCGCCGAACGTGCCGCCGCTGGTGTCCGTCAGTACGACGCCGACCGAGACGCCATCCGAGACCCCTTCGCAGACGCCGAGCGGGCCGCCGACGTCCAAGGTCGCGGACACCCTGTGCGTGCGGATGGACCAGACGCTCGTGCAGACCACTCTCGCCGTACCGGTGGTTCAGATCCAGCCGAAGGGCGTCCCGGCCGAGTTCGGCCTCCCGACGTACGACGTGTGCCAGCTGGGCCTCAGCACGAGTCCCAGCGGCCCGGTACTGCGGGTCGGCATCTCCGTGCTCCCCGCGACCCCGGCGACTCTTGCCGCGGCACGGAAGGCCTACGACGCCACCAAGGCGGAGCCGGCGAAGCCCGTCAAGCTGGGACAGGGTGGGTTCGGCACCAGCCGCTTCGTGGTGTTCCTGCTGGACGGGAAGCTCGTGAAGGTCAGCGGACCGCCCGCCACGGTCGCGAAGTACGTAGTACTGGGGCAGGAAGCGCTGCAGCAGGCGCCTGGGCTGGCGGAGGCGGCACCGCTGATCACGCGGCAGGAGTGCGAGCGCGGCTCGTCCAAGGCGGACAAGGTGCTCGGCGAGCCCGCGATGATCCGCCGGGACAGCGAGACCGACGCGGGCGACCTGGTGTGCGGCTGGATCACGGCGACCGGCGTCCTCTACACCAGCGTCCGCCGGGTCGCCGACGCCGAGAAGGTGATCGCACCAGCCCGCAAAGCCGCGACCTCGGAGTCCGTCCCGCTGGGCGACGAGGGCTACGTCGACACCGCCAGCGGCCGCGCCATCATCCGCGTCGGCACCGACAAGCTCATCGACCTCGTCCCGCTGCCGCCCGGCAAGGCCGACAAGGACGACATGATCGCCTTCACCCTCGCGATGTCACCGCTCTACACCCGCTGACCTCGTAGCCCCGCAGCTCCGGCTCTCGGGGAGATGGGTGCTGGAACCCATTCAGCCGCAGCTCTCGCGCAGCAAGACTTTCTGGACAAGCTGCCTCGTGGATCCGAGGCGGCCGAGCTCCAGTGCAGAGGTGAGGTGCGCGACATGGGAGTCTCTCCGACGGTCACGGCCGGGGTCCCGGCGAGGCCCGCCTCGGAACGACGGGACGGTGCCATGCAGGCCGGTGATATCGCTGTCAGTCTCCCGACCGTGACGAGCGCGGACCCGGTGGCGAAGGCGGTCCGGATGATGGCGGTCGGACGGCTGCCCGGGCTGATCGTGGTCGACGCGGACTCCCGGCCGACCGCGGTGCTCCCCGGTTCGCAGGTACTGCGGCTCGCGATCCCCGGGTCGTTCCAGGAGGACCCGATGCTGGCCCGCACGGTCGACGAGGCCCGGGCGGACTCGTTCTGGCGTGAGTTGGGCGGCCTGTCCGTCGGCGACTGCCTGCCGCGCCAGCCGCTCCGGCCGGCCACGGTCTCCGCCGATGCCACCCTGCTGGAGATCGCCGCCGTGATGGCACGACTGCGCAGTCCGCTGGTGGCCGTGGTCGGGCCGGACGGCGTACTGACCGGGACGATCACGCTGGAGCGGCTGCTGACCAGTCTCGCGGTCACCGGGCCCGGCGAGCCGCCGCCGGGGTGACCCGGTGAGACAGGTTCTCGCGCTGGCGATCTTCGCGCTGGCGTTCTTCTTCATCGCCACCGAGAAGGCGAACAAGGTCAAGGTCGTGCTGATCGCGGCCGCCGTGATGGTGCTGCTCGGGCTGGCCCCGGGTGCCGAGGTGTTCTACTCCGAGCACGAGGGAATCGACTGGAACGTCATCTTCCTGCTGCTCGGCATGATGATCATCGTCGGCATCATCAAGCAGACCGGGGTGTTCGACTACCTCGGCATCTGGGCGGCGAAGCGGTCCCGCGGCGAGCCCTACCGGCTGATGGTGATGCTGATGGTGATCACCGCGATCGCGTCGCCGTTCCTGGACAACGTCACCACGATCATGCTGGTCGCGCCGGTCACTGTGGTGGTCTGCGACCGGCTCCGGATCCCGGCCCAGCCGTACCTGATCGCCGAGGTGCTCGCCTCGAACATCGGTGGTGCCGCCACCCTGATCGGCGATCCGCCGAACATCATCATCGGCAGCCGGGCAGGCCTGACGTTCAACGACTTCCTGGTGCACATGGCGCCGATCGTGGTGATCGTCTTCGTGGCCTTCGTCCTGCTCACCCGGTTGCTGTTCCGCCGCTCTTTCCGCTACAACCCCGAGCAGGTGGCGGCTGTGCTCGCCCTGCAGGAGCGCCGGGCGATCAAGGACGGCCGCCTGCTGGCGCGCTGCCTCGTCGTACTGGCCTTGGTGGTGGTCGGGTTCGCCCTGCACTCGGTGCTGCACCTGGAGCCGTCCATCGTCGCCCTCGTCGGAGCCGGCGCGATGGTCCTGGTCTCCGGGGTCGACGTGCCCGACGTACTGCGCGAGGTGGAGTGGTCGACCCTGGTCTTCTTCATGGGGCTGTTCGTGATGGTGGCCGGACTCGTGCACACCGGAGTCATCTCCGAGATCGGTCACTGGGCGGTCGCCCAGGTCGGCGACAACTACCTGGTCGCGGCGACCGCGCTGCTGTTCGGCTCCGGAGTGCTGGGGGCGTTCTTCGACAACATCCCGTACGTCGCGACCATGACGCCGGTGGTGGAGGGCGTCGTCGCCGAGGCGCCGGATCCGGACAGCGGGCAGTCGTTGTGGTGGGCCTTCGCTCTCGGCGCGGACTTCGGCGGCAACGGTACTGCGGTGGCCGCCAGCGCGAATGTGGTTGCCCTGGGCATCGCTTCGCGGACCGGTCACCACATCACCTTCTGGCAGTTCACCCGGTACGGCATCGTGGTGACGGCGCTCAGTATCTCGATGGCCTGGGTCTACGTCTGGTTGCGGTACTTCGTATGAGTCGGCGCCAGGCCCAGGAGTCCCGGGGTGAGCTCGGTTTCGATGCCGTCGACAACGACCAGGTCCACGGTCAGGCCGAACTCGGACGTCCGTCCGAGCTCCTCGGCCAAGGGTTTCGTCCGGAGTGCCAGCAGGTCTGCAGTCTCGACATAGGAGATGTATTGGGCGAGTGCGGTCTCAACGGCGCCGGCCGCGGAGCCGACCGGGTCCGCGCAACCGGCGGCGACGCCCGGGTCCATGATCCGCACGACCGCGGTCGCGAGCAGATGGACCGGTACTGCGTCCCGCGTGCGGGCGGACACCGTGATTGGCAGGTGCAGCGAGGTCCGAGGAAAGGAGTGGCAGCGTTCGATGAAGGGCAACCGCAGAGCCAGGCCGGAGTCCACCACCCGAACAACCCGGCCGAACCGGCTGACCACCAGCCAGCAGCCGCGCGGAGTCGTCCGGAGGGCCAAAATCACCAAGACGGCCAGCACGATGACCCCGGCAACTACCCACCGCCAGCCTCCATCGGGCGGGAGGCCCGCCGCGAGCTGTGCCGCTGTGGTGCTTGGGGCTGGGACGGTGGTGCCTGGGGTGGAGGGCATGGCCGGCTCCTCGGGTGCCGACGCGACGGGTGCAGTCGGCGGTGGGGGTTGCTGGTGCGGCGGGACGGTCGGCGAACCCCACGTCTGCCGGCCGTCCGCCGCAAGGCCAGTCTCTGTCGGCAGGGTGGGGCGGGGGTATGAGTGCTGCACCCCAACTTCGGCCGGGTGCGTGGACAGTCCGATCGGCGTGGGTGAGGGTGGAACGGTGAGCTCGGGAATGGGAATGCCCCTGTACTGGCGGGTCTGCTTGATCAACGGGCTGGTACTGGTGGCCGCGACAGTTGCGCTCGCGTTGCTGCCGGTCACGGTCTCCGCCCAGGTTCTGGTGTCCGAGGCGATCGTGCTGCTGCTCGGGCTGGCCGGAATCGTGGTGCTGAAGTCGCTCCTGCTGCGCACCAGCCTCGCGCCGCTGGACCGGTTGATCCGACTGATGGAGCAGGTCGATCTGCAGCGCCCGGGCCAGCGGCTGCCCGAGGACGGCAGCGGGACGGTGGCGAAGCTCGTGAAGAGTTTCAACGCGATGCTGACCCGGCTGGAGATCGAGCGAGGAACCAGCAACGCGAAGGCGCTGGCTGCCCAGGAAGCCGAGCGGCACCGGATCGCCCAGGAGTTGCACGACGAGATCGGCCAGAGCCTGACCGCGGTCCTGCTCGGCCTGAAGCGGCTGGCCGACCGGGCTCCCGAGGAGTTGCTGGATGAGATCTCGCTGGTCCAGGAGACGACCCGGGCCGGGTTGGACGAGGTTCGTGAGGTGGCCCGGCGGCTGCGGCCCGGAGTACTGGAGGATTTGGGGCTTCACAACGCGCTGGCCGCGTTGGCGACAGAGTTCTCCGCACGGGGGATCCACGTCCGCCGGGTCTTCTCGCCTGGGTTGCCGCCGGTTGCTCCGGAGACCGAGTTGGTGATCTACCGAGTCGCCCAGGAAGCCCTGACCAACGTGGCGCGCCACTCGGGGGCCGACCTGGTCGAGCTGTCGCTGCGCCGCCAGGGCACGCAACTGGTGCTGGGCATCGAGGACAACGGCCGCGGTCTGCGGGGAGCCGAGGAAGGTACGGGTATCCGCGGGATGCGGGAAAGAGCCCTGCTCATCGGTGGCGAGCTCCGGGTCGACGACAGCCCCGGTCGGGGTACCGCGGTCCGGTTGTTCGTCGCGGCGGAAGGCCTGTCGTGACCCGGATCCTGCTCGCGGACGATCACGCGCTCGTCCGCCGGGGCGTCCGGCTGATCCTCGACAACGAGCCCGACCTGACCGTGGTGGCCGAGGCCGGCGACGGTGCCGAGGCGGTCGAGATCGCTCGTACTACGCCCGTCGACCTGGCGGTTCTCGATGTGGCGATGCCCCGGATGACCGGTTTGCAGGCCGCGCTGGAACTGTCCCGGCGGCGCGATCCACCGCGCATCCTGATGCTGTCGATGTACGACAACGAGCAATACTTCTTCGCCGCGCTGAAGGCGGGGGCCTCGGGGTACGTGCTGAAGTCCGTCGCCGATCGCGACCTGGTGGACGCCTGCCGCGCGGCAGCCCGCGGCGAGTCCTTCCTCTACCCGGGCGTGATGAGCACGCTGGTGCGTGACTACCTCGAACGGGTACGCCGCGGCGAGCGGCTGCCGGGCCAGGTGCTCACGCCGCGCGAGGACGAGGTGGTCAAGCTGATCGCGGAAGGCCACTCCTCCAAGGAGATCGCCAACGCGCTGACCATCAGTCCCAAGACGGTCGAGCGGCATCGCGCCAACATCCTGCAGAAGCTGGGCATGCGCGACCGCACCGAGCTGACCCGCTACGCCATCCGCGCCGGCCTGATCGAGCCCTGATCCGCCGCGGCATCAGCGCAGTACTTCCGCGATGGTGGCGATCGCCTCGGTGATCTCGGTGGGCGTGCGGGCTGCGTAGCCGAGCACCAGGCCCGGCGATCGGGGTTCCTGGTAGTGCCAGGACAGTGGCTCGGTCTTCACACCGAGCTTCAGAGTTGCCGAGGCCAGCCGGCGGTCGTCGATCTGCTGGTCGTCGAACGTGATGGTGAGGTGCAGCCCGGCGGCGGCGCCGTGCACGGTGGCGCCGGGGATGTGGTTGCTGATGGCATCGATCATCGCATCGCGGCGTTGCCGATGGCGCCTGCGGACGAAGCGGAGCTGGCGTTCCAGCTCGCCAAACTCCATCAAGTGGGCGATCACCAACTGTGGCAGGGTCGCGTTGCCCAGATCCGCGAGGCGTTTCGCGCCGACCAGCGCTTCGCGGTACTGCGCCGGCGGCAGCATCCAGCCGATCCGCAGCGCCGGGGCGAGGATCTTCGAGAGGCTGCCCGCATAGATGACGCGATCGGTCAGCATCGCCCGCAGAGCGGGAACCGGCGGCCGGTCGTACCGGTGCTCCGCGTCGTAGTCGTCCTCCAGGATCAATCCGCCCTCGGTGGCCCACTGCATCAGCTCCCGCCGCCGCTCGCCGTCCAGTACTACGCCCGTCGGGAACTGGTGCGCGGGTGTGACCACGACGGCTCGTGCACCACTCTCGCGGAGGGCGTCCACCCGGAGTCCGTCGGAGTCGACTGGGATGGGTGGAGTCCGCATTCCCCAGCCCTGCAGGTGCAGTCGTGACCCGAGTGAGCCAGGGTCCTCGACGGCGATCTCGTCGATGCCGTCGTTCTGCAGCACCTGTGAGACCAGGCTCAAGGCCTGGGAGACGCCCGCCACGATGATGAGGTCGGCGGGGTCGGCCTTGATGCCACGGTTGCGCGCGATCCAGTTCGCGACGGCCAGCCGTAGTTCCGGAGTACCGGCTGGTTTTCCGTAGCCGAAGGCTGAGGCAGACAGGTCGGTGAGGACAGCCCGCTCGGCCTTGAGGTAGGCGGCGCGCGGGAACGCGGCCAGGTCAGGCACCCCGGGCGTGAGGTCGATCCTTGCGGGTAGCGCCCGCATCGCGTCGAACATTTCCAGCCCCGGTTCCGGAACAACACCATCAGTCATTCTGGTAAAGCCGTCGGAGTCGGTGCGGGAAGTGCTGATCGGGGCGGCGACTACTACCGTCCCCGCCCGGCCTCGGCCGGCTACGTGGCCGTCCTCGGTGAGGCGTTGGTAGGCCTCGGTGACGACGCCGCGGGAGACCTGGAGCTCGACGGCCAGCACGCGGGTCGCAGGGAGCCGGCTGCCGATCGGTAGCCGCCCGTCGGAGATCGCGGCGCGGAAACGCTCAGCCAGCCAGTCGGCCAGCCCGCCCGCCGGCGCATCCTTCGGACGCAGTTGGAGGAAGTCCGCCCCAGGCGGCTGAGGGATCGATTCGCCGATTATGGACCTACCAATCTTCGACTGATTGGACCTGTTCACCGGACCATTGTGGCGGCACCTTGGGTTTATGGGAACTGACTACGTGCACGGGTACACCGCCGACGAGACGCGCCGGCTCACCGACCAGGCGAGGACGCTGGCCGACTTGCTGCACGGCGGGACCAGGTATCCGGCCGGCAGCCGGGTGCTCGAGGTCGGCTGCGGCGTCGGCGCGCAGACCGTGCAACTGGTGACCGGCAGCCCGGGGATCGACCTCGTCTCGGTCGACATCTCCGAGGAGTCGCTGGCGCTCGCCAAGGCCCGGGTTGCCGCTGAGGCGCCGGGTGCACGGGTGGAGTGGCACCACGGCGACCTGCTGGAACTGTCGTTCGAGGACCACTCGTTCGACCACCTCTTCGTCTGCTTTGTGCTCGAGCATCTCCCGGAACCCCAGCAGGCGCTCGCCGTACTGCGGAGGCTGGTGCGGCCGGGCGGCTCGATCACGGTGATCGAGGGCGACCACGGTTCGGCGTTCTTCCACCCGCGCAGCGACGACGCACAGGCGCTTATCGACTGCCTGACCGATCTACAGGCAGACGCCGGCGGTGACGCGCTGATCGGACGGCAGTTGCAGCCACTGCTGGCTGGCGCCGGTTACGACGACGTCCGAGCCTGGCCGTGCACCGTGTACGCCGACGAGACCCTGCCGCACCTGGTCGACGGATTCACCCGCAAGACGTTCATCGCGATGGTCGAGTCGGTCCGGGAGCGGGCGCTCGCCGCCGGAATGCGGTCGCCTGCGCAGTGGCAGCAGGGGATCCGTGCCCTGGAGCGATCAGCCGAGCCCGGTGGCACCTTCCACTACACCTTCTTCAAGGCCATCGGTCTCATTCCCGGAGGAGCAGAGCCATGTGGCTGATCGTCGTGCTGGTGCTCGTCGTCGCGGGGCTGGAGTGGAATCGCCGCCGCCAGCCCATTCCGAAGGACCCGCTGTCCGGACGGGCAGGTGTACAGGACCGGGACCTTGAGCGTCTGTTGGATGAACTCCGGGCTGCCGCCGATCGGGAATCTTGACACGCAACGGGGTAGGACCGACTGGTCGCGACTGGTAAACAAGGGACATGACGCCGACTGAGCAGGTTGAGATCGAGACCAAGTACGACGTCGACGAGTATGCGATCCTGCCCGCGCTGCACGAGTTGCCCGGCGTCGCCAGTGTCGCGCAGCCGGTCGAGCTGCAGCTGCAGGCGGTGTACTTCGACACCGCGGCCTACGATCTCGCCGCGGCCAAGGTGACCTTGCGCCGGCGGACCGGTGGTGAGGACGACGGCTGGCACGTGAAGCTGCCGATCTCCGCGGGCGAGCGGCTGGAGATCCGCCACCCGCTCGGCCGGGCGGTCCGCAAGGTGCCGATCCAGGTGGTGCGCACGGTCCGGGTGCACGTCCGTGACCGCGAGCTCGTGCCGGTGGTGACCCTGGCGACCCGCCGGATCGTGCACCGGCTGCTCGACGCCGAGGGCGAGGTCCTCGCCGAGGTGAGCGACGACGAGGTGACCTCGACCGTCGACGACGTCACCGAGAGCTGGCGCGAGTGGGAGGTCGAGCTGGTCAACGGTGAGCCGGAGCTGCTGGAGGCCGCGACGCCGCTGCTCCTGGCCGCCGGCGCCAAGCCCGCGTCGGGGCCGAGCAAGCTGGCCCGCGCGCTCGGCGATCGCGTTCCCGCCCCCGACTCGTGGACGCTGCCCGCCAAGCCGGTCACGGCCGACCTGTTCCACGCCTACGCCGGGGCGCAGGTGAAGGCGATCCACCTGCGCGACCCCGAAGTACGGCGAGACCTGCCCGACTCGGTGCACAAGATGCGAGTGGCAACCCGGCGGCTGCGGTCCGCGCTCGCGACGTACCGGCCGGTGGTCGATCGGGAGACGGGGGACCAGATCCGGGCGGAGCTGAAGTGGCTCGCCGGTGAGCTCGGTGGCGCCCGCGACGCCGAAGTTCTGCGCGAGCACTTCAGTACTGCGGTCGACGCGCAACCGGTCGAGCTGGTGATGGGCCGGGTCGCCGGCACCATCGACGACCACCTGCGACGCGTCTACAAGGCGGCCCGGGTGGAGGCGCTCGCGGCGCTCGAGAGCGAGCGATACTTCCGCCTGCTCGACACCCTCGACGAGCTGCTGTCCAAGCCGCCGCTGACTCCGGACCCACCGCGCAAGGCGGTCAAGCAACTCCCCGAGCTGCTGAAGCACGACTGGAAGCGGATGCGGAAGGCGGTCCGCCGGATGGAGAGTGCCGAGGACATCGCCGAGCGGGATCACGAGCTGCACGAGATCCGCAAGGCCGCCAAACGACTCCGGTACGCCGCGGAGTCGGCCGAACCGGTGCTCGGCGCGCAGGCGACCGAGCTCGTCGGGCGGGCCGAGCAGGCGCAGGAAGTGCTCGGGGACCACCAGGACAGCGTGGTCGCGAGGGAGCTGATCAGGCAGCTCGCGGTCCAGGTCCAGCTGGACGGCGGCAACGCCTTCACCTTCGGGCGGCTGCACGCGGCCGAGGAGTCGCGCGGCGAGCGGTCGTACTGGGAGTTCCTCGAGCTCTGGCCCAGCGTCAAGGTCGGCTGATCCCCGCCAGCGGCCGACCGCACGGCGGTTGCGGGGCCGCGGCGTTTCCGCCATCGGGTGGAACGCCGGACGGGCCCGGCTGGTTCGCCGGGCCCGTCGCGGAGGGCGGAGGTAGTGCTGTCAGGCAGGTTCGCGGGAACGCAGCAGGGCCTGCCTGACAGGTCTCGGTGGGCTGGACTAGTGCCGGACCGCCTTCTCGGCGCCCGCGCCGGTCAGGGAGCGGACCTCCATCTCGGCGAACTTGTCGATGTTCGTGCCTTCCTTGCTGGTCAGCGTGCCCACGATGCCGAGCACGAACGCGAGCGGGATCGAGACGATGCCCGGGTTGTCCAGCGGGAACCAGTGGAAGTCGATGCTGGTGTCGGTGATCATCGACAGGCTGGCGCCGGTCTTGGCGTCGACCTTGCCGGAGACGACCGGGGAGAACGCGATCAGGATGATCGAGGAGGCCAGGCCGCCGTAGATGCTCCAGAGCGCGCCACGGGTGTTGAAGCGCCGCCAGAACAGTGAGTAGAGGATGGTCGGCAGGTTCGCGCTCGCCGCGACCGCGAAGGCCAGGGCGACCAGGAAGGCGATGTTCTGGCCGTTGGCGAAGATGCCGCCGATGATCGCGACCACACCGATCACCAGCACGGTGATCCGGGCGACCCGGACCTCGCCGTCGCCGCTGACCTGGCCCTTCTTGATCACCTGGCCGTAGATGTCGTGCGCGAAGGACGCGCTCGCCGTGATCGTCAGGCCGGCCACCACCGCGAGGATCGTGGCGAACGCGACCGCGGAGATCACCCCGAGGAGGAGCTCACCACCCAGCTCGTACGCCAGCAGCGGTGCCGCCGAGTTCGCCTTGCCCGGAGCCGCCCGGATCGCGTCGGGACCGACCAGCGCGGCCGCGCCGTACCCGAGCACGAGGGTGAACAGGTAGAAGATGCCGATGATCCAGATCGCCCACGAGACGCTGCGCCGGGCCTCCTTGGACGAGGGGACCGTGTAGAAGCGCATCAGCACGTGCGGCAGGCCGGCGGTGCCGAGCACCAGGGCCAGCGCGAGCGAGATGAAGTCGAGCTTGCTGATCCCGGTCGCGCCGTACTGCAGGCCCGGGTTGAGCAGCTTCTCGCCGGCCGGGCTCTTGTCGACCGCGGCACCGAGCAGGTCGGACAGGTTGAAGGCGTACTTCGCGAGCACCCAGAGCGTCATGATGCCGGCGCCGATGACGAGCAGCACCGCCTTGACGATCTGGACCCAGGTGGTGCCCTTCATGCCGCCGACGAGCACGTAGGTGACCATCAGCAGGCCGACCACCGCGATCACCACGCTCTGACCGGCGCGGCCCGAGATGCCCAGCAGCAAGGCGACCAGACCACCGGCACCGGCCATCTGGGCCAGCAGGTAGAAGAAGCTGACCACCAGCGTCGAGATCGCCGCGGCCATCCGGACCGGGCGCTGCTTCAAACGGAAGGACAGCACGTCGGCCATCGTGAAGCGGCCGGTGTTCCGGATCAGCTCGGCGACCAGCAGCAGGGCCACCAGCCAGGCGACCAGGAAGCCGATCGAGTACAGGAAGCCGTCGTAGCCGTTCAGCGCGATCGCACCGGCGATGCCCAGGAAGGACGCGGCGGACAGGTAGTCGCCCGCGATCGCGATGCCGTTCTGCGGCCCGGTGAACGACCGGCCGCCGGCGTAGTAGTCGGCCGCGGTCCGGTTGTTCCGCGAAGCCCGGATCACGATCGCCAGGGTGGCCACCACGAACAGCGCGAAGATCGCGATGTTGACCGTCGGGTTGCCGATCTCGGTTGCCAGCGGCAACATCATGGGCGCGCTCACTGGAGTTCTCCCTCGATCAGGTGCCGCATCTTCTCGGCGGCGGGGTCGATCTCCTTGTCGGCCCAGCGGACGTAGATCATCGTGATCGCGAAGGTCGAGACGAACTGGCCGAGCCCGAACAGCAGCGCGACGTTGATGTTGCCGGCGACCTTGTGCGACATGAAGTCGGGGGCGTACGCGGCGAGCAGGACGTAGAGGAAGTACCAGGCCAGGAACAGGCCTGTCATCGGGAACACGAAGCGCCGGAACCGGCGACGCAGTTCGGAGAAGTCCGGGGACAGCTGGACATCTCGGTACGTCGTCAGTTCAGGGTCGCCGTCCGCGCGGCGGGTTTCGCTCATCGCGGTGACCTCCAGACGGGATTCGGGCCGGGCGGAGTCCGGCGCAGGGGCGTTGCTGCCCGTACTGTGCGCCACGTCACTCACGCTCCGACACCTCCCGCGCGCACCCTGCGCTCAGCGGCCGTCACCCCTCGGTCGGCGGGTCCCACCCGTGCGACGAGCGGTCGGAAGCGCACGACGAACGGCTTCCTGCGGACAAACGTCAGGGTTGGGGGAAGCTGCGGTCGACGTCGACGGCTTCGGGGGTGTGCAGGCGGACCAGGCTGCGGGCGGTGCCGGGCGGGACCCGATGCGGGGTGAGCTTGGAGACGACGATCATGGTGAGGAAGGCCAGCGGCATCGTCCAGGCCGCCGGTTGCCCGAACAGCGCCTTCGGCCAGCCACCGCTGGGCGGCCCGATCACGTTCACCAGCACCGCGGTGATCGCCGCGACCCCACCGACCAGGAGCCCGGCCGCGGCACCCACCGTCGACATCCGGCGCCACCAGATCCCGAGCACCAGCAACGGGCAGAAGGTGGACGCGGCCACCGCGAACGCGAGCCCGACCGTGTCGGCCAGGCTCAACCTGCCGGTCAGCTCGAACGCCAGATAGGGAAGCGCGATCGCCAGCAGAGCGGCGATCCGGAAGCCGTTGACGGCCAGGTAGTCCCCACCGGTCACCCGGTTCAACCTGCCGCGCAACAGGTCCTGGTCGATCACGCCCGCGATGGCGACGGTCAACCCGGACGAGGTCGACAGGAACGCCGCGAACGCCCCGGCAGCCACGAGTGCGCCGAGCAGATCCCCTGCTGTGCCAGGGAAAATCCTGCCCGGCAGCTCGAGAACCACCGTGTCCGAGCCGATACCGATCAAGTCCGGCGCGAAGGCCCGCCCCAGTACGGCGTACATCGGGGGGAAGAGGTAGAACGCGCCGAGCAGGGCCAGCACGACGACCGTGGTACGGCGGGCGGCTCGTCCGTCCGGGTTCGTGTAGAACCGGACCAGCACGTGCGGCAGCCCCATCGTCCCGAAACAAAGGGCCAGGAGCAACGAGTACGTCGCGTAGAGCGGGTGGTCGCGGCCGCCCGCGGTGGACAGTGGCTCGGCCCACTCGGCCCCGGCTCCGTGCAGGGAGTCCAGCAGGCCGACCGGGTGCTCGGACGAGCGCCAGGCGATCAGGATGACGAAGATCGGCGCGGCCAGGGCGGTCAGCTTCAGCCAGTACTGGAACGCCTGGACAAAGGTGATCGAGCGCATCCCGCCGGCGGCGACGTTGATCACCACGATCACGGCGACCACGGCCGCACCGACCGAGGTGGGCGCGCCGGTCACCGTGCGGAGGGTCAGCCCGGCACCGCGCAACTGGGGCAGCAGGTAGAGCGTGCCGATACCGACCACCAGGAAGGAGCAGATCCGCCGGACCAGCGCGGACTCGAAGCGGGTCTCGGCGAAGTCGGGCAACGTGTAGGCGCCGGATCTGCGCAGCGGCGCCGCGATCAGCACCAGCAGCATCAGGTAGCCGACGGTGTAACCGACCGAGAACCAGAGCATGTCGGCGCCGTTCACCAGCACCAGCCCGGCGACTCCGAGGAAAGATGCCGCCGACAAGTATTCGCCGCTGATCGCGGACGCGTTCCAGCGTGGGGTGACGGCCCGGCTGGCGACGTAGAAGTCGCTCGTGGTGCGGGAGATCCGCAGGCCGAACAGGCCGATCCCGATCGTGGCCGCGATCACCAGCCCGATCGCCGTCAGACTCATTGCCGAGGACATCTATTTCCGACCCACGAACTCGGTGAACTCGGCTTCGATCCGCTCGGCCTTGCGGACGTAGACGCGGGCGGCGACGTACACCACCGGGTAGACGACCACGCCGAGCAGGAGCCAGGGCAGCGGCAGTCCGAAGACGCCCAACGTCCGAGTCGCCGGGACCAGCCAGAACAGCAGCGGCAGACCGCCCAGCGTTATCGCGGCTGCGAGGATCACCGTGAGCGCGAGCCGGAGTTGCGACTGGATCAGTGAGTGCATGTAGACCTCGCCGACACGGGTCTGCTCGTCGATCTCCCGGGTGCCGGTGTGGCTGCTCGAACGCCGTGCCGCGCTGGTCCGCGGGCTCGTCACCCGGATCCGCCGCGGCGCGTCCGGCGTACTCATCCGACCCGCTTCATCCGCGCAGTGAGGTCGAGCGGACCAGCAGGTCGCGCAGTTCGCGGGTGTGCCGGCGGCTGACCGGCAGCCAGTCGTCGCCGACCCGGACAGCGCAGCGGCCGCCGTCCACGCGCATCTCGTCCACATGGGCGAGGGCGACCAGGGTGCTGCGGTGGATCCGGGTGAAGCCCGCATCGCGCCAGCGCTCCTCCAGGGTGCTGAGCGGGACCCGGACCAGGTGCGAGTTCTGGCCGGTGTGGAGTCGCGCGTAGTCGCCCTGCGCCTCGACGTACCGGACGGTCGAGCGCTGTACGAACCGGGTGACGCCGGCCAGCTCGACCGGGATCGTCTCGTCGTCGGAGTCGTCCTGCGGCTGCGTCGTGGTAGGAGTCCCCGCGCTGACGACCCGGCGTACGGCCTCGGTCAGGCGCTCGGCCCGGACCGGCTTCATCACGTAGTCCGTCGCGTCCAGGTCGAAGGCCGCGACCGCGTGCTCGTCGTAAGCGGTGACGAAGACGATCTGCGGGCGGCTGGCGAACTTCGACAGCACCCGGGCCAGGTCGATGCCGTCCAGCCCGGGCATCTTGATGTCGCAGAACACCACGTCGAGGTCAGCCGCCTGCAGGATCTTCAGCGCGTCGGGGCCGTTGGACGCAGACCGGATCTCGCCGATCCGTTTGTCCTGCGACAGCAGATACACCAACTCGGCCAGCGCAGGCTCCTCGTCGTCAGCGACGAGAACCCGGAGCGGAGAGTCGGTCATGGCCCACACACTAGTGCCCCTTGAACGGTCTGGCATGGCACTGGCAACGCCCAGGCACGCACCTCGCGGCGGCGGAGAAGTGGCCACGATGAAACCCGCATCGAGGCCACTTCTCCGCCTTGCGACGCACGCACCTGGACGCTGCCAGCACTCATGCCAGACCGTTCAAGGGGCACTAAGCCGACGCGTGCACGCCTGAGGAGTATTTGGGGACCCGGAAACTGACCTTTGTGCCTGCCTCGGGCGCGGTCTCGACCACCAGGCCGTGGGCGTCGCCGTACACCTGCCGCAGCCGGGCGTCGACGTTGCCGAGGCCGACGGAGTCGCCCGCGGACTCGCCGGCCAGCGCCGCGCGGATCACCTCGGGATCACTGCCGGCACCGTCGTCCTCGACACTGATCTCCGCCTCCAGTCCGCGATCCTGCGCCCGGATGGTGATCCGCCCGATGCCCGTGGTGCCGTCCAGACCGTGCCGTACTGCGTTCTCGACCAGCGGCTGGACCACCAGGAAGGGGATCGCGACCGACAGCACCTCCGGCGCGATCAACAGGGACACCTTCAGGCGTTCGCCGAACCGCGCCTGCTCCAGCACGAGGTACCGCTCGACGTTGCGGAGCTCGTCCGACAGCGTGGTGAACTCGCCACCCCGGCGCAGCGCGTAGCGGGAGAAGTCGGCGAACTCGAGCAGAAGTTCCCGGGCCCGCTCGGGATCGGTCCGGACGAAGGAGGCGATCGCGGCCAGCGCGTTGTAGATGAAGTGCGGGCTGATCTGCGCCCGGAGCGCCCTCAACTCGGCCTCCATCGCGCGAGTGCGCTCCTTGTTCAGCTCGGCGAGCTCCACCTGGCCGGAGACCCAGCGAGCCACCTCCTCGGTGGCCCGGACGAGTGCGGCCGAGGAGCGCGGGCTGTAGGCGACCAGCACGGCCACCACGTGATCCTCCGTCACGATCGGAGCCACCACCGCAGTACGGACGGGGCATTGCGGGTCATCGCAGGCGACGTCGTGCGGGCCGAGTACCGCAGTACGGCCGGTGCGCAGGGTCGCGGCGGCGATCGCCTTGGCGTCGCGGCGGTGGTTGCTCTCGTACGGACCGCCGACGCCGTCCCAGGCCAGCACGCCGGAGGAGTCGCAGATGGCGATCGCCGCGGTACCGAGGAGGTCGCGCAGGTGCTTGCTGGCCTTGCCCGCCGCGGCCGGGGTGAGACCTTCACGCAGGCTCGGCGTGGCCAGCGAGGCGGTATGCAGGGTGGCATAGGTCGCCTTGTCGGCCGGAGTCCCGAAGTGCTTCCGACGCCGCGCGAACATGCCCTGACGGTAGCCGGTCAGCCCTCCGAGCGCGGCCTGAACGCGGCGAGGGCGTCGGTGTCGGAGTAGTTGGACCGGAGGTACTCGTCCATCCAGGTCTCAATCCCGGGGTGCGACGACTGCTTGGCGAGTTGCTCCGCGGCGGCTGCCGTGTCGAAGTGAGTGCGCCTGAGCTCGACGCCGTCGGCCGTCAGCAGAGCCCAGCTAGCTCCGGGTGCGCCGTACGGCATCCCGACGCTGCCGGCGTTGACCACCAACCGCCGATCGACTTGCCGGGCGAATGGCATGTGCGTGTGCCCACACACGATGGTCCTGACTTCCTCCGGTACGCCGCTGAGCACGTCCGCCCACCGCGAGATCGGACTGTCCACCAGCACCATCTCCTCGTCGTCGCGAGGAGTCGCATGGCAGAACAGCGTGTCGCCGATGGTCACACTCGTCGGCAGCCGATCCAGCAGCTCGACCTGATCCGCCCGCAACTCCCCGGCCGCCCACGGACTCACGTCGTCCGGCGCCTCCCCGCGGAACTCCCCACGAGCCATCGCCACCAACTCCCGGTCCGCGTTCCCCCGAACCCAGACCGCCCGTTCACCCAACCCCACCAGCAGATCCAACGTCTCCACCGGCAACGGCCCACTGGCGATATCCCCGGCCAGCACGATCACCTCCGCCCCTGCCACGTCGGCTTCGGCCAGCACAGCCTCCAGAGCAGGCAACACCCCATGCACATCCGCCAGCACCGCAATTCGGTTCATTCAGGCAGTCTCCCGCCTGTCGTGCGCCGTGCGCCTGCCAGTTAGCTGCGGGCAGACGCCATCAGTCGCCGATCCTCAGGGAGCTGGTGCCGGACAGCGGCGTCGTCAGCTCGCACGCGCTGGTGCTGATGTCGCAGCGAATGATCGCCCGCCTGCCGTACCCGTCCTCGCCGCCACCGTCGCTCGCGTCGGCGATGACCAGGAAATGCTGGTCGTCCTCGGCCTTGCTCTGGTGGAAGCAGCCACTCCATTCGCGGATCAGCCGTCCGGTGACGGCGTCCAGTGCGGAGACGGTCGTGTCGCAGTATCCGTCGAGGTACGACGGGCGGCCGATCGCCGTGGCGCCGTCCGGGGTGAAGGCGGACAGCTGGTTGTCGCAGGTCCGCCAGAGCTTCTTGCCGGTTGCGACGACGGTGACGTCGGAGCAGGTGCCGCTGTCGTTGAGCAGTCCGATCGACGCGGCGACCCGGCCGTCGTCTGACAGGGCTGTCGGTGATTTCACGGTCGTGATCTCGGTCGCCTTCGCGGCACCCGGCGTCCACTCGTACAGCTTCCAGCTGCTGCCACTCTCGGTGGCTGACGCCCGGAAGTAGACCTTGCCGTTGCGGTAGGCGAGGGGGGCGACGTCCCAGCTGTTCGGCAGCTTGAGTGACTTCACCGACTCCATCGTCTCGGCGTAGACGATGCCACCCTTGAGCGCGCCGCCACCTTCCGTGGTTCGCGTGGCTGCATAGGCGACCGCGGTCTGGTCGTCCGTGGAGACCAGTTCGGTCACGTCAGGGACCCGCTCGACCGCGCTGTAGTCGATCTTGACCAGTTCCGTGCCGTTGCCCTTGGAGACCACCGCCAGCACCCTGCTGCCGAGCCGGGCGATCGCTTGGATGTTGTCGGTGCCGGGGATCTTGGTCGGATCGCCGGCGCCGCCACGGACCTCGCGGCCGACCAGGTAGGGGATCTGGGGTGCGCGGCCCTTGGGGAGCTTGGCGAGGTTCAGCTTGATCTTGGTCGGGCCGGTGGAGGTCGTCTTGGGCGCGGACGGCGTCCGGGACGGCGTCGACGGGGTGACTGACGGCGTCTGCGTGGTCGTCGGAGTCTGGCTCGGAGTACTGGTGGTCGGTGCGGACAGCGGAGCCGCGGCAGCGTCGTTCCCGCGAGGGCCCTGTCGGTAGGCGAACACGCCGCCCAGCGCCACCGCGGCGACCGCGACCGCGGCGACCAGCACGATCAGCCGGCCGTTCTTCTGCCTCATGCGTGGGCTCCTAACAGCCGTAGGTGGTACCGCGGGATCTTGGTCAGCGGCGTCGCGAGCTCGCAGCCGCCGGTGGTGATGCTGCACCGGATGATCGCGCTCCTCGTGCCCTCGCCGTTGTCGGCGACCATCAGCAGGTGGTCGTCGTCCTCGGCCAGCGCGTGCAGGAACTGCGCCCCGGCCCACTTCCGCCGCAGCTCACCCGTCCGGGCGTCGAGCGCGGCGGTGAACGGGTCCGAGCCGCCGGCCCGGAAGTCCGGGGTGGCGTACACGGTCCGGCCGTCGGGGGTGAAGCCGTTCAGTGCGTACTCGCAGGTCCGCCAGAACTGCTTGCCGTTGTCCAGTTCCCTGAGCGCCGAGCAGAAGCTCTGGGCCGCCCCGGCGATCTGGTCGACGCCGGTCCGGCCGTGGAAGTCGACCCGGAACGGGGACTTGAAGCTGCTCAGCCGGGTCACCTTGCCGGTCTTGGAGTTCCACTCGTTCAGGGCCGAGGTGAGCCCGTTCGGATCGGTGTCGGAGGCGAAGTACACGGTGTCTCCGACGACCGCGAGCACGGTCGAGCCCCAGTCGTTCGGCCGCTCCAGCTTCCGCCACGGCAACTTCCACTGGTCCGGCAGCGGGAGGCCGTTCGACCAGTAGACGGCGCTGCCCTTGGACCGGGTGTGGTCGGGGTTCCGGGGCGCGGTCGCGAACGCGTACTCGGTCACGTCCAGGGAGCCCACGAGGCTCGCGACGTCCGGGATCCGCACCGGTCCGAAACCCGGCTCGCCGCCGTTCGTGTCCACGGTGACGAGTTCGCTGCCGCCTTGACCGACCTCCAGCAGTGCGACGAGTTGGGTCCCGAACTGCAGTGCTTGCAGGATGTTCTGCTTGCCCGGGATGGTGTGGTCGGTGCCAGGCCCGCCCTTCACCACCCGGCCCTCGAGGTACGGCTGCTGAGGTGCCCGGCCGAGCGGCAACTTGGCGAGATCGATGGTCACCGTCGCCGGGATCCCCGGTCGGGACGGCGTCGGCGTCGGCTTGGGCTTGGTGCTCGGCGTGGAGCTGGGAGTGGCCGAGGGCTTGGGTGACGAGGTGGTCGGGGACGGCCCGGCCGGCAGCGGCGCGGCGCCCGTACCTCCCGCAGCAGGGCCGCGCTGGGCCGCCAAAGCGCCACCGCTGACCACTGCCAGTACTGCGGCTGCCGCCACGCCCACGGCGAGCGCACCGTTCTTGTGCTTCACGTTCGGTCGTCCCATCGATTCGTCCCCGTCGGCGATGGGACGACGACCGGCCCCGTTTTGTTCGTCGTGAGCCCACGTTCCGTCGCGCAACCCTGCTCCGGCGACCCGGTCGCAGGAGGGATCGAGCATAATGCGGGCATGGACCAGCCACCGCGGATCGGCCGGTACTCCCTGGTCCGCCGGGTGGGTGCTGGTGGTTTCGCGACCGTCTGGCTGGCCCGGGACGAGCAGTTGGACGCCGATGTCGCGGTCAAGATTCTCTCCGACAACTGGATCGACGAGGACGATGTCCGCCGCCGATTCCTGGCCGAGGGCCGGTTCCTGCGCCGGGTCGACTCACCGCACGTGGTGGGCGTGCACGACATCGGCGAGACCGAGGACGGCCGCCCGTACCTGGTCCTCACCTACGCCGACGGCGGGTCGCTCGCGGACCGGATCAAGGCCGGGCCGCTGGACATCGACGAGGCCGTCGACGTGATCACCCAGGTCGGCAGCGGGCTCAAGCAGTTGCACGCCCGCGGCGTCCTGCACCGCGACGTGAAGCCCGCGAACGTGTTGTTCCGCACGGACCCGGCCGGCGAAATCGCGATGCTCGGCGACCTCGGCCTCGGCAAGTCCCTGGAGACCGTCTCCCAGTTGACGATGCCCGGCGGTACTCCGGCGTACGTCGCGCCCGAGCAGGTGATGGGCGACCGGCTGGACCAGCGCGCCGACCTGTACTCCCTCGGCGCGGTTGCCTACGCGGCCTTCACCGGCCAGGCGCCGCACGGCGTGATCAGCCTCGGCGCGGTGATGCGGATCGACGCCCCGCCGCCGTCGATGACCACGCTGCGCGCTGACGTCTCGGACGCGATCGACGTGGTGGTCCGGCGGGCTCTCGAGCCGGACCGGGACAAGCGCTGGCCGGACCTCGACAGCTTCCTCACCGCCCTCCGCGAGGCCCACACCACCGGCGAGGTCCCCGCCAACCTGGTCCCCGCCGAAGAGCTCCCCGCCCCCGCGATGCCTGCCCCCGTCGACCAGGAAACCGCCCCCTCACCCGCCAACGTCGCCACCATCGCCGCCGTCCCACCCACCGAAGTAGCCACCCCCGAACCCCGCCGCTCCACCCGGGCCCGCGTGATCGCCGTGCTCGCAGCGGTGGTCCTGGCCGCGGCCGGGGGCCTGGGCGGTTATGCCCTGGTTCTGAGCCGCCCGGTGACAGTGACCGACCAGTCCGGCGATCTGTCGGTGCAGGTGCCGCGGAGCTGGGATGAAAAGTCGATCAGGGCAGCGGACGGCTCGAAGGCGCTGCTCGTCAGCCCCGACGCCGCCGGCTGGCAGAAGAACGGCGGCGCCTACGGGGTATTCATGGGCGTCCTGCCGATGTCGACGCTGCCCACAGTCCAGACCGTCTCGGCGCCCCAGGGGTGCAAGGCGACCAACGCAGTTCAGGGCGAGGTCGACACCCGGCAGTCCGTGACCATCACCTACGTCTGCGTGTCCGGGGCCAACGTGGTGGAGCGCTACTCGATACTCACGGAAACGGAGATGCTCCGAGTCCAGGTGCGAGCCCTGGACTCGGAGCGCGACGACGTCCTCAACTCCGCGAAGTACCAGTAGGTGCTACGGGACCAGTGAGGTCAGCGACGTCACTGACGCCTTGTGGAGGCGGGGGATGACGTTGAGGGTGGCGGGGTCCGGGGCGTAGAGGTGAGAGCCGGACTCGTAGACGAGGTACGCGGTGCCGTTGTACTCGGTGATGCCCTCGGTCATGCTCGGCGCGCGGAAGCAGCTCAGCTGGGCCGCGTCGAGATCCTTCTGACCCCGGCGAACGACGTACAGGTTGCTGCGGTTCCCGCGCCCGTACGACGTGCTGTAGACGAAGTGGTTCGCCGTGATCATCAGGCCCTGTGTTTTGGTCGGCACCTCCCAGGCACCGGCAACCGTGGTCAGGGTGCCGTCGTCGGCGATCTTGTACTCGTACATCGTGCCGCGGCCGGTGTCGTTGAAGGATCCGGACCACAGGGAGTCGCCGTAGCTGCTCAGGAAGGACGCCGACGCCACCTCGCGGGCGGTGCCCACCTGCGTCAGGTACGGCGTACCGGCGGCCTTCATCGCGTCGCGGAGCTCGGTCAGCCGGTACTTGCGGATGGAGGTGCCGGCGCCGGAGACGAAGGCCCAGCCCTTGCTGGTGGTGATTCCGCCGACGTGTGACTCCGCGATGGCGACCACGCCGACGGTGGCGCCGGTGGCCGGGTCGATGCCGTAGATCTGGGAGTCGGCGCCGGTGCGGTACGACGCGACCAGGAGCAGGTTCTTGCCGGAGCCGTCCCAGTTGTACCAGGTGCCGGCGCCCTGCGGGGTGTAGGTGCTGAGGTTCGGGATCGACGCGCTGTTGCTGAACCGGGCGTCGTACTTCTTGGAGGCCGACGGGCCGTCGTAGAAGGTGCTGCCGCCGGTGGTCGCGGTGTCGCAGGTGATGGCGGCGCTGGCGATTGTCGGTGCGCCGACGGCGGTGAGCGCCGCAGCCGTGCTGATGAATGCGGTCAGAATGGCTAGGGGGCGGGCCATGAGATCCTCTCGGGTTCGGGCGATAACCTTCGGGATGCCTACCCTAAACCGTAAGATCCTTACTGCCCACTCTTTTGACCGGCGTGGGGTCCCGCGCTCGACCGCCGTACCGTAGGGCGCATGTCTGACTTGTCTGCGGCGATCGACCGCGTTCTGCCCTCCGTCCGCGCCGATCTCGAGGACCTCATCCGGATTCCCTCGGTCAGCGCCGACCCGGCCCGCGCGGCCGACGTCCAGCGGTCCGCCGAGGCGACCGCCGCCCTGTTCGAGGCCGAGGGCTTCTCGGTGAAGATCGTCCGGGCGGGCGAGGGCGCGCCGGCCGTGATCGCCAAGAAGCCGGCCCCGGAGGGCAAGCCGACGGTGCTGCTCTACGCGCACCACGACGTGCAGCCGACCGGCGCGTTGGACGAGTGGACCTCGCAGCCGTTCGAGCCGACCGAGCGGGGCGGCCGGCTGTATGCCCGCGGCGCCGCCGACGACAAGGCCGGCATCGCCGCCCACCTCGCCGCCGTACGGGCCTTCGGCAACGATCTGCCGGTCGGCGTGACCGTGTTCGTGGAGGGCGAGGAGGAGATCGGCTCGCCGACCCTGCTGGCGCTGCTGGACGAGTACGCCGACGAACTGACCTCCGACGCGATCGTGATCGCCGACTCCGGCAACTGGGCGATCGGTCAGCCGGCGCTGACCGTGTCCCTGCGAGGCCTGGTCGACTGCTACGTCGAGGTCCGGACGCTCAACCACGCGGTGCACTCGGGCCTGTTCGGTGGTGCTGTGCCGGACGCGCTGTCGGCTCTGTGCCGCCTGCTCGCAACCTTGCACACGGACAACGGTGACGTCGCCGTCGACGGGCTGCACGCGACCCGCGCGGCCGACCTGGACTACCCGGAGGACCGGTTCCGGGCCGAGTCGAGCGTGCTGGACTCCGTCCGGCTGATCGGTACCGGCACGTTGGTCGACCGGCTGTGGACCCGCCCGGCGATCGCAGTACTGGCCATCGACGCGCCTCGCGTCGCCGACGCGAGCAACACGCTGGTACCGGTTGCCCGGGCGAAGGTGAGCCTGCGGGTGGCGCCCGGCGACGACGCGGTCAAGGCGATGGAGGCCCTGCGCAACCACCTCGAGCAGAACGCTCCGTGGGGCGCCCAGGTCACCGTCACGGATGGCGATCTCGGCCAGCCGTGCAGTATCAACGCCCGCGGCGGCGCGTACGACGCGGCCCGGTCCGCCTTCGCCGCGGCCTGGGGAGTGGAGCCTGTCGACACCGGCATGGGCGGCTCGATCCCCTTCATCGCGGAGTTCCAGCAGGCCTTCCCACAGGCCGCCGTACTGGTCACCGGGGTGGAGGATCCGGACACCCGCGCGCACGGCATCGACGAAGGCCTGCACCTGGAGGAGTTCGCCAAGGTCTGCCTGGCCGAGGCGCATCTTCTTCAGAACTTGGCATGATCGGTGGGACCGGGCTTTCCGGGCACCCAGGGTTTGGCATAGGTTTCGGCGAGTGAAGATCGCAGTAGTGCGAGAGACCAGACCGGCGGAGCGCCGCGTGGCGCTGGTGCCGGAACAAGTCGTGAAACTCGTCCAGCTCGGCTACGAGGTCGCGGTCGAGCCCGCGGCCGGCGAGCGCGCGCTGTACTCCGACGACGCCTACCGCGACGCGGGGGCCGAGGTGGCCTGGGGTGCCGACCACGCGGCCACCGTCGTGGCGTCGGTGCAGCCGCTGGAACGGGAACGCCTGCAACGGTTGCATGCCGGTACGGCGCTGATGTCGTTCCTGCCGACGAACCCGCCGGACGTGATCCGGGCCGCGACCCGGGCCAAGCTGACCGCGTTCGCGATGGAGCTGATCCCTCGGATCTCCCGGGCCCAGTCGATGGATGCGCTCTCCTCGCAGGCGCTGGTCGCCGGGTACCGCGCGGCGATCGTCGCGGCGGAGCGCCTGCCCAGGTTCTTCCCGCTGAACATGACCGCCGCCGGCACGGTGCCGCCCGCCCAGGTCCTCGTCCTGGGCGCGGGGGTCGCCGGTCTGCAGGCGATCGCCACCGCCAAGCGGCTCGGCGCGGTCGTGAAGGCGTACGACGTGCGCACCGCCGCGGCTGAGGAGATCGCCTCGATGGGCGCCCAGCCGATCGAGCTGGAGCTCGGCACCCTGGACGGTCCGGGCGGCTACGCCCGGGAGATGACCGAGGAGCGGGCCCAGTTGCAGCGCGACCTGCTCGCGCCGTACGTCGCGGGCGCGGACGCGCTGATCACCACGGCGGCGGTGCCCGGGCGGACCGCGCCGATGCTGGTGTCGCGGGCCATGGTCGAGCAGATGAAGCCCGGCTCGGTCGTGGTCGACCTGGCCTCGGAGTCCGGCGGCAACGTCGAGGGCTCGGTGGCCGGGACCGAGCTGATGATCGGCAACGCGCTGGTCTGGGGCGGCGCGAACGTGCCCAGCCAGATGGCCGGACCGGCCAGCCGGCTGTACGGGCAGAACATCGCGAACCTGATCACCCTGATGACCCGGGATGCCGAGTTCGCCCCGGACTTCAACGACGAGATCGTCCGCGGCTGCTGCGTCACCCACGACGGCAGCGTGCTGCACGAGCCGACCCGCGAGCTGCTGGAAGGACCGATGGCATGACCGAGACCATCGCTTTGCTGACGATCTTCGTGCTCGCGGCCTTCGTCGGCGTCGAGGTGATCAGCAAGGTCAGCTCGACCCTGCACACCCCGCTGATGTCCGGCGCGAACGCGATCCACGGCGTCATCCTGGTCGGCGCGATCATCGTCACCGGCCAGGCGGATTCCGCGCTGGTCGTGGCGGTCGGCCTGCTGGCCGTCGTGCTGGCGACCGTGAACATGGTGGGCGGTTTCGTCGTCACCGACCGGATGCTGCAGATGTTCCGCGGTCCGGCGGGTCGCAAGAAGGAGCTGCACAAGTGATCGCAACCTGGGCCCAGATCGGTTACCTGATCTCGGCGGTCTGCTTCATCGTCGCGCTGAAGGCGTTGTCGTCACCGCGCAGCGCCCGGACCGGCAACCTGCTCGGCGCGGCCGGTGCCGTCCTCGCCGTGGTGATCACGTTCGTCGCCTACAAGCCCGATCACCTGGCGCCGATCCTGATCGCACTGCTGATCGGCACGGTTGCCGGGGTGGTCGGTTCCCGCCGGGTGCAGATGACCCACATGCCGCAACTGGTGGCGCTCTTCAACGGTGTCGGTGGTGGCGCGGCCGCTCTGGTCGCCTTGATCGAGCTCGGCGAGGTGCGCGACGGCCAGACCATCGCCGCGATCGCGACCGCCTTCACCATCCTGGTCGGCGCGATCAGCTTCTCCGGCTCGGTGGTGACGTTCGCCAAGCTGCAGGAATTGATGACCACCCGCCCGGTCACCTTCCCGGGTCTCCCGGTGCTCTTCGTGGCGGGCCTGCTCGGTGGCATCGCGCTGTCGGCGTGGCTCGTCTCGGACCCGCGCGTGTGGGTCGGCGTCCTGCTCTGCCTGGTGGGACTGGCCGTCGGTGTGATGCTGGTGCTGCCCGTCGGCGGCGCCGACGTACCGATCGTCATCTCGCTGCTGAACGCGTTCACCGGTCTGACCGTGGCCGCGGGCGGCTACGTGCTCGGCAACAGCCTGCTGCTGATCGCCGGAACCCTGGTCGGAGCGGCCGGTACGTTGCTGACCAAGCTGATGGCCGACGCGATGGGCCGCTCGGTCTTCAACATCCTGTTCGGCGCGGTCCGCGGCGGCTCCACGCTGGGCGCCGGGACCGCCTCCGAGCGCCCGGTGATCTCCGGTGGCGCCGAGGACGTGGCGATCCTGCTGGGATACGCCCAGCGCGTGATCATCGTCCCCGGCTACGGTCTCGCCGTCGCGCAGGCCCAGCACACCCTCCGCGACCTGGTCGAGGAACTGCAGGCCCGTGGCGTGAAGGTCGACTACGCGATCCACCCGGTCGCGGGCCGGATGCCCGGCCACATGAACGTCCTGCTCGCCGAGGCACAGGTCCCGTACGACCAGTTGCGCGAGATGGACGACATCAACGGCGACTTCAAGTCCACCGACGTGGCCCTGGTGGTCGGCGCCAACGACGTGGTCAACCCGGCCGCCCGCAACTCCCCGAGCGCCCCGATCTACGGCATGCCGATCCTGAACGCCGACGAGGCCCAGCGCGTCATCTTCCTCAAGCGCTCCATGCGCCCAGGCTTCGCCGGCATCGAGAACGAACTCCTCTACGACCCCCGAACCACCCTCCTCTTCGGCGACGCCCGAGACTCCCTCACCAAACTCCTCGCCGCCGTCAAGAACGTCTAGGACCGCCTTTGAGTTCGCCGATGAGCACGTCCAGGCCGAGGTGCTCCTGCAGCATGTGCTTCAGGTGGGTGCCCTCGATCAGCTGGATGCGGCCGTGCTCAGCGGCGAAGTCATGGGACTGTTTGCCGAACCAGGAAGTCGTCACCAGCACGCCGCGACTGGCCTTCAGCTGACCCATCGTTCCGGCAAGCGCACGGACGGCCTCGGTGGAGACGACGCCGCGATACCGCTTGGCCTGGATGACGCAGACACCGCCCATGATCGGGTCTTCGTTGACCGCGACTCCGTCGACACCATCATCCCGCGAGGCCTGCGTCACCCAGGACTTCAGCCCCATGGCTTCGAACAACTGGCGAACCAGGTGCTCGAACTCGGTCGGGTCCATCTCGACGAGAACGCGGCGGCTGTCCAGTCCCGCCGCCGCGTCCCGCGCGCCGACGAACTTGTATCGCGACAAGTCCGGGTCGAAGACCGGACGAACGGCCTCCAAGTCCCAGGGGTGCTTGGAGACCAACGCATTCAGATGGCGTAGACACTCGCTTGGATCGAGGTCGGTCAGCACCAGTTCGCCGAATTGTTCTCGCAAGGTGATGAGGCTGACCAAGCACGGCTGCTCGGGTCTTCCGGTGGCTCGGTTCCGGGTCGAGACGCGGGCGTTGACGGCGACCTCGCTGACGAGATCCTTGCCCGCGACTTCGAACACGTCGCGCATGGTTCGAAGTACCAGCTGGGCGACCAGATTGCTGTACCGCTGGTTGATTTCACGGGCCGGTCGTGGCTTGGGGACGATCTCGTCCTTCGTCCGGACGTACCTGTACTCGCTGTCGGCCGGTATGACATCGATTCCAGGGAGCTCCATGACGACCAGGAGGCGATGGAGGTCGGCTTGATAGGCGACCTCCACGTCTGAAGGAAATCCGGCCGGAAGAGATCGGGACTCGAGCGTGAGCTCGAGATAGTCGTTCACCGCCTCCGGCCTCCTCGCTTGATAGGCCTGCTCGAACAGGTCGACATTCGCGTTTGCCTCGTCCGCCGCCGTCCTCGCAGCGGCGACCTTCCCGGCGTGTGCTCGTTCGGCGGCTTGCAGATCCTGCAGGCGATTCTGTTCCTCCGCCCCGTGCCAAGCCTGGGCCTGCTCGAACTTGCCGCGGGCTTCGAGGATCGCTTGTTCCAGCTGCGGCTTCTTGAACATCCGCTGTACTGCGCCCGCCGGCGGTGGCGCGAACTGGTCCCAGGATGGCGGCTGCTTCTGTACTGCCAACGGTCCTGGTTCGAAGCGAGGAAGGTCCGGAGATTGTCGCAGCGAGGCGAAGGGAATTCGTGCTGATCCCCGCAGGCTGTCGACGAGGATGCCTTCGAGGTCCTTGATGCGTCTCGTCAGCTCGTTGTTCAACGCGTTGACCTCGGCCTGCCTGACCTGGAGATAGCGAGCGGCGGCCTCCTTCGCGACCTGTTTGTCTGCTTTTTCAGCCTCTCGTGCCAGGCGTTCGCGCTCTCGGCGAGCCTGTGCGATCAATCGCTCACGCTCTCGTTGTTCCCGGGCGGCCTGCCTCTGTTGCATGTTCCGCTGGTGCTCGAGCTGGGCAAAGAATCCCCGGCGTCGTCCCATGGCTCGCCCCCTGCCATCGACACTCAGTGACCGCAATCGTCCCCAATTCACTCTAGGTGTCGATGATCGGGTCTGGCTTGAGCACCGGCGAGTCCAGTGCCCCACCGAGCCTCACCGTATTGTGAGTGGATTGGGGATCGCGTCCAGGAGTTCTTGGGTGTAGGGGGCCTCCGCGTTTTGGATGACGTGGAGGGTGGGGCCGGATTCGACTACTCGGCCTTCGTCGAGGACCAGGACCTCGTCGGCGAGGAGGCGGGCGCTGAGGAGGTCGTGCGTGATGTAGAGCATGGCGATGTCGCGGGTGCGGACGAGGTTGTCGAGGAGTTCGAGGATCTCGGCGCGGATCGGAGACGTCGAGCATCGAGATGGGCTCGTCGGCCACCAGGACCGAGGGTTCCGGCGCCAGGGCCCGAGCGATGACGACGCGCTGGCGTTGGCCGCCGGAGGGTTGGTGCGGGAGTTTGTCGAGGTTCTGGGACGCCGGTGAGAGGCCGACCGTCTCCAGGAGTTCGGCGGCGCGGGTCCGCGCCTCGGCGCGGGACAGGCCGAGGTGGTTCTGCAGTGGACGCGACAGCGTGTAGGCGAGGGTCCGCGTGGGGTTGAGCGCCGCGAAGGGGTCCTGGAACACCAGTTGGGTATGGCGGCGGTAGGCGCGCAGCTTCCGGCCGCGCAGCGAGCCAACATCCACGGGTTGATCGCCCCCGGTGAAGGTCACGCTGCCCGAGGTCGGCCGTTCGACAGCAGTGACCAGCCGACCAGGGTCGTCTTGCCCGATCCACTCTGGCCGACGAGAGCAGTCACCCGGCCCGGCCGCAGATCAAAGGAAACCCCATCGACCGCGGACTTCCCCTGATACTCCTTCGTCACCTCTCGAACCGACAGCACAGCCTCAACAGCCGGCGTTTCATCCCGTACTGCGACGAAGCTCCGCGCGCGGCGGGCATCGACAGGCTCACCGCCGGCGCGTTCCACCAGCAAGCACCGCGCCGTCCCGGCCCGGCCGGTAGCAGCGGCGGGTGTTGCGTCGCGCAGTCGTCCACCGCGACCGGGCAACGAGCCGTGAACCGGCAACCGATCTGCGGGCGGGACAGATCCGGCGGTCGGCCAGGGACATAGTCGACGCTGATCTCGGACGCGCGCGCGGATCGGCGTACGAGCCCAGCAGCCCTTGCGTATAAGGGTGGAGCTGCTCCCGCATCATCGCCGCGGCCGGCTGGTCTTCGACGAGCTCGCCGGCGTACATCACCATCACCCCGGTCGGCCATCTCCATCACCGTGCCGAGGTCGTGGCTGATGAACAGCACCGCGAACCCGAGGTCCGACTGCAACTCGCGCAACCGGTCCAGGATGTTGCGCTGCACCACGACGTCGAGCCCGGTGGTCGGCTCGTCCAGCAGCACGAACTTCGGCTCCAGGGCCAGCGCCAACGCCATCGCGACCCGCTGCTTCATCCCGCCCGACAACTCGTGCGGGTAGCGCCGCAACACGTCGGGGTCGAGCGAGACGAGCTCCAGCAGTCGCCGGGCATTCCCTGGATAGGAGTGCGCCGCGAAGGTGTCCGCGAACTGGGCGCCGATGGTGATCACCGGGTTCAGCGAGTTCATGCTGCTCTGGAACACCGTGGAGATCCTTGCCCAGCGCAACGGCCGGATCTCGTCCTCCGAGGCGGTGGTGACGGTCGTGCCGTCGAAGACGACCGAGCCGCCGCTCACCGCGGCCGGTTTGTCGAGCAGCCGGAGAATCGCGTTGCCCAGCGTGGACTTCCCGCTGCCGGACTCACCCAGCAGCCCGACGAACTCCCAGGTCGGCGATGTCGAAGGACACCCCGTCCACGGCGCGGACCGGAGTACTGTCGCGAGGGCTGTAGGTGACGGACAGGTCGCGGACCTCGAGCAGGGCCATCTCAGTCGTCCCGCAGGTGGGGGTTGCTCAGGGCATCGACCCCGAAGTTGATCAGTGACAGCGCCGTCATCAGGCCGGCGAAGTTCGGCCTGGAGCCGGGCATGCGGTGATGCTGGCTTGCGACTACCCGGCACATCTCGACTTCTGGACGGCATTGCTCGACCGCTTGGGAGTCCGTCCCCGCCACACCCACGACGCTCCCACGCCGGGCATCGTCGTCACCTCGACGGTCGACCGCGCCGGTCAGCGTCTGCTGCACGTCCTGAACGTCAGCCCTGTCGACCAGTCCTTCTCCATCCACCGGGACGGCACCCCACTCCTCGGCGGCACCCGCCTCACGCTCCCAGCCAGAACCGGCCGCATGTTGCCGCTGGACCTCCATCTGCCGTCCGCCGACCTCCTCTGGTCCACGGCCGAGCTGGCCGAGTCCTCGGACACCCTGACTCTCAAAGCAGCGGATCTCCCCGCCCGGGCCCTGATCCGAACTACCGGTGAGCTCGATGCCCCCGGCGCCGAGATCACCCGCGACGGCCCGCTGGCCACCCTCACCTGGAGCACCACGGATTCCGTTGTCATCACAGTCACCTGACAGGCAGGACCACGTCAGCCGACGGTCGTGTTACAAGCGCTAATCCGCCGGACAATGCACCGCTGCGCCCATTCGATCGCTTTGTGCTGCCCGAAAGTGGCCGATGACAACGTTCTCCCTCCGCCGTTGTCCGCGCGGCACCGATGAACCGAATGGATCATCGGACAAGCAGAAATCTGGCGAAATCTCAAGCCTTTGGCATCTTGTGGCCACCAATCCCATCACGTGGCCACCTCGGCCATGAAGTGGTCTAGTCCGCCGAGCACCGGGGACGGCGCAATCCCATCCCTACTGGACGATTCGCGTACCGGCCGTCGGCTCTTCGAGCTGTGCAGTGTTTTTTCGACGGTGATTCCCACGGTTTCGCAAAAGCTCGAAGCGGCTCCTGTGCAGTCGCCCGGCGGTCGAAAGTCACTCGCATCGTCCCGCTGCGAGCGGCAACTCAGCAGAATGAATAGCGCTCGCATTCTTTGAATTTCCTACGGCTGCGTTTGCAGCAATTCTGGAATTCGACGAACGTCAGACCCAGCCGCGTTTTGCGGCGGCTACGCCCAGCTCGAAGCGGCTGGTCGCGTCCAGGCGCTCGGAGAGGTTCGCGGTGATGCGGCGGGCCGTGCGCAGCGAGATGCCGAGGAGGCGGGCGACCTGCTCGTCCTTGGCGCCGCCGGCCAGCAGGCGCAGTACCTCGGCCTCGTGCGGGCTCAACGGGGTGTTGTTGTCGCGGTCCTCTGGAGCGAACAGCTCCGTGGCGCGGGCCCAGTACGCGTCGAAGAGGGCGAGCGCCACCGAGACGACCGCGGGGCTGCGGTGGATCACCGCGCCGGCCGTCGGGTTCTCCGGGTCCATCGCCATGATGGCGATCTCCTGGTCGAAGATGAGCAGCCGCATCGGCAGGGTCGGCGTGGCGCGCACCTCGCCGCCCATCCGGTGCAGCGTCGCCGCGTAGTCGAAGCCCGGCTTGGACACGGTCATGCTCTGCAGATAGATGGTGCGCATCTTCAGACCGCGCTCGAGCAGCGGCATGTCCGGGGAGCCCTCGACGGGGTGGATGGTGTCGTCGATGTGGGCCGGCACCATGCCCCAGAAGGTGTCCTTGGCCTTCATGCCCAGCTCTTCGATCCGGCGGGACGCGTTCGCCCGGCCCTTGAGCACCTCGACGTCGCCGCTGCTGCGTGAGGTGAGGAGCTCGTTGTACTGCTCGGCGATCACCTCCGCCGAGGATTCCGCCTGGCGGAGCGCGTTGAGCTCGGAGGTCAGCTCGCCGCGCCGGCGCTCGACCAGCCCGGACAGGCCGACCCGCGGGTGCACCGCGTGCTCGGAGTCGGGGTCGGTCCAGGTAGGCACCAGCAGGTCGAGCGTCCTCAGGTGCTCCATGATCTGGAGGACCTGATCGAGCGGCGAATTCAGTCGCGCGGAAATCTGCTCCGGCGTACTGTCTGGATGGCTTAACAGGGCGTGGTAGACCGCAAAGGTGGCTTCGTCCACACCTAGCGGTTCCAGCACGACTGTTCACTCCTTCAGCGCTTGTTTGGAACCGACCATATACAGAGTGCGTCGACATTGAGCGCTTGTCTGGGTGGTTCACATTATTCGGAGGAACGTGTCGTGATCAAGAAGTGGCTAAAAGTAGTCGCCGGCGGCCTGATGGTGGCCGCTCTCACCGTGATTCCGCTCGGTGCCGGGACCGTCACCCAGTCCGCCGATCAGCCGGCATCCGATCACTGTCCCGCGATGACCTGCTGGTAGTCCGCGGCCGGTAGCGCGGCGAGGAGCGCTGTAACGGTCCCGTAGACTGTGCCGCGTGGCTCGTGGCGATGGTCGGCTCACTCATGATCTTGACCCGCAGGATCTAGGCCCGCAGGACGCTTGTGGCGTCTTCGGGGTCTGGGCACCGGGGGAAGAGGTCGCCAAACTCACCTATTTCGGGCTCTACGCTCTGCAGCACCGAGGGCAGGAGTCTGCTGGCATCGCGGTCAGCAACGGCAGTCAGATCCTCGTCTACAAGGACATGGGCCTGGTCAGCCAGGCCTTCGACGAGGCCACCCTGGCGTCCTTGCGGGGGCACATCTCGGTCGGCCACTGCCGGTACTCGACGACCGGATCGAGCGTCTGGGCCAACGCCCAGCCGACGTTCCGGTCGACCGCGACCGGCTCGATCGCGCTCGCGCACAACGGCAACCTCACCAACACCGGTGACCTGGCCGCCACGCTCGACGGCAGCGACGACCTCGACCTGGGGCTGGACCTCGAGGTCGAGCACGCCAAGGCGAACGCCAAGCACGGCGCCTCCTCGGACACCGACATCCTCACCTCGATGCTCGCCGGGTACCCGGACCTCACCATCGAGCAGGCGGCCGCCAAGGTGCTCCCCAAGGTCAAGGGCGCCTACAGCCTGATCTTCATGGACGAGACCACCCTGTACGCCGCTCGCGACCCGCAGGGGATCCGCCCGCTGGTGCTCGGCCGGCTGGAGCGCGGCTGGGTGATCGCCAGCGAGACCGCCGCCCTGGACATCGTCGGCGCCAGCTTCATCCGGGAGGTCGAGCCGGGCGAGATCGTCGCGATCGACGAGGAAGGCCTGCGCTCCACCCGGTTCGCCGACGCGGATCCCAAGGGCTGCCTGTTCGAGTTCGTCTACCTGGCCCGGCCGGACACCCAGATCTCCGGCCAGCGGATCCACTCCACCCGCGTCGAGGTCGGCCGCCAGCTCGCCCGCGAGCACCCGGTCGAGGCCGACCTGGTCATCGCGACCCCGGAGTCCGGCACGCCGGGCGCGATCGGGTACGCCGAGGAGTCGGGCATCCCCTACGGCTCCGGCCTGGTCAAGAACGCCTACGTCGGCCGGACCTTCATCCAGCCGAGCCAGACCATCCGCCAGCTCGGCATCCGGCTGAAGCTGAACCCGCTGCGCGAGGTGATCGAGGGCAAGCGGCTGGTGGTCGTGGACGACTCGATCGTGCGCGGCAACACCCAGCGTGCGGTGATCCGGATGCTGCGCGAGTCCGGCGCCGCCGAGATTCACGTCCGGATCTCCTCGCCGCCGGTGAAGTGGCCGTGCTTCTACGGCATCGACTTCGCCAGCCGGGCCGAGCTGATCGCGAACGGCCTGAACACCGAGGAGATCTGCCGCTCGATCGGCGCGGACTCGCTCGGCTACGTCAGCCTGGACGGGTTGATCGAGGCCACCACGGTGCCGAAGGACAAGCTCTGCCGGGCCTGCTTCGACGGCGTCTACCCGGTCGCATTGCCGAACCCGGAGCACCTGGGCAAGCACCTGCTCGAGCTCCCGGTCAGCACCGACGTCGACGGACTCGCCACGGTCTCCGGCGGCGCCGGCGCCGCTGACGCGCTGGCCCGGCCCTAAGCAGTTCGGGGCCCGAGCAGTCGGCCCCGGCCAGCCGGCTCCTCAGGAGCCGGCTCTGACCCAAGGAGAAACATCGTGAGCCAGGGCGCCAGCTACGCCGCCGCGGGAGTCGACATCGAGGCCGGTGACCGGGCCGTCGAGCTGATGAAGGAGTGGGTGGCCAAGGCGACCCGTCCCGAAGTGGTGGGCGGCCTCGGCGGATTCGCCGGGCTGTTCGACGCCACCGCGCTGACGGCGTACCGGCGGCCGTTGCTGGCGACCTCGACCGACGGGGTCGGGACCAAGGTCGCGATCGCCCAGCAGATGGACCGGCACGACACGATCGGGTTCGACCTGGTCGGCATGGTCGTCGACGACCTGGTGGTCTGCGGGGCAGAGCCGCTGTTCATGACCGACTACATCTGCACCGGCAAGGTGGTCCCGGAGACGATCGCGCAGATCGTCAAGGGCATCGCCGAGGCCTGCGTCGAAGCCGGTACCGCGCTCGTCGGCGGCGAGACGGCCGAACACCCCGGCCTGCTGGAGCCCGACGAGTACGACGTGGCCGGCGCCTCGACGGGTGTCGTGGAGGCGGACGAACTGCTCGGCGCCGAGCGGGTCAAGGCGGGCGACGTGGTGGTCGCGATGGCCTCGTCCGGGCTGCACTCGAACGGCTACTCCCTGGTCCGGCATGTCTTCTTCAACCGGGCCCGCTGGGAGCTCGACCGGGAGGTCCCCGAGCTCGGCGGCACTCTTGGTGACACTCTGCTGACCCCGACCCGGGTCTATGCCAAGCACTGCCTGGAGCTGATCCAGGAGCTGAACGGCAACGACGAGAAGCCGCTGCACGCGATGTCGCACATTACCGGCGGCGGGTTCGCGGCGAACCTGGCCCGGGTCATCCCGGACGACCTGGCCGTGCGGATCGACCGGTCCAGCTGGAGCCCGGCGCCGATCTTCGGCCTGGTCGGGCTGCTCGGCGACGTGCCACTGCTCGAGCTGGAGAAGACGCTGAACATGGGCGTCGGGATGGTCGCGGTGCTCGACCCGGCCGCGGCGGAGCGGGCGATCGCAGTACTGGGCGAGCGGGAGATTCCAGCGTGGGTGTGCGGTGAGGTCACCGCGGCCGGCAGCCGGACCGGTGTCGAGCTCCAGGGCGACTACGCGCACTAGGTCTGGCCACGGCAAAGTCACGTGGCCGCTCTCAGGCAGGACGAAGGCAGCTCGCGCGCGACGTCGGAGGAACCTCAGATCGAGGACCTGAGATTCCTCCGACGTCGTGCTGAGTTCTGCTGCCCGGAAACGGGCAGGCAGACATCGCCTGTACTGCCGTGTGGTGAAACTCGTCGGCCGAGCACGGGCGATCTGCTCACGCACCTAGGTGCGTGAGCAGATCATCCTGAGTGCTGCTACAGCTTTACCGACGGGGGTGGTAGTCGTCGGCGTCATCGCCGGCGTCTGTGTCGTTGTTGCCGTTCGCAGATTGGCTGCCGCCCTCGTCGCCGCCGGACAGCTCACGCTTGAGCTGGTCCAAGTCGGTGTCCCAGGTGCGGTACTTCAGGTCGCGTGCGACCTTCGTCTGCTTGGCCTTTGCACGGCCGCGCCCCATAGCGTCGACCCCCTCGCACAAGTCAACCGGGTACGCAGCGTGGCGCCCACGGATCAGTCGTCAGTAATCGTGGTTCTAGGTTACCCGGACCAGGGGACAGACACACGCACCGCCCCCTGACTGGATGCACCGAGAGGTCCGATGACAGGCCGGAAGGCCTGTTCGATCCCCTCAAATCGGCCAGGCCTTCCGCGTCTTCGCCGCCTTCCAGCGGTGTTACTTCACCTCGCGACGTGAGCTTGCCCACAGTCCGACGATGGTCGGCAGCACGATCCAGACCCCGATCGCGGTCAGCGTCTCGGGCACCATCCCGTGCAGATCCCGCTCGGCGATCCGGCCGAAGGCGCCGAACACGTCCAGCCAGTCGGCGTTGTCCTTGAACAGCGCCGGGCCGGCCAGCGCCCAGGCGGTCGGGGCGACGAAGAAGACCAGGATCGCGACCGCGGTCTGGGCGATCACCGCACCGAAGGCGGCACCCATCACGACGTTCAGCGCAGTGGTCAGGTAGGCCCCGGCCAGCGCACCGCCCAGACCGGCGTACGTCGCTCCGTCGCCGCCGGTGGCACCACCGATGGCGGTGGCGGCCAGTGCGAGCACGGTGGTCGCGGTCAGCACGACCACGCTGAGCACGATCGCCGAGACGAACTTGGCCAGCTGGACCCGGACCCGGCGGGGCGACAACGTGAAGGTGGTCAGCGCGGTCCGCTGGGTCCACTCGCTCGTCATCGCCATCACGCCGATCACCGGCAGCAATAGCTGGACACCGGTGGAGGCGGCCGCCAGGTAGCTGTCGAAGGCCTGCTGACCGGAGTTCATGTGGGTCAGCTGCCAGGTCAGCGCGGCGACGGCCAGCGCCAGGATGGCCAGGATCAGGACCCGGCCGCTCCGGGTGTCGACAGACTTGCGCAGCTCGGTCGTGACGAGCTTGAGGAACGACTGGCCGCGGGCGGGCGGCAACGAGGTCGCGACGGCCGCCCGGTGCTTGCCTGGGGCCGCGGTCGCGGCCGGGGAGGAGATTTCAGTGACTGCCATGGTGATGAGCTCCAGGTGGTAGCAGGAAGAACAAGGTGGTCAGGCGGCGACCGCGGCCGGGCTGGTGAGCTGGAAGAACAGCTCCTCCAAGCCGGCGCCGTCGCTCTCGCGCAGTTCGAGCAGGATCTGTCCGGCAGCGGCGGCCGCACGGCCGACCTGCTCGGCGGTGGCGTCGACCCGCAGCGCGCCGTCCTGCAGCGGCTCGAGGCTGAGGCCGGCGGCGGTCAGCGCCTCGTTCAGGCCGATCGGGTCGAGGCCGCGGACGAGCGTGCCGCTGCCGGCCAGAAGCTCCTCCAGCGAGCCGTTGGCGACGATCCGGCCACCCCCGATGACGACCAGCCGGTCCACCGTCGCCTGGACCTCACCCAGCAGGTGGCTGGACAGGATGACGGTGCCGCCGCGCGAGGCGAAGTCCTGCAGCAGACCGCGCATCCACCGGATGCCCTCGGGGTCCATGCCGTTGGCAGGCTCGTCCAGGATCAGTACCGCGGGGTCGCCGAGCAGGGCGCTCGCGATGCCGAGGCGCTGCCGCATGCCAAGGGAGTACTGCCCGACGCGGCGCTTGGCGGCCGAGGCAAGACCGACGGCCTCGAGCATCTCGTCCGCGCGGCTGTTCGGGACGCCGAGCAGACCGGCGTTGAGTAGCAGGGTCTCCCGGCCGGTACGGCCCGGGTGCTGAGCGGCCGCGTCGAGCATGACCCCGACGACCCGCCCGGGGTTCGGCAGCTCGGCGTACTTCTTGCCGGTGATGGTCGCGCGGCCGGAGGTGGGTGGGGTGAGGCCCGTCAGCATGCGCAGGGTGGTGGACTTGCCGGCGCCGTTCGGGCCGAGGAATCCGGTGATGCTGCCTGGCTCGACGGTGAAGGACACGTCGTGGACGGCCGTGGTGCTGCCATAACGCTTGCTGAGGTTCTCGACGGTGATCATGGCCGCAACTCTTCCGTTCGCGACCCCCTCCGCACATCGACCGACCGGCTGCTCCGACCCCCTACGAAAGTTGTCAGGATCCGGGCCCGACCCCCACCGGAAGAGGGACGAAAGTCAGGGTCGGGGGCAACTACGCTGACGCAATGGGACGGTTGCGGCGCTGGTACGCCTGGTTCATCCGGCGCGCGCCGCGCATCCGCGACCTGATGTTCATCGGCTTCAGCCTGCTCACCATCGTGGCGCAGTCCGCCTCCGGTCGCGCGGGTTGGGACGCGCGGGACTGGGTCGTCCTTTCCGTCGGCATCTTCGCGTCGCTGGCCCTGTGGTGGCGCCGGCGGTATCCGGTGACCGTCACGGTGATCGCGGTACTGGCACTCGGTATCGGGCAGATCTTCGTTCCGATGGGTCTCGCGCTACTGACCCTGGCGATCCGCCGCCGGGACGCGGCGCTCGCCATCCTGAGCGTGGCCGCCTACGTCGCCTACGTCGTCGGCAGTTGGACCGACAACACCGATCTCTTCGTACTGCTGTTCACCGGTCCGTTCCTGATCGGGACGTGGGTCGCCGTCGGGGCGTACATCGGCGCCCGGCGCGATCTGATGGTCTCGTTGCGGGACCGGGCGGAGCGCGCCGAGGCCGAGCGGGAGCTCCGGGCGGAACAGGCCCGGCTGGGCGAGCGGGCCCGGATCGCGCAGGAGATGCACGACGTCCTTGCCCACAAGGTGTCGCTGATCGCGCTGCACGCCGGCGGGCTCGAGGTGAACCCGGCCGTCGGTCCGGAGAAGGTGGAGAGCTCGGCGGGCCTGATCCGCGAGACCGCACGGCAGGCGATGGAGGACCTGCGCGAGGTGCTCGGCGTACTGCGGACCGATCAGAGCGTCGACGGCGCCGACCTCTCCCCGGTACCACGGGCCGCGGACCTGGTCCGGCTCGTCGAGGCATCGCGGGCGGCCGGGGTGAACGTGACGAGCGACCTGACCTTGCCCGACGACGTACCGGCTTCCGTGGGGCGCACGGTGTACCGGATCGTGCAGGAGGCCTTGACCAACGTGCACAAGCACGCGCGGGGGGTCTGGACCGAAGTGGTGGTGCAGGGCGCGGCCGGGACGGGCGTGACGGTGCGGGTGACGAACGTCCGGCCGGTGGCGGCTGATTCACTGTTGCCCGGATCCGGCGCGGGTCTGGTCGGCCTGAGGGAACGAGTGACCTTGTCCGGCGGGCGGCTGGCGGCCGGACCGACCCAGGACGGCGGCTGGCGGGTCGAGGCCTGGCTGCCCTGGTCCGACGGCAAAGAAGGAGAACGATGACGCGGCTGCTGATCGTGGACGACGAGGCGCTGGTCCGGGCCGGGCTGAAGATGATCCTGGAGTCGGCCGACGACCTCGAGGTGGTCGCCGAGGCCGACGACGGCGCGGACGCGGCCGCGATGGTTCGGCAGCACCGGCCGGACGTGGTGCTGATGGATATCCGGATGCCGCGGCTGGACGGACTGGCCGCCACCCGGGAGGTCCAGGCGCTGCCGGATCCGCCGAAGGTCGTCGTGCTGACCACGTTCGACCTGGACGACTACGTGTTCCGCGCGCTGCAGGCGGGGGCGAGCGGGTTCCTGCTGAAGGACACCCCGCCGCGGGAGTTGGTGCAGGCGGTCCGGGTGGTGGCGGCCGGGGACGCGATGCTGTCGCCCGCGGTGACCCGGCGGTTGATCGGGCACTTCGCGGCCGACCCGCGGACGGATCGGCAGCGGATCGCCCGCGAACGGCTGACCACGCTGACCGATCGGGAGCGGGAGGTGCTGGCGGCGGTCGCGCGCGGGTTGTCCAACGCCGACATCGGCCGGGAACTGTTCATGAGCGAGGCGACCGTCAAGGCGCACGTCTCTCGGGTGCTGGTGAAGCTGGACGCCACCAACCGGGTCCAGGTCGCGATCCTGGCGCACGACGCCGGCGTTCTGGACAGCTGAACAGATCGGGAAAGAGTGAACCGGTCGCGCACCGTCGGAGGGGGGTGGGGGTGACGGCGCGCGACCGGTTTCAAGTCAGCGTCCCCGGGGGGAGTGGACGCTGACGGGCTGGAGCATCAGCGGCGGCCGAAGGCCACCCTGCTGGTCCAGATCTTGGCCTTCGCGACCGGGCGACCCGGCTTCGAGGCGTGCCACAACATGTTGCCACCGGCGTAGATGCCGACGTGGTACACGCTGCCGCCACCGCTCTTGAAGAAGACGAGGTCTCCCGGCCTGGCGGCCTTGCGGCTCAGGTGTTTGGTCGCGCTGTACTGCGCACGCGACGTGCGGGGCAGCGTCTTGCCAGCCTTCTTGTAGACGTAGCCGGTGTAGCCCGAGCAGTCGAAGCCCCTCGGGGTCGTCCCGCCGTAGCGGTACGGCGTGCCCTTCAGCTTCGCGGCTTCACGAAGAACCCGGGCCTGGAAGGTCGACGCCTTCGCGGCGGTCGTGCCGTACGGGCCGTAGAAGCGCTTGTGGTTGTAGGCCCACGTCAGCCGACCCCAGGTCAGCTTGTCCATGTAGCCGGTCGGCCGGAGGCCCCACGACCTCTGGAACTTGACCAGCGCCGCGACGGTGGCGTTGCCGAACCAGCCGTCCTGGCGAATGCGCAGGACCTTCTGGATGTACTTGACGGTCTTGCCGGAGTCCCGGAACCGGATCAGCGGCCGGCTGGAGATCGGCGCGTTGCCCCGGACCTGACCGGGGGTGAGGGCCGTGGTGCTGGCGGATGCGGCCTGCGGTGCGGTGGCCACGGTGATCGCGGCGCCACCTCCGACGGTGAGACCGACCGAGAGGACTGCGGCCGCGGTACGCGGTGCGGCCACGGACTTGCTGGCTTTGCGGTGCTTACCCCGAGTCCGCCCAAAGGGCTTCGTACTGGACTCGCTGGAGTGACGGACGACAGCAGGCAGCGCTGTCCGTCGGGTAGTGACGGGCATGGTTGTCTCCCGACGCCTACGGAGTTAGCTGTCGGGTTCGGGCGGAGAGTCAATAGCCCGGTCCGCTCCCGCGGACTTCACCCCAGGGTTCCGACCACTCACGGTCGAGACCCAACCTCCTGGGTCCCCCACCCCTGCCTTGGTTTTTCGAGGGGAGCATGCGTGCCTGGCAGGGCTCGGCGTTGACACACATGCGGCTCGTTGTATTAGTCGAACCGCCGACGACTGTATAACAGAACGATCACGACGCAAACCCTCAGATCGACAGAGACCCTCCGGAAAGCGGCTGAACGGCTCCCTGACGGCTCAGGAACCTGTGATGAACAGGTGGTGTCCTGAGCGCGTCTGAGCGTGGCTCAGATGGGCGTACAGCGAATTTGTGTGACCCCAGTCACATTGCCCGGTGGCTCTGTGTGACAACGAGCACAGTGCGTACGCAGGCTCCCTTGAACTCAGCCTCGGCCGAGCAGTTCCAGGAACCGCTCGAGGCCCACGTTCCCGCCTGAGATCACCACGCCGACGCGGTTCGGGAGCGCCTTGATCCGGCCGTTCAGCAGTGCGGCCAGGGCGCTCGCGCCGCTCGGTTCGACGACGATCTTCAGCCGCTCGAACGCGAACGCCATCGCCGCCCGGATCTCGTCGTCGCTGACCAGTTCGACGCTGTCCACCAGTTCCTTGTTCACCGCGAAGGTCAGCTCGCCGGGGGTGGCGATCGCCTGGCCGTCGGCGATCGTCCGCGGTACCCCGATCTCGATCCGCTTGCCGGCGGCGAGCGATCGGGCGGTGTCGTCACCCGCGGCCGGTTCGACCCCGATCACCCGGATCCCGGGGGACAGGGCAGTGGCTGCCGTCGCGCAGCCGGCGATCAACCCGCCGCCACCGATCGGGACGAGCAGCGCGCCGAGCGGCCCGACCTCCTCGATCAGTTCCAGCGCGACCGTGCCCTGCCCGGCCATCACGTCGTAGTGGTCGTACGGCGGGATGAGCGTCAGGCCGCGCTCCACCGCGAGTTGCTGGGCGAGAGCCGCCCGGTCCTGGGCATACCGGTCGTAGGTGACCACCTCGGCGCCGTACCCGCGGGTGGCGGCCATCTTCGTCGGCGGCGCGTCCGTCGGCATCAGGATCACCGCGCTGGTGCCGGCCAGCCGCGCCGCCAGCGCGACCGCCTGGGCGTGGTTCCCGGACGAGTACGCCGCGACGCCGCGCGCGAGTTGTGCCTCGGTCAGCCGGCTGATCGCGTTGAACGCGCCGCGGAACTTGAACGCCCCGATCCGCTGGAAGTTCTCCGCCTTGAGGAAGACCTCGGCGCCGACCCGGTCGTTCATGGTGCGCGAGGTGAGGACCGGCGTACGGTGTGCGGTGCCTGCGATCCGCTCCGCCGCGGCGCGGATGTCGTCGAGAGTCAGCTCAGCCATACGCAGACGCTACTTGGCCCGGCGATCTTCGTAGCATCGCGATGTCAAGGGCGCGGAGTCAGCTCCGTACTGATGACGAGAGGTTCCCGAACCGGGGGCCGACGGCTAAGGAGACATCGTGAAGTACCTACTGGTCCTGAACATCAACCCCGACGTGCTGGCGGCGCTGAACGAGGACGAGCAGCAGGCGATCTTCAGCGGCCACGAGAAGTTCATGGCCCTGGTGAAGGAGTCGGGCGAGTTCCACAGCACGGTCGCGCTGGCCGAGCCGGCCAAGACGGCGGTGGTGAAGGTCCGCGACGGCGTGCCCGCGGTGACGGACGGCCCGTTCCTGGAGGCCAAGGAGTTCCTGGCCGGCTACTACCTGCTGGACTGCGCGACGCCCGAGCGCGCGTACGAGCTGGCGGCGATGATCCCGGACGCGAGCATCGAGGGACTCGGCGTCGAAGTACGGCCGGTCGTGCACGAGGTCGGTCTCTGAACCCGGTCGCCTGATCCGCCCCGGCGCCGGTCTCGGCCGCGGCGTCGAGCTGGAACGACGGAACCGGCAGGAGCTCCGCGGGGAGGTCCTGCCGTTTCCGGGTGACGCCGCTTCAGGAGGTCTGGTCGTCGACGCGCTTGCGAACTCCCTCCGGGCCGCCGCTTGCGCCGCCGACGGAACTCCGTACGCCGTACGATGTTTGGCATGAGCGTCCGGACCATCCCGATCCTGCCCTGTCGTGACCTGGACGACGTGGTGCCGTTCTACGCCGCCCTCGGCTTCGCCGTCACGTACCGGCAGAAGCGCCCGAACCCCTATCTGTGCCTCAGCCGGGAGGACGGGCTCGACCTGCACTTCGCCGGCATCCCCGGCTTCGACCCGGAGGGGTCGCTCGGCAACGTGATCGTCGTCGTCCCCGACACCGGGACCCTGTACGACGAATTCGCGTCCGGCCTGCGATCGGCGTACGGGAAGGTGCCGCGGGCGGGGATTCCACGGATCACCAAGCCGCGGCGGAAGCAGGGCACCTCGGCCGGGTTCTCGGTGGTGGATCCGGGGGGCAACTGGCTGCGGATCACGTCGGGCGGGCCGGAGGAAGAAGGGGGTGGGCCGTTCGAGCGGGTGCTGCTGAACGCTGCCAGGCAAGGCGATGCCCACGGCGACGAGTCGGCCGCGATCGCAGTACTGGAGGCCGGGTTGATCCGGCATGCCGACACCAGCGAAGCCGAGCGTGTGCCGGTGTACGTCTATCTGGCCGAGCTGCTGATCCGGACCGGCGACCACCCGCGCGCTACCGAAGTACTGGACAAGCTGCGGGGCATCGACCTCGATGAAGCAACCGCGGCGGAAGTCGCAGAGTTGGTCAATGGAGTCGAGCCCGGACCGCGGTGATGTGGGTGTCGCGGGAGACCGGGCTGCCGAAGCGCAGGCGGTCGTAGGTGGTGAACTCGGGCTCCAATTCGTCCAGTTCGTCGACGAGCGGCTTCAGTTCGGCCGGATCGGTTGTCGAGTCGATGCCGCGCACCAGTTGATCCTTGCGCTGGATGGTCGTCGGCGTCACCGAATGTAGGCAGACGTACTGTCCGCTCAGGTAGGAGTCCCACTCTTCGTTGCCGGTGGCAACGTCGGACCACTGCCCGACGAACCACTCGCGGAGGCCGTCACCGTGCTCGTCCGCGAGCGCGAACAGGTCGGCCGGGACCATCTCGGCGCCGTCCGAGCGGAGGTACCCCGGCATTGGCAGTTCGCCGTCGAGCATGAGGCGCCGGACCGCCTCGACTTCACGATCTTGCTCAACGCAGAGCTCCTCGAGGACCCGGAATTGCCTTGTCACATAGGCATCGTCGGCTTCGCTCATCGGGTGGTCGCCGTTGATGTCCAGGTAGCGCTGCCGTAGTTCTTCTCTGCTCATGGCCGCAACGTTAAGCCCGTGATGCTTCGGCGGCCGGCGAACTATGGCCGGCGAGCTGTGCTTGGCGAACTATGGGCGTTCGGCGCCGGGCCAGGGTCCGGGTGGCGGGCCGTCGGCGTCCGTCCGTTCCTCGTCGACCGACTTGTACTGGCGGAGGCCGCGTGCCTCGTAGTTGGCCAGGGCGTAGGGGCCGTCGAGGGTGTTGGTGTGCACCCAGACGCGGGTGACCGGCTCGAGCTCGGGATGGCGGTCGGGCATCGTCCAGGCGTGCAGCAGTCCGGCGGTGAGGAGGTGGCCGCCGATGCCGCGGCCGATGAACCCCGGCAGCAGTCCGAAGTTCTCCACCTCGACCTCGGTACCGTCCGCCTTCAGCGCGATGTACCCGGCCGGCGTACCGCCGACCCACGCCACCCAGGTCTCGAAACCGGGGCGGCTGAGGTGCTCGACCCAGCGGGTCCAGGTCCAGCTCAGCTTCTCGGTCCAGTGCCAGTCGCCGCCGACGGAGGCGTAGAGGAAGCGGCTGAACTCGGGCGAGATCTCCTCGACCCGCCTGATCTCCAAGGGTTCTTCGGGAAGTCGCGCCGGCACGACCTCGTCCGCGCTGGTCATCTCCAGGTAGGTGACGGTGCTGACGACCACTACTTCTTCTCCTCCTGCAGATCGGCCAGTACGCCGCGGATGCCGGCGACGACCAGATCCATCCCGAGAGAGTAGTAGCGATCGGTCGAGGACGGGCAGATCAGGGTGTCCGCCGCGGCAGAGATCAGCGGGTAGCGCCGAGGAGGCAGGGCGGCGAGCGCCGCGCGCTTGACCCGGAGTGCGTCCTCGCGAGTGATCGGATCCGTGTCCTCGTTCGCGCCCGGCTCGGTCGTCACCAGGGTGATCAGCGAGCACAGCGACTGCCGGCCCACCTCGGCCGCGTCGTCGACCGAGAAGCCGCCCGCGGTGAGCAGTTCCATCGTCCGCTCGGCCATCGCCAGGCCTGCCTCGGACACCAGGATCCGGTACAGCGTCAGGTCGGCCGCCTTCGGATGCGGACGGAGCGCGTCGACGAAGGCGGTCAGGACGGCCCGGAGCTGGAGATCCCAGCGGTCGTCGGTCGGCTCCGGTAGCCGGATGTCGGCCAGCAGCCGGTCGCCGATCGCGGCGAGCAGGTCGTCCTTGTCGTGGAAGTGCCGGTAGAGCGCCATCGGGGTGACCTCGTGCAACTGGGCCAGTCGCCGGATGGTGACCGCGTCGAGGCCTTCGGCATCGGCGATCTCCAGCGCGGTCGCCGCAAGCTTCTCCGGGTCGAGCCGCTTAGCGGTCTCCTTGCTGATCGTCGCCACGTTGACAAGTTTACAACGTAGACCTAGCGTGTACTAGGTACGCATACGGCGTATACATACAACGTAGACAGATCTCCTGTGAGGTAGTCATGCGACGCAGTCCCTGGGCGACACTCGCGGTGTTGGCCCTAGCGCAGTTCATCGTGGTGCTCGACGTGACGATCGTGAACGTCGCGCTTCCTGAGATCCAGGCGGACCTGAACTTCTCCGCCGATTCCCTGCAGTGGGTGATCAACGCGTACACCCTGCTGTTCGGCGGCTTCCTGCTCCTCGGCGGCCGGATGGCGGACCTGCTCGGCCCCCGCCGGGTGTTCATCGCCGGCCTGCTGCTCTTCGGCGCCACCTCGCTGATCGCGGGCCTCTCGAACTCGCCGGAGTTCCTGATCGGCGCCCGCGCAGTACAGGGTCTCGGCGGTGCTCTGCTGTCACCGGCGGCACTGGCGATCCTGACGGTCACCTTTGCCCACGGACGCGAGCGGAACATTGCGATGGGCGTCTGGGGTGGTCTCGCCGGGCTCGGCGGCACCCTCGGCGTCGTGGCCGGCGGCCTGCTGGTGGATTCGCTCAGCTGGCAGTGGGTCTTCTTCGTCAACGTGCCGATCGTGATCGCCCTGGTCGCGGTCATCCCGGTCTTCGTCCGCGACACCCGGCACGGTCAGAACGGCAACCGCGCCTTCGACACCGCCGGCGCAGTACTCGGTACCGCGGGTCTGCTGTCGGTCGTGTACGGCGTGGTGCGGTCGGAGCCGAAGGGGTGGGGTTCGGCCGAGGTCATGACCTTCCTGGTTGGTGGCGTGATTCTGCTGGCCGCCTTCGTGATGGTGGAGGCGCGGTCGAAGGCTCCGCTGGTTCCGCTGCGGTTGTTCCGGTCGCGGGCGCTCAGCGTGTCCAGCGGTTCGCTGGCTCTGAATGGCGCGGGGTTCCTGTCCATGTTCTTCCTGACGGCCATCTACCTGCAGCAGGTGCGCGGCGACTCGGCGCTCGAGGCGGGTGTGCACTTCCTGCCGATGGGTGGCGCAGCGATTCTCGGCGCGGCGATCGCGTCGCAGATGGTCCAGCGGGTCGGCACCCGGACCGTGCAGTTGACGGGAGCGGTGCTCAGCGTTGTGGGGTTGTTGCTGCTGTCGCAGGCTGACGCGACTGGTAGCTATGCGAGCCAGTTGCTTCCTGGGCTGATCATCTTCGGCTTCGGCATCATCGGGGTCGGCGTACCCGGGCAGATCACCGCGGTCTCCGAGGTCGAGCACCACGAGGCCGGCGCTGCTTCCGGTGTCGTCAACGCGATGTACCAGGTGGGTGGCGCGCTCGGCCTCGCGATCGTGACGACGCTGTCGATCACCCGTACTACGGACGCTCTGGCCCACGGTGTCGCCCAGCAGCAGGCTCTGGTGGACGGCTTCCAGCGCGGCCTCGTGGTCGCCGCCGGCTTCGCCGTAGCCAACGTCTTCCTGACTCTCGCGTCGCCGCAACTGCAGCCCGACGCCGAAACCATCACCGAAGCCGCCGTCGCGGCCTGACACCGCGGCCACCTGGCCTGCCGAGCCTGCCTAGAGTGGGCGGATGATTCCCGCTGCCTTCGCCTCGACCATCATCGAGCGCGAAGGCAGCGTCGGCCGTTCCTGGATCGCTTCGCTGCCAGGCAGCCACCGCTGACGGTTGGCTCGAGCAAATGATTGCGCAGAGCAAGGAATTGGGTCACCCGCTGCCGGAGCAGGTGGTGGGGGCGGCGGTGGACACCATTCGTGCTTTCGGGGTTGATGACACCGCGACGTTGCTGCATGGGGATCTGCATTTCGCCAACGTGCTGCGCTCGGATCGTGAACCCTGGTTGGCGATCGACCCCAAGGGCTACGCGGGGACGGCTGCCTTCGATGCCGCGACGATCGTCCGGGACCGACCAGAGGAGCTGCTCGCCGCGACCGATCTGCGGAAGGCGTTGCTCCAGCGGATCGAGATCTTCAGCGAGGCGGCCGAGGTCGACCGGGATCTCGCAGTACGGGCGACGCAGGCTCGCATGGTGAGCTCAGCCTTCTGGGAAAGGCTGCACGGTCAGCCGCGGATGGGTATCGAAGCAGCCGACCGGATCGCCACAGTGCTGATCTAGCGGTTGGCGGTGTAGATGGCGGCGGTGGAGGCTAGGCGGCCGGGTGGGTCCCAGGTGGTTGAGGTGACGTTGGTGAAGCCGGCTGTGGTGAGTTCGGTCGCGAGGTTGGTGGGTGCCCACTTCTCGTGGACGGCGATCAGCAGCCGGCCGTTCGGCTTCAGGATCCGGCGGATCTCGGCGTACGCGGCCGGCCGGTCCTCCCAGAGCTGCACGTTGTTGACCGACAGGACCACGCTCGCCGACTGGTCCGGCTGGTGCGTGTCGCCGGCAGCCCCACGGACGAGTTGCACCTTCCCGGTCTCCACCAGGTCGGAACACCGCTCCCGCGCCGCCAGCAACATCGTGTCCGAAGGATCCACCCCCACCACGATCCCGCTGTACTTCGCCGCCGCCCGCAGGCCCACTCCCGGCCCGGGCCCGAGCACCACCACGTGCTCATTCGGCTGCAACCCCGCCAACTTCACCAGGTGCTTCTCGGTCGGCCCGTTTCCCCGAACCATCAACCACCCGCCGACCCGCCCCAACATCCCCTCAGGCAGCCCGAACCCCTTCCGCACCAATTCACCCATACCCAATCTCACCACGCCCCGCCCCGGTAAGTGGACAACCCGCAGGTGTTGGGCCTCTGACGGCGGCTCAGCCAGGGAGGACGTGATCGGCCGACACGAACTCATCGGTTCGGTTCTCACGGACGGCCTGGGCAGCTTCTTCGAAGGCTGGATTCGAGTAGGCGACGGCCCGGAGATGCCAGACGTGCAGCACTTCGCGAAGCTGCCGGAACCGCCAGACTTCATGCGCGGCTTCGAGCGCGCTGTGATATTCGCTCAAGAACTGCTCGTGCCAGTGATCCGGCAGCGCGCGAAGGATCTCCGCCGGATCATCCGGCGACCCATGCAACGGCTGAGCAGTCATAGCCTCAGGCTACCCCGTGGACGACTCGGTCTGCCGTCCTTTGTCCACAGCCTCGGTCACTGGGCGGGTCGGGGGAAGGTGGGGCCGTTGAGGGGGGCGTTGGGGGGCAGGTTGAGGGGGTCGGTGACTACATGGGGGTGGCCGGAGTAGGTGGTGTTGGCGTCCATGTAGATGTTGACGTGGGCTAGGCGGGCCAGGTCGGTGGTGTTGGGGAGGGCCATGTGGCCGGTGTAGCTGTTGTGGAAGGTGCAGTCTCCGGCGCGCAGGGGGACTGTCACGCGGGGCAGCCAGCGGAGTGAGGGGTCTACTTCGAAGAGGTCGTCCTCGGAGTGGAGGTCTTGCGGGCGGAGGCCGGTGCGGTTCTGGGTGCCGGGGAGGAAGGTCATGCAGCCGCGCTCCGGCGGTACGTCGACCAGCGCGATCCATGCCGACAGGGACTGCCGGTCGTTCGCGTGCGGCCAGTACGGGCGGTCCTGGTGGAACTCGGTCGCCGCGTTGTTGTGCGGCTCCTTCACCAGCATCTGGTCGTGCCAGATCCGCAGTGGGATGCCGGCCAGTTGCTCGGCCACCGCGGCCAGCCTCGGGTGCAGGGTGAGCTCCCGGATGGTCTCGTCGCGCTGCCAGACGTTGACCAGCTGGCTGAAGACCCCGCCCTTCTCCAGGCTCTCGGTCCGGTGTTGTTCCAGGTACGCCGACGCGGCGCCGCGGAAGTGCTCGATCTCCTCCGGCTGCAAGACGCCGCGGACTCGGACGAATCCGTTCTGCCGGTAGGAATCGACGAGCTCACCCGGGATACGTCCGGAGCTATCCAGGTCGGAATCAGTGGCCAGGGATGCTGTTTTCTCCATGAATCCAGACTGCTCGGCGATCCCGGCCGGAGGCTAGGCCGATCGCGGCAAGCACTCGTACGATCACGACATGCCGGAGACTCTGCACGAGCACGCGTTGTTCGACGGGCGGCCGGCGTTCGGCGGGATCCACGAGTTGAGCGCCGACGTCGCCGCGCACACCCATGACTTCGTCGAGATCGCCGTCATCGGGCCGGGTCGAGGTCGCCACCTCACGAGCCGCGGCGAGCGAAGACTGCGGCACGGCGAGGTGATCGTGCTGCGGCCCGGGGCGTGGCATGCGTTCACGGGCTGCGTCGAGCTGACGGTGGCCAACTGCTGCATCTCCACCCAGGCCTTGCGCGCCGAGTTCGCGCCGCTGCGAGACATCCCCATGTTCCGTCGACTGCTCTGGACCGATCCCGTCGCGGCCGGAGCACACGGCGTCCACGTGGCATCCGTCGGCCCGGCCGCGGCAACGGAGGCGATCGCCGCGATCACCGATATGAACCTCACCGGCCGCACCCCAGGTCGCATGCTCGGCCGCTTGGTCACCGTCCTCGGCGTCCTGGCGGACGCCCGGGACGCCCGCGAGCGGCGCAGCAGGAGTGGAGAACGGGGCAGCGGACAATGGCGGAGTGCAGGCGGCGCCTACGGCTCGGCGGGTGGTGAGGGGTGCGTTCATCCTGCGGTTGCCGGTTGCATTGCGCGGATCGAGGCTGAGCCGGCGCGACCATGGCGGCTGGACGACTTTGCCCAGGCAGTCAGCCTCGATCCGGCCTACCTCGGCCGCCTGTTCCGCAGATCGGTCGGCCTCTCCCCGCTGGACTTCCTCGCCCGCGTCCGCGCCGAGCACGCCGCAGCGCTGCTGACTCGCACGCAGCTATCGGTCGCCCGCATCGGCGCCACGGTCGGCTGGCCCGACCCTACGTACTTCGCCCGCCGCTTCCGCACGCTGTCCGGTCTCACGCCCAGCGAATATCGCCGGCGCAGCGTCGAGTCGTCGGTAGGATCGCCAGCCCATGGAAGTCACCGGAACACCAGAGATGATCGCCATCCCATCGGGCCGGGTGACCCTCTCCGACCGGCGGACCCAGCGGACCTGGGCGGTTGACCTCGCGCCGTACGAACTCGCCGCCACGCCGGTGACGCAAACGCAGTACGAGCTGGTTCTCGGTCAACGGCCGAGCGCTGCGGTTGGCGGGCAGTTGCCGGTTGAGAGCATGCCGTGGCTGGATGCCGTCCGGTTCTGCAACGCGCTGTCGCAGCGCGAAGGTCTCACCTCCGCCTACCGTGTCGAAGGCGAGGCCGCCGAGTGGGAGCAGGCGGCCGACGGCTACCGCCTGCCGACCGAGGCCGAGTGGGAACACGCCTGCCGCGCCGGTACGACGGCCGCTCGGTACGGCGAGCTCGACGAGATCGCGTGGTACCGCGCCAACTCGGACGAGCGGATCCACGAAGTGCAGGGCAAGCTGCCGAACGCCTGGGGTCTATTCGACATGCTCGGCAACGTCTGGGAGTGGTGCTGGGATTTCTACGACCCCGAGGTCTACGGCACCTACCGCGTACTGCGCGGCGGCGGGTGGTTCGACGAGCCGTGGAGCTGCCGCGCGTCGGTCCGCCGCCGGACCCATCCGACCTCCCGGCTGGACGACCTCGGCTTCCGGCCGGCCCGCTCGCTCCCGAGCTGACCGGCGCGACCGGCGCGACCGGTCTGACCGGGATGTAGCCGGTGTGACCCACGGCATACCAGGTCGCCAGTCACATTCGCCGGAGTCGATCCGTCGGCCAAGCAGAGACGGATTCTCCAGCAGACGAAAGAGGTCGTGTGATGACATCACCCATCCTGGTCACCGGCGGTACGGGAACACTCGGGCGGCTCGTGGTCGCCCGGCTCCGGGACGCCGGCCGCGACGTACGGGTGCTGAGCAGGAACGCCAAGGATGTTGCCGACGGCATCGAGTACTACGCCGCCGACCTGGCCACCGGTGAAGGAGTCGGGGCGGCGCTCGTGGGCGTCGAGGTCATCGTGCACTGCGCGGGCAGCTCCAAGGGCGACGACGACAAGGCGCGCAACCTGGTGAAGGCGATCAAGAAGGTCGGCACGTCGCCGCACATCGTGAACATCTCCGTCGTCGGCGCCGAGCGGACGCCGATGGCCAGCGGGATCGACCGGACGATGTTCGGCTACGTCGGCGCGAAGATGGCGGCGGAGAAGATCATCGCCGAGTCCGGGCTGCCGTGGACCACACTGCGGGCCACCCAGTTCCACGAGTTGATCCTGCTGATGGCCCAGGGGATGGCGAAGCTGCCGGTTCTCCCGATGCCGACCGGTACCAGCGCTCAGCCGATCGCGGCGGCGGAGGTGGCGGATCGCCTCGTCGAGCTCGCACTGGGCGAGCCCGCCGGTCTGGTCGCGGAGATCGGCGGTCCGCGGATCTACCCGATGGCCGACCTGATCCGCGACTACCTGCAGACCGTCGGCAAGCGTCGCCCCGTGCTGCCGATCCGGCTGCCGGGCAAGGCCGCGAAGGCCTTCCGCGCAGGTGCCAACCTGACCCCGGACCACGCCACCGGCCACGTGACCTGGGAGACCTTCCTGGCCAACCAGCCGGCGGCCGCCGCCCGCTCCTAGTGCTCTAGTGGATAGGCGACGTAGGCGAACCGAGTGCTGTCAGGAGACCAGCTGGGAACGTTCATGGTCCCCTGACCGCCGAACAGTGTGATCAACTCCCGGATCCGGCCGTCGGCGTCGAGCAGCCGCAACCGGACGTCCTCCACATCGGCGGGATGTCCGAGCGTGCCGGGCGGGAAGCTGACATAGGCGACGGTCGATCCGTCGGGCGCCTGGTGCGGGAACCAGTTGACCCGCTCGTCGTGGGTGAGCTGCTCGGTCGTGCCGCCCGAGATCCGGAACAGCTGCGCATGACCCGGCACGGACGACGCCCGCTCGGAGTTGAAGTAGATCCACTTCCCGTCCGCGCTGTACTCGGACCCGTCGTCGGCGTGCTCGTCGTCGGTGACCTGGGTGTCCGCACCACCGGCCGCCGGGATCGTCCACACGTTGGTGATCCGCCGGCCGTCGGGCAGACCCTCCAGCCCGATGTAGGCCAGCGTGCCCCCATCCGGCGAGATCCCGTGCAGATAGTGGTGGAACCGTTGCCCACGGTCGTTGCTCACCCGCCACGGAGCCCCGCCGGCGAGCGGTACGGCGTACAGGTGGCCGTCGTCGGCGGAGACATAGACCGTCAGGCCGTCGGGGCTGAGCACGTGGTCGTTGTTGATCGCCGGTACTCCGCCGAGGTCGATCTCCTCGAGCTCGGTGCCTCCGGCAACGGGGATCCGGAACAGCCGACCGTCACCGTTGATGATCAGGCAGTCACCGTCCGGACTCCAGTTGGGCGCCTCGAACAACAATTCCGTCGAGCTGACGACGAGCCGCTGCTCGCCGGTCTCGCTGTCGATGACGAAGAGCTCTGCTCGCTGACCCGGGCGAAGAGTACGTGGCATAGCTCGAAACCTATCCGAGCCGCCGGGACCGCGGTTACCCTGGCCAGGCTGGTTCACCGATTCCTCGAGCTCCCCTGGGGGCGGCGAAGAGGCGGGCCCGAAGGGCTGGCTAGATGAGCAAACCCACCATCCTGACCGTCGACGACGATCCCATGGTGTCTGCCGCGATCTCGCGGGACCTGCGCAACCGTTACGGGGACGACTACCTCATCGTGCGGGCGAACTCCGGTGCGCAGGCGCTGGCCGTGCTGACCAAACTCGCCCTGCGTAACCAGCCCGTCGCGTTGATCGCGGCCGACCAGCGGATGCCGGAGATGACCGGCATCGAGATGCTGGAGCAGGCGCGAACCCATGCGCCCGGCGCGAAGTACCTGCTGCTCACGGCGTACGCCGACACCGACGTCGCGATCAAGGCGATCAACGACATCGGCCTCGACTACTACCTGCTCAAGCCCTGGGATCCGCCCGAGGACCGGCTCTTCCCGGTGATCGACGACCTGCTCGACGACTGGCGGCAGGCGAACCCGGACCACACGTCCGACGTACGGGTGGTCGGCAACCGCTGGTCCGACCGCAGCCACGAGGTGAAGACGTTCCTGGCCCGCAATTACGTGCCGTACCACTGGTACGACGTCGAGCGTGATCGCGAGGCGCTGCGGTTGACCGGCCTCGCCGAGGCGGTGGCGGGTGATCTGCCTCTGGTGCTGCTGCCCGAGGGGGACACCCTCCGGTCGCCGACGACGCTCGATCTCGCGGGCGCGCTCGGTCTGCGGACCAGGGCCGAGCAGCCCTTGTACGACGTGTGCATCGTCGGCGGTGGGCCGGCGGGGCTGGCGGCTGCCGTGTACGCGGCGTCCGAAGGTTTGAGCACCGTGATCGTGGAGCGGGAGGCACCCGGGGGACAGGCCGGACAGAGTGCGTCGATCGAGAACTACCTCGGGTTCCCACGCGGGCTGACCGGCTCCGATCTCACCCAGCGGGCCGTCGCCCAGGTCTCCCGGTTCGGCGCGGAGATGGTGCTCGCCCGCCCGGTCGTCCGCTTCCAGAATCGGGGACCGGTGCATGCCGTGCTCTTCGAGGGCGAGGGGGAGATCGAGGCTCGCGCGCTCATCGTGGCCACCGGTGTCTCCTATCGGCGGCTGGCCGCGCAGGGGCTCGAGGATCTGACCGGCCGCGGCGTGTACTACGGCGTCAGCGCGAGTGAGGCCAGCCAGTGCGAGGGGGATGACGTCTACATCGTCGGCGGCGCGAACTCGGCCGGGCAGGCGGCGCTCAACCTGGCGCGCTACGCGAGGCGGGTCGTGCTGCTGGTTCGGGGCTCGACGCTCGAGACCACGATGTCGCGCTACCTGATCGACAAGATCGCCTCCACGCCGAACATCCACGTGCGGTGCCGGACCGAGGTGGTGGGCTGTCGTGGCGAGGGTCACCTCGAGGCGCTCACGGTGTGCGACCGGGACTCCGGCCGGGTCGAGGAGGAGGAGACGAGTTGGCTGTTCGTCTTCGTGGGCGCGTCGCCCCGGACCGACTGGCTGGGCCCTGACGTGATTCGGGACGACAAGGGGTTCGTGGTGACGGGCCAGGATCTGATGCTGCGGGACGGCTGGCGGTTGCCCAGGGCACCTTTCGCGCTGGAGTCCAGTGTGCCCGGGGTTTTCGCGGCCGGCGACGTACGGCTCGATTCGATGAAGCGGGTCGCCTCCGCCGTCGGCGAGGGCGCGATGTCGGTGTACCTCGTGCACCGCTACCTGGCGATGGTGTGACATGCGGGTCGAAGATCTCCGCGGACTCGGTCTCTTCCACGGGCTGGACGACGTACAGCTCGGGCAGTTGATCGAGGGCGGTACCGAAGTATCGATCGAACCGGGTGTCGAGCTGTTCCACGAGGGTGAGCACGCGGACTACTGGTGGGTGCTGGTCGACGGCGCTCTCGACCTCGTGCGGCACGTCGGGCGGGAGGACTCGGTCGTCGGGCGGATGGATGTGCCGGGTCGCTGGGCCGGTGGGTTCAGGGCCTGGGACGAGCGCGGTGTCTATCTCGCCACCGGCCGTGGGGTCTTCGAAGGGCGGGTACTGCGGGTGCCGGCTCAGGTGTTGCGTGAGCTGACTGACTCCTGGTTCCCGCTCGGGGGACATCTCATCCAGGGTGTGTATGGCACGGCACGGTCCATCGAGGCGACCGCGCGGCAGCGCCAGTCCCTGGTTACGCTCGGAACTCTCGCGGCCGGTCTCGCGCACGAGATCAACAATCCGGCGGCGGCCGCGGCGCGTGCGGCGGACTCGCTCGAGAGCGTCTGCCAGACGCTGATCACCTCGCTCGACCGGCTGGCGCAGGGGGAGATCTCGGCGACGCAATTGGCCGCACTCGACAAGCTGCGCCGGGAGATCGAGCCGCAGGCCGTCGGACTGGATCCGCTCGACATCGCCGACCAGGAGAACGCGATCGCGACCTGGCTCGCGCGCCACGGGGTCGAGCGGGACTGGGTGATCGCCCAGCCGCTGGCCGCTGCCGGCGTCGACCTCGCCTGGTGTGAACGCGCGGCGGCCGTGCTCGATGTGGACAACCTCGAGCCTGGGCTGGACTGGGTGGCGAGCACGTTCGCCGCGGTCACCTTGCTGTCCGAGGTGAAGGTGTCGACCCGGCGCATTTCCGACCTGGTCGCGGCCGTCCGGTCGTACTCGCAGATGGATCGCGGCTCACTCCAGCCCACCGACGTGGAGGCCGGGCTGGAGAGCACCCTGGTGATGCTCGCCCACAAACTCCGCGACGGCGTCGAAGTGGTCCGCGAGTACGGCGAACTCCCGCGGATCGAGGCGTACGCCGGCGAGCTCAACCAGGTTTGGACCAACCTGATCGACAACGCCGTCGACGCGATGGACGGCGTCGGCAAGATCCACATCACCACCCGCGCCGAAGGCACCGACGTCATCGTCCTGATCGCGGACACCGGCCCCGGCATGCCCCCCGAAGTAGCAGCCCGAGCCTTCGAAGCCTTCTACACCACCAAGGACGTCGGCAAAGGCACCGGCCTGGGCCTCGACATAGCCCAACGCATAATCACAGAACGCCACGGCGGCACCATCACCATCCTCCCCACCCCCACCGGCACCACCCTCCAAGTCCAAATCCCCATCCGCCAAGACCCCCACCGCTGATTCGCCCACCCCGCCTCGCGTGCGCAGTACGGTGCGGGAATGGCGATTCAATGGACCCTTGGTTGTGTTGCTTGACGGCTAGTGGTGGAGGCCGCCGGCGGCCACGTGGATGAAGACGGCTGCGACCTGGTCCGGGGTGGTGAGGAAGTCTACGTAGCCGCCGATGGGTTCGATGGCCTTGCCGACCACTTCGGCGGCTTGGTGGTCGCCGAAGGCCACCACACTGAGCTGCACTGGTCGCTTGGGGTCTTGGGCCGCTTGCAGTCTCGTGGCCAACTGGCCCGCAGAGGCACCGCCGGGATCGTCCTCGTTGCGGCCGTCGGTGAAGACCATCACCTGGTTCGGTACTCCGGGCCGGTAGCGGTCGCGTGCGCTGGTGTACGCGGCCAGGATCGTGTCATGGAGGCCGGTTCCCGTAGGTCTGGCGTTCATGGTGTTCAGCGCGATGGTCAGCGCCCGCCGCTGAGCGGGGGTCAGCATCGCCTCACGGACCAGTTCGCGATGGTCGCTGGTGCCCTGGAGCCCGACGCCGAACTCCCACAGGCCCAGCCGCGCGTCGTTGGGCAGCATGCCACCCAGTGATCGCACACCCTCGCGCACCAACCCGATCAGGGGAGTGGCCGAGCCGGGTGCGGGTTTCGCCATCGAGCCGGACACATCGACCACGATGAGCGCATCGGTACGCCGGTCCTGCGCGTACCAGGTGGCGAAGACGTGATCGACATGATGACCGCCAAGAACCGGGAGAGCCTTCGCGAGGTTCGTCGCGAGCAGGCCGGCGTTCGGCGTCGCAGTACCGCTGGCGTCGCGTAGACGTGCCGTGGCGCGTGCCTCGGAGGCGTCATCCCCACTGAGCGCCTCTTGCAGCCGCTTCAGGCCGGCGACACTCTTGGGGTCGGCAATTCCCGTTGCTGTGGGCTGCCAGGTGTAGCGGAGCAAGGCTGCGAAGTCTCGTCCCGGCAGGGCGCTCCGCCCCGACAGAGACGCTCCCGCCAAGGCGTACTCGGGCACCAGGCCGACCTCGCCGGCCTTGGTCCGCAGTACTTCGCTGGAAGCCGCAACAGTGCGGGTGCTGCCACGCGCCCGGGACAACCAGAGCGCGGACGCGTCCATGTCCTGGGCCTGCCAGACGGCCTCCGCCACAGCCCCGGTACCGATGAGGCCGTCCCCTGATCCAGCAGGATCCCGTACTACGAGCCGCACCGTCCGGGCGTCCACCAGGTTCGCAAGCGCCATCCACGAACCACCGGCCCGTCGCAGCCGCGTACCGGTGGCTGCGTCGCTCACCATGTACAGCGGGCTGGTCGCGAGCACGGTACCCGCGCCGGCGGTGTCCTTCGCCAGCTTGACCTCGGCAGCGGCAGACGACCAGGAAGAGTCGTCCGGGATCCACACGTGGGCCTTGTCTTTCACCACAGCGGCTGCCGCGGCCCGCCCATCGGCGTACGTCGTGTCGAGGCGCATGCAGTCCGGCCCTTGCAGCAACTTCGGCGCGACACTGTCGAGCATCGGCCGGAACGAGGTGGCGGCAACCGCCCGGAGCGCCGCACATGATCCTGTGGGCGCTGTCACGGCCACACCCGGAGCCGCGGCCACACCCGGAGCCGGAGTTTCCCCGCTCTGCGGAGGGCTCTGATCATCGGGCCGCAGCATGAGCATGCCGACCACCGCCACCACCGCGGCCATGGCAACGCCAGGCAACCATCGACTCGCGGCATGGACCGCCCGATGCTTGGCCATGTAGAAACCCCCCAAGGGTCGTGCCGCTGCGCGTCCCCCGCCAGCGACCTTTGTTCTACCTGTGCCCCGTGTCGGCGTCAGCATGCCAGCGAATACCCCGCCCGATAAGGCCTGATCTCAACTACTACCCACCGCTGTCTCCTCACTACCGATCGTTGAGTTTCGCGGCTAGTTGCCTAGGGCATCGACCCTGGCCAGTCTCGAAATGCCGCGCGCTTGACCGACAACAGAGAGGGGCGGCGCGATCACTCCCAGGTCGCAAGCCGCAATCGGTCATTGCGAACCTCTGGGCCAATAGCATCCGGCATAGCGTTTGCACGACCACGGGGACTTCGCTTCATCACACCTGAAGGAGAAGAAGACTCATGGCATGGGGAAAGAAATCACAGGCCAAGCAGGACCCGGAGAACGGTGGCTGGATGTCGGGTCGCCAGGCCAAGCGGGCGGCCGGATCCGGCGGCGGAATGAAGGGCGACAAGGTCGTCGACCCGAAGGGGCGGGTCGTGAAGGACTTCAGCGGCCGCCAGCGCAAGCAGGGCAACGAGAACGGCGTATAGCTCGGGCTGCCGGCCGGCGGGCCTACCCGAGCGGTAGGCCCGCCTAGGCGTCTGGTCTAGACACTCCGGCTGTTGCGATGTGCAGGGTGACGGCGTCCGGATGGAGCCGTGGGGCTGCCAGCGCGTTGACCGTCCTGGCGCCATCGATCGCCTCGCTCCGGATCCACGGGACGGGAGCCGAGAGGCCGATCTGCTGGAGTTCCAGGATCGCGTCGAGGAAGAGTCGCGATTCCGCGACTGTCCACGGCCGGTCCCGCTCCCAGTTGAGCGCATCGGCCGTTCTCGGCGGCTGCTGCCACCTACTGTCCACGGTTCGCTGGTTGCCGTAGATCAGCTGCCCATCCGGACGGAGTACGGCGACGCGATCGGCGAAGTCCTCGCGGTCGATCACCTCGGCTGAGCGCAGTACTCCTTGATAACAAGCATCATGAAGCTCCCGATCCGCGAGCCGGCCGTAGCCGTACACCTCCAGCGCGCGAAGGTGGCGATCCAGTACTCCGAACCGGCTGGCCGCCTCGTTCACGGCGACCAACGCGACCTCGACCTGGTATCCGGCCGCCTTGAACTGCCTGGCCTGCTCCTCGAAGGCGCCCGGTTCTCGCGGTACCGACTCCAGCACGACGTCGAAGCGCTGCGAGCGCGCGTACGACGTCGCCCTGGCCATCCATCGACCGGTATCCTCGCGCAAGTGGCTGTCGGCCGGCGGCGGTTCATCGGCCATCAGTGCGTGGAAGCCGGGATGGTGCGGCTCGTAGCGGTCCGGGCTGATTGTCACCGAGCGGCCGCGGCTGTTCAGAACGCCCTGCGCGAGCGCGGTGATCGCCGCCTTGCCATCGCCCGGCTGACCAGCGACGATCACGACCACCGGATGGATCTGCGACGTGCCGGTCAGCTCGACCGGAGCGATCCGATCCCGGAAGATCCGCTCGCTCTCGGATTCCTCGAGCACCTGCTCCCGCAGTACCGTCGCCGCCTGCAGAGCCGCCGCGCGGTGCGCCGTACTCGGCCCTGCTTCCTCATCATCTTCGTCGGAGGGATCGGCGAGCAGTTCCTCGCCCTCGATCTGGATGGCGGCGATCTCCCGGGCATCCTGCGGCGTCAACTCCCGTCGCCGGACGCCCCACGCCCTCAGCTCCACCCGCCAGCGAGCCATCGCCTCCGTGTCCGGCTCAGCGGCGTCCTCCTGGCCCGCGATCAACCCGGCGTAGAAGCCGATCAGTTGACTGGCGCCTTCAAGCCCAACCTCGTACGCGACCGCTCCCGCGCCGGCCACACTCCCCGGACGCACCCCAGCCAGGACATTCACCACGCCCGGACGATAGCGGTCAACCACCCTCCACCGCGACGCCCAATCTAATCCGGGAGCCAGCACAAGCAGAACGGGTGGCCGGCTGGGTCGGCGTACACCTGGGCGCCTGACACAGCGCTGCGATCCTCGGCTGCCTTCAACAGCCTGCCACCCAAGCCGATCACTTCGTCGTGCGCGGCGTCGAGGTCGTCGATGTACAGGTCGAAGTGGATCTGCTGTGGGGTTCCGTCAGGCCACTCGGGCTGAACGTGGTCAGGCGCCAGCTGTATGCCGAGCTGCCACTCGCCATCGACCCAGATGTTGTGCCACCGGTCGCTCGCAATGACGGTCCCACCCAGGAGTCCGGCCCAGAACGCACTCTCCGCCTCGAGATCCGCGGCGTCCAACACAATCATCCGTCGACTGATCTGCATCGGCCCAGTATCCAGGCTCGATCTCGAATACGCTGCTCAGACGCAACGTCGAGGCTTTCAGCGGCGTGCTTGAGGATGTGATGCGAATGCTGGGCGTGGTGATGGCTGGGGTTGCGCTGATCGTGACCGCCTGTGCCAGTACGGCGAACGCCGGCGGCGGCGAGGTGGGCGCCAGCGGCCGTGAAGTGGGCGAGGGTGGTGGCGGCGGCTCGTTGATTGGCAAGGCGTACCTGTCCCTGACGGTGACCGAGGACGGTGAGGTCAAGCCGTTGGTGCCGGACACCCGGATCCGCTTGGACTTCAGGGACGATGGAGTGCTGTCGGCCAACGCAGGCTGCAACTGGCTGGGTGGCTACGTCTCGACCAACGGCGGCACGTTGTCGATCGACGGTATCGGTGGCACCGAGATGAGCTGCGGCCCGGCCGGCGACGCCCAAGACAAATGGCTCGAACGGCTGCTGCTGGACAAGCCGACCTGGAAGCTCGAGGGCGACCTCCTCACCATCACCAGAGGCAGGACGACGGTGGTCCTTCAAGACCGGAAGATCGCCGAACCGGACAAGCCGCTCGTCGGCACCAAGTGGGCTCTGGAGTCGGTGATGTCCGGGCCGTTGGCCTTCCAGCATTTCCCGGGGACGGCGTATTTCACGATCAGGGACGGGCGGATCACCGGTTGGACCGGCTGCAACGAGTTCCAGGGGACGGCAACCCGTACCGGCGCCAACCTGACCGTCGGTGAGCTCAGCACGACCCGCAAAGCCTGCGCGGGTGACGCCGCCGAGCTGGAACAGGCCCTGCTGTCCAGGTTGAAGGGCAAGCTGACCTACTCCATCGACTCCAACCGCCTGGAACTCCGCACACCAGACGGCGCCGACGGCATCAACCTGACCACCACGAAGTAGGAGTCATCCATTGATCACCGGGCTGATCTCCTCCCGCACAAGACTCCGGTAGGTCTCGACGTCGAGAACTCGCGCCCGTACGCCGTGGCGCAGCCGACGTGCTCGTACGAGCTTCGGTCCACCGACGAAGAACTGCAACGCGGTCTCCTTGTCACGCCGTAGCGCGGGTTGCATGAACGCCGGCCGATGGCCCGCAGCCTGCAGCAACTCATCGGCCAGCCGAGCCCTCGTTCCGGAGAGAAACCGATGCAGCGCATCTCGAACCTCCGGCTGCACCGCCACCACGAACGATTCAGGCGCCGACCTCGTGATAGCGGCCGGCGTATGGCTGCCCTCGCCTGAGGCCGCCCACAGAAGTCGCAAAAGAGCCGTGTATCCATCGCTGCAAGCGATCCCGAGCCTGGACGCGACGCCCTTGCCCAGATGAGGAAAGCACCCGTACGCCTTCCCGATCGAAGGAACAGCAGGCTCCAAGCTGAAACCGAGCGTCCCCGCCGCCAACTCACGCACCACGACGTAAGGAACCCGCGCGTCCATCCCGACCGGATCAGCCCCGCGAAGCCCTGTATTGGCATTGAACGGTGGTCGAAGCGCAAACATCAACTCCGCCTCCCGCCATACGGCGGCCTCCTCATCAACAGCGACCTCCCACACGACCCGCCGAACCAGGTCGTACCGCTCATCCAGCCCCGACCCAGGCCCCTTCACCGCAGCATGCTGCCGAAGCCGCTGCCGCAAATCCCCGGCCTTCCCCACGTAGAGCACCTCGCCGCGCTCAGCGAGAAACAGGTAAACCCCAGCCTCCCGAGGCGCCTCCGCAGCCGCCTCCCGCAGTACGCCAAGCCCCACCTCACCCCAACGGTCCGCGGCGCCCACTAGCGGCCCACGCAGCTACACGCGCGGCAAGCCAACCCCGAACGGCTCCAGGCCCCAGCGGCAAACACCAGCCGAGTCTACAAACCCCCCTCCGCGGCGGCTGCGTGCAATGATCTGGCCCATCATGCGTGACTGGGATCAATTCCTCGAGCAAACCCCATCGTTCCTCCAACCCGGAGACACTGCGACGGTCGGCGAAGCTCGGCCCTGGTCGAGAGGCGGGGTCGCCGGGCTACCGCACCTCTCAGCCCTGCTGGCCTCAGCCACTCTCACACCGATTTCGATCGCGGGCACGGAGTACGAACTACTTGCCTGGGGTCCCGAGGTCGACCGGAGAGGCTGGCTATGCCACCCGCCGATGGCCGCCGACATCGGCCAGGTCCACCCCATCCACAGGGATTTCTGGATGGTCTGCGGCGGGATCGTCGAGTGCTTCCGAGAGCCCGAAACATGGTGGCTGAACCAGAACGAGATCCTGACCGCGGCGGCTAGCCGGACGCCCGTCTCCGAGGTACTGGCTGATTACTCATGGCTCTGGAAAGCCGATGGATTGACTATCCCATCCAGCCGGACGAGTACTACGCCGTCGCCGTTGAGGCCAACGGAAACCTCACGCTCGTTGATCGAGAGAGCGGCCGCTTGCTCCTCTTCGCGCCGGACCACGCGCTCACCGGTGTCACGCCTCTACCCGGTTGCCCGCCGTACTCTCTGCTCACCTTCGATGACGCTCACGATCTCGGGGCTTGGATCGAGCGCCCGGTGTTGCTCAGTTCTCATTGACATCGTTGAGACGATGGAAGGGTCCTACACCAGCGCCGGTACGTCGCTGCCGGCGCTTGCTTCATCGGAGCCGCCGTGGCCCGCCGTAGCGGATCTCGAACCGCACGCCAGCGCTCGGCAGACGCAGGTGCGTCTCAGGGGCCGTGGGCCGTTCGCGCGGCGGTCGCCGGTGCCGTCGCGCTGCTTCTCGCGTTGGTCGGCGGCCTGGTCTTCTTCGGCCAGGCGGTCCGGCAGTCAACTGAGCAGGAACGTCAAGCCGAAGTCGCACAGGCAGCTGAGCGGTTCTCGCGCTCCGTCGAACAACTAGGGGCGGACACGATCGCAGTACGCCTAGGGGCGGTGCATTCGTTCGCCCGTCTGATGCGGGAGTCACCCGGCGATCAACGCGCTATCTCCGAGGTCCTCAGCGGCTTCGTCCGTGTCGGAGCAGCCCAGGCGCCCCACCCACAAGGGCTCCAGTCCGTCCAGGTGCCGCCTGCCGATGTCCTTGCTGCGTTGAAGGTTCTGGTCGACCAGCCACGACCGCGCGGTACCGACCAGAATGGCGCCGAGTTGCCGACGATGCTGCTCCGCGGCGTCGACTTCTCCGGCTTCGACCTCAGATCGGTCGTACTGCGCAGCGCGGACCTGACCGAAGCGGACCTGTCTCGAGTGGACCTGTACCGCGCGGATCTGACCGACACGAATCTGGCCAACGCGAAGCTGGCCGGCGCGAACCTCTTCTTGACGACCCTGACCTCCGCGAACCTGGCGAAAGCGAAGCTGACCGACGCCACCCTGGAATTCGCGGCACTGGAAGGCGCGCAACTGTTCGCCGCGGACCTGACCGGTGCGAACCTGCGCGAAGCGAATCTCACCGGGGCATACCTGATAGGTGCGCAACTGACCGGCGCGGACCTCACCGGCGCAAACCTGACCAACACCGACCTAGCTGACGCCGAGCTGACCCACACCAAGTTGGCCGCCCTGACCTGCGACAGAACGACCTGGCCCGAGGACTTCCATCCCCCGTGCTGACGGAGGTCCCCGTTGAGCGTTGACATAACGGTGTTCTCTGAATAACGTCGTTATATGAAAGAGCGGCTGACTCGGGCGGAGAGCAAGGCTCGGACACGCACTGACCTGGTCGATGCGGCCCGGCGGGTGTTCCTGGAGCGCGGGTACCACGCGTCGTCAGTCGCCGATGTCGCCGCGGAGGCGGGCTTCTCTACCGGTGCCGTGTACTCGGCGTTCCGCGGCAAGGCCGACCTCTTCCTCGCCGTGCTCGACGCGCACCTGGCCGAGCGGATCCGTGGCATGGAGACCGTGGTTGCCTCCGCGACAACCGCGGCCGAGCATGCCGAGCAACTCGCCCGGCAGTTCGCGGCGGTCAGCGGCAACGACCGCGGCTGGTCGCCGCTGGTCATCGAGTTCTGGGCGCACGCAGCCCGCGACCCGGAACTCCGCAAGCAGTTCGCCGAGCGCCACGACTCGCTCAAGCAGGCCATCGCCCGGATGCTCGACGAGATGCTCGCGCGCACCGGGGAACGTCTCGTGCTGAGTACCGACGAGGTCGCCGTGGCCGCCGCCGCGCTCGCCAACGGGCTGACACTCGAGCGGCTCGCGCATCCCGACGGGATGCCCGACGAACGGTTCGCCGAGCTGGCCGCATTCATCATGAAAGGCCTATCGCGATGAGCACAGTGAGGCAATTGGCCGACGTGAGGGTCGCCTTCCCCCGCTCCCGCGAGCTGCTCAGCCATGACGGCTGGAGCCGCGAGCACCTGCAGGAATACCAGCGCACCCGGCTTGCCGAACTCGTACGCCATGCCAGGGCGCACTCGCCCTTCTACAGCAAGCTGTACGCCGGCCTCGACGATGAGGTCTCGCTGGACCAGTTGCCGGTGATCGACAAGGCAACGCTGATGGATCACTTCGACGACATCGTCACCGACCAGCGCCTGCGGCTGACCGACCTCGAGACACACCTGGCCGGGCTGACGACAGACGACCTGTACCTCGGGCAGTACCGGGTGGTTGCGACAGCCGGCAGCACTGGCCGGAGAGGAATCTTCGTCGCCGATCCCGACGAGTGGCGGACGTTCCTCGCCGGTCTGTTGCGCTCCAACGAGTACATGGGGTTGCGCCCGCGCCTCCCGCGAAGGCGAGTGGCCACGGTCGCCGCGGCGAGGTCGGTGCACGTGACCTATCGCATGTCGCGCAGTCTCGACTTCGGCGTACACCGCGTACTCCGGCTCGATGCGACTGCGCCGATCGAAGTACTGGTCCAGCGACTGAACGAGTTCCGGCCCGAGTTCCTCTACAGCTACCCGTCGGTGCTCGGGCTGCTGGCGACGGAGCAGGCCGCGGGTCGCCTGCGGATCGATCCGTCGACGATCGTCTCCTCGGGTGAGACCCACACCGACGAGACGGTTCGCGCGGTCCGCACCGTGTGGGACGTGCCGTGGTACCAGATCTACGGCACGACAGAGGTGCCGATGCTCGGTGCGCACTGCTCCGAGCACACGGGTGCTCACCTGTTCGAGGATCTGGCGATCGTGGAGGTTGTCGACAGCAACAATCGCCCGGTGCCGGCCGGACAGCGCGGCAACCGACTGCTCGTCACCAACCTCGTCAACCGCACGCTGCCGCTGATCCGGTACGTCATCACCGACCTCGCGACAGCGGCGGAGCAACCCTGCCCGTGCGGTCGACCATTCGCCGTACTGAGTGCGCTCGACGGGCGCAGCGATGACATTCTCCACTTGCCAACCGCCAGTGGTGGCAACGTCGCAGTACATCCGCTCGCACTCCGGAGCGCCATGGCCACGGTCGCCGACCTCGCGCAGTACCGGATTCTTCACGAGGGAACGAAGATGACCGTCTCGGCGACGCTGCGCGCGGGTGCCGCGCCTGAGCCGGCCGCCGCGGCCATCACCGATCGGCTTGGTGCGAAGCTCGCCGCTCTTGGCGTCGAGGGGCGTCCAGCTCGACGTGCGGTTGGTACCGCGAATCGAGGAGGGCCGCGACGCCGCCGGCAAGTTTCGCATCATCGAAACGAGGCCGTGATGGTGGACAGCTATCGCGATGCCGGTTTGCTGAGGCGGGTTGTCCGGCAGGCGGTCGCAACCCGCGCAGGGGCCTGGATCTCCGTGCGATGGCTGCATCGCGTCGACCATGTCGTGTTCCGTGCCAGCCCTGGTCGGACGACGTTCTCCACCATCGCTTCCGGGCTTCCGGTGGTGATGCTGACGACGACCGGAGCACGGACGGCCACGCCGACGTACGAGTCGGCAGCCGGAGCGTCGCGATGACTGCACGCAAATTGGCGGGTGACGAGCGGGAACGCTACTTCCAGCGCGGCCTCGACATCTATCCGGGCTGAGCCCAGTACCGCCGTCGCGCGTCCCATCGCGACATCCCGGTGATCATGCTCGAGCCGACCAGTGGTGAGGAGGACGGAGCGAAATGACTGCGGTAACCCCGACGACGCCGTGGACGCCTTCCTGGACAAGGCCATCTGCACCTGACCAGCGGCGGGCATAAGGAAAGGCAAGGAGAGTGTCACTCCTTGCCACTCCTAACTTATAGCGCACGGGGGGACTTGCCGCAAGGCCCTGTTCGTGCCGCAGAATCGTCGACCGAAGCCAGAATCGACGAAACGGGGAGCACGAAAAATGCGGGTGTTGTTGTCGACGTACGGGTCGCGCGGGGACGTCGAACCGCTGATGGGACTCGCGGTGGAGTTGCGGGCCTTGGGCGCGGAGGTGCGGGTGTGCGCGCCGCCGGACTTCGCGGAGTTGCTGGCAGGTGTCGGCGTGCCGATGGTGCCGGTCGGCCAGTCGGCGCGGGAGCTGACGAAAGCGGCGCCGCCGCCGTCATCCATGTCCGAGCGCGCGGCCGAGTTGATCGCCGACCAGTTGGTCGCGATCACCGCGGCAGCCGAGGGATGCGATGCGTTGGTGGCGACCGGCATGATGCCGGCTGCTGCCGGCGCGCTGTCGGTGGCCGAGAAACTCGGCATCCGGTCCGTGTCCGTCACCTTCCAGCAGCTCACCCTGCCGTCGCTGTACCACGCACCGCTGGCGTATCGCGGCAGGCCGTTCCCGCCGGACGTGACCGACAACCGGGTGCTGTGGGAACTGGATGCCCAGAGCAACAATGCGTTGTTCGGCGAGGCGCTCAACACCAACCGGGCATCGATCGGCCTGCCGCCGGTGGACAACGTTCGCGACTACGTCATCGGCGACCAGCCGTGGCTGGCGACGGACCCGACCCTGGACCCGTGGAAGGAGCCCGCGGACCTCGACGTCGTACAGACCGGCGCGTGGATCCTGCCGGACGAGCGCCCGCTGCCGGACGAGCTGGTGGCGTTCCTGGACGCCGGCGAACCACCGGTGTACGTGGGTTTCGGCAGCATGCCCATGCACGCCTCGACCGACGCGGCCCAGGTGGGCATCGAGGCGATCCGCGCCCAGGGCCGCCGCGCAATCGTCAAGCGCGGCTGGGCCGACCTGGCGCTGATCGACGATCAGGATGACTGCTTCGCCGTCGACGAGGTCAACCAGCAGGCACTGTTCCGCCGCGTGGCCGCCGTCGTACACCACGGTGGCGCGGGTACCACGACCACAGCCACCCGGGCCGGGGCGCCCCAGGTGGTGGTACCGCAGGCGACAGACCAGCCGTACTGGGCCGGCCGGGTGGCAGACCTGGGCGTCGGTGTGGCACACGACGGCCCGACTCCGACTTTCGAGTCCCTGTCGGTCGCCCTCAAAACGGCCCTGGCCCCCGAGACCGGCGTACGGGCGACCGCCGTGGCCGGCACGATCCGAACCGACGGCACAACGGTGGCAGCGAAGCTGCTGCTCGATCGGAGCTGCTGAAGTGAACCCCCAGACCACCAGCGCGTTCAACCTCACCGACCACCTCGCTCCCAAGGCCGCCCCGGCGCTGATCGCCGGCGACGAGCAGCACTTCGCGTCGATCGCGGAGAGCCTCGACCAGTCGATCGCTGACCTGTCCGACCGTCTCGATGCCGCGCGCAAGGCGCCCGGCGGCAGCGGCCAGGAGGCGATGGACCGGGACCTGGAGATCCACCGGCTGACCTCTCGCCTGCGCACCCTGCGTCGCTTCGGTCTGGACCTGTGCCTCGGACACATGGTCAGCGCAGACGACCCCGAGCCCGTGTACGTCGGAAGGCTCGGCCTCACGGACAGTACGGGTCGTCGGCTGCTGATCGACTGGCGCTCGCCCGCGGCCGAGCCGTTCTTCGGAGCGACCCACGCGAACCCGATGGGTCTGGCAAGCCGCCGCAGGTATCGCTGGACCCACGGCCGGATCAGCGACTACTGGGACGAGGTGTTCACCCCGGACGGGTTCGAAGGGCACCACGCGGCGCTTGACGACCAGTCCGCCTTCATCGCCAGCCTGGGCAGCAGCCGGTCGCAGCAGATGCGAGACGTGCTCGGCACCATCCAGGCCGACCAGGACGCCATCATCCGCGCAGGTTCCCGCGGCGCTCTCGTCGTCGACGGCGGCCCTGGTACGGGGAAGACCGTCGTCGCCCTGCACCGCACCGCCTACCTCCTGTACTCCGACCCGCGCCTGGGGCATCGCCGGGGCGGCGTGCTGTTCGTCGGTCCGCACCAGCCGTACCTGGCCTACGTCGCCGACGTACTCCCCAGCCTCGGCGAGGAAGGCGTGCAGACCTGCACCCTGCGGGACCTGCTCCCGGAGGGATCCTCGGCGCCGGACGAGCTCGACCCGAATGTGGCCCTGCTGAAGTCATCTGCGGACATGGTGAAGGCGATCGAGCCGGCTGTCAGGCTGTACGAAGAGGCGCCCACCAAGGGGATGACGGTCGAGACCCACTGGTCCGACATCTGGCTCAGCCCCGCCGACTGGGCCGAGGCGTTCGGATCAGCAGACGCCAGTACTCCGCACAACGAGGCGCGCGACCAGGTCTGGGAAGAGCTGCTCACGATCCTGCTGGACAAACACGAGGAGGAGTACGAGGACGAGGATCTCTCGGTTGACCTGGTGCGCAGATCCCTTGAGCAGAACGAAGATTTGGTCGATACCTTCGGCAAAGCGTGGCCGCTGATCGAACCGACCGATCTCGTCGGAGATCTCTGGTCGGTGCCCGCCTACCTGCGGATGTGTGCTCCCTGGCTCAGTCCGGAGGAGATCAAGTTGCTGCAGCGCGCGGACCCCCAGGCGTGGACGGCGTCCGACCTGCCGCTCCTGGACGCCGCGCGGCAGCGACTGGGCGACCCGGAGGCATCCCGACGGAAGCGTCGGCAAAAGGCCGCCGCCGCGGCCGAACGGGAACGCATGGCCGATGTCATCGACAACATTCTCCAGGCCGATGACGACAACGAAGGCTGGGTGCCGATGCTGCGCGGGCAGGATCTGCAGGAGGCCCTGGTCGACGAGACCGCGCTGCCCACCGCCGACCCGGACGAGCTGGCAGGCCCGTTCGCGCACATCGTCGTGGACGAGGCTCAGGAACTGACCGACGCGGAGTGGCAGATGTTGCTGCTGCGCTGCCCGTCCCGGAGTTTCACCATCGTCGGGGACCGCGCCCAGGCCAGGCACGGGTTCACGGAGTCGTGGCGGGAACGCCTTGAGCGGATCGGACTGGACCGGATCAATCTGGCCTCGCTGAGCATCAACTACCGGACGCCGGCAGAGGTCATGGCGGAAGCCGAGCCGGTGATCCGGGCCGTGCTCCCGGATGCGAACGTGCCGACCTCCATCCGCAGCAGCGACGTACCGGTCGTCCATGGATCTACTTCGGATTTGGGCTCCGTCCTCGACGCCTGGCTCGCTGAGCATGCCGACGGGATCGCCTGCGTCATCAGCGCCGATGGCCTTGAGGATGGCACGTTGGGGGCGACGTACCGTGTCCGCTCGCTCACCCCGGAGTTGTCGAAGGGCCTCGAGTTCGACCTGGTCGTCCTCATCGACCCAGAGACGTTCGGCCAGGGCATCGAAGGAGCAGTCGACCGCTATGTCGCAATGACCCGAGCAACCCAGCAACTCGTCATACTCACAACCTCCTGACATCAGCCGAAGCCTGCTGTCGAGCTCGCCTCTCGACAGCAGGCACTACGGCTCCACCGGACACTTGTGGCTGAGCACGCAGAGCCAGCGGCCGTCACTCCGCACGTACATCTCGCTGATCCACTCGTCCGCCGTGAAGGACACGCCGTTCCAGCTGCCGGAGCTCTGCTTGCGCGCCGTGACGATGACGGACTCGCCGTACGCAGCCACTCGTGCGTCTCCAACGATCTCCATCGTGTGATGAGCAAGCTGCCCGGACGCAATCCACCCGACGATGTCGTCTTTCGGCGTCGCACCGGTGGGTCCAACGTAAGCCCACCCGTCGGCCATGAAGGCGGCAACCGCCTGCGCACCGTTGCGAACAAGTGCGGCGTCCCACGCAGCGGAAACGGCGAGGACCTCTGACTCGATGCTCATGCCGTCACTCTAGAGAAGAGGTCACGCCACGGACATGTAGTCAGGTGCGGTCCCGAACCGCCGACCTTCCGCCTTTCAGTTCGACAATGCCTTTCATCCCAGTTGGCACGTCGCCGAAGCAAGGCAACCGTCGTACTGCGGTTGTCGCTGGCGTCCGGCCTTGCTGGACCTCGGCGCGGGATGATGAGCGGATGGATCTCGTCGGCATGAGTGAACGCGAGTACTGGGCCAACGTCGCCAAGCGTCCTGGGATGTTCATCGGCCGAGTCACGCTCGCCGGCCTGGAGGCGTACATGGACGGTTACGACGCTCATGCCCGTCGCCATGGCGGGCCAGGTCTGGATGGCTGGTGCGAGTGGCTGATCGCCAGACGAGGCCGCGACTGTAACCACGGATGGCACGGTCAAGTCCGCCACCTTGCGCTCCCCGACGGGTGGCAACAATGGGAGCTTCTCGCAGACCAGGAGCAGCAAGTCATCAAGGCGCTCTTCGAACTGCTTGACGAGTTCATCGCAGAACGCGAAGAGATGGCCGACACGGTTTGACTTCTCAGCGGCAGGCGACTCACCGGTGACAGTTGTGTCCACTGGTTAGCCGCGTTGCTGGACCGACGGAAGGGTTCCTCTGCTGCGCCCGTCGGTTGCACATTTCTTCGGATCGGTTGAACCGAATGCTGCCGGGGGCCGTATCGGAGGGCACAGGACAACCGAGCACGGTGCGCGGGGGAACCGGCAGCAACCGTGACTGACAAGGAGGAACCACATCATGAATCACGCAATTCGACTTCGGCGGGGCCTCAGCTCGGCCGCAGTGGCCGCCATCGCCACCGGCATCGCCTTCAGTGTGGCTGGTCCGGCCGCCGCGACCGCGCCGAGGGGGACCGTGCAGATCGACAACCGGCAGTTGATTGTCACAGGCACCAATCATGCCGACAACATCGCACTGCGGGTACCGGCGGCCGATCCCACCGTGCTCGAGGTCGACTTCGGAAACGACGGCCAGGCAGACGAAACGGTCAAGCTCGCCGACTTCGGCCAGATGCTGGTGAACAGCCGGAGCGGCGCCGACGACGTACGGATCGACTTCGGTGCTCAGACCCAGCCGTTCACGGTCGTGGACACCGGTGCCGGCGATGACGTCGTGTCCGGCGGCAGCGGCAACGAGCTGTTCCGTACCGGCGATGGCAACGATCGCGTCGACGGCAACCGTGGTACCGACACGGCATTGCTGGGCAACGGTGACGATGCGTTCACCTGGGATCCGGGCGACGGCAGCGACGTGATCGAGGGCGGCCGCGGTACCGACAAGATGCTCTTCAACGGGAGCGATGGTGCGGAGAAGTTCGCCGCCACCGCCAACGGCGCGCGGCTGCGGTTCACCCGCGACCTCGGCAACATCGTGATGGACACCGACGACGTCGAGCGGGTGGTGCTGAAGGCGCTGGGAGGCGCTGACTCCACCACGATCGGCGACCTGCGCGGTACCGACGTCCGCAAGGTCGACGTCGATCTCGGCAGCCAGACCCGCGCCGGCGACGGCGCGATCGATTCGGTGACCGTCAACGGTACGGCCGGCCGGGACTTCATCCGCGTCTCCGGGTCCGGAGGCACCGTGAACGTCAACGGTCTGAAGCCCACCGTCCGGATCACCCACGCAGAACCCACCGACCAGCTGATCGTGGACACGCGCGCCGGCAACGACACGGTCAACAGCCGCAACCTGGCCCCAGGCACCATCGGCCTCACCATCCTCTGAGACACCGATCCGACCTACAACCTCGGCTCGGTACGTGGGCAACCCCCACGTACCGAGCTGTCGTCGGCGGTACTGCGAACTAAGAGGGGCACCCGGCTGGTGAGTTTCGCGCGCGCTGTCCGGATCCGGCATTCTGGTTCGTCGTAGAGGTAGCGGGTGGAAAGCGCGGCGTGAACGTGCGCCACGAGCGCGCCGCGGCCGGTGAGGTCGGTGCGTCCGTCCGGTTAGCCCGAACGACAACATTGCGAGAAGGGACAGGCTATGCAACACGGAACGGCCACGGCTGATGTGAAGTTGGTGCCGGCTACATGAGCTACGAACAAACAGCCGTGACAATTGCCCTGCCGATCTCAGACCGCCAGAGGTCCTACGCGTTCTACCGTTCCGGACTCGGATTCGCCGTACCCGGGGAGCCCGCGGACGACGGCGTACCCGAGCCTCTGCGCCTCATTCTCGGCGACAGCGTTCGGGTCATGCTGATCCCTACGGAAGGCTTCGGTTGGGTACTCAGCGGCCGTCACCAGGCGTCGGCTGGTCAAAGCGAGTGCATCCTCACCCTCAGCCTGCCGACAAGCGCGGACGTAGAGGACTTGATCGCACGTGCTGCAACGGCGGGAGCCGTGATCATCCGACAGCCCGGCGAGCAGCCGTGGGGGTACGACGGTGCCTTCGCCGATCCAGACGGCCATGTCTGGCAAGTCGCGGTAGCGGACCAGTTCATGACCACCTGGCCCTAGCCCAGGGTTCGTCAACGAACGCGGGAGTGTTGAGCCGCTATCGTGCAGTCGTGCCGGGTACTGCGCCGCGTCCGTTGCTCTTCCTCGACGTCGACGGACCGCCAATTCCATCTCGAGGGCAGAGGTCGCGCCGGAGTGGGTTGCGTGATGCCTCGCCCGGGTGAGCGGATACTCGGCCCATGACGGCCGAGGCAACGATTTCGCCAGAACTTGCGTGTCTCTAGCATGATGCCCGTTAACCGCGGCACACGGTCTCGTGCGTACTGGGGTCCTGCTGTCGTTCTCATCGGTTTCGCCCTATCGGCGTGTGGGACCGAGGTACTGCCAACCGCTGGAGCGAGTAACACAACGCCTATCACCGGGCCGACCGCGCCCCGTGATGCAGCCTCCGGAACAGCGAGCCCCCGCGCGGCGGTTCCGACGGTGATTCCGTCAGCTCCCGCGACTCCGGCATTTCTCGACCGGGCGCGCGCGGTGGCGGAGGCTGTCCGGGCTGCGGGGATCCCGAAACCGCCTTCTGGGATCTTCCTGTACTCATCCCGGACACCGGGTCTTGCATTCGACACGACCGAGCAGAAGCTTGCGTGGACGGCCGGGCAGGTCGCAGTCGCACCGGGCGTTCAACTCGGATCAGGCGGGACCTCCCGCATCGATTTCGCGGACGGATCGAGCCTTCCGGTTGGCGTGCTCGACGCCCAGCCTGCCCTGACTGGAGAGATCGGAACCACTCGCAGCAACTGCAGAGGCGTACCGGCATCGTCGTGCAAGCTCACGATCACCCGCGCTTCCTTGGGAACAGACGAGGTGGTCACGAGCAGCGGTACTGCGACCGTGCCCGCCTGGTCCTTCACTGCGAAAGGCTTGTCGAGACCGATCGTCGTCGTCGCAGTCTCCAAAGATGTACTCAAGCCTCGAGTTGAGCCCGTCCCACCGCCCGGCCTCGCCGAGCTGGAGCCCGGCCTCCTCCAAGGCGAGAGCCTCACCCGGATCGACGACAGCACCCTCACCTTCATCCTCAACCATGGGGCCTGTGAGCCCGACCTTCGAGCTCACGTCCTCGAGTTCGAGGACCTGGTGGTCATCGGAGGGAGCCACGGTCCGGTGCCGGCCGATGCTGCCTGTCCGGCCGTCCTGCTGAGGAAAGCCGCGGTCGTCACCCTGGCCGTGCCGCTCGGAGACCGCGCTGTCATCAGCGCCGCCACCGGCGTCAGGCTCACACTCGATCGCCCTCCCAAATGGTTGGGTCCAAAGCCTCTTCTGTCCGCCGCCTGGGCCTTGGCGGCGCGCTTCTTCGTGGACCGTGGATCGCGATGAGTCATCACATCAGCCCACCGCGGTACCAAGTCCTGGGCCTGACCCGCTTGGTGGCCCGGCTGATGCGCCAGGCCGGTATCCGCCGACCGCGGCTGCCAGTGCTGCGACAACGCTCTCTCGGAGTCGTTCTTCGCCTCACTCAAGGGTGAGCTCATCGACCTGCAAACCTGGCTACCGCAGCCCCGCCGAAAACTAGGGAGACCGAACAAGATCACGAATGTAGCCTGACCAAATCATGGAGATGTCCGACATCACGCGTGCGATCGCGGCTGCGACTTCGGTCGCCGCATCGCTCGACCTACCAGCCAACGACGCAATCGTTCTCCACAACTCGAACAAGCTGGCGCTGCGGCTGACGCCATGCGACGTCCTTGCCCGGGTCGCCCATGTGGGGCAAGAGGTCGCACAGCTCGAAGTCGAGCTCGCTCAACGGCTCGCCGAGGTCGGATGCCCGGTGGGCGCCTTGGAGCCTCGGGTGGACCCGCTTGTGTACACGCGCGATGGCTTCGCAGTGACGCTGTGGATCTACTACGAGCCCGTGACACCTCACGTCTCACCAGTCGACTACGCGAAGGCGCTGGAGCGGCTGCACGCCGGCATGCGCAAGGTTGATGTGGCCAGCCCACGGTTCACGGATCGAATCGCGGAGGCGGAAGAAGTCGTTGCCAACCCGGATCTCTCGCCGGAGCTCGCCGACGCAGACCGCGTGTTCCTCAGCGGCAGACTAGGAAGCCTGCGACGGGCGATCGACGACCGCGGCGCCGTGGAGCAGCTGCTCCACGGCGAGCCGCATCAAGGCAATGTGCTCAGCACGAAGAATGGCCCGTTGTTCATCGACTTTGAGACGTGCTGTCGTGGACCCGTCGAGTTCGATCTCGCCCATGTTCCCGAGGCGGTCTGCGAGCACTACCCGAGCGTTGACCAAGGACTGCTGGACGAGTGCCGGGAGCTCGTTCTCGCGATGGTCGCAGCGTGGCGATGGGACGTTGGCGACCAGTTTCCGAACGGGAGGCGATTCGGAGAGGAATTCCTGCGCTCGCTGCGCGAGGGTCCTCCTTGGCCAACACTCGACACGATGACCAGGCGACTGGATGGTCTGTAGAAATCGCCGAAGGTCACTTGAAAGCGGCAAGGAACCAAGCGGCGAGGCTGTCGCCGTTGCAACCCACGTCATGGCCGGCACAAGGATCTCGGCCCCACAGGGAGGCCGAGGGACTCGATGGCGAGCACGAGGTTGCTCGAACCGTGATCGGTGGCAACACCGTCCAACGATCGGATCGCAAGATCGCCGTGACGCTGTCACACGGCCGCGCCGGCCAGTGCTGGGACAACGCTCTCTCGGAGTCGTTCTTCGCCTCACTCAAGGGTGAGCTCATGGACTTGCAAACCTGGCCCACCCGCGCCATGCCGATCTGCCTTTCGCTATGCGGTGACGCGTTCTGCGCCGGCGAGATGCGCCGACAGGAACTGTCCGGCTCGGTCCAGTGCAGCGGTCGCTTCGTCGAGCATCGGGTAGAAGGTTTGGAAGACGTGCGGCACGCCAGGGGTGATGTCGAGGGTGACCTCGACGTCGGCGGTGGCGGCTTGTTGCGCGAGGCGGATGGCGTCGTCGAGGAGAACTTCGTGAGTTCCGACCTGGATGATCAGGGGCGGCAGGCCGGACAGATCGGCGAATATCGGGCTGATGAGGCCAAGAGCGGCGTCCTGTCCCGACGTGTAGTCGGTGACCCGGGACTGGAGGTTTTCTCGGCTCATCAGCGTGTCGACCTCGCGCTTGGTTTGCATGGTCGCCCCGGCCAGGGTGAGGTCGACGTACGGTGACATGACGAAGGCTGCGGCTGGCAAGGGCAATCCGTGATCTCGGGCGTTGACCATGGTGGCGACGGCGAGCCCGCCTCCGGCGGACTCTCCCGCGAAGGCGATGTCCGAAGGGGCAATGCCGTTGTGCAGGAGGGCTTCGTAGGCTGCAAGAGCGTCGTCGACCGCTGCCGGATACGGATGCTCGGGGGCGAGCCGGTAGTCGACGGAGATGACCTTGGCGCCCGTCCGCCGGCCGACCTGCGAGGCGAGGCCAGCGGATTGGAAGGCGTCCCCCAGCACGTACACGCCGCTGTGGAAGTAGAGAACAACGTGGCGAGGCTCGATTCCGTCGATGGTGATCTCGGCGGTTGGGACGCCGCCCAGTGCGGCTGCTGTCACGGTCACGTCGGCGGGTAGCGGCTGCGCCGATATCAACTCTCGGAGCAGTCGCCGTTGCTCGTTGATATCGATGTCGGCGGGGAAGGCTGACTGTCGCAGGACTGCTTCGAGGTTCTCTCGCTGCTCGGTGCTCACGGAGGATCTCCGTTCGGTTCGGGTTGGTTTGGCAGCGCTCCCGGGTGGGCTCGCCCATCTCAATCCGCTGCTAAATCCCTGCCGGGAGGCGGGCCACTGTCAGCGTTGCCGCCAGACAGGTGAGGAGGCGTCACCTGATCCCGGTGATTCGCGCGACCGGAGTACCGCATGCCCATCCATGCTGCGGGCAGTCGACAAACGAGGGCTTCTTTCCAATGGCTAGAATCGCGGGGATGCCAGAGCCGACTGAAGGAAGCGTCGTACCCCGTGGGTAGGGCCCGCACGCTCGCTCAGGTGTACCGACACTTCGGTGAGGTCGACGCCGCCGAAACCTCGCCGCTGTACGAGCGCGTCGCCGTCGCCCTGAGTGAGTCCGACGAGGCGCTGCGCGCCATCGAGGGGGCGCCGGCGCGCAAGCGGAACCCCACGGTGATCCTCGCAGCCCTGCACGACCTCGCCCTCGCCGGACGCGCCCCGGCGCTTGCCGCGGCCTATGCCGCCGCGGACGGCGACGCTGCCGCCAGCGCGGCGATCGACACACTGCTGCGAATGACCGACTCGGTCGTGGCCGTCGCCGCGCGCCGGCGGACGCGGACCAACGAGACCGGACGCTGCGCCGTGCTGTATCCGGCGATTGCCGAGGCGGCGCGCCGGGTAGGCGCGAATGCGGTCGGGCTGATCGACGTGGGCTGCTCGGCTGGGCTCAATCTCAACGTCGATCGCGTTGGCATCACGTACAGCAACGGACACTCGCTGGGCGACCCGTCATCGCCTGTGCAGCAGTCGGCTTCGATCGTGGGAGACCGGCCCGTGCCGACGCAGGCGATGCCCGAGGTCGTCGCCCGGGTCGGCGTCGACCTCGATCCGGTCGACGTGACCGACGCGGATGACGCCCGATGGTTGCGCGCCTGCCTGTCGCCGGATCAGCCGGAGGGGATCTCTAGGCTCGAGGCTGAGATGGCGTTGGCGGCAACGGCCCCTCCGCTGCTGCTGCAAGGTGACGCCCTCGAGGTGTTGCCCGACGCCTTCGCCCGCGTGCCCTCGGACGCCCTGCCTGTCGTCACCTCGACGTGGGCGCTGTCGCACTTCCCGCTCGAGAGCCGTCTGCGCTTCCTGCACCGCCTCGACGAAGCGGCGGCCGGTCGGGCGGTGGCGTGGGTGTCAGCGGAGGGGGTCGGAGTCGCGCCCGCGATCCCGACACTCGGCGATCGCCGCGCCTCCGGCCACAGCATCATCGGCCTCGCGGTATTTGACGGATCGGCTCTGCACGCGGAGGCCATCGGCCGCTGCTGGTCGCAGGGCCGCATGCTGGCGTGGCTCGCAGACTCCTAGCGTCCTGTCAGCTGGACTAGCGGAGAAGCTGGCGGTTCTCAGATTGAGAAGCCGCAACTAAGAGGTGTGGTCAGGGGCGGTCTCGAACCGCCGACCTTCCGCCTTTCAGTTCGACAGCGGCTCTCGGGACGCTTAGTCGCGTTGCGAGCTTGCTCACGATGGATTCATCCTGCTTCGACTCTTCCTAAGAGCCGGCGTGGGGATGCGAGTCGCGTAGCGTTCGATGCATGAGGAGCGTGGATACCCGTCTGGTGTTGGGCTGGCTTGCTGTGATGGGCCCGATCGCTTTCACCATCGCGTGGATTGTTGGGGCTGTAGTGCAGGACGACTACAGCGTCCGGCGGGAGGACATCAGCGCGCTAGCGGCTTTGGACGCCCAGAACGCGTGGATCATGATCACGGGCTTTCTGCTGCTCGGTACCGGGATCGTCGCGCTCGGGGCCGGGCTTGCAGGCGCGTTGAAAGGCAGGCCCGCGACGGTCGGCTCGATCCTTGTTGGAGTCGCCGGCGTCGGCATCATCGTCGCCGGCCTGGCCCGCAACGACTGCAGCAGCCAACTAGACGCGTGCGCCGACCGCGCCGACGCCGGCGACGTATCTTGGCATCACGCCACCCACGACCTGGTCAGCCTCGTGGTGTTCCTCGCCCTTGTGGCCGCAGCACTGGTGTTCGCCAGTGCCTTCCGCGGCGATCAGTCGTGGCGCGACCTGCGTACCTACTCCCTCATCACCGCGGTACTGGGTCTCGTGTTGCTGGTTCTGTTCATCACCGGTGTCGCCGGCTCGTGGAACGGACTGCTGCAGCGGGTGTTCGTGACGGTGCTGTTCCTCTGGATCGCAGTTCTCGGCGCCCGCCTGATCCGACTCTCCCGGGCCCAGTCAGCCGAGCCCGCAACCTGATCTCTCTCATGAAACGCAAGCTCGGTCCGGTCCGCTGCCAACGCCTCCGAGCGAGAATGGTCCGCTCGACGGTCGGCCGAACCAAAGAACGCAGTCTCTGCCGCGATCAGGGCATCAGTCGACGGAGGACAGACCGATCGTTCGTCAAGTGAGGAGGGTGAGTACTTCGGCGGTGGGGCGGACGTCGCCGAAGGTGCGGTAGACGGTGTGGAGGGTGGCGTTGAGGTCCTGGTCGCGGCGGGCGGCGTTTGCGTCGGCGACCATCAGGACGCGGTAGTCGAGAGTGCTGGCGTCGCGGGCGGTGGACTCGCAGCAGACGTTCGCCACGGTGCCGGTGATCAGGACGGTATCGATGCCACGCGCCGCGAGCAGGTCCGGCAGATCGCAGCGGCCTGGGAAGAAGGCGCTCGCCGCCGTCTTCTCCACGATCAGGTCGTCGTCTTGTACGTCGAACTCGCGCCAGACCCGGTCCCGAAGCGGCCCGGTGCCGCCCGATTCGCTGAACATCTGCGCCACGTCGGCCCCGAGGAACTCCTCTGTCACCGCGGTGATCTCGGTTCGTCCCGGCAACACCCACGCGACTGTCCCACCCAGACCGCGCAGGGTGCAGGCAAGCTCCTGGATGTTCGGCACGATGCCGCGCTCGTAGTCCCCTTCCGCGACGAAGAACGAGACCATGTCGACCACCACCAGCGCAGTACGCTCCGGCACCAGTTCCTGGTAGGCGTGCCGCTTCCCGCGCCGCGTCTCCTGCCGCGCGTACTCGCGCGCCTCGATCGTCCACTGGTGCAGTTTGGGAACCACCATCTCCGTCACTTGGAGCACCCTGCCAGCCCCTACCGACATTGCCTCCGGCAGGACCTCACGACTCCGGGATGACGGGTCGAATCGGCCTACCTGGGTGGGGGTCGAGGTGCGTCTTCCCGCCTGCCGCTCAGCCCAGTCAGCTCCTGATCGCGCTACGCGTGGGCTGAACGGCAGACGGGAAGACGCAGGCACTGACTCGCTACGGTGACCGCGTGAACGACGAACCAGTGACCATCAAGCTCACACCCGATCAGGCCTTCGTCCTCTCGGACTGGCTGTACGAGGTGACGATGAAGTCAGATCAGTTGAGCGCCATCGTGACCGACCGAGCGGTCTGGTCGCCGCTGCACACGATCTCGGGCACGCTCGATAAGGCGTTGGCTGAGATCTTCATGCCGGACTACGGCGACCGCCTGAACGCTGCGCGGCGCCGCCTGCGTGAAGCAATGGGTGGTGAGGATGAGCCGACCGAGCCAGAGCCTGAACCATAGTCGGCCCGAGGTCATCCCACACCGGGGCCATTCGAACTCGTTTCGGGTTTCGCGACCAGTAGTGGGGGGACCGAGGCGACCGCGATCGCGGTGCTTGCTTGACTGGGTGATCGTGTAAACCAGGTGCATGGCTCTTCCTGCTGACGTCGTTGCGCCCGTGATGATCGAAGTCCGCCAGGGGCACCGCCTGGCGGTGCGGCGTCGTGGGAACGGCGGCGTACCGCTGCTGCTCATCCACGGATTCCCCTGTACGAGCCGCATCTGGTCGCACAACCTCGTCCCGCTCGCTGAGGCGGGGTTCGACGTCGTCGCGGCGGATCTGCGCGGCTACGGCGACTCCGACTTCGCGCCGGACGACTTCTACGACCTCAACGCGTTCAATGCCGACCTGACCGGTTTGTTCGACATGCTCGGTTGGGAGCGTGTAGTCGTCGCCAGGCACGATCTGGGCGCAATGGTCGCCATCGACATGGCCAACCGCCACCCCGAGTGGGTGGACCGCCTAGTGATCCTGGACGACTCCATGCCCGACCTGGGTGAGGCGTTCGCAGCGGCGGGTATCCCGCCGACCCGGCCCAAGCCCGCCGTCTTCGAGTACCAGCGCCGCCAGGGACACCACGCCGACGCCTTGGTCGCCGAGCTGGACACGCCCGAGCGGCGGCGGCGTTATGTGGGTGAGTTCTACGGGCACCGCCTGTGGTCTCCGCCCGATGCCTTTGACGAGGAGGACTTGGCCTTCCTGACCGAGCCCTACGGGGACGCGGCCCGGCTGCGTGCCGCCTTCGCCGACTACGAGGTCGTCATGGGCACCCGGCCGCTGTCGGCGCCGGAAATGATCGACCGGCCGGTCCGGCAGCGAGCCCTGGTGCTCATCGGCACCGACCAGGCGACGATAGGCGACCACATCGAGCAGCGGTGCGCGCTCGCCTTCCCCGAAGCGGTCGGTCCGTTCTGGGTCAAGGGCGCCGGCCACTTCATGCCCTGGGAGCGGCCCGAGACGGTCAACCGCGCCATCCGCTCTTTCTGCGGCGACCTGCTGGTGGCCTGAACCGCTGCGAGCCTTCGTTGTCTCGGACTGTGTCTCGTCCCTTCGATCGACCCGGGTCGCTGAGATCGACGAGTCGTTGCAGGCGCTTGCCATGCTCGACTTTCTTTCGGTCCAGAACGTCCACGACGCGTTCGATCGACTCCCCCAATTCGAGCGCCCGGGATCGGCCAGCTGAGTACCTTCGGGGGTACGTCCGTGCGCTATGCGACTTCTACCGTGGCGCTGCGGCGCGAGGACTCGGCATCCTCATGTGGTGGGACTGAAGCGTCCGCATCTGCCGTATTCGGCCGGTCCCGACCGAGCCACAGTCCTGGGACTCACCCACCGCAGCGGGCGGCGGAACACGCCGCGCGGCGGCGCTCGCGCTCATCGGACCACGGTCATCTCACTGGACTCAGCCTCGTGTCGGCCGCTTCGCGTTGTACTGGTTGAGGGCCGCGACGAGGGCAAGCCCGGCGGCCTCCACGACATCCGTGGACGACGCCCGGACCGCAACCCTGCGGCGCGGCAGCTCCACCTCGAGCTCGACCTCTCCGACCGCCTCGCTGCCGGGGCCGAATGAGTACGCCCGAAACGCGACTACCCGCGCCTCCACGCCCGTCGCCTGCGAGATCGACTGGCACACCGCGTCGATGAGCCCGGTGCCAGAACCCTCAGCGTGCACCTGTTCCCCAGCCCGGGAGAGCTTCACGCTGGCGCGCGGCCCGTCCTGCGTGCCCCCGGAGTACGTGATGGCGTCGAGCTGCCAGCCCGTGGACGGCTCCGTCATGCGATCCCCCTTGATGTCCAGCAAAGCCAGGGTCGGTACGGTCGTCGAAAGCATATTGCGCCGGCGCCCTAAGCCGGAGCCTAACCGGTCCGACCTGCGAACGCGCCACAGAACAGATCTCCGCCGCCGAACTCCGGCCCATCACCGTGCCGACCGCGGAGTTGGTATCCCGCTCGCTCGATGACCTCTCAGCGACCGCTGCCGGGGCTGCGGGCCGGGCCGCTCTCGGGCGGTGCGAGCCCTCGGTATGAACCCCGGCGAGACAGAAACGCCACAGCAGGCGGCAGTCGCAAAGGGTGGTCAGGGGCGGTCTCCAAGCGCCGAGCTTTCGCTTCTCAGTTCGATAGCGGTTCCCGCGCTGTCAGGAAGCACCATTACCCCGTCGGACTCTCCAGTGGGTCCGGTTGGTCGCCGTCGCTGGCCGTTGCGGTCCCGGTTGCGGCTGCCTATGACGCCGGTCGACAACCGCCGATTGAGCCAGGCAGGCATCCACCAGTTCGCGTCGCCCAACAGCTTCATCAAGGCCGGCACGAGAACCAGTCGCACGATGGTCGCATCGATGAGGACGGCAGTGGCCAGGCCCAGGCCGAACATCTTGGCCGTTGGGTCGTCGGCAAGGGAGAAGCTGACGAAGACCGCGATCATGATGAGCGCTGCCGAGGTGATCACGCGGCCGGTCGTGGTGATGCCGTGGATGGTCGAGGCGGTGTTGTCACCGGTCCGGACGTACTCCTCACGGATCCGGCTGAGCAGGAAGACCTCGTAGTCCATCGACAGCCCGAACACCACGGCGAACATGAACATGGGGATGAACGGGAGGATCGGGATAGTCGACTCCAGCCCGATCAGATCTGCGGCCCAACCCCACTGGAAGATCATCACCATGACGCCGAAGGACGCGCCGATGCTGAGCAGGTTCATCAGCGCGGCCTTCAGTGGTACGACGACCGACCGGAAGACCACCGTGAGAAGCACGACGGACAACAGGATCACCGCGCCGATGAACCACGGCAGCCGATCGTTGACCTTCGCACCCACATCCGCCAGGGTCGCCGTCTGACCACCGACATGGGCCTTCGCCGGACTGTCCCGTAGTACCGAGGGGAAGACCTCCGCGCGAAGCCGCTTGACTGTCGTCATCGTCGCATCGTCCTGCGGTCCGGTCGTCGGTACAGCGATCAGCGTCGCGACACCAGCCGCGGTATTCACCGAAGGAGGTGCGACCGACGCGATGCCACGATCGGCCCGGACGGCGTTGAACAGAGGTTGTACGACGGTAGGATCTCGAGAGACGTCGACGGCGATCACCAGCGGACCGTTGCTACCGGCACCGAATCCCGCGGCAACCAGGTCGTACGCCCGGCGCTCGGTGCGTTGCACGGGAAGCGCGCCGTCATCGGGCGTACCGACGCGGAGTGCGAGCACGGGTGCGGCCAGCGCCAGCAGCAGGACGGTGGCGCCGACGGCGTACGCGGCGGCGTGCTTGGACACGTGCCCCGCCCACCGCTGCCAACCCGAACCAGGGGACGCCTGCACCCGCCGTACCCGAAGGCGGTTGATCCAGTGCCCGGCCAGACCCAAGAACGCGGGCAGCAGGGTGAGCGAAGCGAGCACCATGGTCAGCACGATCAGCGAGACGGCAATCCCGCCGGCGGTCATGAACGGTACGCCGGCCACCACCAGCCCGAGGATCGCGATCACCACTGTGCCGCCGGCGAAGAGCACAGCCTGCCCGGCCGTGGAGACAGCACGCCCGACCGACTCCTCGACATCCATCCCGCGGGCCAGGTTCTCGCGGTGCCGGGTGACGATGATCAGCGCGTAGTCGATGCCCACGCCGAGCCCGATCATGCTGCCGAGTACGGGCGCCCAACTGGGCAGATCGATGAGATACGTGACCAACGACAGCGAGCTGACCGCCAGCGCGAGGCCGAACACAGCCATTCCGACCGGCAGCCCCATCGCGATGATCGATCCGAACGCGAGCAGCAGGATGACCATCGCGGCGATCAGCCCGAACGCCTCGCCGAGACCTGCCTGGGCTTCCTCGAACGCGTAGAAGAGATCCCCGCCCAGCTCGATCCGCAGCGGCGATTCCACCGCTGTCAGGGTCTTGAGCTGCTCGAGGTCGCTCGGCTCGAGCTTGTCGAGCACCGGATACTGAAGCCGGATGAGCCCGACCCGGCCGTCCGGCGAGATGACGGGATCGCTGACCCCCAGCACGTGCGGCAACGAAGCCGCGGTCGACTGGATCCGCGTCAGCGCAGCCCGCAGCTCGGGTGCATTGAGCGTCGCCTGCTCGTCGAGAGGAGTCACGACCACCTGCGCGGTCAGCCCGGCCTGATCCGCTCCCGCGGCCGACAGCAGATCGGTCGCGTACTGCGAGTCGACACCAGGTGCTCCGAAGGATTCCTCGAGTTTCTTGCCGAAGGCGCCGGATGCCGCGACCACGAGCGCCGCTACCACCAGCCACGCCCCGATCACCACCCAGGGCCGACGTGCGGCGTACCGGCCCAGTCTGTACAGATTCGACGTCATCACAGATCCCTTCAGCGAGAGTTGGACTCATCGTGTGGCCGCGGGGCCGGGCACCACCTCAGGCGATGAGACAGACTTCCCTCGGCCGATCAGCCGGGTCGCGTCCCGTACTTTGAGCCGATCCGCTCGGCGCCCGGAGTCCCTACGCTGTGGGCATGGTGAGAAACGCTCTCCGCTCGCTGCTGGCCGAGCCGCGAGCGCCCGACCCACCCAGGCGGGTGTGGCGCGACTGGGTGCTCGTCGCCGGCCTGCTGACGGCGGTCGTTCTCGAAGGCGTACTCCGTGAGGACGTGGTCTGGAGGCCCCTCGCGCTGGCGCTCGCCGTGGCAACCGTGTGCGCTCTCCTGTGGCGTCGTACCCACCCGTTGGCCGTGGTGGCCGCCGTGTTCGGCACCCTGATCGTGGAAAACCTCGTGGTCCTGATCAGTGGGGGCGCGACCTTCGGTCTGGACTCGATGATCTGCGTGGTGTTGCTGCCGTACTCACTCGTTCGCTGGGGATCCGGCCGCGAGATCCTCATCGGGCTGGCGTTCATCCTGGTGGCGCTGGTGCTGGGAAACATCAGTGACTTCACCGGGTACGTCGAAGCCGTCTTCGGCAGCATGTTCCTCCTGTTCCCGGCGACACTCGGGGCCGCGGTCCGCTATTGGTGGTCCGCCCGGCTCCGCGAGCTGGACCAGGTGCGACTCCGGGAGCGCGAGCAGTTGGCCCGGGAGCTGCACGACACGGTCGCTCATCACGTCTCGGCCATCGTCATCCGCGCCCAGGCCGGCCGAGCCGTCGCGGCCACCCGCCCGGAAGCCGCGGTCGATGCGCTCTCCATCATCGAGGCTGAGGGCACGCGTACTCTCGCCGAGATGCGGACGATGGTCGGCGTACTGCGCGATGACGGAACGGCGGCGCTGGCTCCCCAACCGGGAGTGGCCGACCTGGAGCGGCTCGCCCGCAGCGTCGGGGACCGGCCGCGGGTCGAGGTCGAGGTGTCGGGCGACCTCGACGACCTCGGACCAGCGGTCGGCGCCGCGATCTATCGCATCGCGCAGGAGTCGATCACGAACGCCGTACGGCATGCTCGGCAGGCAACTCGCATCGACGTTCGGCTGACGTCGTACGACGACGCCGTCCGCCTGACTGTCCGCGACGACGGAGAGGCCACCTCTGCGCCCCGGAACCCGCTCGGCTACGGCTTGGTCGGGATGACCGAGCGGGCCACGCTACTCGGCGGCACGTTCGCCGCGGGACCCGATTCGGACCGGGGCTGGTCCGTCGACGTGGTGCTGCCGCGGACGGCGGTCGGCCGATGACGATCCGCGTACTCGTCGCCGACGACCAGGATCTCGTCCGGACGGGACTCGCGATGATCCTCGATGCGCAACCAGGTATCGAGGTGGTCGGTCAGGCGGCCGACGGCCTGGAGGCGGTCCAGTTCGCCCGTCGGCTGCGGCCCGATGTGTGCCTGCTCGACATCAGGATGCCCGGCCTGGACGGGATCGCGGCGACCCGCGAGCTCGCCGGCCCCGGCGTCGACGACCCACTGGCGATCGTGGTGATCACCACCTTTGATCTCGACGAGTATGTGTACGGCGCTCTGAAGGCCGGCGCGCGTGGATTCCTGCTCAAGGATGCCGGCCCCGACCTTCTGGTCCAGGCGATCCACGCCGCCGCCAACGGTGACGCACTGATCGCGCCGAAGATCACCGCACGCCTGCTGGCCGCGTTCTCCGAACCACCGAAGGGCCGCACACCAGTCCAACCGATCGATCCGCTGACGACCCGCGAGGAACAGGTCCTGATCGCCGCGGCCACCGGCCGGACCAACGCCGAGATCGCGGCCGAGCTGCACATCAGCCTCAGCACCGTGAAGACTCACCTGGCAGGCGTGATGGGCAAGGTGGGTGCCCGGAACCGGGTCGAGATCGCCATGTGGGCCTACGAAACCGGCCGCATCAAGCTCTAGCTCACCTGGTGGGTGAGGCGGGTGCGGACTTGGGACTGGTGATGGCGGCAACCATCGCGGCGTCGCCGCCGCGACCTCATCGAGGCGATCTCATCCTTCACCACCGGGCCCTCACGCGGTACGTATGCGGCATCGGTTCGGTTCACCTTGGCGGCTGTGAGCTTTGCCGCAGGTTTCGGTTGGGCGCCGGCCGGCAAATCGGCGTACTACCTGACGTGGGCCGTGCACAAGCGTCGGCCGCAGATCCGGAAGGACAAACGTCATGTCTAGTAGCACAAAACGCCGCCTGGCCCGCGGCATCGGCGCGGCCCTCGTCGCGACCGCCGCGTCCGCCACGCTCGCCGTCAGCGCGGCGTCAGCGAACAGCCAGGCGACACCGCCGGCGGGGATCACCGTGCCGGGCGACCCGACCGCAGCACCCGCTTCCTTCGTCGCGAGCCTGGAGGGCCGCAACGAGGTCACGGGCGGCGATCCAGACGGGCGGGCGCTGGAACTCATCGGCATCGAGGGCAACACGCTCAGCTACTCGGTGTCCTGGCGCGGCATCAGTACCCCGACCGAGGCAGCCATCCACGCCGCCGGTCGAGGAGCGGACGGGCCCGTCGTCGTACCTTTGTTCACCACGCCGAGCCGAGGGGGTAGCTTCGCCTCCGGCAGCGTGACCGTCAGTGACCCGACCGTGCTTGACGCGTTGCGCTCAGACCCGAGCGGCTTCTACACCGACCTGCGAAACGATGACTTCCCGAATGGCGCCGTACGTGGCCAGCTACACCAGCTAAGTCACGCGGTCAGCACGACCGGAGTGGCCGCAGTGCAGGAGTCGGTGATCTTCGGCAGCCAGATCTACGCCTGCACCGTGCAACGCGACGGCTCCTTCGCCTTCACCCAGAACAACGTCGAGGCACGCCTCACCGGCGGCATCCACCACACCTTCGTCCAGCCGGCCGCCGGCCCGCCGCAGTGGCAGGCAGCCGACGGCAGCGCTGTCACCGGCACGGTCGTCACCAAGAACGCCAACGGCGCGGGCAACATCGCCGAACTGGACCTCGACGCCACCCAGATCGGCGACTCCTCCGGACTGCTGTCGAACGCCGTCGAGGTGCTTCGTCTGAACACAGTCGGCGGCGTCGCGCCGACCGGTACCTGCGACCCGCAGGCCACGCCACTCGTCAGCGTCCCGTACCAGGCCGACTACGTGTTCATCAACGGCTAGCCACTGCGATCTGAAGGAGTCGCCACGCGCCCCCACATCTGACGCGACGCTGGTTCGATCGGCAGGATGGCCTCGGCCCCTTGAGCTAGAAGGGGTCGAGGCCATCGTCTACTTCCCGAAGAAGACGTTGATGATGCTGATCACGCCGGGGCCGATGATGACGACGAACATGGACGGGAACAGGCAGAACACCAGCGGGAACAGGATTTTCACCGGCACCTTCTGCGCCTTCTCCTCTGCACCTTGCCTGCGCCGCAGCCGCATCTCCTTCGCCTGTTCACGCAGTACGTCCGCGATCGTGATGCCCAGCTCGCCGGCCTGCACGAGCGCGGACACGAACGACCGCAGCCCGGGCACAGTCGTCCGGTCGGTCATCGCGCGCAGAGCCTGCGAGCGCGACTTGCCGATCTGGATCTCCTGCAGCACCCGGGAGAACTCCGCAGCCAGCGGGCCAGTGGTGTTACGGGCGACCTGCGCCAGCGCCGCGTCGAATCCGAGCCCGGCCTCGACGCAGACCGTGAGCAAGTCGAGCGCATCGGGCAAGGCCTTCTGGATCTTCTCCTGTCGCTTGATGCCGGCGTTGTACAGCAGGACGTCGGGCAGGAAGAAGCCGACGGCCGCCGCCACGGCAGCGCCCACGACGAGCAGGCCGATCGTCCGAAGCCCGTACAGGCCGCCCAGACTGCCCAGGATGAACAGACCCAGGCCCTTTGCCGCCAGAACTCGGTCGGGCGTCAACCCCGACGGGTTGCCGGCCAGGTCGAGCCGGCGCTGCAGCGTCGTACTGATGCCCGAGGGCGACAGGCGTACGGCGACTCCGCGCAGCCAGCCTGGCAGTGCGGCGAACGGATCGCGCTTCGGCTCGAGCTCCACCGGTGCGTGCCGCGTGTAGTGACTGTCGATCGTGGCGAGTGCCCGGGCCACGCCACCTTCGGCAGTTCGCGCGGTGATGCTGATGACTGCCATGACAATGGCGAGGCCGAGCGCGGCGACTCCAGCAATCAAGAGCACGGTCGGGTTCATCTCATGCCTCCACCTTGATCAAGACGCGGATCCACAACGCGCCCACGATGATGAGCCCGACGCAGGCGGCGACCATCATCACGCCGATCGGTGTGGTGAACAGTGGGCTCATGTACTGCGGTTTGCTCAACGTCAGCCACGCACCGAGCGCAATCGGCAGACTGACGATGATGTAGCCGGACAGTCGCCCCTCGGCGCTGAGCGCCCGGACGTGGCGGCGGGTCTGTGCGCGTTCGCGCATGGTGTCGACGGTGTTCGTCAGTACCTCGGCCAGGTTGCCGCCGACCTCCCGTTGGATCCGGGTGGCCATCACGACCCAGCGCAGGTCCTCGCAGTGCATCCGGTCCGCAACGTGGGTGAGACCGTCCTCGAGATCGACACCGATCCTGGTCTCCGCGAGTACCCGGGAGAACTCACTCGCGGCCGGTTGCGTGCCGTCTCGTACGACGGCATCGATGGCCTGCGCCAGCGAGAACCCGGAGCGAAGTGATCCGACGATCAGCTGAAGCACATCGGGGAGTTGTTCGCCGAAGGCCGCACGGCGACGCCCGATACGGATGGTGAGGAAGGCATGTTGTGCGAGCCATCCGACGAGAAGTCCGATCGGCAAACTCAGCAGCCCGTTGACGCCTGTGAGCATCAGTGCGACCCCCAGCGCCGTACTGCCGCAGAGGACAAGCAACGTCCATTCGGCCGGCTTGCGCTTCACGTCCGCGAGATCGAGCCGTTTGGCAAGTCCTTGTTCGACGCCACTGGACCGCAGGACCTGGGCGACGAGTCCGACCGCGGTCCGGGCGGCAGCGCCCTCCATCTCACCGGTGTGGTGCTCGTCGCGGCGAGGTCCGTACTGGCTGACCTTCTGGATCAACCGACGCGCAGTGTCTTCGCGGGAGCCCTGCCAGCGCAGTAGTACGACCGTGAGCACCACGATCAAGAAGACGCCGGCCAGTAGCGCGAGACGCTGCCATGACCAGATGGTCTGGTGCGACCGAGCCGACTGTACGGCGTTCGTCGGCGCGGGCGGAGGAGTTGGCGGAGTGACCGCGGCAAAGGTCACCAAGGTCTTGGCGCTGACCGAACCGATGGCGACTCGCAGCATGACGCTACGGCCGGCCAACGCGTCGGGCACAGTGACGTCGACCTTGGCGCGCGCAGTGAAGTTCCGCGCCACGGCAGCGAAGGCTGCCGTCAGCTCACCGGCGTTCTGCGCGGTCAGTATCCGTCCGCCCGCGGCCGACGCGATCTCCTGTGCCGCTGATGCGTCACCGCTGCCGTACCGGAAGGCGACGATGTCAGCCGGGATGCGATCCGCCGCGAGCTGCCTGGTCACCGAGGTGAGATTCGCCTTGCTGGAGGTGTCGACACCGTCCGACAGCACGACGAGCCTGCGCTGGGCTGACGAGCCGAGGCGGGCGGCATCGAGCGTCGCGGCGGCTGCGCGGACAGCGTCGTACAGCGCTGTGTCGCCGGTGGCCTGCACGTGCGCCAATGCCGCACGAACCAGAGTGCGGTTCGTCGTCGGCGAGACCAAGAGACGAGGCCGGTCGGAGAAGGTGATCAGGCCCGCCTTTACGTCGTTCGGCAGGCTGGCGAGGTAGCTGAGCGCGGCCTGACGCGCCGCAGCAAGCCCCGAGCCGGCCATCGAGCCACTGGTGTCCAGCGCGATGACCACCGCGCGCGGCGGAGCTGCTGTCACGGTCGTGCTGCTCACCGGCGTCACCTGTGCCGGCAGCGAGGTGCTACCGGCCTGGACGCGCACCGACTTCGAGTCCAGTTTTCCTGACACGTTGGCGGTCGTGAGCACGAAGCTGACATGGCCTTGGCTGACCTGCACAGAGTCGATCCGTGCCGACGGATCGCCGTCCGCGTGCGCGATTCCCGGCAGAACCACTGCCAAGCCGAGGACTATGGCACCCAGCCATCGGATGCGTCGCGCGATCGTCATCGGTGGACCTCTTCCAAGCCGAACATCCGCGGCGGCAGGTAGACGCCGCGATCAGCGAGCCGATCGAGGAAACCGGGGCGCAGGCCGGTGGACCGCAGCGCGCCGCGGAAACAGCCGCGCTCGTCGACGCCCGCGTGGAAGTCGAACTGGAACACGTCCTGAAGGGTGATGACCTCACCCTCCATGCCGGTGACCTCGGTGATGTGCGTGATGCGACGTGTCCCGTCCTTGAGGCGGGCCTGGTGCACGATGAGATCGAGCGCGGAGGACATCTGCTCGCGGATCGCCCGCTGCGGCAGGTCGACGCCGGCCATCAGCACCATGGTCTCCAGCCGGGACAGCGAGTCGCGTGGCGCGTTGGAGTGCACGGTCGTGATCGAGCCGTCGTGGCCCGTGTTCATGGCTTGCAACATGTCCAGCGCGGCGCCGTCGCGGACCTCACCGATGATGATGCGGTCGGGGCGCATCCGCAGGGAGTTCCGCACCAGTTCGCGGATCGCGATCTCGCCACGCTTCTCGACGTTCGCCGGACGCGACTCGAGCCGCAGTACGTGCTCCTGCCGCAGCTGTAGCTCGGCGGCGTCCTCGATCGTGACGATGCGTTCGTCATCGGGAATGAACGACGACAGCACGTTCAGCGTCGTCGTCTTGCCGGAGCCGGTGCCGCCGCCGATCAGGACGTTCAACCGGCCCCGCACACACGCCTGCAGCAGTTCCGCGACCGGCCCGGTCAGCGTGCCGAACGAGATCAGGTCGTCGACCGTGAAGGGGTCGGCGGCGAACTTCCGGATCGTGAGCAGCGACCCGTCCAGCGCGATCGGCGGTACGACGGCGTTCACCCGGCTGCCGTCGGGCAGACGCGCATCCACCATCGGGCTGGCGTCGTCGACCCGGCGGCCGACTCGGGAGACGATCTTGTCGATGGTGCGACGTAGGTGGCTCTCATCGGTGAACGCCGCGTCGACCGGGGTTAGCCGCCCGTCGCGTTCGACATAGATCTGGTCGTGACCGTTGACCATGATCTCGGAGACGCCGGCATCGCGCAGATACGGCTCGAGCGGGCCGTGGCCGAGGATCTCGTCGGCGACCTCCTGCGCGACGCGTGCACGGTCGGCTGCGGTCATCGGGGTGTCGTCGCGCTGCAGCACTGCCTGCAGGGTTTGCGTGACCTGCTGTTCGAGCTCGTGCTGGTCGAGGTGAGCGTCGTACAGCTTGGGCCCCAGGCTCTCCAGCAGACCCTGGTGCACGCTGCGCTTCACGCCGGCGAACGGGTCCGCGTTCCGTGCCGCACGGCGCGGTACGTCTGCGGACGTCTGCGGACTCGGTGAACTCGTCGGGACCGTCTGGGGCTGTTGCCCAGGGTGTGCCTGGCGCTTGGCCAATCGTTCGGACAGGGTCATGATCGCCTCCCCGCACCACGGCGTGCGAACGCCTTGGACCTCGCCGCAACGGGCCGGCTGAGCAGACGTTCGTGGGCGAGCCGAGTGATCGCCTGGCTGACCGGATGAGTCGGCGTCGCGATCACGATCGGGACTCCCTTGTTGATCGAGATGGGGACGTTGCGGCTGGACGGCACGTGCCCGTTGATGGCACTGCGGACCACGCGCTCGACGTCGCCCGAGGACAGTCCGACCTTCGAATCGGAGCGATTGAGCACCACTGAGCGGATGTCGCGTGAGTAGGACAGCAGGTCAAGCATGTCCAGCGTGATCCGCAGGTTCTTCAGCGCCGGTGTGTCCGGCGTGGTCAGCAGGACATGGTGATCGGAGACGTCCATCGCGGTGAGCACGTGCTCGCTGAACTGCGCCGGCGTATCGACCACGACGAAGTCGAACATCCCACGCAGTACCGTGAGCAGCTCGCCGACCAGCGCGGCGGGGATCTTCTCCGCATCGCCGGGGGTCACCGGCGCCAGCAGCAGGTCCAGCCCCGGCCGGTACGACGTCAGCAGCGAGACCGCACCTGTGGTGTCGAGATGGCCGGCCATCGGCAAGGCGTCGCTGATCGTGCGGACCGGGTCGAGCTGAACGCTGATCGCCACGTCACCGAACGAGAGATCGAGGTCCACCAAGCAGACTCGAATGCCGTCGCTCGCGGACAGCGCCGCGGCCAGGTTGATCGCGATGGTGGTCTTGCCACACCCGCCCTTGGCCGCGAACACCGTAACGATCTTGCCCTGGTGTACCGGTTCCGGCTCGTCGTTGACCCGCACCCGGCCCGACAGCGTCCGCGAGCGCTCGCACGCGGCAACCAGTGCCACGGTGTCGCCGGCGGCAACCACTTCCCGCACCCCGGCTCGAAGTGCCTCCGTGAGCAGCGCGACGTCCACGTGCTCGCGGACCAGGATCAGGCCGGTGGCCGGCCGCTCCAACCGCAGCTCCGCGGCGAACCGCAGAGCGTCCCCGGCATCGGCATGGGGTCCGACCACGACGAGATCCTCGGCGGGGTCGTGGTTCAAGGCGCGGAGCGCGGCGTCGAGGTCGTCGACCGACCGCACGTCCCCACCGAGGTTCGAGATCAGGTCGTGCGGCGCAGTGGCCGGCTCGCAAAGGATGGTCATCGCGGTGCCCTCACTTCTTCGTGGTCTTCGGCGCCACCGGGAACAGCGGCTCGTCGTGGTCTTGGACCTTGACCTGGGCGGACGGACCGAGCAATGCCAGGTACGGCAGCGAGGTCTGGGACAGCTGGATCAGGCGCTCGGCGTCGATCTGATTCGCGGCGAAGGTCACCAGCGTCAGGTCGTTCTGCGCCGACGCGGCGCCCTGCGAGAAGGAGCTGTCGCTGGTCTTGGCATCGCCTTGCGGCGTACTGGACGTGGCCGGGCCGATCGCGATCACGCGCACCTTCGGGATGACGACCGCGGTCTTGGCGACGGCCTTGCCGCCGCCCTGTTGCTTGTGCTGGCCGGTGCAGTTCGGCTGCGCGCTGACCTCGCCGGTGCTGCCGGCGACGACCGTACCGAAGACGGCGACGTCCGACCCGGCCTTCACGTTGCCGGCAACCACTTCTGGGCTGCAGAGCGTGATAGTGACAGCCACCTTGCCTTCGGGAATCGCCAGTCCGCCGGTGGCCTGTGCGGCAGTCACCAGCATCGACTTCAGGACCAGCTGGCCCGGGGTGAGGTCGGACGAGGTGACGAGGGACTCCTGCGCCGGCGTGATCTCCGTGACGGCGTCCGACGACACCGACGATGCCGGCAATGTCTCCTTGTGCAGTGATGCCTTCGCGGCAGCGGCGGAGGTTCCGGACGGAATCGCCTTGCCTACGACGAGGACGGTCACCGCTTGCTGTCCGGCGACCGCGCGAGCGTCCGCGCGATCGACGTACACCAGCACGGCGCCTGTCCCGAGGACGGCCAGCGCGACCGCCAGCACGATGGTCAAAACTCGACGTTTCATGGTTCTCTCTCTTCTGCTGGCGGTACTAGCCGGCGAGCTTGACGGCTGCGGCGCCGAAGTACGTGCCGGTGCCGACGCTGGTGGACACAGGCACCAGGGCCTGCGTGAAATGTCCGTAGATGCAGGACGGAGTGGTGCCCCCGTTCGGGCACGAACTCTTGGTGAACGGCGACGGGATGTCGTCCTTGAGGGGGTTCATGTTCGCGTAGCCGGTGAGGATGAAGGCGGCCAGTCCGACCAGGTGATACGTGGCGCCGCTGCCCGAACCTGTCGTCGTGTCGAAGATCGGGATGAAGATCGGCGCCCCGCTCGCGACGTACGACGTCAACACGTCCTGGCACGGCTTGGTGATGCTCTTGCCGGGGTCGCTGCCCCCGATGGCACCGCTCTGCGTAAGGTCGATCGCGGCTCTACATCCACCGCTGTCGGTCAGCCAGCCGAACTCACCGGGCGCGCTCAGACCGGCGCAGGTGGGCGCGCTGGGCGCGTCGCGGACGAAGATCCGTACGTCGGTGCCGAAGGTCGGCGGTGTACCGCCGGTCGCCTGGGTCCACGCACACAGCGAGAGCGTCATCGCGAGCGACTGCGCGCTCTGCAGGGCCGGTCCCCACATCGCGCGAGCGCAGGCATGGACCGTACTACCTTGGTAGCCGGCGTTTCCGGTCAACGTGCGGGCGAACACCGGCGGCAACAGCGAGGAGCCGCCTGATGTCCTCGTGGCGGTGTGCACATCGACGTAGTTCGTCCCGGTCGCCGGTGCGCTCGGGCAGTCGACCATGGTTCCCGAGGACGCCGGACAACCCGGCAGGACGTCTCTGACGTCGCGACCGCAAACCAAGGTCACCGCCGCTACGCCGTCCTTGGCGTTGAGGTTCGCGTAGGTGGCCGCTTTATCGGGGTCGCACACCGGCGCCGCAGACGCGCCAACCGCGACGGCAAGGCAGCTCTTCGCGACGGCGAGCGAGCCGGCGTCGGCGCCGTTCTGCAACTCGGCACGCTCCTGATACAGCTGTCCGACGTCGACGGTCAGAGCAGCCATGCCGAGCAGTACGCCGGTCGCGAGCAGCATGCCGACCAGGACCCCGAAGGCACCTCGGTCGTCGGCGCCGAGCAGCCGCATCATCGGACGGACGAACGGTGGGATCAGGTTTCGCATGGCATGACTCCCCGGGCGGACAACGTGGTCTGGCCGCTCAGGCCGGTGCCACCGAAAAGGCCGACGAGATATCCGAGGCCCGGCGTGAACTGGAAGGTGAAGCTGGTTTGCACCACGCCATCGACGCCTGCGCCGACCGGGCAGGCCGACTGGATAGACACGCCGACGGGGCTCAGCCCAGTGGCGGCAGCCTGCGTGCGACCCGCCACGTTCGGCTGTCCGAGTGCGACGAGCCGAGCGCCTTCGCGTGCGGCGTTGGTGAGGGTCTCCTGTGCATTGAGCATCCGGCCGAAGTCGATGATGCCCATCACGATCAGCAGCAGCAGGGGAAGCAGAAGCGCGAACTCGACAGCGGTGGCGCCGCGGTCCGCGCCGCTGCCCCCATGTATCGACGAGGGCAGCATGCGGCGTACCCATGCCGCGGGCCGGATGCGAGATACGCGGCCGTGGTGAGTTTCCCCGCCGCGACTCCCTCGTCTCGGATACATGAGCTCTCCCGGTTCGTGAAAGTCGATCAGAAGGCCCCGATGACGCCGGTGTACAAAGCAGCGACCAAGGGACCGAGGATGATGAGGGTGGGTATGACCACGAGCACGATGAGTGTTGCCACCAGGCCGTACTCGATCAGGTTCGCGCCGCGATCGTCGCGCATCACCTTGCCGGCAAGGGTTTTGACGAACCCCGCGAGACTGAGCATCGGAACTCCCACCTGGGTGGGGCAGCGGCGGCCCGGCCGTCCGGCCGGACCGCACCACCCCCCGCGATCGAACGGAGTGGATCGGCAGATCGCTCGATCGGTCAGAGGTTGCCGGCGACGTCGGTGAACAGGCCGACGATGGCCGGGCCGAGGATCAGCAGCGCGGGAACCACGATCATGGCGATCAGCGCGACCATCAGGCCGTACTCGATCATGGTGGCGCCGCGCTCGTCGCGACGCGCCTGCTGGACGGCGGTCTGCACGTAGGTGAGCAGGTTGTTGAGCATGGGAACTCCTTCAGTTGGTGGCGGGTGTGGGACCCCACCCGTTGATCGAACGGCGACCTGCCGATCGGTACCGAAACAGTGCGCGATCGCCGGTCTGCCCGGCATCGGTCAACCGGCCAGATAGCGAAGGACGATCGACCGACAACGGCGGTGACCACCCGCCGACCGACCGACAGGAGATGACGGGTCTGTCGGTCGTTCGGCTGACACCGTCGGCCGGTCAGCCGGCTTCGCGGCTCCGGTCGGTCGGTTCTGCGGTGACGTGGTTCCTTCGCACGCCAGGTGCGCCGTACCTTGGCGGGCATGGACATCGCGTGGACAGTTGCCGGAGGCATCATTGGCTTCGTTGCCGGACTGCTGCTGCGCAGTACGGTCTTCCGGCTGTCGGTAGCTTCCGGCGAGCCCGCCCCCACCAGTTGCGCGCGCTGCGGGACAGGGTTCAGCGGACGTTTCGCGATCCGGTGTACGCAGTGTCGTGGCTGGTTCGGCGTTCCGTTCGTCCTCGAGCTGGTGACCGCTGCGGTGATTGCCCTGCTGCTGTGGCGGTTCGCCGGTCGTCCGGATGCGGCTCCGTTCGCCTTCATCGGCGCGCTGGGGGTCGCGTTGGCCGCCATCGACATCGCAGTCCAGCGGTTACCCAACCGGTTGACACTGGTGCTGTACCCGGGTCTGATTGCGCTGTTCGGGCTCGTGACGGCGGTCGATGGGCATCCGTCGTACCTGCTGCGCGCAGTGCTGGGCGGGCTGGTGCTCGGTGGCGGTTACTTGGTACTGGCGGTGTTGAGCCGGGGGCAGCTCGGTGGCGGGGACGTCAAGCTCGCCGGCGGAATCGGCATCGCGCTCGGCTGGCTGGGCTGGCCGACTCTGCTCGTGGGGGCGTCCCTGGGCTTCGTCCTGATGGGTGTCGTGAGCCTCGTGCTGCTGATCGCGCGCCGGATCACGCTCCAGCACAGCATGAGCTTCGGCCCGTTCATGCTCGCCGGCGCGTTGGTGGCCATCCTGGCCGTCGCGTGACCGCCGTACCAGGGCACGCCGCCGTCGTCGCCGGCTTGCTCGTCGCCGCCGTTCTGGAACTTTGTCACCAAGTGTTCAATTGTTTCGGCGAAAAGCACCCATCCGAATTCCGTAACGGACTGTAGGTGGCTGCCGATCATCGGTTCAGTAAGTGACATCTATTCATCTTCGGCTGGGGGCCACAGAAAAGTCCGGCGGGGGCATGCAATGCAGAGCTCGATCAAAGTCGTCGTCATCGACGGCCACACACTGACCAGGTACGGACTGATGAGGCTCGTCAGCGTTGATGCCGACATCACCGTCGTCGGCGAATGCGGCCTCGCCGCGGAGGCGCCGGCACTGGTCGAGTCCGCCCGGCCGGACGTCGTGGTCCTGGATGTCGCTCTGCCTGACGCGGACGGCCTCCAGCTCGCCCGTGAACTCCGCGACCGGCACGCCGAGCTCGGCATTGTGGTACTCACGGCCCAGGCGGAGGACGACGTACTGTTCAGGGCGCTCGAGACCGGCGTATCCGCTTTCGTCGACAAGACCGCCCCGAACACCGAAGTCCTCGGAGCGATCCGGCACGCCGCCGTGGCGGCCGCTTCCTTCACGGCGACCGGCCTGATGCACGCGTTGGCCCGTCGCGGCCAGGTCGCCGGCGTACAGCCCGTCAGTGGGCAGTCTGTCAGTGGTCCGTTGGCGGTGGGTCTGGCGCTCAGTCCGCGCGAGCAAGAGGTCCTGTCCCTCCTTGCCACGGGTCGTTCTGTGCCTGAGATTGCCGGCGCGATGTTTGTCAGTCTCTCGACGGCCAAGACCTATGTTTCCCGCGTGTACGAGAAGCTGGGCGCTGTCAATCGCGCGAACGCGATCATGATCGCCCTCGGGCTGGGCCTGATCACGCCGGAGCTTCCTGTCTCGGCCTAGGGCACCAGCACCAGGCGTCCGCGGACGCCGGCCTGGGTGATCCGCCGTACCACCGTCGGTAGGTCGTCCGACCGTGAGACGAAGAACCCTCGGGGCTAAGCGCAATGTGATCGGCCTTCGCTACAGTGCGAGCGTGACCGCACGAGTGGTGGCCGACGAAGCCGGCCTCTGGATAACGCAGTCCGGGAACACCTACGGGTTTTCGTGGCCCCAGATCACGGAGGCCAGCATCTATGTGTTGGAAGTCCCGCCCAACGATGAGCGCGTGCTGACTGTCGAGATCGATCATGTCTGCGGCGAGTCTCTTACGATCACCGACGACTTCGTGGGCTTCACCGAAACCGTCGCCGCCCTGATAGCTCGCGGGGGCTGTGTTGCGCCGGACTTGGCGGCGTTGACTCCCGCCGACAGCGTCGTTCAGATCCGGCTGGCTGACTAGGAAGAGCGTGCGTCGTCACGCACCTGGCACCTGCGTTTCAACGGTCCACGGGTGGGCGCCGTCGCTCGCTGCTCGCTGATCCTCACGGCGCGAGGACGCCGAGGCGGCTGGCCGCGTCGATCACCTCACCGAGCAACTCGAGCCATTGGTCCACGTCGGCGGACTTCAGGCCCACGTCGAGCCCGAGGCCCTGGCCGCCGGCGAGGTACACCTGGGTCACACCACTCTCGCGGGCGGCCATGAGGTCTTCGGCGATCTGCTTGGGCGATCCGCCGAGGAAGGGCCGGCCGTCCCCGATCGGCTCACGGGTGATCGGGGTCGGCCAGGGCACCTGGTTGACCACCATGAGGTCCGCGGGGTCCCGGCCCGCCTCACGGGCGGCGTCATAGATCGCGGACGCGACCCCGCGCAGTTCCTGCGCCGAGGAGGTGATCGGGATCAGGCCGTCCGCGATCCGGCCGGCGCGCTGGATGGCGGCCGGCGACGTCCCGGCCAGCAGTACCGGGATGCGGGCCTGGACCGGCTTGGGGTTCACCTGCGACGGCGCGATCCGGTAGAACTCGCCTTCGTGCCGAACCGGGTCCGGGCCCCACGCGGTCCGCATCGCCGTGATGAATTCCTCCGTACGGGCGCCCTTGCGGCTGCTTGACACGTTCGCCGTCTCGAACTCGTTGTGCTGCCAGCCCTGTCCCAGACCGGCGATGACCCGGCCGCCGCTGAACTGGTCCAGGGTGGCGAGCCGGCGGGCGAGCATCACGGGCACGTGCAGCGGCGCCACCAGGACCGCGGTGCCCAGCTTGATCCGCTCAGTCGCGGCGGCGACATAGCTCAGCGTCTCCAGCGGCTCGTAGACCGAGCCGTAGAACTCCGGCAGCATCTCGGGTTCATCCCCCGTCCACAGCACGACCTTGTCGAGCGGGCGGAGCAGGCGTTCAAACGTCCACAAGGCGGCGTAACCGAGCCGTTCGGCCTCCTTGGCGACCTTGACGATCGTCTCCGGCGAGGTCTGCGGCCCGGCGGTGGGCAGCGCGAGACCGAGTTCCATGGGTCCTCCAACAGGTGAAATTCATCAACGGGTAGTGAGAGATCGCAGTCCCGACGAGTCAGCGATGCCAGGGCCTGGCCAGTACTGCGCCGTGGCCGTATGCCGCCCGGGATCTGCTCGGATCAGGGGCGGTGCATGATGCTGCGGACGGCGTCCGCGGGTTCGCTGAGGTGTGCGGGCGGACCGGGCGGATCTCCATTCTTATATATTAGAGCTGTGTCCAATATAATAGATCCTCTGGCTGTGCAGATCGCAGCCCGCATCCGCAGTGAACGGGAACAGCGCCGATGGACTCTGGCGCAGGTCGCGGACGCCTCCGGTGTGTCCCGCGCGATGATCAACCGGATCGAGCGCGCCGAGAGCAGCCCCACCGCTGTCGTCCTCGGCAAATTGGCCGCAGCCTTCCAGGTCAGCGTCTCCGCCCTACTCACACCGGCCGAGGTCACTGGGGTGCACCGGATGGCCGACGCCACGGAATGGCACGACCCTGCCACCGGGTATCGCCGGCGCCAGATCACCGGGCCGCGTTTCCCCACGGACATAGCCGAGGTCCACCTGCCGCCCGGGGCCCGCGTGCCGTATCCGGCAGCATCCCTGGCCTTCCAGCGGGAGGCCGTCTGGGTGCTCGACGGCCGGCTGACCTTCCACGAAGGCGATGTGGTGCACGAACTCAACCCGGGCGACTCGATCGAAGTCAACGAACCCGTCCCGTGTGTCTTCGCCAACACCAGCGATGCCGAGTGCCGCTACGCGATCATCCTCACCCGCGTCGAAAGGCCGTGACCTTTCCCTGTATCCGGCCGACGCCACGGTACCGCGCCCGTTGACCGTGCTCTGAGCCCTCAACTCATCAGGAGAACACCATGTGGCGGCTCGAAGCGTCCGAGTGCGCACGCTGGCCAATGCTCGGTAACGCCACCATCCGACCGCCTGTGGGCCTTTGATGAGAGGCTGGCTCGCGCAACTTCCCGCAACACCGATGACAGGCAACAACGTGTAATCCCAGACTCGACAGGGCAAGTTCACGCAACGACCGATGCAGGGGAGTCATCATGCAACTCACGCTCGTAGCAGGAGACCCGGAGTCCCAGCCCACCAACTCGCCCACGCTCTACAAGACTGATCGCGGTAGCTGGGTCGTACAGGGCTGGGTGGTCGACGACCCTGATGCCTTGGCGAAGCTCAACCTTCCGGACGGTGAGACCGCCGTGGAGATCCCGGACCGCATGATCCAGTTCTTCAAGTAGGTCTCGTGGAAGAGATCACCGACGACGAGTTCCAGGAGCTGCTGAAGACGTTCAAGCGCAGCTCCATCCATCTGGAGACCCGCGACGCGTACGGCACCGAAGTCGAACTGCCCCACATGGCCCAGTGGGCGGCCGGTGAACAGGACGATCTTGAGTGGCTTCAGGACTGGTGTACGACGTTGCGCGGCCACATCGCCGCCGGAAGGACCGTACAACGCGCTCGTATCGTCTCGGAGCCTCTGAGCGACTATCAGCGGTGGACGCTCGCCATCGGTCATCCGATTGTCGAGGCCGGCGAAGATGTGCGGTTCGTGCCAAGGCGCCGGGTCTCAGAACTCTGCTTCCCTGGCAACGACTACTACCTGTTCGACGACGAGAGGGTCGTGTTTCTGCACTACTCCGGCGCAGGACTGAACAACGCGTTGACCACCACGACGAACCCGGCGACCGTCGAGATGTGCCGCAAGGCATTCGACCAGGTATGGCCTCTTACGATTCCCTACAGTGAGTACAAACCCGAATAGCTCAGCCTGAAAGGTCCAGGAAGCCCTTGGGCTACGTCTTCGGAATCTGCGCAAAGATGCAGGCCTGACCGGTCGCGAGCTTGCCGCCGCGACCGGCTGGCATTTCACGCGCATCAGCAAGCTAGAACACGGCGTCCAACCTCCTACCGATGCCGACATTCGGGCTTGGTGCGCAGCGTGCGGGGCTGAGGACCAGGTGACGGACTTGGTCGCCCAGGCGCGGGCGATCGAATCCATGTACGTCGAGTACCGGCGGCGCGGGCCCTCAGGCATGAAGCAACTCATGCTCGCGTTCCAGCAGACCTACGAGACCGCTGACCAGTTCAGAATCTACGAGCACAACGTCATCCCCGGACTGTTCCAGACAGCCGACTACATCCGCGCGATGCTCACGTTCTGGATGCGATTCCTTAACACCAAGAACGACATAGACGAAGCAATCGCGGCTCGTTTGGAACGTCAGGCCATCCTCTACGAGGGCCGGCGAAAGTACACCGTCGTCCTGGAGGAGAACGCCCTACGCACCTGGTTCGGCACCGCAGAGACCATGGTCGGCCAGCTCGACCGACTGCTCTCGTTGATGAGCCTTCCGAACGTCGCGCTTGGGATCGTGCCGGCCATGATCGAGCGACAGGGCGTGGGCTCGGCCGGCTTCTGGATCTTCGACGACAAGCTGGTCACACTCGAGACACCTACTGCAAGCATCGAAATAACCCCAGCCGCAGGAGATCCGTCTCTACGTCCGCATGTTCGAGTTGCTCTGCCAGTCCGCGGTCTATGGGCCGGAGGCCCGCGCTCTGATCATCCGAGCGCAAACCGAGATGAACGCCAGCAACTAAGTGCAACAACGTAGCCCCCACGCTGGCGCGATTCCTAGCGTTGACGCATGACAACAACGGGGAACTCGTCGTTCGGGGTGGAGTGGACCGACCACCCAGATGACGACTACCGCACTGCGACCGGCTGGCCCATGCTCCGCCCCGCGGAACACTGCGACGGTGAGAACCCGATGACCGGCCGCCGCTGCTGCAAGGGCTATCACAGGGCTACCACCGAGACACCACCGGCGCGGAGTGGCTGGATGACTAAGCGCCGGAGCGTCCGCGACCGGCAGTTGCGTCGCTGAGCCCGAGACGCTCGGGGTCGGCGGCGAGTGACTCGGGCAGCGAATGGTCGGCCACGGAGTCGGCCAGCCAGAGTCAATCGTCACGCGCCGTCGCAGTCGCCGATGCGTAGCGTCGTAGTCCGTCAAGGTCGGTCACCACGATCTGGCGCCGGCGGGTTGCGATCAGCCCTTTGGTCCGCAACGTGCTGAGTCCACGAACGGCAGAGTCGCGCGAAGTGGACATCAGGCTGGCCAACTCCTCCTGAGTCAGATGGATGCTGATGTCGATCACTGATCCGTCGGATGTGCCGTAGCGGTCCACTAGCTCGACCAGGAAACTGGCGAGGCTGCGCGAGACTCCCATCGAAGCTGAGGCCTCGCGACGGCGATCGGCCGCCCGCAACCGGCTGATGATGACACGCACCATCACCAGCAACATCTGCGGATGCGTCTCGAGGGACGCCATGAACTCGTCGCCCGGGATCAGGCGGCACTCGACGGGCAGCACAGCGACATTGCCCGCTGTCCGTTGGGGCCTTCCGTCGATCACCTCGAACTCGCCCAGAAGGTCGCCCGCCCCCAGGATGGCCAACACGATCTCGCGACCATCCGGCGTGTCCAGGGTGACCTTGACCAGGCCCGAAAGAGTGAGGAAGACGGTGTCACTGTGGTCACCCTGGACGATGATCCTCGCTCCTTTGCGGAAGCGTTTCGGATGACCGAGCCGAAGCAGGAACGCACGGTCAGCCGGTTCGAGCCTGCCGAGAAACGAGCGGTGGTCCACCACCTCCCCGCTTGCCATCCATCCAGCCTAGTGCCGCAGATGCCCCGTTCGCTGTGCCTCATTTGAGGCGGACGCAGCCCGCCGCCGGGAGCATCCTGGATGGGTAGTTCTCGCCGGATCCGCCTTGTAGACCGGATCCGCCTTGTAGAGAAGGTGAATCATGAATCGGAAGCCACACTCCATCTGGCGAACGACCACCGCGGCAGTGTCGGCCGTTCTCCTCAGCGCAGCCCTGCCGATCGCGCCCATCGCTGCAGACGCTCAACCCGAGGACCGCGGACAGGGACCCCGGTCTGCCGCCCGTGAATCCGGCCCCGCCGTCTATGTCCTCGAGGGCCGGGTCGTCGCCATCAGGCGGGATCCGTTGCCTCCGGGGGCGTACGGGGGCCAAGGCGTCGACTATTCACCTGACATGACGGCGTGGATTCTCGGTCCCCCATGCGGCCGATGAGCGACGAAGCGACGCAACAGGAGTCGGCGGTTCTCCGATGGAGAAATCGCAGGTCAGAAGTGTGGTCAGGGGCGGTCTCGAACCGCCGACCTTCCGCTTTCAGTTCGACGGCAGCACTCGGCGGGAGTAGTGACAGCGTCGCCGATCAAGCCCTCGAGCGGGCTGTCGACGATGCTCGCTGAGCGGTCGAGCCATTCGGAAGGCTCTAGCTGGATCCGACGTCGTGGTCGCTCCGGCAGCCACGACGTTGGATCCAGGGCAGCTGCTAGCTCAGCCCCAATGCGTCCGTCACGACGTCGCAGAACAGGGCGAGGTCGCTCTCGAGGTTGGGGTGAGGTCCCCTGTTGACGATGATCTCTCTGCTGACGAACTCCTCGCCGTTGAAGACCTCATGGAAGACGATGTAGCCCGCTCCCAGCAGGACGCTGCCGCCGGCGGTGCGAACCTGTCCGGAAAGCCCGCTGACGATGAGCTCGTGCGTGTGTACACCCTGCGGGTCACCCGAGATGATCGTGTCGGAGACAGGCCCGGCGAAGTGCCGGATGACGGTCGTGTCGTTCAGCGGGTTTGTGTAGACGACGTTGCCCTGGCTGACATTCCGGTAGCCGACCGGCTGGTTGGGTGAGAGGAACTCCGTTCCCCTGATGGAGATCGAGACGTCCACCGCCTGACCGGTCCCGCAGAAGTCGTCGTCCGTGAACGACTCCGTGATGGTGAAGTGGTTGACGCCAGGTTCAGCCGCAACGGCCGACGGCGCTCCGCCCAGTCCGAGCGCGACGACGATCCCGACCACCAGTGCGAATCTACGCATTGGTCCCCTCGATTCTTGCTTCTGTCCGGGCGGCAGGACGCGTTCGGTCGCACCGAAGCCCGGCAGTACGAGTACCCCTCCCGAGCAGTGCGCGATCCAAGCGCCTCTGCCCGTGTTGATTCCACCCCCAGTGGCATCTTCTGCCATTGCACGATCACCGCGGCAGACCTCCGCCGGTGGTCCTCAGTCCAGCAAACGCCCGGCCGCGCGTCCTGTACACCGATCGAACCGGACAACCTTGGCCGGCTCCGATACCGATCGCAGGAGACAGCCTGGCTGGGCGAGGTGCTTGCACGTCTGCGCCACAGCCGGATAGGAGGTTACGGTCCTGCCAGAAGACTCGGCGGTTCTCAGAGAGAGATGCCGCAGGTACGAAGTGTGGTCAGGGGCCGTCTCGAACCACCGACCTTCCGATTTCAGTTCGACAGCGCGCCCCGTCGTCGGTGGCAGCTACGTTGCTGACGCAGGGCTTACCGTCGTACGGCGGTTACCGCCGGCGGCCGGTGTTGTTGGACCCGTCGCGGGAAGATGGACGCATGGATCTCAGTGGCATGAGTGAGAGCGAGTACTGGGCTGACGTAGTGAAGCGGCCCGGGATGTTGATGGGTCGAGTCACTCTCACTGGCCTGGAGGCGTTCCTGGAGGGGTACCACCAGCATTCCTTGCGCCATGGTGTTCCAGGTCTGAGCGGACTCGGTGTGCCAGCTTGCGCTGAAGTTTGTCCCGCCAGGGCGGTGGGGGTCTCAGTCGAGCGGCGAGCGCACTGCGGGTGTGAGCAGAGCGGCCAGCTGAGCGATGTCGTCGAGAGCGTCGATGCCGAGGACGGCTTTTTCGATGGCGGCCTGGCGCTCGGCGGAGATGGCGCGGTGGGTCAGCTTGGCGTACTTGTCACGGATATCCGCGTTCGTCAGGTTCCGGTCGCCGGTACCGCGCGGGTGTACGACCTCGGCGGCGCGAGTGCTCCCGTCGTTGAAGGTCAGGCGCACCCGGGTGGTGAGCCGCTCGTCGATCGGGAGGTTGTCGTAAGCCCGCTCGTGGTGCGTCAGCGTTCGGTCGATCAAGGCCCAGACGTCATCGCGGTTGATCCAGTCCGGCGAGAACTGGCCGACGAGCACGTCGCCATCGAGGATGGCCACCGCGACGACGTAGGCGACGTTCATCTGAGCGCCGATCACCTGGAGCGGGCGCTCGGCCTTCCATCCGCCGTGTGCGTAGGCGGCTTCGCCCATGTCGATGTCGATCCGCTGGATCTGGCTGACGTCGACATTGGGTCGCAGCTCGAGTGCGGCGTCGATCGCGGCGTGCAGCAATCCCATGGCCGAGTACGGCTTGACGGCGATCCGTTCGGTCTCCCACAGGGTGCCCAGGCCCTTGGATATGTCTTCGGAGTAGGTGCGGTGGCCCTCGCCGAAGACGGCCAGCCAGCCGCCGTATGGGCGCTCGAACACCCGCTTGATGCCGACGTAGCCCGATGCCGCGAGCGCGGCGGCGGTCAGGCCGTTGCGCGAGGCGAAGCCGTGCTGCATGCGCTTGACCATCGATTCGTACATCGCTGACATGAGCCCGCAGGACTGGGTCGCAGCCATCCCGAAGGCGTCCTCAAACCCGGCTGGGTCCAGTCCATACAGCGTTCCCGCGGCGGCGGCCGCGGCGAGGGGCCCGAAGACCACGCCCGAATGCCACCCCCGGGACAGCACGTCCAGGCCGCCGAGCGCCTGACCGACCCGGGGGCCGGTCTCATACCCCAGGATGGCGCCGAGCAGGAACCGCTCACCTGAGACGCGGCCCAGGCGCGGGGCGGCGGCGAGCATCGCCGGCAGGACCAGCGAGTTGCTGTGCAAGGGGGCCAACGGGTGGTAGTCATCCAGCTCGAACGCCTGGATGAAGCTGGAGTTCAACATGGCCGCCGACGTGGCGCTGGTAGCCCGGCCGTCCCAGCCGACCAGTGCGGCATCCCCGGCGCTGTCGAGCGCTGTTACCCCCTCGACGCCATTGCGGGAGACGGGCAGCTGCGCACCCACGAGGGCGCAGGCGATGCCGTCAAGCACCAGGTGCCTGGCCCGGTCGCGGACGGAGGCGGGAACGTCGGCGAGCGTTGTTTGAGCGACCCAGGTGGCCAGGCGGCCAGTCGGGCCGGCAGGATCGGTGGCGGGACGGGCTGGTTTTCCGGTGTCCTTGACGGCGGTGGGTGTAGTCATGGCATTCCTTGTTTCAGATCGACTTGGCGTGCTTTGGCGGGCGCGAGCGGACCGGCCCGGTTTGCGTACCTGGTCTCGGCCTTGGTGTTAATTGTTGTTCCCAGCGACCTGCCCGAGCAACGCACTGACCTCGCTGCGATGGTGCTGTCGCGCGGCCCCACCGTGAACGCGGCCTGTTTGATGCAGGCGGTCACCGCAGCTGGTTCTGACACCCGCCGAGAGGAGCTGCGCGAGGTGCACTTGTCCCAGGCGGGGTCCGTCTACGGGAGTGAATACCGCGCCCGTCGTTGTGGCCTGGTTAGCTACGACGTGCCTTCCCCTCGGGTGTTCTGAACCTTCGACAAGTCCAGACTCCCCTACAGGCAAGGCACTTCGCTTCATCAACCGCCAGTGTCGCCCCAACATCAACCCACCATCGCAAAGCCGGGCTAGAGTGTCCGGGAGCGTTTCGCTACACCAATCTAGCCATATCCGATGTGTGAGGAGTCATGGTGACGGAAACCTCTCCCACCGCCGACGACCTGCTGGCCAAGCTCGATATTGGCGTGGCGCACTCAGCGAGGCTGTGGAACTACCTGCTCGGTGGCAAGGACAACTTCGCCGCCGACCGCGAGGCTGCCGCGCAGGTCCTCGCGTACATGCCTGAGCTGGTGCAGTCGGCCCGGTTCAACCGGGAGTTCCTGGGCCGTGCTGTACGGTACCTCGCCGGGCCGGCTGAGATCCGGCAGTTCCTTGACATCGGTACTGGCCTGCCGACGGCTGACAATACTCATGAGGTCGCACAGGCCGCTGCTGCCGAGTCGCGCATCGTGTACGTCGACAATGACCCGATGGTGCTTGCGCACGCTCGGGCGTTGTTGTCCAGCAGTCCGGAAGGAGCCACCGACTACGTGGACGCCGATATGCGTGATCCGGACCGGATCCTCACTGAGGCGCGCAGGACGCTGGATTTCGATCAGCCGGTAGCGATCATGCTGCTTGGGATCTTGAACTTTGTTGTCGATGACGACGAGGCCCATGGGATCGTGCGGCAGTTGGTCGACGCGGTTCCGCCCGGTAGTTACCTGGTGATCTCTCACCCGACCAGAGAGGTCAACGCGGAGGCCGTCGACAGAGCCGTGCAGATGTGGAACGCCGGCGGCTCCGCCCCGATGACTGTGCGATCGCCGCAAGACATTGCGCGGTTCTTCGACGGCGTCGACCTTCTCGAGCCCGGCCTGGTCACCTGCTCCCAATGGCGGCCCAACGGCAATGACACCACTCCGGCCTCCGAGTACTGCGCGGTTGGCCGGAAGAACGGCTAGCAGGACAGCGCGCAGCAGCCGGGACACATGCAAGGCTGTCCGAGCCCAGCCATCATGATGCATGGGTGTGACCTCTGCGAGTTCGACGCTACTGCCTTCGCAGGCGCGAGCATCACCGATATCAGATGGGGGCAGGGCTCGACCGCGTTGCTGGACCCACGGAAGGTTCCTCTGGGAGGAAACCTGCAGGTCAGAAGGTGGTCAGGGGCGGTCTCGAACCGCCGACCTTCCCCTTTTCAGTTCGACAGCGGTCACCGAGCCACCGGGCGAAACCGTTGCTCAGCGAGTCTCTTTGGCGAGTCCCCGCGGGCGTCGGCTGTGGCTGTTGCGGTCCCGGTTGCGGTCGCCGCCCTCGCATTTGTCGATACCGGTAACGACGAGAGGGCGTCGCTGGCGCTCGTTGCCGGGGGCAATGACCACACCTGGCGAGTCCGGCTCGCAGGACGTCGCCGACAACACCTTCGAGTGGGCTGTCGACCACGCTCGCTGAGCGGCGAGCGATTCGGAGGGCTCCGGGCTGGATCCGACGTCGTGGTCGCTCCTGCAGCCCACGACGTCGGATCCAGGGGAGCTGCTAGCTCAGCCCCAATGCGTCCGTCACGACGTCGCAGAACAGGGCGAGGTCGCTCTCGAGGTTGGGGTGAGGTCCCCTGTTGAGGATGATCTCTCTGCTGACGAACTCCTCGCCGTTGAAGACCTCATGGAAGACGATGTAGCCCGCTCCCAGCAGGACGCTGCCGCCGGCGGTGCGGAGCTGTCCGGAAAGCCCGCTGACGATGAGCTCGTGCGTGTGTACACCCTGCGGGTCACCCGAGATGATCGTGTCGGAGACGGGCCCGGCGAAGTGCCGGATGACGGTGGTGTCGTTCTGCGGGTTTGTGTAGACGACGTTGCCCTGGCTGATGTTGCGGTAGCTGCGTCGGTCCACGTCTTCGGCGCCCTGGCGGCGTTCGAGCGCGACCTGATCCGCGGACGATGGCCGGGCTCGCTACGGTCCGAGCGCGTGCGCGGACGGGAGACCGCCCGACGGTACGGACCGAGGACACGGGGACTCCCGCGCCTCGGTCTACAGAGCACTGAGCGGGTAGGCGGTCCTAGTCGAGGAGCGGACCTGAGCCACGACGCGCGGCGGGAACGACGAGATCGCTCTTTCCGTGTGCTCGCCCGCTTGGGGGCTCACCGTCGCGGCCCACGCCGGCTTGCCTGTGCCGCGCCTTGCCACGCTGCGGTATTGGGCCGAGGGGGCGCTCGCTCGGTGGGGATGTATTCCGCGTCAGGCGACGTCTGCTCGGCCTTGTTCGGGCGAGTGGTTGCCGGCGCGGATGAGGTCGGCGGCGCGTTCGGCGATCATGACGGTCGGCGCGTGGGTGTGGCCGCGGATGATCCGGGGCATGATCGAGGCGTCCACCACCCGCAACCCGTCCAAGCCGCGGACCCGGAGCTCACCGTCCACCACGGCGGCATCGTCGCTGCCCATGCGGCAGGTGCCGACGGGGTGGTATGCCGTCTGCGCGTATTTCCGAAGGAGCGTCACCAGCTCCGCGTCATCGACCTTGCCCGGATAGGGGGCCATGGGCGCGCCGACGTAGGGGCGCAGCGCAGCGGTATCGCACAGCCGCTCGGCGATGCGCACACCGGTAGCAAGACCGCGCAGATCCGACTCGGCAGTCAGGTAGCCCGGATCGATGACCGGCGGCTCCGCAGGGTCGCCATTGGCCAGGCTGATGTCGCCGCGGCTGTCCGGTTGGAGTAACTCAACCGCCAAGGTCATCCCGTGGCCGGGTGGAGGAGTCAGTCCCTCCCCAAGTAGTGGTACCGGGAGCCACACGAACTCAAGATCGGGGGCGGCCAGAGCTGGGTCGCTGCGGACGAAGGCGACCGCCTCGTTCACGCTGGAGGTGAGCATCCCGCGGCGCGCGAGCAGGAACCGGACCAGCTGGACCGGGGAGTCGGCCGCGAAGAGGGTGATCGGCTTCGTGCAGTGAAAGACGACCCCGCAGGCCAGGTGGTCCTGGAGGTTCGCACCGACCCCCACCAGGTGGTGGCGCGGCTCCACGCCGACAGCGCGCAGCTGGTCGGCATCGCCGATGCCAGAGAGCATGAGCAGCTGCGGTGAGTGGACGGCGCCCGCGCTGAGGATCACCTCGCGGGAGGCGGTCATTCGCTGGGTCACGCCGGCCGCATCCCGGTACTCCACGCCCGTCGCACGGGTCCCGTCGAGCAGAATCCGCTGGGCGTGAGCCCCGGTGACGACGGTGAGGTTGGGCCGCCGCCTGGCGGGTCGCAGGTAGCCGTCCGCGGCGCTGTGCCGCAGCCCGCGGCGCTGGGTTACCGGGGTCGGTGCAAACCCGGTGTTGTCCGGCTCGTTGAGCTCACCGAGACGGCGCAGACCCAGCTCGGCGCAGGCAGCCAGGAACGCCAACGTGGTCGGGTTGGGGTCGCGCAGCTCGGAGATGAACAGCGGGCCTGAGGTGCCGTACACCCCGCCCGCGTTACTACCCACACGGCGCTCGGCCCGCCGGAAGTACGGCACCACCTCGTCATAGGACCAGCCGGGACAGCTTTGCGCCCAGCCGTCGTAGTCGGCGCGGTGCCCCCGTGTCCACGCCTGCCCATTGATGGACGACGAACCGCCGAGGGTCTTGCCAAGCGGCCAGTACACCTCGCGATCCGACAGTTGCGGCTGCTTGGTGGTGCGGTAGCTCCAGTCGTAGTCGGTCAGGAAGAGCCTGGTGAACGCCGCCGGGATGCGGATCTCCCACTTGCGGTCCGGCCCGCCGGCCTCAAGCAGCGCAACCTGGCACCCGGGTTCGGCCGACAGTCGGTTGGCCAGTACACAGCCCGCCGACCCGGCGCCCACGATGACGTAGCCATAGTCTCCGGCAGCCATGACCTCTCCTTACCTGGCTCCAAGGCCCGGCGAGCCGAGTGGCGAACGGTGAGCCGGGCGCCGCGCCGGGTCCGTCGAGTCGGGCAATTGGCCTGACCCCTCGCCGACGCGACCTCTGGGGTCATCGTCCTCCGCTCAAGCGAGGATGACCATCACCAAATCGCTGACCGTCAGCCTCACCGAACAGATCGACACCTCCACTCCCCGCAGCAAGCTCGTGTTTCACGTCTTCGGGGCGCTGGCCGGGGGCGCAGGGCCCTACGGATCAGAAGGTTGGGGGTTCGAATCCCTCCGAGCGCGCCAGCACCAACCCCAGGTCACAAGGTGGATGACCTGGGGTTTCGCCATTTCCGGGGCTGCTCTAGCTAACAGTTCTGCTAACACGGCACCAGCGCTGGCGGCTCCGGCCCGACGTCGGCCTGGTCCTCGTCGACGTGGTCGCGACACATCTCCGCCAACTGATGTGCATCCAGTCTAGAAGCCTGGCGGCCACTTGATGCGCGGCAACGCACGGGTCTGCCGGTGAGCGCATGTTGCCAAACGCGCGACTGCGATGATGTCCTTCGATGTATCTCCACCGGCTCATCGTCCGGCGCAAGTACTCAGGTCTCGGCACCGACGTGATCGAGTGGGCATGCAAGCGAGCCGGGGAGCTTGGCAACGACTGGTCCGGATCGACGTGTGGACCGACAACGTCGGTCTCCACCGCTACTACGAGCAGCGCGGCTTTCGCCACGTCCAGACGCTCGACCTCGGCGACTACCCGTCCGGCGCTCTGTTCCAGCGGGCAGCGACCGGCCGCCACCAGACCCAGCAGGAAGCGGTCATCACCGAACTGACGCACGATCTCCCAACCTCGAGCCAGCCAGAGACCTCAGCTCGCCGGGCACGGATCACGCTCGTCCCGTCCATCGCCTGGCCCACTCCCGCTGATCCTGTGATCCGCCAGTAGATCCGCGACACCTGTCCGCCAACTGATCCGACAGGCCAATGCACGGATCTGCCGATGAGCGGATTGTCCGAGATACTGGGCGGCGATCCGGCAGCGGCTAGTTGACCTCCACCTCGACGAGGTGCCAGTTGCGGGGGCTGGCGGCCACGAGTGTCTCGCCGAGTGGTCTGCGGAAAAGCAGGTGTCGGAACGACTTCAGGCCGTCCCCGAACACCTCCGGCGACGCGAGGACGTCGGAAGTGGACATCAGGGCGCTCGCGACGATCGGCGCCTCGTTCTCACCAACGGGCAACCACTTCCAGCGGCCACAGGTCGCGCAGGACGACCCCGTCTGATCGCCGTAGTGCTCGCTGTGCCGGGCCCGCACAGCCAGCACCAGTTCCTCTTGCCTGTGCCATGAATCGACCGTCAGCGCGGGGAGGATCTGCTGCACCCCGGTCGGACCCTTGCGCGGCTTGTGCACCTCGCCCAGGTCCACGCTGAAGCGTTCCGAGATGTCTGCAGCCAGTTGTTCCGAAACGCAGACAACGTCGAAGCGCCAGTTCGGCATCCAGACGTCGGCTGTCGGGAACTTGCTGCCCTGCATGACGAGCGGGCCTGATTGCTCCACCAGTGGGGTACCGCAGCCCCGACACCAGCCGTCGTCGCCGTACATCGGTCCCAGACCGTAGGAGTCCTCGGGCCACGGCCAGCCCGGCGTGAATCGCGGGGAGATGGCCACCCAGTCAACTGACGGTCCCTGCACCGGGCAAGTATCGCGGCGAACGACACAGCGTGCGCTGCGGCCATCCGGATCTGCCGCGATCCGCGCCCCGACTGTCGCACTTCAGTGGGCGGACGAGTATCGCGCATCACCTAACGGAGGACAACTCCCGCTGATCCCTCTTGCCGAATTTGGCTCTTATGGATCAATGCGCGCAGCGCGGACGTGCGCATGCGTCCTCCGGCCGTTCACCGCCCGCGCCCGCTCTCGGGTGTCTTTCAGCAGAGCCAAGAGCATTGCCTCCGGCAGGGGCATCACGACTCCGGGATGACGGGTCGGAATCGGCCGACTGGGCTGAACGGCAGACGGGAAGACACAGGCTCCGAGCTTGTGCAGGTGCACCAACGACAAACCCGCCCTCGATCCCTCAGCGGGAAGAGGACGGGCGGGGCGTGCAACCAACGTGCAACATCTAGCGGTGATTTGCGGTGATTTGAGGTGATTTGAGGGGGAGTGGCGGGATGTCGCGATCGCCGGGATCCCCGCTCAATAAGGGTGGTCAGGGGCGGTCTCGAACCGCCGACCTTCCGCTTTTCAGGTCGCTGGAATGTCGCACTCGGCTCTGTTGCCGAGCGCACTAGTCGGTGCTCGACGCCTGCCCAGAGCGGCGGCTGTAGCGACATGTTGCTGCACTGACTGCTACACCGCTCGGCCCTGCCTCCCGTATGTTCCAGCCCTCTGCAATTCGGCTCGTGGCGGCTGGAGCAGACGGAAGTGATGGATGCCGTGCCACCTGACTTGGCTCACGATCGGGCCCTGATTCCGGACGTAGGCCTTGTGTTGGCGGCCGTCGGAATCTGCCCGCGCGCGTGGTCAGCGGCTGCATGGAGACGGCCAGGCTCGTCACGGAACCGGCGCCGAGGCAGAGGAAGACCGGCTCTGCCTCCCGGTAACGTGACTAGGCGTATGGCATGGACGTGCTGGAAGCCGACACGTCTGACCTGACTCGTGCCACGCCGTGGTGACTTGACGGTCGGCAGGCCGGTTACCTGCGTCTTTGTCGCTGAGGTCGGGCTGTTTGGTTACTAGAACGCTGCTTGGATAGCCTGCTTGCGTGGCGTCGCGGTTTGTGCGGAGGGTTTGGACCGCGTCCGGGGCGGTCGCGGTGCAGATCGTGTCCAAGGTGCGTGGCGTCGTGGTGGGGTTGAGCACACTGGTTCGGCGCAGACCGATGCCGAGTTGGGGGCTGGTGCTCGCGATCACGGGCCGCTCACCCTGAGCGCACTCGGCGGGATGCTCGTCTGCGAGACCGGTAACAGCCCCAGCCGACTGGTGGATCGCCTGGTCAGCCAAGGGCTGGTCCAACGAGACACCGATCCGGACGACCGGCGCTACCTGGCGCTGAGCCTGACCGCTGAGGGCAAAGCGCTCAGCAAACGCATCGTCGTGGCCGAGGACGCACTGCACGACGCCATCGATCAACTGGTCGCCGGACAACCGGTGGACGAGACCATCACCACACTGCACGCGGTCGCAAGTGTGCCTTTTCCGCGGGACAGGCTCTGGCTCGGCGGCGTGCTGCCCAGGAGGGCTGAACCCATGGAACAAGCGAGTCTCGCCATCAACGGATCACCTGCCACGTACTGCTCGACCCGCTCGCTCTGCCGTTGTGGATCGAGGCTTTCCTCAGCTTCGACGGTCCTGCCACCCCCGCTGTCGGCGTGCGGTACACACTGCCGGCTCGCCCCGGCCTGAGTGGTTGGCTGGAGTACACCGCGATCACCCCGGGCCGGATCGAGATGAGCTGGTAGGTTCCGGTGCTTCCGTGAGCGCGGTGAGTAGCTGCTCGAGGACGGGGAGTCACTCACTCGTTCGAACACGCCGGCCCGTTGGCCGCAGTACAGCGCTCCGCCTACCGCGGAACCGCCGCAGTACGCCTGGAGCGGTTGCGGGACAGGGTCCTAGGCGTTGCCTGAGGCCCGTAAATAGGTGAGCACCGCATGCACCCGGCGATGCGTGGCCGCCGATTCGTCGAGCGCCAGCTTCTGGAAGATCGAGCGCAGGTGACTCTCGACCGTGCGGTCGGTGACGAAGAGCTTTCCGGCGATCGCGGCGTTCGAGTGCCCCTCGGCGACCAGACCGAGTACCTCCAGTTCCCTTGGTGACAAGGGTTCCAGCTCCGATCGCCGGGGAGCGAGCAGTGCCGAGACGACGGCCGGGTCGAGCGCAGAACCACCGGAGGCGACCCGTTCGAGAGCGTCGAGGAAGTCCTCGACCCGGAGCACCCGATCCTTGAGCAGATATCCGAACGCCCCGGTCGACACCAACTGCACGGAGTGCCGGGTCTCGAGATGCTGCGACAGCAACACGATCGGCTGCTCCGGTCGACGCCGCCGGATCTCGCGGGCCGCGTCTGCTCCGTCGTCGGTCATCGTCGGCGGCATCCGCACATCGATCACCGCGACCGAGGGCTCGTGCTCAATGACCGCGTCGACCAGGCCGTCCGCGCCGGCCAGGGACGCCACCACCTCGTGCCCCGCGGCGGTCAGCAACCCGGCGAGGCCTTCCCGGAACAGCGCCGAGTCCTCCGCGATCAGGACGCGCACGGCAGCACCGCCTCGACCGTCGTACCGCCCGTTGGTCCACAGGTCACAGTCAGACGGCCGCCGACGGAACCGACGCGATCCCGCAAGGCGGTCAGACCGGCGTCGGCCGGGACGCCGCCGATCCCGTCGTCGATCACTGCGACGTGCAGGCGGTCGCCCTGACGTTCGACGGTGATGCCGATCCGGGATGCGCGTGCATGCTTGAGGACGTTCGCCATCGCCTCCGCGACCACGAAGTACGCGGTCACTGTGACGACCTCGGAGCTTGTCGTCTCCTCGACGACGAAGTCGACCGGCAACGGGCACTTGGCGCCGAGCCGGGCCAGCGCGGCCGGAAGGCCGTCGTCGAGGCTGGCGGGCCGCACGCCGTGGGCAAGTCGGCGGAGCTCGGCGACCGTGGCCTCCAGCCGTTCGACGGCGAGGTCGAGATCGCCGGAGACCGGGTCGTCCGGCCGCAGCCGGTACTGCGCAGCCCGCAACTGCATGCCGATGGCAACAAGTTGCTGCTGGGCGCCGTCGTGCAGGTCGCGTTCCAGCCGGCGGCGTTCGTCGATCGTGGCCGAGACCAGGCGGCGACGGCTCTCGTCCACCTCGGTCAGTGCCCGCCGCAGCCCGATCCGGAGCCGGCTGACCTCGATCGGCAACCGCGCGGCCGACGCGGCCAGCTTCGCCCGGCGCAGGCAGCGCATTGAGCCGGGACGAACCAGGATGACGCCGATGTCCGCACTGGCGGTCCGTAGCGGCACCCTGACCCAGTCGCCGTCCGCCACCTGCCCGGTGCCCGTCAGATCCACCAGCCCGGTCCCGGCCGGATCGGCCAGCAGCAAGGTCAGCTGGGGATCCCGGACCGCGGACCTCAGCACTTGCTCGACCTCCTCGGGCTCGGCCGATCCATCACGCACCCGCATGACGAATCGCTCGATCTGCGCGACCAGAACCGTCCGGTCGCGGTCGAGCACCTTTCCGACCGCGCCATGAATCCTTCGATACAAGGGCAGCACCAGGACAGCGACCAGGAACACCGAGCCGGTCAGCCCGATCACGGAGTCCCGCCCGGCCAGGTACCCGGTGAGAACGACACCACCCGCCAGCAGCGCGGCGGCGATCAGCGTCGTCAGCACCCAGGCCACCGAGTCGCTCAGGATCCGGTCGATCTCGAACAGGTCGTACCGCAGTACCGCGATGGCGACGGCGGCCGGGACGAGGACCAGAATGCCCAGCAGGAAAGCCGCATAGGCCGCCTCGCCGATCAATCCGAAGGAGTTGACGATCCAGCTGGCCACCATCAGGACCACCACGGCACCGGTCGCCAGGATCAGCCAGCGCAACTGTTGCTTCGTCCGCTCGTTCCCGCGCCGGTAGCGCAGCACGATACTGATGCTGCAGGCAACTACCACGGCCAGGAGGAACGTCAGCGCACCGATCATCAGCGGCATCGCGATCGGCTCCGGCACAAGCACGGGAGCCGTGAAGACGTGGGGCTCGCCGTAGTCCATCGTGACGGTCATCGCCACGCCGACAACGAGGGCCGACACCGGGACGCCGACGGCGATGACCATCCAGCGGCGACCGGCGAGCAACCCGTCCGGGAAGACCAGCAGCAGCGCCAGAAAGCCGGTGAGCTGCCACGGCCAGCCGACCGCGCTCAGCGCATCGGCGAAGTCCGCTGCAGACCAGGACATCTGGCCCCAGGCATTGAGCGCGGGGATGACGAGCAGGGACGCGGCCAGCCAAGCCACTGCCGCGCCGACAGGTGAAGCAGGCGCACGTACGGCGAGTAGCCAGGCCAGCGCGAGAGGTACCAGCGCCAGCAGATAGACGGCCACCGGCCACCCATCGCCGGCCGGGTGGAACGCGCTCAGGGCAAGGACCAGTCCGGCAGCGGCGCACACCGCGGTCGCGAGCCAGATCGGCCAAAACCTGGGGCCCATGCACGCATTGTCCACTGGATTCGCCCATCCGGTGATCAGTGCCAGTACGGACCGTCGGATCAGGGCAGACCTCGATGCGCCGGACGACGTCGGCAGGTGACCTTGGAGTCTCCACCAAACTCCGGAGGGATCTCCATGATCGCCATTCTGACTATTCTCGTCGCCTTGCCACTCGGACTCCTGGTCCGCAATCGGCTGGCCGCCCACCTGATCTACGCGATCCTGTTCGCGCAGGTCTTCACCTTCCAGACAGCCACCCTGATGATGGAGTGGGTCAAAGGCTCCACTGAGGCCTTCCCCGCCGACCCGACCAAGCGCTCCTTCGGCTACCTGGCCTTCACCAGCACCATCTACGCCGCCGGCTTCGGCCTCATCACCCTCGGCCACTGGCTCCGCAACCGCCGCCGTACAGGCACGGACGAGAGCAATGCGGTCCACGCCACGACATCAAGACATTCGGGGAAAAGGGGAGGCAGTTCCATGGAACTGAAGCGCAGAGCAGCGATCGCCAGCGGAGCCGTTCTGCTCGCACTGGCGACATCGGCGGGCCTGGCCGGCCCGGCCGCGGCCGAAACGCTGGAGCACGAGCACTTCACAGACTCCCGCACCGACGTGGAAGAGGACTTCTGCGGTGCGGGCATCACCGTCCAGGTCGACTTCCAGGTCGAGGGGAACTTCGTGCTGCACGCGAAGGGCCCGGATGGTCTCGTCTACTCCCAGGAGGCCGTCCATGGCACCGCCACGTTCACCAACTTGGCGAACGGCAACCAGATCACCAACGTGTTCAACTCGGCCGCCAAGGACAGGAGAGTGACGGACAACGGCGACGGCACCCTGACGATCCTGGTCGCCCCGACCGGTGGCGACAAGTGGTACGACTCCGACGGCAAGCTGGTCTTCCAGGACAGCGGTGGCCTCTGGACCGAGATCCTGGTCGACGACGGCGGCACACCGACGGACCCCTCGGACGACGAGTTCATCTCCGCGCGGGAGGTCAAGGATCCCGGCAAGGACGACCTCACCAACGACAACTTCTGCGATCAGATTCTCTCTGTCATCGGATGAGGCGAGCTGGGGGAGATGCGCTTGTCGAGTCGGCCCGGGGAGCGGTTCCGGTGTTGCCACCGGCCCGTTTCCCCGGACCGCTCGCCGAACCCGCCGTGCCCATTACTGAGCAACGGGCTCTCCACGGTTGCTGCCGTCAGGCGGGGTTCGTGGTCGGCCATGGGGTTGGGATCTTGTGTCCCGGTAGGTGTCACGGGAGACCGTCACTCCTGCGATCCGGAAGAACTTGATCCCGTCCGCGGTGATCTGCCACCGTCCGGTGGCGGCGGTCAGGTGGTGGCGGAGTCGGCCCCAGTTCCACCGGTGGCGTGCCCGCAGCATGTGGGCGAGTCTCCAGAAGGTGAAGTCGTCCAGCTTGCCGAAGGTGTGCTTGGCCACCGCGTGTTTGAAATAGTGGCCCACCCTCGCATGATCTGACCGAGCCTGGTCAGTATCGATGCGAGGTCCCACTGCGATGTCTTGTGTGTCAGTGCACGGATCTTCGCCCTCAACGACCGGACGGGCCGGTCGGCGATGAAGGTGTAGACGTACCACTTGTTCGTACCTCTCTTGCGTTTCCACCGGATGCGGAAGCCGAGGAAGTCGAACCCGTCGACCATATGGACCACCTGGGTCTTGGATGGTGACAGCCGCAACCCCAGCGGCACCAATGCGCGGACGACGTCTTCGCGTAGCGCTTCGGTGTCCTCCCGCGGTGCGAGGGTGCCGATCAGCGCCTGCTGACGGTGGCCGTTGCTACACCAACTGCTAAACGAAGCGGCAGTCCCTGACTGGTTCGTGCTCCGGATGCCAGGAGCAAAGTCATGCAATCACTCCCTGCCTTGTGTAACCCGAGGCGGATGGCTTCGCCGACAATGATGTTGATATCCGCCTTGTCCGCCGCGACGCGCAACTCGGCCACAATTTCTGGAAGATCGTGGCCGCCCCAGAATGGGGCCCGGGTTCCCTGTAGCAAGTGGGCGATCAGCTTGGGGAACGCGACCGTCAACGTCGGTTCCACCGGTACTACGAGCACAGGGGATTCCGCCACGTTCGGACGGTCGCCCAGAGCGACTACCCGTCCTGCGCACTGTTCCGGCGCAAGGCCGCCGACCGGCGTGAAGCCCGACCCCGTGTCCGCGGGGCCGGGCAGCGTGACCGTTCTGCCCCACACTTTGCGCCGGCACCCTCTACGGTGGCCTTGTTGACGTCACACGACGAGAGGCAGAACGACCGTGAGTGGCTCGCGGTGCTCCCTGCGTCCTCACGATCGGGCCTGCAGCGGGCACGACGACGGTGCGGACTGCGTCTACCGCACGGGCCCGGGAACGTTCGCCCGGGAGGCCGCGCCACAGGATCGAAGATCAGTCTGGAAGTAGCCGCCCTGTTGGTTGGAGAAGTTCTTACCCAAGTCACGGATTCTTAGATTGGCGACCACCATCGAACCCGCAGCCACCTCTGGTGAGCCGTCGAGCCGTTGCTTCCTGTGACGATCAGTCAGGCGTCGTGCGACTTTCGCATTACGCCGATGCCAAGCGCTATGCCTGCGACGCCGCCAATGAGCAGCAGCGGACCGATGACGAGCAGGGGCACAAGGTCGCTGCGATCGTCGAAGTTCTCCCCGTTGAACAGGCCGCCAACGAACCCCCAGAGGAGAAATAGTCCGACGAGCAGAATGAGGAGGCCGCACCCGACTGTTGTGCCACGACCGGCAGATGTTTTGGTTGAGGGACTCGCGCTTCGGAGCGAAGATGGCCGGTGGACGATTGCCTCGGCCAGCCGGTTGAATGGGCGCACTTTCCCGTCGAGCGAGTAGATGAACAGCGCGATAGCCATGGTCTCCGCGTATTCGACCGCTTTGTCGGAGTAGCCCGTGCCAGAGAAGAACAGCAGCTGCCGGCGATGGTCGAGCGCGCGGGCTCCAACAAGGCGCTGAAGCGCGGGACGTCCGACTTGGTTGGCCTCAAACTTCACTTGCGCGAGCGCGCTTCTGGACTCGACGTCGATCCCACCGTCGGCACCGCCAGATGTGATGCGGGCATCGTTGTATCCCCAGTGCTTCATCCAGACCGCTGCGTTCTCTTCGGCATCGCGCCAGGTGCCGATCTGTCGTGCTACGGGCGTCGTCACGGCGCAAGTGTGCCATTGCTGGGGGCGCCCAACGCGCCGCCATGGGCGGAGGGCACGATGCCGACCGCCCGTCGGTAGATAGCCGAGTGGTGGTGTCCCACAACGAGCCGACGTCCTGAACTCGGCGCGTATCGTCGGCCAACCTCAGCACTCGGAACAGGTGATCGGTTGGCGCCGTGCGGGGTAGCCACATCGAGTCTGTGAGGCATCGAGCCAGAACCTAGGCTGCTCATCGCCTGTGGAGCAGGTCCCGGTCCAACGATGCAGGAGGTTCCGGGAACAGGGCAGGCAGGGTCATCACCGGGTTCGCTACGCAATGGACGTAATCAAGAATCTGCCCAAGCGCTTGGCGTACGTAGAAATGCCTGGCGCTGCTGTTGGCCTCGCAGAGGACGGACTCACCGTTCTCGTCTGTGACGTACAGGTCGGCAAGTCCGGTGGAACAGCGGATCCGCTGCGCTCTGGCCTCATGGGTGAGGAACTGCCGGTACACCTCCACCAGCAGTGCCTCGGCTCGCCGAACGGTAACTTCCCGCTCGGTCCGCGTCACCACGATCCCGCCCGCCCTTAATCCCGACTAGGAGGCGATCCTCGACGCACTGGATCGCCCGATCCCAAGGGTGTGAGGTACGTTCGCGCCATGGCCAAATACCCCAGGATCCGCGAGCAGCACGTCGCCGTTTTCGGAGAGAGCGGCTCCGGGAAGACGGTGCTTGTTTCCTCGTTCTTCGGCCCGACTCAGGAGGGTTCATATTCGAACGACCTCTGGGACCTCGTCGCAGACGACACCGGCCAGGGCAACCGGCTCTACCGGAACTACCTCGGCATGAGAGACCGCGCGAGGGCGCCGGCGCCTACCCGATTCGCGGCCACGACCTACTACTTCTCGGTGAAGCTCAAGGGCGGAGACAACCCCGCAGCGAAGACGCGGCCTTTCGACGCCCTGCGACTCGCATGGCACGACTATCCGGGGGAATGGTTCGAGGAATCGCCGAGCAGCGAGGAAGAGGCCAATCGCCGTGTCGACACGTTCCGGTCACTGCTGCGTTCCGATGTCGCGCTCTTGCTGGTGGATGGCCAGAAGTTGCTGGACTACGCGGGCGAGGAGGAGCGGTACCTCAAGTCGCTCCTGACGAACTTCCGCCAAGGCGTGCTGCGGCTCAAGGACGACCTGCTGGGCGACGAGGACCGCCTGGGCGAGTTCCCGCGCATCTGGATCATGGCACTGTCAAAGGCGGATCTCTTCCCAGACTGGGACATCTACTCCTTCCGCGACCTCGTGATCGAGAAGGCCGCCAGTCACATCGACGACCTGCGCTCGACGCTCCAGGACCTCGTGGACACGCCTGAGGCGCTCTCGGTGGGCGAGGACTTCATGCTGCTCTCCTCGGCCAAGTTCGAACTCTCCGCGGTTGGTCCGGAGCCGGTGGAGATTGATGTGACCCAACGGGTCGGGCTTGACCTCATCCTGCCGGTGGCCTCAATGCTTCCCCTGGAGCGCCGAGTTCAGTGGAACGAGCGGATGGAGATCCCGAGGATTGTGCTGGACACCCTTGCGGATGGCGCCGAGACCCTGGCTGCGGTCCTGACAGGCGGGAAGTCCCTTGGTGTCGACAAGTTGGTGGCGATGCTGCCGAAGGTCGGCCCCCTCGCGAGCATGGCCGCGCTCCCTGTCCTGACTGCGGCCGCCAAGATGGCTGGGTCGCAACTCAGGGAGATCAATGCCAAGGCCCGGGAGGACCACGACTTCCTGACCGCGACGCTCACGCAGTTCAAGTTGGACCTGGACCAGGGCGTCAAGGACAGGCTGCTCATCAGGAGCCTTAAGTGAGCGCTCGGGACCTACCCGAGCGCCTCATCTGGGCCACTCGAGGGCGCTCCTGGGGGTTCCGGTTCCTCCTCAACGGAGGGCGGTCCGACCCACTTCCGGAGTACGAACGCAGCTTCGCGGATCTCGAGGACGAGCCGAAGACGTGGCGTCGTGCCGCCGGTAAGGTCGCGCTGCGCTTTCCCGATCCGTTGGGGCGGAAAGATGCAGCCGGTCGCGTCATCCCACACGAGTTCGTCGTGTTCGGAGACTTAGTCGATGAGATCGAGTCGGTCGAAGACGGCCTGCAACAGATCTGGCCGCTCGTTGCAGGGGCCTATGCCAGAGTCTGGGATGCCGAGGGTCCACCCTCGGTTGCAGACCTCAGCCTCACCACCCAAGACAATTCGCCCCTCGATGCCCCCCGGTGTGCTGACGGCGATAGCGGCGATGATGAGCGGGCCGACCCGTTCTAGCAGGGCGACTGCTCAATCAGGGCCATCGTGGGTGGTGGGCGGAGGGCCACCACCCACGCTCGCCGGCGACGCCCTCATCGACCGGATCGCGTAGACGTGCGAGGCGGGTGGTAGCAACCATCGAGCCTCCCCACGGCGAGAACTGACGTGCCAGGCAACGGACGCGCGCGCCTCACCGCAGGAGAAGCTCTCGGGAGGCTGCACGAACCCTCACCTGAGGGCTACTGCAGCAACGTCGTTGCTGCAGTAGATCTGGGCTTCGGATCGATGCTGACGCAAACGTGCAGGTCAGACGGTGGTCAGGGGCGGTCTCGAACCGCCGACCTTCCGCTTTTCAGGCGGACGCTCTACCAGCTGAGCTACCTGACCGGGAGAGAAAATTGGCGGCGGTGTGTGTTGACACCCGCCGCCATTCTCTCCTGGCGACCCAGACGGGACTCGAACCCGCGACCTCCGCCGTGACAGGGCGGCACGCTAACCAACTGCGCTACTGGGCCAGATTGCTCGATGATGCTACACCATCGTTCGAGCGGTACTGACATCGGTCTTTCGACCGTATCCCCAACGGGATTCGAACCCGCGTTACCGCCTTGAAAGGGCAGCGTCCTAGGCCACTAGACGATGGGGACTCGGACCCGCGGGAGCCGAAGCTCCAGGGACAGCCGTAAGCATAGAGGAGACCGGCCCAGGCTCCAAAACGAGTTCCTGGCAACGCGAAAGACGGGGCGGGGAGCAGCGCGAAGGCCGGGGTGGAGCAACGCGAATGACGGGGGGAGGACGTGGGTGCGCCGGGGGGTGAGGGAGCCGGCGCACCACGTGGTCAGGGGGTGATCAGTTGGCCGCGTCCGGGGCGATCAGCTGTGGGTACTGGGTGGCGAACAGCTGGTAGAACGACATCGCCGGGAGGATGTGGCCCTGCGGGCGAGCGCTGTCCGCCAGGCCGTAGGCCCACAGCGCCGTACCCATCCGCTGGTTCGGGGTGCCGTGGTGGCCTTCCGCGGAGAAGCCGCAGTCGCCGAGCTGGTAGAACATCTGCCCGAACAGCTGGACGCGCTTCCACTGCATCGAGGCGCCGCGGGCGTGGGTGAGGAAGTACGAGCTGAACGCGTCCGCCATCAGCTCCGCCCAACGCGAAGCCTCGGGGCCTGGCACGTCCGTCCGCATCAGGTCGTCGGCGAACTGGATGTGGTGGCCGAACTCGTGCGCCAGGATGGCCTGCGGCGCCACGTCGCCGAGTCCCACCCTCGCGAAGCCGTCGAAGACGCCGTCGCCCAGGGCGATCCGCTTCGGTGCCGTGCCGTAGCTGCCGAGGTCTTCGCCGCCCGACGCCGCGTACGCGTTGAAGGTGAACACCGGCAGGTCGCCGTACCCGAGGGCGGCGCTGTTGAGCTCCTTGGCGACGAGGTCCGCCGAGACTCTGGACTGCGCCGGGTTGAGGCCGTAGACGACGGTGAAGACCCGGTAGTTGACCTCGGCGTCCAGCATCGAGCGGCCGTGGGCCGGCACCATCTGGATGTCGCCGGACGGAATGTCCCAGAAGCCCTTCAGATCGCGGAAGGTGCGGTTGGCCTGGTTCGTGAACTCGCCGTGCGCCCCGTACGTGAACGGCCCGGTCTGCGGGAGGTAGGCGGCGTCCACGAGCGCCATGTTGAACAGGAGCACGTGCAGTACTGCGAGCCGCTGCTCGAACGTCCAGGCAGAGGTGTCCGGCAGGATCGCGTCGACAACCGGTGGGTTGGCGGCCGAGCAGTCGTACTGCGTCGGGTCGATCGCCTCGATGAGCGCGTCCTGCACCGCGTTGCTCTCCAGGCCCAGGTTGGCCCTGACGGCGGCGGCGCGCTCGCGTAGCGCGGGCAGCGCATCCACGATTTGCTGGACCTCAGGGGAGAGGTTCTGTGGGACGGAGGCAGACGCAGCGGCGACGGTCGCTACAGCGGTCGGTACGGCGGTGGCTGGGAGCGGGGCAGTGGCCAACCCGAGGGCGAGGGCGGCGGTGGTGACCGCGGACGCCAAGAACGTGCGCTTTCTCATACTGATCTCTCCTGGAACCGGGGGACGGAAGAGGCGGCCGCCGGGACGCGACCGATGGCCGTCAGTATTCGCGCGGGTAGCGTTCGCTACGAGATCTCACCGTGTCAGAAACCGGCAAGTCAGGAACCTGTCGCGGCGGTGCGGAATGACAGGCTTGTACTCCGACCTGCCTACGCTGGCCGGGTGATCGAGATGAGCCGGGCTGATTTCGAAGTGCTGGTGTCCGAGGCGCTGGACCAGGTTCCGCCTGAGCTGGCGGCGCTGATCGACAACGTGGCCGTGTTCGTGGAGGACGACGCCCCGGTCAGCGACTCGCACCTGCTCGGCATCTATGAGGGCATCCCGCTGACCGAGCGCGGGAACTACTACGGCGGCGTGCTGCCGGACCGGATCACCATCTATCGCAACCCGACGCTCGAGATCTGCGCCACGGTCCAGGATGTCGTCGACGAGGTGAACATCACAGTGGTGCACGAGATCGCGCACCACTTCGGCATCGACGACGCCCGCCTGCACGACCTCGGCTACGGCTGAGCGATGTCAGTTGCTGCAATCTTCCGGGAGCCAGGGAGCAGTGGGACCTCGCGTGTTATAACCTCTGCCGGTCGGAACCGGGGACCGACGCGTTCGACCCGCGCCGATCCGATGAGGCCTCCACCGTGAGCGACCAAATACCCCTGCCCCCACCCGAGCAGTACGGACCTCCGCCGGGACACCCGCAGTACGGACCTCCGCCGGGACACCCGCAGTACGGACCTCCGCCCGGCGCTGCGCCGCATGGTCCGCCTCCCGGACTCTCCGAGTACGGTCCTCCACCGGGGGCTCCGCAGTACGAGCCGATGCCCGGGCATCCGCAGTACGGACCGCAGTACGGGCCGCCGCCTGGTTACGGGGATGCGCAGGGGTTTGTGGGGGTGCCTCCGGTGCGGCGGAGAGGGTCATGGCTTTTGGCTGGGGCGATCGCGCTGGTGGTGGCCTTGATCGGCGGAGCGGGTGTGTTGGTCGCGAGCCGTGGGAGTGGGGACGATGCCGCGGCTCCGGCGCCCACCGGCTCCTACACCGACGGTCTCTCCTCGGCAGAGCCGACGCCGACGCAGACGCCAACCGATGAACCCACGGCGGCGACCGAGCCCACCGAGCCGCCCAGTGATCCGCTGCCCTCGCCGACCCCGTCGGAGAAGCGCCGCACGGTGAAGGACGTCGACAAGGGACTGGAGGTGTACGACGACGTGTACGTCGAGCTCGCGAAGGGATGGCGGAAGCTCCACACGACGAAGTACTCCGTGACGCTGGGGGCAGAGGGCCGGGGCGTCGCCTATGTCGTCGTCAGCCCGGTCGGTTACCCGGCTGCCTCGGCGGTGCCGGCCATGGTCGGCATGGTGAAGCGAGCAGACAAGCTGACCGGCGTGCAGAACGGCAAGGTCACGACCCTCAAGCCGGCCAACTCGAACATCGGCAGCCAGGCCCGGTTGTCGTTCACGGGACGGTTCACGCAGAACGGCGCGACGGTCTCGGTCGCCGGCCGGTGTACGACGATGACCGGTGTCGAGTCGATCCACAACGTCACCGTGGCGGTCTGCGTCGAGGCTCGCAAGGACGACACCGCGGCCGCATACCGCGACGCCGGCCGCATGCTCGCCTCGGTCGCGCGGTCCATCTGATGCACGAACCACCCGACCGGCAAACGGAGTACCGGCGGCCCGGAGATTCCATCAGCAACACCAGGATCGCTCTGCTCGCCCTCGGCCTGCTCGTGCTGGTCGTAGGGCTCTTCGCCGGGGCCGGCGTCCTGGTCCGGCAGACGGACACCTCCGCCCAACCGGTGGCGGTCCGGGCAACACCCACCCCCGCCGGGGTGGTCCCCTCCCGGAACCCTCGCCGCGAGCCGGACCTCGACGTCGGTACGCCGGTCGAACAAGGCGTCTTCGTGCAGATCGCCAGAGGCTGGACGAAGCAGACCTACGACCACCTCGGTATCCGGGTCACTTCCTTCGAGCGAGGCGCCGAGGCAAGGTTCTACGTGGTGACGAACCCGGTCACCTCGCTACCGTTGCTGCGCCCGGACGTGGACGCCTTCGCCGAGACGCAGGACCTGCGCGACGTTCAGTACGGCCGGGCCGTGTCGGTACCACCACCCAACCTCAACGTCGTGGAGGCGGCCCGGATCAGCTTCACCGGGCGGCGCACCGAGGACGGCCTGGTCTACTCGCTCGCCGGCGAATGCCTGCGGCTGCGTGGCGCGCCGAAGGTCAACGACGTGAGCGTCAGCATCTGCTTCGCGGCCTATCTGCAGGACCTCGACGCCGTGCGCGCCGAGGTCCGGCAGATGACCGGATCAGTGGCCCGGTCGATCTGACCTCAGCGCTTGAAGAGCAGCTTCCAAGGCATCAGGGCGGACTCGAGCTGCACCTTGAGGCTCATCTTGGACGCGCCCACCGTGCGCTCCTCGAACCGGATCGGCACCTCGGCGATCCGCATCCCCTGGCGGACGGTCCGGTAGTTCATCTCGACCTGGAACGAGTACCCGTTGCTCTGGATCGTGGCGACGTCGATCTTGCGCAGCGTCTCCGCCTTCCACGCCTTGAAGCCGGCGGTGGCGTCCTTCACGTGCAGCCGCAGGATCGTGTTCACGTAGACGTTCGCGAAGGCCGACAGCAGCCGCCGGTGCCAGGCCCACTCGGCCGCGGCGGAACCACCCTCGACGTACCGGGAGCCGATCACCACGGCCGCGTCCGTCGTACGGAGGGTGTCGACCATGATCGGGATCACCGAGGCAGGGTGGGACAGGTCCGCGTCCATCTGGATCACGATGTCGGCGTCCTCGGACAGCGCGCGGCCGATTCCGGCGATGTAGGCGCGGCCGAGGCCGTCCTTCTCGGTCCGGTGCAGTACGCCGACCTGCTCGGGCGACTCCTTGGCCAGCTGGTCGGCCACGTCGCCGGTGCCGTCCGGGGAGTTGTCGTCGACCACCAGCATCTGCAGGCCCGGCACCTTCAGGTCGGACAGCAGACCGGCCAGCACGGGCAGGTTCTCCCGCTCGTTGTAGGTCGGCACGACAACGACGATCTTGGCACTCTCACCCATGAACTTTCCTTCTTCGCGGCGCACAGGACGCTATCGCATCAACCGGTCCGCGCCCGACAAGGCGCGAGCGCCCAAGAATGCCAGACCAGGCCGTCCGTCGGACGGCCCGGGCGCGCGGAGTGCGCCCGGGCCGTGGGGGAGGGTTGGTTCAGCAGGCGGTGGCCCACTGGTCGACCAGCTCGCTGACGAGGTGCAGCGCGACCAGGTGCATCTCCTGGATCCGGGCCGTCTCCTCGGCCGGTACGACGATCGCGAGGTCGGCCGCCGCCGCCAGGGCGATCCCGCGGGTGGAGGTGAACGCCACGGAGCAGGCGCCGGCCGATCGCGCCGCGGCGAGTCCCTTCACCACCGTCGGGGAGGTCCCGGAGGTGGAGAAGCCGATCACTATGTCCGCCGGCCGGGCCAGGGCTTCCACCTGGCGCGAGAACACGTCGTCGTACCCGAAGTCGTTCGCGATGCAGCTCACCACCGCCGCATCCCCGACGAGTGCTACCGCCGCCAGGGGCCGGCGCTGACGGAGGTACCGGCCGATGAGTTCGCCGACCAGGTGCTGGGCGTCGGCGGCGGATCCGCCGTTGCCGTAGGTGTAGAGGACCCCGCCGGATTCGAGGCGGCGGATGAGCTCGTCGGCGACCGCTTGGATCGCGTCCAGTTGGCTGTGCATCGCGTAGGCGACCTCGGCGTGACGGTCGAGCTGCCTGGCGATCACTCGGTCTACTTGAAGTTGTGTCATAGGCCGGTGGTACGCCAGAAATTCACTTTCTGGGAGCGGGTCCGGTGGATCCGCGGATAACAAGGCGTGGCGCGACCCTGATCACACGCCGTCTGGCGGGAAGTTCGTCCCGAATCCTGGCCAGGAGAAGTTGCGCACAGCTACGACCCAGATCCACAGTGTGCTGGTCCACGGTGGTGATTCCGGGCTGGACCAGTGACATCCACGGCACGTCGTCGTACGCCGCGAGGCTGATCCGCTGCGGGATTTTCAGCCTGCGAGCCTTCAATTCCGCCAGTGCGCCCTGGGCGAGCACGTTGTTCGCGGACAGGATCGCGGTGACGTGCTGCTGGTCGAGGAGTTCGCTGGTGGTCTGGCGGGCCGCCTCGGCGTCGAAGCTGGTGTAGACGATCAGGTTCTCGTCGAGCTCGATTCCGGCCGCCTCGTACGCTGCCCGGAATCCGGCGAGCCGGCCCGCTCCGGTGGACCATTTCGTCTCGTCGATCAACAGGCCGATCCGCTCGTGACCGAAGCCGAGCAGGTGCTCGGTGAGCTCCCGGGCGCCGAGCTTGTTGTCACTCAGTACCGCGTCGCTGCCCGCCCGGCCGAGTTGCCGGTCGGCGCAGACTACGTGGATCCCGTTCTCCGAGAGCATCTTCGGGCAGCCCGCGGCGACCGGGGTCACGATCACCCCGGCGACCTGCATGGCCAGCAGGGTCTCGGCCGCGTGCATCTCCTCTTCGGGGTCGCCGTTGTCGTTCACCAGGATCATCTGGTGGCCCTCGGACCGCAGTACCTCCTCGATCCCGGCGGCGAGATCGGCGTAGAAGGGGTTGCGCAGGTCGGAGATCAGGACGCCGATGGCCGTGGACGTGCGGCTGCGCAGATTCCGCGCCATGTGGTTCGGGACGTACCCGAGCCGCTGGGCGACCGCCTGGACCCGCTCACGCACCTCACGGGAAGCGTAACCACGGGTGTGCAGCGCTCGCGACACCGTGGAAGCGGAGACGCCGGCTTCCCGGGCCACGTCCTGCACGGTAGGCCGGTTCCCTGGTTTCCCTTTTTCCCCGCTCACACGCGTCATCGTAGAGGCAGGATCGGCCCACGCACGGCTACGACTAGCACTGGGAGGTGGACTGTTAGACAGCCTCCATCTCAGGAGCGCGCCGTGCCGCTGACCTTCGGGGCCTCTCAGAGCGCTGCAGGCGAGCCGTATGATCATCGCCCGGCCCCGCCGGTTCACCGCCTCCAGACGCGCCTCGGTCGCCGTTTCGGGGTCTCCGAGCGCGTACTGCCTCGAGAAAGTCGTTTCACATCGTTCAATTCGGTACTACGTTCGCGCAGCGCGTCGTTGATGACCTCGAGCTCGTCGTTGGTGCCGGATCCGCCGTACCGGGCTGGTCCGTCGGCAGCCGCCGGCACGTGAGCATCATCTAGTTGCCTTCGACTACAAGATGGTGGTCGGCGGTGCGACGTACAGGTGTCCGGACTCGATCGTGCTCGCTGGGTCCGCTGGGCATGGTCAGGAGTCGCGATGCTGGAGCGCGTCCTCGACCGACGCGAAGATCCGGAACTCCCGGCCGAGCCCGGTGATCGTCAGTGGCCGGTCGACCGGCCGTCCGACCCCGACCAATGCGAGATCGATGCCATGTCGGCCCGCGAGTTGCCGCGCCTCGACCAGATTGCCGAGACCCGCGGAACTGCAGAATGTCACCTCGGACACGTCGATCAGGACCAGGCGGGCTGGTGGTGCGATGGCCGCGCGGATCGCCTCGGCGGCGAACTCGGTGGTCGCGATGTCGATCTCCCCGGACAACCGGACGACCAGGATGCCTGGTTCCAGGGGCTCGGTGACGGCACCGAAAGTGGTCCGGATCATCTCCCCGTCGTGGGAATCGGGCTGGCTGGTCACGTCTCTCCCCCGGGGTGTCTCTCGCGGACGCCGGGCGGTCCTGGCGTGGTGGAAAACAGCCCTGGGGCAACCGTATGCCCGAAGGCTCCGAGGCCACAACGTTTGTCACCGCAGTGACCCCGGAGCGTGACGTAAAACGTTTGCTGCATAGTTCCCGGCCAGGCCCGTGCTCAACTCCAGAAAGGCGGCTGGGTCTGCACGTTCAGCTCCTTCAGCCTGACCCGGTTGGCGGGGATCACAGCGGCATGCCGGGGATGGCGACGCAGGCCCAGCTCGCGGCGCTGCGAAAGGCGACTGGGACGGCCTTCGACTCCCTGTTCCTGAACCTGATGATCAAGCATCATGAGGGCGCGGTGACGATGAGCGGTGCGCAGCTCGAGAACGGCTCGGACCTCCGGGTCGGCGGGACGGCGCAGGAGGTCAGCGTCACCCAGACCAAGGAGATCGCGACGATGAGGCAGCTACTGAAGGAGTTGTGATGGGCGGCGTACTGGACGGCAAGGCAGCACTCGTCACCGGCGGATCGCGCGGCATCGGTGCAGCCATCGTCCGCCGCCTGGCCGCCGACGGCGCCACGGTCACCTTCACCTACGCATCCAGCGAGCAGGCCGCGGACTCGGTCGTCGCCTCAGTCAAGGAAGCCGGTGGACAGGCCGTCGCGGTGCAAGCCGACCAGGCCGACCTCTCCGCGCTGTCCGAAGTCTTCGACACCGCCTGCGAATCCACGGGTGGCCTGGACATCCTCGTGTGCAACGCGGCCAGTGCCATGGTGACTCCGATCGCGGACGTCACCGAAGCGGAGTACGACCGGATGATGGCCACCAACGTGAAGGGTCCGTTCTTCGCGCTGCAGAAGGCCGGCTCGGTACTGCGGGACGGCGGGCGGGTGATCAACATCTCCACCCTCAATACCGCGATGCCTGGCCCCGGGATCTCCTTGTACGCCGCGAGCAAGGCGTCGCTCGAGCAGTTCGCCGCTGTCGCCGCCCGGGAACTCGGTCCGCGCGGGATCACGGTCAACTGCGTGTCGCCCGGTGCCACCGAGACGGACATGTTCCGCGACTCGAACCCGCCGGAGGCGGCCGCCATGCTCGTCGGCATCACCGCCCTCGGACGGGTCGGCGAACCGGCCGACATCGCCGACGTGGTCGCGTTCCTGGCCGGCCCGGACAGCCGCTGGATCACCGGCCAGAACCTCCGCGTCACCGGAGGGCTGCTGATCTGATCACCGTCGACGAACTGCTGCAGGCGATCGACGACGCGGCGGATCCGGCGGTCGCCGAAATCCTGGCCGGCTACTTCAAGCTGGGACCCGGCGGCTACGGTCACGGCGACCGGATGATCGGCGTCAAGCTCTCGTCGCTCCGCCCGCTCATCAAGCCCTACCTCCACGCGGGGTTGCCACTCGAGGATCTGGAGCAAGCCCTCGGCAGCCCGGTCCACGAACACCGCCTGGCAATCCTGTGCCTGCTGGCCGACCGGGCATCGCTAGCCCTCAAGCCCCGTACTGCGAACCCGGCGGAGCTGGCCGCGATTTACGACCTGTACCTCCGCAACACCGCGTCCGTGAACAACTGGGACCTCGTCGACTGCAGCGCCGCGCAGATTGTCGGTGCCTATCTACTGGATAAGCCCCGCACGATCCTCTACGACCTGATCGCCTCACCCAGCCTGTGGGAACGCCGGATCGCACTGGTCTCCACCCACCGCCTGATCATGGCCGGCGAGACCGACGACACCTTCGCTCTGGCCGCGCTGGTCCTCGACGACCCCGAGGACCTGATCCACAAAGCCTCCGGCTGGATGCTCCGCGAAGCCGGCAAACGAGGCTCCCCGGATGCACTCCTCGCCTTCCTCGACACCCACGCCGCCGCCATGCCCCGCACCATGCTCTCCTACGCCGTAGAACACCTCCCCCCGGAAACCCGCACGCACTACCGCTCCTTCCTCGCAAGCTCAAGCGCTAGACGTAGGCCGCGGGCACCTGACTGGTGATCCAGCGGACGCCCACCACTCAACAACCTCGCCGATTGCTCCCGAACCCGGCGTCGCGAGGCGGCGCGCCTGAGGGTCGGGCGTGGTTGGTGAGTGCTGGCGGTCCGGCCCGTCCACTCACCAGCCCCCGTCTAGGACCGTGGACAAGAAATTACGTGTCCGAGGTCCCGTCTTGGTGTCCCCACCCACCACAACCGCCGCTGCCGCCGCTGCCATCGGTTGGCCGCGAGGTCACCAAGGTCCTGGCTGAATGGGGGCCAATGGCAACGAGTTGCCGACGACGGGGAGTGGGACACCACCTACCGCTGGACGCGGGACCGGGCTGGCCGATGCCAAGGCGACCATCACCTGGAATGCCGCCGGGCCGGGCACCTACCGGATCGTCCACCGCGGTGAGGCGAAGGCGCTGAACGGCACGATCACGCCGTTCACCGGCACCTCGCGGACCTTCACCGTGACGCAGTAGTCGAAGGGCTGTTGGCCAGCGGCGGCGAATCCAGCGAGCAGTGCCGGCGGTGGACCTTCTCGGGAACGCGAGGCGTCGGCTGCGGCTGTCGCAACGTCACCCAGGCCACTGCCGCGCCCGCGGCCGCGAGCGCCGCCGAGATCCACATCGCCATCTGGAATCCCTCATCGAAGGCCACCGGATCGCGGTAGGAGTCGCCGGTGATCCCGGCCGCCAGCGGGATCGCCGCGACCGCCATCAACTGGGCGGACCGGGCGACCGCGTTGTTCACGCCGGATGCGATCCCGGCATGGTGGTCGTCGACCGAAGAGAGCACGGTCTCGGTCAACGGTGCGACCGTGGACACCAGACCGAGGCCGAGCACGACCACCGCGGGCAGTACCGCGGTGAGGTAGTCGGCGCCCGGCGTGACCCGCATCATCAGCAGGAAGCCCGCGGCCATCAGGAGTGGCCCGATCGTCATCGGGATCCTCGCGCCGATCCGCTCGGAAAGTCCGCCCGCGTAGCTCGACAGACCCAGCATCAGCAGTGTCATCGGCAACAACGACGCGCCGGCCTCGAGCGCCGAGTAGCCGAGTGCCGTCTGCAGGTAGACGACCAGCAGGAAGGTCGCGGTGCCCAGTGAGCCGTACACGGCGACGGTGACGAGATTGGCGCCGGTGAATCGGATGTTGGCGAAGATGCCGGGCGGCAGCATCGGGTGCGAACCGCGCCGCTCGACCTCGACGAACGCCGCCAGCCCGAGGACCCCGATGACCAGGGCCGAGATCACCACCGGATCACCGAAGCCGCGATCGCCCGCGCTGATCAGGCCGAACGTCAGCCCGGCGAGGCCGATCGTGGCCAGCGCGGCGCCGGCGACGTCGAGCTTGCCGGTCGCGGTCTCGTCGCGGCTCTCCGGGACGTGTCGCATCGTGATCAGGACGGTGGCGAGCGCCAGCGGCAGGTTGAGCAGGAAGATCAGCCGCCACGAGCCGCTGTCGACCAGGTAGCCGCCGACGAACGGGCCGATGGCCGCGGCGACAGAGGTCAGCCCGGACCAGGCGCCGACCGCCCTGGCGCGATCGGACTGCTGGAAGCTGGTCTGCAGGATGGCCAGGCTGCCGGGGGTCAGCAGGGCGCCGCCGATGCCCTGCAGGATCCGTCCCGCGACCATCACTTCGAGGTTCGGCGCCACCGCGCAGATCAGCGAGGCCAGCGCGAACCAGATCACGCCGGCGACGAAGGTCCGCCGCCGTCCGAGCCGGTCGCCGAGCGAGCCGCTGATCAGGATCAACGACGACAGCATCAGCATGTAGCCGTTGACGATCCACTGGAGACCGGCGATGTCGGCGTTGAGATCCTCGCCGATCTTCGGCAGCGCGACGTTGACCACCGTGCCGTCCAGGAACGCCATACCGGAGCCGAGCGCCGTCGCGGCCAGCACCCATCTGGCCCGGGCGGTACCGAACGCGATCCGATCCTCAGGCTGTGCGGCGACCATGACGACAGACTATGGCCACAACCTCTTTCGAGAGGACCCTGCCAGCTACGGCTGCATCGGTAGGTTCAGTTGCAGTACTGCGAGCGCCCGGTCGGCGGGGATCCCCTGCTGGACGCCCATGCCGGGTGGCTCCCCGACCGCACAGCGGGTCTCGGTCAGTTGCGGGCACACCGCGTTGAGCAGCCCGTCGCCGGCCACCACGATGTTCGTCGGCAGGGTGCCGTCGGTCCCGGCGGTGAGCGGGCTGAGTGCGGAGGACGCACGCCCGGCCTCGGACGGGATGCTGCGCACGGTCGAGCCGGACAGGCGGTAGGTCAGTCTCAGCTTGGTGGCGGGCTCGACCAGTTGCAGGTCGCGGGTCTGGGTGACCTTGGGGTCGTCCACGGTCTGGAGTTCGTCGTCCGCGGTGACCTGCAGGCTGCTCGCGACCGGTTTGGTCTTCGTCATCATCCCCACCAGCCGCTCGCCCGACTGGGGCAGGCGCAGGTTGAGGATGCTGGTCGGGTTGCGCAGCATCACCTCTTCGGTGATGTCGAAAGTCCCGTCGCCCTTCGGCACCGCGGACAGCCGGATGCCGGGCGCGGTCAGACCGGGGCCCTCGGAAGTCGGTGGCGCCACCACGGGCCCGGCGCCGCCTCCACTGGACAGCGGACCGGGACTGGGCGCGGTCGGAGAACCGGCGAGATCCGGAGAACAGCCGGCCAGCCCCAGTGCCAGCGTGACGGCCGCCAGCACGGTGCCCGCCAGGGGCCTTCCTGTGGACATGAGACACCGCCCCCCAAGGACCCGGCCACTTCCTCTGGTGGCCGGATCGACTTGGGCATACGATACGCCGGAATTAGCCTAGTGAGGCAATTTCGGATGGCATTTCCGAAGGGGTGGGGAAAATGCGGGGACAGAGCGTATCCGGCCAATCTCAAACGGTTAACTGGGGTCTGGGGAATATTAGGACAATGATTTCGAGAATTCGAGGTCCGCGTTATCTCAGGGTGATTTCCCTGGCGCTGGCCGTGATCGTCGCCGGCTTCGGCGGCCTCGTCACGGTGCCGGCGCATGCCGCAGGCAACGGTTCGGTGTACTTCGTCCAGGGTCTGCCCGGGCAGACCATCGACATCCTCGTCGACGGCAAGGCGGTGGCGAGCGGGGTCAGGGCGACGGCGGTCGTCGGTCCGATGAAGCTGGCCGCCGGCAGTCGCAAGATCACCGCGCGGGCCGGCGGGAAGGTCCTGGTCGAGCGCCAGGTCACAGTAGGTGCCAACAGCAACTCCGACGTCGTCATCCACCGCCCGGCATCGCCGACGGCGGCCCCGGTGATCACCACCTACGCCAACAAACTGACGGCCGTACCCAAGGACAAGGCGTCCGTTCGGGTGGCTCACACGGCCGCGGTCGGACCGGCTGACATCAAGGTGAACGGCAAGGTGCTGTTCTCCAACGTGGCGAACGGGGAATCGCTCAGCGTGGTCGTTCCGGCCGCCACTTATCAGGTCGAGATCGTGCCCACGGGTGCGAATAGCCCGGTTGTTCTCGGGCCGCTCCCGTTGCCGGTCAAGGCGGGAGAGCTGACCCGGGTGTACGCGGTCGGGGAACCGGCCTCGAAGACCATGAACGTCGCGGTGGCGACGCTCAAACTGTCCGCCACCGGCAGTGACAAGCCCGGCATGGTGAACACCGGCACCGGTGGGCAGGCGGCCGGCCTGATGGACGGCCAGGACTCGCAGTCGCCGTGGCCGCTGGCGGCTCTGGTCATCGCGGCCGGTCTGCTGCTGACAGCTACCGTCCGAAAGGCGGTCCGTCGCTGAGGAAGTACCTGCTCGGACTACTCCTGTTGTTCTGCGTGGCCCTGGAGGGGTGCGCCACGCAGAGCAGCGGAGCGGTTTCGAGTCCCGGCACGGACGGCGGCACCCCGGCTCCGATGGAGTCGGCCTCGGTGCCGCCGTCCGTTCAGCCTGGCCGCGTCGGTACGCCGGCCGCGAGCCAGCGGATCCGCTTCGTCCCGACCGAGGTCGTTCTGCCCGGTGGGTCTCACGCGCCGGTCCTTCCGGCGAGCACGGTGGACGGGCAGTTGGTCGTGCCGGAGCGCGTCCAGCGGGTGGGCTGGTGGGACGGTGGCGCCGAGGCCGGCGACCCGTTCGGGTCAGTGGTGCTGGCGGGTCACGTCGATTCCGCGACCGACGGAATCGGGTATTTCGCCCGGCTCCTGAAGGTCAAGGCCGGCGAGGTCGTCGTACTGCGCGGCGACGGCCACAGCGCGTCGTACAAGGTGAACTCGGTGGTGTCGGTGCCGAAGAACGCGCTGGCGACCGAGAGCGGCGCCTTCGACCAGACCGGTGATCACCGGCTGGTGCTGATCACCTGCACCGGTGCGTACGACCGGGCGCGCGGCGGCTACGAGCAGAACCTCGTGGTGTCCGCTGAGCCGATGGGGCTGGCGCGGTAGACCTAGGTCCACCCCCTTGTGGGGTGGTCGCTCCCTGTCTGGGACTGCCCGTCGCGGCGAGAGTTGTCGGCATGGACTTTCACAGCCTCCGCCCCACGCGCAGGTCGTTGCTCGCCGTCGGGGTCGCGGCCGGTCTGGTCGCGGCCCCGCTGTCGGCTCCCCTCGCGGCCACCGCCGCGACGTCGATCGACGGGATCTGGCAGAGCGACGGTTACGGCACGATCGTTGCTATCGACAACGGCTCGGCCCGGCTCTACTCGACCACCAGGATCAGCTGTACGCCGGCCGGCGAGTTCGTGCGGGACGGTAGTCGGTTCACGGCCGAAGGGGAGCAGGCCTTCACCGTTCAGCCGGCTCGAGGTCATGCTGTGTTACGGGTCGAGGGAAATGTCGGCGAGAAGCGGCTCCGGTCGTTGAGGAAACTGCCTGCTTTGTGCATGGTGCGCGGGCCGACGGGTCCGCTCGCGGTGTTCGACCAATTCTGGACCGACTATGCCGAGAACTACCCGTTCTTCCGGGCCAAGGGGATCGACTGGGACTCGGTGCGCACGCAGTACCGGCCGATGGTGAAGGCGGACATGTCGGAGGAGGCGTTGTTCGACTTGCTGTCGGCGACGATCAAGCCGCTGGGTGACGCGCACGCAGCGATCCGTACGCCGTCGGGGCAGACGTTCGCCGGCGTTCGGCCGGGGACCACGCTGCCGGACGAGCAGCTCGAGGCCCGGATCCGGCCGTACATCGAGCAGACCGCGTTGAAGGGCGTGAAGTTCACCTCCTATGCGAACGACCGGATCGGGTACGCCGACCTGCCGGGGCGGATCGGGTATCTGCGGGTGATCGCGTTCCTCGGCTACGGCAACATCCCGGACTACACCGCCGAGCTGAACACGCTGAACCGGACACTCGACCGGATCCTGACGAAGGAACGAACAACCGGTCCCTCGAAGTTGCGCGGGCTCATCGTCGACCTCCGTCTCAACGGCGGCGGCTCGGACCAGCTTGCGCTCGACTTCGCCTCGAGGCTGACGGAGCACCCGTTCTTCGCGTACTCCAAGCGCGCCCGCAACGACCCGGACGACCCGGCCGCCTTCACCACCCCGCAGCCGATCACGCTTTACCCGTCACGCAGTACGAAGTACACGGGTCCGATCGCGATGCTCACCGGCGGCTCCCAGATGAGCGCCGGCGAAACCTTCACCCAGGCGATGATGAACCGCTCGCCGCGCCCGGTCCGCATCGGCGAGAACACCCAGGGCGTCTTCTCCGACGTCCTGGTACGCACCCTCCCCAACGGCTGGCAGTACACCCTCCCGAACGAGGAGTTCCGCACCCGCACCTGGCAGACCTACGACGGCCCCGGCATCCCACCCGACCTCCACCGCCCCGTCTTCACCCCCACCGACATCACCAACCACCAAGACCCCGCCTTCACCACAGCCTTTAACCTGCTCAAGAAGTAGTACTGCGGGGAGAACACCCCACGCTGCTCCTCCGTCGCAGCTCCACGGCCCCGGGGGTGCTCCAGTCGGCCAGGTGAGATGCTGGGCAGGTGAGCGGGCTGCCATCGATCGAGCTGCGGGTGCCGTCGCCCCTGGTCGAACTGATCGACGAGCGGCTCACCGCCAGTGGCGTTCGCGTGCTCCTCAAGCGGGATGACCTGATCCATCCAGAGCTGCCGGGAAACAAGTGGCGCAAGCTGAAGTACAACCTCGAAGCAGCGAGAGCCGGTGGTCACGAGAGGCTTCTGACCTTCGGCGGTGCCTACTCGAACCACATTCGCGCGACGGCAGCCGCGGGCTACTACGGTGGCTTCCGGACGATCGGGGTGATCCGAGGCGAAGAGCACCTGCCGCTCAACCCCTCTCTGGCCTATGCGACAAGCCGAGGCATGCGGCTCACTTATCTCGATCGGACCAGCTATCGGGATCAACGCAGCGAGGAGGTCATCGCACCACTGCGCGAAAGGTTCGGCGACTTCTTCCTGTTGCCGGAAGGAGGCAGCAACGCTGACGCAGTTCGCGGGTGCGCCGAACTGCCTGCCGAGATCGACCAGCCGTTCGATCTCTTGTTCTGTGCGGTCGGCACCGGCGGCACACTCGCAGGGGTTGCCGCCGGCCTCGAAGCCGGTCAGCAGGCTGTCGGAATCCCTGTGCTCAAAGGCGGCCGCTACCTGAGCGCCGAGGTCAGGGAGTTGCAGCGCGACGCGTTCGGCGCGCCAACGGACAACTGGTCCCTGGACTGCGACTTCCATTTCGGGGGCTATGCGAAGAGGACGTCAGCCCTCAACGAGTTCATCGAGGACTTCCAGCGCCGTCATGGTCTGCGGCTCGACTGGGTCTATGTCGCGAAGATGTTGTACGCCGTCTTCGCCAAGGTCGGCCGAGGCGAGATCGACCACGGGAAGACTTTCGTGGCACTCATCAGCGGATCGGATCTCATTCCGACGGTTTGAGGAGCTCGAGGGACCACTCGCCGGTGTTGACCTTGAACTCCTTGTCGAACCCGAGCCAGCGGCCGTTCATCGTCCGGCCTTGTGGGCTGACGATCATCTGCAAGGTGCCGTGATACGTCGCCCCCTTGTAGTAGCCATTCGTAGCCGTTCGTTCAGTCCAGGTGCCGGTGGCAATGGCACCGCTGATGGACAGGTTGAACTTCAACCTCGATTCGCCCGGTGCAGACTCACCTCGTCCGATCAATCGGTCCCCGTGCCGCCGGATGTGCACCCGATGCTCGCCGTACAGGTTCTCGGCTCGTCCGCTGGAGTAGTAGCTGTAGCGGGACAACCAGAGACCGGACAGTGCAGCACCGTTGTCATCGAGGTGTGCTAGCCCTTCGCCACCGGTTACGGCCGGCGCTGCGGAGGCGGCGAGCGACAGAGCAGCTGCCATCTTCAGCAGCAGGTCCGGTCGCGGCGAGGAGGAGTGACTCATCCACGACTTGACCATGGCCGCGATCTCCTCGATTCCCATACCGTCGAGCCGGCGGGCGAGCGGCTCAAGTGCAGGTCGCGTTCCCCGCTCATCTAGTTCGTTGAGAGCCGTGTCGAGCGTGGTCAGTTCGGCATTGGCTCGATGGACCGGGTCCTGACTTCGGAAGTCGGAGCAATCGGCGATCAGGTCAGCGATCGAGCAGTGGTAGAGCTCTGCAAGCCGGGTGAGGACGTCGAGGGACGGCGCATAGCCGGTTGCCGCCGGCCACTGTTCCCAGTAGGAGAAGTTCTTGAAGGTCTTGGGGTCATCAGGCCAGTGATCGTTCCATGCCTCCGCGGCTTCCCGCTGGCTCCAGTCATGAGCGAGCCGGAGCGCGACCCGGTGGTTCAGGCCATAGCGATCGGCCAGGACGATCGCTATCTCGACTCAGGTCCGCTGCTGGTCGCGCAGTGAGTCGATCAGAGCGCGACGTTCTCGGCGCAGGCTCGTCGCGGTTGCCAATGGGTCTCCTCACGCCTCGACCAAGGTTGCTTTTTGTGAAGGCCAGCATACGGAACGTCCCCGTTCGGCGGGGAGACTCCGCGCGGCATCATCAGTGCCGTACTCGGTGGTTTGCTCGGGCCCTGCGAGACAGAGTCGTGGCAGGTGGTTTGTCACGATGCGGGGAGTCAGCAATGAACGGTACTGCGATAGTTGTGGGCTACGTGCGGGTGCATTTGTTGATGACGGCGGCCGAGCTGGTGGGGATCAAGGACCAGTTGAAGGTCTTCGCGGAGAGGGAGGGTTTCATCCTCGGCCGGGTGTTCATGGAACAGGTTCATACGGCGCCCGATGCGTTTCGTGAGCTGATCGAGTCGATACTGCGAGACCGCCCCGAAGCAGTTGTCGTGCCGAATCTCCATCACCTGGGGATCTTGGGCTCGCCGTTGCAGGTCAAGGCGGATGTGGAGAGTGGGACCGGGGTGCAGGTCCTGGTGGCAGGGGGCTGAGATCCGGCGGGGCCGGTTCGTTGATCCCTGCGTCCGGGCCGGCCCTGCCGCTCCATGTCGGAATGCCGGGCCGGTCGGTCCGGGGCGCGGGTAGGTGGGCACTAGGCTCGGGGGATGGCGAGGTATTTCGATGTGCATCCGGAGAATCCGCAGAAGCGTGCTATCGGGCAGGTTGTTGATCTGATTCGCAACGACGGGCTGATCGCATATCCGACGGACTCCTGTTTCGCGCTCGGGGTGCAGTTGGGGAACAAGGACGGGATCGACCGGATCCGGACCATCCGGCACCTCGACGACCGACATCACTTCACGCTGGTGTGCCAGGACTTCGCGCAGCTCGGGCAGTTCGTGCACATCAGCAACGCGGTGTTCCGCTCGATCAAGGCGGCCACGCCGGGCAGCTACACGTTCATCCTGCCCGCGACCAAGGAGGTGCCGCGCCGGCTGATGCACCCGAAGAAGAAGACGGTCGGTGTCCGGATCCCCGACCACGTCGTCACCCAGGCGCTGCTCGAGGAGCTCGGCGAGCCGTTGCTGTCCAGCACGCTGCTGATGCCGGACGAGGAGGAGCCGATGACGCAGGGCTGGGAGATCAAGGAACTGCTCGACCACCAGATCGACGCGGTGATCGACTCCGGCGACTGCGGTACCGAGCCGACCACGGTGATCGACTTCTCCGAGGACGTCCCCGAGATCGTCCGGATCGGCGCCGGCGACCCCAAGCCGTTCGAGTAGCCAGTTCCTCCGACGCAGGGCCGGCTCGCCGACGGATCCGCCAACTCCAGTGCCAGCAGAATCGTTGCCTCCGGCATCATCCGCGCAGACGGCCGGACCTGACACTCGTGCAGCGCCGCCCGCACGGGCGCCGACCCTCGGAAAATGGCTGGCCCGCATCTCGACCCGGCGGCAGAATCGGCTGTGCCCTGGGCGATTGTCTGCCCTCGTAGCCGCTCAGAGGGAGACCCTGAAGGGAACCCATGACGCTGTCTGAGGTCCGTACGGCAGCCGGGGTGCTGCGTGGCAGGCGTGAGGCCGGCGTGGCGGTGTTCCGTGGTATCCCGTTCGCCGAGGCGCCGGTCGGCGAACTCCGCTTTGCCGCACCGCGACCGGTACGGCGCTGGGACGGGGTACGGGCGGCCGTGTCGTACGGCCCGCCGCCCCCTCAGCCAGACGTGTTCGGCAGGCACGAGGTGTCGGAGGGCGCCGCGGGCGACGACTGGCTGACGGTCAATGTCTGGTCGCCCGATCCCGACCCGGGCGCGAAACTTCCGGTCATGGTGTGGGTCCACGGCGGCGCCTACGCGATCGGCACGTCCAGCAGTCCCGAACTCGACGGTGGCCGCCTCGCGCGGGACGGCGGCGTCGTCGTGGTGACGTTCAACTACCGCCTCGGTGTCGAAGGATTCGCACAGATCGCGGGGGCGCCGTCCAACCGGGGCCTGCTCGACCAGATCGCCGCGCTCGAGTGGGTGCACGACAACATCCAGGTCTTCGGCGGGGACCCGGGCCGGGTCACCGTCTTCGGTGAGTCGGCGGGCGCCGGCTCGATCGCCGCCCTGCTGGCGATGCCGCGGGCGGCCGGACTGTTCCATCGGGCCATCGCACAGAGTGTGCCGGGCACATTCTTCTCGACGGAGCTCGCCGCCGACATCGCCACCGCCTGCGCCGACGAGCTGGGGCTGCGCCCGACAGTGGCGGAGCTGGCCACCGTGGATCCGGCGCTGCTGGTCGTCGCCGGTGACGCGGTCACCGCCACGATGGCCGAGCGGGTGCCGCGGTGGGGCCAGGTGGCGCACCGGTCGATCCTGTTCGCCCCGGTCGTCGACGGTGACGTCTTGCCGGTCATCCCATGGCGGGCAGTCGCCGACGGCGCCGGCCGGGACATCGACCTGCTGGTCGGCCACACACGCGACGAGCAGCGGCTGTTCACCGCCCTCGACAGCCTGCTCGGCGAGGTGACGCCGGAGCAGGCGGCCGCCGCCCTGCGCGTATTCGCTCCCGGCGCGGACGGAGAACGCCGCTACCGCGACGCGTTTCCGGACGCGGGCCCTGACGAGCTGTACGAACTGGTCCATTCGGACTGGCTGTTCCGCATGCCCAGCCTGCAACTCGCCCAGGCACAGACCGCCGGCGGCGGCCGGGTCCACGTCTACGAGCTGACCTGGCCGGCCCCGGGCATGGGCGGTGGCCTCGGCGCCTGCCACGGCCTCGACGTACCACTCGTGTTCGGCAACCTCGACAGCGGCCAGACCGCCATGCTCATCGGCGAAAGCCCATTCCCTGAAGCAGAAACGCTGTCCGCGGAGATGCGCACCGCATGGACGACGTTCGCCGCCCACGGCGACCCTGGCTGGCCTGCCTACGACACCGAGAAACGCCTGACCCAGATCTTCGACACCCCCTCGGTCGTCACCGCCTACCCGGAGGAGGCCTCCCGCCTGATCTGGCAGGACCACGCCTTTCCCGTGGTGCCGCTGATCGGCCGCTGAATTGGCCGAGCGGGAGGGTGAAACCTTGCGGGCGGGAAGTTTCTCCCCGAAGGTGGCGGCGAGAGGTAAGTCACTCACGGAGATCAACCGCTCACCGCCCCGAATGGAGACAACCGTGCCCTCCCTCAAACGCATCGGACCGGCCCTGCTGGCCGCGATCCTCCTGGTCGGCCTCATCCCCGGTACCGCGCAGGCGTACGCGAACGCGTTCTTCCCGACCCAGAGCAGCGGCAACCGCGGCGCCGACGTTCTCGCGATCCAGTACCTGCTGCAGCACAACGGCCAGTCCACCCCGGCGGACGGAGTCTTCGGCGCCTCCACGGTGACCGCCGCGAAGGCGTTCCAGACCGCCAAGGGTCTCGGCTCCGACGGCATCGTCGGTCCGCTGACCTGGGGTGCGCTGGTCCCGACGATCCGCTCCGGCGACAACAACGCGGCGGTGAGGGCGCTGCAGGTCGAGCTCAACGCGAAGCGCCGCTTGAGCCTCCCCGTCGACGGCGTCTTCAGTACTGCGGTCCGCGACGCGGTGGTGTCGTTCCAGTCGCACGCGGGCATCGGCGCGGACGGCATCGTCGGCCCGATCACCTGGCGCAACCTCACCTGGCACTACGACTACCCGGACTTCAACGCCAACCTCTGCGACCAGGACCCGGACGGCAACGGGACCGCCGCCAACTGGGCCGCCGCAGCCGCCGTGGCTCAACTGGAGCAGGGCACTCGCTCCTTCGGCAGCACGAACCAGGGCCAGGTCGGGTACGGCGACGCCGGGTTCGAGCACGGCGGCGACATCCCCGGTCACGGCAGTCACGAGAGCGGGATGGACATCGACGTCTGGCCGATCCGCACCGACAACGCGCAGTGCACCGCCGGCCGGATCACCTGGCAGTCAGCGACGTACGACCGGGCCGCGACCCGGCAACTGGTCCAGGCGATCCGCGCGGCCGCGCCCGGCCATGTCAAGTTCATCTGGTTCAACGACCCGACCTTGATCAGCGAGGGCCTGACCGCCGAGTGGCCCGCGCACGACAACCACCTGCACGTCCGGTACTGCGAGAAGGTGCACCCGAACAGCATGTACGTCTGCTGACCACCCAGGACGGGTGGAAATCCTGACAAACTGCCCAGGTGACGACACTCGACCTGACCCCCGACGAACTGCTCACCACCACCAGGACCGTCCGTAAGCGGCTCGACCTCGAGCGGCCGGTGCCGCCGGAGCTGATCCGCGAGTGCGTCGAGATCGCACTCCAGGCGCCCTCCGGCAGCAACCGGCAGACGTGGCACTGGGTGGTGATCACGGACCCGGAGAAGCGAGCGGCGATCGGTGAGTACTACCGGCGCTCGGTCGCGTCGTACCTCGAGTCCTCGGGTGCGGCCGGCCGCCTGTACTCCGACGACCCCGAGCGGGCGCCGGTCCAGCAGAGGGTCGGGTCGAGTGTCGAGTACCTGGGTGAGCGAATGGGCGAAGTGCCGGTCCTGGCCATCCCGTGCCTGCAGGTGAAGTCGCTGGGCGCGGTCAACCAGGCAGGCATCTGGGGCTCGATCCTCCCGTCCGCGTGGAGTTACTGCCTCGCGGCGCGGGCACGCCGCCTGGGAACTGCGTGGACCACCCTGCACCTGACCTATGAGCGGGAGATCTCGGAGTTGCTCGGGCTGCCGGAGCACATCCGGCAGTCCGTGCTGATCCCTACCGCGTACTACTCCGGCGACACCTTCAAGCCGGCCGCGCGGCAGCCCGTCGACGAGGTCCTTCACCTCGACGGTTGGTGAGTCGCGCGGAGTCAGGCGCACTCTGCATTGCCTAACGAGCAAAACAGCTTTAGCTTGTTAGGGGTGAGGTGATGACCGATGGGCTACCAGCCCGAACTGATCGGCGGCCACCTGCTGCTGGACCTGGTGAACACGGTCTCGTGGCGGCTCGACGACTCCCGGTGGATCGACCGGCTGTCCACCCCGGCGGACCTGGATGACTGGTGTGCGGCGGTCGGGTTGAGTGCGGGCAGGCGCGCGAAGCTGGAAGACGTCACCCAGGTGCGCGAGACGGCGTACCTGGTGGTTCTCCCGCTGGCGCGCGGCGACGAGCCTGCAAAGGTCGAACTGCAGGCCCTGCAAGAGTTGCTGGTTGATGCGTTGTCCCGGGCGAAGCCGACGGGGCTTCGGCCACTCGATTGGACGACGCATGACCTGCCCGGGACGCTGGCGCTTTCAGCGGCGAGGTTGCTGGAGCATGAGGATCTCAGCCGGCTCCGCGAATGCCAGGACGACGACTGTGGCTGGCTGTTCATGGATCGCAGCAAGAACGGCTCGCGGCGCTGGTGCAGTTCGCGGGACTGCGGCAACCGGGCCAGAGCCAAGCGCCACTACCAGCGGGTCCGTGCGGTGCAGTCATGAGCCGTTGGGCGTCCAGCAAGTTTGGCCGAGCCGCCTCCGGCGATCGCAGGGCGGAGTTCATCGACGGGATGCGGCTGGGCATCGGGCCCGGCAGCGCGGCCTTCGTACTCGCCCTCAGCTTCGGTGCCGAGGCGCAGGCGCGCGGCTGGGGATTCGCGCTGCCGGTCCTCTTCTCGATGTTCGCGTTCTCGGGGTCGGCGCAGTTCACCCTGTTGACGACGCTGGCCAGTGGCTCCGCGCTGGCCGCGATCACGTCCGCGACGCTGATCAACGCTCGGTACCTGGTGATGAGCGTGGCCCTCAACAACAGCCTGCAGGGCGGTCGGCTGTCCCGGGCGCTGCAGGCGCAGGCTCTCGTGGACGCCTCGTTTGTCGTTGCCCATCGCAACGATGGTGGCTTCGACGTGGCTCGGTTGATCGGTGCGAGCGTGCCACAGTGGCTGCTCTGGGTGAGTGGTACCGCGATCGGCGCCCTGACTTCGCCCTCGCCCGACCTCATGCACAAGTTGGGGATTGACGTCGCCTTCCCGGCCTTCTTCCTGCTGCTTGCCCTGGACGAGCTCAGGCGGTCCAAGCGGGCACTGGTCGCAGGCTTGCTCGGCGGAGCCATCGCCGGGGCTCTGCTCTTCGTGACCAGTCCTGGTTATGCGCTGCTCGGAGCAACTGCCGCCGCGCTGCTCGGCGTACTCCCGGAGGATGGTGAGACGGCATGAAGTTGTGGCTCTCGGTACTGGCCGTGACGGTGATCAGCTGGTTGATGAAGGCGAGCGCGCCGCTGGTGATCGGCAAGCGCAAGTTGCCACCGACAGCGATCAGGATGACCGCCTTGACGGCGCCGGTGCTGCTGGCGGGACTGATCGTCACCGAACTCGGGGGCGAGGGCTGGAGCGAGCTCGACTGGACCCAGGTGGTCGGTGTCGGTGCTGCGGGAGGTCTGTTCCTGGTCAAGGTGCCGATGCTGCTCGCGGTGGCGGCAGGCATCGCGGTGACAGCCCTGATCCGGTTCGGCCTGGCCTGACCGATCAGTCTTTCGTGGCAGCCATCTCCTCGATGGTGAGGCCGCTGAGGATCGACTGTGGTTCGGCGCTGGTCAGGTCGAGCGAGGGATTCGCGGCGTCGTCGCGGACCTTCACCAGCAGCCAGTCGCCGTCGCGTCCGGTGCGGGTGAAGGCCCAGGAACCACTCAGCTTGACGCCCTGCAACCGGAACCGGAAATGGCCGCCCTCGATCGCGTCGGCCGGCGACACCGGCTTGCCCCGCTTGTCCCTGGTCTGGTTCTGGTAGACGCCGGCGTCCCAGACGATCACCGCGCCACTGCCGTACACGCTGCCGGCGATGACGCCCTCGTACTCCGCGTACTCGATCGAGTGGTCGCCGGTCGGGACCGCCAGTCTCTTGACGGTCGGGTCCAGCGACGGCCCGCGCGGCACCGCCCACGACTTCAGCACGCCTTCCACCTCGAGCCGGACGTCGTAGTGCAGCCTGCGCGCGTCGTGCAGCTGAACCACAAAGATCGGTGCCGTTGGCATCTAGTGCCCTACTACTCCTCCGCTGGTGGTCCGCCGTGAGTCAAGCGTACGGCGGACCACTGCGGGGAGGGCGCTACCGGGCTGATCGGGAGGGGATCAGGCCGCGGCAGCGGCGGGGGGCTCGATCTGGTCGCGCAGCCGGTCGAGAATGCCGCGCAGCAGGCGGGAGACCTGCATCTGGCTGACGCCGATCTCGGCGCCGATGTCGGCCTGGGTGTGACCCTCGACGAACCGCAGTTCGAGGATCCTGCGTTCGCGCGGGGCGAGCTCGTTCAGCACCGGCTCGAGCACGGCGACCGCCTCGGTCTGCTCGAAAGCGCTGTCTTCCTCGTCCGCGATCGTGTCGGCCAGGCTGGCGGTCGACTCACCGTCGACGGGACGGTCCAGCGACAGCACGGAGAAGCAGCCGTCGGCGGCGATCGCGGCCTCGACCTCGGACACGGTGGTGCCGAGCTCCGCGGCGAGCTCCTCCAGGGTGGGATCACGCTGCAGGTCCTGCACGAGTTGCGGCCGCACGGACGCGATCGAGCCCTGCAGCTCCTGAAGTCTGCGCGGGATGCGAACGGTCCACGAGCAGTCGCGGAAGTACCGTTTCACCTCACCGCGGATGGTCGGCACGGCGTACGCCAGGAACGGCGTCTCCGTGTCGGGGCGATAGCTGCGGGCCGCTTTGAGCAACCCGAGGTAGGCGACCTGGTCCAAGTCGTCTGCCTCGACACCGCGGCCGCGGAACCGGCTCGCGATGCTGTGGGCGATGCCGAGGTTGAGCTCGATCGCCTGCTCCAGCAGGGACTGCCGGAGTGTTTCGTCCGTGGTGTCGGCTCGCCGCTCGAGAAGGGAGCGGGTGGCTTGGTCGCGGCGCTGCTTCGGATCGGTTGCTGCAGTCTGCTCGTCGACGGTGGTGCGTGCAAGTACGGTAACCATGATTCTTGACCTCGCGACTGTTAGTCACGGCGCGGCACATGTCTGGACCGCGGTCAATATCTGTGAGGTCATTCCTACCCCATGGATTGCGAAGTTATGCATCCGACCTCCGAACGAGGCGGATTCGCAGCGTCGAGATACGCCTGAAACACTGCCCTGGTTGACGAAACCGCCCGGCCGAGCACAGTCCGGTATCCGGCGTCGCGACTGTCCGTCACGCAACTGAAGCAATCTCGGAGGACCCGAGGTCCTCGTGACGCAGGGCTGAGCTAGTGCCCTGCGTCGCACCTGACCACCGCAATCACTCAAACAACATCCGACCCACGCACCGCTAGCGGACCACCCCCGGAGGGCGGAACCTCGCCCGCCGCAGCCGCACAGTGTGCTCCGCCCGTGCTGTGGGAGTTCGCCCACTGTCAGAGCAGTGGGGTAAGCCCTTGAGGAGGCAGCGAACCCCCAGAGCAGTAGCGGACCCCCGGGAGGGCGCGGAACCTCGCCGGCCGCAGCCGCAGAGTGTGCTCCGCCCGTGCTGTGGGGGTTCGCCCACTGTCAGAACAGTGGGCGGACCCCCCGAGGAGGCAGCGGACCCCCCGAGGAGGCAGCGAACCCCCCGGAGGGCGCGGAACCTCGCCGGCCGCAGCCGCAGAGTGTGCTCCGCCCGTGCTGTGGGGGTTACCCCACTGTCAGAGCAGTGGGGTAACCCCCTGAGGAGGCAGTGAGCCTCCAGAAGCGCCAGTGAGGCTTCGCCTCTGACCGCCGAGTGTGGGGCTGGCGTGGGTGTCATGGCGCGGGGCAGTCGGGTTATGGCGTAGCGGCCAAGCACCGCTAGTCGAGTGACCGGAGCGCGGCCAGGGCCGCGGCCGGAACGCGCGAAGAGTCACGCCAGCGCAGCGACCACCCGTACGGCGGGACGCCGGCCGCGAGAGGTTTGACCACGACCCCGTCGGGGAAGGGCGTGGAGAGCAACCCGAGCGCGACGCATTCGCCGGCCCGGACGAGCTCCAGCGCCGAGCTCGTGCTGTCCGTGCTCGCGGGGTGCCGCCGCGGCGCGAATCCCGCAGTACGGCAGCAAGCAAGGATGAACTCGTTCCATTCGGGGGCGAAGTCGTCGCGCGGAAGATAGTGCGTCTCGTTGGTCAGCTCCCGTACCGCGACCGCGTCCGACGCCGCGAGCGGGTGGTTCCTCGGCAGCGCGACTCCGAGAGCCTCGCGGCGGATGACCCGCTGCAGGACGCCGTCCGGGCAGGCGGCCGTGGAGCCGCACAGTGCGAGGTCGAGCTCGCCGGTGAGCAGGCGTTTCTCCTGATCGCGGCTGCCGCGACTGCTGACCTCGAGGCGGAACCCGGGCAGCCGCTCCCGGAGCCGGGTGAGCACCGCGCGCGGCGTGACCAGATCCGTGTGCAGGACATCGATGCGGAGCACCTGGTCCCGGCCGGCCGCGGCGGTCGCCTCGGCGACACCCGACCTGATCGCGGCGAGCGCACTCTGGGCGTGCGGCAGGAAAGCGTCGCCTGCCGCGGTCAGGGTCACGCCGCGGGGCGAGCGGTTGAAGAGCTGGGCTCCGAGCTGCGTCTCCAGCCGGCGGATCTGGTTGCTGAGCGCCGGCTGTGACACGTAGAGCCTGCGCGCTGCTGCGGTGAAGTGCAGTTCCTCCGCCATCACCAGGAAGTACCGCACCAACCGTAAGTCGACGTCCATGCCTTTCAGGACCTTCCCCACCTGCAGTGATAACCAGAAGTTGTGACCGTAGTGCGACTCTGTCTTGGACGTCGAGCCCTGAGCGCACCGAAGGTGATTCCATGACGACATCGCCCGGGGAACTCCGCTCCAGCTGGGAACAGCAACAGAGTGTTCATGCGCCTGATCGCGAGCTCCGCTTCGCGCTGATGCTGGATTACATCGAGCGTTTGAGTGATTCCTCTTCAGGGGCTTCGGGATTGCGGGTTCTCGACCTGGCCTGTGGTCCGGGGTCGATCACCCGCCGGGTGCTCGACCGGTTCCCGTTCGCCGAGGTAGTTGCCCTTGACATCGATCCGCTGCTGCTGGAACTGGCGCGCAACGCCTTCGCGGGGGATGCGCGGGTCGAGGTGGTGACGCGGCAACTCGCCGAGGCCGACTGGTGGAAGGACCTGGGCGGAGAGTTCGACGCAGTACTGACGGCGACGGCGATGCACTGGTTGCCGCCGTGCGCGCTGTCCGGGGTCTACGCCGGCGTCGCGCGGCTGCTCCGGCCTGGCGGGTTGTTCGCCAACGCGGACCACCTGCCGCTGGCCGACCCCGTACTGCGTGACGCAGCGGACGGGTTGCACGCGGAGTATTTGCGGAAGACCTTCGCGACCGGGGTGGAGAGCTGCGACGAGTGGTACGAACGCGCCTACGCCGATCCGCGGTACGAGGGCTGGTGGGACGTGAGGCGCGAGGTGTTCGCGCATTGGTCCGGCGATCTGCTCGAACCGGAGGAGTGGCACCTCGCCCTACTGCGGCGATGCGGCTTCGAGCGAGCCGGCGTCGTCTGGCGTCGGGGAAACGACGCGCTCCTGATCGCGCTGCGCGGGCGGAGTGCTCAGGCGATGGTGGACGACCTGCTCGACGAGACCCCCAGACCTGAGGTCAGCCCTTGAAACCGCTCGCCTGACACCGGTGGCGGCCCCGGCGCTGTCTGCTCAACGCCGAGGCTTTGGGCAACCAGTACTTGCATCCCTCAAGTGCCCCTGAAGTGCGGTTTCATGCGCCCGGACGGACTGATCCCCGGCCGAAGGGGGGTGGAGCGGCCGGGGATCAGGCTGGGGGTGTTGCTGTGGCTCTGTGGGTGTCAGTTGCCCGGCCATTCGCCGGTCCAGCGTTCGAAGGCCTTGGCGCCGCCGCGGTCGACCGCCGCCTTGACGACGGCGTACACGGCTCCTTGCAGTGCGGCGGCCAGCAGGACCTCACGCCAGGGGTACTCGGACTGCAGCGCGTCGGGGGCGTCGTCCTTGTCGCTGATCCGGCGCCAGACCTGCTTGAAGATCGCGCCCGCGACCAGACCGCCGGCGATCCCGGAGATCAGGCCGAACGGGCGGTAGGCCAGTTTCACTGCCTTGTTGCTACTCGTCATGGTGTCTCCCGGATGCCGGCTGTTCACTGCCATGCCGCCCCGGTACCCACGGACGATCACACCAAGCAACCGCACAAGTTCCACCTGTGCAAGGTGGCGGCGTTCTGGGGGTGGTGGGCGTCGGCTTCTGGTGGCACTGTGGCGGGTTAGGTTGCGGGGAGGCGAACTCCTGGGAGGGGAACTATGGACTGGAAGCTTGAACTGGTGTCTGTGCCGGTGTCGGACGTGGATCGCGCGAAGGCCTTCTACACCGAGAAGGTCGGCTTCAACGCCGACCACGACCACAAGGTCACCGACGAACTCCGGTTCGTCCAGCTGACCCCGCCGGGCTCGGCCTGTTCCATTGCCATCGGCACCGGTATGCCGCAGGCGGAGCCGGGCTCGGTCCGCGGTCTGCAGATCGTGGTGGCCGACGTGGCAGCCGCCCGGGCGGAGCTGGTCGAGCGTGGCGTCGAGGTCACGGAGGTCCAGGAGATGCCCTGGGGCAGCTTCGTCTTCTTCGACGACCCCGACGGCAACGGCTGGGCACTCCAGCAGGTCCCCGTCTACAACTGATCGGCCAGACGGACGGTTCGAAAGTTCTGGTCTGGTTGAGGGATACGATCGGTAGGTCATTCGCGAGGAAGCTGCTCGTTCGGGTCCTCGTCGGCGTCGGGCTCCGGTTCGGGCACGGTCAGCGGGCTGTCGTCGCCCGGCCGGGAGCCGATGTCGGGGTTGCCGAGGCCGGGATCGACCAGATCAGGGTTCTCCGGATCACTGCCCGGACCCATCGGCGGCACCGGCGGGATCGGATTGGTGCTCATCACTGCCTCCTTCACCGTCGATCCGCGCTCTCAAGGACCGTCGCCGCCCCGGTACCCGCCGATCGCAGCCAGAACCGCCAAGCCCAAACCGCCAAGTGTGCAAGGGGTCTGGGGTTAACCGTTGTGGTTCAAGAGGTGAAGAAAGGGGGGCTGGCGATGACCTGCTTCCGAGGATCGGACAGTTCGAGATACCGCTGGGTCAGCACTGGTCACCGGTTGTAGGGTGGCCTTTGGTTGAGCAGCCAGCCGGCGTTGGATGCGCCGACGACTGCGGTTTCTGCCGAGGACGACTATGGCCGATCTGCATCACCACACCAAACCTGCTGTCCGACGTCGCAAATCCGCTGCCGCCCCTGTTCAGAATGCTGGTGCCATGCCTGTTGCCACTTCCCCGCGGCCGGACACGACGCGGCCGGAAGCCGTCCAGGTCCACATCGGCGGCCGCTGGATCGCCGGTCAGGCCCTCGCCCGCCGCAGCGGCGAGGTCCTGGTCAGCCACCACGGCCACCTCGTCTGGGTGGACCAGCAGTCCGTCCGCACCCCCTGACCTCCCTCCACTCCCCGCGCAGGCTGCGGTCTGCTTCTGCGCGGGTTCTACCGGGCAAAGGCTTCGGCTACGAGGGTGCCGAGTTGGATGGCGGCGTCGGCCTGGGTCGGGTTGAAGTGGTTCTTGGTGAGGGCGAAGGTGGTGCCGGTGGCGTGGTCGGCCCAGGCGGCGCTGCCACCCATGCCGGGCATGCCGAAGACCGTCGGAGTCTCCTCCGCGGTGGAGCCGAGCCGGCCGATCGGATAACCGAGGGCCCAGGTGGCCGGGTTGCCGATCAACTCGTCGTTCGCGGCCAGGGCCGGGCTCGAGATCTGCGCGAACCGCTCCGGGCCGACCAGCCGCACCCCGTCCACCTCGCCGAGCAGCGCGGCGTACAGCTTCGCGATGCCGCGGGCGGTCAGCGTGCCGCCGGACGGTAGGTCCGCCATCAGCACGTCCGGGCGGTTGGCGAAGTCGGCGGTCGGCATCACCGCGGCCGGGGCGACCTTGGCGAACAGCTGACCCACCATCGCCATCATCTCCTCGATCCCGTCGGCCTCGTGCAGCGTGGCGACCCGGGGCAACTCGCTCGCCGGTACACCGAAGTACAGCTCGTTCGCGATGCCGAGGGGCTCGGTGATCTCCTCGCGGAGGACCTGGGAGATCGGCTTGCCGGTGGCCCGGCGGACCAGTTCGCCGACCAGGAAACCGAAGGTCTGCGCGTGGTAGGTCATCTTGGTACCCGGCTCCCACCACAGCTCCGAGTCCGCCAGCGCCTCGGTCATCGTGGTCCAGTTCGTCAGGTCCTCGATGGTGGTGGTCAGCGGGATCGCGGGCAGCCCGATGGAGTGGGTCAGCACGTGCCGCAGGGTGGCCTTGCCCTTGCCGTATGCGGCGAATTCCGGCCAGACGTCGGCAATGGGCGCGTCGTACTCGAGGACACCGCGGTCGACCAGCACGTTCGCCACGGTCGCGGTGGCCGCCTTGCCGGTGGAGGCGGCGTAGAAGAGCGTGTCCGAGGTGACCGGCCGGCCCGTATCCCGGTCAGCCGCGCCCGCGACGGCGTCGACGACGAGTTCGCCCTGGTGGTAGACCGCGACCTGCAGGCCGATCTCGGTTCCGGACGCCACCAGTTCGTCGATGGCGTGCTGGACCTGGTCCTGGAGGTTGTCGCTCATCGGTCGTCCTTACTACGCAGAGAGGCATCTGTCACGGGTAGGTCGGAGCCTCCGGGCGCTCCTTGACATCCTTCATCAGCTTTCCCGGACATGGCCGGACCGGCCCTGGGTGATCAGGCCAGGGCCGGTCCGGGGGTCGCTCTTCAGAGCGTCAAGTTGTTGCCGGCTCAGTAAACGACGTGCAGTTCGTAGTCGTCGCCGGGGAATGCGCTGCCGTTGATGCACTTGTACTTCTTCCAGGCGCCGCCGTCGATGCCGGCCTTGCCCGCGTTGTGGCAGTCGCACTGCCAGAAGAAGTCGCCGACGTACTCCCAGGTGTCCGCCGCGGTCGCCTCCGAGACGACCGTCGCGGGCGCCGGTGCCGCCTGGGCGTTCCCGGATTTCCCGGGAACTGCGTTGAGAATTGCGCTGACACCTCCAGTAAGGCAGCTCTCCGGCACGCCTCGAAGCGCTTTCGTCCGTCTCTTGAATGATTGAGGACGGGGTCGGGGTGTGTTACGCGCGCGGCCGCCTCAGCGCAGTACGGCGGCCAGTTCGTCGAGCTGTCGCGATACCGGGCCGAAGGCAACCAAGCCGCTGCCCGCGCCCGCGAGTTCCGTTGCGGCGGGCGCGAGTGCGGCCGCGGCTCGTTGCATGACCGGACGGTTGCCGAGCGCAATCGCCGCCCGGGCAGTGAGGCACCACATTGCCTCGAGCAACAGATCTCCAGGTGGATCCGGGGCCTCTTCCAGAGCCTCAGCGGCCTCGGCGCGACGACCCTCGGCCAGGAGCGCCAGCGGCCGGACCCACGGCTCGTACGGCCCCCAGTCCTCGCCTGCGGGGGACCCGTTCAGGGACAGCAGAGCCAGCGGCAGGAGCCCCCGCTCCAGCCCCGGCATCCCAGAGCCATCCAGCAGTACTGCGGCTTCCCGGTACGCCGCCTCCGCGCCGGGCTGCTCGAACACGGCAAGGCGGAGTGCGCGGTACCACTGGGTGAACACGCCGACGAGTGGAAGCTCATGCCGCTCAGCCAGCCGGTCGGCCGCTGCGGCGTACTCGTCGGCGCCGGTGAAATCCCCCGCAGCGCTGCGCGCCTGCAGGCGGACGAGGTGGCCGAGGACCTCGTAGGTGACCAGGCCGTGCCGGGCGGACAGCGCGATCAACTCCGCGCCGATCGCATCCCGCTCGGGGGCGAGTCCCGCGCGATGGAAGCTCTGCATGAACAGCCCGTTCAGCGCGAACGCCAGCAGCGCGGGGTCCTCCAGCCCCCGAGCCAACCGCACCGCCTCCCGAGCCGCCTCACCACCACGCTCCGCGCTCACACCACGGGACTCGATGGCGATGGTGGCCAGCAAGCGTGAGCGGGCCGCGTCCTGGTCGGGAGGCAGGGCGGCCAGAGCGCGTTGTGCCGCGGCGACGAGTTGGTCCGCTTGGAACTGGTCGTCGGAACGGGTCCAGATGGCCGGGACGTCGTAGGCACCGATGACGCGAGCGGTGAGCTCGACATCGCCCAGTTCCTCCGCTGCCTTGACGGCCGCCAGGCGGTGCTCGCGAGCCGCCTCCAGCCCGCCGCCACCTGTCACCGCAAGATTGCGCAACAACCCGACGGTCGACTCCAGCCGCGCGCGGGCGCCAGTTGCGACAGCCCGGTCGTACGCCGCAGTTGCCTGCGCCCAGACCTGCCCAGCAGTTCCGCCCGCTCCTGGATCGAGGTGATCCGCCTGGTTGAGGATGTCCGCCTCCAGCCGGCGCAGCGCCGGGCCGGGATCCACCCCCAGCTGCTCGACGAGCAACGCCCGCGCCCTCCGCAGTACCGCGAGCGCGTCGCCCTGGCGGTCTGAGCGATACAGGGCGAGTGCCAGCAGGCGCCAGGCGTCCTCGCGCCACGGGTGCTCGGCCACATGCGCGTCCAGGTCCGGTATCGCCTCAGCCGCGAGGCCCAGGGCCAACCTCGCCTCGGCCTGCCGTTCGACCGCGAGCAGGCGGACCTCCGCCAGGCGGGAACGCTCCGCGTGGGTCCACGGCGCGTCGGCGAACTCGGCATAGGCGGGTCCTCGCCACCAGGACAACGCCTCCTTTAGCCGGAGGAGCACGTCCCGCGGCGGCATCTTGGCCGTCGCCTCCATCACCTGCTCGAAGCGCCAGGCGTCCACCTCCCACGGCTTGGCCAGTAACGCGTAGCCCGGGCCCTCGGTGACCAGCAGTTCGGCCGGAGTACGGGCGGGTCGGTCGGGTTCCAGTGCGCGGCGAAGTGCGGCCACGAACGTGCGGACCGCGCTCACCGCTCCGGCCGGCGGGCTCACCCAAAGGTCGTCGACCAGGAGCTCGACCGGTACGACGCGGCCCCGGGCGACGATCAGCCGGGCGAGTACCGCACGGTGCTGCGGGCCCTTCAAGGCGATCGCGCTGCCGTCGGCCGCCCAGGCCGTCACCGGCCCGAGTACTCCGAACTCGACCTGCACCACGTGATCACCTCTCTCCGCGATCTCCGGGTCACGGTATCGCCGTGCTCATCGGATGCTCATCGGCGCACGGCAGGCTCTGAGGTGACCCCGACGAAAAGGAAACCGAACACCCATGGCACCGACGATCCCCGGCTTCGACTACCAGCGCGTCAACGTCGCGGACGGAGTCTCCCTGAGCGCGGCCGTCGCCGGCACGGGCAGCCCGATCGTGCTGCTGCACGGCTTCCCGCAGACGCACCTGATGTGGCGGCACGTCGCTGCCGACCTGGCAGCCGACCACACCGTGATCTGCCCGGACCTGCGCGGCTACGGCGCCAGCGACAAGCCTGCCGAGACCGACGGCAGCAGATACTCCAAGCGCACGATGGCGGCCGATGTCGTCACCCTCGCCCGGGCATTGGGGCACGAGCGGTTCGCCCTGGCCGGACACGACCGCGGCGCGCTGGTCGCCTTCCGGGCAGGGCTCGACCACCCGGACGCGATCACCCACCTCGCCAGTCTGGACGTGCTTCCGACGCTGGACATGTGGGACGCGCTCCACGGCGTCACCGCGTCCGTTGCCTTCCACCTCTATCTGATGGCCCAGCCGGCCGGTCTGCCCGAGCAACTCATCGCGGCGAGTCCGGATCTGTTCTTCGGGTACTTCCTCGACCTCTGGACGAACGACCCGCAGGCGATCCCGGCCGACATCCGCGCCGCCTACCTGGAGGCCTGCCGCAACGCCGTACCGTCGATCGTCGCCGACTACCGCGCCTCCGCCCGGATCGACGTCGAGCACGACCAGGCAGACCGTGCCTCGGGCAACCAGTTGCGGATGCCCGTCACCGTTCTCCAGCAGGACTGGGGCTCCGCCCTCGGCTTCGACGCCGCCGCCCTCTGGAGGGCGTGGTCTCCCGACCTCCACCACTCCACCGTCACCACCGGCCACTTCATGGCCGAGGAATCACCCGCGGACGTCGTCAAGTCCCTCCGCGACCTCCTCACCCGGTAAACCCGTCTCCGCCGCAGCACGGGTGAGCTTCCCGCCGGGAACGTGGTGATGGCGCCGATCCGGAGGACTCGGGCTTGGCTTGGGGCTGGCAGGTGGTTGGCCGGCTGGCGGTTTATAAGGCGCCAGCCGCCGAACACCCCGTCAGCGGGCGGCCGATTCGCCGGCCCACTGCACACGGCGTGTAGCCACGGAGACCTGGAACACCTCGTGGGGACCGGGGACACCTCCTGGGGGCGCGAGGTGTCGGTGGTCGGTGGGGTTGTGGGGACTGGGGACACCTTATGGGGACCGGGGACAGGCTGTTTCGTGTCCGAAGTCGCGGTTTGGTGTCCGAGGTCCCACCTTGTGCACACCGGGTGAGCGCCCTGGGCACCAGGGGCTCCAGCGCCTCCGCCGCCCCGAACCGCCTTGGTGTCCGAGGGGCACTTTGTGCGCAGGGTGAGTGTCCGGGGGCGGTGGTGGAGCGGGAGGAATTCATTCCGGAAGGCGCGGGTGGGCACGCGCTGTTCTGGGCGTCCGGGCGCTGAGGGGATGCCAGACTCTGGGGGTGGAGTTGCGGCAACTGGAGTACTTCGTGGCGGTGGCGCACGAGCGGAGTTTCACGCTGGCGGCGCGGCGGCTGCATGTCGTGCAGAGCGCGGTGAGTGCGGCGATCGCCTCGCTGGAGCGGGATCTGAAGGTGACGCTTTTCGAGCGGAGTGCCCAGCGCGTCGTCCTGACCGAAGCCGGTACTGCGCTGTTGCCCGAGGCACTGGCGGTGATGGACGCGGTCCAGGGCGCGCGTGATGTCGTCGACGAGTTGGGCGCGGGAATGCGTGGGTCGGTGCGGGTCGGGCTGCTACCGGGGCTCGGGTTGATCGACCTGCCGGCGGCGGCCGGGGAGTTCCGTCGGCGCCACCAGAACGTCGAGCTGCAACTGCGGGTCGAGCCCGAGGGATCAGCGGGGGTCGTCGTCGGGCTGCGCAACGGGGACATCGACGTCGGGTTCCTCGGGGTCGCCGAGGGGAGTGTGCCGCGCGAGCTGACCGCCTGGGAGCTGCTCCGCGTGCCGCAGGTGCTGGCCGTCCCTACCGGTCACAGACTGGCCCGGCGCCGGTCGATCACCCTCGTCGAGCTCGCGGATGAGGCGTTCGTGGACTTCCCGCCGGGCTTCGGCACCAGGACGCTGATCGACCAGAAGTTCGAGGCGGCCGGGATCGAGCGGCAGGTCGTGGTGGAGGCGCTCGGTATCGACAACGGCGTCCAGTTCGTCCAGCACGGCGTCGGCCTGGGCATCCTGCCCGGCTACGCGGTGGCCGGGATGGAGGGGATCCGCGCGGTGCCGATCTCGGACCACACCTTCCAGTGGTCGCTCTACATGGCGACGTTGCGGAAGCGGAAACCGACCGCCGCCCTGCGCGCGCTCCTCGGTCTGGTCACCGCGCATCTCCGGCACCCCGAGGGGACCGAGCTGGGCCGCGATCTGATGGATCACCAGAACTGATCCATCCATCGACTTGAGTCGTTGGACTTGATGCATCGCCCGGAGCAGGATCTAGGTGTCAGCAAGAAACGCAGCACCTGATCTGAAGGAGCAAAGGGCGATGACGCAGAACGACACCACCACCGAGCGGGTCGCGATCGTGACCGGCGGTTCCCGGGGCATCGGCCGCGAGACGGCGACGCGCCTGGGCCGCGACGGCTACGCGGTCGTGATCAACTACGCCAGCAACCAGGCCGAGGCCGAGGAAGCGGTCAAGGAGGTCGAGCAGGCGGGCGGCCGGGCGATCGCGGTCCGGGCCGACGTCGCCGACGAGACCGCGGTGGCGAGCCTGTTCGACCAGACCGAGGAAGCCTTCGGCGGGGTGGACGTCATCGTCCACGCGGCCGGCATCATGCCGCTGGCGCCGCTGGTGGACCTCGACCTCGCGGTCTTCGACAGTGTCGTCCGGACCAACCTGCGCGGCACCTTCGTAGTCGACCAGCAGGCCGCCCGCCGGCTGCGCAACGGCGGCTCGATCATCAACATCTCCAGCTCGCTCACCAAGCTCGCCCGGCCGAACTACTCGGCCTACGCCGCGACCAAGGGTGGCGTCGAGGCGATCACGCTGATCCTGGCCCGTGAGCTCCGCGGCCGCGACATCACCGTCAACGCGGTGGCCCCCGGCCCGACCGCGACCGCGCTGTTCTTCGAAGGCAAGCCGCAGGAACTGATCGACCGGATCGCCGCCGAGCCGCCGCTGGAGCGCCTGGGCCAGCCCGAGGACATCTCCGAGATCGTCGCCTTCCTGGCCGGCCCGGCCCGCTGGATCAACGGCCAGGTCATCTACGCCAACGGCGGCTCCGCCGCCTGACTTTCGTCGCCTCGAACCACCCCGGCGGCCTGGCCGCCTGACTCACCGGCGAACCCGTGGCCGGCTCACATCCTCCGAAAACCTGGGCGGCGTCCACCGCCGGATACCCCCATGCCAGATTCCCGAGAAGTGGATACCTGAGATGAGCAAGACGATCTTGATCAGCGGTGCTTCCAGCGGCTTCGGCGCTCTCACCGCGCACGCTCTGGCCGACGCCGGGCACACCGTGTACGCCGGGATGCGCGATGTCGCCGGCCGGAACGCGGCTGCCGCGGCCGAGGCCAAGCAGTACTCCGACGAACACAACGTCAACCTCCGCACCGTGGAGCTCGACGTCAGCTCCGACGAGTCCACTCGGCAGGCAGTGCAGACGGTGCTCGCGGAGCAGGGCAAGCTCGACGTCCTGATCCACAACGCCGGCCACATGGTCACCGGCCCGGCCGAGGCATTCACCCCCGAGCAACTGGCCGACCTGTACGACACGAACGTGCTCGGCACGCAGCGCCTCAACCGCGCGGCTCTCCCGCATCTCCGCGAACAGCACGACGGCCTGCTCCTGTGGGTCGGAAGCTCCAGCACCCGCGGCGGCACCCCGCCGTACCTGGCTCCGTACTTCGCGGCGAAGGCGGCCATGGACGCGTTGGCGGTCAGCTACGCGCTGGAGGTGGCTCGGTTCGGCATCGAGACCACGATCGTCGTCCCGGGCTCCTTCACCCACGGCACGAACCACTTCGCGCACAGCGGGAAGCCGGCCGACGCCGACATCGTCGCGGCCTACGAGACCCGGTACGCCGGGCTGATGGACCAGGTCGCGCAGAAGCTGCGTGAACTCGAGCCGGAATGGGCCGACGTCGCCGAGGTGGCCAAGGCGATCGTGACCGTGGTCGACACCGAGAAGGGCAAGCGGCCGTTCCGGGTCCACATCGACCCCTCCGACGACGGCGCGGCCGTGGTGAACGCGGTAGCCGACCGGGTCCGGACCGAGTTCCTCCGCCGGGTCGAGCTGGACGACCTCCTGCACCCGTCGGCGTGACCATGGAACCGACGATCGACGTTCACGCCCACTTCCTGCTGCCGGAGTACGTCGCGGCGGCGGAGCGGGCCGGACACCTCCGCCCGGACGGGATGCCGGGGTGGCCCGAGTGGAACGTGCGTCGGCAGCTGGACCTGATGGACGACACCGGGATCACCAGGTCGGTGCTCTCGGTGTCGTCCCCGGGCGTGCACTTCGGGGACGACTTCCGGGCCCAGGTGCTGGCCCGCCGGATGAACGAGGCGGCCGCCGAGCTGGGCAAGGACCACCCGCGCCGGTTCGGGTTCTTCGCCAGCCTGCCGCTCCCGGACGTGGACGGCGCGCTGGTGGAGCTCGAGTACGCCTACGACAGCCTGCACGCCGACGGCGTCGTACTGACGAGCAACGCGGGCGGGCAGTACCCGGGGGATCCGTCTTGGGATCGCCTCTGGCGCGAGCTGGACGCGCGGTCCGCAGTGGTCTTCCTGCACCCGACCTCGCCTCCACAGTGGCGACAGGTCGCGTTGGACCGCCCGCGGCCGATGATCGAGTTCCTCTTCGACGAGGCCCGGGCGGTGGCCGACCTAGCGCTGACCGGGATCTTCACCCGCTACCCGAACGTGCGGTTCATCGTCACCCACGCCGGCGACGTACTGCCGCTGCTGGGCGATCGGCTGGACCTCTTCCGGCACACCTACTCCACTGCGCCGGTGGACGAGTTGCCCGCCGTCAGTTCCCAGTTGCGGAAGCTCTGGTACGACGTCGCCGGTACGCCGGTGCCGGGGCAACTGCAGATCCTCGAAGCAGTCGCAGGGGTGGACCGCCTGCTCTATGGCAGCGACTACGGTTTCACTCCGAACGAGGCGATCGCGGAGCAGGTGGCAGCCCTGGACGCGTCACCCGCGGCCGAGGGCTGGAGAGCCAGAACCATGGGGAACGCAGCACGGCTGCTGCCGGCGCGGGTCGATGCCTGAGAGCGCAACGAGGTTGGCGTGTAAGCCGGGGACTGATCGACGATAATCGGAAGTGAGTGGTCAGCCTGCCCGAAGCAGCGATCCGGACGAGAGGTGGCTTGGTGGACGTAAGTGATGACGGAGCGGACGTCGCGGACGTCTTCGCCCGGCTGGCGGTCGAGCTGCACGAGGAGACGGGTCTCACCGAGACCGTCGAGGCGGTCGTCCAGTTCGCGTTACAGGCGGTCAGCTGCACCCATGCGGGCGTGGCCTTGGCGCAACGCGGGCGGCAGTTCGAAACGATCGCCGTCACCGATCCGCTCGTCGAACAGTCCGACCAGCTCCAGCTCGATTGCGGCGAGGGCCCTTCGCTCGCTGTGCTCGCGAACCGCGACACCATCCTGATCGCCGACACCGAGAGCGACGATCGCTGGCCGCTGTGGGGTCCGAAGGCCGCGGCGCTCGGTCTGCGGAGTGTGCTGACCGTCCGGCTGCACACGAGCGGCTCGACGTTGGGCGTGCTGCAATTGTTCAACACCGAACCCGACGCGTTCGAGGCCGACGACGACGCGGTCGCGCACATCCTCGCCCGGCACGCCTCGGTGGCGTTGTCGAACGCGCGCCAGGAGGCCTCGCTGTGGCACGCGATCGACGCGCGCAAGCTGATCGGCCAGGCCCAGGGCATCCTGATGGAGCGCTCCGGCATCGACGGCGACCAGGCGTTCGCGGTCCTGCGCCGCTACTCCCAGGACAACAACATCAAGCTCCGCGACGTCGCCCAGCGGCTGATCGACACCCGGAAACTCCCGTCCTGAAGGGATACCGCGCGCGGTCCTCGCGCTGAGTCAGTGAACTGTCATTCTCCGTCCCTACGGTGAGGAACGTCAGTGGGGGCTGAGAAAGGACACTCGATCAGACGTCTGAAGGTTCATCGACGGGACCGACTCGGCGGAACCCTCCACGAGTACCACCATGCCGCCTGACCAGGCCGGATGATTAATCGGCACCCGCAGGGTCGGGCCGGGCCGAAGCACGTGCGTCAGCATTTCGGCCTGACGGGGTTTGGGGGTCTGCGGGTCGCTGCGTGGGAGTCGTGTGGCGGTGCCGGTGCCCCCGGGCGGGCTCTGCTCGAGGCGGTGGAGCCGGACAGGATCGACGAAACGATCACGTCCGGCTCTGCCCGGCTGCCAGTGTCCGCTCAGGCGGCGGGCGCCACGTTGTGGTTGATCCGGAACATGTTCGTCGGGTCGTAGGTCTTCTTGACGGCCGCCAGGCGCTTGTAGCGCTCTGGGCCGTAGATCGCGGCGGCGTCGGTTGCCTCGTCCGGCGCGAGGTTGTTCACCAGCCGTCGGTCGCCCCGCCAGGGCTCCATACCGTCGAGCAGCACCGCGACCGACTCCTTGAGCTGCTGTTCCTCCGACACCGGACCGCCCGCGACGCCCAGCAGGACGTACGGCAGACCCCTGGTCGCCACGGCGTTGGGCACCGCCGGCTCCCGGTCCCACGCCCCGCCCAGGGCACGCAGTTCGACCATCGTCAGGGTGTTTGCGGAGTCCGGGCCGGCGAGTTCCACCAGCTTGTCCAGTGCATCTGCGGGGAACTCCCGTAGCATGATGCTCCGTTCGTAGTAGGGCACTGGTTCGGTCGTCTCGTTGTGGATCGACGCGACCTTCGTGTACGGCATGTCCGCCACGGTGTCCAGGAGTGCCGGAGCTACCGCCCGAAGCGGCGCCACCATACGCTCGCCGTCCGCGGCCGTGCCGTTGTAGGCGATCCGCAGGTGCACCACGAACTCCCCGTAGAGGGACTCGGGCAGTTGGGGCAGCGCTCGTAGCCGCAGTACGGCGAACGACGAGATCATGGTCTCCGGCGTGCCCGGGTGCCAGGCGGTCCAGGCGCGCAGCACATCGGCCGTACGCTCACCGGGGAAGTAGATGCCGCCGCCGTAGAGGCGGGGCACCGGGAACAGGTCGAATTCAAGCGCGGTGGCCACGCCGAAGTTGCCCTTGCCGCCGCGCAGCGCCCAGAACAGGTCGGGTTCGGACTGCGCGTTGACATGGCGCAGTTCGCCGTCCGCGGTCACCACGTCAAGCGAGCGGACATGGTCGGCGGCGTAGCCGTGGGAGCGGCCGAGGGTCGGGCTGAGTCCGCCGCCCAGGGTGTAACCGGAGACTCCCACCGTGGGATTCGACCCGTTCAGCGGAGCCAGCCCGGCCTCGGCAGCCTTCTTGACGACCTCTGCCCATATCGCTCCGGCGCCGACCCGGGCCGTGCGGCCGACCGCGTCGATGGCCACGTCATTCATCCGGCGGGTCGCGATCACGACGGCGCCGTGCGCCGGGCCGACCATCTGGTGGCCGGTGGTCTTCACCAGGACCGGCCGGTGCTGCCCTGCCGCGAAGGCGACGGCGGCCCGGACATCGGCCGTGCTCTCCGCCACCACGATCACCGCGGGTACCAGGTCGTGATTCAGGTTGAAGACGGCGCGTTCGTCGTCGTATCCGGCGTCGCCCGGCAGCAGAACCGAACCCGTCACCGCGGCCACGAGGGACGCGGCATCCTCCGGCAGGACCGGCGGCAGGGACGAATCATTGAAAGTCATCACATACATGCTATTGCGAATGCGAATATTCCGGCTTGTGCGGTCTGCTTCAGGGCTCGCGGAGACTGATGTCGCTGCCCCGAATCCTGACCCGTGCGAGAGGTGCTGTGCCGCAGTCTTGGCGGCCTCTTTTCTCGGCGTTCCTCCTGTGAGGGCCCCGGACCGACCCGGATACACCTCGCGTGCGGCAGCATGCGCCCCTTTGGCAAACGTCCGTGGCGGTGGCGTGGACCAGCAGGTGGCCCTCGGGGTCGGTGGACTCGTCGACCTCAAGCCACATGTGCGGAGAGCGGCGCCTACGACTCCGAACGGCAGGCGTTCGGGTAGGGCACTAGCGACCGGCTCGGGAGTTGAGCTGTCGGCGTCAGGTGGCATGCTCTCGGGGTGGCTTGGGAATTGGAGCGGGTGCTGGCGCTGGCGCCGGATGCTGCTTCGGCCAAGGCTGGGCAGGGGCAGGCTCGGGGGGCCAAGTGGGCCGGTGCTGGCGCTTCTGAGCAGGCGGTCTGGGGGTTGTGCCAGGGGAGTGGGAAGCAGCCGTATCAGACGGTGGTGGAGCTAGCCGGGCCTGCGTTCAAGTGTTCGTGTCCCAGCCGGAAGTTTCCCTGCAAGCACGCTCTGGGGCTGCTGTTGCTGTGGGCGACCGGCGAGGTACCACCCGCTGAAGAACCTGACTGGGTGTCCGGCTGGCTGGCCGAGCGCGCCGGTCGGGCCGAGCGGTCTGCGGAGCGGGCTGAGAAGAAGCCGGGCGAGGTAGCCGACCCGTTGGCGGCCCAACAGCGGGCGTCCCGGCGGGCTGATCGGGTCTCGGCGGGCATGGCCGAGCTCCAGAGCTGGTTGGACGACCAGGTACGCCGAGGGCTGAGCGGGTTCGAGCAGCGCGGGTACTCCGAGCTGAGCCGGCTGGCTGCGCGCATGGTGGACGCGCAGGCTCCAGGTGTGGCAGGAGCCGTACGCCGAGCCGCCGGGGTGGTCGGGCGCGGACACGGCTGGCCCGGCGAACTGCTGGAGGAGTTGTCCCTCATCCACCTGGTGGTGTCCGCCCACGGCAGGCTCGGCGAGCTGCCGCCCGCACTGGCCGACACTGTGCAGTCCAGGATCGGCTGGACGGTTGAAACCGCGCGGGTTCTGGCCGAAGGGGAGAAGGTCGAGGACGACTGGCTCGTTCTCGGCCGGGTGATCGAGCCGGACGACCGCCTGACCGTACGGCGCTTGTGGCTGCGCGGGGTGACCACCGGCAGGCTCGCGCTGATCCTCAACTTCGCGCCGGCCGGGCGGCAACTCGATCCCCTTCCGGCCCGTCCGGGCGAGCTTGTCCCCGGCGTGCTGTCGTTCTACCCGGGCGCCTTGCCGATGCGCGCCCTTCTCACTCAGACGGCACCCCGCCTGCCCTCCCCGAGGCCGGGTGGCCTGAACGCCAAGCAGGCGCTGGCGTCGTACGTCGAATCGCTGGCTGCGGATCCCTGGAACGAGCGCTGGCCGCTCGTCCTGGCAGACGTGCGTCCGGCGAAGAACGGCGAGAACTGGGCGCTCGTGGATCAAGCGGGTGACGCGTTGGAGGTGCTACCCGGCGTGGATCTGTGGAAGCTGCTCGCGGTCTCGGCCGGTGATCCCGTGACGGTGGCCGGCGAGTGGAATCGCGCCGGGTTCAAGCCGATGACCTGCTGGGACGGCGATCGGCCGGTGATCCTGTCATGAGGGGCTGGGACGGCTTGGTCAGTTCGGCGTTGCTCGGGACCGAGCGGCGGCCGCCGCGGTTCGAGGAGCTGCCGGAGAAGATCCAGGAGCAGTTGGGCGACGGGGGCTTGCTCGACGCTGCCGCGCTCGCGACCCTCTACAAACGAGCCGGCCGCACGCCGCTCGAAGGCCTCACGCCGCTCGAACCTGCCGCGGGGGAAGACCGTCCGCTCCCAAGACCGGTGGCGATCCGCAGACTCGCCGCGATGCTCACCGGTTTCCAGACCGCTGCGCTCGGCGAGTGGCTGCGCGCGGCGAACGAACGAGGCTGGGGTGTTCCGCCGGAACACCTTCCCGCGCTAGCCGACTACGCGCGCAACCGCGCGGAGTACCGGCCGTTGGTGGTCGCGGCGGCCGGGCGGCGGGCGAGCTGGCTCGCGGAGCTCAACCCGGACTGGCGGTTCCTGCACGATGCGGTTGTGGAGGGCAACGATCCGGCGATCTGGACGCATGGCAACGTCCTGCAGCGCCGGAGCTGGTTGCGCTCGTTGCGTCGCCGTGATCCCGCTGCTGCGCTCGAGGCGCTCCAGGAGGTCTGGCCGACCGAACCCGCCGCCACCCGGCTGGACTTCCTCGGGCTGCTTGCTGAGCAGTTGTCGCCGGCCGACGAGGAGTTCTGCGAGGCCGCCCTCGACGACCGCGCGAAGGAAGTACGCCGGGCCGCGGCGACCCTGCTCGCGCGGATCCCCGGTTCGCAGTACGGCGAACGCATGGCGCGGCGGGTGTGGTCCCATCTGACGGTCAGCCAAGGGGTCATCGCGGTCACCCTGCCGACCAAGGTTGACCCGTCGATGTTGCGGGACGGAATCGACCCGCAACCGCACGAGGGGCTCGGCAAGCGGGCCTGGTGGTTCAGGCAGGTCCTTGCCGCGGCGCCGTTGTCCGCCTCCAAGCTCGAGCAGCTCGGGATGCCGGTCGAAGGGTGTGCCCCGGAGGTCCTTCAGGTCGCCTGGGCGGAGGCGGCCGTGCGCGAGCGATCAGCCGACTGGGCGCGCGCCTTGCTCACCACGGGCGCCACGACGGACAACCGGACCGCCGAGCTGCTGCGGACCCTGCCACCGGAGGAGTGGGTGTCCGCCATCGAGTTGCTGCGGGCAAGGATCGACCTCGCGGACCTGGTCGGCGGACTACCCGTGCCGTGGCCGGCGCCACTGGGGGCCTTCGTGCTCGATCAGCTCGCGAAGGTAGGAGCCGCTCGCAGTTGGGCCCGGCTGGCGAGCATCGCCGCGCGCGCGGTTCCGGCCGACGTACTGAACCATCTGATCACTCGTGAGCCGACTGGTGAGGAAGACACCTGGCGGCGGCGTCTTGTCGAGACCCTGATCTTCCGTCGTGAGATGTACGAGGAGCTGTCATGACCGTGAGCCCTGCAATCCTGCGCCCGCACGCTGAGGACGAGTACGCGGGAGAGCTGGCCGCGCTGATCGCCGCGGACGACCGGCCGCGGCCGCCTGCCTGGCGGATGTCCCCGGCCGCGGTGGTGACGTATCTCCTGGGTGGCAAGGCGGGAGACATGGAGATCACGCCGAAATACGTGGGCCCGCGGCGTCTCGTGGAAGTCGCCGTCGCGACGCTGGCGACGGATCGCGCGCTGCTGCTCCTCGGCGTACCGGGTACTGCGAAGACGTGGGTCAGCGAGCACCTCGCGGCGGCCATCAGCGGGGATTCCACCTTGCTGGTGCAGGGGACCGCGGGCACCGCCGAGGAGGCGATCCGCTACGGCTGGAACTACGCGCAGTTGATTGCCCAGGGCCCCAGTGAGGCGGCGCTGGTGCCGAGTCCGGTGTTCCGGGCGATGGCGGACGCGAAGATCGCCCGGATCGAGGAGCTGACCCGGATGCCGTCCGACGTCCAGGACGCCCTCATCACGATCCTGTCCGAGAAGGCGCTGCCGATCTCCGAGCTGGGCACGGAGGTCCAGGCCCGCAAGGGATTCAACGTCATTGCCACCAGCAATGATCGCGACAAGGGCGTGAACGAGCTGTCGAGCGCGCTCCGGCGGCGCTTCAACACGGTCGTGCTGCCGTTGCCGGATTCCGCCGAGGACGAGGTGGAGATCGTGTCGCGCCGGGTTGCGCAGCTCGGGTCGTCGCTCGAACTGCCGCAGCAGGACGACGCGCTGGACGAGATCCGCCGGGTGGTCACGGTGTTCCGGGAGCTCCGCGCCGGGCGGACCGAGGACGGCCGGACCGCGGTGAAGTCGCCGTCCGGCACGCTGTCGACCGCGGAGGCGATCAGCGTGGTGACCGGTGGTCTCGCCCTCGCGGCGCACTTCGGCGACGGCGTACTGCGCTCGAATGATGTGGCGGGCGGCATCCTCGGAGCCGTGGTCAAGGATCCGTCGGCGGATCGCGTGGTCTGGTCGGAGTACCTGGAGACGGTGGTCCGCGAGCGGGACGGATGGGCCGACTTCTACCGGGCCTGCAGGGACATCACCGGATGACCGTTCACCTCTTCGGGATCAGGCACCATGGACCGGGTTCGGCCCGGGCGCTGGCGGCCGCCCTGACGGAGTTGCAGCCTGACGTCGTGCTGATCGAGGGACCGCCCGAGGCCGACAAGGTGGTGGAGCTCGCCGCATCGGAGGAGATGGTGCCGCCGGTGGCGTTGCTCGCCTATGCGGTGGACGATTCGACCCGGGCCGCCTTCTGGCCGTTCGCGGTGTTCAGCCCCGAATGGCAGGCGATCCGGCACGCGCTGGCGGCCGGAGTACCGGTACGGTTCTGCGATCTGCCGGCGGCGTACCAGTTCGGCAGCTCGGATCGCTCGGAGCGGCGGGGGCTGTCGGCGGATCCGCTGGCGACGCTGGCCGCGGCTGGTGGGTACGACGATCCCGAGCGCTGGTGGGACGACGTGATCGAGCATCGGCGGGACGGGGCCGAACCGTTCACGGTTATCGCGGAGGCGATGGGTGAGCTGCGCCGGGACGAGACGGCGGCCGGCCGCGAGGCGCAGCGCGAGGCCTACATGCGCACGGTGCTGCGCAAGGCGCTGCGAGAGGGATTCGAGCGGATCGCCGTGATTTGTGGCGCCTGGCATGTGCCTGCTCTGCAAGCGCCGTTGCCCCCGGCAACTCACGACGCGCGCATCCTCAAGGGACTGCCCAAACGCAAGGTCGCCTGCACCTGGGTGCCGTGGACGCACGGCCGGCTCGCGAGCTCCAGCGGGTACGGCGCCGGCGTCACCTCGCCTGGTTGGTACCACCATCTGTTCACGGCGCCCGACCAGATCACCGCGCGCTGGCTCGGCAAGGTCGCGCGCGTACTGCGGGCCGAGGACCTGCCGGTGTCGAGTGCTCACGTGATCGAGGCTGTCCGGTTGGCGGAAACCCTGGCTGCGCTGCGGGAGCGACCGCTCGCCGGGTTGAGCGAAGTCACGGAGGCCACCCGGGCGGTCATGTGCGGCGGCAACGACGTACTGCTCGACCTGGTCACTCGCGAGGCTGTGGTGGGCGAGCTGCTCGGCGCGGTACCGGGTGACACTCCGCAGGCGCCGGTGGCGGCGGACCTTGCCGCACAGGCCAGGCGGTTGCGGTTGAAGCGGGACGCCGCCGAACGCGTGGTGGAGCTCGACCTCCGGAAGCCGAACGACCTGGAGAAGTCGAGATTGTTGCACCGGTTGCGGATTCTCGGTATCGACTGGGGAGTCCCGACAGCTGACGAGCGACGCAACCAGGGCACGTTCCGGGAGACCTGGACGCTCGCCTGGGATCCCGGTCTGGAGGTCGATCTCGTAGCCGCCGGTGCTCATGGGACGACCGTGCTCGGTGCTGCGACGACGGTGATGCTGCGGGTCGCCGACGAGTCGTCCACGTTGGCCGAGGTGACTTCTGCGCTTGAGCGGTCGCTGCTCGCTGATCTGGCCGAGGCGTTGCCGGCTCTGCTGCAGGGCGTCGACACCAGGGCGGCGAAGGACGCCGACGTAGGTCATCTGATGGCCGCGCTGCCCGCGTTGGCGCGATCCGCTCGGTATGGCGATGTGCGTGGAAGCTCTGCCGAGGGACTGGGGTTGGTCGCCGGGCGGATGGTCTCGCGAGTGTGCGCCGGGCTCGGGCGGACCGTGCACGGGCTGGATCCCGAGGCCGCGGCGTCGGTGCTCGAACTGATCGACGGGGTGCAGGATGCGACCGCCTTGCTCGACGAGGCCGTCCGGCTCGAGTGGTTGGCGACGCTGGAAGTCCTCAGCGGGCGACCGTCGGTGCCGCCGTTGATCGCCGGACGGCTGACCCGGCTGATGCTCGACACCTCGCGACTGGATGCCGCCGAGGTTGCGCTCCGGTTGGGCCGGGCGCTCTCCCCCGGTACTCCGACCGCCGATGCCGCCGGCTATGTCGAGGGATTCCTGGCCGGTGGTGGTCTGTTGCTGGTGCACGACGAACGCCTGCTCGCGTTGGTGGACTCGTGGCTGACGGCGATCCCCGACGACGCGTTCCTAGAGGCGCTGCCGTTGCTCCGGCGTACCTTCGGGACCTTCGCCTCGCCGGAGCGCCGGTCGATCGGGGACCGGGCCCGCGCGCTGGGTGATCCCGCTGCCATGGTGGTTGCTGACGACAACGAGCTGGATTCGTTGCTGGCGGCATCCGTGTTGCCGGTCGTGGCGAGATTGCTGGGGGTGTGACGGTGTCCGAAGACGAACGCATGCGCCGTTGGCGAATGGTGCTCGGCAGCGAGGCCGACCCGGAGACCGGTACGACGTTGTCCGCCGCGGACAGATCCGTCGACGCGGCCCTGGCTGCTTTGTACGACGCGGAGCGGGGCGAGCCGGGGACCAAGCGATCGGCCGGACTGGGTTCGTCGGCACCCCGGGTGGCTCGTTGGCTGGGCGACATCCGGACCTATTTCCCGAGCACGGTCGTCCAGGTGATGCAGCGTGACGCGGTCGAGCGGCTTGGCATCACCCGGATGCTGATGGAGCCCGAGCTCCTCAACGCGGTCGAGCCCGACGTCCACCTCGTCAGCACCTTGCTCGCGCTGAACGAGGTGATGCCGGAGGAGACCAAGCAGACCGCCCGTGAGGTCGTCCGCCGAGTGGTGGTCGAGCTCGAGGAACGCCTGGCCGAGCGAACCCGGGCCGCCGTGACCGGCGCGCTCGACCGCGCCGGCCGGACCGGGCGGCCGCGTCACTCGGACATCGACTGGGACCGAACGATCCGGGCCAACCTGAAGCACTTCTCGCCCTCGCTCGGCACGATCGTGCCGGATCGGTTGGTCGGCTATGCCCGGCGCAATCACAGCGTGCAACGTGATGTGGTGCTGGCGATCGACCAGTCGGGGTCGATGGCGGAGTCGGTCGTCTACGCCAGCCTGTTCGGCGCAGTACTGGGGTCGATGCGGGCGCTGCGGACCAGCCTGGTCGTCTTCGACACAGCGGTGGTGGATCTGACCGAGGAGCTGGACGACCCGGTCGACGTACTCTTCGGCACCCAGCTCGGCGGCGGGACCGATATCAACCGCGCCCTTGCGTACTGCGAGGGTCTGGTCAGCCGCCCGGCGGAGACGGTGATGGTGCTGGTGAGCGACCTCTATGAAGGCGGCTCGCGGGAGGAGTTGCTCCGCCGGGTCCGTTCGCTCGTCGACTCCGGCGTCCAGCTGATCGCGTTGCTCGCGCTGGCCGACTCGGGTACGCCGTCCTACGACGCCGACAACGCGGCCGCCTTCGCCGAGCTCGGCATCCCGACCTTCGCGTGCACGCCCGATCTCTTCCCCGATCTGATGGCCGCCGCCATCCGCCGCGACGACATCGCCGGCTGGGCCGCCACAAACCTGGAGAGCTAATCCGGTCGCGCCCGACGGGCTGCCGCTCTACCGTCGGGGAGGGCTGATCAGGGGGTTGTGGTGAGGGTTACGCAGATCCGGGACGACGAGCACGACCGGGCGACGCAGGTTTGGGAGGCGTCCGTCCGGGCGACGCACGACTTCGTCACCGATGCGGACATCGCGCTGTTCCGTCCGCTGGTGCACGCCTCCTTCGGCGAGATCCGGCACCTCGCCGTACTGCGGGACGACGACGATCTGCTGGTCGGCTTCGTCGGGGTCGAGGGGGACAAGGTCGAGATGCTGTTCCTGGACCCGGCCGTCCGCGGTCAGGGCGGCGGCAAGCTGTTGCTCCGGCACGCGGTGACCGTCTTCGGCGCGACCACCGTCGACGTCAACGAGCAGAACCCGCAGGCGGTCGGCTTCTACCTGCACGAGGGCTTCCATCAGGTCGGCCGCTCAGCCCTGGACGGCCTCGGCAAGCCCTACCCACTGCTCCACCTCGCCCTTTCCAACTCCTGATCCCTGACGCAGGATATAGTCATCGATAGTGACTATCAGGATCGATGACTAGTGGAGATGGCGATGAGCACGATCGAACTGACCCGGTTCAAGGTGGCGGCCGAGAAGACCGGGGAACTGCTCGCCTCGCGGCCGGGGATGCTGAAAGACTTCGAGGCCGACCGGACCGGGTTCGTCCGCGCGCAGTTAGTGCGCCTGCCGGACGGCGAGTGGCTGGACATCGTCGAGTGGGCGACCCCCGAGGACTTCGCCGCGTCCCGCGAGAAGGGCGGCAACCTCCCCGGCATCGCCCGCTTCTTCGCCGCGATCGATGCTCTCGTCACCGCCGAAGAAGGTGTCACCGAGGATTTCTGATCACTCTGGGATCAACTCGGCAAGTAGTTCGCGCATCCGCCGGTCGATCTCGTCGCGGATCGGGCGAACCGCGACGACGTCGAGCCCCTCCCAGTCGCCGCGTGATCCAGCAGAGCCGCAGCCATCTGCGACCGCGCGGCATTGTGGATGCAGACGAAGAGAACTTCCGGGGTGTTCACGGCGTGGCCAGAAGGGTGGAGAGCCACTGTAGGCGGTCGGGGATCGGCCAGTAGTAGACCCAGGTGCCACGGCGTTCGCAGTCGACCAGGCCGGCCTCGCGTAGTACGCGTAGGTGGTGCGAGATGGTCGGCCCGCTGACGTCGAAGTGCGGGGTGATGTCGCAGACGCAGACCTCCTCGCCGGACGAGGCGATGATCGACATCAGCCGGAGCCGGATCGGGTCGGAGAGCGCCTTGAAGACGGTCGCGCCCTCGACGGCCTGGGCCGGGTCGAGCGGAGACACGCTGATCGGCGCGCAACAACCGCCGGCGCGGACTTCGGCCTCCTGCTGTTTCGACATGCGTCTATCTTGACATCTGTCTATTCAAGAGGCAACGTGGACATCGCTGTTTAGATGAACATCTATTTTGTCCCGCACTCGGCGAGCCCGGCCGTCTCGCCGAGCACCTCACGCACAGCTTGGAGACTCACCCATGAGCGTCACCCAGCCCGACCTCCCGGTCGTGGTCATCGGTGCAGGCCCGATCGGGCTTGCCGCGGCGTCCCACCTGGCCGAGCGCGGCCTCGACTTCGCCGTACTGGAGTCTGGTCCGGGCGTGGCCGCCGCGATCGACGAGTGGCGGCACGTCAAACTCTTCAGCCCTTGGCGCTACGACATCGACTCGGCCGCGCAGCGCTTGCTGGAGCAGGCTGGCGGCTGGAACGCGCCCGATCCCGACACCTTGCCCACGGGCGGCGACCTGATCGACGACTACCTCGCGCCGTTGGCGAAGACTGCGCCGCTGACTGACAAGATCCGCTACAACGCGCCGGTTGTCGCCGTGACCCGGCTCGGCTTCGACCGCATCCGTACTGCGGGCCGGGAGGACGCGCCGTTCCTCGTCCGGCTGGCGGATGGCACCGAACTCCTCGCCTCGGCAGTGGTCGACGCGGCCGGCACCTGGCGCCGCCCGAACGTGCTCGGCGGCTCAGGCATCCCCGCGCGCGGCGAGGATGACGCCGCAGGGTCGATCTCCCGCGCGCTACCCGACGTACTGGGCCGTGACCGCGAGCGCTTCGCCGGCCGCCGTACTGCGGTCGTCGGTGCGGGTCACTCCGCTGCGACGACGCTGCTGGATCTCGGTGAACTGGCCGAGCAGGTCCCCGGCACCGAGGTGGTCTGGGTAGTCCGCGGCGCCGACCAGGCCCGCACCTACGGAGGCGGCGACGCCGACGAACTCCCCGCCCGCGGCGCCCTCGGCTCCCGCCTCCACAAACTCGTCCGCTCAGGCCGGGTAGAGCTTGTCAGCAGCTTCCGGATCGAAGCGGTCGCGAAGACCGCCGACGGCCGGGTTGAGCTGGTCACCGGCGACCGCAGGGTCGTCGCCGACACGGTCGTGAACTCGACCGGGTTCCGTCCGGATCACGGGATTGTCGGGGAGTTGCGGCTCGACCTGGATCCGATCCTCGGGTCCACGCGGGCGCTGGCGCCGTTGATCGACCCGAACCAGCACTCCTGCGGCACGGTGCCGCCGCATGGTGCCGACGAGCTCGCTCATCCCGAGCCCGGCTACTACGCGATCGGAGCGAAGTCCTACGGTCGCGCCCCGACGTTCCTCCTTGCCACCGGCTACGAGCAGGCCCGCTCGGTGGTAGCGGCCCTCGCCGGCGACTGGGCCGCCGCCCGCGACGTCCAACTAGCCCTGCCAGAAACCGGCGTCTGCTCCTCCAACCTCGCCTACGGCGACAGCGACTCCGAGTCCAGCGGCGGCTGCTGCGGTCCCGCACCGCAGACAGTCGACCTGGCCGCCCCAGCCAGCCGAGGCCTGGCCACCGGAATCACCGGCGGCCTCCTCACAGTGGTCGACTCCGAGCCCACCAACCAAAAGGGCTGCTGCAACTGATGCTCCACACCGCCGCGACGGTCACCGACACCGGTTCTGCCGGGACAGGTGGTCGCCGCGGCGGTTCGCGGCCCGACGTAATTGCCGCACTGGCCGTCAGCACCACCATCGGCTACGGCGTCCTGTACTACGCGTTCAGCGTGCTGCTCGAGCCGATGAGCACGGATCTCGGGATCTCCGCGCCGACCGTCACGGGCGCGCTGACTCTCGCAGTACTGGTGAGCGCAGCACTGGCGATACCCGTCGGCCGCTGGCTGGATCGTCATGGTGGACATGCCCTGATGACGGCGGGTTCGCTGCTTGGTGCCGCGGCGGTGCTGGCGTGGTCGCAGGTTCAGACGACTGTCGAGCTCTATGGGGTGTTCGTCGCTGTCGGCGCGGCATCGGCGATGGTGCTGTACCAGCCGGCGTTCGCCGTGATCGTCGCGGTCACCGCTGCGGGGAAGCGGACCAACGCGTTGCTGGGCGTCACTCTGGTCGCAGGCTTCGCGAGTTCGATCTTCATCCCGCTGACCGGACTGCTCGTCCACGCCTACGGCTGGCGTGGCGCGTTGGTCGTGCTCGCACTGATCGTTGCCGTGGTCACCGTTCCGCTGCACGCGGTCGCGTTGCGCGGTACCCGGCCGCTTGCCGGACGAGAGCGCCGGCGTGGTTCGCCGGGCCGGGTGCTCCGCGACGTGGGCTTCTGGCTCCTCGCGTTCGCCTTCGTCCTGCACGGTGCGGCGCTCGCGATCGTGGCGGTTCACCTGGTCGTGTTGCTCACCAGACTCGGACATTCGGCCACCGTCGCCGCGAGCCTCACGGGCCTGCTCGGGCTGTTGTCGGTCACCGGCCGGGTGCTTACGACGGTGTTGCAGCGGTGGTTGCGCATAGCGTCGATCACGGCGGCCATCATCGCCTTGCAAGCTGCTGCGATCGGGTTGCTGCCGTTTCTCGGCCGGACCGTCACCGGTGCGGCCTGCTGTCTGGTGCTGTTCGGTCTGGGCTTCGGAGTCGCCTCGATCGCGATCCCTGCGATCCTGCTCGATCGGTACGGCGACCAGGACTACGCGACCATCGCGGGCATCCTCAACACGCCCACCACCATCGCCCGAGCAACTGCCCCACTCGGCGCGGCCGTCATCGCCACTACCGTCGGCTACCGCTCGCTGGTCCTCGCCACCGCCGCTATCTGTCTGACCGCTGCTGCAGCTCTGGCCCTGACGCTCCGCCTAGGGCGTCCGCCGGGGTGAGCTCCACTTGCTGTGGACCCGGCTTCAGGGAGCGGTCTCGTGGGGCCGGTCAGTCGGCGATCTCGAGGATGGTTATCTCGGTGCCGGGGTCGGCGGCGGCGAAGCGGAGGGCCCAGCGGACGGCCTCGTCCTTGGAGTCGACGCGGATGATCGAGACGCCGGCGACGAGTTCCTTGGTCTCGGTGAAGGGGCCGTCGATGACGCGGGCCTCCTTGCCGTCGGGGAAGGCGACTCTGGCGCCGCGGGAACTCGGGAGCAGGCCCTCGGCGGTGAGCAGGACGCCGGCCTGGCGCATCTCCTCCAGTACCGCGTCGGCGCGCGCCAGCATCTCGGGGTCAGGTGGCTGGCCTGCCTCGAGCCCCTCGTTGGACTTGTGCAACAACATGAACCGCATCGGTCCACCCTCCGGTCGCCAGACCCTGACCGTAACCAGTCCGGCCGGTCATCAGCCACCCCACCCGCCGGGCATAGCGAGTCCGGATGGGTCAGCCGGCGCACGCGCTGGCGGCGATCAAGCCTTCCCGCTCGAGCGCCGACCAGAAATCGGCCGGGATCTCCTCGTCGAGCAGGGACGCCACCTCGGAGATCTCGGCCGGGCTCCGAGCGCCGACGACCACCGCCGGGACGGATGGGTGTGCGAGCGGGAACTGCATCGCGGCGGCCAGCAGCGGTACGTCGTACTGGCGGCAGAGCGTGCGTAGTCCGCTGATGCGCGCGGCAAGTGCTCGTGGGACTGTGGCGTAGCCGTGCGGGGCTCCGTCCGAGGAGTCGGCGAGTACGCCGCCCTGGAAGACGCCGGCGGCCAGTACTGCGACGCCGAGGTTGTAGCAGAGCGGGAGGAGTTCGTCGGCGCCGGTCTGGTCGAGCAGGGTGTAGCGACCGGCGAGCAGGACGCAGTCCGGGCCGGACGGGCCCGTCTCGCGGAGGAAGCGGGCCGCGACGTCCGCGTGGTTCATGCCGAGGGAGATCGCCCGGATCGTGCCGCGGCCGCGAAGCTCGGCCAGGGCACGGAACGCCTCGGTGGACGCCGTCGCGAAGTCGAGGTCCGGGTCGTGGATGTGCAGGATGTCGATGCGGTCGATCCCCATCCGGCTGAGGCTGTCCTCGAAGGAGCGGATGACGGCGGCGTAGGAGTAGTCGAGTCGCGGACCGAGTCCGGCCGGCGGCTCGGCCCAGATCGGCTGGATGTCCGGTCCGCCCGGCTCGATCAGCCTGCCGACCTTGCTGCAGAGGACGAACTCGCCCCGCGGCCGGCCGCGCAGCGCGAGCCCGGCCCGCTGTTCGGACAGCCCATAGCCGTAGACGGGAGCCGTGTCGAAGAGGCGGATGCCGAGCTCCCAGGCCCGGTCGATCGTGGCGACGGCCTGCTGCTCCGGCACTGCGGCGAACATCCCACCCAGCGAGGCCAACCCGAGCCCCAACCGACTGACCCTCAACCCCGTCCGCCCCAGCTCCACCAACTTCATGCCCGCGAGCGTAGAAGCCTCCACCGACATTTCCGGGTCGGCGGCTTCGGTGTTCCCGGTGCCTTCAGACTGACCGAGCCGAGGTGCATACTCGTCGCCACGGCAGCCGACCGAGAGTCGGGTGCCGAGAAGGGGAGGGCGAGATGGAAGAGATCGCGGAGCGCTATCGCCGTCGGGCGGCGGCGTTCGAGCACAAGGTCGCCGCGGTGCGGCCGGAGCAGTGGGGCGACCAGTCGCCCTGCGAGAAGTGGACCGCGCGCGACGTGGTCGACCACATCGTCGGCATGCACGGCTACATGCTGATGCCGGCCGGCCGATCCCTCGACGGTGCCACAACTGTGCAGGAGGACCCGCTGGCGGCGTTCCAGGCGGCGCGGGCCGCGGTCGAGGCGGTGCTGGACGATCCGGCGCTCGCGAAGCAGGAGTCCGACACCCCGGCCGGCCGGATGACGACCGAGGCGCACATCGACCAGGTGATCAGCGACGACTTGGTCCTGCACGGCTGGGACCTGGCCCGGGCGACCGGCCAGGACGAGACCATGGACCCGGGCGACGTCGAGCGGCTGTGGTCGAGCAATTCGGCGATCCCGCCCGAGGTGATCGAGATGTACCGCACCCCGGATGCCTTCGGACCAGGCGTCGAGGTCTTCGGCCCGGAGGTCATGGTTCCGGCCGACGCGCCGCTGCAGGACCGCCTGCTGGGCTTCATCGGCCGCACGCCCTAGCCGCCATACCCAGCCCGTACTGCGAGCCCGCTCGGCTGAGGTCAGAGCGGCAGCGCGAGGGGCGCGTAGTACGCCGTGGGGTCGCTGCTCCGGGGCAAAGTGGCCAGCCCGGTCGCCAGGACCTCGGGGCTCGGCACCAGTACGGCGTCACCGCGCTCGATCGCCGGGTCCAGGTACTCGTGCCCCGGCAGATCCGCCACGCCCGTCCGGCACCCGAGCACCATGCCCTCGAAGAGCGCGGTGGTCGCCACGCCCACCTGGTAGGTGGCCGACGCCAACAGCCCGAGGATGTCCTCCGACGAGACCCGCACCGACGAAGGCGCGGGGTAGTCGTTGGAGCGCTCGCTCGGATGGAGGTGGAAGATCACCTCGAGCTCCGGCCGGGCCTCCGCCAGCGCGACGGCGTACTCGAGCAGCAGTGGCCCGATCGTCCCCTGTGACAGGAACACCACTCGCCGCGGATCCTTCGCTGCCAGTTGTTCCTCCGACAGCGGCTGGATGAACGACGCCCCGACCACCTGGGTCCGCATCCCGGCCGGCAGTTCCGCCACCTCGGACCAGTACGAGCCGAAGGTCCACAGCTCGTCCGGCTGGTCCGCCACCACCGGCCGGCCCGGGTAGCTGTAGCCGAGGTGGAACGGGCTGATCGCGCCGTGCTGGAGCTCGACCACCCGGATCCCCAGATCACGCGCTGCGCCGACGATGTGCTGGTGGAAGTAGGCGACCACGACGTACACGGTCTTGATCCGCCGGCGCTTGAGCAGCGAGCGGTAGAGCGCGCGGAGCCGGATGTGCTTCGGGAGTTCGCGGGCGACGAGTGCCCCGATCGGCACCTTGACCCCGGTCAGGCCTTCCAGGGCGTCGGCGATCTCGCTGCACCGCGCGTCGACCGAGCGGCTGGGGATCGCCCCCGAGGCCGAGGTGAAGAAGTCGAGGTTGCGGCTGCCGGTCAGCGGGGTCCCGTTGATGCCGGAGTCGATCACCAGGGCCGAGTCTCCGAGGGCGGCGCGCAACCGGTCGGTGTAGATCTCGACACCGCCCGGTTTCCGCGGGTGCGGGACCACCAGGGCGTCGAACGGGCCGCGGGCCAGGAACGGGTTGCGGGTCACGGTGCCCGCGACGTGCCGGGCGACGAGTCGTGCCTGGTCAGAGCGGGTACGGCGGACCGGGTGCGGGTTGCCGTGCAGTCCGCTGCGCCTGGTCAGCTCATGGAAGACCCGCATCCGGATGATCGGCCAGGGGTGTGCTCCGTTGATCCGCCAGGTCAGCAGGTCCAGTTCCTGCTCCACCTTCCAGATCGCCTGGCACAGCGTCGTCACCGTCAGGATGGTGCCGCTCCCGGTACTCGTCGTGGTTGATCCCTACTATCCCCGCGAGACTGCCGATCCCCGAGAAGAACCGGCGGACAGCCTTCAGCAGGTACGCCTTGCGGAGCAGTACCAGACCGCCGAGGCCGAAACCCGCGGCCGAGACGATCCGGGCCAAAGAATAGGCCAGCACCTGCACGTAGCCTCCGGCGCCCGGCCGGATCAGCAGCCGGCTGATGGTGTCGCCGCTGCCGGAGCGGAAGGCGCGGCGGATCAGCCAGCGCAGGGTGGTGCGCGCGGGCGGCACGTTCTCGTGGATCCGGGCCTGCTCGCACCAGACGATCCGGAACCCGGCCCGGTGCACCCGGAGGAAGAAGTGCAGGTCGCTGGACCCGGTGTAGCGGAAGGCGGGGTGGAAGCTCGGCGTCACCGAGTGGTAGACGTGCCGCGCGACCAGGGTGTTGTTCGTGTACGCCTTGTTCAGCGCGTCGCCGGTCTGGTGCCGCCCGGTCGAGTCGTGCACGTCGCTGTACCGGTTCCAGGCGGGTGCGCCGGGCGGCAGGATGCCCTTGACCGGGCCGGTGACCACATCGGCGCCGGTCGTCTCCCACGCGTCCAGCAGGGCGGCCAGCCAGCCGGGCGGGGTCTCCTCGTCGTCGTCCACGAAGATCAGCGCGTCGTCGTCCCAGGCGAGCCGGACCGACTTCTCCCGGGCGAACGGGATACCGGGCTCGGGTTCCACGGCCGCCACGACCGGATAACGGCCGTCCTTGGCGGCGAGTGCGATCACCTCGCTCGCTGATCCCTCGTCGTCGTTGTCGACCACGATGATGCGCACCTGGTAGCCGGAGCCCTCCGGAAGTTCCTGGGCCAGCAGGCTGTCGAGCAGGCACTTCAGCAGGCTGGGTCGCCGAAAGGTGATGACGGCGATCGCGACCTGGGTGCACATGTTGGCCGAGACTATCTGTTGGACCCAGGCGGGGTCAGATCCGGCCGTGCCTCGAACCCCGCCGCCGCTGTGGTGCGGCACCCGGTCGGCCCGGTCTGGACAACAGCCTGAAATCAACCGGTAACAATAGTCGCGAATTCTGCTGTACCTACGAGTGGGTACAGTGACGGCGTGGAGACAGCGGAAAGGTTGATCCGGAGCACCCAGGAACTGCTCTGGGAACGGGGTTACGTCGGCACCAGCCCGAAGGCGATCCAGCTCGCCGCGGAGGCCGGCCAGGGCAGCATGTACCACCACTTCAGCGGCAAGGCCGAGCTCGCCAGGGCGGCGATCGAGCGGTCCGGTGCCGAGTTGCGCGCGGCCGCCGAAGAGCAGTTCAGCAGCGGCGGTACGGCGACCGACCGGATCACCCGGTACCTCGAGCGCGACCGGGAGGTGCTCAGGGGCTGCCGGATGGGCCGGCTGACCTCCGACCCCGACGTGATCGCCGATCCGGCCCTGCGCGCACCGATCGACGAGACCTTCCAGTGGCTCCGCGGCCGGCTCGCCGAGATCATTTCCGAGGGCAAGAAGAAGGGCGAATACCCGGCCGCGCTGGACGCCACCAGGACGGCGGCCACCATCGCCGCGGTACTCCAGGGTGGCTATGTCCTGGCGCGGGCCGCAGACTCCGAGGAACCGTTCGAGCAGGCAGTGGAAGGGTTGATCACGTTGCTGGCAGGAGTGAGCGCATGAGGATCGGTGCCGTCTTCCCGCAGTTGGAGATCTGGCCGGATCCGGCGGTGGTCCGCGACTGGGCCCTGTCCGTCGAGAGTGCCGGCTACACCCATGCCCTCGCCTATGACCACGTGCTCGGCGCCAGCCCGGCGAATCGCCCGGGCTGGAAGGGATACACCGACAAGTCCTTGTTCCACGAGGTTTTCGTCCTGTTCGGGTACTTCGCCGCCATCACCACCTCGCTCGAGCTCGTCACCGGGGTGCTCGTGCTGCCACAACGGCAGACCGCGCTCGTCGCGAAGCAGGCCGCCGAAGTCGACGTGCTCAGCGGTGGCCGCCTCCGGCTCGGCGTCGGCATCGGCTGGAACGAGGTCGAGTACCAGGCGCTCGGCGTCCCCTTCGAGCAGCGTGGCGCCCGGCTCACCGAGCAGGTCGACCTACTGCGCAAGCTCTGGGCCGAGCCGGTGATCAGCTACGAGGGCCGCTTCCACCAGGTCGTCGAGGCCGGGCTCAACCCGCTGCCGCCGCGTCGGAACATCCCGGTCTGGTTCGGCGGAAGTGCCGACGCCGTACTCCGGCGTACCGGGCGGATCGGTGACGGGTGGATGCCGCAGAGCCCGCCGGATGACAAAGCCCGTGCCCAGGTCGAGCTGATCCGCACGTCCGCGGCAGAGGCTGGGCGGGACCCGGCCGAGGTCGGGATCGAGGCGCGCCTGAGTCTGGGCGCGGTCCCGGAGAAGGAGTGGCCCGCGTTCGTCGACGGCTGGCGTGAGCTCGGCGCCACCCACCTGTGCGTGAACACGATGAACATGGGTCTCGCCAAGCCCGAGGAGCACGCAGCCGTACTACGAGACGTCCTGCCATTGCTGCAGGATCGCTGAGTAGCCGATCACGGTGATCCCCTCCTCCTCGACGTCTCCCGTGCCCTGGCCGAAACAAGAAATTCATAATCCGTACTCCGGACCCGGGTGCCGCTGTCGGCCAGGCGGTTTCAGCCGATGACGGTGTTGGCCGTCGAGCCACGGACCACCAGCGGGCAGGGCAGGTTGATGATGGTGGTCTCCGCCGCCGGATCGCCGATCCGGCGGCGCAGCAGGTCGATGCCCTGCTCGACGATCGCGTGGATCGGCTGGTTCACGGAGGTGAGGTCGAACCCCTCCCAGGACGCCATGTCGGTGTTGTCGAACCCGATCACCCAGACGTCCTCGGGGACCTTGACCCCCTGGGCGCGGGCGCCGTCGAGCAGCCCGAACGCGAGCAGGTCGGTCACCGTGTAGATCGCGGTCGGCGGTTGCTCGGCCGAGAGCAGCTGCACCGCCGCGGCATGACCGTGTTCGTGCGAGACCCCGGTGCTGATCACGTTGCGCTCCTTGATCGGCACCCCGGCCGCGGCGAGAGCCGCGCGGAAGCCGAGATCGCGGTCGCGGGAGGTGTTGCCGGTGTGTTCCAGGGTGACCAGGCCGATGTCGCGGTGACCGGCCTCGACCAGGTACCGGCCGGCGTCGAAGGCGCCCTGCCAGTTGTCGCCGACGACCTGGTCGCAGTCGAGCCCGTCGATGCCGCGATGCAGCAGCACGGTCGGCGTACCGGAGGCCAGGGCCATGCTGTGCAGCTTGGAGTCGTAGGTCGCCGAGGTCAGGATGAAGCCGTCCACGAGTCGTTGCTGGATCACCTCGCTGACGGTCTCCTCTGGGTCGTGCTCGATGTTCCACAGGATCATGTGCAGGCCGACCTCGCTGAGCAGCCGGCCGATCTCGTCCAGCAGGGCGGCGTGGAACGGGCTCGTCACCCGGGTCATGAAGACGCCGATGGTGTCGGTCCGCCCGGTCTTCATCGCCCTGGCCAGCGCGTTCGGCGTGTAGTTCGCGTCCTTCAGCACCTGCAGCACCCGGGCCCGGGTGTCGGGCGAGACGCGTGGGCTGTTCGTCAGCACCCGGGACACCGTGGCCTGCGATACCCCGGCCAATCGCGCCAGATCCCTGCTCGTCGGTGGCCGCCCAGTTCCGCCCATCGTCGGTTCCCCTCCCGTAATCGCCGTGCGCGCTCCAGCAGAGAGTCTCATGAACAGGTCGTTGGTTCTGTGCCGTTGACCCCGTGCCGACGCGCGTGTATACGTATTCACATTGTCCTACACAGGGCTTGCGCAGGCCATCTCGAGACGACGTAGATGGGAGATTCCGGTGCAGACATTCCCTTCAGATCTGAGCCGCCGCAGGTTTCTCGCCGGCTTGTCCGGCCTCGCGGCCGGCGGATTGCTCGCCGGTTGCGGCGGTAACGGTGACAGCGGTGCGGGCGGCAAGAACGGTCTGACCTTCCTGAACTGGCAGCAGGTCAAGGCGACCCCGCTCGAGCAGGCGATCCAGGCGTACGAGAAGTCCTCCGGTACGTCGGTCACCGTCCAGCCGGCGGTCACCCAGGAGTACGACACCAAGATGCGCACACTGCTGGCCGGCGGGAGTCCGCCGGACGTGATGCGGATCAACGACGACTTCGTCCGCGGCTTCTCCGAGCAGGGCGCGTTGCTGGACCTGAAGCCCTACATCGAGAAGGACGGCCTCGACACCGCCCAGTTCGCCAAGGAGGTGTTCGAGTTCCCCAAGCAGGCGGACGGATCGCACACCGCCTGGGTGGTCGGGTACGAGCCCCGCCTGGTCTTCTACAACGTCGATCTGTTCAAGGAGGCAGGGGTCCCGCTGCCGCCGACCACCTGGACCGGCACGGCCTGGACCTGGGACGCGTTCGCCGACCGGGCCAAGAAACTGACCATCCCGGGCAAGCGCTGGGGCGCGCTGGTCTACCTGGACACCGGGTACGAGCAGACCTTCACGGTCAACCACGGCAGCCAGACCGGCATCTTCTCCCCGGACGGCAGCCAGTTCACGCTGGCCGGCGACAAGGAGGTCGAGGCGCTGCAGTGGGCCACCGACCTGACCTGCAAGGACAAGGTCCAGCCGCCGTGGTCGATGCTGCAGCAGGACAACGCGGAGACGCAACTGTTCGCCCAGGGCAAGCTGGCGATGATGTACGCGACGTTCGGCACCGTGCCGTACCTGCGCAGCACGATCAAGGACTTCACCTGGGACGTCGCCCCGCCACCGGCGGACGTCGAGCAGAAGACCGAGTCCAGCGTGATCGTGTTCTGCATCCCGAAGAAGGCGAAGAATCCCGACCAGGCCTGGGGCCTGCTGAAGTACCTGGCCAGCGAGGACGGTGGCCGGATCCTGCTGCAGGGCGGGGCGTTCACGCCGATCAACAACAAGGCTGCCGCCGAGCTCGCGCCTGGTGGCAAGATGCCGCAGCACATCGGCCTGTTCGGTGAGGCGTCCAAGCACCTGACCGCGACCAACCAGACCAAGAACACGCTCGGCGCCCGCGAGCTGTACCGGCCGGCGCTCGACAACGCCTACAACTGCGAGAAGCCGGTCGGCGAGGTGCTGCAGCAGATCAAGCCGCAGGTGGAGACCGCCTTGAAGGGTTGATGTCGATGGCAACGATGACCTTGACCCGGAGCCGATCCGTCGCGGTCGCCGACGCCCGGCGCGAACGACGCAAGCAGAACCTGGTGGGCTGGTTGTTCATCAGCCCCGTGGTGGTCGGTGTGGTGGTCTTCCAGTTCTTCCCGATCCTGGTCTCGATGGGTGCGTCGCTGACCAGCTGGAACGGCATCTCGGCGCCGAAGTTCGTCGGGCTGCAGAATTTCAAGGACCTGTTCGGCAACGACCCGCTGTTCCGGCAGACGTTCAAGAACACCCTGTACTTCACCGGAGTCAGCATCCCGCTGACGATCGGGATCGGCCTGGTGCTGGCGTTGCTGTGTGCCCGGCCGATCAAGGGGGTGTCGTTCTTCCGGACCGCGTACTTCGCGCCCTACGTGACGAACGTGGTCGCCATCGGGTTCGTCTGGTTCTGGTTCTTCCAGCCGGACAACGGCGTGGTGAACGGGCTGCTGAGCCAGTTGGGCGTGACCGGGCCGCAGTGGTTGTCGAGCTCGACCTGGGCGATGCCGGCGGTGATCCTGGTCAGCGTCTGGCAGGGCATCGGCTATCCGATGATCATCCTGCTGGCCGGCCTGCAGGGTCTGCCCGAGGAGTACTTCGAGTCCGCCCGGATCGACGGAGCGAGTGCCTTGGCGCGGCTGCGCTACATCACGCTGCCGCTGCTCACGCCGCACTTCCTGTTCCTGCTGATCACCCAGTTCATCACGTCGTTCCAGGTGTTCGGCCTGATCTACGTGATGACCAAGGGCGGGCCGGGCCACGCGACCAGCGTCTACATCTTCAACATCTACCAGAACGCTTTCGGCTTCGGGAAGGTCGGTTACGCCTCCGCGATGGCGTGGATCCTGTTCGCGGTGATCGCGGCCGTCACCTTCCTGCAGTGGAAACTGCAGAAGAGATGGGTGTTCTACTCATGAGGATCGCGAGCCGGACGTCGCAGTACCTGGTGATGGGACTGTTCGCGGTGGCCTTCCTGGCGCCGCTGGTGTGGATGATCAGCGCCTCGCTGCGACCGGAGGCGCAGGTGCTGTCGGTGCCGCCGAAGTTCCTGCCTACGGACCCGCAGTGGGACAACTACCGGCAGGTGTTCGAGCTGATCCCGGTGTTCCTGTGGAACAGCGTGAAGCTGGCTGGGCTCAATGTGATCGGCATCCTGATCGTCGCGTCGATGGCGGGCTACGCCTTCGCCCGACTGCAGTTCGCCGGCCGCGACATCGCGTTCATGGTGCTGCTGGCCACCTCGATCATCCCGGGGATCGCGTACCTGATCCCGCAGTACATCGTCTTCCGGCACATCGGCTGGGTGGACACGCAATATCCGTTGTGGGTGCCGAAGGTGCTCACGCCGGTGTTCGCCACCTTCCTGATGCGCCAGTCCTTCCTGACCATCCCGAAGGAACTGGAGGACGCCGGCAAGATCGACGGCGCGTCCACCTTCGGCATCTACTGGCGGATCATGCTGCCGCAGACCAAGCCTGCGCTGGCCGCGATCGGGGTGTTCACCTTCCTCGAGTCGTGGAACGACCTGTTCGGTCCGCTGATCTACATCAACTCCGAGAACCTGCAGACGCTGCCGGTGGCGCTGGCCCAGTTCCAGGGCGAGTACTTCACCCAGATCAGTCTGCTGATGTGCGGTGCGACGGTCTCCGTCGTACCGGTGATCGCCGTATTCCTCTTTGCACAGCGCTATTTCATCCAGGGCATCACGATGACAGGAATGAAGGGGTGAGCGACTTGCCGGACAGGCTTGTGGCTATGCAGATCGGGGCGGTTTCGTTCGTCGACGAAGGTGTCGACCAGACGCTGGACATCCTGGCCGAGCGGGGCGCGGTGAACGCGTTGTTCCTCGCCACGCCGACCTGGACCCGCGGTACCGGGGGCCGGCAGATCCCCGGCCACCCGATCCCCGACCACGGTGGATCGGAGTACGACCTCGGCTGGGTGGGCGGCAACTACGCGACACCGCACCCGCAGTACTACGGGAACACGGTGCTCGGCGCGGTCGGGCGGGCGCCGGAGCACCCGGAGCTCGACCTGCTGGGCGAGGTGATCCCGAAGGCCCGCGAGCGCGGGATGAAGTCGTTCGCCTGGATGGAGGAGAGCGGTGGCGCCCGCGAGCTGCGGCGGTACCCGAACTTCGCCAAGGTGCTGGAGGTGGACGCCTGGTCGCGGCCGGGACGGCGGCCGTGCTTCAACAACCCGGACTACCGCAACTGGCACCTCGGGTTCGTCGAGGACTACGTGCAGAGCTACGAGCTGGACGGCCTCGCCTGGTGCTCGGAGCGGCCCGGTCCGCTCAACATGCTGATGCAGGGACCGGTCGAGGTCTCCGAGATCGGCTGCTTCTGCCCGCACTGCCTTGAGATCGGCCGCGCTCGCGGGATCGACGTGGCCCGGGCCCAGCAGGGCTATCGCGAGTTGGTGGAGTGGAACAACCGGGTCGGCGCGGGTGAACGGCCGGCCGACGGCGCGTTCGTCACCTTCTGGCGGATCCTGCTGAACTTCCCCGAGGTGCTCGCCTGGCAGACGTTGTGGACCGAAAGCCAGCGGCAGATCTACCGCGACATCCACGGGGTCGCGAAGGCGATCTCGCCCGAGGTCCAGGTCGGCTGGCACGTCTACCACAACATCTCGTTCAGCCCGTTCTACCGGGCGGACCAGAACTACGCGGAGATGGCGAAGTTCTCCGACTTCATCAAGGTGGTGATCTACAACAACTGTGCCGGGCCGCGGTTCTACACCTGGGTGAAGAACATCTGCAGCGCGCTGTTCGGCGACGCGGAGCCCGAGGACGTCTACCCGCTGATGATGAAGCTGCTGCAGCTCGACGAGGGCGACTACGACAAGCTGCCGCAGACCGGATTCACGGCGGACTACGTGCGGCGCGAGACCGAGCGGGCGGTCGCCGGGGTCGGTGGCGACAGCGCGATCTACCCGGGCATCGACATCGACATCCCGGTCGGCCGGGCGAAGCAGCGGCTGGAGCCGGCCCGCGACGTCGGCAAGGTGAACTGGGACGACAACGAGGGTGAGCTCACCGCCTGTACTCCGGACAGCGTCCGGGACGCGGTGCTCGCCGCCTTCGAAGGTGGTGCCGAAGGCGTCGTGCTGAGCCGGAAGTACTCCGAGATGGTGCTGGACAACCTGTCCGGCGCGGGAGCCGCGATGAAGAGCCTGAACGGATGAGCGGCGCACCCTGGTACCGGCGCACCCTGCGCTGGGCGCAGACCAACCTGACCGAGAAGGACCCGGCCCGGTACGACGCGGCCTGGTGGCGCGACCAGTGGCGCCGGACCAGGGTGCAGGGCGTGATCGTCAACGCCGGCGGGATCGTCGCGTACTACCCGAGCAAGTTCCCGCTGCAGCACCGGGCGGAGTTCCTCGGCGACGGCGACCTGTACGGCGAGATCGTCGAGGCGGCCCGGGACGAGGGCCTGGTGGTGCTCGCGCGGATGGACTCGAACCGGGCGCACCAGTCCTTCTACGACGCGCACCCGGACTGGTTCGCGATCGATGCCGAGGGCAACCCTTATCGTGCCGGTGAGTTGTACGTCGCCTGCGTGAGCGGGCCGTATTACCGCGACTACCTGCCCGGGGTCCTCGAGGAGATCATCGAGCGGAGCTCCCCGGACGGGATCACCGACAACAGCTGGAGCGGCCTCGACCGGGACCACGTCTGCTACTGCCTGAACTGCGGGGCCTCCTTCAAGGAGACCGCCGGACTGGACCTTCCGGAGCACGTGGACTGGGACGACCCGGCGTACCGGCGGTGGATCGTCTGGAGTTATGCGCAACGGATGGCGGTCTGGGATCTCAACAACGACGTCACCACCGGCGCGGGCGGCCGGGACTGTCTGTGGATCGGCATGAACGGCGGCGAGATCGTTGCGCAGAGCAAGCGGTTGCGCGACAACCGGGCGATCTGCGCCCGGACGCCGATCTTCATGCTGGACTCGCAGTACCGTCAGGAGGGCAAGGGGTTCCAGGCGAACGGTGACAGTGGCAAGCAGTTGCACGGCCTGCTCGGTTGGTCGGCGCTGATCCCGGAGAGCACCGCGATGTACGACGCCGGCCGGCCGACGTTCCGTCTCGGCAGCAAGCCCGAGGCGGAGGCGCGGATGTGGGCGGTCGAGGGGTTCGCGGGCGGCATCCAGCCGTGGTGGCACCACATCGGCTCGGTGCACGAGGATCGTCGTCAGTACGCGACCGCCGAGTCCCTGTTCCGTTGGCACGAGCAGAACGAGCGGTACCTGGTGGACCGGGAACCGATCGCGACGGTGGGCCTGCTGTGGAGTCAGCGCAGCGTGGACTTCTACGGCAAGGACGACCCGGAGTCGCGGAGCCTGGCGCCGTACCGGGGGTTCGCGGACGCGTTGATCCGCGCGCGGATCCCCTATCTGCCGGTGCACGCGGACCACGTCGCACGGGACGCGGCGGGCCTCGACGTCATCGTCGTACCGAATGTCGGGGTCCTCACCGACGCCCAGTGCGACGACTTGCGAGCGTTCTCCGCGGGTGGTGGCGGGCTCGTCGTGACGGGCGAGTCGAGCCTGTACGACGAGTGGGGCGATCAGCGCGAGGACTTCGGTCTCGCGGACGTGCTCGGGGTGCACCGGACCGGCGAGCGCCGTGCGTCCGGGGAGGCGGCGAGCTGGGAGACGTACGACAGCCACAGCTACCTCCGGATCGAGGACCGCTCGGTGGTGGACGGTCTTGGCGATACCGATGTGCTGCCGTTCGGCGGGCAGTTGGAGGTTGTCCGGACCGACCCGGAGGCGGCGGTGGCGCTCACCTGGGTGCCGCCGTTCCCGATCTACCCGCCGGAGAAGTCGTGGATGGCCGAGCCGCGGACCGACGTACCGGCGGTGGTGCTGGGGTCGTCGTCCCGGGTCGCGTATCTCGCGGCGGATCTCGATCGGCTGTACGCGCGGTACCACCATCCGGACCACGGCCGGTTGCTGGCGAACCTGGTCCGCTGGGCCGCGCGCGGGACCATCCCGCTGTCGGTGGAGGGAGCGGGCGTGCTCGACTGCCATCTCTACCGGCAGGGCCAGACGATCGTGCTGCACCTGGTGAACCTCGACCAGGGCGGCGCCTGGCAGGGGCGGCTGCAAGAGCTGACGCCCGCGGGGCCGTTCACGATCCGGCTGCCGTTCGAGCGGGAGCGGGCGCAGTTGCTGGTGGCCGGCGGGGAGGCCGAGGTGAGCGTCGAGGACGGTTGGATTACGGTCGAAGTAGCGCGCGTCACCGATCACGAAGTCGTGGTTCTGAGCTAGGACACCAGTGGGACGAAACCGGAGACAGGAGTTGTCTGTGTCAGTCGACATCCTTGGACCGATGCACGAGCGGTACGACGAGATCCTGAGCGAGCGGGCTCTGGAACTGATCGGGTTGCTCCACCAGGAGCTGAACGGCCGCAGGCTGGAGCTGCTCGACAAGCGGCGGGAGCGGGTCGCCGAGATCGCCGCGGGTGGTTCGCTCGGCTTCCTGCCGGAGACCGCGGCCCTTCGGGACGACCCGTCCTGGCGGGTGGCCGACCCGGCGCCGGGGCTGGTGGACCGGCGGGTGGAGATCACCGGGCCGACCGACCAGAAGATGACGATCAACGCGCTGAACTCCGGCGCCAAGGTGTGGCTCGCGGACCAGGAGGACGCGAACACGCCGACCTGGGACAACGTGGTCGGCGGTCAGCTGAACCTGCTCGACGCGATCAACCGGAAGATCGACTTCACCAGCGAGGCGGGCAAGTCGTACCAGCTGAAGCCGGACGAGGAGCTCGCCACCATCGTGGTCCGGCCGCGCGGCTGGCATCTGCCGGAGAAGCACCTGCTGGTGGACGGCGAGGTGACGTCGGGCTCGCTCGTCGACTTCGCGCTCTACCTGGCGGCGAGCGGACAGTTGCAGCTCGACCGCGGGCAGGGCCCGTACTTCTACCTGCCGAAGATGGAGTCGCACCTCGAGGCGCGGCTCTGGAACGACGCGTTCGTGCTGGCGCAGGAGTTCCTCGGCATCCCGCGCGGCACGATCCGGGCGACCGTGTTGATCGAGACGTACCCGGCGGCCTTCGAGATGGAGGAGATCCTGTACGAGCTGCGCGAGCACTCGGCCGGGCTCAACGCGGGACGCTGGGACTTCATGTTCAGCGTGATCAAGACGTACCGGACCCGGGGGTCGGACTTCCAGTTGCCGGACCGGAACTCGGTGACGATGACTGTGCCGTTCATGCGGGCCTACACCGAACTGCTGGTCCGCACCTGCCACAAGCGCGGGGCGCACGCGATCGGCGGGATGGCGGCGTTCATCCCGAGCAAGGACCCGGCGGTGAACGAGCAGGCCTTCGCGAAGGTGGAGGCGGACAAGACGCGCGAGGCCGGCGACGGGTTCGACGGTTCCTGGGTCGCGCACCCGGGCATGGTCGACATCTGTAAGACGGTCTTCACCTCGGTGCTCGGCTCCGAGCCCAACCAGCTCGGCAAGCTCCGCGAGGACGTCGACGTCACCGCCGAGCAGTTGCTGGACGTGGCGTCGACACCGGGCGAGGTGACCGAGGCGGGGCTACGGAACAACGTCAGCGTGGCGATCCAGTACCTCGCCGCCTGGCTCGAGGGCACCGGCGCGGTCGGCATCTTCAACCTGATGGAGGACGCCGCGACCGCCGAGATCTCCCGCTCACAGATCTGGCAGTGGCGCCACAACAAGGTCGTCCTCGACACCGGCACCACCGTCACCGGCGACCTCGTCACCCAGATCGCCGACGAGGAGATCGCCAAGCTGGACGACCCGGACAGCTACGCCGAGGCCCGCAAGACCTTCCTCGAGGTAGCCCTGGCCGACGACTACATCGACTTCCTCACCCTCCCGGCCTACGAGCAGATGCCCTGATCAGCTGAAGCGGGTCGGCGGTGGATCCACGTTCACGGTAGGGATGCCGCCGCCGGCCCGGGCGATGATGGCGATGGACGGCTCGTCGGTGGGGTTGCCCTCGCGGTGCACGGTGTAGGCGGGGACGTGGACGAAGTCTCCGGCGACCGCGTCGAGGTAGTCGTCGCTGCCCTCGAACTCCAGCCGGAGGACGCCCGACACGACGTACAGGCTTGATTCGTTGAGGTCGTGGTGGTGCCATCCGGAGATCGCGCCCGGAGCGGTCTCGACGCGACCGGCCCACAGGATGGGAAGTTCGAACGCCCGGCTCCGCAGCATCCCCGAGGTCGGGTCTGCCGCGACCAGATCACCCGGCCTGAATACGCGGATGGGCTCACTCATACCGTCAGTCTGAACCCGCCGGCCCCACCTCGCCACCAACCGGCCCGGCGAGGATGCGGGCCCTGGCATCGGCGACCGTGAGCGCCTGGACCAGGAGCCAGTTGACGCCGGAGCGCTCGTACTCCGGGATCGTGGCGGGCGTCGGCTCGGTCGCGTCGGCGTTGCTGATCAGGACTAGGTCGTACTGCGAAGTCGGGGCTCCTGCGGCGCGGAGGTCTTCGGCGATCTCGGCATAGGTCTCGGGCGGAATTAGCTCGACCGGCCATTGCTCACTCGCCGGGGCGAAGCCGTCCCAGCGCGCTGCGCGGCGACGGGGTGCGCGGTACGAGCCGCCGGCGCCGATCCAGATCGGGATCCGTGGACGCTGTGCTGGTGTGGGTGCCATCGCGACGCCATGGCAGGCGTAGTACTTGCCGGTGAACTCCACTGGTTCGCCGCTCCACAGCCGGTTCACCAGGTCGAGGAACTCGTCGACCATCGCCGCTCTGGTGCGCAGGTCCACGTCGAGCCCGAACGCGGTGAACTGATCGTCCGGATGTCCCAGACCGACGCCGAGTATCAGCCGACCACCTGACAGTTGGTCGAGCGTCACCGCTTGGCGAGCGAATGCCTCTGGCTTCAGTCGGGCCACCGCGGTGACGAGAGCGCCGAGCCGAATCCGCTCGGTCGCGGCCGCCACCGCGGTCAGCGCCACCATCGCATCGGCCGCGTCGTCGGACTCCCCGAGCGTGGCCCGAACTGCCTCGTTGTGGGCATGCAGCGGCAGCAACTCATCCCAGATGAAGAACCCATCCCATCCCGCTGGTTCCGCCGCCTGGGCCAACTCGACCAGCACCCCTACGTCGGCAAACGCGCCCTGGTTAGGCAAATAGACGCCGTACCGCATGCTGCCTCCCCTCGGGCTGACACCGCCCGCTCCTGCAGCCTGCGACCCACCAGGGATGCTGTCAACGAACGGGACGGTGCCGGGCGCCTCGAGTCAGGTGAGGGACTCGACGGCGGTGTGGATGAGGTCGGCGACCGCCTGGGGCTGAGACACGTAGACCGAGTGGCTGCCGGGGACCTCGCGGACCGTCGCGCCGGCGCGCTCGGCCATGCCCCGCTGGGCCGGTGGCGGGATCATGCGGTCGTCGCCGGCGACCAGGTACCAGCTCGGCTTGAGCCGCCAGCCGGGTTCGGTGACCGTGCCGCCGAGTGCGCCAACCCCCCACGGGAGCTGTGAGTCGGCCATGAACGCCGCCTCGTCGGCCGGGAGGTCGCCGGCGAACGAGTCGTGGAACTTCTCCCGATCCAGGAACAAGTAGCCGTCCCTGGGCGGCAGGATCGGGGGAACGGGAGCTCCCGGCGGCGGGTCCGCGATCAGGGTGTTCACGGACTCGCCCTTGTCGGGGGCGAACGCCGCGATATACACGAGGCCTGCGACGCGCGGGTCGCTGCCGGTCTCGGTGATGACGACGCCACCGTAGGAGTGGCCCACGAGTACAGCCTGGCCGTCGAGGTCGTCGAGGACCTGCTGGGTGGCGGCCACGTCGCCCTCGAGGGACACGGTCGGGTTCTGTACGACCGCGACCCGGTGCCCCTGTGCGCGCAGCCGGTCGTAGACGCCCCGCCATCCGGAGCCATCGACGAACCCGCCGTGGACGAGTACCACTGCCGGTCGGGTGCCTGTGATCATGACGTTCCTCCTTGAGTTGGTGGGAGATACGCCGGTGACGCTAGGCGTGGGCCTGAGCTCGAGGCATCAGGGATACCCCTCGACCAAGACCCTCGATCCTGACGGACGCGGTACAGGATGATGACCCTTGTGAACGAGGTATCGGCGGCCGCCTACGGGTTGTTCGGCCGCGAGGACGCGGTGCGAGTCATGAGCGACGTCCTGGACCAGGGTGGAAGCGCCGTCGCCATCGGCGAGCCTGGTGCTGGGAAGAGCAGCCTGCTGAAGGTCGCGGATCAACTGGCTCAGCGCCGGGGGCGAAGGGTGCTCTCCGTCACCCCGACGCAGTTCGACCGGGGGTTGCCCTTCGCGGGGCTGGCCGAACTGATCGGCCAGTGTCCGGACGGCGCGGACCAGGGCCTTCCGGCTCCGCAGCGACGAGCACTGGCGGTTGCTCTGCAGCGTGCCGAACCCGACGGCCGAGAGGTCGACGCCTTGGCTGTACCGCTGGCTGTCCGAGGTCTGCTGACGCAACTGTGCGAGTCGGAGCCGGTCGTGCTCATCATCGACGACTTGCAGTGGTTGGACCAGGCAACCGTTGGCAGCCTCAGCTTCGCGCTCCGCCGCCTCTCCGTCGAACCTCACCGGTTGGGCGTCCTGATCGGAACGAGGTCGGATCCGGACGCCGGTACCGACTTGATCCGCTGCCTGCCCGAGCCACGGCACGAGTTCTCCCTGCCACCGCTGGAGGACTGGGCGGTCGGTCAACTGCTTCGGAAGCGCCTGGGTTCGCGATGGACTCCGCCCATGTCTGCCGGGGTGGCCAGGGCAAGCGGTGGGAATCCTTTCCTGGCTCTGGAGATCGCGCGGGCGATGCAAGCCGACGTGTCCAGTTGGCGTGGGAGCGGTCAGGATGGCCATGATCCGGTCCTTCCTGTACCTCCTGGCTTGGCCGACCTTCTCCGCGAGCGGGTGGGGCGACTACCGCAGGACTCACGCGAGGTCCTCTTGCTGGTGTCCGCGGCGGGGCGGCTCACCGTGACGCAGTTGCAGGGGATCGTCCCGGAGGTTCGGCTGTGGCCGGCCCTCGAAGCAGCCAGGGATGCAGACGTGGCGCTCGTAGGTGCCGGGTCGGTCGTCGCCTTCACCCACCCGCTGCTGGCCTCGGCCATCTACGACGCCGCCGCACCGGACGAGCGGCGTCGTACGCACCGCGTTCTCGCGGAGAAGCTCGAAGACCCGGTCGAGCGCGCTCGCCACCGGTCGAAGTCGATCACCGCTCCCGATGAAGCAGTCGCCGCTGAACTGGAACGCGCAGCCGAAATCTCCCGGAGCCGTGGAGCCCAGCCGCTGGCCGGCGAGTTGCAGGAAGGAGCCGCGCTGGCGACCCCGTCCACCGTGGATATCGCCGACAGCTTCCGTCGCTGGCTCCGCGCCGTGGATACGTACCTCGATGCCGGCGATGCCCTGTCAGCCCGGGCAGCCCTGGACAAAGGGTCGGCGCTGGCCGCTGTCCCGGAGCAGCGAGCTCAGGTGCTGGCGCGGCGGGCTCGGCTGGCCACCGACCTGCGAGCGGCTCGGTCCCTCGCCGAGCAAGCATTCCGGCTGGCACCGAGGGGCGCGGTCCGTGCCGAGATTCTGCAGATGCTCAGCGAGCATCACCGCATGGAGGGTCACGGCAGCCTTGCGCTGCGGCTGACCCAGCTGGCGATCACCGAGGCGGACGCGGCCGAGCGTCCGGACATCCAGCTCGTTGCGCTGTACCAGCGACAGTCGATCGAGTGGCTCTGGGGTGTGGGCCGACCCGAGCAGACGCTGCGCGACATGGAGCGGCTGGTCGACAGTTCGCCACTCGAGCTGTCCCCTGCGGAATGGGCCGGGGCTCGCGCCTTCTATGCAGCCTGGAACGACGAGACGGCCGAACCGGTTGTCCGCGACGCCATCGTGCGGGCCATCGACGCCGGCCGCTATGGCGATCTGTCCAGCCTGTACATCTGGCTGATCCTCGCCCTGATCCGCGCCTCGAAGGTGCGTGACGCCCAGGCTGCTCTGGATGAGGCGGACCGGTTGGGTGCATGGACGGCCTTGGGCCTCCAGGAGGACATGGCCCGCATCCTGATCAAGGAATACGCGGGCGACCTGGACGGGGCTCGCGAGGTAGCCCAGGGCGCGGCAGCCCGGGCGAGAACCAGCGGGTTGAGGTACTGGCTGGGCGGCTTCCTGGCACAGCTCGGCTTCATCGAGACCTCCGCTCGCAACTGGCACGCGGCACTCGAGCCGCTGCGCGAACTGGCTGAGATCTTCGCGAGCACCAAGCTGGTCGACCTGGAGCAACTGCTGTGGCCCGTCGACCTCGCCGACGCCGCCCTCCAGGTCGGTGCGCTGCCGGACGTCGAGACCGCGATCTCCCTGCTACGACGTCAAGGGGAAGCCGGCAGGCCGGAAGCAGCGGTCGCCGCGGACCGCTGCCAGGCACTGCTGAGTGCAGCGCGTGGAGACGTGGACTACGCCTTGACCGAGCTTCGCAAGGTTGTCGATCAACCGGGATCCGAGTGTCCGTTCGAGGCGGCTCGGTCCCGGCTTGCCCTGGGACAGGTCTACCGTCGTGCCGGATACAAACGCCTGGCCGACGAGACCCTGAGCGCGGCGGCGGACGCGTTCGAGGAGTTGGGTGTACCGCGATGGGCGGAACGAGCTCGCGACGAAGCCGTCCGGGTCGGGCTGCACCCCACCACGACTTCCATGCTCACGGCAACGGAACGCCGAGTCGCCGAGCTGGTTGGATCGGGACACTCGAATCAGGAGGCCGCCGCTGAACTCTTCCTGTCCGTCAAGACGGTGGAAGCCAACCTGACGCGGATCTACCGCAAGCTTTCGGTGCGGTCGCGGACCGAGCTTGCCAACAGCTTGAACAAGCTCGACTCCGCGACCAACCACTAGTTCAAGAGCGTTTCCAGAAGGCGCGCCGGGTCGGCGGGGTGCCGGCGAACTTGTCGAGGACGTCCAGGGCTCGCTGCCACAGGGCGTCGAGGTCGGCTCCGCGGGGTGGGTTCGGGCCTTCGCAGGTCGCCAGGGCGGTGGCGAGTTCGCGCAGCGGATCGGCCTGCGGTCCGACATATTGGATCACCGCGAAGATGCGGCTGGCCAGGTCGGACAGGATGGTCAACCGTTCCGGTGTCGTCGGTGTGCCGGCGTTCCGGAGCAGGTGCGCCTCGGCGGCAAGTTGCGTCCGTGCGTCGTGGTTGAGTTCTCCCCGCGAGGCCGCGATTCCGAGGTGGGCTCCGCCGGCCCGCTCCCTGCGTGCCCCGAGCGCGTGGCCCGCCCGCGGCGCGTACGACGGCGGTGCGGACGACAGCGGTGCGGACGACAGCGGTGCGGACGACAGCGACAAAGGCATCGCCGCGTCACCCGCCGGGCGATGGGCGGCGGACTGGAGGCCGGAGAACTGCTGGACGTCCCAGCCCGACGGCAGTTCGACGGGCTGGACCACGCGGTGCTGCGGACCACCTTCCGCGACGACCCGGGAGTCCACGGCCACGAGTGCGGTGAACCGGCACAGCACGTGGTGCCGCAACGACACCGCGACGATCCGGTGTTCCAGCGCCTGCGAGTCGGCGGCCCCGGCGGCGTACCGGTCCTCGAGGTCACGCAGATGGCCGCGTGCCCACACCGCGGCCAGCGCACCTTCCGCGCGGACCGCCGGCACCGTCACCTCCCACTTCTCGCCCGAGGCGGTGATGCCGTGCAGCCGAGCGACGACCTTCTCCGTCGAGCCGCGGAACCGCCCGCGCAGTACCAGCGGGACACCGGCGAAGGCGTCCGGCATCCGCGCCGGGCTGATGGAGTCGTCCAGCAACGTGAGCCCGTCGACCGACAGCGCGAGGTTCGTGAGCAACGGAGTACCGATCCGGCGGTGGATCCGGTCCAGTGCCTCGTCCAGGCGTTCCTCGCTCTCGACCAGTTCGCAGCGGCCGCCGCCGAGACCGGCCAGCCGGCCGAGGAAGCCCGCGTTCACGGCCCGGTCGATGCCCACCGTGTGGATCCGCAGGCCGCCCAGGGTCGCGCCCAGCTCCGACAGGATCTGGTCCTCGTTGCCGACCTGTCCGTCGGTCACCAGGACGAGAACGCGGTCCCGCTCGCCGTCGGTGCTCAGCAACGCGGCCGCCTCCCGGAGCGGCGCGAGCAGTTCGGTGCCGCCCCGGGCGGTCACTCCGGCCAGGTGCTCGACAGCGCGGAACCGATGCCGGTCGGTGCCGTCGGACAACCCTTCCGGCAGTCCTGTCGGCCGTTCGACGACATTGTCGAAGGTCAGCACGGCGAATCGGTCGGCAGCGGTCAACGTGTCCACGATCCGCGCGGCCGCCCGCCGGGCCGCGACCATCTTCCAGCCGCTCATGCTGCCGGAACGGTCCAGCACCAGTACGACGTCCCGTGGGCGCGGCACGGTGGCCTCGACCGGTGGCAGCACGGTCAGCTCGAACGTCCCCTCATCGTCCTTGTCCGGCTCGACGGTGAAGGTGGTGGCGGTCGCCTCGGCCTCGCCGTACGCCAGCCTCAGGATGAAGTCCCGGTCCACGCGCTCGCCCGGGTTGATCGCGACGCTGGTCATCCGGTCGCCGGTCTCCGTGCCGATCGCATGCAGGCTGGACCGGATGCCGTGCAATGGGAGCCCGGCCGGGTCCACGTCGGTCTGGATGCTCAACCGGACCGGATTGGGGAAGCCCGGCAACAGGATCGGCGGGGTGATCCGGGACGCGTCCGGTACCGCGTCGGTGTCCGGCACCACTCCGTCGCCGACGCTGCGTCCGGGCAGCAGTGCTCCGGGGATGTAGCGCGGCGCGACCACCAGCGGCAGCCGGTACGTCGCCTCGGCGTCCTCGTACGGGAGTGGGCCGACCAGGGTCAGCCGCACTGTCACCCGCTCGCCGGGCACGATGTTCCCGACCCGAAGGGTGAATACGTCCGGCCGCTCCTCCTCGGCGATCGACGCCCGCTGACCCGCCGCCAGCGCCGCGTCGTACGTCGCACGCGCCTCGGCACGCTCCTGCAGTTCGGCATCGACGGTTCGGTCGTCGGCTGTCATCCGCAGACCGGTCACCGCGGCTCGGTCGGGCAACGGGAAGATGTACGTCGCCTCCAGCGGGACGTCGTGCGGGTTGTGGAAGTCCTGGGTCAGCACGGTTCGGGCGACGAGACCGGTGATGGTGGCGTGGACGTCGATCCGCTCGAGCGGCAGGTTTCCTCGCTCGGTCTGCAGCGCGCCCAGGCCGCGGTCGTCGGCGTCGTCCCGCAGTTCAGCCGGGCCGACAGTGGGTAGAACGGTCATGTCTCGTCTCCTGACGGTCGGGGGAGCAGCCGCTGCCGGGCCAGCTCGGCGAGCAGCGGAGCGGCGGCAGCGGCCAGTCGTGCGGGGTCTGGCGTGGTGGTGTCGGCCGCTCGGTCGAGCACCACGGTGACGCCGTCGGCAAGCCGGATCGCGGTGACGAACTCGGCCGTCCCGGCTGGATCCGGGGTTGGCATCGGCCGATCGGTCCAGAATCGGGATCGGGACGGCTGGAGCGTTTCGGCGGTCGGTTGGGGCGTTTCGGCGGTGGGCCGGGGCGGGTCGGCGATGAGAGCGGCGATCGGCTGCAGGGACTCGTCGGTGGCGCCGGCCAGTTCGGCCTGGATCTGCGCCAGAGTGTGTCCCTGCGCCTGCCGCCGTTTGATCGCGACCAACTGCAGCAGGTGGCGGCGGCTGTAGAGAGCGGTGCGGCCGCGCATTTCGGCCGGCCGGTCGACCAGGCCGATCGTGGTGTACCAGCGGATCGCCCGCCGGTCCGGAACGGCGCGCACCCGGCCATTGACCTGCCCCGGGTAGTCGGCCAGCGCCGTCTCCACCCGTTCTGCCAACTCACCAAGCGTCCACAGTTCCATCTGCGGATCATGACACTGTCATATTGACACTGTCAACGATTATCCAGGCATGATCGGTGGACAGTCCTGCCACGGATCGTTCAGGGGCGGCGGAGGTAGTACTCGGTGAACTCACGGCAGCGTCCTTCGCCGTCGAAGCGCATGACGAAGCAGTTCTCGTAGGCTTTGACGACCGGCCCGCCAGGCACCTCGCGGTACTGCGAAACGCCGGTGGCCACCACGGCGTCACCGTCGACCGCGACCGGGGAGTACTTCGCCTCGTAGGTGCCGGGTGCGTCGCGGGTGGAGGCGTTGTCCGACTCGGTCTCCCCGAGCCACGACGCGACGACCGCGGCTCGACCGACGATCGGCTCGTCATACGGGTGGTAGCGGTACTGGACATCCTCGCTGAACAGTTCGCCGATGTCGCCCGGATCGTAGGAGAGCCACGCCTCGACGTACCGGTCGAGCCAGCCCTGAGCGGTCTTGTGGTCCATCGGCCCACCACCTCAATCCGCTCCCGACTCTCCCCCGCGAACGCAAGCACGGTCAACCGCCCGCGGGTTGCCGGTGAGGTGGGGCGAGTTGCATGAGGCTCTACACAGGCTTACCCATCAGGGTCTGGCTGAGATGGGCATTCCTTCCGATGCGCTCACGTCGTGGCGTCGCCTAGCGTCGAGGCCTGGACGTTCGGCGGGAGGCCATCGCCATGAGCAAACCTGAGGTAGAGAAGAGAGACGGCGACACGGCCCGGGACCAGTTGCTGGCGGCGACCCCGGTGACAGCGCGACGCCTGATGCTGGCCGGTGTCTCGACCGCGGTGCTGACCGGGGGTGATGGGCCGCCGATCGTCCTGCTGCATGGTCCAGGGGAGTTCGCCTTCACCTGGCTTCGGGTGGTTCCGGAGCTGGTGAAGACCAATCGAGTGATTGTTCCCGACCTGCCCGGCCACGGTGCTTCTCGGGTGGGCGACGCGCCACTCGACGTAGACCGTGTGCTCGCTTGGCTGGGAGAACTGATCGAGCAGACGTGCCCATCGCCTCCCGACCTGGCAGGTCACCTGCTCGGTGGTGCGATCGGTGCTCGATTCGCAATAGCTCATGGCGAGAAACTCCGTAGGCTTCTCCTGGTCGACACGTTCGGCCTGCGTCGACTCCGGCCGTCGCCGCTGTTCACGCTCACGTTGATCAACTTCCTCGCGAGGCCGACGGCCGGCAGCCGTGACCGGTTCTTCCGGCACTGCTTCGTCGACATGAACCGTTTGCGGGACCAGCTCGGTCCGCTCTGGCAGCCGCTCATGACCTACGCCCTCGAGGGTGCCACCTCACCCGACCAGAAGGCAGCGCTCCGAGGCATGATGCCCGGGCTTGCGTGGCACGCCGTACCGGAGGAGGAGCTGGCGAGGATCTCGGTACCCACAACCCTCATCTGGGGGCGCCATGACCGCCAGACTCCGTTGGACGTGGCCCAGCGGGCAAGCCTCCGCTACGGATGGCCCTTGCACGTCATCGAAGACGCCGCGGACGACCCCGCCTTCGAGCAACCCGAGGCCGTGCTGGCTGCCTTCTCCGTCGCCCGTGCTGCCTAGCGGCGTGCGGATGGCGGTTGGTGACCGACGCGCCTACGCTGCGGACATGAAAGGCATCGTGTTGCGTGTCCGGCTGATCAGCGGTGACCACCTGGATGTCACGTATGAGGAATCCGGCTCCTCGGATGATGACGAAGTGGTCGAGCATGCTGTTGCAGCGCTTGCTGACGACGCCGGCCTGCTCCGCTGCAGACATGGCGACCGGCTCATGGTGCTCTATGCGCGGGGAGTCTCCGCCGTGGAGGTTGCACCACGTGGGGCGGTTCTGTAACCGCCCCACGTGGTGTTCATGCCGCCGGAGTGGTCAGCGCTTGGGGTAGGCGGCGTCTACTTCTACCTCGACGAGCCAGCCGTTGACGGGGAGGTTCTCGATCTCGAGGGCGAAGCGGGACGGGCGGGATTTGTTGAGGTAGAAGGGCTTGGCGGGGGCCGCCGTGCCCAGGGGGACGGGGACGAACTTGCCGGTGGTGAGGTCGGTGTTGGCGAAGTACTGGCGGTAGGCGCGGTTCCAGCCGGCGAAGTCCGCGGTGGCGGCGCCTGCGGGGTTCTGCAGGAAGACACGCATCGTGTAGACGTCCTCGTACGAAAGGCCGGCCGCCTCGAGGTTCTCGCCGATGCGGCGCAACGCGTTGATGCCCTGCGCCTCCGTGATGGTGACGCCGGCCGGGAGAGTGCCGCCAGGGAAGACGACCGTGTCGATGTACGCCGCCTCGCTGCCGGCGGGTGCTCCTGTGTTCAGGGCGCTCGGGCCGAGGCCGCTGGTCTTGTAGATGGGCGTGTTCGCGCCGATGCCGACCCCGTTGGCGATCATCGGATTCGCCTGCCCAGCAGGAAGAGCCGGTACTACGGTGCCGGGCCGCGGGGGCTTCGGCCGGTCCCACCAGCCGGCGGCTGTGGTCGCTCCGGCGGCTCCGGTGGTGAACGAGAGGGCGACGACCGCTACACCGGCCAGGAGTTTCCGCTTCACCGGCTCATCACCCGGCTGTGCAGCGACGTGACGGTCGCCCGGGCGGAGACGATCGCGCCGTGCTGCCAGGCGATGGTGTGGCTGAGGTGGTCGCCGGCGAAGTAGACGTTGCCGGTGGGATCGAGCAGCTTGGCGTAGATGCCGTCCGTCTGCGAGGGCCAGCCGACCCACGAACCGCGCGAGTACTCCGTGTTGGCCCAGTCCACCGAGAACGAGGCCTTGATGTCCTTCGAGTACACGTCGCCGTGGATCTTGGTGCCCTGGGCAACGGCTCGTTCGAACCGGGCGGCCGGGCTGAGGGCGCCGTACGCGGTGGCGTTGGCGCCGGTGTTGTAGTAGCCGATCACGGTGCCGCGGTCGCCGTGGAAGCCGGTGGACGGGTACCAGGTGTTCACCAGGTCGAGGTTGCTGTTGGTGATGCCGCCGTAGATCCGGTGGTCGAGCTCCCACCAGCGGCGGGAGTACTCGATGCCGAGCTTGCCGGCGTTCGTCGGCCGGGCGTACTGCAGCGCGGCGATGATATCGGTGGGCAGGTTGGACGGGACCGTGGCGGCGATGTGCGGCGGCAGCGCGCAGATCGCGTAGTCGGCCTTGAGCTCCCGTGGCCGGGATCCCGTGCTGTAGACCACCTCGACACCGTCCGAGGTGTTGCGCAGCCCGAGCACCTTGGCGCCGTACACGAACTTCTCCCGGCCGATCGCCTTCTCGAACGCGTACGGGATCCGGTCCATCCCGCCGACCGGCTGGAACATCATCATCGCCTGGTCCCAGCCGAACTCGAACGAGAAGTAGTTGCCGACGCCGCTGGCGAACACGTCGCTGAGCGCGTACGGCGAGGCCGTGGTGCCGCCTTCGAGTCCGGCGCCGGGCTCGACCTGGTAGCCGCGGCGGCCGTCCGTGCCGGTGTAGGCGAAGCCATCGGTCTTGGTGCCGATGGCCCCGAAACTGCGCAGGAAGCCGATCACCGCGTCCTTGTCGGCGGAGGTCAGGAGGCTGTCGAGGGCACCCTGGTCCGTCGCCTTGGCGAGCAGCTCGGAAACGTAGCCGTAGACGTCGGCCTTGGCCGTACGATGCCGGATCGCCTTGCTGGAAAGGGATGTGGTGCCTTCGCGGTACAGGTACGCGTCGGCGTTCTGGTTCACGAACGGCTCGATCGCGACGCCGAGCTCGCGGCAGTAGTCGAGGGTGAGGTGGTGCTGCGGGATCCGGCCGGGGCCGGCGTTCATGTACTGGCCGGGCGAGAACTTCGCGCGCTGGGTGGTGCCCTTCAGGTCCGTCTCCTGGGTGCCGCCGCGGACTGTCCAGTTCCGGCCGCCCGGGCGCTGACGGGCCTCCAGCAGGGTCACCTTGTACCCGGCCTTGCCGAGCTCGTATGCCGAGGTCAGGCCGGCGATCCCGGCGCCGAGGATCACCACATGCTTCTTGCTGCGGCCGTTCAGGTCGTTGCGGGTCGGCGCGGCGAACGCGGGCGTCTCGGCCGCGGCGTTGAGCCCGAGCGCTCCCATCGTGGAATACAGCACACCGGCACCACCGGCGATACCGACCTGCTGCAGAAATTGCCGTCGGGTCTGGGCCATTTGCACTCCTCACTAGGCGGGTGGGGTAGCTGCCTAGAAAGGTAAGAACAAAGTGTTTCCTGGCTGTATCCGTGCGGTGAGGGATTGACACCGATCTGTAGAGGATTGTTTCCGGTTAACGAAGCTCCGCCGGCCGGGTGTCGGCGATGGTTGGCCTAGACCGCGCGGTACAGGAGCCAGGCGTCGCCCATGCGCTGGGCCTGGCCCGGGGTGAACTGGGTGTAGCAGGTGTCGTAGGAGTAGTCCATGTAGTTGTGGATCGGGTCGAGCCCGGGCTGGCGGCAGGTGTCCTTACCCTCCGGGCAGCCGTTGGTCGGCACCTTCTGGGCCGGGGTGTCGTCGACGAAGTCGCCCTTGGCGTTGCAGCCGCCGAAGAAGGTGTGTTCGAGGTTGAGCCAGTGACCCACCTCGTGGGTCGCGGTCTCGCCCTGGTCGTAGCGGCCCGCGTAGGTGGTCGACGCACCCAGGAGCGACTCCCAGTCGATGACGACGCCGTCGAGGAAGGCCCTGCCGGGTTTCGTCACGATGTCGGGCAGATAGGCCCAGCCGAGGTAGTCGCCGGCCGTGGTCGTGTAAAGGTTCAGCGCGTTCGGGCCGCCTTGGTGCAGCGCGCGCTTCATGCTGTTCTCGTTCACGCCGCCGGGGTTCGCGGCGAACCATGCTGCGTTGTCGGTGCGGGTGACGCCGGCCAGCGTGAAGCTGAAGCCGGTCCGCGCACCACCCTCGGCACCCGCGAAGGTCGCGTTGAGTACTGCGATCTGTGCCGCGATCTGGGTGGCCGTCAGGGAACCGGTGGCGCCGTCGGTGACGACGTGGAAGTAGACCGGCACGGTCGCGCTGAACTTCTTCGAGGCCTTGTTGACCGCGCTCGCCGGCAGGTCTTCGTGCACCTCGCCCAGGTCGGGTTCACGCTGACCACCGCGGCCGAGGAGCGTGGTACTCGTGGCATCGGTGTGGCCGCAGTCTTCGACCGGGGCGGCCGGCGGAGGGGGAGGGGAGGAAACCGCGGCGGGTGTGGCGCCCACGGTTATGACCAGCATCACTGCGACAGCGGCGGCTCGAACTGCCGTGATTCGCTTCATGTCCAGCCCCTTGGATCTGCAGTCGTCCCCAGGCAGTCCGACTCTAGGACGGTCGATGGCCGTCCACTAGGCATCAGCGCAGTTGCGCGGTCAGAGTTTTCGCGGCGGGGGCGATGTCTGCGTAGACGCCGGGGTAGCCGGGTTGAACGCGTAAGTGACTCAACTAGCGGCACGGCGCTGAGTCTCGGTCACGCCCCAGCTAGTGAGCAGTTGCTCGGCGAAGAGGTTGTCGAGAGTCAGCGAGCATTGAGCCCCGAAGAGGATGTCGGCAATGGCTCCCGGGTGGTCCAGGACGTAGTTGTCACACATGTCGTGCGCCGCGATCTGCTCGTGCACAGCGTCCGCCTCGACGTGCTCGGTGAAGTATTCGGCCTGGACCTCGGTGGCGCCGAGCCGCGCGGCGCCCGCGGCGTACCGGCGGTTGGGCAGGGTGGAGGTCATCTCGAGCGCCGCGAGGTGTCCCAGCAGAGCGCCGGTCCAGCGGCTGTGCAAGGCGAAGAGCGACATCACGTTCGAGATCGCCAGCGTCACGGCCGGTACTTCGGGGACGTAGCGGCCGTAGCTGTCGTCGAGCCCCAGCCAGCGCATCGTCGTACGGAACAGTTCGGCGTGCATCCGCGCGGGCCGCCCGCCGCCGTACTCGTCGGCCTGGATCTCCACCAGCGCCGCCTTCGTCGCGCCGTCCAGCCGGGGGATGCCGAAGCTGTGCGGGTCGGCCTCCTTCAACTGGTACACCGATCGGTTCCGGACGAACTCGCGGAACTGCCCGACGTCGGCATGCCGATGCAGGTACGCCGCCAGCGCGGGGCCGGTGTCGGCGTCGATCAACTGGCGCAGTTGCCGGGATGCCGGGGCGATAGTCACCGACGGGGTGCAGGTCGCGCGCAACCACTGGGTCCAGGGCTCTTCGAGCCGGGCGCGGAACTCCAGTACCTGCAGATCCCACTCCGCATCCGGAGGGGTGTCGTCGAAGCCGCGGTAGCTCAGCTCGTTGCAACACCACAGGGCGAGCTGGAGATCCTCGTCCGACCAGGGCTCGGCTGTGGCGATCGGGTGCGGCATGGGCTCGCGCCGGCCGGTGAGGTGGCTGATCAGCCAGGCGCTCAAGGGGCCTCGGGCCGGGGGTAAAAGCATCGTTACTGCTCCTTCGAGGGGTCGGGCCGTCCGGTACCCGGATCAAAACCAGCGATTCCCGGCTGGGTACCGGTCGGCCCATGACAGATCCGACGGTGATCCGGGCCTATCCGGATGGGCCGCTGCTGGTCCGCGGCGACTTCGAACTGCAGGACGAGAACGGCGAACAGCTCGACCCGCGGCGCGGCACGATCGCCCTGTGCCGCTGCGACCGGTCCGCACTGAAGCCCTTCTGTGACGGGAGTCACGCCCTGCTGAGGCGCGGCCGGGCAGCTCGCGCGACCTCGCGCGGCGAGGCGTGAATAGGACTGGCCGGTAGGGGCACCTGAGAGGCAGGAGGTTGTCGGCACTCGAGGGTCTGCAAGCTCCAGGCCCCGGCGTTGAGTTTCACAGCGCCGGGGTCGCCCCCTGTCCGGGGTCCTTTGCTGGACAGGACTTTCTTTCAGCCTCTGATGCACACTGGTGGCGGGTACCACGGTGGGGCCCAAGGCGTGCCGAGACCTGGGGGGATCGGCTTCTCCCGAGGAGCTGCGTTATGACGGAATCGAAGACTCTGCATCTTGAGGTCGCCGAGGTGATGTCCGAGGTGGCGGCGGCGCTGCAGTCGCCGATGGACCTCGACGAGACCCTGGAACTGATCACCCGCAGTGCCGCGGACACGATTCCCGGCATCATCGAGGCGAGCATCTCGATCACCACCAAGGACCGGGAGATCAAGACCCTCGCGCCGACCGGCCCGATAGTCACCCGCGCCGACCACCTGCAGTACGAGCTCGGCGAGGGGCCGTGCCTGGACGCGGCGCTGGACGACCCGATCGTCGCGGTGAACGACCTGGCGACCGACGAGCGCTGGCCGGACTTCGGCCCGAAGGCGGCGGCGCTCGGCTTCGGCTCGCAGGTCGCCTTCCAGTTCCGCGCCGAACCGCACGTCCGCGGCGCGCTGAACCTCTACGCGCTCGAACCGAACTCGATCGACCAGGACTCGGTCCAGTTGGGCAGCATGTTCGCCGGCCAGATCGCGGTCGCGATGGGCTGGGCGCGGCAGGATCAGACCATGACCGAGGCGCTCGCCACGCGCAACGTGATCGGCCAGGCCGTAGGCATCGTGATGGAGCGCTACAAGGTCGACTCCGACCGAGCCTTCGCCTTCCTCGTCCGCCTCTCCCAGACCCGCAACACCAAACTCCGCACGGTAGCCACAGCCCTCGTAGACCAGTGCAACACCAACGCCCAGCGCTGAGCTCGATCAGCCGGCGAGCTTGTGGGATGCCAGGTATTCGATCAAGGCTTCCCGCAGGACCTCGCTCGGCTTGCGATGGATGCTTTCGGCATAGGCGATGAGATCCGCGTCCAGTGCGCGAGGCAGTCGCACCTGGCGAACCGGTGACTTGTCGCCGGGGGACGCATCAGGGTCGATCGAAGGGCGGCCACCCTGGGAGCGCTCGACCAGTTCCCGCCCGAAGGCCGCGGCGTCAGCGCCCCGCCTCGCGGTGCCCGAACGGCGAGGCAGGTTCATGTCATGCTCGGCCCACTCGGCCGCCGCGTCGTAGTCCTTCTCCGTCATCTGTGCTTGTCGGCGCTTGGGGTCCAGGTAATCGCCACCCCAGGAAGGTACTACAAGACTGCTGGGCAGGAGGCGGAGATCGACGCACCATAGCTCTCCAACGGCGAGACCGCCTCGCCCGCCAGCGGCAAGTCGGTTGCGCTGAGATTGAGGCGCATGGATTCGTCCGCCCGGGGTAACCGATGGTGCGCCCGGTCTGTCGCTCCAGCACGACCAGCCAGGGAGCGAGCAAAGCTAAGCCCCGCGGTGCCTAACGCAACATCAAAGTTGGCCAGAGGGCAGTTAGCCGCGGGGCGATACCAGTACTGTACGCGGCGTGGATCCTTCTGTTCAAGCCAGCCTCAGCGCCGGCGACGTCGAGCGGTGGCTCAGCAAACCGCGAGCGGACCGGTACCTGGCACATTGCAGCGGAGATCTGGCCCAGGGACTGGAGCTCTACTTCTGGAACTCCCGTCTCGCCGCCGCGGCGTTCAGCGACACTTGCCATCTGGAGGTCGCTCTCCGGAACGCCTACGACCGTGAGCTGTCAGCGCGGTTTCCTGACTGGGCCATTGACTCCGGCAGCAGGCTGTTCACACGAACGCAAGGGCATCCGAACGCCGCGCGGAAGCAGGTGGAGATGAATCGCCGTAGTGAACAAGCACTGGCCGATGCGCGACGGGGGCTCGGCGCTAGCCCGACCCATGGAGAGGTGGTGGCCGCCACCACCTTCGGGTTCTGGACCAGACTGACAGAACGCGACCGCGCTTCGTTGTTTTGGAACCCCATGTTGTCGCGAGCCTTCGTTGACAGCCCAAGCCGGCCCCACATCCACGAACTGGTCTCGCGGATCAACAGGTTCCGCAATCGCTTGGCCCACAGCGAACCGGTGTTTTCGTCCCGCACAGGCCTGCATGACCGTCTGCATGACGTCGAGACGCTCTTAGGTCACATCTCTCCCAAGATCTCAGCTGTTGTCCGGGCGAGCTCGGAGGTACCGGCGATCATGGCCACTTGCCCCGTTCCGACGCTCGTCTAGTCCAGGTCACGCAGTAGGTCGGAGCGGTGGCACCCTCGCGCCCGGGTGTCATCAGCGGTGAGTTGGTGAACAGCGGAGCGGCCCGGAGCCAAACCGATGACCTCGCCCAACGCCGCCCGCGAGGTCAGAGGCGAGAATGGCGCTGGGCGGGTAGTGTCGAACTATGCTTGAAGAAGTACCGGTGGAGCCGGGCCCGTTGTCTGAGCGGCTGAAAGAGATCGCAATAGGTCTGCGAGTTGAAGGGCACCTATTCCACTCTCTCGGAGACCCGCTTCCTAATAGCCCTTTCGATGAAGCCAACGGTCTCTATGCATGGGAAAAACCCTCGGATTGGTGTCGCGAATATCTCTCGGCGGCTATCGAGAGTGCGCTCCTATGGGCAGACTTTCACGCTCCGCTCAACCTTGGTGGCGATGAACGTGTACTAATTAGGCCTCGCCCGGTTCAAGGGCTTGCGCGGTCTTGTCTCGAGTCTTCGTCTCAGGCGGTGTGGGTCATGACGGCCGACTCGGCATCAGAACTAGCGCTGCGTCATCTTCGACTCATGCACACGGATTTTCTGGAGCAGAAGCGAGCGTATAATCTGCAAGGCGAGCGCGGCGCTAATGCCGAGCGGCAACTGGCAACGTTCTTGGCCAGAGTGGTGCCGAGCTTCGAGGTTGCGCAGGTCAAGAAGAACGTGACGTATCTAAGTGTGATCCGCGGAGCGGCCGCCGAGATGGATGCAAATCCGGATGAGTTTGAATATCTATGGCGACGTGCAAGTGGTGCGACACACGGAAAACGATGGCCCGTGTTCGATATTAATGACGTGGAGCTGGGTGAGGAGTACGAACCTGGCCAGCATCGAGTCATGAGAACCCCGCGATTGCAGGCGCTCATCGAAATATTGGCAGCGGCTTATCAGACCATAAAGTTCGGAATTGCTGTCTTCGCCGCTAGAGGTGGCGCTGATCTGTTGGCTGGCCGACATGCAGCGATCCTGGCTGTGGCAAAGGAGATGCCCGTGGCGCCAGAGCGGGAACATGAACGTGAAGCGCTTGTAGAGCGACTTTCCGGAGCCGGTGACCGCTAGGGCCACCAGTGAATCTGCTCCAGGCAGGAGTCTGTCGACGGGTGATTATTTGGCCGGGCGCGAATCATATGTCGAAGCTGACGCAGGTGGCTGCCGCCGCCCCCCAAGTGGTGGCATTCGTCCCGCCCCCAATTGGTGGGTTCGCTGCAGTCTCCAGCGCGCGGTGCTCGACTGGGTTGTGTACTACAAAACTCGGCTCTTGGCGTTTCCGCATCACCGCGGCGGTGGGGCGCAGGTGGGTTGGGTTCTGTGGTGGTAGGAGCGGGCTGTGAGGGTTAGGGATGCGCCTAGGGCTGCGAAGGCTAGGCCGCCGAAGAGGATCATCCAGGCTAGGCCGGTTGGCGTGAACGGGCCTGGGTCGTCTGAGGGTGGAGTCACGCCCGCCAATGTCAGCGAACCCCAGACGGTTAGCGGTACGCCGTACAGGGTGAGGCTTACGCCGCCGATCCACGCGGGCAGCAGGAGGAGCCAGCGGGGGAGGTGGAGGCCCCAGGGGTGGAGGAGGGTGTGGGCGAGGAGGACGCCTACGAGGGCGGCCATGACGGTGATGTCGAGGCCGAAGTGTTCCAGTACGCGGCTGAGGGCGGACAGGTCGCTTTCGTCCATTGAGGTGCGCCACTCCGAGGACGTCACGCCGAGGGCGTCGCCGCCGAATCCCCAGACTACCTTCACGGTTGCCCAAGGCAACAAGCCGAGCAGGAGCAGGTACGCCGTACGCCGGGTGCGGGTGGGTGCGCGGCCCGAGCGGGTCCGGACCAGTGGTGCGGCGGGGCGTAGGGCCAGAAGGTGACAGCCACCGCAGCGCGGGCAGCGGGATCGTCGGCGGCGCCGCTGCACCCGAGTCGTCGCGAAGAGCAACAGGGCGCCGATGAGCGCGGCGAGTTGTGCGACCAGGGCGAGTGGTCGTTCGACCTTGCCGGACGCGATGATCCCCACACCGCTGAGAGCGAGCCCGAAAGTGCCGACGGCGGCTGTGGCGGTCGCGATGACCAGAGCGACTGTCGCGCGAGACGACGAGGACTGAGCCGACAGCATCCCCGCGACGCAGCCGAGCAGCAACACAGCGGCCACCACTGCCGCAGTGACGGAGCCGCCGGGCGGATCGCCTCGGACGTTGGCGATGGGAAAGCCGGCGCGTCCGCCGAGCAACCAGTGCAGCGCGAGGGCGCCATAGAGGACTGACCAGAGTTGGGCCGCTCGCGGCGCCCAGTCAGGCCAGCGACGGGCCGTGCCGACCAGTGAGTTCATGTAACCCAGCGTCAGCGAGCAACTCGACGGAAGGCTCCCTCCGGCGGGTGAAGCGGCTCCCTCGCAAGAAGGCAGTGTGTAGCGGCAGGGTAGGAGGGGCACGGGGAGGTATGACTGTCTACGGCTTCCATGCCTCGCACGAACAGGTCCCACCCGCCGACCTGCTGCAAGCGGTGGTGCGGGCCGAGCAAGCCGGTTTCACGGCGGCGATGTGCTCGGACCACTTCAGCCCGTGGAGCGTGAGGCAGGGCGAGTCCGGGTTCGCCTGGTCGTGGCTCGGCGCCGCGCTCCAGGCGACCGGGTTGTCCTTCGGCGTCGTCAACGCGCCTGGGCAGCGGTACCACCCGGCGATCATCGCGCAGGCGATCGGCACGCTCGGGTCGATGTACCCGGGCCGGTTCTGGGCCGCGCTCGGCACCGGCGAAGCCAGCAACGAGCACATCACCGGTGGCGGCTGGCCGCACAAGGACAAGCGCAACCAGCGCCTCGAGGAATGTGTCGACGTGATGCGAAAGCTCTTGCAGGGCGAGGAAGTGAGCCACGACGGCCTGGTCACGGTCGATCGCGCGCGCCTCTGGACAAGGCCGGCGGAACCACCCCCGCTGTTCGCCGCCGCGGTGTCCACCGAGACCGCCGGGTGGTGCGCCGGCTGGGCCGATGGGCTGATCACGGTCGCCGCCGAGGAAGACCACCTGCGCCAGGTGATCGCGGCGTACAAGGACAACGGTGGACGCGGCAAGGTGAACCTGCAGGTGCACGTGAGCTACGCGGCCGACGAGGACGAGGCGCAGCGGATCGCGCACGATCAGTGGCGCACCAACGTCTTCGCGCCGCCCTTCTGCTGGGACACCGAGACAGCCGAGGCATTCGACCAGGCGGGAGAGCACGTCCGCCCCGAGGCGATGCACCAGGCCGTCCGGATCTCGTCCGATCCCGGCCGTCACGCGGAGTGGCTCAACTCGTACGCCGCGCTCGGGTTCGACGGGGTCTACGTGCACCACGTCGGCCAGGAGCAGTCGGAGTTCATCGACGTGTTCGGCGAGAAAGTCCTGCCCCAGTTGGAGGTGACCCGCCCGTGAGGCTGACCGAGACCGCCGACGTCTGGTGGAAGAACGCGATCGTCTACTGCCTCGACATCGAGACCTTCTTCGACACCGACGGGGACGGCCGGGGTGACATCCGCGGGCTGTCCCAGCGGATCGACCACCTGGCCGAGCTCGGCGTCACCTGCCTCTGGCTGATGCCCTTCTACCCGACGCCGGATCGCGACGACGGCTACGACATCACCGATTTCTACGGCGTCGACTCGCGGCTCGGCACGCACGGTGACCTGGTCGAGCTGATCACGCTCGCGCAGGACCGCGGCATCCGGGTGATCGCGGACCTGGTGGTGAACCACACGTCCGACCAGCACCCGTGGTTCCAGAGCGCCCGGTCGTCGCGGCAGTCGCCGTACCGGGACTGGTACGTCTGGCGGGACGAGCCGCCGGCGGACGCCGACCAGGGGATCGTGTTCCCGGACCAGGAGACCAGCCTGTGGCAGTACGACGAGCAGGCCGGGCAGTACTACCTGCATCAGTTCTACAAGCACCAGCCGGATCTCGACATCGCGAACCCCGAGGTCCGCGAGGAGATCATGCGGATCATCGGGTTCTGGCTGCAGCTCGGGTTGTCCGGGTTCCGGGTGGACGCGGTGCCGTTCCTGCTGGAGACCAAGGGCGCGGTGGACGCGGCGAACCTGCCCGACCCGCACGACTACCTGCGCGACCTGCGCGCCTTCATGAACCGGCGCGAAGGCCAGGCGGTGCTGCTCGGTGAGGTGAACCTGCCCTACAAGGACACTCGCCAGTTCTTCGGTGACGAGGACGGCGACGAGCTGACGATGTGCTTCGACTTCATCGGCATGCAGAAGCTGTACCTGTCGCTGGCGCGCTCCGAGCCGGCCGAGCTGATCAAGGCGCTGCGCGAGCGGCCCGATCCGCCGGAGGAGGCGCAGTGGGGCACCTTCGTGCGGAACCACGACGAGCTGACCCTGGACAAGCTGACCGACGAGGAACGCCAGGAGGTGTTCACCGCCTTCGGTCCGGACGAGGACATGCAGCTCTACGGCCGTGGGTTGCGCCGCCGTCTGCCGCCGATGCTCGGCAACGACCTGAACCGGATCAAGCTGGTCTACAGCCTGCTCTTCTCACTGCCCGGTACGCCGGTGCTCTTCTACGGCGAGGAGATCGGCATGGGGGAGAACCTGGCGGCGGAGGGGCGCAACGCGGTACGGACTCCGATGCAGTGGACCAGGGATGCCAACGGCGGGTTCTCGACGGCTGATCCGGACAAGCTGGCCGGTCCCGTAGTCGAGGGCGACCTGTCGCCGGAGCACGTGAACGTGGCGGACCAGCGGCGCGATCCGGACTCGCTGCTGAACTGGATCAAGCTGCTGGCCCAGCGCTACCGGGAGTGCCCGGAGCTGTCCTGGGGGAAGTACACGATCCTGGAGCACGAGTCGCCGTCGGTCTTCGCGCAGCGGTCGGACTACGAGGGCGGCACGGTGATCGCGCTGCACAACTTCTCGGACCAGCCGGCCGAGGTCACCCTCGCGGTCTCCGGCACCGGCGTCGGCGTACAGGTCGCCGACCTGCTGACCGGCAAGACCACCCCGATCGACAACGACGGCACCCTCCGCCACCCGGTCGCGCCGTACGGCTGCTGCTGGCTCCGGGTCGTACACCCGGGCGACCGCTACATCGTCTGACGGCTGGTACCGCCCCGCGACGCGGTCCGGGGCGGTACCAGAGTTCGTCAGGCGCGGTACGCCGTCCACATGCTGCTGATTCGGCTGCTCTGGTTCGGAGTGAACTGGTTGTAGCAGGAGTCGTAGGAGTAGTCCATGTAGTTGTGGATCGGGTCCAGACCCGGCAGCGAGCACGAGTCACGACCTGTGGGGCAGCCGTTGGTCGGGCTGCTCTGTGCCGGGGTGTCGGCAACCTCGTCGTTCGTGGCCGTACAACCGCCCTGGAACGTGTGGTACAGCCCGAACCAGTGGCCGGCTTCGTGCGTGGCGGTCTCACCGAGGTTGTAGTTCGTCGCCGAACCGCCGGGCAGTGAGGTGTACTGCACCCGGATCCCGTCGATGCCGGGCTGCCGGGCGTAGTCCCACGGGAAAGTCGCGATGCCGAGGTAGGCGAAGTCGACCAGCCAGATGTTGAGGGCGTTCTTGCCGCCCTTGCGGGTCTGCTTGCGGTAGGTGGAGCTCTGCTTGTCCTGGTGCCACTGGTTGTTGTTGTAGCGGAAGGTGCCGGCCAGCGAGAAGGTGAAGCCGGTGTTGGCCGCCGCCGACGACTCCTGGCCGCCGAACGTCTTGTTCAGCACCGCGATCTGCTGGGCGATTTGAGTGTCCGTGACGTCGCCGTTGCCGGCCGCGTCGCGCATCACGTTGACGTAGACGGGCACGGTCGCGGCAGCGAGAGCACCCTTCGGTACTCCGACGCCGCGGGCCGCCTTCGCCTTGAGCAGCTGGGCGGTGCGGGCCTCGATCGCCTTCTGCTCGGCGGCGGAGATGTCGCGCGTGTCAGGTCCATGACCGCCCTTGGCGGAGGCTCCGCTCGGCGTGAAGCAGTCGGCTACGCCGGCCGGTTGGTCGACCGGCAGTTTGGCAGTCGCTGACCCACCGAGTGGGCTGAAAGCGAGCGCGGTGCCGGCCAGCAGCACCGCCAGCGCGCGGGGACGGGGAGTGAAAGATCGCATGGGACGCGCTCCTGAGGTTCGGGCCGCAGGGCGGGCGGCCGGTTGCCCGGAATCATGCGAGTGGATTCCCGGATCCGGAAGCGATCAGCCGGTAAAAGCCCCGGAACCAGGGAAATCCTTCGCCCCGCCCTCAGCGGGTGGCGTCAGCGGACGCAGGTGGGACGGCGAGACTCCCGTAGCGCTCCATCCGCTGCCAGCGCAGGCGCGAGCCTGCCAGTGCGGTGAAGACCGACTGGATGACCACCAGGTACATCAGTTGCCGGTAGACGAACTGCTGCAGCGGCAGACTCCACAGCGGGCCGGGCTTCTCGCCGTCCAGGCGGAAGGCGTACAGGCCCATTCCGAGCTGCAGAGCCATGAAACCGGCCCAGACCAGACCCACTCGCAGCGGGTTGAGGAACACGAGTCCGTAGAGCGCGAACACGTCTACTACCGGAGCGAGCAGCGGGAGCAGTACCTGGAAGAGAAACAGGTAGGTCAGTCCTCGCCGACCGAGCTTGCCGGACTGTCCTCGCTGGATCCAGGCGCCGCGGTGCTTCCACATCGCCTGCAGCGTGCCGTAGCACCAGCGGTACCGCTGCCGCCACAGTGCGCCCAGGCTGGCCGGTGCCTCGGTCCAGGCGCGAGCCCGCTCCTCGTAGACGACCCGCCACCCGTCACGGCACAACGCCATGGTCAGGTCGGTGTCCTCCGCCAGCGTCACGTCGCTCAGCCCGCCGATGCGCTGCAGCGCGCTGCGCCGGAACCCGCCGACCGCACCAGGCACGGTCGGCATGCACTCGGCCAGGTCGAACAACCGGCGGTCCAGGTTGAAGCCGACCACGTACTCGATGTGCTGCCAGCGGCCCAGCAGGCCCTTGCGGTTGCCGACCTTCGCGTTACCGGAGACGGCCCCGACGGACGGGTCGGCGAACGGCTGGACCAGCATCCGCACCGCGTCCTCCTCGAAGACGGTGTCGCCGTCGACCATCACCACGAGTTCGTACGACGCCGCCTGCAGGCCGGTGTTCAACGCGGCCGGTTTCCCCGCGTTCTGCTGCCTGATCACGTGGACGCCGGGGAGGCGGAGCGATTCGACCAGATCCGCGGTGCCGTCGCTCGAGCCGTCGTCCACGACGATCACCTCGACCGGATGATCCGAGGCGACCAGCGACCGCACGGCCGCCTCGATCCCGGCCGACTCGTTGTAGGCCGGCACGATCACCGAGACCGGCTCGGTGATCGGCTCGCCCCACGACCAGTACCGCTCGCGCGCGTGCCGCTTCGCCGCGATCACCGTCGTCACCGCGCGCAACACACTCAATGCGCCCGCGCCGTACAGGAGCCAGCCGAGTACGTCGAGAGTGCCATCGCTCAGCCGCATCGCGCCGATCACGGCCATCCCGCGGCCGCGTTCCACCGCACCGACCGGCTGGACGGGCTGCGGCAGGGCCACGGTGTCGCTCACGGTGGCGAACCGGAAGCCACGGGCCTTGAGGGTGGGGATCAGCTTCTGCAGCGCGGCCAGCGTCTGGGTGCGGTCGCCACCGGCGTCGTGCATCAGCAGTACCTGGCCGGCCGTGCCCTTGGGGGTGGAGTTGGCGATCACCTGTGCCGTGCCGGGCCGACGCCAGTCCTCGCTGTCCTGCGTGGTCAGCACCGTCAGGTACCCGGCGGACCGCGCCCACTCGATCGACGACCAGTCGGCGTTGGTGAGGGCGCTCGGCTCGGATGAGTACGGCGGCCGCAGCAGCGGCGTACTGACTCCGGTGGCGCCGGCCAGGATCAACTGGCTCTGCCGCAGTTCGAGGGACCGCCGCCAGGCCGGGATGGTGCTGAGGTTCGCGTGGGTAAAGGTGTGCAGGCCGATTTGGTGGCCTTCGGCAATAATGCGGCGGGTCAGCTCGGGGTGCGCGGCGACCTGGGTGCCGATCACGAAGAAGGTCGCCTTGACCTTCTGGGCTTTCAGGAGGTCGAGCACCTTCGGGGTCCAGACCGGATCCGGGCCGTCGTCGAATGTGATCGCGATCGTCCGGGGCTTGGGCCGTGCCGACCGGGCCGTCGCTGTACCGGCGTCGATCACCGGACCGCCCTTCGCGATGGCAGCCGGTACTGCGTCGTGCGGGCCGCCGGCCGTCGCCGCGCCGTCGGGTGCTGTGCCGTAGAGGTGATTTGTGTACCCGTGCAACATCAGCGCGCCTGACAGGCAGACCAGGAGCACCGTGAGCATGACCCAGTGGGTCCGCAGTGGGACCTGGCGTGCTCTGCGGGCGCGGCTCACGGCTTACCGGGGGTCTTGGTCTGTCCGGGCGGCTCGGTGGGTTTACCGTGCCCGGGCGTTCCGCTCGGCGTCACTGGGGTGACCGTCGGCGTGGTGCTCGGGGTGGTGCGGGTGCTGGTGCTGGTGGTCGGTGTTGCGCTGGTGCCGGTGGTCGGCGGTGCGACAGTGGGAGCCGAGGATGCCGGCGTGCTCGTCGGGGGTTCACCCGGTGAGGGAGTGTCCGAATCTTCGGTGACCGGGCGCACGGTCGTCTCCGAAGTGCTGACCTCGTCGCCGGGCTCGGGGGTGTCCACCGGTTGCTGGGTGGTCTTGACCTTGGGAGCGGGTTGCTGCTTGGCGGCCTCCGGCAGCGGGATCAGCGGCGTATCGACTTGGGGTCCGCCCAGCACGCTGCTGGCCAGCAGCACCAGATACCCGACCGCCGGGATGGCGACTACGAGCCCGAGTCGACGAATCTTGCGATGACGATGCCCGGACGAGTCCACGAAAACCGGCTTCCGGGCGGGGAAGGGCTTCACAAGCGCGGGATCCTACTCGCCTCGAAGCTTACCCCGCAGTCCGTTACATACAGTCAGATCTCTTACACCGAACGTGTTCTGGCCTCATGACCGCCACACCCCCCACCGCCTGTTCTCTGGCGCACCGTCCGAGCTGCTATCGATTGCAGGGATCCGTCGCGCGTGATCGGGAAAACGCTTGGAACGTTACAAAGTTGCAGGTTGTGACATGACCGCGGAGTAGGTCTGGCGCACGGCCAATCCATGAACCACGCTCCTCTGCGCTCGGCCGCCCCCGAGTGGAAATGCCCTGGATCCGGGGTTCGGTGACTCACCGTGAGGCGCCCCCGGGTAGCACGAAGGAGCCCCCGCCCATGTCGCGCGTCCGCCGTGTCCTCGTCCCTTTGTCTGTCACTGCCGCGCTGCTTTTGTCAGGCCTGCAGGTGCAGGCCTTCGCCACCTCCGCGAAGTCGCCGAAACCATCGGCCGCCGCTGACCTGCAGGGTTGGCGGAGTCAGTCGAATCAACCGAACCCCGAGCTGAACGCCGTCCTGCCCGCCGGGGTCGCCAGCAACGAGCAGGCTCCGTCGCCCGTCAAGAGGGATGGCCGACGGGTGAAGGAGCTCATCGCCCGCAGGACGCCGACGAGCAAGGTGTTCCAGTTGGCGGACGGCCGGACGGAGGCGGAGCTGTCCAGCGAGCCGGTCAACTTCCAGGCCGCGGACGGCACGTTGCAACCGATCGACACCACGGTGAAGGCCAGCCGGACGGCAGGGTTCGGCCTCGCCAACGAGACCAACAGCTTCCGCAGCTTCTTCGGCAATCGGGCCGACCAGCTCGTCCGGTTCGACCTCGACGGCCGTGGACTGACCGTGGGTGCTCCGGACGGTTCGAAGGCTTTGACGCCGAAGGTCTCCGGCGACACGGTCACCTACCCGGACGTGTTCGGCGATGCCGATCTGGTCTACCAGGTCGGGCCGGACCAGCTGAAGGAGAGCATCGTCCTGGCGTCGGCGCCGGCCGATCCGACGTACCGCTTCAGCCTGAAGCTGGCCGGCGTGAAGGCCGTGCAGCAGCCGGACGGCTCAATCGTCTTCTCCCCGCAGAGCGGGGTCGGCCGGCCGCTGTTCACGATGCCGCGGCCGTTCATGACCGATGCCCGGGACGACGCGGCGTCGCCGTACGGGAAGGCTTTCAGCGACAAGGTGACGCAGACCGTCACCCAGCGCGGAGCCAACATCGACATCACCGTGCGCGGACGCCAGTTGGCTGAACAGCGCCGACCGGCAGTTCCCGGTGGTGATCGATCCGACGATCGCCATCGAACCGGCTCCTGAACAGGCCCAGGACGCGATGGTGGACTCCGGCGCGCCGACCACCAACTACGGCGGCATCACCGGCCTGTACGCCGGTACGACCGCCTCGGCCAAGCGCCGGAGCCTGCTGAAGTTCGACCTTTCCAGCGTGCCGCCGGGGACTCCGGTCGACTCCGCGCAGCTCAAGCTCTACTTTGACCAGTCGTTCGAGACCAACGCGAACGCTGTCCAGTTGGAGGCCCGCCTGGGTGCTTCGGCCTGGACCGAGTCGACGGTGAACTGGAACTCGACCGTCAACACCACCCTGGGCAGCCTGAGCTACAACATGTCGTACGTCGACGACAGCTACACCACCAAGACCTCGATGGTCGGTGCCTGGCTCTCCGGTACGTCGGCAGCGGCTGACGGCGGCGGATACAAGTACCAGAACGACGCTGCGACTGGATCGTCGTTCACCTGGATGCCCGACGTCACCGAGACCGGCTACTACGACGTCTACGCGGGATATCTGCAGGGCGCCGATCGCGCGACAAACACGCCGTACAGCGTCCTGCACGGCGGGGGAACGTCGAACTACACGGTCGATCAGACGCAAGGAACCGGGAATGTTCTGAAGTCCCTCGGCTCGCTGCCGTTCAACGTGGGCGGCGGTTACCGGATCACGATGGGTGACGTCGCGGGCAAGGTCACGACCGCCGACACGATGCGGCTGATCAAGCGCGCCTACGAAACGAAGGATGCCGGCGAGAGCAGCGTCTGGCATACGTTCAGCGTGCGCAACGCGGTGCAGTACTGGCTCGACGGCAACCCGAACAACGGCCTCGTGGTCAAGGCGACGGACGAGACGCTCGGCCGGGGCGGACCGGTCTATCAGGCCAGCGAGTACGCCTACAACGGCTCGGACGTGCATCGGCACGCCAACCGTCCCAAGCTCGTCATCACCTACGGACGGCCCGGAGTCACCCTCAGCACGCCGACGACGATCGCCGCGACCGGCGCTACGCTGAACTGGAGCGCGTACGCCGACCCGAGCACCAGCACGGCCGACGACATCGTCGAGTACCAGGTCCACCGCAGCATCTTCCAGAACTTCACGCCGACCGCCGACACCCTGGTCGCGCCGGTCGCGACCGGAACGACGACCTTTGTCGACACCAGTGCGGAGCCGACTCCGGCCGACGACACGTCGGACGAAGGCGACGGGTACTACTACCAGGTCGCGGTCAAGACGAAGGACGGCGGGCTGACACCGTCGGCGACGCAACTCGCGCGGCTGCCGAAGGCCGGCCAGGTGGTGAAGTACTTCCAGAACGCGGCCGACTCGACGTTGTCGAGCGTCCAGTTCGCGACGAATCTGGACAAGATCGAGGGCAAGGCCTGGCTCGAGGTCGGCAACAACGCGACCTACGGCAAGACCCGGGCCGTGGTGAACTTCGGGACGGTCAGCTCCTCCATCCCGGCAGGCTCCACCATCCTCGACGCCAAGCTCGGACTGTGGAAGGCGCACTACGAAGGAGGCGCGGCCCAGCTCAACGCCCACGCTTTGAACCAGACCTTCACCGAGTCGTCGACGACGTGGCAGAAGATCAACTCGACCACCGCGTGGACCACTGCCGGCGGCTCCTTCGGCGCATCCCTGGACTACGTGCCGTCCGCGAACATGGGACCGGACCCGACCTGGCACTGGTGGCAGGCCAAGACGGCCGTGCAGAACTGGGTGAACACTCCCGGGAGTGAGCATGGCTTCCTGGTCAAGCAGGCCACGGAGACAACCACCGGACACGGGCTGTTCCTCAGCGCCGAGGCTGCCGAGCCGCTGCTCCGGCCACTGCTGAAGGTCACCTACCTGACGAAGACCCCGGAGTCGGCGTACCACGCGCCGAAGACGCCGCAACGGCAGGAGCCCGCGGCGCAGTACTCGGTCGACGTGACGGTCACCAACACGCAGGCTTTCGCGCTGAAGTCCTCGGACTACGCGCTGTCGTACCACTGGACGCTGCCGGACGGCACCGAGGTGACCTCGGCGGCGAACCGTCTGGACACTGCGCTGCCGGCCGACCTCGCGCCCGGTGCCGCGGTCAAGGTGAGCGCACAGGTGAAGAGTCCGGTCGCGGGTGATCCGAGCAACAAGCGGGAAGACTTCGTCCTCGAGTGGGACCTGCGCAACAAGGTGACAGGTGCCTGGCTCTCGAAGACCACCGGCGGGGTCGGAACGCTCGACCAGAACGCCGCCGTCGAGGACCCGACGTCGGACCAGTTGGGGCTGGAGAAGTTCTACCAGTACGCCGGGAAGAACACCGGCGCCGGCTCGTCGGCGATGGTGAACCTGGCCACCGGAAACGTTGCCTTCGGCTACAACGCGCTGTCGAACCCGAGCCGTGGCGCGTCCACCTTCGTGCGGATGACGTACAACAGCCTGGACACGTCGGCGTCCTCGATGGGCTTCGGCTGGTCGCTGTCGACCTCCACGCTGAACCGCCTCGGGTCGGCGCTCGATTTCCACCCGCGGGGCCAGAAGTGGCCGACCGACATCACCCTGACCGACGGGGACGGCACCAGTCACACCTTCGCGCTGAACAAGCACGGCACGACCGATGAGACCAGTGGGACTACGACCACCCCAAGGGCGTGCACCTGTACCTGCAGAAGATCGCGGACCCACCGGACAACAAGACCTCGGTGAACCGCGCCTGGTCGTTGACCCGGCCGGACCGCACCCAGTTCTTCTTCGACGACCAGGGTTTCCAGTCGGTGATCAAGGACAAGAACGGCAACGAGACGCGCTTCACCTACGAGGAGCGCAAGAGCGCCAACAAGCCGGTCAAGTTCCTGGACTACATCGCCGACGCGGCCGGGCGCCGTACGCTCAGCCTCGACTACTTCGAGAAGGGCCAGGCGTACAGCTACATCAACGACGCCGGGGTGAAGACGGCCGCGACGAACCTGACCAACCCGAAGATCATCGACCAGGTCGAGTCCATCACCGACATCTCGGGCCGGAAGGTGACGTTCACCTACTCCGACAAGGGCCTGATGGCGGAGATGGTGGACGGCGCCGGCTCCACCGCGGCGAAGACGTTCAAGTTCGTCTATGACGCCACCAACACCAACAAGAACACCAAGCTGGTCCGGATCACCGACCCGCGGGGCAAGTCCACCAACCTGTCGTACTTCGAGGCGACTACCGATCCCAAGGACAAGTGGAAGCTCGAGAAGCTGACTGACCGGCTCGGCAAGACGACGACGTTCGGCTACGTCCCCGCCGCCGGATCGACCGTGGAGACGACGGTCACCGATGCGACTCCGCGCGCCACGAAGTACGTGACCGACAGCTTCGGGCGGCCTGTCCAGACGACCAACGCCAAGAACGAGACCACCAAGCTCAGCTGGGACGACGACCACAACGTCACCCAGTTGGAGGAGGCCAACGGAGCCCGTAGCACCTGGACCTATGACCCGAAGACCGGCTTCCCGCTGACGATCAAGGATGCCGAGGCCAACGCCAACGGGACGCCTGGCACGGTCCTGAGTTACAACGTGGGCGGCAACGGCTTCTACGGCGAGCTGATCCGCAAGGTCAGCCCCGAGGGACGAACCTGGACCTTCGGCTACGACCCGCTCGGCAACCTCACCTCGGTGACCGACCCCAAGGGCAACGCCACCGCGACGGCCGACGACTACGTCACGAAGTACACCTACGACCCGCTCGGTCAGCTCAAGACCTCGACGGACGCCAACAACAACACGACGACGTACTCGCTGTACCACGACACGGGCTACCCGACGAAGATCACCGATGCCCTGACGAAGTCGACTGACTTCACCTATGACGTCCGGGGCAATGTGCTGACTGTTACCGACGCCAAGATCAAGACGAGCACCTACACCTACGACCTGTTCGGCCGGCCGCTGACCAGCAAGGTTCCGAAGGACCAGCAGGCGAACCTCTACATCACCACTCCGGCGCCGCTGTACGACGCCAACGACAACGTGACGCAGGCGACCGCTCCGAACGGCGCGATCAGCACCAACGCCTACGACGACGCGGACCAGTTGATCTCGTCGAAGGCGCCGAAGGACCTGACGACGGACCCGGACCGGGAGACGAAGTACGAGTACGACGTAGTCGGCAACCTGCTCCGGCAGACCGAGCCCAAGGGATCGCTCACCCCGGACACGACGGACTTCGTCACGTCCTACTCCTACGACCCGGTGTACCAGCTGCTGTCGGTCACGAACGCGCAGAACGACAAGATCAGCTATTCCTACGACGAGGTTGGCAACGTCGTGACGGTGGTCGACCCGCGCAAGTCCAAGTCGACCGACCCGGATGACTACACCTCGAAGTCCACCTACGACAAGGCGCACCGCCCGAAGACGGCGACCGATGCCCTGGGCAAGAGCACCTCTACGGAGTACGACCGCGACGGCAACGTGGTCAGCACGACGGATGCCGACGGGAACAAGACGCTGGTCACGCTGGATGAGCGGGGCAAGGCGATCCAGGTCAAGGCTCCGCACACCAAGGATGCCTCCGGCAACGTGGTGTACCGGACCACGCAGGTCGAGTACGACCAGGTCGGCAACCAGACCAAGGTGATCACGCCGCGCGGGGTCGAGACGACCGACGATCCGGACGACTTCGCCCAGGTCACCGTGTACGACGCGCTGAATCGGCCGAAGGAGAAGGTGTCGCCCTACGACAAGGACGACGCGCGGTACAACACGCCGGACAAGACGGTGATGACGTACGACGAGATCGGCAACGTGACCAAGGTCAGCGCGCCGGCCTCCGAGGGGCAGACCGTCCGCAACGACACGTCGTACAGCTACTTCGACAACGGCTGGGTGAAGTCGAGCACCGATCCGTGGGAGATCGCCGCGACCTACGGCTACAACGATCTCGGTCAGCAGACCGCGCGGACGTTGACCAGCGCGGGCGGTTCGTCCTCGCGCACGATGGCGTGGAACTTCTTCCCCGACGGGAAGCTGAAGTCCCGCAGCGACGACGGCGTACCGGTCGGGCTGGACGTGTCGCTGGTGGACAACTCCGACACCGGTGATGTGGACGTCGCCGGAACGTGGGCGTTGTCGTCCACCGGTACGGGCTTCCAGGGCACGAACTACCGGACGCATGCTGCGGCGACAGGTAGCACGGACAAGCACACGTGGAAGTTGAACGTGCCGGCCGACGGGAAGTACACCGTCTACGTCAGGTACCCGGCCGTGACTGGGGCTTCCACGGCAGCGCCGTACTCGGTCAGCACTGGCGGTGCTCCTGTCAGCAAGCCGGTCAACCAGACGACGGGCGCAGGTACCTGGGTGAGCCTCGGCCAATACACCTTCGCCGAGGCGACCACAGGCTCGGTCTCCCTGACACCGGCCACCACCGGGACGGTTGTCGCCGACGCGGTCAAGGTGGTCCGCGACAACACCGGCGAGACCGACGCGGAGAAGAAGGACTTCACCTACACCTACGACACCAACGGCAACCTGCTGCAGATCACCGACACGCAGCCGGGCGCGAAGGTCAGCGACTACCTCGTCAGCTACAACGGGCTGAACCAGGTGGCGAAGGTCGAGGAGAAGAAGGGCACCGCGCTCCTCAAGACCACGACGTACACCTACAACGAGAACGGCGCTCCCGTTACCCGGTCCTTCGACGACGCGGCCGACAAGGACGACCAGTTCTCGTCCTACACCTACGACGCCCGCGATCTGGTCGACGAGGTGAAGAACGGCAAGTCGGCAACGGACACTGCGCCGAAGATCTCCGGCTACACCTACACGGCGCGCGGCGAGACCGATGTGGAGACCAAGGCGAACGGCAACACGGTCGACTCCGACTACTACCTCGACGGCCTGGTCTCCGCCCAGATCGAGAAGAAGTCGAACGGCACGCTGGTCTCGCAGCACGCGATGGAGTATTCGCCGAACGGTGACCGGATCAAGGACACCGCGAAGGTCCAGAACGCCGACAACCATGCGGCGTATCTCGAGAACGTGTTCGCCTACACCTTCGACCCGCTGGACCGGATCGCGAAGGTCGAGAAGAAGGACGCGGCCGGCGCGACGGTACTGTCGACGGAGACCTACAACCACGACGCTGCCGGCAACGTGATCTCCCAGGTCGTGAAGAACGCCGCCACCACGTTCACCTATGACCGCAACCGGCTGCTCACCGCCACCAGCGACGGTACGGCGGCGTCGTACACCTACGACCCGTTCGGCCGCCTGTCGCAGGTCTCCTCGGCCGGCAAGGTGATCGAGCGCAACACCTACGACGGCTACGACCGCATCATCAAGCACCGCAAGCTGCAGGACGACGGCACCACCAAGACGACCGAGACCAGCTTCGATGCCCTGGACCGGACCAGTTCGAAGGTCGAAGGAACCAAGACGACCAGCTTCTCCTACCTCGGTCTGTCGGGTGAGGTGCTGTCCGAGGAGGTCGCTGGCAAGGTCACCGCGTCATACCAGTATTCGGCCTGGGGTTCTCGTCTGTCGCAGGTGAAGTTCAAGGCCGACGGCACTTCGGAGGATTCGTACTACGGCTACAACCCGCACTCCGATGTGGAGACGTTGACGACGGAGGGCGGTGACACGCGTTCGACGTACGGCTACACGGCGTACGGCAAGAATGACGATGACCGTTTCACCGGTGTGGACAAGCCCGAGGCCCAGAACCCGGGCAAGGAGCCGTACAACGTCTACCGCTTCAACGCGAAGCGCTGGGATCAGTCGTCGGAGTCCTACGACATGGGGTTCCGCGATTACTCCCCGGGCCTGAACCGCTTCCTGACACGCGACGCCTATTCCGGGGCCTTGGGCGACCTCAATCTGTCCACCGACCCCTGGAACGGCAACCGTTACGCCTTCGCCGGTGGCAACCCGATCAGCCGCGTTGAGGTGGATGGCCACATCAACGAGTCGTTGTCGGCCGGTGGTGGTGGGGATCTGTCGGTTGTTCCGGTCGAGGACAGAATCGGTAACCGCGACGTGGCCGCGGAAGACAAGGCTACGTACGAAAAGGCCTTCCAGGCGGTGAAGTCAAGGCAAGTCGGTCAGGGCCCCGAGTACGCGATCGGCTGCAACGACGGGTACACACACGTCGGGAGCAGCGGCGGCGACCACTTATGCGGCGCCTCGGACGTGTTCTTCTCGAAACAGTTCGCCGATGACTTGTGTCAGCAGTCCGGAATTACCTGCGGCCCGTACAGCCCGGGGAAGATTCCTGGCCTAGAGCTTGGCTCCGATGGCGGTGGGGTGCGGATCGGTGGAGGGCCGGAGACCGTCCCAGGCGGCATTGGAAAACGAGCTGATGGAGGCGCCTGCAGCTTCAGCGGCGAGACGCTTGTCGAGATGGCCGACGGATCGCGCAAGCCGATCTCGCAGGTGGAAGAAGGCGACGAGGTACTCGCCACCGACCCTGAAACCGGTGAGCGTGGCCCGCGCCTGGTGACGCGGCAGTGGGTTCATGCGGACACGGTCCTGGAGTTGGAGACCGATAGTGGAACCCTCACCACAACGGAGGACCACCCGTTCTGGAACGCCACCGACGGCAGGTTCCAGCGCGCGGATCAACTCGATCCCGGTGACCAGCTGCTGACCGCAGACGGCCAAAAGGTCCGCGTCAAGGGCATCCGCCATGCCTCGCAGAGGGTCGCGCCGGCCTACAACCTCACCGTCGACGACATCCACACGTACTATGTGCTCGCCGGCGACGCGCCGGTACTCGTTCACAATGCAAGGTGCCCTCATTCGAACGACATCGGGGCGGTCGCGCAACAGCGCGCAGAAGACATCCTCGGTAAGCAATACCCGGGCAACAAGATGCACTCCCAATTTGAGATTTGGACACCTCACGGTGTGCGGAGGGTTGATATTGCAGGGGAGAACGACCGCGGCGGATTCGATCTCTACGAGATTAAGGGTAATGGGTCCAACTATCCGAGCCGGGAGCGCAAGAAGGATGCATGGATCGAGGAGAACCTGGGCTGGAAGACCCAGGTCTGGCGCTTTGACGTGAACTGTCAATGCTATTCTTAGGTTGCATCGAAATGAGCGAGGAGGTTCCAATGGGGCTCGACTATGCGTTCTGGAAGTCTGGCCAGGGAACGGTCCGCGAGATCTACGAAGATCTCGGGGACGGCATCTCGGCAAGGCTCGAACCCAGTTCGGATGTTCTGGAGTTTCGGGAGTTCCTGCTCGATTATTGGCCTGACTTGGAAGAGTCGATCGAGCCTTTCGAAAGTGACCCAGATTTCGATCCCGAAGACCTGAAAAAGTATGTAGTCGTCAACATCCATGCGAATGATGTGGCGAAAATGGATCGAGTATGGCAACTGGCTGAACAATACCAACTGGTCGCGTATGATCCTCTTCACACTAGCCAATAGGTTCGGTGTCATCGCAGCAAGGTGTCACACGGCTTCAAGAACACAGCGGGCGGGACTAGGGTCCCGCCCGCTGGCGATACCGCAACGCCGCCGTCGGCTCACCCGGCCTGGGCTACCAACCCAAAGAACTGAAGCAGGCCTCTGGAGGCGCAGAGACTGCTGGGGCCGGCTTTCCGTCGCAGGGGGCGATGAGAGCGCCGAGAATCAGCCGTCACCAGTCCGGTGACGACATGGATCTCCGTGACAGGCTTGCTGACGTGCGTAGACGTCCTCACCTGTATGGCTTGACCACATTCGGCGAGGTGGCTGCATTTGTGACCGGCATGGATGCCGCAACCGAATGGAAATTCCTCGAAGGATTTCGTGAATGGCTAGCTGTGAGGTCAGATCTTGGCGCAAATCTCGCGTGGCAGGTTCTGGTGATCAGAATCGCTTACCCGGGTGAGGTCAACGACTTCTGGGTTGCGGCCTCGCATGGTGAAAGCGGCCGAGCGGTTACCGTTCTCTTCGATGAACTTAATTCGTTCTTGACGGATCGGGAAACGCGCAACGCGGAATAACCTCAGCGAGGCGAGCCAGATCCGACTGAGATAGAGACTGAAGTCAGAGGCCCCGCCGGAAATGCTTGAATCCGGCGGGGCCTCTGGGGCTCGTGACGGCAGTAGTTGACGGCAACGTCAGCGGACGGGGACTGCGCAAAGCGGTGGGGTGTCGCCATCGTCGGGCTGGCCCGGGATCTCGGCGGGGTTGTGATGTGCGCGGCCGAGGAGGTCGATGGCGTCGCGCTGGAGGCGGAGCCGGACGTGGGCGTAGACGGTGGCGGTGACGCCGATGTGGGCGTGGCCGAGGAGTTTCCTTGATCATGACGAGTTCCACTCCCTGCTCCAGGATGGTCGCCGCCGAGTGGCGTAGTCGTGGAACCGGATGTGGCGGTACGAACTACCGGACTCATGCTGCGGCGGCTGGTAGCACGGACAAGCACACGTGGAAGTTGAATGTGCCGGCTGATGGGAAGTACACCGTCTATGTGCGGTACCCGTCGGTGGCGGGTGCGTCGACCGCGGCGCCGTACTCGGTTAGTACTGGCGGTGCCCCTGTTGGCAAGCCGGTGAACCAGACGACGGGCGCCGGCACCTGGGTGAGTCTCGGGGAGTTCACCTTTGCGGAGGCGACAACGGGCTCGGTCACGCTGGCCCCCGCAATCGCTGAACCACCTCGCCGACCTGATCCGCACCCACCGCCACCAGCGACGATCCCGTTGGCGTCGACTCGACCCCGGCAGGCCCTGCTCGCCCTGGCCCACCTGCGCAACGGCGACGCCTCACCCGCCTGGCCGCCGGATTCCAGGTCGGGGTTGCCACCGCCTGGCGCTATATCCGCGAGGCGATCACCTTGCTCGCTGCGCTGCAGCCGCTTCCCGGACGACCGCAATGGTGCAGGTCATCCTCGTTCTCCACCACGTCGAGAACCCGACCTGCTAAGGAGGAAAACGCTCAGCCATGCCGACCGACCCTAGTGATGAGTTGTCGCGCCCGCACCCGTCATACCTACAACCGGACACGACGAGACGGAAGGATGACGAGATGAGTGCGGACACGCGGCTGGAGGAGCTGGGCGTGAGCGATCTGGGCGGGAGCGGGCTGGGCGAGGTCGACGAGTCGGCGTTCTCGGGGCTGGTGGAGCGGCACCGGCGGGAGTTGCACGTGCACTGCTACCGGATGCTCGGGTCGTTCGAGGATGCCGAGGACACCGTGCAGGAGACGTTCCTCCGTGCCTGGCGGCGGCGGGAGACCTTCGAGGGGCGGTCGACGTTCCGGGCCTGGCTGTACCGGATCGCCACCAACGCCTGCCTGGACCTGCTTGCCAAGTGCCGCCCGGAGCCCGCGACCGGCGGCGAGGTGCTGTGGCTGCAGCCCTACCCGGACCGGCTGCTCGAGGAGCTGCCCGCGGGCGATGCGGACGAGCCGGAGACCGTCGCCGTCGCGCGGGAGACGATCGAGCTGGCCTACCTGGTCGCAGTCCAGCACCTCGCGCCGCGCCCGCGGGCCGTGCTGATCCTGCGGGACGTGCTCGGCTGGCCGGCGAAAGATGTCGCGGAGCTCCTCGGGGACTCTGTCAACTCCGTGAACAGCGCGCTGCAGCGGGCCCGCGCCGGTATGCGGGAGCATCTGCCCGCAGAGCGGCAGGACTGGGGCGGCGGCGAGGAGGACGCCGGGACGCGCGAGCTGGTGCGCCGCTATACCGACGCCAGCGTGGCCACGGACATCGACAGGATCGCCGCACTGCTGCGGGACGACGTCCGCTGCTCGATGCCGCCCACGCCTGGCCTGTACGTCGGCCGCGACGCGGTCGTGAACGACTGGGTGGAGAGCGGCTTCGAGGGCATGAAGCACCTGCGCGCCGTCCTCACCTCCGTGAACCGGCAGCCCGCCGTCGCCTTCTACCAATGGCGGGAGCAGGAGGGCGCGTACCTGCCGCTGACGATCGACGTCCTGCGCGTCACCGGCGGGGCGATCACCGAGATCGTCACGTTCCACGACGACCAGTTCCCGCGACTCGGGCTGCCGGAGCGCCTGCTGGCCGACGGCACGGAGTAGTCCCGGTGTGGACGCTCGCGCTGCGCGGTGGCGCGCGTGTCGCGGTGGTCGCTGCGGAGTGGTGCGACGCGTTCGGCGTCGTCACCCACGGGCGGGTGCAACTGGAGCTGCGCAACGGCGAGCCCGGGCCGGTCCTCGGACGCGACGCCGGGTTCTGGCTCCGCGGCACGGGCGTCCGCGCCCTGCGGAACCCCGGCCGTCGCACGGCGAGGGTGCGCATCGTCACCCTCAGGGCCAGGACCGTCACATGCCAGTCAACACACCCCGTACGCCAGCTACCGAATGATGGAGGAACGACATGAACAGGATGAATGACACCGGGGCCGTCGCAGGCCCGGCATCGGGCCAGACCAGCCACACCCACCGGCTCCGCGGGCTCGCCGGCACCGGCGTCATTGCCACGCTCGTAGCGATGGTGGCCACCACCCTCGCCGCTGCGCTTGCCCAGGCCGTTGGCGTCGACTTCGAGGTCCCCGAGGGTGGCGAGACGATCCCGATGTCCGGGTTCGCTGTGGTGACCGGCTTCTTCTCGGTCGTGGGCATCGTCATTGCCGTCGCTCTTCTTCGTTGGAGCGCTCGCCCCGCCAAGCGATTCGTGTGGACGGCAGTGTCGCTGACCGCGATCTCGTTGGTCGCGCCCCTCCTCGCCGGGGCAAACACCGCCACCACCATCGCCCTCCTCGCGCTACACCTCGTCGCTGCGACGGTGATGATCCCCACCCTGGCGCAGAGCCTCCGCAGCCGGACCGATTGACGATCCCGCAACGGACAACGCGCCGCCGCGCAAGGCCGTGCGCGAGCGCACTAACGTGGCCCCGGTGCTGCCACTCTCCATTCCAGGTTCCTTTCTTGGTCAATTCGACGGCGAGCCGTGGTCAGACGAGGAAGTCGCGCAGTGCGCGAACTTGCCCAGGGCAACACACCGGGGGGTGTGATGAGCGTGAAGCTGGGGCTGTGGATGGTCACCTGCCCCGAGACCCGCAGTCTGAAAGGCTGACCTCCATGACCGACCCATCGGATCCGCAGGCTTTGGACGAGGCGCTGGACCGCCTGACCAGCACCTTCCGCGGGATGACCGCTCGTGCCGACGAGATCCAGTGCGAATGCCACTGGGGCAGCGAGGAGGAATTGGCCAGCCTCAAGGTTCCCGACGTCGAGCTGGACCCTGACCTGCTCCGCCGTACGATGTGGGCCCCGGACTGGGACGACCAAGCGTCCATACTGCGCCGGGTCCTGCCCCAGCTCGCCGCCGCAATGGTCGATGGTGGCGTCGACGATTACGACCTGTCACATCTGGGCGAGTCGATCGGCAGGGCGCACTGGCAGCAATGGCCGACCGATCAAGCAGCAGCAGTTCGTACCTTTCTGGAGGCGTGGTGGGCGCACTGTCTCACCTCAGCCGTCGCTCCGCCGGCCCACGAAGCGTTTGCCCTCTGCACTGAGGCGGCGGGCAGAGTCAACCCTTGGCTCGCGATCTGGGAGACGCTCGACCACCCCCTGGCCACCCGGCGTCTCGCCGAGTTGGTCAATGAGTGGGGCCTCACCCTGCTGTCAGACGACCTGCCCTGGCCAACCATTGACCGCGAGGAAGAAAAGCTCCGCGACCTGACCAACTGGCTGCTCACCCACGCCCCGAGGCGCTTGGCCGGTCACGATCGCCTGCTCAACATCCTCAACCGACTAGCAATAGCAGGCCCCGCTCGCTGGGACGGACCCGATTGGCCGTTCCCCGCTTCCGGCTGGAAGATCTGACCAGCGCGTTTGCGCCAGCGCAGTACTCCGTCATCCGGTAAGAGGCGTTCGAGGGGCGCGAAGGGGTCACTGGTGGGTTAACTTGCGGGGGCAAAAGGCCCCGGTGTTCTTCGGGTGGGGGTAGGGGTGGGTACCGTCGTCGAGTGCAGAAATGGCCTGGTCGTCCTTATCCACTCGGAGCTACGTATGACGGCTCCGGTACGAACTTTGCGGTGTTCTCGGAGGTTGCTGAGCGTGTTGACCTGGCGCTGATCGGTGATGACGGGTCTGAGCAACTGGTCCAGCTGACCGAGGTGGACGGGTTCGTGTGGCACGCGTACCTGCCGGCGGTGCAGCCCGGGCAGCGGTACGGGTACCGCGTGCACGGGCCGTACAACCCCGCCGAGGGGCACCGATGCAATCCGTCCAAGCTGCTGCTGGACCCGTACGCGAAGGCCATCGACGGGCAGGTGGACGGCGACGAGTCGCTGTTCAGCTACCGGTTCGACAAGCCCACCGAGCCGAACACGATGGACAACCGCGAGCACACCATGCTCTCGGTCGTCACCAACCCGTTCTTCGACTGGGGCAACGACCGCCCGCCGGGTCACGCGTACCACGAGACGGTGATCTACGAGGCGCACGTCAAGGGCCTGACCAAGACCCACCCGGGGCTGCCGGAGGAGATCCGCGGCACGTACGCCGGGATCGGGCACCCGGCGATCATCGAGCACCTCAAGGAGCTCGGGGTGACCGCGATCGAGCTGATGCCGGTGCACCAGTTCGCCCAGGACGGGCACCTGCAGGAGCGGAACCTGTCGAACTACTGGGGCTACAACACGATCGGCTTCTTCTCCCCGCACAACGCCTACTCGTCGCTGGGTGGCCGGGGCCAGCAGGTGACCGAGTTCAAGACGATGGTCCAGGCGCTGCACGAGGCCGACATCGAGGTGATCCTCGACGTCGTCTACAACCACACCGCCGAGGGCAACGAGTTCGGCCCGACGCTGTCGTTCAAGGGCATCGACAACGCGGCCTACTACCGGCTGGTGGACTCGAACAAGACGCACTACTACGACACCACCGGCACCGGGAACAGCCTGCTGATGCGGCACCCGCACGTGCTGCAGCTGATCATGGACTCGCTGCGCTACTGGGTCACCGAGATGCACGTGGACGGGTTCCGGTTCGACCTGGCGTCCACGCTGGCCCGCCAGTTCCATGAGGTGGACCGGCTGTCGGCGTTCTTCGACCTGGTCCAGCAGGACCCGGTCGTCAGCCAGGTGAAGCTGATCGCCGAGCCGTGGGACGTCGGCGACGGCGGCTACCAGGTGGGCAACTTCCCGCCGCTGTGGACCGAGTGGAACGGCAAGTACCGCGACACCGTGCGCGACTTCTGGCGTGGCGAGAAGTACACGCTGGCCGAGTTCGGCTCCCGGCTGACCGGCTCGTCGGACCTGTACCGCGACGACAGCCGCCGCCCGCTGGCGAGCATCAACTTCGTCACCGCGCACGACGGCTTCACCCTGCGCGACCTGGTCTCCTACAACGAGAAGCACAACGAGGCCAACGGCGAGGGCGGCAACGACGGCGAGAGCCACAACCGCTCCTGGAACTGCGGTGCCGAGGGTGAGACCGATGATCCCGCCGTGCGCGCGCTGCGGTCCAAGCAGCAGCGCAACTTCCTGGCCACCTTGCTGATCTCGCAGGGTGTCCCGATGCTCGCCCACGGCGACGAACTCGGCCGCACGCAGAGCGGCAACAACAACGTCTACTGCCAGGACAACGAGCTCGCCTGGGTGAACTGGGACCTCACGGAGGAGCAGCAGGACCTGCTGGAGTTCACCGGCGACCTGGTCCGGCTGCGCAACGAGCACCCGGTACTGCGGCGCCGCCGGTTCTTCCACGGCGACACAGGGATCGACGGACTGGGCGATCTGGTCTGGTTCACCCCCGACGGCCAGGAGATGCAGGACAGCGACTGGAGCCGGGACGACGCCCGCGCGGTGGCCGTGTTCCTCAACGGTGACGCCATCTCGGAGCCGGACCCGCGCGGAGAGCCGGTCGTGGACGACTCGTTCATGATCCTGCTGAACAGCAACTACGAGCCGCAGGACTTCCTGCTGCCCACCAAGGAGTACGGCGACGCGTGGACGGTGGTGGTGGATACCATCAGGCCGACCGGTCGTGTCAACGAGGAGGACCACCCCGCGGGGAGCACCATCCGGATCGAGGCCCACGGCATGCTGGTCCTGACCCGCCCCCGTCAGGCGACCGGATGACCGCGGTCCCGCAGGCGACGTACCGGCTGCAACTGCATGCCGGGTTCGGGTTCGACGACGCCGCCGAGGTCGTCTCGTACCTGCACAGCCTGGGGGTCTCGCACGCCTACCTGTCCCCGATCCTGCAGGCCGCACCCGGTTCCACCCACGGGTACGACGTGGTCGACCACAGCAGGTTGTCGCAGGCGGCCGGCGGGCGTCCCGCCTTCGGGCGGCTCGCCGCGAAGCTCGCGGATCACCGGATGGGCGCGATCGCGGACGTAGTACCGAACCATGTCGCGGTGCCGACGCCCGCACGGCTCAACAAGGCGCTGTGGTCCGTACTGCGGGACGGGCCGAGCTCGCCTTATGCGGAGTGGTTCGACGTCGACTGGGGCGCGGGGAACCAGCCGCTGCTGATGGCGGTGCTCGGCCACCGCATCGGCAAGGTGCTCGCGGACGGTGAGCTGTCGGTCGACGGCGACGTGCTGCGGTACTACGACCACGAGTTCCCGCTGCGACCCGGCACGGAGAACCTGCCGATCGCGGAACTCGTCACCGAGCAGTGGTACCGCCTGGCGCACTGGCGGGTCGCCGACGAGGAGCTGAACTACCGGCGCTTCTTCGACGTCGACACGCTGGCCGCTGTCCGGGTGGAGAACCAGGAGGTCTTCGAGGCCACCCACGCGTTGCTGTTCTCCTTGCTGCACGAGGGAAAGCTCAACGGGTTCCGCATCGACCACCCGGACGGTCTGGCCGATCCGCGCGGCTACCTGCGCCGGCTGGCCGAGCGCACTGGTGGTGCCTGGGTCGTGGTGGAGAAGATCCTCGAGGGCGAGGAGGAGCTGCCCTCCGACTGGCCCTGCGCCGGCACCACGGGGTACGACGCTCTCCTGCGCGTCGGCGGCCTCTTCGTCGACCCGTCGGGGGCAGCGCCGCTGTCGGCGTTCCATTCGGAGCTCACCGGCGAGCCGGCCGACTTCGCTCCGGTGGTAGAGCAGGCCAAGCGCGAGGTGGTGAAGCACGGCCAGTACGCCGAGGTCCACCGGCTCGTGGAGCTCCTGGCCCGGATCTGCCAGGACGACGTGCGGCTGCGCGACCACACCCGCCGGGCCTTCCACGAGGTGGTCGTCGAGCTGCTGGTGAACTTCGACCGGTACCGCGCTTACGTAGTACCGGGTGAGCCGCCGGACCACACCGCGGTGATGGCGATGGAGCACGCCACCGAGCTGGCCCGGCGCCACCTGGACGAGGAACTGCAGGACACCCTCGAACTGGTCCGGGACCTCCTGCTCGGCCGCGAAGCCGGTACTGCGAGCCGGATCGACGAGGACGCGCGGCACGAGCTGATCGTGCGGTTCCAGCAGACCTGCGGCCCGGTGATGGCGAAGGGGATCGAGGACACCGCCTTCTACCGGTGGTTCCGGCTCACCGCGCTCAATGAGGTCGGCGGCGACCCGGAGCACTTCGGGGTATCGCCGGAGGAGTTCCACGCCTACGCGGCCCGGCTGAACGATCGCTGGCCGCGCACCATGACCACGCTGTCCACGCACGACACCAAGCGCTCCGAGGACGTGCGGGCCCGGCTGGCCGTCTTGTCGGAACAGCCGGGAGCCTGGACTGAGGCCGTCCGGCACTGGCGCTCGCTGTCCGCGGACTACCGGGACACTGCGCTCGACGGCAGCACGGAGTACCTGCTGTGGCAGACGCTGTTCGGCACCTGGGACCACGGCCCGCTCGCCGAGGACCGGCTGCAGGCCTACCTGCAGAAGGCGATCCGCGAGGCGAAGCGGCACACCAGTTGGACCTCGCCGGACGCCGAGTACGAGGAGTCCGTCGCCGCCTTCGCGACCGCAGTACTGGCCGACGAGGCCCTGCTGGACTCTGTACGCCGGTTCGCCGCCGCGCAGACGGAGTTCGTCCGGGCGGCGACGCTCGGGCAGAAGCTCGTCCAGCTGACGATGCCGGGTGTTCCGGACGTCTACCAGGGCAGCGAGTTCGTCGACCTGTCACTTGTGGACCCGGACAACCGGCGGCCGGTGGACTACCTGCGACGGCTCGAGCGGCTGACCCGGCTGGACGACGGCGCCAACCCGGACGGGTTGTCGGACGAGAAGCTGCTGGTGACGTCGAGGGCTCTGCGGTTGCGTCGGCAGCAACCCGAGGCCTTCGCCGGGAGCTACACGCCGCTGCCGACCTCCAGCGGCCACGCTGTCGCCTTTGCCCGGGGAGACTCGGTGGTGACGATCGCGACCCGGCTGCCGGTGGCGCTGCATCGCCTGGGTGGCTGGGGTGACAGCACGGTCGTGCTGCCCGAGGGTGAGTGGCGGGACGTGTTGACCGGCCGGTCCGTGGGTAGTGGAGCGGCCCGGATCCACGACCTGCTCGCGGATCTCCCAGTCGCACTGCTGACCAGGAGTTGATGGATGCACACCTTCACCGTCTGGGCACCCGCCGCTTCTGCTGTCTCGCTGGTGTTGCGCAGCGGGGCTCTGAAGATGGCGGACACCGACGACGGCGGGTGGTGGGAGCTCGAGGTGCCCAAAGCCGGGCACGGGACGGACTACGCGTTCTCCGTCGACGGCAGCGAGCCGATGCCCGATCCGAGGAGCCCGTGGCAGCCGGACGGCGTACACGGGTTCAGCAGGGTCTTCGACACCGGTCTGCATGAGTGGAGTGACGCCGACTGGGCCGGCCGGGATGCGCGCGGTTCGGTGTTCTACGAGCTGCACATCGGCACGTTCACTCCCGAAGGCACGCTCGAAGCCGCCGCCGGTCACCTGGACTACTTGGTCGCGCTGGGCGTCGAGATGGTGTCGCTGATGCCGGTCGCGGCGTTCCCCGGTCGCCACGGCTGGGGGTACGACGGCGTGGACCTCTACGCGGTGCACGAGTCCTACGGCGGGCCGGAAGCCCTGCAGCGGTTCGTGGATCAGTGCCACTCGGTGGGACTCGCGGTGTGCCTGGACGTGGTCTACAACCACCTCGGCCCGAGCGGGAACTACCTGGGCTCCTTCGGTCCTTACTTCACCTCCCGGCACACCACGCCGTGGGGCCCGGCGGTGAACCTGGACGACACCGGCAGCGACGAGGTCCGCCGGTGGATCTGCGACAACACTCTGCGCTGGTTCCGGGACTTCCACCTCGACGCGTTGCGCCTGGACGCGGTACACGCGCTGGCTGATGACAGCCCGAAGCACCTGCTGGCTCAGCTGTCCGAGGAGACCGCTGCGCTGTCGGCTTCGCTCGGGCGGCCGTTGGGGTTGGTGGCCGAGTCGGATCTGAACGACCCGCGCATGGTCGAGCCGGTGGCCGAGGGCGGGCTCGGGATGACCGCGCAGTGGAGCGACGACTTCCATCATGCGCTGCACACCCTGCTGACCGGGGAGCGAGCCGGGTACTACGTGGACTTCGGCGAGCCGGCGGTCTTCGCGAAGACGCTGCGCGAGGTGTTCCTGCACGACGGCTCGTACTCGACCTTCCGCGGCAAGGACTGGGGCCGGCCGGTGGATCCAGGGCGGCATCGCGGCGGCGAGTTCCTCGTCTACACCTCGAACCATGACCAGGTCGGCAACCGGGCGCTCGGCGACCGGCCGCACCTCACCCCCGGCCAGTTGGCGATCGGCGCCGCGCTGGTGCTCACCTCGCCGTACACGCCGATGCTGTTCATGGGCGAGGAGTGGGGAGCTTCCACGCCCTGGCGGTACTTCACGGATCACGACGAGCCCGAACTGGCCGAGGCCGTCCGGACCGGTCGTCGCCGCGAGTTCGCGGCGTACGGGTGGGACGCCGAGGACATCCCCGACCCGCAGGACCCGGCGACCTGGCAGAGCTCGGTGCTGGACTGGGCCGAGCTGGACGAGCCGCCGCATCGCGAACTGCTCGCCTGGTACCGCGATCTGCTGGCGCTGCGGGCTCGGAGCGATGACCTGCGGGACGACCGCTTGGGGTCGGCGGAGATCTCGTACGACGAGGCCGGCTCATGGTTGGTGATCCGCCGGGGATCGCTGCGAGTGGTGGTGAACCTCGATCCGGGCGAGCTTTTGGTGCCGCTGGACGGCGTACCGGCGTACCAGGTGATGGCGTTCGGCGCGGCCGAGATCGTCACCGAGGGTGTCCGAATTGCCGGGCACGGGGTGGGTGTTTTCGCCGCCTGAGTTCTTCCGCGCTGTGAAGAAAGTCCGCCGTAATCCGGCCGGAATGCCTTTGCCATCAGAAAAGTCTGGACAAATCGGACGAATACCGGTCGAAGAGTCCGTTTGTCGGAGGGTAGTTGAAGAATCGCTTGTGCGAGTGGCCCCCGCTGACGGACTGTTGAGAGCCAGCAGGGGTAGCAGCCGGGGGGAAGACCGGGAGGAGATCGATGACAGTCGGAGGCGTCGACACCTACTACGACTACGAAGAGAAGCAGTGGAAGAGCAGGAGGCTGGGAGGCGGTCCGATCCGTCGTGGCCCGGTCTGCCCAGCGCCACGGACCACGGACCATCAGCAGACCGAGCGGCGTGCCGCCGGCCGCGATCACACCACCAGCAAGGACGACAAGGTCCTCAGCTGACCAGCCGACGAGCCTGCGACACCCGAGACCGGCCAGTCCCGCCAGACCTGACCGCCCTCGGCGCCTCGCACCCGACGACTTTCTGCCACTAGACAGAGCCGCGCCCGGGTAGCCCACAGCACCCGGGCGCAGCGCTGCGCGCTTCACAAGCCTCAGTCGCCGACGGCGACCACCATGGTGGCGATCTCGCCGCGGTGGTCCTCCATCAGCTGGCCCGGTCGAGCAGCCAGCCACGGTCAGCGGCTTTGATGGAGGACCGGCGTGCGGTTACTCCCTCGCCATGAACCGGTTGAAGACCTCCCTGGTCATGAAGCCGAGCTGAGCCTGCTTCGTCGAGCCGTCGTGTTGGGCGATGGCTACCTGCGGGCCCAGCGTGAAGCCGGTTCGCTTCAGCCGGGCCACGGCCTTGTCGTTGCGCGCATCGGGTTCGGCCACCAGCCGCGGATGTCCGAGGTGGTTCAGCAGGAACGACCCTAGGACGCCGAGCAGATCCTCGGTGAAGCCCCGACGCCAGTCGCCCGGTGCGATCAGCAGGTGGGAGCCGATATCGCCCGCCCGTACGTCGTACACCTCGCCGACAGGATCCGCCTGCGGGTCATAGGTCTGGAGCAGCGCGACCGGGTGGTCATCGAGATGGACGAGGTAAACGTGGTGCGTGGGCAACGAGTCGAGGAACTCGTAGATGCCGAGCACCTCGTCGCGCGACTGGTCGGCCATCCCCCAGAAGCGCGCGCGTTCGGCAGAGACCCAGCCTTGGATCAGGTCGAGGTCCCGCTGCGGTTCGACCGGTACGACGCGAACCGTGCCGAAGCCGCCCACCACCTGTTCGAACGTGTCGTCCTCGGCGGTGAGCTTGTCCCAGTCGATCTCGATCGACGCGAGTTCGCCGCGCAACCAGAGCGGCAACTGGTCGTGATGGTGCGGATCACCAAGTACTCCGGACGCGCCGAGCGGCACGATCCACTGACTGGCCGAGCGGTCGCCGAGGTCCCACGCAAACCGGGCGGCAGACGCTCTGATGCAGACGTCGGTGAGGCCCGGCAGGCTCGAGGTGGACATCACGCAGTGGTGGTCGCCGGACAACGTCAGCTCGAAGTTCTCCTCGCCCGCGGCGAACACCGGCCCTCCCAGCGCATGCAAGGGAGCGAGGTGATGGGTGTCTCCCCACGGTCCTCGGGGTTTGCGGGATGCCACCTCTTCGAGAGCTTCCTTGACCAGCCAGGTGACGTTGAGGTCCGGCAACAGGTCGGTGGTGAGTAGATTCTCGAGCGCGAACGACGTGTGGGTGAGCGTGTCGAGCCACGGCAGGAAGAGTTCGGAGGAGTCGACATCCTCGTCGAGGACGGCAAGTCCGGGGTGCTCGGCCAGCCGGCGGATGAGCGCCTTCCGGACCGCCGCGTAGCTGCAGGCAACGTTGCTGGCGGCATCCATCCGGCGATCCCAGGCGAGCAACTGCTCACGCAAGGCGGTTGCCTCCGGCGACAGCTCTTCCAACCCTGCCAGGAGATCCAGGATCAGTTCCGCCGATCCGAGCCAGGTGTCGCTATGGATCGAGGGCATCTCGGCAACGGTCCAGTCGGACCTCTCGTCGAGTAGCTGCCTGATCCGCCGAGATCGGAATGGTGCGGCGAAATCCACCCCCAGCGGCTCGGCCAACTCGCGCGCGTTCGCCATCACCGCGACGCCGTCGACCTCGGCGCGCGGCATGGGATCGTGCCAGCCCTGCCACTGGTGATCGGCTTCCCAGGCGGGTACGACGCGCAGCCAGTTGTCCGGGTGGCGTCGGGGCACTACGCCGGCGGTCCGGTGCAGGAGTCCGCCGGAGGTGTCTGCCGCCATCACGACGTTGACGGGCTCCATCCAGGGATCGAAGGCAGCGTCCACGTCGGCGACGGTGGTTGCCTTGAGCAACGCGGGAAGGGTCTCGAAACCGATGCGTCCGGTCACCCGTGGCGGATACCGCAGGCTGATCGCCTGGCTCTGGCCGGGTCCGCCGATGATCACCGGGCCGCGGTCGGTCTCGATCACCTCGATCTCCGCCGGCTCGGCCCCTGCGACCTCGACCATCTCGGTGTGCCGCGTCGCCCGCTGCCAGCCATCCGGCCCGAGCGCCTCGACCCCGGACTCGCTACCCGATCCCGTCCGCCGGAGTTGCTCGTTGAACAGGTCCTGGTAGTCCGCCATCGCGTTGGTGATCGCCCAGGCCACGCCGCCGGTGTGCCCGAAGTGCGCCATCCCGGGGATCCCTGGAACCGCCAGACCGACCACGTCGTACTCCGGGCAGGCCAGCCGGAGCTGCTGGTAGACGCCCGGGCTCTCGATGTAGCGATGCGGGTCGCCCGCGACGATCGGAGTACCGGTCGCGGTGCGGTCGCCGGAGATGAGCCACCCGTTGCTGCCCGCGGTACGGGGGCCTTCGGAGTTGAAGAGGTCGATCGCCGCGTCGCCGAGGTGGTGGGCGACGTGCTCGCGCCAGAGTTTGGTCGGGAACCCGGCGAACAGCACGTGCACGGCCAACCAGATCCCGACCGGCGCCCACGGCTCCCACTCCTGCAGGGTGAGTCCCGTGGCGGCGAACTCGGGCGCCCGCTGAGCGCCGCCCGGCAGACCGTGGTTGACGCCGGCCACGTACGCCGAGATCCACTCCCGGGTGTTGTCGTCGAGGTTCTGGTAGCAGCGTTGCGCCGTGTCGTCGAGGCGGGCCTGACGCGCGAACACGTCCCAGCCGAGGGCCTCGGGTCCGAGGAAAGCGGCGCTGGTGCCGAGGAAGCGGCGTCGCTCCAGCTCGATCTGCCAGGCGCGGTCGGCCGCCGCGTTGCGGCCTTGGAGATAGGCGAGTGCGAGCGGGTCGCCGGCCCTCAAGTGCGGTACACCCCAGGCGTCCCTGAAGACCTTGGCGTTCACTCTCGTCATCCTGCTTTCAGTTAGGTTAGGCTGCGCTAACTTACAAGTCGGATACTTCCGCCGCAACGAGGCAATCATCCAGGAGGAGGCAGCAGTGGGGCGTGGCTGGGAGGGCGTGGTTCTCAAGCTGTTCCGCGGCAAGGACTTCGTGCTCACCGTGACGGGCGCTGAGCAGGTCACCGAACGCTACCGGCGAGTGCACTTCACCGACGGCGGCATGCTGGAGGCGACCGGCGTACATCCGACCATGTGGGTGCGGCTGTGGTTCGACAACGCCGGCAAGCCGCACCGGCGCGCCTACACGCTGGTCGATCCGGACGTCGAGGTGGGCAGGTTCAGCCTGGAGTTCGCGCTGCACGACGGGTGCGCGAGCGACTGGTCCCGCCAGGCGGAGCCCGGCGACACGATCGACGCGACGGTGCAGGGGACGGGGTTCGAAGTACCTGATCCGCTGCCGCCGCGGATGCTCGTGATCGGCGACCCGGCCTCGTTGCCGGCGATCAACTCGCTGCTGTCGGTGGCGCCGAAGGTCCCCGCGACGATCTGGTTCGAGACCTCGCACGACTCCGACCACGATTTGCCGCTGCGCCTCGACCCGGAGAATCACGATCTCCGCACGGTCCCGCGCAAGGACGACCAACTGGTCACCGAGGTCAAGGCGACCCTGCCTGACCTGATCGACGTCCCCGCCAACAGCTTCGTCTGGATCGCCTGCGACACCGCCACCACTCGCGCCCTCACCTCCTACGCCCTCAAGGACCTGGCAATCCCCAAAACCCGAATCCACTCCCTCGGCTACTGGCGAGCCGCCTGACCCGTACTCGCGCTGTGCGGAGGTAATTGGTGGGCGGTGGGTGTGGGTGGGCGTTAGCGTGGCGGGATGATTCGTGCGCTCGACCTGGCCGATCCCGAGACCGCCAAGCGGGTGCTCGTCGTGCAGCACTTGGCGTACGCGGTCGAGGCGGAACTGATCGGCTTCGACGGAATCCCGCCGCTGCAGGAAGACCTCGCCGGGCTGATGGCGTCCACCGAACACTGGCTCGGCCGCTACGAGGGCGACACCCTGGTCGCGGCCGTCGCCTACGAGTTCCCCGACGAGTCGACGGTCGAGATCAGCCGCCTGGTCGTCGACCCGGCGCACGCCCGCCGAGGTCACGGCCGCGCCCTCCTGGACCACCTGGACGCCGTCGAACCCCGCCCCGCCAGCCTCGTCTCCACCGGCAGCGCCAACCACCCAGCCACCGCCCTCTACCTCTCCCGCGGCTACACCGAGACCGGCCGGACCACCATCGCCCCCGGAGTACAGGTCACCCACTTCAGCCGCACGCGCTAGGAACCAAAGGCTTCCAGGGCTCGGATTTTGTTGGTTACGTCGAGGGCGGCGACTTTGTAGGCCTCGGAGAGGGTGGGGTAGTTGAGGACGGTGTCGACGAGGTAGTCGACGGTGCCGCCGCAGCCCATGATGGCCTGACCGATGTGGACCAGGTCGGTGGCGTTGGTGCCGAAGACGTGGACGCCGAGCAGGGTGCGGTCCTCGGTGGAGACCAGGAGCTTGAGCATGCCGTAGGTGTCGCCGAGGATCTGGCCACGGGCGAGCTCGCGGTAACGGGAGACGCCGACCTCGTAGGGGACGGAGGAGCGGGTCAGCTCCTCCTCGGTGGCGCCGCAGTACGAGACCTCGGGGATCGTGTAGATGCCGATCGGCTGCAGCCCGGCCAGTTCGCGCGCCGGTTCGCCGAAGGCGTGGTACGCCGCGAGGCGGCCCTGGTCCATGCTGTTCGCGGCGAGGGCGGGGAATCCGATCACGTCGCCGACCGCGTAGATGTGCTCGACGGTGGTCCGGTAGTGCTCGTCGACCTTGATCCGGCCGCGGGAGTCCGCCTCGAGACCGGCGGAGGTCAGGTTCAGCTCGTCGGTGACGCCCTGGCGGCCGGCGGAGTACATCACCATCTCGGCGGGGATCCGTTTGCCGCTGGCCAGTGAGGTCACCGTGCCGCGCGCGGAGACCTCGACCCGCTCGACCTCCTCGCCGAACCGGAAGGTGACCGCCTGGTCGCGCAGGTGGAACTTGAGCGACTCGACCACCTCCGGGTCGCAGAACTCCAGCATCCGGTCGCGCTTCTCCACCACCGTCACCCGGGTGCCGAGCGCGGCGAACATCGACGCGTACTCGATCCCGATCACGCCGGCGCCGACCACCACCATCGAGGTGGGCACCTTCTCCAGCTTGAGGATCGCGTCGGAGTCGAGCACGTACCGGTCGTCGAACTCGATCTCCGGCGGCCGCGCGGGCCTGGTCCCGGTCGCGATCACCACCTTGTCCGCGGTGATCGTGCTCGACTCGCCGCGGCCGCTCCCGATCACCCGGACCGTGTGCGGATCGAGGAAACTCGCCGTGCCCTGCAGGAGCTCGACGTGGTTGCGCAGGAGTTGCGCACGCACCACCTCGACCTCACGGCCGACGACATGCTGGGTCCGCGCCATCAGATCCGCGATGGTGATGTCGGCCTTCACCCGGTAGCTCGCGCCGTACAGGTCGCGCAGGGCCATGCCGGTCAGGTAGAGCACGGCCTCGCGCAGGGTCTTCGACGGGATGGTCCCGGTGTTCACGCAGACGCCGCCGAGCATCGAGCCGCGCTCCACCACCGCGACCTTCCGCCCGAGCTTGGCCCCCGCGATCGCGGCCTTCTGCCCACCGGGTCCCGAACCGATCACCACCAGGTCGTAGTCGAACATGCGATCTCCCCACGGCAGCAGCGGAACCAGTCCCCTCAGGCTCCCCGTGGGACAGCCCACTGGCAAGGCACTCAGGAGGAATCCTCAACGAACTCCTGCTGACCCGGCGTAGCGATCCAGCCAGTCCGGCCACGGAGGCCTCCTGCTCTGGTGGTGGCGGACACCGGTGAGAGGTCAGCTGCGAGTGCGGAGCTGCTCGAAGCCGTAGTACACGGCGAGCAGGAACTGCACCAGCAAGGTCAACGGCGCGGAGATGAAGGACAGCCCGATCGCGGCGGCGTAGAGCACCGTGCCCACCGAGTACCGCAGTACGGACCTGCGGAGCTGCGAACGGTTCAGGTCGTGGTCGACGAGATGGTTTCGGAGCACGTACCACCAGATGCTGCTGAAGGCGATCGCGGCCAGCGTGAGGTTGGTGCTGTAGACGGCCGCCGCGACGTGCGCGTCGGACGAGTCGTCCTGCAGGTACTCGGCGAACAGGCTGGTCGGGAAGGGCAGCAGCGCGGTCCAGAGCAACAACCCCAGATTCAGGAACATCAACCCGCGGTCGGCCCGCTGGATCTGCCGGAACATCGAGTGGTGGTTGACCCACATGATGCCGATGATGGCGAAGCTGGTCAGGTAGGCGGCGAACTGCGGCCACTCGTGCAGCAGCGCAGGCCAGAGCCCCTCACCCGGCTCCAGCTCGGGAACGTGCAGCTCGAGCACGAGCAAGGTGATCGCGATCGCGAAGACGCCGTCGCTGAACGCCTCGATTCGGCCTGTGTCGGTGAGGTCGGACTGGGTGGGGCCGGACTGGGTGGTCACGCCGCGAGTGTCGCACCGCGGGGGGCCGCCCCGCGATCCTCGTTCGCCACTGGCTGAACGTGGAGTCCGGCGGGGCGGCCCGGCCTCAGGTCACCGCAGGCTCAGGGCGGTCCACGAGATCGGGGGCAGGGTGACGGTCAGGGTCCCGTCTTCCAGCTTCACCGACTCGTTCGGCCGCGGGGCCACCCGGTCGGGGTGTTCGGCGGAGTTCACGGCCAGCCGGTCGTCGCCGTACATGCTCAGCGCTTCCAGTACTTCGGTGACCGGTGTGCGGCTGGTGTCCACGGTGACCTCGACGGCCTCGTCCACCGAGCGGTTGACCAGGAAGACCGCGAGCTTGCCCTCGTCGTACGTCGCGACCGCGTCGACGGCCGGGACCTCCCCGAACTTGTCGGTGGAGACGAGCGGCGAGGATGTCTCGACCCGCAGTACGGAGCCGGCCGCGAGGCGGGACGTGATCGCGAAGGGGTGGAAGGTCGGCTGGCGCCAGGCCGGGCCGCCGGGCTCGGTCATGATCGGGGCGATCACGTTCGCCAGTTGCGCGAGGCAAGCGACGGCGACCCGGTCACTGTGGCGGAGCAGCGAGATCAGCAGGTTGCCGACGACAACGGCGTCGGCGAGGTTGTACTCGTCCTCGATCCGCCGCGGTGCCACCTCCCACTGGTCGCCCGGGCCGTCGGTCAGCCGCGAGCGGTCCTTGTACCAGACGTTCCACTCGTCGAAGGAGATGTCGATCCGCTTGCGGCTCTTCAGCTCCGCGCCGACGTGGTCCGCGCTCGCGACCACCGAGTCGATGAAGCGGTCCATGTCCACGGCCGAGGCCAGGAACGACGCCACGTCGCCGTTGTCGTCGCCGTAGTACGCGTGGCAGGAGATGTGGTCGACCAGGTCGTAGCACTCGCGCAGCACCTCGCGCTCCCAGCTGCCGAAGGTCGGCATCCCGGAGCCGGAGGAGCCACAGGCAACGAGTTCCAGGTCGGGCTCGACCATCCGCATCGCCCGGGCGGTCTCCGCTGCGAGCCGCCCGTACTCGGCGGCGGTCTTGTGCCCGATCTGCCACGGCCCGTCCAGCTCGTTGCCCAGACACCACAACTTGAGCCCGTACGGCGAACTGGCGCCATGCTCGGCGCGCAGGTCGGACCACGCGGTGCCGCCCGGGTGGTTCGCGTACTCCTGCAGGTCGAGTGCCTCCTGTACTCCGCGGGTGCCGAGGTTGATCGCCATCATCGGTTCGACCCCTGCCTTGGCGCACCAGCGGACGAACTCGTCGAGGCCGAACTGGTTCGTCTCGACGCTGTGCCAGGCGAGCTCGAGCCGCCGGGGCCGGTGCTCCCGGGGACCGACGCCGTCCTCCCAGCGGTAGCCGGAGACGAAGTTGCCGCCCGGGTACCGGACCAGGGAGACGCCGAGCTCACGGGTCAGCTCCAGCACGTCCTTGCGGAAGCCGTCCTCGTCAGCGGTCGCGTGGCCGGGCTCGTAGATCCCGGTGTAGACGCAGCGGCCCATGTGTTCCACGAAGGTGCCGAACGTCCGGCGGTTGACCGGGGCAACGATGAAGCTGGGGTCGAGGACGAGTGAAGCAGAGGTCACGAGGTGGCTCCTGTCGTAGGTGAATGACCGGGGCGGTGGGATGGGGAAGGCATCTGCTCAGCCCTTGATGCCGGCGTCGCCGACACCGCGGACCACGTGGCGTTGGAAGAGGGCGTAGACGACGAGCAGCGGGAGTCCGCCGAGAACGGCCGAAGCCATGATCTGGGCGTAGCGCAGGCCGTAGGAGCCCTGCACGTTGGCGAGGCCGACCGGGATCGTCATCATCGACGGGTCGGTGGTCACGATGAACGGCCAGAGGAAGTTGTTCCAGGCGCCGATGAAGGTGAAGATGCCGACGGCGACGAGGATCGGGCGCGACATCGGCACCATCACCGACCAGACGATCCGCAGCCGGGTCGCGCCATCCACCCGGGCCGCGTCCTCGAAGTCCCGCGAGACGCCGTCGAAGAACTTCTTCAGCACGAACACCATCACCGGCGCGACCACCTGCGGCAGCACCACACCCCAGTAGGTGTCGACCAGGCCGAGGCTGGTCATCTCCTGGAACAGCGGCACGATCAGCACCTGCGGCGGCACCAGGATCCCCGCGATCAGCAGACCGAAGAGCACCCTCCGCCCGGGGAACGTAGTACGGGAGAAGCCGTAGGCGGCGAGGACGGAGACCAGCAGGGTCAGGGCGGTCACCAGGACCGCCACGATCGTGCTGTTCAGGAACCAGCGCAGGATCGAACCCTGGTCGAGCACCAGCCGGTACGCCTCGGCACTGGGTGCTGTCGGCAACCAGGTGATCGGTGTCTGGGTCGTCTCCGGCTCAGGCTTCAGGGACGTGTCGATGGCCCACAGCAACGGAACGAGCCAGAGGATCGCCAGCAGCACCGCGCCGACGGCGATCGCGACCTTGGGGTAGGTGAACCGAGGCTCCACCGGTCCGCTGGCCTTGTTGGCTTTTGTGGCCCTGGGCAACGTGAGAGTGGTCATCGGCCGGCCTCCTTGCGGCTGGAGAACAGCTTGAACTGGGCCACCGAGACGATCACGATGACGACGAAGAACATGTACGAGATCGCGGACGCGTAGCCGATCCGGTAGCTGGTGAAGCCGCTCTCGTAGATGTACTGGATGATCGGCCGGGTCGCGTAGTTCGGACCGCCATCGGTCATCAGGTAGATCTGGTCGAAGATCTTCAGCGACGCGACCAGTTGCAGCACGACGATCAGGCCGGTGGTCCGGCTCATCAGCGGCAGGGTGATCCGGAAGAGCTTCTGCCGGCCGTTCGCGCCGTCGATCGCGGCGGCCTCGTAGACCTGGTCGGGAATCCCCTGCAGGGCGGCGAGATAGAGCAGGAAGTTGAACCCCACGGTCCACCAGACCGTGGTGATCACAACGGCCAGCATCGCCCGGTTCTCGTCGTTCAGCCAGTCGATCTCGGCGAACCCGCCGGCGGTGAGCAGCCCGTTCACCAGGCCGAAGCCGGGTTGGTAGATCCACACCCAGATCAGCGTGACCACCGTCGCCGGCAGCACGAACGGCGCGAAGTACGAGAATCTCAGCAGCCAGCCGAGCAGCCCTTTGCGATTGGCGAGCAGTGCCATCACCAGGGCGATGATCACCAGCGGCGGCGTGCTCATCGCGGTGAAGACGAGGGTGTTCTTCAGCGAGTCCCAGACCGCCGGATCGCCGAACATGTCACGCCAGTTCTGCAGGCCGAGGAACTCCTGCTTCACTCCGGCGAGACTGGTGTTGAAGAAGCTGTTCCAGAGGCCGGAGAACGTCGGCCAGAGCAGGAAGAAGGCGAAGAGCACGCCGAACGGCGCGACGAAGAACAACCCGCCCCACTTCTCGGTCCAGGGTTTCCCGTTGCCGGGTGGGCCGGCCTGGCGCACGGCGTCCGGCGTACCGGCTTGGTCTCGGGTCGGTGTCTGCACAGCCATCGGGTCACTCCTGTCAGACCGGGGAGGGGGTGTCGAGCAGCTTCTGGGTGGCGGCCTTGAACTGGTCGAGCGCCTGGCGTGGCGTCGTCCGGCCCGAGAAGACCCCCGCGAAAGCAGCCCCCGCTTCGTTCTGCAACTGCGCACCCGAGCCGCTGAACCACGCGTCCGGGTCGAACAGCACGTCCGGCGCGACCGAGCGGTACTCGGCCTGCGGCTTGAGGTTCAGGTACTCCTGGCTCGCCACCACCGGCTGGTACGCCGGGATATGGCCGCCCGCCGCCCATTCGGCGCTGTGCTTGAGCATCCAGGCGATGTACTCGACCGTGGCCGCGGTGTCGTCGGAGTTCCTCGACGCCTGGTGCGGCATCACGAACGTGTGCGCGTCCCCGGCGTACTTCGGGACGTCGTACACGACCGGGAACGGCGCCATGCTGAACGGCATCTTCGCGGTCTGGTAGGTGGTCACCTCCCACTCGCCGTTGAAGCTCAGCCCGGCGTCCCCGTTGGTGAACTGCGCGACCAGCGACGGATAGTCGGAGGACTTCGGCGTCAACCCGTCGGCGGCGAGTTTCCCCATCAACTGCAGGGCTTCCAGCGCCTTCGCGTCGTCGAGGACGAACCGGGTGCCGGTCTCGTCGAAGAACTCGCCTTCGAGTTGGCCGTACAGGGTCCACCACAGGCGCCACGGGTTGGTCGTCTCGACCGACGCGGCGAACTTGCCGGTGGTCTCCTTGACCGCCTGGAGCATCTCGAGGAACGCGTCCATGCCCTTGACCGGTTTGATCCGGTTGTCCGGCCCGAGCAGTCCGGCCTTCTTGCAGATCTCGAGGTTGTAGTAGAGGACGAACGGATGCTGGTCCAGCGGTACGGCGTACAGGGTGCCGTCGACCAGGCAGCGCTTCCACGTCTCGGGCAGGAAGTCCTGCTCGGTGATGCCGGCCTTGGCGAGCAGGTCGACCGGGATCGGGTCGAGCATCGTGGTCGGGCTGAACCCCTTCAGGCGCGACAGGTGCAGCGTCGCCACCTCCGGTGCCCGTCCACCGGCCGCGGACATCGCGAGCTTGGTGTAGAACGGCGGACCCCAGGCGAGCGTGTGCGCCTCGAAGGCGATGTCCTTGTGCTCGGCAACGAACTTGTCGTGGATCTGCAGCAGCCGGGCGCCGTCGCCGCCGCCGAACAGGTTCCACTCCCGCACCCGGGCGTCGCGGCTGAGACTGCCGCAGCCCGGGAGCGCGAGGCCGCCGGCCAGGCCGAGCGTGCCGGCGAGCAGGCTGCGACGGGACGGCTTGATCGATGTCATCTTCGTGTCCTCCTGGCGGTGGTGGATCACGGGTGGGGGCGGTGGTGGATCAAGTACGAGAGCAGGCTCCAGCGCCGCACCGGCTCCCTGGTCAGGACCTCCGGTGCGTGTTTCTACATCGGTGTAGAAGGATGATGCCCGGCTACCTGAGGACCGTCAAGACCTCGTCGGCCGGCGGGGGCGGTTCGGGGTCAGCCGAGGGTGGATTCGCGGCGGTGGAGCTCGTAGGGGGCGACGATCTCGCGGTGGTCGGAGTCGTCGCCGTTCATCCGGTCGACCAGCAGTTCGACCGCGGTGGTGGCGATCTGGGCGCGGCCGGGGTCGACCGTGGTCAGCGTCGGGGTGCTGTACTGCGCCTCGTCGATGTCGTCGAAGCCGACCACCGCCACGTCGTCGGGGATCCGGATCCCGTGCTTGGCCAGTACCCGGATGGCGCCGAGGGCGAGCGTGTCGTTCAGCCCGAGCACGGCGTCGAACTTCTCGCCCGTGGCCAGCAGGTTCTCCATCGCCGCCGCGCCGTCGGCCCGATGCCAGGGACCGGCCGGCACGGCGAGCTGTGGCAGCGGTTCGAGGCCGGCTTCGGTCATCGCGCTGGCGGCCGCGTCGTACCGGATCACGGCGGTGCCGACGACCTCGCCGGGGTGGGTGCCGATCACGGCGATCCGGCGCCGGCCCAGCTCGATCAGGTGCTGGACCGCCGCGCGGGTGCCGGTGACGTTGTCGATCATCACGTGGTCCACCGGTCCGTGGAAGATCCGTTCGCCGAGCAGCACCATCGGGGTCGAGACGCGCAGGTGCTCGGCGTCGTCGTGGCCGAGACCGAGCGGGCTGAAGAGCAACCCGTCGACCAGGTGACCGCGCGGCCGGGCGAGCGCCGCCAGCTCGCGTTGCCGGTCGGCGCCGGTCTGCTCGATCATCACCGTCAGGCCGTGTTCCTCGGCCGCGTCGATGACGGCGTCGGCGAGCTCGGCGAAGTACGGCAGGCTCAGCTCGGGCACGGCGAGGCCGATGATGCCGGTCCGGCCGGACTTCAGGTTCCGGGCGGACAGGTTCATCTGGTATCCGAGGGCGTCGATCGAGGCGAGCACCTTCAGCCGGGTCGCCTCGCGGATGTACGGGTAGCCGTTCATCACGTTCGAGACCGTCTTCGGCGACACCCCGGCATGCAGCGCGACATCCCGCATCGTCACAGCCACGCCGTGCCACCTCCCCGTCTGCCGATGACTGGTCTGCCGATGACCGATCCACCCCTGGTCGGTGGATCGGTGATCAGCACACGGTAGTCCAAACAGATGTCCCCGCAGATCAGTTTCCGGGGCTGGGCGGTTCCTCGTGGGCCGGGTGGCGGGGTACGTACGGCTGGGGGCCGGCCGACTTGGCGCCCGGGTGGTCCAGACCGTCCAGGTCGCCGTCCTCGTCCAGCTCGACGCCTTCCTCCTCGAAGAGGTCGTCGATATCGGGCTCGTTCCCAGGGCGTCCGGGGTGCGGCAAGCCAGGTCTGTCGAAGCTCATCGGTGGTCCTCCTCCGGCCTGCCCGGCGCCCTCGGCGGGTGCGCTCGGGTTGCTGCCCCACCAGTTAACCGCGTTCCGCCCCCAAAATCGCCGGAGCGCGCCCCTAGAGGCCGTATGGGGGTCTGTTGTCCGGGCTGAGGGTGATGCCGGCCTGGGTGGCCTTGTACTGGATGGCCTCCTCCGGGCGGCCCAGCCGGAGGCCGATCACCGACGGCGGGATGTTCTCGGCCGCGAGTTCCTCGAGGCGGGCCAGGTCGCGGTCGGTCCAGGGCTCGCCGGCGTTGCGGATGGACTCGGGTAGTCCCATCGATCTCAGCTTTCTTCTCGGTCGGAAGAGTTCGCTCTCCGGTTCCCCGGCGAGCCCCGATCGAAAAGTGCGGAGTCACGGCATCACCGAGCGTGCTGCATAAGTTCGGCGGAGGAAGTTGTGCGCCGCGGTGTGCGCAGGCGCATCATGAGGCCGGAGCAGGGCGAGAGAGGTGCGACGGAAATGCTGGAGGACACTGCGAACGCCGAGGCCTTCGCTCGGCTGGCTCAGGAACTGCACGGTGAGCACGGGGTCACCGAAACGGTCGAGGCCGTGTTGCAGTTCGCCCTGAGCGCAGTCGGGTGTGGGTACGCCGGGCTGGTGCTGGCCGGCGGGAACGGAACGCTGCGGACTGCCGTGGCGACCGACCCGCTGATCGAGCTGTCGGACCAACTGCAACTGGACAGCGGCGTCGGTCCCGCGTACGCGACCGTCGCCGACGGTGCCGAGCTCCTGCTGGTGCCCGACAGTTGCCAGGAGATCCGCTGGCCGGCGTGGTCGACCGGGATCGCCCAACTGGGGCTGCGCAGTGTGCTGACCGTGCGGCTCGCCGTGAACGGCGGCGCGCTCGGGGTCCTGCAATTGTTCGACCGGCGGCCGCACGCCTTCCAGCCGGCGGACGAGGAAGTCGCGTATGTGCTGGCCCGGCACGCCTCGGTCGCGGTGGCCAGTGCGCAGGACCAGGCCTCGCTCTGGCAGGCGGCCGACGCGCACAAGCTGGTCGGTCAGGCGCAGGGAATCCTGATGGAGCGGCTCGGGATCGACGGCCGGCAGGCGTTCGGAGTACTGCGCCGCTACTCGCAGGAGCACAACGTCAAGCTCCGCGAGGTCGCTCTCCTCCTCACCGAGACCCGCCGTCTCCCCGTCGACAGCCTGGTCACTCAGTAGGACTGCAGCTCGAGCAGAGTGCCTTCGGGGTCGCGGAGGTGCGCGGTGCGCAGGTTCGGTCCCCACTGCGGCCGGTCCTGCGGTCCCGTCACGAGCGTGGCGCCGAACTTCTCGAAGGACTTCGTCGCGGCGTCGACGTCCGCGACCTTGAAGACCAGCATCGCCTTGTCCTGGGCCGGTGCTTCGGCAGGCAACGAGTCCGTCCCGACGGTGCCGGCGATCATCGACCGGCCGAAGATCACCAGTCCAGCCTGCCTCTCGAGATCCCAGTTCGCGTAGCTCGCCTCGGCGATCACCTTGACCGGCTGTACGCCGAACAGCTCGTCCAGCACGCCGCGGTAGAACTCAACGGTGGCATGGAAATCGCGGACCAGCAGCCGCGGGTAGAGCGCGTCCATCTCGAGCTCCGAAAGATAGTGGGGAATTACCAACGATTGGTTCGAGCCTACAATAAGCCGATGGACGAGTCGACCCTCGCGGGGATCACCACCTTCGTGCTGCACAAGGTGGCCGTCGCGGGACGCCGGGTGATCGCGGAGCGGCTGGCGCACAAGCCCGGAATCACGCTGTGGCAGTTCGCCGCGCTGGCGGAACTCGACGACCACGGCCCCATCGCGCAGCACGCACTGGCCGCGGGCCTGGGGATCGACCCGAGCGACATGGTCCGGCTGATGGACGAGCTGATCGAGGACCGCCTCGTGGCGCGCGACCGCGACCCGGCCGACCGGCGGCGCTACCAGATCACCATGACCGCCAAGGGCCGCCGAGCACTCGCCACCGGGCGATCCGTCGTACAGGAGGTCGAGAAAACGACCCTGGCGCCGTTGTCGGCGACCGAGCGCGCCACCTTGCACGACCTGGTGGCCAGGATCTACGGCGGCCTCTGAGGGGTTGGTCGTGACCGGGGAGGTTGTTGACGACGCGACCCTCAGGCAACCAGGAACCTCGGTGCTGCATCGCAGAGCGCTGCGATGTCGCGGCCGACCCGCAGCACCGTGAAGTCCGGTCGTACCAGTGCGGCCGCAGCCTTGCCGTCTGCGAGCCACTTGTACAGGGCTGAGCCGGGTGCCACCTCGAGCACCTCCGTCCCGCGGCCCGCCAGCACCGCCCGCTGCGCGGGTGATAGCGGTACGCGGCTCACGAACACGAACCCGCGACTGGCCACGTCGTCGTATCGGATGCCATTCGTCAGGGACGCGTTCGGACACAGCCGTCCGTTGAGAGACTTGCGGAGCCTAGGACGATCCACCAGATCGGACCGGCGCAGCGGTGGGGTCTCGCTGTCGAGGAGGCGGGCGCGGAGGCCGGGTACCCAGTGCAGCCGCGGGGCGATAGCGCCGCGGAGCAGGCCACCCGCCCTGCCGCCCTGAGTCATGGAGACGCCGACGAGCTTGGCGAGCTGGATGAGGGCCCGGGCGTGTGGTTTGCGCTCCACCTCGTAGGTGTCGAGCACCGACTCGGGCAGATCTTTGGAGAGGACGCCCGCGATCTTCCAGCTGAGGTTCATCGAGTCGCGGAGTCCAGCGCACAACCCCTGTCCGATGAAGGGGGGCGTGAGGTGGGCGGCGTCGCCGAGGAGGAACACATTGCCGTCTCGCCAGCGGTCCGCCAACTGAGCGCGGAAGGTGTACTCCGCGACGCGCACCAGCTCGAGCCGGTCGCTGGGGATGCCCTCGACCCACGGTCCGATGAGGGTTTGGAGGGCTCGGATGGATTCGAAGTCAGCGGCGGTCTCGCCCGCCAGCAGCCGGAACTCCCAGCGGTAGCGGGCGTCGCTGATGCGCATGTACGTCGCCGCGCGCTCGGGGTCGCAGACCTGGTGCACGCCTTCCCACTGGTCGAGCTCGACCGTGCAGGCCACGTCGACCACAAGCCAGCGCTGCTCGAACTTGAGATCCTCCATCGTCGAGCCGATCGCCGTGCGCACCACGCTGTTGGCTCCGTCGCAGCCCAGGACGTAGGTGGCCAACACGGACTCGTGCTCGCCGGTGAGCCGGTCGGTAAAGTCCACCCGGACCCGATTCCGGCCGTCCTGGGCAACGTCGGTGACTTCGACGTTCCCGCGCAGACTGACTGTGGTCTGGTCCTTGAGGTTGGTGCGCATCAGGTGCTCGAGCTCGGGCTGGTCGAACATGTTGGCCTTGGGGTGTCCGTGTCGGCCGTGATCGTCGGCCCGGTCGAGCACCGCGAACACACGGTGGTTCCGGTCGATCAGCTGCAGTCCGCGAGTGGGCCGGGACACGGCTGCGAACTGTTTGGCTATGCCGAGTCGCACGAGGATCCGATAGGTCTCGTCGTCGAGGTGGACGGCCCGCGGCTGGGGGTAGACGCCGTCCCAGCGGTCCAGGACGAGGCAGTCGACGCCGTACTGCCCGAGAAGGGTGGCGGCGGTGACGCCGACGGGGCCGGCCCCCACGATCACGACGGGAACCGGGTCGGCGCTGGTCCGCTGAGAACGGTTCATCGCAGGTCTGCGACCACGAGAAGGAGGAAGCTGAGCGTCACCAGGCTGAGGACCACGGCCGGTGCGATCACACGCGCGCGGTCGCCGTTGCGGAGGTGTGCCACGACTGCCCCACCGAGGAGCATCAGGAGTCCCGCGGCGGCCAGGGCGCCGATCACCGGGACGAACGCGCCGACGAGCAGGCCGACCACGGCGAGGACCTCGAGGAGGCCGATCCGTCGGTAGGCCGCGACGCTGAAGCCCACGTGTTCGGCCTTTGCACGCATAGCGGGTACCGCGGCGAGCTTGGCCGAGCCGAGGGCCGCGAAGGCTACGACGAGGATGCCCGCAAGAATCGATGTGGGGTTCATGACAGTTCCAATCTCCAGGTGATGGTGAAGCGGTCGAGTGTTTTCCTGATTGGGGTCTCGTCGGCGCCGTGGGCGAGACCGACGACGACGAGGACCGCGCCGTCCTCGGCCGTTGCTCGGACTCCGGTGACCGAGGGGATGTCGCGGAGCGCGTCGGCGACGGCGTCTCGGGTGGCCTTGGCGCGCAAGGCGGGTTTGAACGGCTTGCCGACGAGGGTGACGGGGAGTGCGTCCAGCACGGTGACGGCCTTGGGCGCCGCCGCTTGCTCGGGCACGTGGTCGCCGGCCCAGGCACGTAGTTCTTCGGGGGTCGCGCTGGCGCTGGGGTTGAGCGTGACGAATGCGACGGGCACTTCGCCGGCGTGCAGGTCCGGACGACCCACCGCCTGCGCGGCCGCGACCGCCGGGTGTGCCAGCAGCACGCTCTCGATGACCGCCGGGTCGATGTTGTGACCGCCGCGGATGATCAGATCCTTGGCTCGGCCGGCGAGGTGGATGAAGCCGTCCGGGTCGACCCAGGCCAGGTCCCCGGTGTCCAGCCAGCCGTCGCGCAGCTTGCCCATGCCGTCCAGCACAGGCCCGTCGGGAGTCCTGCGGGTGACGTAGCCGGGGAACACGGTCGGCCCGCTGATGGCGAGCACCCCGACCTGACCGGCAGGCAGGTCGACCCACTCACCATCGGCGGTGATCTGGACCGCCCGAACGTGCTGGTACGGCAGGCGCTGGCCGACGGACCCGGGACGCGGATGGTGGGGAAAGCTCAGTGCGCTGACGCACGTGGCCTCGGTGAGGCCGTAGCCCTCGACCAGCCGGATGCCGGTGGCGGATTCAAAGCCGTCCCGGACTGCCTGCGGAAGGGGTGAAGCGCCGACGACGGCGAAGCGGAGGCTGCTGATGTCGGCGTCGATGGGATAGCCGGCCAGGACGGAGTACACGGTGGGCACGGCGCTCATCGTGGTGACCCCGTAGCGCTCGACGAGCTTCCAGAAGTGCGTGTGGAGCGCTTGGTCGCGGTAGCCCTCGGGGCCTGCCCAGATGACCTGGAGGCCCCTGAACAGCGGGGCCAGAACGGTCACGAGGAGGGCGTTGACGTGGAAGAGCGGCAGCGCCGCGAACACCACTGCATCGTCGTGCAGCAGGTTGCTGGCAGCGATCATCCAGGCGTCGCTGACCTCGTTGGCGTGGGTGTGTGTGGCGACTTTCGGCGTGCCGGTCGTGCCTCCGGTGTGGAAGAGAGCCGCGAGGTCGGTGGCCGAGGGTGTTTCACCCACGAAGGCGTCGTGTGGCTGCTCCGCCGCGAGGGCGGACAGGTCGCCGATGCGTACCATCTCTAGCGGATGTAGCTCTGCCTCGGCCGGCGCGGCCCGCGTCGGACCCAGGGCGAGGAGGGCTTCCATGCCGGCCTCGACGGCGAGCTGCCGGGCGCTCTCCCACACCTCCGGTGCGAGTTCGGGACCGGCAGCCACGAGGACCCGGGCGCCTGACCTGCGCAGGAGTTCGGCGATGTGCTCCGCGGAGAGCCCGGTGTTGATCGGCGCCGCGATGCCGGCGAGCTGGGCGGCCAGGGTTGCGGTGACGAGCTCGTCGCAGTTCGGGGCGAAGAGGGCGACCCCGTCGCTTCGACGCACTCCAAGCGTGTGGAGCACGTTGGCGTAGCGATGCACGTCCATCAGCAGCTCGGCGTACGATCGCTCCGCCGGCTGCTCCCACCGTTCGCCGTCCGGGAGCACGGACAGGGCGACGCGGTCCGGCCAGAGGCCCGCGGCCCGCACGAGGAGCTCGTACGTCGTACCCGGAAGGCCACGGTCGGCGAGCGGCACGGCCTCGATCGCAGCGACGTCGCCGGGCCCGTCGTACGTCGGCCAGAGCAGGTCGCCCATCAGGCTGTCCTCACGACGGTGCGCTGCCGACCGAGGTCGATCGCACCGTCGTCAGTGCCGACGGCGACCTCGACGACGTCGCCGTGCTTGAGGTACTTGGGGTTCTGGGCCTGCCGCTGGAAGAAGATCTTCCATTTCAGCGCGGGGGGCAGGAGCGCGGCGATGATCTCGACCGGCTTCGGCGGTGCGCTGAGGGCGGTGCCTTCCGGGGTCCCGGTCAGGAGCAGGTCACCGGCGTCCAGCCGCTGGAACCGGCTCAGCGCCTGCAGGGCCTCGAGAGGTGAGTAGATCATGTCGTCGTCGACCACCGACTCCTGGCGCAGCTCGCCGTTGACCCAGAGGCGCAGGCGCAGGTGGCCGAACCGCTTGAGCTCGTCGTCGTCGAGCAGGACCAGCGACGGCCCGACCGGCGTGAAGGTCGGGTACGACTTGGACTCGAAGAACTGGGTCTTCGGCAGCTGCACATCTCGGGCCGAGACGTCGTTGGTCACCACCAGGCCGGCCACGAACGAGGTCCAGTTGTCCGCGGTGACCTGTGTGCCCACCGGCAGCTCCCGGCCGATCACGAGGCCGATCTCGACCTCGTAGTCGAGGTAGCGCACGTGACCCGGGCGGACGATGTCGTCGAAAGGACCGCTGAGCGAGCCCGACGTCTTGCGGAAGAACGTCAGCGGGATGGTGTCCGGGTCGAGTCCTGAGTCCTTCACATGGCTGGCGAAGTTCGTCATCTGCGCCACCACCCGGCACGGCGCCGTCACCGGGGTCACCACGTCGAGGGTGGCCGGGTCGACGGTCGTCCGACTACCGCGGGCGGCCTCGATCTGCTCGTGCTCGGCGAGCAGCCCGCCGGTGGTCGTGGCCTCTGTGGTGATGCGTGCGGCGCCGCCGGGAGTGCGGACCCACCAGGCGTCGGGCGTACGAAGGATCGTGATGCTCATGAACTCGTCACTTTCAGGAGGCCGCGCAGGCGGGTCAGGTCGAACTCGTTGTCTTCACGAAGTGAGCGAGCCATCGACACCAGCTCGCGCAACGCGTCTCGTCCTGGTGTGAGACCCAGGAAGTCCTTGGTGGCCTGCGGTCCCCACTGGGCCAGCCCGGACGTCGTCATCGGCGACCAACCAGGCTCGAGGGTGCTGTCGAACAGGTCACCGTCCGCGAAGTGCTCGACCAGCAGCCCGTCCGGGTCGCGCCAGTAGTCGAAGATCTGGCTACCCTCGACGTGACGACCGATCCCCCAAGAGCGGTAGAAACCGAGCTCGCGGAGGTACGCGCCACCGGCGGCCATCGCGTCGAGGTCTCCCACCTGGTACGCCGAGTGCACGTACCGGTTGCTGGGACCGAGCATCATCGCCAGCGTGTGGTGGTCGGTGGGAGTCATGCCGCGGTCGCAGCGGATGAAGCTCATCGTGGGGCCACGCTCGCGCTGCCCCTCGAAGTACTTGAAGTCGCTGACGATGAGACCGAGGTGCTCCAGGTACCAGTTCAGGGACTCGATGTACCTCGTTGTCTGGAGCACGACGTGGCCCAATCGCAGGATCTTCGCGGGGGCACGCGGCGGGCGCTGCGTGGAGTTGGCGCGATGCACATCGTGCCCCCAGTTGAACACCTGCGTCGGCTGGGGCGGCAGTGTCGGGAGCTCGTGGGTGTCGGCGACAACCCGGACCATGACCCCACCCGGGTCGGTCAGGTCCGCGGTGACACCGCCCAGATGCTCCGGCAGCTTTCGGACCTTCGTCCCGGTGGCGTCGGCGAGCCGCGCCACGTCGGTGGAGTCCGCGGCCCGGAAGGCCGCACCGAGATACCTCGAGCGCGGACCACGCCGGACGATCACACAGGGCGCGCCGGCGTCGGTCCCGCGGAGCTGCAGCTCGTCCGCCGTCCGGCTCACCGTGGTGAACCCGAACGCGTGCGCGAAGCGCTCCGAGGCGACCAAGTCGGGCTTGACGAACTCGAGCCAGGCCAGGTCGAGCACCTTGACGACGGGGTTCTTCGCACGTCCCGGGTGCTCGGCGGGCAGCGCGCCATGCCCGCTGTGCAGGTCGTTGTGCGTCCCGTGGTGACCGCTCATTGCCGCTCCTTGGATAGTAGATGACGGTATCGTCACTTATGAGTATATGCTCAGTCAAGTGGTCTTTGAGGTTTTCGTCATTTCTGACTGGCCACGCTAGGATGGGCACACGCAACCGGGACGAAGACGCAGAGGAGCGGTCTTGAGCAACGCACCCACGCAGCAGGCCAACCGCCTGGGCCGGCGCAAGGCCCAGACGCGAGCGGCTCTCGTCCGGGCTGCGCAGACGCTCATCGCCGAGGGCAGGACGAACGTGCCGATCCTGGAGATCACCCAGGCCGCCGACGTCGGGCTGGGCTCCTTCTACAACCACTTCGAGACCAAGGAGCAACTGTTCGAGGCGGCTGTCGAGGCAGTGATGGACGCCTACGGTCAGCTGCTCGACAAATTGACGGCCGACATCGAGGACCCCGCGGAGGTGTTCGCCTGTAGCTTCCGGCTCACTGGGCGGCTGCACCGCAGGGAGCCGGAACTCAGCCGCGTCCTGCTCAACAACATGCTGCGGTTGCTCAGCGCCGACAACGGCCTGGCGCCACGCGTCCGGCGGGACATCGCGGCCGCCGTGGATGCCGGCCGCTTCGACGTCGAGGATCTCGACGTCGCCGTCACGATGTCTGCCGGAGCCCTGCTCGCCCTCGGTCACCTGCTGCACGACCAGCCGAACCGCGACGTCGAGGAGACTACCGACCGGGTGACCGAGGACCTGCTGCGCATGTTCGGCGTACCGCGGCGATCGGCACGGCGGATCTGCACGCTCCCGCTGCCGGAGATCGACGCCGTCCCCGGCAACGGCTCGGCGGCCTGACAGATCGCTTCTGCCCAGCGTTTGGCGGGATCCGATCAGTAGCGCGTCCCGCGGCTGCCGCACCGCGGCGAAGTCACCTCCGGGCTGGGCGTGATTGCGGCTGACTCGGCGGGCCGGCTCGCCGGCCGCTGGTCGGGCACGAGCTGCCGCGACCACTCGACCCTGACGTCGGTGGCCTGAGTCGACCCGGTGCCAGACTCTGGCCGGCTTCGGTTCGCCTGTCTCCGACCTCCGTCGGAGCCGTATGTCTCGCCCATCGCGGACAACGCAGGTGATGGTGCTCCGGAAGGGCACCCGCAGGCGTCTCTCTCACGTCTGACGGGCGCTCGTCGTGAGGCAGCAGACTGAAGATTTCGTCAGATCTTCTCGATGAGCCCTTGCCATGTCTACACAACTGACGATATCGTCAGTGTTGTAGGTGTATAACAAGTGGCCCTTGCCGGGCCGGAATCCAAGACAGGTGGAAACGCATGACTCAGCACACGAACTTCTCAACACGGCTGGATGAACTGCAGAAGCGGGTCGAGACGGCCAGGTCGGCGGTGCGGGCGGCCGCGACCGAGTCCGATGCGAAGCTCAAGGAGCGGATCGGTCGGGCTCAGGCCGACTTGGACCAGTCGGTCCAGAATGCACGGCAGGAGGTCTCGCAGAGCGCCGACAGTGCTCGGGCGAAATGGGCGCAGCTGAAGGCTGACACCGCGGCCAAGATGAGCGACGCCAAGGCAAACGCCGACAAGCGGGCCCGCCACGTCGATGCCAAGGTCGCAGCGAAGGACGCGGACTGGGCGGAATCCGACGCGGCCGAATCTCTCGACTTCGCCAACTGGGCGGTCGAGAGCGCGCAGCTGACCGTCCTCGACGCAATCCACGCCCGCGCCTACGCGGACCAGCTGGCGAAGGCCGAAGTCAACGCGTAGTCGTCCAGTCGGACTGATGGTCAGCAAGCCCCAGTCCTCCTTGGAGCACGCCCGTTGCCGCGGGCAGGAATGGTCAATGACCTGCCCGCGGCGGCATCAGCTACAGGAAGTTTGCGATGACCCACCCGGAACCGGTCAGCCCGGCGCTGGTGCGGCATCTCCGCGAGCGCAGCAAGCGCGGGGAGAACCGGGTTGCCGACCAGATCACGCTGTTCACAGGCTCGATGACGTTCGTCTACATCCATGCCATCTGGTTCAGCTTGTGGATCGCCCTCGGGGTCGAGGACTACCCCTTCGGACTGCTGACGATGATCGTGTCGCTGGAGGCCATCTTCCTGTCGACATTCGTCATGATCAGCCAGAACCGCGCCGACGACAAGCGCCACGTGATCGCGGACGAAGCCTTGGCGGACAGTCCAGGAGGAGGACCAACACAACGAGAGGCTGCTCCGCCAGTCCAACGAGATCCTCGATCTCACCAAGGAGATCCACGCGGCGAGCGCTTCTGCCACGCCGACGAGTCGTCCCGGGAGGATCGGCTAACTGTCGTGACTCCGCGGAGGCGGGGTGGCCTCCCGAGAATCCGGGGGCCACCCTGCACCTTGGGCGTTACCCCACAGACTGCGCGGCCTGGGTCAGGCGGCGGAGCGGTCGGCGAGGGGGCGGCGGCGGTTGGTGGGGTCGGTGAGGCTGGCGGGTTGCCAGGCGCCGTCGGGGTGGTAGAGGTCGGTGCCGGGTGGGACGATCTCGTCGATGCGGTCGAGGGTTTCGTCGTCGAGGGTGAGATCGGCTCGCTTGAGGAGACCTTCCAGTTGCTCCATCGTGCGCGGTCCGCTGATCACCGAGGTGACGGCCGGGTGCGAGACGACGAAGGCGAGCGCGAGTTCGGGCAACGAGCAACCGATGCCGTCGGCAACTTCTACCAACTGCTCGAGGGCGTCGAACTTCGCCGCGTTGGACGGGATCGACGGGTCGAAGCGGAACGGCGTCAGCGCGGCGCGGCCGGTGGTGAGGTCGACGGGCTGGTTCTTGCGCACCTTGCCGGACAGGAATCCCGACGCGAGCGGACTCCAGGTCAGCACCCCCATCCCCAGCCGCCGGCAGGTCGGCAGCAGCGAACGCTCGATGCCCCGGGAGATCAGCGAGTACGGCGGCTGCTCGGTGCGGAACTTGCCGAGACCGCGGCGCTCGGACACGTGGTACGCCTCGACGATCTCCTCGGCCGGGAAGGTCGAGCAGCCGAAGGCGCGGATCTTGCCCTGACTGACCAGATCCGTCAGCACCGACAGGGTTTCCTCGAGGTCGGTGGTGTGGTCCGGCCGGTGCACCTGGTAGAGGTCGATCCAGTCGGTGTCCAGGCGGCGCAGGCTCTGCTCGACCTCGTGGGTGATCCAGCGCCGCGAGTTGCCGCCGCGGTTCGGGCCCTCGCCCATCGCGAAGTGCACCTTGGTGGCGAGTACGACGTCGTCACGCCGGCCCTTGAGGGCCTTGCCGACGATCTGCTCGGACTCGCCGGCGGAGTACATGTCGGCGGTGTCGACGAAGTTGATGCCCTGATCGAGGGCGGCGTGGATGATCCGGGCACTGTCGGTGTGGTCGGGGTTGCCGACCGCACCGAACATCATCGTGCCGAGGCAGTGCACGCTCACCTCGATACCGGTCCCGCCGAGTGTGCGGTAGCGCATGGGTGTGGCTCCTAGGTTCAGGTCGTGGGCTCCCGAACCTAGGAGCTAGACCGCTGTCTAGGTCAAGCACCGGTACGGCGGGGTGGTGCGGGTCGGTTCGCGCGGAGGAGGAAGGGGATTCCCACCCCGGCCAGGCCGAGGCCCGTCCACAGAATCCGGCTGGTGGTCCAGTCGTCGGCGGCGGTGTAGGGGAAGAGGGGGATCTGCTCGGCGAAGGGTCTCGCCAGGGCGATGAAGAGGGTGACAGCCACGATGCCCCCGGAGGCGGCTGCGGCCGGGCCGGTGGACCCTCGCGAGCGGCGCCACGTCATGAAGCCGGTGGCTGCGATCAAGGCGGCGACTCCTTGCCAGGCGACGTCGCCGGCGTGGCCGAAGTAGCTGGTGTCAGTCTCCTTTACCGCCACCAGCCAGATCGCCAGCAGACCGACCGCTCCGGCCGATCGCGCGATGGTTCGCCAGGCCATGCCGCGGGGCAGCGTGTCGACGAGCACCGCGGCCGGTTCTTGGTAGCACCAGACCGCCATGCCGGCGAGAAGGCCGACGGCAGCTCCCTGGAGCGGCCACAACGTGTACGGGCGGTACTCGACGAGGAGCAGCAGCCCGACCATCAGGCCCGCGCCGGTGCCGAGGACTCCCCAGGGCACGGCACGGGCGGCGTACGAGATCACGGCTGTCCTGACGGCAGCGGGTTGATCATCGTTTCCTGGACGCCGGTGGTGATGGCGAGCGTGCAGGTCACCACGGCAACGACGGCGAGCACCGCCAGGGCGATCACCAGCTTCCTCCGGGGCTGCTCGCGGTCGTGCAGGAGTGCGATGACGACGCCCAGCGCGCACAGTACGAACAGATAGACGGAGTACCACTGGGGTGATCCGGTCATGATCGCGGTGCGCTCGGGGTCCTCGGGGATGCCGGTCGGGCCGCCGAAGTACACCCAGGGCGCGATCGGGCGGAGATAGCGCAGCGGCTCGAAAATGCCTTGCATGATGATGGTTTCGGCCACCAGCAGTACGGCGAACAGCGGAGCAGCACCGCGGCGCTGTACCCAGCGGCCGATGATCAGGCCGAGAATCGGGCCGCCGAGGGATGGCAGCAGGCCGAGGGCGATCAGGTTCGCGTAGGCCCAGTCATTGCCCACGGCACCGAAAGGCGCGCCGTTCGGGGCCGGTGGCCAGTGCTGGTACGCCCAGATCGCCCAGGCCAGCCAGATCAGGCCGGCGGTGAACGGGACGATCAGAGCGGTGACCAGTCCGAGGGTGCGGGTGCGTTCGCTGACCACCACGGTGCCGGCGGACTCGGCGATCTGGTCGGAGCCGCGGGTGAGCGAGGCCATCACCAGCAACCCGATCACGCCCAGTCCGGCGGCGGGAGCGATCACGTTGCCCAGCGAGGACATGTTGCCGTCGGGTTCGCCGATCGAGGTCAGCGCGACGAGTACGACGCCGACCCCGAACAGCGGGTGCCGGAGGTACCGGCCGATCTCCTTCCGGGCGAGTTGGGCGAGCATCGATTCCCCCGCCGCGGTCCGCAGCGGAACTGAGACGGCACTCATCGTCCCTCTCCGATCCTGCTCGCCCCGGCGCCGGTGCTGCCACCAGAGGTGCTGCCGGCGGTCGACGCGTCGGCGTCAGTGGTGTTGCGGACCAGCAGATAGGCGTCCTCCACCGCTGGATCCGCGAGGCGACTGCCTGGCGCCGGCGCACCACCGAGTGAACGGATCTCGCCGTTGCCGGTGCGCCAGGACGACAGGGCCCCGGAGTTCGCCTCGGCGCCGACCCAGACCTGGCCGTCCGCGAGAGCGACCAGGTCGGGAACCGTTCCGTCGAAGCGGATCCGCCCCTCGTCGAGGATGATCACCCGGTCGCACAGCGCCGAGACGTCCTCGGTCTGGTGGGTCGCCAGCAGCACGGATCCGCGCTCGGAGTACGACGAGAGGATGCCGCGCAGGGAGGCGCGTTGCTCGGGGTCGAGACCGGTGGTCGGTTCGTCCAGGATGATCAGGTCGGGATCGCCCATCAGCGCCTGCGCCAGGGCGAGCCGGCGGCGCTGACCACCGGACAGCGCTGACACCCGCTTGGTGCGGCGATCCTCGAGGTTGACCAGACCGAGCACCCGGATCACCTCGCGGTGCCTGGCCTCACGGTCCTTCCACTCCTTCAGCACGGCGATGTAGTCGAGGAAGGCGAAGGCGGTCATCCGGCGGGGGATGCCGACCTCCTGGGGCAGGTAGCTCAGCCTGCGGCGCGCGGCGGTGCGTTCGGAGACACTGCCGGTGACCTCGTGGCCGCCGACCACGATCCGGCCCGCGGTGGGTGGCATCGCGGTGGCCAGCAGCCGCAGCATGGTGGACTTGCCGGCGCCGTTCGGACCGAGCAGGCCGATCACGCCGGAGCCGAACTCGAGGTCGGTCGGGTGCAGCGCCTCAGTGCCGCTGTAGGACTTGGTGACGCCGTCGAGGACGGCGATGCGGTCGCTCATGCGTAGCCTCCTGGTGCGCGGTACGAGGTGATGCGGATGGTGAGTACGGCCAGCGCCAGGAGGACTGCGGTAGCGAAGGCCAGTTGGGCAACGGGGGTGTCGACCGCTGAGAGCTGGTCGGCCGTCCGGAGCAGGCCGACGACCAAGAGCCAGACTGCGGCCACGGTCCCGGCAGCCGCGCTGGCGGTCCACCAGGTCAGCAGGGTGAGAGCGAGCAGGGTCAGAGTCAGGGCCGGCAGCAACCAGGCGAACGCCTCGGCACCCACGAAAGGCAGCACGAGCCCGCCGACCAGTACGACGGGCAGGGCGACCGCGACGGCGAAAACCGTGCGCAGCAGGGCGATTCGGAGCTTGCTGTACGGAGTCGCCACCGCGAGCTCACGGATCGGGTCGGTGGAGTCGTAGGCAGCCGCCACGGTGATTGCCGGTAGCAACGGAGCGATCAGCAGGTAGAAGGCTCGCTGCTCCGCGGCCGGCAGCATGCTCCCGGCCACGCCGAAGACGAACGCCCCCACCACCGAGAGCAGCCACGGACGATAGAGCGAGCTGGAAGCGCGGAGGATCACCGCGTCCGTCTCCGCCAGTCCGATGCGCTGCAGAACGCGGAGCGGCCACGGCATCCTCGGCCGCGCTGTCGCGGTCACCACACTTTGCCAGACCTGGTCGAGGGTGTCCCGCGGTGCGGCCGCCGACGCCAGTCCGAGGCAGTCCGGGCAGACGATGATGTGGGCCTCGACCGCCGCCTGCGGACCGAGATCGAGCGTGCCGGCGGCGTACCGGCCGAGCAGTTCAGGGCTGAGGTGCCATCCGGTGGCCATCAGATCCACCCGTCCCGGGCCGGCATCAGGCTTCGCCGGAGCCGGACCTTGGCCACCCGGAGGCGGCTCTTCACGGTGCCTTGCGGAAGTCCGAGCAACTTGGCCGCCTCCTTGGTGCTGAGACCGTCGATCACGGTCGCCTGGACTGTCGCCCGGAGCTCCGGCGGCAATGACCGCAGGGCCCGGCCGACGTCGCCGTACTCGACGCCGAGCAGTAGTTCGTCCTCGGCGCTCTGGACCAGCGGCGAGGCGGCGTCGACCACGTGGTCGCCGAGCGGATCGGCGGCCGGACGACCGCGGAGCTCGGAGACGAGGCGGCGGATCGAGATCCCCCAGAGCCAGGCCGCCACCTCGCCTTCACCCCGCCAGCGACCGGCTGACTGCCACACCGCGACGAACGTGTCCTGCAGCGCGCCGGCCACCAGTTCGCTGTTGCCGCAGCGCCGGTTCAGCCGGAGCAACAGCCAGCCGGCGTGCCTTTCGTAGAGCATCCGCAGCGCGGCTTCGTCCCCTGCGGCGATGTCCCGCAGCAGTTCCGCGTCCGTCGGCGTCCCCATACCCTCACTGTCGCAGCGAATCCCCGGAACGGATCGACCTCGTCGGGATCACTTCCAGGGGTGATCCCCCGGTCGCCGGCTGTAGATGCGCAGGCTCCGGATCTGCCCGAGGAAAGGGTGGCTGGGCGGTTGCCGGGGGTGGGTGGAGCCGCCAGAGTGGGAGCCGAGGAAGGGGACGCGCGGCGGAGGCTGGACCTGGGGCGTTGAACCGAGGGGTCGTGAGCCACGTATAGGGCTCAACAAGTTGTCGCTGCGGAGGGGTGGAACCGCCATGAATGCGGACGTGGACGCGACCGGGGGCCTGGCGACAGAGCCGCCGGACCAGGGATCGGCGGGCAAGGACCCGGCCGGTACCGCGGGCAAAGGTCCCGCGCGCAAGGGGATCGCGCTGCTCCTGGTGTTCGCGGTGGTGGGTGCGTTGGTGTCCTTGTCGCTGGGGTACTACGGGCGGACGCACACCCCGACCGGGAGGCCGCTGGCCCTGCTGGTCGGCTTCACCGGGCTGACCCCGATGAAGGCCTGGCTGGGTACGGCGGCGGTAGCGCTGGGGATCTTCCAGGTGGTGTCGGCCCTGTGGATGTACGGGCGGCTGCCGGTCAAGCGGAAGGCGCCTCCGGCGTTGTCGCAGGTGCACCGGTGGAGTGGTGCCGTGGCTTTCGTGGCGACGCTGCCGGTGGCCTACCACTGCCTGTGGAGCTTGGGATTCAGCACCTTCGACACCCGGACCACGCTGCACTCCTTGTTCGGGTGTGCCTTCTACGGGGCGTTCACGACCAAGATGCTCGCGCTGCGGGCCAACCGGATGCCGGGCTGGGCACTGCCGGTCGCCGGCGGGCTGCTGTTCGCCCTGCTGGTCGGAGCCTGGGCAACTGCCTCGCTCTGGTACTTCGCCCAACCCGGCGTTCCGCTGCGCTGACTGACACCTTCCTCGCGAACAGGAGTTAGACCTATGACCGAAAACAAGAGCGTGGTGGAACGCCGGACAGTCCTGCTGGCGGGAGGCGCTGCCACGACCGCAGTCCTGACCGGGTGCATCGTGCAGCAGGCGGCTCCGCCGGCCGCTAGCACCCAGCCCACACAGTCCACCCAGCCCGCCACCAAAGCTCCGCCCTCGCCGGCCGGATCGGCGCCTGCCTCACAGGGGACGGCAAGCGCCGATCCGGGCAAACCTCCGCTCGCGCAGTTGGCGGACATCCCGGCGGGCGGCGGGGTCATCCTGAAGGAACAGAACGTGGTGCTGACCAAGGACGCGAGCGGCAAGGTCTCGGCGTTCTCGGCGATCTGCACGCATCAGGGCTGCGTGGTGACCGGCGTCGGCGGCGGCACGATCGACTGCCCATGCCACGGCAGCAAGTTCGACGCCGCGACGGGTGAACGGGTGGCTGGGCCTGCCAAGGACCCGCTGCCCCCGGTAGCCGTGCAGCAGCGCGACGGCGCGGTCTTCCCGGCTTAGGGGTTCGCCATGTTGAAGAGTCTGCCCACCATGCTCTGGGTGATCGGCGCGACCGTCGCGGTGGCGGCGCTGAGCCCGGCCGTCGGCAATGTCGCCACGACGGCCCCTGCACCGGCCCCGGCTCCCGCGCCCGCAGCCAGTCAACCGCCGCCTGCAGCCAAACCGTCAGCTACACCGAAGCCGTCAACTCCTGCCACCCCGGTAGGCCAGCCTGCCGGTCCTGTGGTGATCAAAGCCGGTACTACGAAGCTCGGCCCGACGGCGGTCGACGCGGACGGGTTCACCCTCTATCTGTCGGTCCTCGATGGCACCGATCCGCCGAGGTCCGTTTGCGTGAGCAAGACCTGCCTGGCCGCCTGGAAGCCGGTGTACGTCACCAAGGCAGGGGTCCTCGCCGGTGCCGGCGTGAGCGAGGCCAGGGTCGGCACGGTCGTCCGCCCGGACAAGGATGTGCAGGCGACGCTCGGCGGCTGGCCGCTGTACCGGTTCGCCAAGGACACCAAGCCCGGTGACGTGCTGGGTGAGGGCGTCAAGGGAACCTGGCACGCGATCAGCCCACAAGGCAAACGGGTGGTGAAGTAGACGGACGACCTCGAGGACCTGCTGCGCCGACCCCGACATCTGGGCCGAGCTCCCACCGGACCTGGAAGACCGGGTCCGCGCTGAAACTGTTCCTCAGCCGCGGTCACTGATCAGCAGGTCGAAGATCACCAGGTCGTCGTAGCTCCCGTCTCGTCGGTGATCCGCGGCCCGGAGCACCCCCGCCTGGGTGAAGCCGTTGGCCTCGGCAACTTGAATCGAGGCCGAATTCCCTTTGGCCGCACGGATTTCCAGCCGCAGCCGCCCTAGTCCGCCCTCGTCGATCGGCAGGAACGCCTGCTCGATCACCCGGCCCACGGCGGCCGTGATCAGACCGCGGCCTCGCGCCTCGGGATGCGCGCTGTAGCCGAGCTCCCCGCTGGTCCGGTCGGACCTGCTGTGCAGACCGAACACGCCGACGTCGCCGAGTAGCTCGTCGGTGTCGGGATCCGCCACCACCCAGCCCACCCGTTCGCCGCTGGCCTGGCCCTCCCGACCGCGCGCGAGGTACTGCTCAGCGTCCTGCCGGCCGAACGGCTTCGGGAGGTTCGCGAGCCAGTGCAGGGTGCGCTCGTCGTTGCTCATCTCGGCCGCGCGCTCCACATCGCTGTCCCGGTACTCGCGCAGCCGGAAGCGCTCGGTCTCGATCACCGGCATCTGCCACCAGTGGTTCTGCGGTTCGCGCTCGTCGTCCCAGCCGATCGACGCGATCCACTCGTCGCGGCGTTCGCCGTCGGCCGGCTCCGCGCCGTGGGCCGTGAAGAAGTTGCCGAATCCCGTCCGCCAGGCGACCCGGCGGGCTGCCCAGTTGCCGACGAAGGCGCCCCAGGTGACCCGGTACCAGCCGAGGTCGTCGAAGGCGTGGGCGAGGACCAGCCGGACCGCGCGGGTGGCGAGCCCCTTGCCGCGGTAAGCCGGGTGGCCGGTGAACCCCACCGAGCCGACACCGCTCTCCCTGCTGCTGAGCGTGATCGCTCCGGCGTACTCACCGCCGTACTCGATCGCCCAGGTTCGGCGAGTGCGCGCCCGCCAGCCCTTCGGGATCCGCTCGGTGACATCCAGCTCGGCCTCCTCACTGTCGTAGGTGGGCGGACTGCCACCCCAGTACTGCGTGTCCGGGTCGCGGTACATCTCCACCATCGCCTCGACGTCCTCCAGTCGCGGCGCGCGCAGCCGGATCCCCTGGTCGGTCAGTACCGGTACGTCTTTCGGAAACCGCATCCACCCTCCCGTGATCGAATGGTCTGGTCCGACAGTACGCAAGCAAGGGAGTGCACGGATGACCGCGGTGGCCGAATCTTTCTCGCAGCTCTGGGATCCGCAGCCGGGGTGGCTGAACACCGCCTCGTACGGTCTCCCGCCCAAGCCCGGTTGGGAGGCGCTGCAGACGGTGCTCAGCGACTGGCGGGTCGGAGCCACCAGCTGGGAGCCGTGGGACGAGTCGACGACCCGGTCGCGCGAATCCTTCGCCCGGCTGGTGGGCGCCGATCCCGCGGACGTCTTCGTCGGCAGCACCGTCTCGGCGGCGATCGCGCCGATCGCGGCCGCCCTACCTGACGGGTCGAAGGTGCTCGTCGACGAGGTCGAGTTCACCTCGAACGTCTACCCGTGGATGGTGCACGGCGACCGGGGTGTCGAGGTGATCGCGGCCGCGACGGACAAGTTCGTCGAGGCGATCCAGCCGGGCATCGACCTGGTCGCCGTCAGCGCGGTCCAGTCCTCCACCGGTACCGTGCTCGACCTTGCGGCAGTGGTTGCCGCCAGCAAGGAAATCGGCGCACTCCTGGTAGTCGACGCCAGCCAGGCGGCTGGCTGGCTGCCGCTCGACGTCATTGGCGTGGACGCGCTGATCGCCCACACCTACAAGTGGTTGATGTCACCGCGCGGCGCCACTCTCGGCTACCTCTCACCCCGCCTGCAGGAGCGCTGCCGCCCGCTCGAAGCCGGCTGGTACGCCGGTGAGAACGTGCACACCTCGTACTACGGGACGCAGATGGACCTGGCTCGGAGCGCCCGCAGGTTCGACCAGTCGCCGGCCTGGTTCAGCTTCGTCGGGGCGGCTCCCGCCCTCGAGTTGATCGAGCAGATCGGCGTCGACGTGATCAACCGTCACAACGTCGACCTGGCGAACGAGTTCCGCGCCGGACTCGGAATGCCGCCGGGCGACTCGGCGATCGTCAGCGCGGACATCCCCGGCGCCGAGGAGGCCTTCGCGGCCGCCGGCATCCGGGCCGCGGTACGAGGTGGCAGGCTGCGGGCCTCGTTCCACATCTACTCGACCATCGCGGACGTCAACCTGGCGCTGAACGCCCTGAAAAACATCTAGAGTCGGCTCTAGCCCGCGGGTTAGGGTGGCCGGCATGTCACAGGTCACCGCGGGTCTGAGTATCGGGCAGGTCGCCGAGCGCACCGGGCTGAGCGTGCACGCGCTGCGCTTCTACGAGCGGGAGGGCATCCTCGCGGACCCGGTCCGCCGGGAGTCCAACGGCCGCCGCGTGTACAGCGAGGACGACGTGGAGTGGCTGGACATGTGCATCAAGTTCCGCTCGTCCGGGATGCCGCTCGACACCATCCGCCGGTACACCGATCTGGTCCGGCAGGGTCCGGGTAACGAGCAGGACCGGCTGGCCCTGCTGCGCAGCCACCAGGAGTCCGTCACCGCCCAGATCCAGGAACTCACCGAGTGCCTGAACGTGATCAGCCACAAGGTCGAGGTCTACCAGGAGCACCTGGCCCGCGGTACCGCCGAATGCCTCTGGGTGGCCCCGTCCACCCTGCCGCAGACCCCAGCCGACGAGGCCGGCCAGGCTGTCTGAAGCCCGGGCCGGCCAAGCCGTCTGAGGTCTGGCGGTCTCTCACTTCGCCGGCAGGTCGAAGTCGTCGTTGCGCATCCGGAGCAGGGCGTAGGTCGCCCCGGTGAAGCCGACGGCCGCCACCAGCAGGCCGATCCCCGCGATCACGTGGTTGGGCAGGAACGGGTGGGTGAAGCCACCGACCGCCAGCGCGATCCCCATCCAGGCCGGCGCGACCCGGCTGCGCCACAACGCGATCCCGAGCAGCAGCAGGCCAAACGTGATCCCGAGGATGAAGAGCAGTCCGGACAGTTGCATGATCGGGTGCTCCTCCAGCGCCGTGGACAGCTTCGACACCGTGCCCGGGTCCAGGCCTTCCTTGACCGTGAGGTTCGCCAACGACACGGTGCCGGGCAGGTTGCCGAAGCCCGCGCAGAAGCCGATCAGGGCGATCAAAGCGCCTGCGGTCGTCAACCTCGGTGCGCCGCGTCGCGCCACCCAGGCCACGGCGAACGCGGCCGGGATGAGCAGAGTCACGAACGGCACCTGGATCCACTCCAGCGCCGACATCCGGTCGCCGTGGGCGATCACCGCGGCGACGCTCTCCTCGAACGTCGCGTTGCCCTCGGTCGGGCTGAGCAGGTAGTAGATGCCGTTGGACAGCATCGGCAGCGGGGCGATGACCGCGAGCAGGATCCGCCAGAATCCGCGCACGTCGCGGAGCGGTTTCCGGGTCTCGGCGGACGCCTCGGTACGGGTGGTCGACATGGGAACTCCTCGAATCGGTGGTTGCTTGCGGCTTCAGCGTCCGGCCGGCGGACCCCTGGTTCGCAGGGCGCTGCTTCACCGGGACTCGTGAGAATTTCCTGGCTCGCCTGGGGGCAGGCCCCTATGCGGGTGTGGCCTGCTGTCTTGATGATGAGGAAGTGACCGTAGCCCCCGAAGCGCAGTACGACCGCCGCCGCAGCGTGGTGGCCACGGTGCTGCTCGGGGTGGTGCTGGCGGAGGCTGTACTGACCGTCATCGCCTCGGTGCTGTCCGGATTGCCCTGGTCACGGCTGGTGGACCTGCTGGTCGTCAGCAACACGATCAGCGGTCTGGCGCTGGCTGTGGCCGGCTGGCCGATCGCCTACTACCGTCCGCGCAACCTGATCGGGTGGAGCCTCCTGCTCGGCGGCTGCTTCTACGCGTTCACCGGGACCGGTATGGCGGTGCTCGCCTGGGCCGCCGACGACTCCTGGTCCTGGCGGGTGTTCGCGACGGTCGTGAACGGGGTCGGCTGGAACTGGGCGCTGGCGTTGTTCATCCCGCTGACGCTGGTGCTGTTCCCCGAAGGGCGGCTGCCGAGTCGCCGGTGGCGATGGTTCGTCGGCCTGCTAGTGGTGAACACGGTTCTCCTGACCGCGGCCGGCGTCCTCGATCCCAAGGGCGGAATGTCTGCAGAGCTGGGTATTCAGGCCTATCCGGCTAGTCCCTGGCCAGGGCAGCCGATGTGGTTGCACGTCATCTGGGAGGTCGGCCTCGTCGCGAGTTACCTGGGCGCGTTCGCGGCTCTGGTGATCACCTATCGCCGAGGCAGCGACGTGGTCCGCCGCCGGGTGCTCTGGCTCCTGATGGCGATGGTCATGGTGGTCACCGCGTTCACCCTCGAGGCCGTACTGCGGACCGAGTCCCTGCTGCTGGGAATCCTGCCGATCGTCCTGATCCCCTTGTCGATCACGATCGCCGTACTGCGCCACCAGGTGCTCGACATCCGCCTGGTGGTGTCCCGGTCCCTGCTCTATCTGCTGCTCACCGGCGGGGTGATCGGTGCGTACCTGGGCCTGGTGGCCCTGCTGGATCAGGCCGTACGGCGCCAGGTGTCGCTCGGCTCGTCGGTACTGGCCACGCTGCTGATCGCGCTGGCGTTCAACCCGGTTCGGCTGTGGTTGCAGCGCTTGATCCATCGGGCGTTCTACGGCGCCCGGCGCGACCCGGTGCGCGCGATCGCCGCGATCGGTGAGCGACTCGGCGAGGTCGGAACCGGTACTGCGGCCGGCGCCGGGCTGGACGGAGTACTGGAGGCGCTCTGCCGGGTGATGCACTTCCCAGCAGCGGTTCTGGTGGTCGGCGAGCGTCAAGTCGCCGGGTACGGGGAACTGCCGGCTGCTCGGCAGGCGATCACGTTGCACTCGGGGGAGGAGCGGATCGGCGAACTGGTGGTCGGGCTGCGGTCTGGCGAGCATCGGCTGGACCCGGCAGACGAGCGAGTGCTGTCGTTGATGGCCGCTCCGTTGACGGTGGCGGTGCAGGCAGGACGGCTGGCCGATGAGCTCCAGTTCTCGCGGCAGCGAGTCATCACCGGTCGCGAGGAGGAACGCCGCCGCATCCGCCGGGATCTCCACGACGGCCTCGGGCCGGTGCTCACCGGGGTGGTCCTCAACGCCGATGCGGCTCTGCGCCTGCTCGAGGCCGACCGGGCCCGGAGTGCCGAACTGCTGGAGACCTTGCGGGACCAGACCATCAGCGCGATCGAGGAGATCCGCCGGCTCGCCTACGACCTGCGGCCGCCGGTGCTGGACGGGATGGGACTGATCGGTGCGCTTCGCGAGCATGCGGCGGTGCTAGCCGGCGATGGGGCGCTCACGGTCAGCGTCGAGGCGCCGACCGCGATCGAGGACCTTCCCGCGGCGGTCGAGGTGGCCGCGTATCGCATCGTCACCGAAGCGCTCACCAACGTGATCCGGCATTCCACAGCCACTCGCGCCGTCGTCACGCTCACCGTCGAAGAGACCGCCCTTCGACTGGAGGTGCGGGACAACGGCGTCAATGCTGAGGACAGTTGGCAGCCGGGTGTCGGACTGACCTCGATCCGCGAGCGTACGGCGGAACTCGGTGGCGCGAGCGAGATCCGCTACGACCGCACCGGCGGCCAGGTGCGGGTGTCATTGCCACTAGTGTCACCAGCGACCGTGCCACCGGAGACCGTGCCAACGCAGACAGGGCGAGCGGCCGGGGTCGAGACGGGAGCAGAGTCATGACGATCCGCATCGTGGTCGCCGATGACCACGGCATCATCCGAGAAGGGCTGGGAGCGTTGCTGTCCGGCCGCGACGGGTACGAGCTCGTCGGTACCGCCGCCACCGGTGCGGAGGCGGTCCGGGCGGCGGTGACTCTGAAGCCGGATGTCCTGGTGATGGACATCCAGATGCCCGACCTGAGCGGGATCGAGGCGACTCGCGAGATCGGCCGGGTCGCGCCCGACGTCGCAGTACTGATGCTGACGATGTTCGACGATGACGAGTCGGTCTTCGCGGCGATGCGGGCGGGTGCTCGCGGGTATGTGCTGAAGGGCGCGGTCGGCGACACCGTGGTCCGCGCGATCGCGGCCGTCGCCGAGGGAGAGGCGATCTTCGGGCCGGGTGTTGCCCGCCGGACGCTCGCCTACCTGTCCCGTCCTCGCACGGACGAGACCCTCTTCCCCGAGCTGACGCCACGCGAACGCGAGGTCCTCGGCCTGATCGCTGACGGCCTCGGCAACGCCGCCATCGCCACCCGGCTCAGCCTGGCCACCGCTACCGTCGGCAACCACATCACCAGCATCTTCGCCAAGCTCCAGGTGTCCACCCGCGCCGAAGCCATCATCCGCGCCCGCACCTCCGGCCTCAGCGGAAGTTAGTGTCCCGTAAGCGATGTAACTTGCGAGCGATCAGACGCCCCATGGCCGCGCTCCCGGATCGAGCGGTAACAACCGCGCCGCGATCGCCGCGGCCGGACCCGGATCGACCACGGCCAACGCGTCCGCTCCTGCCGCACCTCGCAGCATCGCCGACCCACCATGCCCGACCGGTACTACGCCCTGCGGGTCCACGCGGACGGGGACCAGCCGAGTGCTGTGCGGGTGACACGCCAGCCCACCAGGTACCGGCGCCACCGGCAGAGTCGGCAGCCCCTGGCCCCGGAGTCGCTGCAGCGTGGCAACTCCCAAGGTGAGGAATGCGGTCAACGCAGCAAGGGGATTCCCCGGCAGCCCAAGCACGAGCCGGCCGTCGGCGAAGCGGGCGAGCGCCTGCGGATGCCCCGGCCGGCAGGCGACTCCGTCGATGATCAACTCGGCGCCGAGCGCGTCCAACGCGGCCCGCAGGTGATCGGCCGGGCCGGACGCGGACGAACCAGACACCAGGATCAGGTGCGCGTCAGTGTTCGCCAGGGCGTCGACCAGTGCCGTGCGGGAGTCCGGCAGGTGCACTACCGGAGCAGGAGTGGCGCCTGCACGGCTGATGAGGCCAGGGAGCATCGGGCCGATCGCATCACGCACCCGGCCAGGCCCTGACGGACCCTGATGAACCAGTTCGTCACCCGTGACTAGAGAAGCGACCAGGGGCTTGGGAATCACCGTCAGCCGGTCGAGCCCGAGCGAAGCCGCCAACCCGAGCACCAGCGGCTCAACCACCACGCCTGCAGGCAGCAACGTCTCACCAGCGGCACACTCCTCGCCGGCCCGCCGGATGTGTCTGCCGGGGGAGACCTGCCCCGCGACCATCCCGGCGCGCCCGGCTGCCGACACGACCGCGTCTTCGTCCGGCAGGACTGCGGTGGTGCCCGCTGGGATGGCGGCACCGGTGACGATGGTGCAGGCTTGCCCGTCCTGGAGCGGCCTCGCCAGACCCGAGGCCGCCTTCATCACGCCAACCACCCGCCACGGACCGGGACCACAGACGGCGTACCCGTCCATGGCTGAGCGGTCCACAGGCGGCACCGCGGACAGGGCGACCAGCGGGGTCGCGAGCACGCTGCCAATGGCATCGGCCAATGGGAGCGAGCATGGTGCCAGCGGTGTCGCAGCAGCGTGGGCGAGTGCTCGGGCAGCATCCCAGGGGAGCGCCGACGTGGCGTGACGACGCATCCCCGCAGTCTGCACTACCGGGCTCCTCGGGTTTCGACAGGGCGGAGCTGCGCAGCCGCGAGAGCCGCGACCGGATCGAGGTCATCTCCGCCGGAGTCCAGCTGAGCGATGAGCGCCGCCTTCATCCGCGGATCCCAGACCGCCTTGATGTGGTTGGCGATCCGGGTCGCCGCGTCGGCCGGTTCCCGGTGGGCGAACTGGCGGGCGATCTCGTTGGCCAGCCGGACGTGCGGCGGGAGTCCTGTCGCGCTCATCAGTGGCCCGCGACGACGGGCTCGAGGTTCTCGGCGGTCTGCGCGTTCACCGGCTCCACCAGCAGATCCACCTGGACCGCGGTCACCTTGTACTCCGGGCAGTTCGTCGCCCAGTCCGAGTTGTCCGTCGTGATCACGTTTGCCCCGGTCACCGGGTGGTGGAACGTGGTGTAGCAGACTCCGACCGGCATCCGCTCCGACAGCTTCGCCCGCAATGTGGTCCGCCCGACCCGGCTCGACAGCGCGACCGTGGAGCCGTCCTCGATGCCGCGGACCTCCGCGTCGTGCGGGTGCAGCTCGAGGATGTCCTCGGGATGCCAGGCGACGTTCGCCGTACGGCGGGTCTGCGCGCCGACGTTGTACTGCGACAGGATCCGCCCGGTGGTCAGGATCAACGGGTACTTCCGCGTCGACCGCTCGGTCGTCGGCACGTACACGGTCTCCATGAACCGGCCCTTGCCCCGGGTGAACTCGTCGGTGTGCATGATCGGCGTGCCGTTGGGGGCGTCGAGGTTGCAGGGCCACTGCACCGAACCGACCTTGTCGAGGTGAGCGAACGACACCCCGGCGAACGTCGGCGTGGTGATGGCGATCTCGTCCATGATCTGAGCGGCCGAGTCGTAGTGCATCGGATAGCCCATCGCCTGGGAGATCTCGCAGATGATCTGCCACTCGTGCTTACCGGTCTGCGGCGCCATCACCGGCCGGACCCGGTTGATCCGGCGTTCGGCGTTGGTGAAGGTGCCGTCCTTCTCCAGGAACGAGGTGCCGGGCAGCAGCACGTGCGCCCACTTCGCCGTCTCGTTCTCGAACAGGTCCTGGACGACGAGCAGGTCGAGCGCGCCGAGCGCGGCGAACACGTGCGCGGTGTTCGGGTCGGACTGGGCGATGTCCTCGCCCTGCACGAACAGCGCCCGGAAGGAACCGTCGATCGCGGAGTCGAACATGTTCGGGATCCGCAGGCCCGGCTCGTTCAGCAGCGGCGTGCCCCACAGCTTCTCGTAGACGTCGCGGACGTCGTCGTCGGACACGTGCCGGTAGCCAGGCAGCTCGTGCGGAAACGAGCCCATGTCGCAGGAGCCCTGCACGTTGTTCTGGCCGCGCAGCGGGTTCACGCCGACGCCGCGGCGGCCGATGTTGCCCGTGGCCATCGCCAGGTTCGCCATCCCCATCACCGTGGTCGAACCCTGGCTGTGCTCGGTCACGCCGAGTCCGTAGTAGATCGCGCCGTTGCCCCCGGTCGCGTAGAGCCGCGCGGCGGCCCGCACCTCCTCAGCCGGTACTCCGGTCAGCTCGGCGACTGCCTCGGGGCTGTGCTCGGGGCCCGAGATGAACGTCTCCCACTGGTCGAAATCCTCGCACCGCTCTTCGACGAACGCGCGGTCGACCAGTCCCTCGGTCACGATCACGTGGGAGAAAGCGTTGACGATGGCGACGTTCGTGCCCGGCGCCAGCGCCAGGTGGTGGGCCGCCTCGATGTGCGGTGACCGGACCAGGTCGATCTGGCGCGGATCGACCACGATCAGCTTCGCGCCCCTGCGCAGACGCTGCTTCATCCGCGAACCGAACACCGGGTGCGCGTCGGTCGGGTTCGCCCCGATCACCAGGATCACGTCGGCCTCGTCCACCGAACTGAAGTCCTGGGTGCCGGCCGATTCGCCGAAGGTCTGCTTCAGCCCGTACCCCGTGGGCGAGTGGCAGACCCGCGCGCAGGTGTCGACGTTGTTGTTGCCGAAGACGGCGCGAACCATCTTCTGCACGACGTAGACCTCTTCGTTGGTCGTCCGCGACGACGTGATCCCACCGATCGACCCCTGCCCGTACTTCGCCTGGATCTCGCGCAGGCGGCGAGCCGTGAAGCCGATCGCCTCCTCCCAGGACACCTTCCGCCACGGGTCCGTGATCGCGTCGCGCACCATCGGCTCCATCACCCGGTCCGGGTGGCTCGCGTACCCGAACGCGAACCGGCCCTTTACGCACGAGTGGCCTTCGTTCGCGCCGCCGTCCTTGTACGGCACCATCCGGACCAGCTCGTCGCCGCGGAGCTCCGCCTTGAACGAGCAGCCGACGCCGCAGTACGCGCAGGTGGTGATCACCGAACGGGTCGGCATGCCGAGCTCGATCACCGACTTCTCCTGCAGGGTGGCGGTCGGGCAGGCCTGGACGCAGGCGCCGCAGGAGACGCAGTCCGACTCCATGAACGAGACACCCGCGCCCGCGGCGACCTTGGAGTCGAAGCCGCGGCCCTCGATCGTCAGAGCCAGCGTGCCCTGGACCTCGTCGCAGGCCCGGACGCACCGCGAACACGCGATGCACTTGGAGGCGTCGAAGTCGAAGTACGGGTTGGAGCTGTCGGTCGGGGCGTCCAGATGGTTAGCACCGGCCTCGACGCCGGAGCCGTACCGTACTTCGCGCAGGCCGGTGACGCCTGCCATGTCCTGCAGCTCGCAGTCGCCGTTGGCGGAGCAGGTGAGACAGTCGAGCGGATGGTCGGAGATATAGAGCTCCATGACGCCACGGCGGAGCTTGCCCAGCTTCTCGTTCTGGGTGCGGACCACCATCCCGGGCGCGACGGGCGTAGTACAGGAGGCTGGTGTACCGCGAGCACCGTCGATCTCGACGATGCACAGCCGGCAGGACCCGAACGCCTCGAGGTTGTCAGTGGCGCAGAGCTTGGGGATGTCGAGCCCCGCGTGCTTGGCGGCACGCATCACCGAGGTACCAGGTGGCACGGTGACGCTCACCCCGTCGATGGTCAGCTCGACGGTTGCCTCGCCGTCGCGGGCCGGAGTACCGAAGTCGGGTTCCTTGAGCAGGGTCATGCTCCGAAGTCCTTTCCGAAGTGGCGGACGGCGCTGCGCACCGGCAGCGGTGTCAGCCCACCCATCGCGCAGAGCGAGCCGTCGGTCATCAGGTCGCACAGGTCGTCGAGCAGCACCAGGTTCTTCTTCCGGTCCTCGCCGTTGCGGATCCGGTCGATCGTCTCGACCCCGCGGACTGCGCCCACCCGGCAGGGTGTGCACTTGCCGCAGGACTCCTCGGCGCAGAACTCGAAGGCGAACCGGGCCATCGCGGACATGTCCACGGTCTCGTCGAACACCACGACGCCGCCGTGCCCGACCATCGCGCCGACGGCCGCGAACGCCTCGTAGTCCATCGGCAGGTCGAACTGCTCGACCGGTAGGTAGGCCCCCAGTGGCCCACCCACCTGGACGGCCCGGGTCGGTCTCCCGCTGGCCGTTCCGCCGCCGAGGTCGTTGACGAGCTCGCCGAGGGTGATGCCGAACGCGGTCTCGACGATCCCGCCGCGGGCGATGTTGCCGCCGAGCTGGAAGACGTTGGTCCCGAGCGACCGGCCCATCCCGTACCCCGCGTACGTCGCCGCGCCGTTCGCCAGGATCGTCGGGATCGTTGCCAGCGACAACACGTTGTTCACCACGGTCGGGCGGCCGAAAAGCCCTTCCAGCGCGGGGATCGGGGGTTTCGCCCGGACCATGCCGCGCTTGCCTTCGAGGCTCTCCAGCATCGAGGTCTCTTCGCCGCAGATGTAGGCCCCGGCGCCGACCCGCACGTGCAGGTCGAAGTCCAGGCCCGAGCCGAGGATGTTCCGGCCGAGCCAGCCGCGGTCGCGGGCCGTCCGGATCGCCGCGTTCAGCGTCTCCACGGCATCCGGGTACTCCGACCGCAGGTACACGTAGCCTTCGGTGGCGCCGACGGCATACGCCGCGATCGTCATGCCCTCGATCAGGGTGAACGGGTCGCCCTCGATCAGCATCCGGTCCGCGAAGGTGCCGGAGTCGCCCTCGTCCGCGTTGCAGCAGACGAACTTCAGGTCGGACTCCGCGCCGAGCACCGTGCGCCACTTGATCCCGGTCGGGAACCCGGCTCCGCCGCGGCCGCGGAGACCGGAGTCGACCACCTCCTCGACCACCTCGGCCGGCGTCATGCTCAGCGCCTTGCGCAGCCCCGCGTTGCCCTCGTACTCCGCGTGGTCGTCCGCCGAGCGCGGGTCGATCACGCCGACCCGGGCGAAGGTGAGCCGCTGCTGGCGCTTCATCCAGGGCAGTTCCTCGACCAGGCCGAGGTAGGCGCCGACGGTGAGCGCGGCCCCGTCGAGCATCCCGGCAGCGACGAGCCCGTCCACGTCCTCGGGCGCGACCGGCCCGTAGCCCACCCGGCCCTGCGGCGTCTCCACCTCGACGAGCGGTTCGAGCCAGAGCATGCCGCGGGATCCGTTGCGGACCACCTCAATCGACTGACCGGTCGCCTTAACCGCCGCTTCGATCCGCTCGGCGACCTGGTCGGCCCCGACGGATCGCGCGGCCGCGTCCCGCGGTACGAAGACCTTGATGCTGCGGCCGATCGGCGTCATCGTGCCTCCCCGAGGATCGCGTCCAGCCGGGCCGGCGTGACCCGGCCATGCAGTTTGTGGCCGACCTGGACGGCCGGGCCGAGAGCACAGTTGCCGAGACAGAACACCTCGTCCACGGTCACCCGGCCGTCGTACGTGGTCTCCCCGAAGCCGACCCCGGTACGCCGCTTCGCGTGCTCGGCGAGTTCCTCGGCGCCGACGGAGCGGCAGGCCTCCGCCTGGCAGATCCGTACGGTGGTCCGGCCCGCGGGTTCGCGGCGGAAATCCTTGTAGAAGGTGACCACCCCGTGCACCTCGGCGACCGCGAGGTTCAGCACGTCGGCGATCACCGGTATGTCGGTCTGGTCGACGTACCCGAGATCCGCCTGGACCGCGTGCAGGATCGGGATCAGCGCGCCACGCAGACCGCGCAGCTCGGTGGCGAGCTCGCGGACGCGATCGGCGCGCCCGGGAGCCGGGACGGGGGTGATGACCTCGGACGTCATACAACGACTGTCGCGGGGCATTACCCACAGGTCAAAGTAAACCTGCCTATGACGTGATAGGCGGCTTCTATCAATTCCCGGGAATCACCGTGGGACAATTAGTGCACATTCTCCTTGCCGAATGCCAGAGTCATTTCCGTGCTATTTTCCGGCTGGTGCGGGTGAGGCTCAGGCGGAGGTCGACAGTTGCGGCGCGGTGGCCGGGCCGTAGAGGGCGTGGTCCCGCTGTTCGAGGTAGGCCCAGTAACGGTCGCCGAAGGACCAGTGCCACCACTCGGTCGGGTAGTTCACCAGCCCGGAAGCTGTCAGTACGTCGGCCAGCAGCACGCGGTTCGTCCGGGCCTCGCGGCTGATGTTGGCGGCGTCGAAGAAGCAGGCGCCATTGCTCTGCTCGGGAGTGGCGTCGATGGGAGTCCCGAGGTCGAACGGCCCGTGCTCGCCGATCAGCGTCAGGTCGACCGCGGCGCCGGCCACATGCGGGGCGACCTCGACCGGTGACACGAACCGGCTGGTCAGCACGTGCGCCTCGGCATCGGAGATCCCCGGGTTCAGCCGGTGGATCTCCACCTTGTAGCCGTCGTAGATCTCCCGCTGGCGCTCGATCGCCCGCAGCCCTTCGACCACGTGCAGCCGGACTCCCACCGGCAGGAAACTGTTCGCCACGGCCAGTCGGTCTGCCAGACCTTGGCGGATCCACTGCAGGCCGTTGGAGGAGATGCCATAGGTGTAGAGATCCACCAGGGGATCACCGGCCTCGAGCGCCGGGATGCGGGCGATCCGCTCGTCGCTCAGCAACACGGTCATCGCCTGCTCACCGCCGTTTCGAGCAGGTTCTGGACCACGTCGGTGTAGGAGAGCCCGGCGGCCGCCCACATCCGCGGGAACTGCGAGGTCGGGGTGAACCCGGGGAACGTGTTGATCTCGTTGACCGCCGGCTCCCCGTCCGCCGACACGAGGAAGTCCACCCTTGCCAGTCCGGAGCACCCGAGCGTCTCGAACACCTCGACCGCAGTACGCCGGAGTCGCTCGGCCAGCGTTCTCTCCAACGGCGCCGGTACGACGAAGCGGGTGGCCGCGTTGTCGTACTTGGCGGTCGCGTTGAAGAACGGCTGGTCCGGGTCCGGGTGGATCTCGAGCGCTGGCGCCACGTCGACCCGGCCGTTCGGGAACTCCATCACGGCCAGGTCGATCTCGCGGCCGCGCATCTCCTGCTCCACCAGGACATGCGGGTCCAGCGCCGCCGCCTCGGCCAGCGCGGTCGCCAGTGACGGGAGGTCCGTCGCGCGGGTGACGCCGAAGCTCGAACCACCGCTGCCGGGTTTGACGAACACCGGGAAGTCGAGCCTGGCCGCCTTCAGTTGCTGCATGGCGGACTCGGTGTCACGGAGCTCCTCGCCTCGGAGGGTGATTCCCGGTGTGACCCGGATGCCGTGCGCCTTGAGGACGGCCTTGGTCAGGTGTTTGTCGAGGCCGACTGCACTCGCCGCCACGCCGCTCCCGACGTACCGGATGCCCAACTGCTGAAGGAATCCCTGGATGATGCCGTCCTCGCCACCCTCGCCGTGCAGCGCCGGTACCACGACGTCGGCGTCCTGCATCAGCGCGATCGCTTCGTGTTGCCCGTCCTGCCAGTTGCCCTCGGCATCGATAACGAGCGGGACGACGTTGTGCCCAAGGGTGGTGGCGGCATCTGCGATCCCTTGCCCGCTGGCGAGTGACACCTCGCGCTCCGGGCTCGCGCCACCACTGATCACGACCACCTTCACCGCTGCACTCCTTCGACGTAGCGTCGCGGCACCCGGGGTCCGAGGCCGCAGTAGATCTCGTGGGGGATGGTTCCGGACCAGTCGGCTCAGTCCGCGGCCGTCGGCTCGCCGTCCGAGCCGTCACCGAAGACGGTCACCGGTTCCCCTGGTTCGATGGGCAGCTCGCCCGCGTCCACGACGAACTGGTCCATGGTGATTCGCCCGAGCACCGGCATCCGCACGCCTCGGCAGAGCACACTCGCCTGGCCGGCGGCGATCCTGGGGATCCCGTCCGCGTAGCCGAGCGGGATCAGCGCGATCGTGGCGTCGCGGGGTGCCACGTGGTCGTGGCCGTAGGAAACGCCTTCGCCGGCACGGATTCGCCGTACCTGCGCGACCTTCGTCACCAACCGCATCGGTGGGCGGACGCCGGCGTCGACCTCGTCGATGCCGAACAGGGCCGCGCCGATCCGGACCAGATTGCAGTCGGGGGCGTCCAGGGTGATCGCGCCGGAGGAGTTCGCCAGGTGTACGACCTCGGGCACGAGGCCGGCCCGCCGGGCGAGAGTGACGCCGATGCGCAGGAGCTCGAGCTGGCGGCGGCTGTGCGAGGCGTCGAGCTCGTCGCCGTGCGAGAGGTGGGACCAGATGCCACGCACGCGGACCGCGCCGAGCGCCTCGTAGTACGCGGCCGCGCGCGTGAGCTCGATCCACTGGTCCGGGGCGCTGCCGCCGCGATGCAGCCCTGTGTCCAGCTTGAGCTGGACGTTGTGGACGTTCGGCGCTGAGACCACCTGATGCAGCTCGGCGACAGTGGACACACTCACATCGATGTCGGCGAGCAGCAGCAGCTCGGTGGCGTCGTACAACCAGGTGAGGATCGGGACGGTCAGCCCGGCGGCACGGAGTTGGAGAGCCTCGTCGGCGCGGGCGACGCCCAGCCAAGTGGCCCCGGCCTCGACGGCTGCCCGGGCGACCTGGACGGCTCCGTGGCCGAAGGCGTCCGCCTTGACCACGGCGAGCACCTCGGTGCCCGGCCGGAGGTGTTTGTGGATGGTTTGTACGTTGTCCCTGACAACGGACAGGTCGATGACGGCCTCTGCCAACCCCACGCAGCTCCGCGCCGGACTCTGGACCAGGTTCATGTCCGTCATTGTTGTTTCCGGCAACGGTCCGGCACATCGGTGCGCGGTCGGATGTTGCCCGCCGCACGTGTACGACCCTGGTAGCACGTGACCTCGTGCCGTCTGGTCCTTTCGAACGACCCCACCCGCGCCTCCCTCATCCCTTCGCTCAGGGCACTACGCGCGCGGACCGCCGGGCGGATCAGCCGGTCGACGTCAGAGATACTGGGCGGGTGGACGCGACCGAGCACCTGGAGGCATCGCTGGCGGCCGGGATCGCGTTGGCGAACAGCTTCGGCGCCGAGTGGAGCCAGGGGCGACGTCAGCTCGCGGGAGATGCCGCGGTGGTCGAGGTGGCGCTCCGGCTGACCACGAACCGGGCGGTGGTCGTCGACGACGCGGCGCTGGCGGAGTTCGCCGAGGGCGGGAAGCGGCTGTATGGAGCGCTGAACCTGCTCGCCGATGGTTCGGTCGATGAGAGCGCACAGGAGTTGAACGAGCTACTACTGGCGACCAGCGCAGCACCGCAACTACTGCGGCAGAAGGGCTCGCCATGGCATTTGCATTTCTCAGCGCCTGGAGTCTCGGAAGCCACCGGCTGGCTCGCCGAATTCACCACGGCCGCCGCGATGCTCCTCGGCAGTTCCGATCACCAACTCCTCCGCGTCTGCACTGCCGAACGCTGCGACAACCTTTTCCTGGACGCCACCCGCAACCACACTCAACGCTTCTGCTCCACGGCGTGCCAGAACCGGACCAAGGTGGCCGCCTTCCGCGCCCGCGGAGCCTGACCTTCTACGCGGCTGTCGACCTGTTCGTCGCCGTGCGATCAGTGGCTGTCACCATCGTCGCTTCCGGCAGCCAGCCGAGGCTTCGGTACAGATGGGCTCCATCCACTGTCGCCATCAATAGGCCAGAGGTAGCGCCTCGCTGGATCGCGTGACGGCTGAGCATCCCCATCACCACACTGCCGAGCCCGCGCCGCCGATGCCCAGGATCCGTGTGGATGTCATGCATCACCGCGTCCGTCCCCACCACCGCCACCATTCCCCGCGCCGCGACCTTGCCCTGAACGTCGAGCAATTGCGCGGTTCGAATCGCCCCGTTGCCGCTCATTTCCTGCCTGTACTCCGCGGGTGGTGCGGCCGGCGTCGGGTGGTTCCGCAGGTCAATGGACATCAGCGACTTCCGCTCGGCGAAGACCTCCAGCCCGGCGTCCTCGAGCAGCGCGGCAACCTCATCGGCCCGCCGGGTGGTAACCGTCAACCACCCCGGAGCCCCCAGCACCTCCTCGGCGAGCGCCCGAACCACCCCGTTGTCCGCGTCCACCACGAACAACTCCCACTCCCGGCCGGGCAACCCCAGCACAACCTCCAGCGCGTCACTCGCCGTTCGAGTGGTCGCCTCCGGAAGCCCTCGGCACAGACCCCAGCCCCGCTCCCACCGCCGTACCAAGTCCTTCACCAGACCAAGCTCATCCACGGAAACGATGGTAACTGCTTATCTAGAGATAGTCAGTTACATATCTTCAGGGATCGAGGACGTCAGCGGCCGAGGACGAAGGTCTGGATGGCGATGACGGCGGCGCCTCGCGCCCATTGGGTGAAGGTGGGGTCTTGCAGGACGAGCGGCGGAATGGCGGCTTCGGGGTGGCGGTCGGATCGGATGCCGGCGAGCACCTGCTCGTGGGCGACCGAGGCGAGCCGGACGCCCTCGCCGCCGAGCATCACCGCCTCGGGCATGGTGAAGTTGGTCGCCGCCGCGATCAGCCGCCCCAACGCGTGCCCGGCGGTGCTGATCACCCGGCGCGCTTCCGGTACGCCGTTCTTGGCGAGGTCGAGGCATTCGTCGTACTCGACTCGGCGGCCCAGCGCGGTACCGACCTGGCTGGTGACGGCTTCGGTGGTGAGCATCGCGCTCGCGCAACCGTGGTGGCCGCGATCGCACAGCGGCCCGTCCGGATCGACCTGGACGTGTCCGACCAGGCCGAGTCCGACGTCGGTGGCGTCGACCAGTTTGTCGTGGACGACCAGGCCATACCCGATCCCGGCGCCGATCGTGAGCAGGCAGAAGCGGCTCACCCCACGCCCCGCGCCGAACCAGTGGATCGCCTCGGTCACCGCGGTGACGTCGTTCGCCACGACCACCTGGGCGTCGGTCCGCTCGGTGAGGAGCCGCCGGAACGGTACGTCGAACCACGCGAGGAAGTCGCCCCGCAGTACATCGCCGGCACCGGTGATGTGGCCGCCCAGGCTCACCCCGAGCCCGGTGATGCCGGGGATCCCGGCTGCGAGCGACCGGGCGAGATCGACGACCACGTCCGCGACGACCTCGGGGGAGTGGTCCGGCAGCGGGCGCTCCTCGGTCGCGATCACCTCGGCCCGAAGGGTTGTCACGACCCCGAGCGCGGCGTCCGCGGTGAGCTTCACGCCGACGAAGTGGTGCGAGGTGGGCACGATGTCGAGCGGCTGGGAAGGGCGTCCGACGCGGGGATCGGTGGGGCCGCCGGACACCTCGACGAGCAGGCCGGACTCGAGCATCGGCTTGGTCAGGCGGGTCAGGCTTCCGGCCGACAGGTCGACCCGCCGGGCGAGCTCAGCCCGCGAGAGCGGCCCGTCGAGCAGGATCTCCAGGGCAAGTTGGTGCGACGGCCCGGTCAGCGGCTGCCAGGTGCCTGCACCCACCCGGGTCTCCTTCCCCGACGACATCGCGTTGAGCTTACGCCGCGCGCTCCGGCCCGATCGATTCCAGCGCGGACAGGTCAGTGGGGGAGCCTGCGGGTGTCGACGAGTTGCTGGGCCACGTCCCGGAGCTTGGTGTTGGTGTCCTGGGAGTAGCGCTTGAGGATGGCGAAGGCGCGGTCGTCGTCCACGTCGAAGCGCTCCATCAGGATGCCCATCGCCAGGCCGACCAGCTTGCGGGCGTCGACCGCCTTCGCCATCGTCTCCTCGTGCCGCGCGGACGCCACCGCGACCGAGGCGTGCCGGGCGAGGATGTGGGCGATCGCCTCGTCGTCCTCGTCGAACGCGTCCGCCTTGGGGCTGTACAACCCCAGTACGCCGATCGCGGCGCGGGAGCCGTCGCCTGTCGTCAGGGGGACGTCCAGCACGCTGCGTACGCCGAGCCCGGAGACCTTCGCGGCCCACTGCGGCCACCGGTCGTCCGTGGCGGTGTCGCGGATCAGGATCGGGGTGCGTTCCTTCATCGCGGTCACCAGCGGGCCGTTCTCGGTACTGATCTGGAGTTGGTAGACGTCGGCGACCACCGGGTCCGTGACCGCCGCGATCTCGGCCCGCGGCCCCCGGACGTTGAGGGCGATCCCGGCGTACGTACAGGTCAGGGCCTGCAGCGCGAACTGGACGACCGCATCGACCGTCTCCTCGACGGAGGGGGCGTCGTGCAGTTCGATCGCGAGCCGCGCGAACGCGTCGGCCGAGGTCGGCGCGGCAAGGTGGAAATCAGCCATACCGGGAGCTCCAGACATACGTCACAGTCAGGGCACCCCGTGGCTGGAGTGGTCCTTCAGCGGACATCATGCAACCTCGCCCCGCCTTTGCGTTAGCCGATCCAGCCCCACCGTGTCCGTGTCGTGATCCAACCCCCGCCGGCCTCCCCGTCGGCGAGTCCGGCGGGAGGAGGCGGGTGCTGGCCCGCATGGGAACTGGAGCGGGGTTCAGGCGTAGTACGAAGGCCTGGGAGCCGTCAGACCGGGCGTTGCTCGACGCGGCACTTCGGGGCGCCGGTCGAGGCGAACTCGCAGACGATGTAGGTGTTGTCGCCGGCCGGCGTCTCGCTCAGCCAGGGCATCGTCACCTCGCCCGCCAGCAGGGCGTCGAGCGTCTGCAACTCCGGATCGCGGGGCTCCGGGTGGTGGTGGTATCCGGCGCTGCCCAGGGCGAGCGCGACCGCCAGGCCGAGGAGGTTGACCTCGTTCGCCTGCTCGGGGGTGGCCGAGTCCGGCGCCGGCTCGAGCCGGAGGCCGTGATCGGGCACGTCGACGATCCGCGCGATGTAGTCGCCTGCTGTCATGCCCTGAGCGTAGACCTGATGTTCTGGGTTGTCGATCCCAGTTTTGCAGGTAGGCTGACGCCATGACCGAGACTGTCGAGGCGGCGCGGCTGACCAAGAAGGGCCGCGCGACCAAGGAGCGGATCGTCAACGCGGCGGCCGACCTGATCTTCGAGTACGGCGTGGCCGGCACCAGCATCGAGGACGTCCGCAGGGCCGCCGGGGTCAGTGGTTCGCAGATGGCGCACTATTTCCACGACAAGCGGCACCTGGTGATCGACGTCGTGGGTCACCAGGCCGACGTCGTGGTCCGGCTGCACCGGCAGCCGGAGATGGGCAGGCTCGACAGCTTCGCCGATCTGCGGCACTGGGCCGACCTGCACGTCCAGCGGCAGATCGAGCGCGGGTGCACCGGCGGGTGCGATTTCGGTTCGCTCGCCGGGGAACTGGTCGAGTCGGACGGCGATACGCGCCGGCAGTTGGCGAGTGGTTTCGACCGGTGGGAAGGCGTCCTGCGCGAAGGTCTGCAGGCGATGTACGACCGAGGTGACCTCCGCCCGGAGGCCGACCCGGGGAAGCTGGCGACGACCTTGCTCGCCACTCTGCAAGGAGGACTGTTGCTGACCCAGACCAAGCGCGACCCGGCCCCCCTCGCCACCGCCCTCGACTCCACCCTCACCTACATCGAGTCCTTCGCCTCCACTCCAGTCTCCCCAGGCGCCACCCCGCCAACGTCCGCCGCAGCAGCCTCTGTCGACTCCGAGCCGGGCGGGCGGTGCGAGAGGGATGGCTGATTTCTCTGCGTTGAGTGGGCGGACCACCTGGACCCGGACACGGGAGTTCGCGGCTCCGTTGCGGGCGTTCCTGCAGACCGAGTCAGGGAGTTCGGGGGTGCTCGCGGCCGCGATCGTGCTGGCGCTGCTCTGGGCGAACGTCGCCCCGGAGTCGTACGAGTCGTTCTGGCACACCGATCTCACCATCAGTCTCGGCCATCGCGAGCTGAGCCTTGACCTGCAGGAGTGGATCAACAGCGGGCTGATGACGCTGTTCTTCCTGGTGGTCGGGCTGGAGGCGCGACGGGAGTTCGACCTCGGCGATCTGCGGGAGCGGCGCCGGTTCGTGCTGCCGCTGGTGGCGGGCGTCGCCGGCATGGTGGCGCCGGTGCTGATCTACCTGGCCTTCAACCACGGCGGCGAGGGCGCGCACGGTTGGGGTGTCGCGATGTCCACGGATACCGCGCTGGCGCTCGGCCTGCTCGCGCTCGTCGGCCGTGGAGTGCCGGATCGGGTCCGGGTCTTCCTGCTGACCGTGTTCGTCGTCGACGACCTGATCGCGCTGCTGGTGATCGCGATCGTCTACAGCGAGAACATCGAACTCATGCCACTGATGGTCGCACTGGTGGCCTTCGCGGGTCTCCTCGTCGCGGCCCTGCTGCGGGTCAAGCAGGCTGGAGTTTACGTTGCCTTCGGCATCATCACCTGGGCCGCGCTGCTGACCAGTGGCGTCGATCCGGTGGTCGCCGGGCTGGCGATCGGCCTGACTGCCTCGGCGTACTCGCCCGGGCGGGACGAGCTCGAGCAGGCGACCGGCCTGTTCCGGCTCTTCCGCGAGCAGCCGACCCCCGAGCTGGCCCGGTCGGCGACGGTCGGGCTGACCTCGACGCTCTCGCCGAACGCGAGACTGCAGCACTTCTACCACCCGTGGACGAGCTATCTGATCGTCCCGCTGTTCGGCCTGGCCAACGCCGGCATCACCATCGACATGGGGTTCCTGGCGACGGCCTACACCTCGCCGATCACCCTCGGCATCCTGGTCGGCTACGTGGTGGGCAAGCCGATCGCCGTGACGACCGCGTCCTGGGCGCTGACCCGCTTCAGCGGTGGCCGGCTCAGCCCGGGCGTCGGCTGGGCCGCGGTGGTCGGCAGTGGCACGATCGCCGGTATCGGCTTCACCGTGTCGTTGCTGATAGCAACCTTGGCCTTCGAAGGGCCTGCCCTCATCGAGGCGAAGCTCGGGCTGCTGTCGGCGGTGATCGTGGCGTCGTTCGTGACCTGGATCGTGTTCCGCACCGCCGCGCTGCTCTCGCCGGCCCGCAAGGCCGTCGCCATGCTTGGTGATGCCGACCAACTCGTGGATCTCAGCGATCCGGTCGATCCCGAGCTCGACCACATCCGTGGCCCGGAGTCCGCCTCGGTGACCCTGGTCGAGTACGGCGACTTCGAGTGCCCGTACTGCGGAATGGCGGAGCCCGTGGTGCGGGACCTGCTGCACGACGACGACCTCCGCTACGTGTGGCGTCATCTCCCGCTGGTCGACGTCCACCCCCGCGCGCAGATCGCGGCGGAGGTGGCCGAGGCCGCGGGGACGCAAGGGAAGTTCTGGGAGATGCACGACGTGCTCCTCGCGAACCAGCAGAAGCTCCAGCCTGCCGACCTGATGGGCTATGCGGATGACTTGGGCCTCGACCGCGAGCGACTCCATGACGACGTGCAGCGGCACGTAGCTGCCGGCCGGGTCGCGCGGGACGTCGAGACGGCGGACCTCAGTGGCGTCTCCGGGACGCCGACCTTCTTCATCAACGGGCAACGCCACTACGGCGCGTACGACGTCGACACCCTGACCACGGCGATCAAGGTGGCACGCGCCCGCGCCGCCATCAAGACCGAGGACCTCGGCCCGCTGATTCGCCGCCGCGGCACCCGAGCCGGAGATCCGACATGACGATCCAGGTGACGGCTGCGTACCAGGAGTTGGCCGGGCGTGAGCCGGTGCTCGCCCGACTGATCGAGGAGTATGGCGAGGTCGACCCGTTCGGGTGGTCCGACGAGCGGATGGAGGCGAGCAACTTCGCCGCGATGGTGCTGCACATCGTCGGCCAGCAGATCTCCACGAAGGTCGCCTTCGTCCTCTTCGACCGGGTCCTCGCCGCGGCCGGCGGCAAGGTGGTCCCGGAATCGCTGCTGGCGTTGACTCCGGACCAACTCCGCGAATGCGGCTTGTCCCGCGCGAAGGCGTCGTATCTGCTGGATCTCGCGCAACGTCAGGCCGACGGCAGGATCGACCTGGAGAACATGACCGGTCTCGATGACGCCGAGGCGATCACGGCATTGACGGCGGTCCGGGGGATCGGCCTGTGGTCGGCGCAGATGTTCCTGCTGGCCCAGCTGCACCGGACGGACATCCTGCCCGCGGGTGACGTCGGCATCCGCCGTGCTGTCGAGAAGGCCTGGGGGCTGGCCGAGCTGCCCGGTATCAAGGAAGTCGAGGCACTCGCGGTTCCCTGGGCGCCATACCGGAGTTACGCGGCGGCCCTCCTCTGGCGATCGCTGTCGCCGAGTGCCGAGGCCCAGCCAGCATTGGCATGATCTTGTTGTAGTAGGTCGTTTCTGCCACTGGTGGGGTTGGGGTGCGCTCCGTGAGGCTGGGATCTCCGACCTGACCGTGAAGGAGATCCGAGTATGTCGACGGTGCTGAACACCCTGCCCGCCGCCCAGGACCAGGCGATCGCGCACTTGTCCGGACGCCTGGCGTTCGAGACCGACCCGTCCGACGTGGCTGCCGACATCGGGGCCGGTGTCGTCGGCTGGGTGCTGGTGGACAGCCGCAGCCAGGAGAGTTGGGACCAGGGTCACGTGGCCGGCGCGATCCACCTGCCGACCAGCGAGATCGCCGCCCGCGCCGCGTCCGTAGTACCGGCCGGCACCGCGGTGGTGACGTATTGCTGGGGTCCTGGGTGCAATGGCGGGACCAGGGCGGCTCTCGAGTTCGCGAAGCTGGGTTATCCCGTCAAGGAGATGATCGGCGGGTTCGAATACTGGTCCCGCGAAGGTCTGCCCGTCGAGACGTCCGAAGGTGTCACCCGCCGTCCATCAGACCCGCTGACTGCGCCCACCGGCATCGCCTGCGCCTGCTGAGTCGAGCCCTCCTCACGGTTAGCTCCCTGCGTCGCCGGGCACTGGCGTGTCGAGAAACCCGAAGCGGCTCCGACGTACACCGGTGTCGAGAGAAGGGAATCGGGATGTCTGACAAGACAGCAGGACGCCGGCTGGTCGCGTGGACAAGCCTTTCGCTGGACGGGTACACCAGCGGACCCAAGGGAACAGAGCACGACACCTGGCTGTACGAGCACGCGATGCAGGAACAGACCATCGCGTACTTCGAGTCGATCTGGCGCGGCGCCGACACGGCACTACTCGGGCGGACGAACTACGAAGGGTTCTTCTCCGTCTGGCCGGGGATCACCCGCGATCCGGCCACGGACGACCGGACCCGAGCGCTCGGTCAGTGGCTCGATGCCGTGGAGAAGGTGGTGTTCTCGCGGACGCTGACCGACACGAAGTGGGAGAACTCCCGGGTCTCGGACGATCTGGAAGGGACAGTGCGGGAGTTGAAGGCGGCGCCGGGGCGCGACATCCTCGCGATCAACAGCGCCAGCATCATCCAGGCGCTGCTCCGCGCGGGGCTCGTCGACGACCTCCGCGTCGCCGTGGTGCCGACGATCGTGGGCGGCGGGTTGCGCCTGTTCACCGACGACCTACCCGAGTCGAAGTGGCGTCTCGCCGAGACCACCACCCTCGACCACGGAGCAGTAGCCCTCCACTACCGCGCCTGACCCCGCCGCCAACGCAGGCTGGGGTAATCCAGCGGACGCCCACCACTCACCAACCTCGCCGATCACTCACGCGCCCAGCGTCGCCAGACGCCGCGCCAGCGGGTCGGGCGAGCTTGGTGAGTGCTGGCGGTCCGGGCTACCCAGCCCCCCGTCCGGGTCCTGCTCGGCCGAGCCCCTGTGGTGGGTCCGAACACCATCCGGGACCTCGGACAAGAAGCGGGGAGTTGGACGGAAACGGGGAGTTCGGACACCCCCAACAACCGCCGCCGCCACAACCGCCGCCGCCCTCATCACTCGGCTGGGAGGGGCAGCAACGTCCTGGCCTGGCTCCAGCTGTGGCCGGATTGCTGGGCTTAGGGTTCGCGGGTTGCTAGGTATTCGGCATTGCCGCGGATCGCTGCCTCGTAGCGCTTGATCTCGGCGGTATCGATGCGGTCGGCAACGAGTAGCAGCAGCGTGGCGAGTGCCTTGTCCCCGCGGCCGGAGGCCTGCAGGGTCAGCGCTTTGAACACGCGCAGCGAGTCCGACTCCGGGAACTCCTTGCACGCCTGCTTGAACACCTCGAGCGACTCGTCGAACCGGTCGAGGTTGCGCAGAGTGCTCCCGTATTGCAGCAGGCACTTCCGCTTGGTCTGACCACTGAGCCCCGGGAGTGCCTGCTCGTAGTACCCGAGGGCCTTCTCCTCCTGCCCGGCGGTGTCGTACGAACCGCCTACCTCGTACAGCACGTACGGGTTGCCGGGATGCTCGGCCAGCAGGTTCTCGAAGAAGTCGATCGTCGGCTGCATGTTCGACCGGTCCCGCCGGGCGAACGCCTCTTCGATGGTCGCGGCCAGGTCCGGCGTCAGTTCGTCACTCACGCTTCCATCATGCCTCGCGGCCGCCGGGGCAGAATGTCGAGGTCGCCAGGCCCGGTCCGACGTGGCTTGCGCAAGCGATAGTCGGCTCAAGAGGAGACAGTGATGAGTGAGCAGGGTGGATGGCCGCGAGGCGTCACCGCGATCACGTTGTTCGTGGAGGACCTGGCGGGCTGCAAGCAGTTCTACCGGGAGACGTTCGGGCTGCCGGTGGCGTACGAGGACGACGCTTCGGCGGTCTTCAAGTTCGGCGATCTGATGGTGAACCTGCTGGACGTCGCCTCGGCGCCCGGGTTGATCGCACCGGCCCCGGTCGGTGGCGCCGACGCAGGCCGAAGGTTCCAGCTCACCGTCGAGGTGGATGACGTCGACGCCCTGTATGCCGAGCTCACCGGCCGCGGCGTCGAGTTCGTGAACGGCCCGATGGACCGGCCGTGGGGAATCCGTACCGCGGCCTTCGCCGACCCGGCCGGCCACATCTGGGAGATCGCCAAGTAGAACGCCAGGTAGAGCTCAGAGATCGAGCACAAGGTCGCCGACGGGGCGCGAACAACAAGGCAGCACCTCGCCGGCGGCCGGAACCTCCAGCGGCTGGGGCCGATAGCTGACGTCGCCGGAGATCAACGGCGTCACGCAGGTGTGACAGACGCCCGTCCGGCAGGACCACCGCGTCGGTACGTCGCACGCGTCCGCGAGCTCCAGCAGCGACGAGTGCTGGTCCGACCACGGCACCGACAGACCGCTCCGCGAGAAGGTGATCAGCGGCCCAGTCCCCGGCTCTCCAGCAGGCGGATGAGGCTGTACTGCGCGAGCATCCGTCAGACCCGGGTTGATCGAGGGGAGCGCGCCGAACAACTCCGTCCGGACCTCGCCGACTCCGAGCTCCGTGAGCTCCACGCGCATCTCCTCCATGAAACCGGCCGGCCCACAGACGTACGCCGATGCGCCCCGCGGGATCCCCAACCGGGCGAGCTGTTCCTTGCCGGGCCGGTGACCGCCTGCCGTGAAGAAGACCTGCGGATGGACGTCCGTCAGCGATTCGATCAGCCCAGCTGCCTCCGTCGCGAACGCCTGCTGCTCCGGGCTCCGCGCGATGTGGATCCACCAGACCGGCCGTTGACTCCGCTCATCCGCGAGTCGGTGGAGCATCGCCATGACCGGTGTGATGCCGATCCCCGCGGAGACCAGTACTACGGGCCCGGGCTCGTCCGTCAGCACGAATTCCCCGCGCGGCGCGGCCGCCTCGACTGTCATCCCCGCGGTGAGGTGCTCGTGGATGTAGCGGCTCACCACGCCGTCGCGCTTGACGCTGATCCGGTACGTCGACGAGCCGGGTGCCGAGGAGAGCGAGTAGCTCCGGATGCCCTGGTCTCCGAAGCGGATCACCAGGTATTGCCCGGGACGCGCGGCCGGCAGCGGCTCTCCGTCTGCGGACTCGAGGTAGACCGAGCGGACCGTGTCGCTCTCGCGGGTCACCGCGCTCACCGTGAGCGGACGGAATCCCGGCCAGGCGGCGACCACGCCCGCCGCCTGGCCGTCGCCCTCAGCTGCGCCGGAGGACGGGCCGGGCTGCGGCTCGGAGTACGGGCTGGCGTTTCGGCCGTCGGCGGTTGGCGTACCGGTCTCGAGCGCTTCCACCAGTTCGCGGAAGGATTGTTGCCAGCCGGGGCTGAGGGCGGGGATGTTGAGGCTGGCGCGGAGCTTGGCCGCGTCGCGGTCGGGGAGGTAGAGCAGGGCGTCGATGTCCGCGACCGACAGCTCTTCCGGGCCGACGCGCGTGCGGACGATCTCGTCGCCGGCCTCGACGCGGCCCTCTTTGATGACGCGCAGGTAGAAGCCGGGGCGGCGATGCGCCACCAGCAGCGAGGGCAGCTCGGGCTCGCCCATCCGCATCCCAACGCGGTAGCACGTGACCCGCGGCTGGGTGACCTCGAACTCCGCCTCACCGATTCGGTACCGGTCGCCGACGCAGACCTCGTCGTCCGGCAGTCCGTCGACCGTGAAGTTCTCGCCGAACTGACCGTAGGTGAAGTCGTCGCGGCCGAAGTGCCGCTGCCAATAGTCGTAGGAATCGAGCTGGTAGACGAGGACCGCCCGCATCTCGCCGCCATGGCCGTTCAGGTCGCCCTGGCCGTCGCCGTCGATGTTGAGCCGGCGGACCATCCGCGGTCCGTCGACCGGTGCCTTCCAGATCCCGGTGTGCACGGTCCGGCCGTGCCAGTCCAGGTCCTTCGGCATTCCGACGTTGAGTGAGCGGAGCGTCGCCATAGTCAGGCCCACCTGTTCAGTACGGCGCGGGTCGGGTGGAAGCGGACCGCCCGGCCGGTCTCGCCCGGGGCGTCCCATTCGAGGGTCGCCGTGCCGGAGAGATGCAGCGCGGTGCCGGTCCCGAAGTCGAGGAAGAGCAGCGAGGTGGTCGGGTCAACGGCGATGTTGCCCATGCTGTTGAACATGTTGTTGCCCGGGAAGTCCGGCCACCACAGGTCCGGGCCGTCGATCCGCACGAACCCCGGCTCGCCGCCCTTGTGCGACGTGTCGGCGCCGCGCGTCGGGTGCGAGGTACCGAGGAAGAAGGTGTCCGCTGACTCGATCAGGGCGATCTCCACTTCGCCGAGCGTCCCGTCGGTGACCACTGGGAGGCTGGACGCGGGCTGCGTGATCGTGTGCGGGTGGATGTATTGAGGGCAGTTCCCGTACGCCTGCTCCGCGGCGATCTCGAGCTCGGCGCTCGCGGACCTGACGAGCTCGCCGTTGATCCGCACCCGCCGGCGGATCGCCAGCTCGATGACGAGTAGTCCGACCTGCTGGTGAGGAGGAAGTCCGTGCAGCGGGTCGCCCGTGCCCGGCGCCGTGTGCACGGTCAACGTCGTGCCCGCGGCGTCGAGGAAGCCCGGTTGGCCGGTCAGCGCCGTCGTCCACATCCGGCCGTCCGCATCCCGCGCGGTGATCGCGGCGAACTCGCGCTGGCCCAGGAACTTCTTCGCGCCACCTTCGAGCAGCGCGGGCCGCAACATCCCTTCCAGCCTGGCCGCGTCGTGCGAGACGCCGGCCTTGCGCTGCACGCTCAGCTCACCCTCGTGGAACCCGATGGCGCTCATGACCGCCTCGTCTTCTCGTAGTGCCGGGCAACCCTGGTCCTGTTCCCACAGACGCTCCCGATACACCACTGCCGGCGCGAGCGCTCAGCCAGGAAGAGCATGGAGCAGTTGGGATTCGCGCACCTGCGCAGCGTGCTCAGCCGCTCGGCGTCACCCATCAGCTCGATCACCTCGCGGGCAATCGCCGCCAGCGCCGCGTTCCCGCCGTACTCCGTGTGCCAGCGGGTCTCGACCTCGCCCTCCGGTAGCAGGCGCAGGCTCGAAGGCGCCGCCGCCGAGGCGGCGTTGATGTCGTCGATCGAGCTCCGCGCGGGGCTCCGCTGTTCGAGCCGCGCGTCCAGGACGTCGCGGATCGCGGCCCGCAACCTGCGCACAGCCGTTTCCTCAGGCACCGGCCCTGCGGGGAGCCGGGGCGCCTGCAGCCCCCACCACGCCGCCTGCTGTTCGGATGATTCGAGCAGGTCCACAGGCGGATCGACCGCCAGCATCAGGGTGTCGACCAGATCGATCGCCACCAGCCGCTCCCCGCCCATCGCGAAGCCGGCCGCCAGCAGTTCATCGATACTCGGGCTCATGGTCATGGCGTCACCCTAAGCATTAGGAGACGGAGAACACAAGGCCTTGCCAAAGTTTGACTAATGCTTTTAATCTCCATTTATCCGTTAGAACCTCTGGTGAAGGAGAACGATCATGGGTCTGTCCTGGCAACAAGGTCCGCTGAGCGGCAGCTCGGTGGGAAGGTTCCTGACGCCCGAGCCACTGCCCGAGCGGTTGCTGTACGCCGAGCGCCTGCGGCGCCGGATGCGGGTGAAATTCGCCGGCGAGTGGATCGCCGACAGCGAGGATGTGCTGCTCCTGCATGAGCCCGGCCGCTACCCGGTGGCGTACTTCCCGCGGAAGGACGTCCGGCTGGACGCACTCTCCGGCGGTGACCGGCAGACCCGGCACCGTGACCTCGGTGCCACCGCGTGGTTCACGGTGGGCCTCGACGACCGCCAGGCGGAACGCGCCGCCTGGGAGCACGTCGACCTCCCGGCGTACGCCGGTGAGCTGGCCGGGCGGGTCGCCTTTGCTTGGCGCGCGATGGACGGCTTCTACGAAGAGGACGAGCGCATCCTCGGACATGCGGCGGACGCGTACCACCGGATCGACATCCGGCAGACCTCGCGCCACCTCGCAGTACGGGCCGGTGGGCAGGTCGTGGCGGATACGAAGAGGCCACTGGTGCTCTACGAGTCGGGCTTCGCGCCGCGGTGGTACGTGCGGCGAGCTGACATCGCCGGCGACGCGATGACTGCCGTCAGCGGTCAGACGTTCTGCCCCTACAAGGGGCTGGCTGACTACTACGACGTCGGTACTGCGGGTCGCGCGGCCTGGTCCTACCGCGACGCCTACACGGAGGTCGACCGGGTGTCCGACCTGGTCTCCTTCGAGCCGGACAAGGTTCAGGTCTCCCTCGATGGCGTGACCCTGAAGCTCGAACCAGGCCAGCAGGTCCGCCCGCACGGCATCGACCGCGGCCTCGACATCGACGAAGTGGCGCCAGTCCGCTGACCGCCTCCTTGCAAGACCGCTCGGTCCTCGTGGTCGGGCGTGGCAGCGGAATGGCCTATGCGACGGTGGTCGCGTTGCTGGCCGCTGGTGCAAAAGTCGTCCCGGCCGGCCGGCCGGGACGAGGCGCGTCTGCCACGCTGGACAAGGCGGTTGGCGGCCGGCGACTCCGTGATCATGCGGCAGATTGTCAAAGGCTTGCGGCACTTCCATCGGACGAAGATCGCGCTTCGGGATCGGAACAAGTTCCGACTCTTGATGCGATGAAGGAGCGGGGCCTCCGCTCCTCGTGGGTT
>NZ_JBHSKE010000033.1:0-53171 GCF_042657745.1 Kribbella qitaiheensis | reverse complement strand
TGCACGGTCGGCTCGAACTGGGCCATGTCGTTGGTGTCTTGGGTTGCGCGCGCGGAGACGAAGAACTCATCGTCGCTGACCGCGGTCTGGCAGTTGTAGCCCTGGATCCAGCCGTTGCGGGTCTTGAGCAGCCGCGACTCCGGATCGGTCACATTCGCCTTGACCTGCTCGGCCGGCTGGTCCGGCGTGGCGCCCTGCTCGCTGGTCGCCTGGCCGCAACCATTGCCGTCCTTGCCGTCCTTGCCGTCATTGCCGTCATTGCCGTCATCGCCGACGGTCTCAGCGGCCTGGTCCTCGGTGGCGTGGTTGTCGACGGTGTGAGCGAGGGCGGCCTCGTAGGCGACGCGGGCGCGGCGCACCAACTCCTGGTCCTCGATCGGCACCGGTTCGCGTCCCCTGCCCGACGTGCGGGGCTTGGCGCGGATCCGTTCGAGCCTGGCCCGCTGGCGGGCCTCGGCCTTGGCCCGGGCCCGGGCCAGACGGGCCCTGGTCACCACGACCGGGTCCGCGGTCTTGGGCGCGGGACCCAGCGGCGGGGGTGTTGCACTGTCAGCGGCCTGCTGGATCGCGCGTTCGTAGGCCTGCCCACTGCTCCGGTCCCGCTCGGATCGCTTCCGCCGGGCCTGCTCCGCGGCACGCCGGCGCGCCGCGATCTGTTCCAGCGCGGCCGTGATCCGCTCACCCCGACCGGTGCGGTCCCGCACCACCGGCGGCAGTTCGTCACCGCGAACCTCCTGCCCGAACAACACATCCTCGGCCTGGTCGGTCGAAGCGACCGTGGCCACGAACTCCTCGGCCAGTTCGCGCAGGCGCGCCTCGGTCCGGTTCGCGTCCTTGCTGGCATTGGCTGCGATCTTGGTGCCGTCGAAGGCCACCACCCCCAGCGACACCATCCCCAACTCTGCGGCCAGCACCAGCGACTCGGTCAACAGGTCGGTCAACGCCTGCTCGTGGTTCTTGCGGAACCGTGCCAGCACCGTGTGATCAGGCACATCGGAGGCACAGATGATCCGGAACGCCACATCGGTGTGACACAACCGCTCGATCTGCCGCGACGACGACTCCCCATGCGCCATCGCATACACAAACAACTGAAGCAGCATGTCCGGGTCGTAACCCTTCCGGCCGACCCCACCCAGCCTCGCCCGCGCATGAAACCGCGCCGTGTCCAACCGCTCCACCGCCGCGATCACGAACCACACCAGATGATCATCCCCAAGCCAGTCCACCATCGACGGCGGCAGCAAAAACTCCTGCGCACGATCCACCGGCCGGTACGTCTTCGCCATCCCCAGATCTTTCCAACACCACCCGACCCCAGCCAGGACCTACCCAGGCGCGTCACCCAAAAAGCAACAGGCTCTGGGACAGGTGATTTCCTGTCCGAGGTCCCGACGTGGTGTCCGAAGCCCCACCTTGTGCGCCAGTTGAGCGTCCGGGTCGCCGGGATTTGCTCAGGTGGTGCACATGGTGCCGGTTTCGGGGAGTCCCGCTGCCCTTCCGGCCGGGGCAACTCCCCGAAGGTCCAGGCAAGGCGACTCGCCGGGGCTTCCGGGCAGAGGAAGTCCCGAAGGTTGGGCGGAGGAGCTTCCTGGACCTTGTCGCCACACTCCCCAGCGGCTCCGGGATAGCTGCGTTCCTTCCCTGGTCGGGGTGGTGTGAGTCAAGAGTCGGAACTTGTTCCGATCCCGAAGGGACGCGAAGCGCTCTTGACGCACACCGGCCCGACTAGCACCATCACGCAGCCCGGTGACGCAACCACCCGCACTGATGCCGGCGGCAGCACCTCCGCCCATGCCGGTGGAACCACCCAGCCGATGCAGGCGGCAGCACCTCCGCCTGTGCCGGTGGCAGCAGCTTTGTCCGTGCCGGGGCAGCACCTCGGCTCAGGTGGTGAGGAAAAGCTTGGGGGATAGGGGGCGGTCGACGATTCGGAGTTCGCCTATGTGGCCGGCGAAGGATTGTTCGATGGTGTTGGCGTAGTGGTTGGCGCCTAGGAGCCAGGGGGCGCCGGTTGTGCTCAGGCCGTTCGATGGTGTTGCCGGGTTGCGCAGGAGCTCCGATGAGTCGATGTACAAAGTGGTGTGGCGGCCGTCGTTGACTACCGCGAGGTGGAACCAGCGGCCGGCGATCTCCTCGTGGCCCCAGTTGGTGAAGGTGTCGTTCTTGTCCAGGGGGTAGACGGCCCACTGCAGTTGACGACCACCCGAGAACGCCAGGTTGACGACCGGCTCCGATGGGTCGCTGCCGGTCTTGCCTGCGTCGGCGCCGGTGCCCATTCGGCTGAGCAGGCCCTCCCACGAGTGGTCGAGTCCGTCGTCGGCGAGTTTGACGAAGGCCTCGATCGTGTAGCCGTTGCGGAAGGTCAGGCGGTTCAGCGGGGCGTCGTCGGCCGTACGCAGGTACCCGCCGCGGGCCGGGTTCTTGCGTCCGGCAAAGATCCAGCTCGCGTGGGCAGGCTGGTCCGCGTGGTGCTCGGTCGACGCCTTCAGGCTGTCGGCCGGACTACCGGGCAGCAGTACTGCGGTGAGGTCGTTGCCGCGGCCCGAGTGGTCCACGACCCGCGAGCCCACCGGGCCATCGAGCCGCCAGTAGGCCACCGTGCCAGGGATCACCAGATCGCGGGCGGGACGGGCGGGCCGCACCGGTTCAGGGTCGAACCCGGCGAAGCGGGCGGTGAAGTCGATCGGGATGCTCAAGCGGTTCGTGGGGTCGGTCAGCTCGATCTCACCCTCGGCGAGCTCGCTGCGCCGGTCGGGCTTCTCCGTCAGGATCCACGGCGAGATCGTCTCGACGTCGATCGTGTCGCGGGCCAGGTCGAAGTGGTACAGCCGGACCATCGCGCTGCCGCCGTAGTACCGGTCCTGGTAGTTGGTGATGTGCAGGTGCACGTCGTTGCCGGCGGCGTTCTTCCGGACCACCCGGCCGGACGGCCAGTAGTGCCCGTTCAGGGTGAGGAAGATCTGGTCATTGCCCTCGACAAGCTGTTCCCAGACCCGGTCGCCGTGCTCGGAGAACTTCGCGACGGGATCACCCGCGTCGGCGTACACGAGCTCGTGGATGGTCAGGATCACCGGCAGCTTCGGGTGCTCCGCGATCACCTTCCGGGCCCAGGCGAACCCGGCGTCCGAGGGTCGCCAGTCCATTGCCAGCAGCAACCACTGGCGTCCGGCCGCGCGGAACACGTGGTACGAGTTGTACCCGTCGGGCGTCGATCCGCCGTACGTGCTCATCCGCCGGAAGCGGCCCGGCCCGAAGGTGTGCAGGTACGCCGAGTCGCCGCGCTGGTCGTCCTTGCTGGAGTCGATGTCGTGGTTCCCGGCGAGCACGCTGTACGGCATCCGGGCCCGGTCCATCACGCCGAACACCGGGTCCGCCTGCGCGAACTCGCTCGCCTGCGCGTTCTCCACCACATCGCCCAGGTGCGCGGTGAACACGAGGTTCTCCGCGGCCCGCTGCTCGACCAGATACTTGAACGTCGCGGTCAGCGGCGCCGGGTCGCCCCGATCCAGATCGAACAGGTACTGCGTGTCCGGTACGACGGCCAGTGTGAAGCGCGGGTTGTCCGGGTCGGGCCGCCCCGAGCCGGCCAGTGCAGCAGCAGCCGAGCTGGAGTCTGCCGCGGAAGTCGAGGTGATCCCCGTCGTGGCAGCGGCCGCCGGAAGTCCGCCGGTCAGCGCAGCGCCCGCACCGAGTGCACCTACCTGGAGAATCCGCCGCCTGCTCGTCCCGTCCTGCTGCTGGTCCATCGTCGCCTCCGCGCTCCGCCGCAGGTGCCTCACGCCCCACGGGTCGAGAGCACCCTAGAACGAGCCGCCACCAACGATGGTGAACGCGAGAAGAACGTAGTGCCCCGGGTGAGAGATCCCTCGGCGCTACTCGAAGCCTTCGGCGATCACCGCGGGGATGGTGCCGGTGCGGAGTCCGGCCAGGACCCGGGCCTCGTGCGGGACGACGGGGTCGGGGAGTTTGTCCAGCGAGTACCACTCGAGGCCGGCCGCCTTGCCGGGCTCCATCAGCCGCGGCTCACCGGTCCAGCGGGAGGTGGTGAAGAAGAAGTCGACCCGCTCGTCGATCGGCTCGCCGGTCGCGCCGGTGCGATGCATCGCGGTGACGGGCACCAGGTCGGCCGGGTCGATCTCCACCCCGATCTCCTCGCGGACCTCGCGTCGGGCCGCCGCCAGCACCGACTCACCGCGCTCGACGTGGCCGGCGGGCATCGCCCAGTAGCCGTCCATGTAGCCGGTGTTGGCCCTGAGCAACAACAGCACCTCGTCGCCCCGGCGAAGAGCCACATAGGCCGCGGGAATCACCTGAAACCAATCCATACCCGCCACCCTAGAGAACCCCACCGACAAACCGCCCCAGCCCCGACAACGACGAAGGGCCGCAAGGGAAGATCCCTTGCGGCCCTCGCGCCGAAGCTCAGGCAGGGTTGTCCGGCTTGTTGGGGATGTCGTCGTCCTGGCCGTCCAGACCGTCGAGACGGGTCTTGGCCTGGTCGACACCCTGGTCGATCTTGTCGCCGTACTTGCCGCCGGTCTTCTCGTCGACGAACTGGCCGGCCTTGTCCAGACCCTCGCCGACCTTGTCGCCATGCGAGTCGACCACCTCGCCGGCCTTCTCCTTGAGACCCGCGGCCTTGCCCTTGAACTTGTCGAAGATGCCCATCTCGGGGCTCCCATTCCTAGCGTAGTGAACTACTTACAGACAGCTAGCGGTGATCCTTCCACCAACGGGCCCCGAGGTGTGGGACGCGCTCAGCTTCCGCCGGTACCGGGTTCGGTCTCGACGTCGCCACCGCTGTCGCTGCCTTCTTCGCCATCGCCACCGGCCTCGACGTCACCACCGCTGAACTCGACGTCACCGCCGCTCTTCTTCAACTCCACATCGCCACCGCTGCGCTTCGCGGCGTCGAACGCGCCGTCCAGGTCCAGGGCCTCCTTGGCCTCGTCTGATCCCTCTTCGAACGGATTCGTCACTGGGTAATTCCTCCCGGTCGGTGCTGCGATTGTGTTCGGCCCCCCGATCGCGCCCGAATCAAATCGGCACTGTGCGGTCCGGACCAGAACTCCTTGGCTTGTTCCTATCGAACTCGTCAGCAGACCACAACCCTTTCCGCTGGTCTTGTCCGATTGTTCACGCCCGACCGGCCGGACCGGCGGCGGCACTGTCACACTGGTCTGATGGTCGAGTCCCTCGTCGTCGCGGTCGTCGGTCCCACGGCGGCCGGCAAGTCCGACCTCGCGGTTGCCCTGTGCAAGGGAATCCACGGCCGCGAAAACCTCGCCGGACAGCCCGCGGGTGAGGTGGTGAACGCCGACGCCATGCAGGTCTACCGCGGCATGGACATCGGTACCGCGAAGATCGCCGACGCCGAACAACAGGGCGTCCCGCACCACCTGCTCGACATCCTCGATGTGACCGAAACCGCAACTGTCGCGGAGTTCCAGCAACTCGCCCGCACCGCGATCGACGACTGTCTGAGCCGTCAACGCGTCCCCGTCCTGGCCGGCGGTTCGGCCCTCTACGTCCGCGCCATCCTCGACGACTTCGTCTTCCCCGGCACGGATCCCGCGGTACGGGAGCGGTTGGAGGCCGAGCTCGAGCAGCACGGTTCCGGCGCGCTGCACCGCCGCCTTGCCGAGGTCGACGCCGCCGCCGCGCAGCAGATCCTGCCGAGCAACGGCCGCCGGATCGTCCGCGCGCTCGAGGTCATCGAGATCACCGCGGGCCCGTACGTCGCGACGCTTCCGGAGCACAAGTACATCTACGAAGGCGCCGTCCAGATCGGCCTCGACGTACCGCGGCCGGTGCTCGACGAGCGGATCGGCCGCCGGGTGGACCGGATGTTCGAGCAGGGCTTCGTCGACGAGGTCCGCGACCTGCTGAGCAAGGGTCTGCTAGAAGGCCGTACTGCGAACCGCGCGCTCGGGTACTCCCAGGTGATCGCCTTGCTGCGCGGCGAGATCTCCGAGGAGGAGGCGCGCGAGCGAACCGCCCAGGCGACCAGGAGATTCGCTCGCAGGCAGGACTCCTGGTTCCGCAAGGATCCCCGCATCACCTGGCTGACCTACGACGACCCGGACCTGGTGGAACGCGCTCTGTCCGTAGTGCAAGGCAACCCGAGTGAGGCCGTCGGCGTAGTCGAGGTGGAAGAGGGCCTGGGGGCTGTCGATGCGAGGGGGTGACCGTGAGGCCGAGTTCCGCGAGTACCTGATCGCGGATCGCACCAGACTGATGAGAACGGCGATGCTGCTCACCGCGGGGGATGTGCACACCGCCGAGGATCTGGTCCAGACCGCCTGCACCAGGGTGTACGTGCACTGGCACCGGATCCGGCACGAGGGCGCCGGACCATATGCGCACCGCATCCTGGTCAACGCCTTCCTGGACGAGCGCCGCCGGGCCGGCCGCCATCCCGAGGTGGTGACCGCCGAGACGTTCGAGCCGAGACTGAGCGAGGAACCGGACCAGGTGGACACCCTCGCCGTCCGGCGCGCACTGCTGGACCTCGCGCCGCGGCAGCGAGCCGTCCTGGTGCTGCGGTACTTCGAGGATCTCGACGTGGCGACCTGCGCGCGGATCCTGGAGTGCACCGAGGGGACCGTGAAGAGCCAGACCGCGAAAGCGCTGAAAAGACTGAAGGATCTGATGGCCGAGGAACCCGATCCCGCCACGGATCCCGCGACCGGGAGTAGTTGACGTGGACGACGTGAAGAGGTTGCTGGAAGGGTTCGCCGACCGTACGGTCGACGGCCTCCCCGCGGCCGACGTGGAGGCCGACGTGGCGCGCGGGCGTCGCGCGCTGCGCCGGATCAGGACTCGTCGCCGGGTCGCCGGTGTGCTGTGTGCCGCCGCCGTGACGACCGCGGTGCTCGCGATCGGCAACCAGGTGAAGTGGTGGGGCGGTGGCGGGACGGAGGTCGCCACCGGCTCGGACGAGGCCGGTGCCAGCGCCGGCACCGAGGCGGCCGGGACGGCGACGCCGGCGGCGACCGGTGCGGACCAGGCCGGCGAGTCGGCGTCGGTCTTCGCCGGCGCGATGATCGAACTGACGGCGAACAGCAAGGCCTGGAGCAACATCGACTGTTCGCTTGCGCCACAGGGCTGGACGCCGGAGGCACCCGTGACCACCGACCGGGTCGTCTTGACGCCGCCGCTGGTGCGGACGTCGGACGCTGCCGCCAAGCTGGTGTTGCAGTCAGCAACGGAGGCCCGCAGTCTCCAGGCTGTCCGGGTGACCGAAGCCGACGGCAAGGTCTTCCACGTCGGCACCGAGGCCGGCCGCGCGGCCGGACAGGTGAAGCTCGGCGAGCGGTGGCTGCTCGTCCAGTTGCCGGTCGGGGACAAGGACTGGAACGACGAGATCCTCCGCCGCTTCATGGGGTCCTGCACGGTCTCCTGACCCGACCACCGGAACTGGACTCGCCAGAAGTGGCGCGCACCGTGCGGACGCGGTAGGCAGGGCGTGTCCCTGTACGCCGATCCCTGCGAGGACCTAGTGAGACCGAAAAGCTTCGCCGCGACCCTGACGGCCGGCGCGCTCGTCCTGACCGGCCTGACCGCGAGCATGGCCACGGCAACAGGCACCGCCCCCACGAAGGACGCCGGCCATCACGCGCCGCCGCCACCCGTGAAGAACGCGACCGCGATCGGCTTCGGCGGCGCTGTCGCCTCGGTCGACGCCGACGCCACGAACATCGGCCTGTCCGTACTGCGGCGCGGCGGCAACGCGGTCGACGCGGCCGTCGCGACCGCCGCCGCGCTCGGAGTCACCGAGCCGTACTCCGCCGGCGTCGGTGGTGGCGGGTACTTCGTCTACTACAACGCGAAGAGCCGCAAGGTGTCCACGATCGACGGCCGGGAGACCGCGCCCGCGGAGATGCGGACCGACGCGTTCATCGACCCGGCGACGGGCAAGCCGTACAACTTCTTCCCCGAGCTGGTCACCTCCGGCGTCTCCGTCGGGGTTCCCGGCACGCTGGCCACCTGGGACTCCGCCCTGCACCAGTGGGGATCGCTGTCTCTGGGCAAGGCGTTGAAGCCTGCCGCGGAACTGGCCGATCGCGGCTTCGTCGTCGATGCGACGTTCCGCAGCCAGACGCTGGACAACAAGGCCCGGTTCTCCGCGATCGTGCCGACGGCCAAGCTGTTCCTGCCCGGCGGCGACGCCCCGCAGGTCGGCTCGGTGTTCAAGAACAAGGAGCTCGCCCGGACCTACGAATTGCTGGGCAAGAAGGGTCCGGCGGCCTTCTACAGCGGACCGCTCGCGCAGGAGATCGCCACGGTGGTGCAGACGCCGCCGAAGGTCGCCGGGACCACTCTGCCGGTAAAGGCGGGGAAGCTGACGACGGCGGACCTCGCGAAGTACAAGGTGATCAAGCGAGATCCGACGAAGGTCCGGTATGACGGACTGGACGTGTACGGGATGGCACCCTCTTCCTCGGGCGGGACGACGGTGGGGGAGGCGCTGAACATCCTCGCGCCGAAGAAGTTGTCGACGCTGTCGACCCCGCAGGCACTGCACACGTACCTCGAGGCGTCGGCGCTGTCGTTCGCGGATCGGGGTGCGTATGTCGGTGACCCGGCCTACGTGAACGTGCCGACCAAGGAACTCCTGTCGCCCGGGTTCGGGGCCGAGCGGTCCTGCCTGATCGACCCGGCGAAGGCGTCGATCAAGCCGTTGAAGGCCGGTTCGCCGGATGGTTCGTACGCGCCGTGCGCCGCGGGTGTCGCGACGACGGAACGGCCGGACACCGAGGGCCTGTCGACCACGCATCTCGTTGCCGCCGACAAGTGGGGCAACGTGGTGTCGTACACGCTGACGATCGAGCAGACCGGCGGCAGCGGCATCACCGTCCCGGGCCGCGGATTCCTGCTGAACAACGAGCTCACGGACTTCTCGGCGGTCTACGACGAGGCCGACCCGAACCGCATCCAGCCGGGCAAGCGGCCGCGCTCGTCGATGTCGCCGACGATCGTGCTGCGCAACGGCAAGCCGTTCCTCGCGCTCGGTTCGCCGGGTGGGTCGACCATCATCACCACGGTCCTGCAGACGCTCACCAACCGTTTGGACCGCGGTATGACGCTGCCCGAGGCAGTCGCCGCGCCGCGAGCCTCCCAGCGGAACACGGCGACGGTCACCGCCGAACCGCCGTTCATCGACGCGTACGGGACCGCGTTGAAGCCTTACGGGCACGTTCTCGTCCCCTCGGGTGACGCCCTCACCTCGGCGGCCGAGATCGGCGCGGTGGCGGCCCTGGAGTTCCTTCCCGGCGGCGGCTATCTGGCCGCAGCGGAACCGAAACGCCGCGGTGGCGGCGCCGCCGGCACGGTCCACCAACTCTGGCCGCGCTGACTCACACCATCAAGGCAACACCCCGTCGCCACTGGCGGCGGGGTGCTGCCTTCTTCAGAGGGTGGTGATGATCGCGGCGATCAGAGCAGCGCGCTCAGGAAGGCTGGCCGCGACGATCTGCTCGTGCGTCGCGTGAGCACCCTTACCCACCGGACCGAAGCCGTCCAGGCTGGGCACTCCGAGCCAGCCCGTCAGGTTCGTGTCGGCAGCACCGGCCGCGACAGCGCCCCCGACCTCCTGGCCGACCGAACGACCCGCAGCCGCGACCTTAGCCAGCAGTTCATCGCCTTCAACAGAAGGCTGCCAGGCAGGCCGATTCGAGATCACCGACACCTGCACTCGAGCACCCGCCCGCACCGGCTCCAACTTGCCGATCGAGTCGAGCACAGCGCGCTCGGTGTCGGGGTCGATGAACCGGAAGCCGATGTCCGCCGAAGCAGTCCCCGGTACGACGTTCGTCCGCCCGCCGCCGGTGATGGTGCCGACGTTGCACAGCACGTCGTCGAAGGACCCGACGAGCGAGCGTACGGCGGCCAACTGGTCGACCAGTTCGTCGATCGCGGAGACGCCGGACTCCGGATCCAGCGCGGCGTGCGCCTCCCGCCCGGTGATCTCGATCCGGACCCGGCTGCTACCGCGACGGGCGGTCTTCAGGTCACCGTTCTGGTGCGGAGGTTCGAGCCCGAGGGCGGCGACCACCCCTTCCGACTCGGCGATGACGAGTTCACGGGCGGAGGGTGAACCGACCTCCTCGTCGGCGGCGACCACGATCCGCACCGGTCGATGGTCGGCACCTTGCTCCGCGATCAGTCGCAGCGCGGTCTCGAGGACGACCAGGCCGCCCTTCATGTCGAAGACGCCCGGCCCGTGGACAATGCCGTCCTCCTCACGCCAGGGCATCGGGCCGTCGAGTTGGCCCACCGGCCACACCGTGTCGTGGTGGGCCAGGAAGAGCAGCGGTGGCTCATCCGCTCGCGGACCCCGGCCGGGCAGGTTCGCGACCACGTGGTCACCTGTTGCCGCAGGCACCCGCCGGGCGGTGCCACCGAGGTCGGCGTACCGGGCGACGAGGCGGTCGGCGAACGCGTTCAGCGCGTCCGCATCACCCGTCGGGGTCTCGTGCGCGACGTACTCGTGCAACCTCTCGAGCATCCGCGCGCCCTGTCCGGCTGCCGCCTGCTGCCATCTGTTCTCCATGATAGTGAACGTATCATCACTTCCTGTCCGGCGTTGCCTCGTGAATTTCGCCTGTTGGACAGGCATTGACCTGAGATTTCTCAACGGGTTAACTCAGCCACGAAGCAAGATCCGTTACGTATCTTTGGTTGCAGGAGATCGATGACAGCGCAGCGCACGCCCGGCGGGTTCCGTACCGTCACTCTCAGCACCCCGGCGCAGTTCGCGGAAGCGGCCGCGCTCTATCGCGCTGTATTCGGTTATCAGCACCCCGACTACGCGCTCAACCCGCGTCTCCTCGGTGCCCTGGTGGCCAACGGCGGCTCCGTCGTGGGAGTGCTGGACGCCGCGGACAGGCTGGTCGCCCTCGCCTACGGCTTCTGCGGCACGGACGGCGTGAACCTCTACCACTACTCGCAGACCGCAGTGGTCGCCGCCGACCAGCAGGGCCTCGGCCTCGGCCGGCTCCTCAAGCGAGCACAGCGCGAGATCGCCCTGGCCAACGGGATGACCTCGATGCGCTGGACCTACGACCCGTTCCAGACCCGCAACGCGCACTTCAACCTCGACGTCCTCGGCGCCCGCGGCCGCTGGTTCAAGCCGGACCTGTACGGCGAACCCGGCACCGACCGCGTGGTCGTCGAGTGGGACCTGCGCGAGGGTGACCAGTCGAACCCGTCGCGGACGTCGCCGGTGGAACCAACCGAGGCGGATTGGGGCATTGCGGCAGGCGACGGTGACGAACTGTGGCTGGCACTTCCGGCCGACTTCGCAGCTCTCAGTGCAACCCGCCCGGACGTCGCCGACCAGGTCCGCCACGACGTGCGCTCCGCCTTCGCAGACCTGCTCGGCAAGGGCCTGGTCGCGATCTCCTGCCAGCGGGTCGACGCCGAGACCGCGGTCTACTTCTTCGGGCCGGCCCAGGAGGCGACCGATGTCTGAGGCCGACGAGCGGCGCGCTCTCAACCGTGAGCTGGCCAGCCCCCACGAGCGGTACGACGCCCGCCTGCAGCGCAGGTCCTCCACTCTGCTGCAGCAGCGGGTGGTCGAGCAGGAGCGGGCCTCGATCGCCGAAGCGCTCGACCTGATCCTCGCCGACGACTCGATCGCCCGGGCCGCGGCACGGATCGTCGCCGCTCGCCGCCGGTTCATCGTCGGCTCGAGCAAGTCCTTCTCGTACGCGTCCCTGCTCGCCTTCGACCTCAGTGCCGGGCTCTCGCACGTGACGCTGATCGACGGCACGGTGGTCCGCAGCGTCGACGTGCTCTCCGACGTCCGCTCCAGCGATCTGATGGTGGCGTTCTCGCTGCGCCGCTACCGGCGGGACACCGTCGAGATCGCGCGCCGGTTCGTCGAGGCCGGTGGCGAACTCGTCGCGATCACCGACTACGACGACGCCCCACTGGCCGATATCGCGGACCAGTGCATCTACGTGGCGACCGGCAGCGCGTCGTACGTGGACTCGCCGACCGTGGTCGCCGCCGTCCTGCATGTGCTGGCGACCCTGACCACCGCGAGCGCCAAGGGTGCCCGCCGCCGGCTCGGAGAACGGGACCGGTTGAACACCGAACTGGGGCTGTATGTCGTCGACTGAACCGAAGGGAACTCCTGTGCACGTCACCGCAGCCCGGCTGCATCGGGTCCGGCTGCCGCTGGTCCACGCCTTCGCGACCAGCTCGCACCGCAAGGCCGAGCTGGACCACATCCTGGTCGAGCTGGAGGACGCCTCCGGCGCTGTCGGCTGGGGCGAGATCGCCTCGCCGTCTGACCCGTACTACGCGTCGGAGACGGTGGAGTCGTGCTGGCACATCGCCGAGCGCTACCTGCTCCCGGCCGTGCTCGGGCAGGAGTGGGACGAGCCCGAGCAGGTACCGCGGTTCTGGGCGAAGGTGCGGGGTAACCAGTTCGCCAAGGCCGGCGTCGACGTCGCCGCCTGGGTGCTCTGGTCCACTCTGCGCCGAGTACCGCTGGCCAAGGCGCTCGGCGGGACCCGCTCTGAGGTCACCGCGGGCGTCTCCCTCGGGATCGAGCCGACCATCGACGACCTGCTCACCGAGGTACGACGCCAGGTGGACGCCGGCTATCCGCGGGTGAAGCTGAAGATCGCGCCCGGCTGGGACGTCGAACCGGTGCGCGCGGTCCGCGCGGAGTACCCGGACCTCGATCTGCATGTCGATGCCAACGGCATCTATTCGGAGTCCGCCGAGCACCTGGCCGCCCTGCTGGCGCTCGACGAGTTCGGCCTGACGATGATCGAGCAGCCCTTCGCGCCGCGAAACCTGCTCGCGCACACCCGGCTGCAGCGTGCGGTGGAGACGCCGGTCTGCCTGGACGAGAGCGTGGAGACGCTGGACGACCTGGAGACGGCCTTGTCGCTCGGGGCGCTGCGGGTGCTCAACATCAAGGTGTCGCGGATGGGCGGGCTGACCGCGGCACGCGCCGCACACGACCTGGCCCGGGAGTCGGGGATCGCGGTCTGGTGCGGTGGCATGCACGAGTTCGGCATCGGCCGCGCGGCGAACGTCGCCCTGTCCAGCCTGCCCGGCTTCACCCTCCCATCCGACGTCTCAGCCTCGGAGAAGTACTACGCGCGCGACGTGGTGACCCCACCAGTCGTAGCGCGCCGGGGTGTCGTCCAGGTGCCGGAGTCGGCCGGTCTCGGCCACGGCGTCGACACCGACCTGATCGCCGCAAATACCGTTGCCTCCATCACCGCCACCACCACAATCTGACGCGCTCTGCCGCGCACTGACCGCCCCCGGCCACGACAGAACAGGACTCTGATGAGCCAAGACAAGAGCACCACCGGACCGCCGCAGACCGCCCCCGACGAGGCCGTCTCGCAGAAGACCGCGCCGGAGCAGGGTGCGAACGCCTATGACGTCGAACTGCCGCCCGGTCGCCGCCGGTTGGTGAACCTCCTCGCGGCCGTCGGCCTGGTGGCCTCGATCGTGGCCGGCCTGGCGACCGACGGCCCGACGCTGTGGGGCCTGCTGCCGATCGTGATGTACGCCGTGCTCTGCCTGCTCGGCATGGACATCGTGGTCGGCACCGTGCTCGCGGTGCTGTCGGGTGTTCTGATCGTCGGCCTCAGTCCGCTCGAGACCGGCACCCTGCTGGGGGAGTCGCTGGCCGATTCGGTCACCGCGATCGGCTTGATCATCGTGCTGGGCGCCGGCGTCGGCGAGGTGCTCCGGGTCACCGGTGTCGCGTCGACGATCGTGCACGGCGTGATGCGGATGGTCGGAGACCGCAGCCGTACGGCGGTCGTGCTCGGCGTGATGATCGCCTGCCTGCTGCTGGTCGCGAGCCTCGGCACGCTGGCGGGTGCGCTGGCGATCGCCGCGCCGATCGTGCTGCCGATCACGGCTCGTCTCGGCTACACCCGCTCGGCCACCGCCTCGATGCTGTTCATCGGCGGCTGCGCCGGGCTGACCGTGGCACCGTTCGCCGGTTCGAACGTGGCGATCATGACCGCGGCGGACGTCAGCTACCTCACCTACCTCGGGTACGGCGCCGGTCCGCTGGCGGTGCTCTCCCTGCTGCTCGGGCCGTTCGTGGTCGCCTACATCCAGCGCCGCACGGTCCGCACCGGCGACGAGTACGACCTGAGCGAGCTCGTCACCGACGACAGCGCCTACACCGCTCGGGCGCCACGGGCGGCGACGATCGCCTTCATCATCGCGCTGCTGGTCAGCGTCGTCTACGCGACCATCACCGAGGCCGGCACCAACTTCCCGCTGCTGGCGTTGCCGCTGCTCGGTGTCGTCACCGGCATCGCCGGGCGGTTGCCGGCACGCGACATCGCCGAGCACATGTACCGCGGTGGCGCCAAGCTGATCAGCATCCTGCTGCTGTTCTGGTTGCTCGCGGCCCTCTTCGCGCTGATCGACAAGCTGGCGCCGTTCCAGGTCATCCTGGACGCGATCGGCCCGGAACTGGCGACGGTGTCCGGCTTCGGCGTGGCGATCGCGATCGCACTACTGGGCTGGGTCGGGGTGCCGGGGGCGACGGCGGCTCAGGTCGTCCTGCTCGACAAGGTGTTCGGGACTCTGGCGGCCAGCGCCGGGGTGGGACCGGCCGCCTGGGTCGTGGTGCTGCTGTTCGCCTCGAAGGCCGACACCTACGGGCCGTTCCCGAACGCGAACATGGTCGGCGCGATGGGGCTGGCCCGGTCGTCCAACCTGAAGAACATGATGATCACCGGCTGGCTGCTGCTGGTCCCGGCCTGCGTGATGTACGCCGGCATCCTGCTGGTGACGACATGATCGACGCGATCACCGGCGGCCTCGTCCTGGACGGGACTGGGGCCGAGGCGGTGGCCGCGACCGTCCTGATCGACGACGGCCGGATCACGGAGTTGCTGCCCGCTGACGCCGAGCTGCCACCCGGCCTCGAACTGATCGATGCCGGGGGCAACATCGTGGCACCCGGCTTCATCGACCTGCACTCGCACGCGGACTTCTCGATGGAGGCCAGCCCGGAGGCCGTCACGCAGCTGCACCAGGGCGTCACCACCCTGGTCACCGGGAACTGCGGCTGGTCGCCGTTCCCGATCACCGATCTGGACCAGATGCGAGCCGGTACGGCGTTCCTGGCTCCGGAGAACAGTTGGTCCTGGCAGGACAGCGGGGGATTCGCGGACGTCCTGGACGGTGCCGGTCTGGCGATCAACATCGCCTTGCAGGTCGGCCATTCGGCGCTCCGGCTGGCCGTCCTCGGTGGTGCCGAACGCGCGCCGTCCGAGGCGGAGCTCGAGCAGATGAAGGCGCTGCTGCGGGACGCCGCCGAACAGGGTGCGGTGGGATTCTCGACGGGCCTGATCTACGCGCCCGGCACCTTCGCGGAGCCGTCCGAGGTAGCCGCACTGGTTGCCACCGCAGCGGAGTACGGGCTGTTGTACTCCACGCACATCCGCAACGAAGGTGTCCGCCTGCTGGAGGCTCTCGACGAGGCGATCGAGGCAGCGCGGGCCGGTGGCGCCAGGCTGCAGGTGTCTCACCTCAAGGCGATGGGCCCGGCCAACCACGGGAAAGTTCACGCCGCCCTCGAACGCATGGACGAGGCCCGTGCGGATGGGGTGGATGTTGCCTGCGACGTCTATCCGTACACCGCCTCCAGCACCACCCTCACAGCCCGCCTCCCAACTTGGACGATGGAAGGCGGTACTGCAGGTCTGCTCGCGCGCCTCGGCGACGCCACCGAGCGCACGAAGGTCCTCGACGCAGTACGAGAGCAGGCGATCCTCGACCCGGACAACGTCGTGATCGCGTCGCTTCCGCCCGGGCGCTATCACGATTGTCGCGGGCTGAGCCTCGCCGAGATCGGCCGGCGCGACGGTGTCGACGGCGCGGAGGCGGCCCTGCGCGTGCTGGAGAACCACCAGGCCGCGGTGAGCGTCGTCAACCACGGGATGTGCGAGGACGACGTGGTCGCGGTACTGCGTCATCCGTGGACGAGTGTCGCGAGCGACGGCTGGATCCTGCGCGCGACGGGTGAGGGTCACCCGCACCCGCGCAGCTTCGGGACCTTCCCGCGGGTGCTCGGGCGATATGCGCGCGACGAGGCAGTGCTGACCCTGGCGGAGGCTGTCCGCCGGATGACCTCGCTGCCCGCGTCCCGGCTCGGTCTGGACGACCGGGGCGTCGTGAAACCCGGCGCCGTCGCGGACCTCGTAGTACTGGATCCGGAGCGCGTCGCGGACCGGTCGACCTACGACGAGCCGTGGCAGTTGTCCGTCGGGATCGAGCATGTGCTGGTCGCCGGGGAGCCCGTACTGCGCGACGGCGTACCGACCGCCAACCGGCCCGGGCGAGTCCTGCGGAAGGGCTGAGTCAGCGGTTCTTCAGCCTGCGTGGCTCGGTCGGCAGCGGGGGCGGGGTGGCGGGAGCCCGCTCGTCGGCAGGCGCCTCCAGCCAGCCGTCGTGCTCACCCGCCACCTGCTCCAGTACTGCGCGATCGGTGGCCGTCACCACGACCCACGGGTGATCCTCGTCGTCGTCCTCCCCGTGGAACCGGCCCCGCCGGACCTGTCCGCCCAGCAGTTCGGCCACGGCGTCGGCGTCCTCGCGTTCCCAGAAGTACGCGACGTGCTCGTCTGCCATGGGTCAAACCGTACGATCTCCCTATGAGCACCGGTACCTTCCCCTGGCTGAAGGGGCACGGCACGGAGAACGACTTCGTGCTGCTGCCCGACCCCGACGGGTCCGTGCACGGGGATCTCGATCCCGCGGTGGTGCGGTTCCTCTGCGACCGGTACGCCGGGATCGGGGCGGATGGCGTACTGCGGGTGATCGAGGGATCGAAGCAGTCGTACGTCGAAGACGGTGGCGAGTGGTTCATGGACTACCGCAACACGGACGGGTCGATCGCCGAGATGTGCGGCAACGGCATCCGCGTCTTCGCCCGGTACCTCGCGGAGGCCGGCCTGACCGACGGCAAGCCCGTACGGGTGGGAACTCGGGCCGGGGTCAAGGAGATCGCGCTGAACGACGACGGCACGATCACCGTCGACATGGGCGAACCGGTCTTCCCCGGACCGGCCGGGATCGTTGTCGAGGCCAACGGTCACCAGTGGCCCGCGTTGCACGTGGACATGGGGAATCCGCACGCCGTGGCCTTCGTCGACGATCTGCGCGAGCCCGGCTGGCTGATCGAACAGCCCGGCTGGACCCCGGCCGAGGCATTCCCCCACGGCGTGAACGTGGAGTTCGTCGTCCGCAAGGGCCCGAACGAGGTGGAGATGCGCGTCCACGAACGCGGCTCGGGGGAGACCCGCTCCTGCGGCACGGGCACCTGCGCCGTAGCAGTCGCCTCAGCCCGGGCCGCACGGCAGGAAACCCCCGTCACGTACCGCGTCGGAGTACCGGGTGGATCCGTCACGGTCACGTGGCGTGAGGACAACCACCTCGAGCTCACCGGACCGGCTGTCGTGCACGCGCGCGGCGACTTCGACCGAGCCTGGCTACCACTCTGAACGGGAATCCGGGGGTAGGCCCGGGCGTTGAAAGTGAAAACGGGTCGCCCGTGTGGGTGGCGCGTGCCACGATGGAAGGTATATGACGACCCATTCGAACGCATACGAAGAGACCGACGTCGACCTCGACCTGCTCCAGGACGACGTGCTCGACGACGAGGACACTTCGTCGGGTTATGACAACGACACTCTGAGTTCCGAAACCCTGGGCACCGAAGGGCTGGAACTCGAGGAACGCCAGGCGCTACGGCGCGTGGTGGGGATGTCGACCGAGCTGACGGACATCAGCGAGGTCGAGTACCGCAAACTTCTGCTGGAGCGTGTGCTGCTGGTCGGCGTGTGGACCGACGGCAGCGCCGAGGACGCCGAGAACTCGCTCGCCGAGCTGAAACTGCTCGCCGAGACCGCGGGTTCCGAGGTGCTCGACGGCGTCATCCAGCGGCGCAAGAAGCCGGACCCCGCGACCTTCATCGGTAGCGGCAAGGTGCACGACCTGCGCAACCTGGTCGCGTCGCTCGGCGCCGACACGGTGATCGCGGACGGCGAGCTGGCTCCGGCCCAGCTCCGCAACCTGGAAGACAAGCTGAAGGTCAAGGTCGTCGACCGGACCGCGCTGATCCTGGACATCTTCGCCCAGCACGCGAAGAGCAAGGAAGGCAAGGCCCAGGTCGAGCTGGCTCAGCTGCAGTACATGAAGCAGCGGCTGCGTGGTTGGGGTGGGAACCTGTCCCGCCAGGCCGGTGGCCGGGTCGGTGCGGCTGGTGGCGGTATCGGTGGTCGTGGTCCTGGTGAAACCAAGATCGAGACCGACCGGCGCCGGATCAACACCAAGATCTCCAAGCTGCGCCGCGAGCTGAAGGACATGAAGGGCACCCGTTCGACCATGCGGCAGGAACGCCGCCGGCACTCGATCCCCTCCGTGGCGATCGCGGGCTACACGAACGCGGGCAAGTCCTCGCTGCTGAACCAGATGACCGGCGCCGGCGTCCTGGTCGAGAACGCGCTGTTCGCGACCCTGGACCCGACCACCCGCCGGACCACCACGTCCGACGGCCGGGTCTACACGTTCACCGACACCGTCGGGTTCGTGCGGCACCTGCCGCACGACATCGTCGAGGCGTTCCGCTCGACGCTGGAGGAGGTCGCGGACGCGGATCTGCTGCTGCACGTGGTGGACGGTTCGCACCCGGACCCGATGGCGCAGATCCAGGCGGTCCGCGAGGTGCTCAACGAGATCGGCGCCTCGGACGTCCCGGAGATCATCGTGATCAACAAGGGCGACCTGGCCGACCCGATGGCGCTCGCGCCGATCCTGCACCGGGAGACCGGCGCGATCGTCGTGTCCGCTCGCACGGGTGAGGGCATCGACAAGCTGAGGTCCCTGGTCGAGGCGTCGCTGCCCAGCCCGGACGTCCCGGTCGACCTGCTCCTCCCGTACGACCGCGGCGACCTGGTCTCCCGGATCCACTCCGAGGGCGCGGTGGACCAGTTGGAGCACACTGCCGACGGCACCCGCCTCACCGCCCGGGTCCACGCGGACCTGGCCGGCGACCTCGCGCAGTACGGCGTCGCTGCACACTGACGGCACACGAACGGCCGGGCTGGACTCACCCAGCCCGGCCGTTCTGCTGTCCCGGCCGGCTTGGGGTCAGGAGATCTTGAGGTCGGCAGTACCGCGCTCGAGGAGCTCGAGGGCGACGGCCGAGGGAGAGCCGGTCTCCGCGGTGTACATCAGCAGGCGATGGGCCGAGTTGTCCGGGAATTGGACGACCTCATAGCCGAGCTCCAAGCGGCCGACCACCGGGTGCTGGAAGATCTTCGTCCCGAAAGAGCAGTTCAGTACCGGGTGGGCCGACCACAGCCGGGCGAAGTCGGGGCTCTTCATGGACAGCTCGCCGATCAGCTCGGCGAGGTACCGGTCGTCGGGGTGCCGCCCGGCGACCAGCCGCAGCGAGGCGACCGATCGCTCGGCCTCCAGCTCCCACTGCGCGTACAGCTCTCGCGTGTGCGGATCGAGGAACAGCATCCGGGTCAGGTTCGGGCGGGTGTCGACGGAGCAGGGACTGTGCTCGTCGTAGTGCCCGGCCAGCAGCCGGTGGGCGGTCGAGTTCCAGGCGAGCACGTCGCTGCGCCGGTCCATCGCGATCGCGGCCACCCCGCTCATCGCCCCGACCAGGCGGCGGGCTCCTTCCCGGGCCGGTTGTGGCTCCTGGGCTCGCGGCATGCGGTGGTCGGCCGGGCGGGCAAGATCGCGCAGGTGGGCCGTCTCGTCCTCGTCCAGCCGCAGCGCCCGCGCGATCGCGAGCAGGATCTCGTCGGAGGCCTGCTGACTGTGGCCCTGCTCGAGCCGGGTGTAGTAGGTCATGCTGATCCCGGCCAGCTGGGCGAGCTCCTCGCGCCGGAGCCCCGGCACCCGGCGGGCGCCGTACGAGACCAGGCCGACGTCCTCCGGCTGCAGCCGGCCACGCCGGGTGCGCAGGAAGTGTCCGAGCTCCGTCTCCACGATCTTCATCGTAGTTGGCGCCGATCCGGCCCAGCTGGTGATTTTCTCGTGGCAGCACATGTCAGACCGCCTTTGCTGGCCGGAGGAACACGAAGGTGAGGAGCGCGGCCAGTACGCACAGGCCCGCGTTCACCCAGATCGCCGTCGTCACCCCGGCGAGCACCTGGGCCGGGCCGTCGCCGCCGCTCATCGCGGCTGTGGCGATGGCGCTCATGACTGGGATGCCCATCGTGATGCCGACCTGCTGGCTCATCGTCGTGAGCCCGGTCGCCAAGCCTTGCTCCTCGTTGGGCAGGTCGGACGTCGCGGTGACCATGAAGCCGACGATGGCCACCAGGTTGGCCACACCCCCGATGAAGGTGGCGATCAGGAGCAGCGCCATCCAGCCGTCGGACCGGCCGAGCAGCACGAGCGGCAGGGTCGCCGCGGCCTGGAGCAGGAAGCCCGCCACGATCGTCCTGCGCGTGCCCAGCCTGCCGAGCACCTTCGGGGCGATCGTCCCACCGACCACAGTGCCGACGCCGAGTACGGCGAACGAGAGCCCGGCCATCAGCGGGCAGTAGCCGAGAACCCGCTGCAGGTAGAGGGTGAGTAGGAAGACCAGCGAGGTCTCGGTGACAAAGGCGAGCAGACCGGCCAGATTGCCCCAGCGGACCGTGGGCCGGCGCAGGACCCGGAGCGGTACGAGCGGGGCGTCGACGCGGCGCTCGATCAGCAGGAAAAGGGCGAGTAACAGGACGCCTGCGGTCAGGGCGATCAGGGCGCGGGCATCCGCCCAGGATTCCTCGCCGGCCCGGGTCAAGCCGTAGACGAGAGCGAGCAGACCACCCGTGACCGCCAGAGCGCCCCAGAGATCCAGGCGGGGCCGCCGGTCCAGCCGGGTCTCGACCAGCACCCTGGGTGCGACCATCAGCACCATCGCCGCGACCGGGACGTTGACGAAGAAGGCCCAACGCCAGCTGAGCAGATCGGTCAGCAGGCCACCAAGGATCGCGCCGGTGGTGAATCCGGCGGCCATCAGCGCGCCGTTGAAGCTCAGAGCTCGTTCCCGCAGCCGTCCCTCGGGGAACGACGTGGTCAGCAGGGAGAGCGCGGCCGGGGTGACCGCGGCGGTGGCCAGACCCTGGGCGATGCGGGCGGCGATCAGCACCGGTGGCGCGGTGGCGATGCCGCCGACGAGCGAGGCGATGCCGAGCAACGCCATCCCGGCCAGGAAGATCCGCTTGCGGCCGAACAGGTCCGCGACCCGGCCGAACAGCAGCGTGAATCCGGCGGCGCAGAGGGCGAACGCGGTGGCGATCCACTGCAGGTTCGCCAGCGAGAAGCCGACATCCTGGCCGACCACGGGCAGTGCGACGTTCAGGATGGAGAAGTCGACCGCCAGAGTGAAGCCGGCGGTCAGCAGGACGAGCAGGGTGAGCCGTTGCCGCGGGCCGGTCATCCGTTGCGGGTCGGCCGCGGTCAGCTCGACGACTGTCATCGGAGAAGTCCCTTCCAAGGGGTCCTTCCGGAGCGTGTTCTCCGGACCTCTCCACTGTCGCGTCGTCCGGGTCGGCGTACCTCACTCTGTTCTGCCTAGCACTGCCAGTGACAGGCAGACGGCCGGTGGCTCCCCTCGGGGGAACCACCGGCCGCTGTTAGTTGCTCAGTGCATCAGATCAGGGCAGCAGATCTTCAGGGCATCAGTCACGGCTGGAGATCTTGATCTTCATCGAGGTGTCGGTGCGCGACTGGACCTTGATGTTGACGCCGTTGTTCGGCACCTTGACGCCGTTCTGCGGCTGCAGCGGGTTCCAGTACGACTTGCTGTCGTTGAACGTTGAGACGCCGTCCTGGCCACGGATGTAGCTGGGCTGGCCGTTCACGTGCAGGTTGAAGCTGTCGGCCTTCTCGAGCCCGAAGGGGGCGTCGTAGCCGGCCACCCGCGGGCGCCAGATCTGACCGTCGAGACGGTTGATCGGGTCCGGGTGCGAGTCGATCGGGAGGATCAGGCCCTCACCCGGGTGCTGGTTGGTGTTGTTGTTCGCCTGCGAGGTGTCCCAGTACCAGACCAGCAGGCCGTCCTGGTACGGGAAGTGCTCCACCTTGTCCGGCAGGGCCGCACCGAAGCCGAAGTTGTACGGGCCGGTCTTCAGGTACTGGTCGTACGAGACGTAGTTGAGGTGCGAGGCGATGTAGTAGTTGTCGTACAGGGTGGTGATGGTCGCTCCCTGCGAGCTGAAGCCGTTCAGCGTCCAGCCCTCCGGGGAGGCCTCCGCGCCCGAGTCGACCAGCGTGGACGTGCCCGAGGTCACCTTGATCGCGTCCGCGAAGAAGCCGAAGCCACCCGTGTTCGCGTCCGTGGTGTAGCGCAGTTGCAGGCCGATCGTCTTGCCGGCATAGGCGGACAGGTCGAATGTGGCCGGAACCCAGCCGTTGCTCTCGCCGTCGATGCCGTTGCCCTCGGCCGGGTTGGTGATGTCGCCCGCGATCGGCTTGTAGCCGGTGCCGTCGTTGACCTCGACGTAGGCGTAGTCACAGGCCGTGGTGTCGCAGTCCTCGATCTCCCAGTTCGCCTGCATGGTCAGCGTCGCCGCGCCGGCCGGCAGGGTCACCTGGCGGTTCATCGTGTGGGTGAACTCGTCACCACGGCCGCTCCACCACGACTTGCTGCCGACCGGCGGCGTCTGGAGCGCGGTGGTGACACTCTTCTTCGGCAGCGTGACCACCGCGGCCTGGGCCTTGGCGGAGTTGTACTCGTGCGGGCCGAGGTCGAGGGACTTGGTCTGACCGGCCTTGACGATCTCGTAGTCCAGCCAGCCGAGCTGCAGCTTGTCCCAGGCGTTCAGGTCGGCCGCGCGCTCGCCGATGCCGCCGTCGGTCGGTGCGCCCACCCGGCTCTGCGCCATCAGGGTCCACCAGTTGACGCCGTTCTCGACCGCCGCACCGGAGGTGTCGTACTCGTCCGGCAGGCCGAGGTCGTGCGCGTACTCGTGCGCGAAGACGCTGATGCCACCGTTCTCCGGCTGGATCGTGTAGTCGCCGACCCACAGGCCGGTGTCGCCGAGCTGGGTGCCGCCGGCCGGGTTGTTGGCCGGGCCGCCCGCGAGACCGACGTACCAGCGGTGCGACCAGATCGCGTCCTCGCCCTGGTGCGGGTCACCGTCGGCCTGGTCGCCGCCGGCGTGCACGACCTGGAAGTGGTCGATGTAGCCGTCGGGCTCGTTGAAGTTGCCGTCACCGTCGAAGTCGTAGCGGTCCCACTGGTCGAACGTCTTCAGCTCGGCGGTGATCTGCGCGGTGGTGCGGCCGGCCGCCTTCTGGTCGGCGACCCACTGGTTCACCGAGTCGCGGACCAGCGCCCAGGTGTTGTTGCAGACGTTGCCGGTGCACGGGAAGCCGTTGGACCGGCCGTAGCGGGCCTCGTTGTACTGCACCTTCACCCAGTCGGTGACGGTGCCGTCCACGCTGTAGCGCCCGGACGACTGCTTCTCGTAGTAGTTCTTCACCGAGTTGACGTTCGCGCCGGCGCCGAAGTACAGCTGCCGGAAGTGCTCGGGGCTGTAGTTGGCCTGCCAGACAGTGGAGTTGTCCACCGCGCGGTCGGGCTCCGGGATGGCGTTGTGCAGCGGGCCCTCGAAGGTCGTGGGGCCGGGGGTGCCAGGTGCGGTGTCCTGGTCGGGGTAGCTCGGGTGCCGCTCGTTGCCGAACTCGGCGAGCACCACGAAGATCCGGTCGGTCTTCTCCCGGCTCAGCTCGACGTACTGGTCGACCTTGGCCGCCTTGGCACTGCTCTGGCCCTTGGCCCCGGCCGTCTTCTTGCCCAGCTTGACCACGGTGCTGGTGCCGCGCTTCTCCGCCGTGGCGGTGCCGTTGAGGACCTTCGTGAGGGCTTCCTCACGCAGCTCGCGCCGCTTGTCCTCCTGCGGGTTGGGCAGTTCGTCCGGAGCCGAGGCCTCACTCGCGGCCGGCGCCGTACCGACGTCCCTGGGCGGTGCGGCGTTGCCGGCCGAGCTCATGCTCAGTCCGAACGTCGCCGCGAGAGCCAGGCTGAACAGCCCGGCAGATACTTTGCGCACGTTTTTTCTCCCTGCTCCTCAAAAGCACGCCTGCGCGTGGTGACGCGGCGTGTTCATGGCTCCCCCGAGCGTGTCGATTGCCGCGACAGTACGGGGAAAATCGGCCGTGCTGAAGTGGTTCGCGCCAAAAAGTTCCGCAACAGCGGGGAATCATGCACTCACGATCTGAGTAAGACCACTCAGGGCACTGGAGTACGACGACGCAGCGTCGCGGCCCGGGGAATTGGCACACTGTGCGACATGAACGCTGCGCGGCAGGAAGCAGGCCGGGACCGGGGTGACTCGGCCGACCTGCTGCTGCCGTTGTGGCGGGCTCTGGTGGTCTTCCGGGTGATCACCTACGGCTTCGCCGTCTTCGGGGTGTGGACCCGCTGGGACGATATCCGCAACCAATCCGGCGCGGTGATCCAACTGGTCGTGATGGGCGTGTGGACGGTGATCGCCTCCATCGGGTACAGCCGGCACTGGGGACGCCGCAACACCCGGCTGGCCTTCGCCGACCTGATCGTCACCATCGGCTGCATGTACCTGACCCTGCTGGCTCAGCCGTTGGTCGACATCCGTGGCGGCGCCTCCGTTCTCACCTCGGTCTGGGCTGCCGGGCCGGTGCTCGCGCTGGCGATCTCCCGCGGCCGCGACGGGGGACTGCTCGGCGCCGCGGCCGTCAGTCTCGCGCTGCTCTCCCTCCGCGGCTTCGACAACGTGGGAAAGGTCCTGAGCAACGTTCAACTGCTGCTGGTAGCGGGCCTGGTGGTCGGGTACGCCGCGACCACGATGCGGCGCGCCAACGCCAGGTTGCGCGAGGCGATCGCTGCCGAGAGCGCGACGGCCGAGCGACTCCGCCTCAGCCGGTCGATCCACGACGGAGTACTGCAGGTGCTCGCGCAGGTGCAGCGGCGGGGGACCGCGATCGGTGGCGAGGCGGTGGAGCTCGCCGCCCTGGCCGCCGAGCAGGAGGTTGCCCTGCGCACCCTGATGGCCTCCCGCCCGGTCAGCGGCGACCGCGGCCGGATCGACCTGTGCATGCTGTTGTTGCCGCTGGCAACCCCTCGGGTGGACGTGGTGGTGCCGGCCGAGCAAGTGCTGCTGCCGACCGCGACGGCGACCGAACTGGTTGCCGCGGTCAAGGAAGCGTTGAGTAACGTGGACAAGCACGCCGGCCCGGAGGCCCGTTGCTGGGTGGTGGTCGAGGATCTCGGTGGCGAGGTGCTGCTGTCCGTCCGCGACGACGGCTCCGGTACGACGCTCGACCAGCTGCTGCGGGCGGGATCCGACGGGCACCTCGGGGTCAGCCAGTCGATCCGCGGCCGGATCACCGATCTCGGCGGCAGCGTCACGGTCCGGACCGCCCCGGGCGAAGGTACCGAGTGGGAGATGAAGGTGACCACCGCATGACGACACGGGTGATGATCGTCGACGACCATCCGATGTGGCGCGAGGGCGTCGCGCGAGACCTCGGCAGTCGCGGGTACGACGTCTGCGCGACCGCGGCGGACGTTGCCGGCGGCATCCGGATCGCCAAGGCGACCAGGCCGGACGTGGTGGTGATGGACCTCCAGCTCGGCGACGGCTCGGGCGTCGACGCCACCCGCGAGATCACCGCCGCGCTGCCGGACACCCGGGTCCTGGTGTTGTCGGCCAGCGCAGAGCAGGCCGACGTACTGGCCGCCGTGAAGAACGGTGCCTCCGGCTACCTGGTGAAATCGGCGTCCCTGGACGAGTTCGACGACGCAGTACGGCGTACTGCGGAAGGCGACGCCGTGTTCAGCGCAGGGCTGGCCGGGTTGCTGCTGGGGGAGTACAGGCGGCTCGGAGCCGGGCCGGAGGTGCCGCAGCTCACCGAGCGGGAGACAGAGGTACTGCGGCTCGTGGCTCGTGGTCTGACGGCCCGGCAGATCGCCACCCGGTTGGTGTTGTCCCACCGGACCGTCGAGAACCACGTGCAGAACACGCTGCGGAAACTACAGCTCCACAACCGTGCGGAACTCGTCCGCTACGCCATCGAGCACGGGATCGATACGAGCGAGCAGTAGTCAGAGGCCGTTGCTGAAGAGCAGGCGGTTCACCGTGCCGCCGGTGGTGCCGCCGCTGACCACGTTCGGGGTCGCGTTGGTCTCGATGCGCGGCGGGCCCGTGTGACGGGTCCGCTGCTGCTGCTCGCGGGGATGATCCGGGGCTTGTGTTCGTTCGTACACTGAGCCTTTCCACTTCCAGTGGCCTGCTCTGTGTCACGACATCCGCACAGCGGGTGCCCACCTTCCGGAGGAAGTCAGTGAACCGGTCGTCCTTGGTCCGCGCGTTGTTCGCGTTCCTGATCCTCGCAGCGTCGACGTACACCGTGCTGACCGCCAAGCCCGAGCTGGGCCTGGACCTGCGCGGTGGCACCCAGATCGTGCTCGAGGCGAGCGACTCGCCGACCGTGAAGGCGAACCAGGAGACCACCGACAAGGCGCTCGAGGTACTGCGCCGCCGGATCGACGCGCTCGGGGTCAGCGAGCCGAGCGTGACCCGTCAGGGCGAGCGCCGGATCATCGTCGAGCTGCCGGGCGTGCAGGACCCGCGCGAGGCGGCGAAAGTGATCGGCAAGACCGCCCAGCTGACCTTCCACCAGGTGCTCGACCAGGTCGCGCAGAAGCCCGCCAAGCCGGCCGCGGGGGAGCTGTACCTGCCCAGCGACGACGGCGCCGGCCTGCTGCGGCTGGCCAAGCCCGCGATGACCGGTGAGAAGGTCAGCGGTGCCGACGGGCTGATCGACCCCGCGCAGGCCGCGCAGGGCTGGTTCGTCCAGATGGACTTCAAGGACGACGGCGGCAAGATCTGGGCGGACATCACCGGCAAGGCCGCGTGTGAGCCGGTCGGGTCGCCGCAGCGGCGGGTCGCGATCGTGCTCGACAACGAGGTGATCACCGCACCGCAGGTCGACCCGAACGGCGGCAGCCAGCTCTGCAACGTCGGCATCGGCGGCGGCACCAGCACGATCACCGGCTCCTTCACCGAGGAGGAGGCCAAGGATCTGGCCGCGCTGATCGAGGGCGGCTCGCTGCCGGTCCCGGTCCAGGTCATCGACCAGCGGGTGGTCGGGCCGTCGCTGGGCAAGGACGCGATCCAGGCGAGCGCGCTGGCCGGCATCATCGGCGTCGCGCTGACCGCCCTGTTCATCACCATCGTGTACCGCCTCGTCGGCCTGATGGCTGTCTTCGGCCTGATCGCCTACGCGGGTCTGTCGTACGCCGCGCTGACCGCGCTCGGGGCCACCCTGACCCTGCCGGGCCTGGCCGGTTTCGTGCTCGCGATCGGTATGGCGGTGGACGCCAATGTGCTGGTCTTCGAACGAGCACGTGAGGACTACATCGGCGGCCGGACCGACGGATTGCGCCGTTCCCTGCGCAGCGGGTTCCAGAACGCGCTGTCCGCGATCGCCGACTCCAACGTGACCACCCTCCTCGCGGCCGGACTCCTGTTCTTCCTGGCGGCCGGTCCGGTCCGGGGCTTCGGCGTCACGTTGAGCATCGGTGTGCTCGCCTCGATGCTGTCGGCGCTGGTCGTCACCCGGGTACTGGCCGAGTTCGCCGTCTCCCGGAAGTTCGTGCTGAACCATCCGGGCATCAGCGGGATCGCCGGTCACGGCCGGGTCCGGACCTGGCTGGAGGCCAAGCGGCCGGCGTTGATGAAGCACAGCCGACGCTGGCTGATCATCACCGCCGTCGCGATCGTCGTCAGCCTCGCCGGGGTCGGGATCCGCGGTCTCAACCTCGGCATCGAGTTCACCGGCGGGCGGCTGCTCGAGGTGAGCACGGCGCAGCAGATCACCCCGGACCAGGCCCGCGCGGCGGTCGCCGAGGCGGGGTACCCGAACGCGGTCGTGCAGGCGTCCGGGACCGACGACATCACCGTCCGGACCGGCACGATCAGCGACGACGAGGCCGAGAAGATCCGCGAGTCGATCTCCCGGATCGGCGGCGGCACCGAACTGGTCCGCAACGAGAGCATCGGCCCGTCGCTCGGCAGCGAACTGCGCGACAAGGCGCTGATCGCGCTCGGAGTCGCGCTGCTGGCTCAGTTGGCGTACCTCGCGGTGCGCTTCCGCTGGACCTTCGGCGCGGGCGCCGTGCTGGCGCTGCTGCAGAACGTCGCGGTCGTGGTCGGCGTGTTCGCCTGGACCGGCAAACCGATCGACGGCATCTTCCTCGCGGCGTTGCTGACGATCATCGGTTACACGGTGAACGACTCGGTGGTGGTGTTCGACCGGATCCGCGAGACCCGGAACGCCCGGTCCACCGAGGCGCTCGGGCCGGTGGTCGACACCGCGATCGTGAACGTGCTGCCTCGGACCATCAACACCGGTATCAGCACGCTCTTCATCCTCGCCGCGCTGCTGTTGCTCGGCGGTGACTCGCTGGGCGACTTCGCCCTGGCGCTGCTGCTCGGCATCCTGGTCGGCACCTACTCCTCCAACCTGACCGCGGCCCCGCTGCTGGTCGAGCTGGAGAAGCGCTACCCGGCCCCGCCGCCGCGCCCGAAAGTCAAGCAACGAGACCGGGACGCCGAACCCGACCGTGGCGCCGTCGTCTGACCCGCCTCGCCGGCGTCCGGCAGGGGCGCGCGTAGTACCAGAAGCGGCTTGTCCACAGGGTCGGGGGCGGTGGCCGGAAACTGTCCGCGGATCCGGCTAGGGTGATGCGGTGGGTGTCGAGGTGCGGGAACTGCTGGAGGCCGCGGTCTCCGGGATCGGTGGTCAGACGCGTCCGGGTCAGGTCGAGATGGCCGAGGCGGTGAACGGGTCCATGCACGACGGATCCCACCTCCTGGTCCAGGCCGGCACCGGCACGGGGAAGTCGCTCGCCTACCTGGTGCCGGCGTTGATCCACGCGGTCGAGGAGCGCCGGGTCATCGTCTCCACCGCCACGTTGACGCTGCAGTCGCAGTTGGTCGACCGCGACGTACCGGCCCTGCTCGACGCCACGGAGAAGCTGCTGCCCCGGCGTCCGTCGTACGCGATCCAGAAGGGCCGGAACAACTACGCCTGCCTGCACCGGATCCGCGAGGGCGCGCCGGACGACGACGGCATGCTCATCGACGTGCCGCCGGCCGGCCCGATCGGCCAGCAGGTGCTCGAGCTGCGCGACTGGGCCGAGCAGCAACTGCTCGACGGCGAGGCGGGCGACCGTGACCACGCGCCGACCCACCAGTACCAGGCCTGGCAGCAGGTGGCGATCGCCGCGCGGGAGTGCCTCGGCGCGCAGAAGTGCCCGTACGGCGAGGAGTGCTTCGCCGAGAAGGCCAAGGAGCAGGCGCGCAAGGCCGACATCGTCATCACCAACCACGCGCTGCTGTCGATCGACGCCTTCGAGAACCGCACGGTGCTGCCCGAGCACGACGTGGTCATCGTCGACGAGGCGCACGAGCTCCCGGCCCGCGTCACCGGCGCGGCCGGCGACGAGCTCTCGCCGCAGATGGTCGAACGCGCCGCCAAGCGGGCCCGCCGGTTCGTCGACGACGACAAGGCCGACGACCTGATCGACGCCTCCGACGCGTTGCGCGCCGCTCTGGACGAGACCCGCGAGGGCCGGATCGAGGCGTCCAACGGCGTCGTGCTCGAGGCGGCCGCCCTGGTCCGGGACGCCGCCCGCGGGATCTACTCCGACCTGAACAAGAAGTCCGACGACAAGGACGACGACCCGGACGGCGCCAAGCGGCAGTCGAAGGGCGCGGTCAAGGAGATCTTCGACGTCGCCGAGCGGGTGGCCGCGCTGAGCGACCTCGACGTGGTCTGGATGGTCGACCGGGACCGGTTCGGCCGCGAACTGCGGATCGCGCCGCTCACCGTCGCCGGCCTGCTCCGCGAACTGGTGCTGAAGGACCGGACCGTCGTGCTCACCTCGGCGACGCTCACGCTCGGCGGCGACTTCGACGCGATCGCACGGCAGGTCGGCCTGCGCCCAGCGGACAAGCTCGACGGCGACGACGAGATGCCCGAGGTGGACGACGAGTCCGAGACCGGCCCGCTGCCGTGGCGCGGGCTCGACGTCGGCTCGCCCTTCGAGTACGAGAAACAAGGCATCCTGTACGTCGCGAAGCACCTGCCGCCGCCGCATCGCGACGGGCTCGGCAAGAAGCAGTTCGAGGAGATCGTCGACCTGATCACGGCCGCGGGTGGCCGCACACTCGGGTTGTTCTCGTCCCGCCGGGCGGCCGAGGCGGCGACGGCTGCCGTCCGCGAGGCGACCGACCTGAAAGTGCTGTGCCAGGGCGACGCGCAACTGGGGGAGTTGTCGCGCGAGTTCGTGGAGGACCCGGAGACCTCGCTGTTCGGGACGCTGTCGCTCTGGCAGGGCATCGACGTACCGGGTTCGACCTGCAATCTGGTGATCATCGACCGGGTTCCGTTCCCGCGGCCGGACGAGCCGCTGATGGCCGCCCGGCAACGAGCCGTGGACGAGGCGGGCGGGAACGGCTTCATGGCCGTCGCCGCGACCCACGCGGCGTTGCTGCTCGCGCAGGGGACCGGCCGGCTGATCCGCCGGACCACCGATCGCGGCGTGGTGGCGATCCTCGACCCGCGCATCGTCACCGCCCGGTACGGCGGCTACTTGCGCGCCTCCTTGCCACCCATGTGGCCGACGGCCGATCGTGAGAAGGTGCTCGGCGCCCTGAAGAGACTCCAGGACTCGTGAGCCCCGCGTCCGGCCCCCCGGTCCTGCCGATGATGGCGGCGGTCGGACCGATGCCGTCCGGGGCGGACTGGTCGTACGAGATGAAGTGGGACGGCATCCGGGTGATCGCCGAGGTGGAGGAAGGCGTCTGCCGGCTCTGGTCGAGGAACAGCCGCGACGTGTCCGGCGGTTATCCCGAACTGCTCGGGCTGGCGAACGAGCCGGGGCTGACCCTGCCCGCGGTACTGGACGGGGAGATCGTCACGCTGGGCGAGAACGGGGCACCGTCGTTCGGGCTGCTGCAGCGGCGGATGCACGTGCGCGATCCGCGACATCTCGCGCAGTTGATCAGTCAGGTGCCTGTGTCTGTGCGGGTCTTCGACGTGCTCACCTTCGACGGGAAGTCGTTGCTGGACGCAACGTACGACGATCGGCGGGGACTGCTGGACTCGCTCGACATCGGGGATCCGTTCTGGGAGGTGCCACCGGCGTACGCGGACGGCGACGAGGCGCTCGAACTGTCGGCGGCGACCGGTCTCGAAGGCGTGGTGGCGAAGCGACGCAGATCCCGCTATCTGCCAGGGAAACGTAGCCACGACTGGGTGAAGGTGAAGCCCATCCAGACGCGTGACGTGATTCTGTGTGGCTGGCATCCGGGGGAGGGGAACCGGGCCGGACGGATCGGTTCGCTGTACTGCGGCGCCTACGCCGAGCCCGGCGGCGAGCTCATTCTGATCGGCAAGGTCGGCTCGGGTCTGGACTTCGCGATGCTCGAGGTGCTCAGCGCGGAACTGGCCGCCCTCGAGATCGACCGGCCACCCTTCGACGCTTCCTCGGTCCCCACCCCGGACCGTCGCGCCGCTCACTGGCTCGACCCACTCCTGGTCGCCGAAGTCGCCTTCTCCGGTTGGGCCGGCGACGGCCGCCTCCGCCACCCGGTCTGGCGAGGACTCCGCCTGGACATCGACCCGGAATCAGTAGTTCTCTGAGCTGCACCTCAGTCACGACCAAACGGCAAAGACCAACCCAGAGAGAAATTCTTACTCATGTGCCCATGACGAGATCTACTGCTGGCTGACTGAGACAGTGATTCACGGTGTGTCTCAGTAAATCGGGCAACGATTCCACCTGCCGTGGGCAGAAGGGTCAATCGTTCGATTCCCGCCGGCTGGGCGCTGGAACCGCGAGAGCAGCCTCGATCTTGTCCGCGAGTTTCTCCGGCGTGTGTGTCGGCGCATACCGCGCGATCACACTGCCGTCGCGAGCGATCAGGAACTTGGTGAAGTTCCACTTGATCCGCCCGCCGAGAAGGCCGCCCTGCTCCCGCTTCAGCCAGTTGAACAGCGGAAGCGTCCTGGAGCCGTTGACGTCGATCTTGGCGAACATCGGGAACGTCACGTGGTAGATCGTCGAACAGAAGTTCGCGATCTCGTTCTCGTCGCCTGGCTCCTGGTGGCCGAACTGGTCGCAGGGAAAGCCGAGCACCGCGAAGCCCTGTTTGCGGTACGTCTTGTGCAGCTTCTGGAGCCCGGTGTACTGCGGTGTCTGGCTGCACTGCGAGGCCGTGTTCACCACCAGGAGCACCTGGTCGCGGAAGTCGGCAAGAGACTGTTCATTGCCTTCGATCCGGGTGGCGCTGAAGTCATAGACAGTCGTCATATCTCAATCCTGACATGACACGCCCGAGTCTGCTCGCTGTCTGCGATGTCAGACACGCCGCAGAACTGTTACGACCTTCCCGAGAATTGTCGCGTCCTTGCCGTCGATCGGCTCGAAAGCGGGGTTGTGCGGCAGCAGCAGAATCTGGTTCGAGGTCTTCTTGAACGTCTTCACGGTGGCCTCACCGTCGATCATGGCAGCGACGATGTCACCGTTGTCCGCCGTCTGCTGCTGGCGCACCACGACCCAGTCGCCGTCGCAGATCGCGGCCTCGATCATCGACTCGCCCTTGACCTTCAGCATGAACAAGGTGCCTTCGCCAACCATTGCCCTGGGCAACGGGAAGACCTCCTCGATGTCCTGCTCCGCAAGGATCGGGCCACCGGCGGCGATCCGGCCGACAACCGGAACGTAGGCCGCGGCAGGGTGCGCGTCACCCGCACCCGTCTCGTCGTACGACGTCTGCCGGACGGCGCCGAGGGAACTGCGCCGGGCCGCGTCCGCGACCTCGCTGGGGTAGCGGACCTCGATGGCGCGCGGGCGGTTCGGGTCGCGGCGCAGCAGGCCCTTCTGCTCGAGCACGCGCAACTGGTGCGACACCGAGGAGGAACTCGTCAGGCCGACCCGCTCGCCGATCTCCCGCATCGAGGGCGGGTAGCCGCGGCTGTCGACCGAATCGCGGATGACGTCGAGGACGCGCCGCTGGCGAGGCGTCAGGCCGGTCGCGTCAGCCGGGCCGTCGGGTAGCTCGGACACGGTCTTGTCGGAGACCTTCGCAGTGGTGCGATCGTCCTTGCTGGAACCGCTCGGCGTCCTGGCCATCGGTGGCAACTCCTCGGGTCGGGCCGGCGGTCGGGCACCGGCCTTGCTTTGTCGACTGAGAAGACCGTAGACCGAATCCTGAGATTCTTCAAACATCTGTTCGAAGGCGTGTCGGTTCGCACGTTTGTTCGCGTGTCAGGTTATAGAGCCCCGCCGACCGGGAATTTCCACGGCGTGTCCTGGTTGGAAATGGTTGCATCGCGGGCGCCTGTCGGTTAATCATTCGTACAGGCGTTCGATCGAACAGGTGTTCGGGCCGGTCGAACGGCCGGCCGTCCGGAAGTCCCGGCGAGGTGCCCGGTGGTGCTCGCCGGAAACTGTCGGAGGCGGCCGGTAGACAGAGATCGACAGCGAACGACAGCGCAGGACGAGGTCTGAACGAGGGTCTGGAGGATCCGATGAGCACAGCGGCTCTGAGCACAGCGGCTCTGGCGTCAGGGGCTCTGACATCAGGTGCGTCGGCGAAGGCGGCCCCGTCGCCCGACGTCGACGGCACGCGTCAACGCCGCCGGCCGAGGATCGCCGGGACGACGACCGAGCCGCTCCCGGTGCGGGCGTGCTCCGGTGCCGAGCTCGGGCGCCACGTCCAGACCCGGAGCGCCGCGAGCCGTCGGAGCACCGCCGAGATCGAGCCGTCGGCACTGCAGCTGACCCGCCGGGGCCGGATGGTCCTCACCGCGGTCTCGGTGCTCGTCTTCGGCGCCGCGATCGCCGTCCTGGGCCTGCGGATCGCCGGGGTGCTCGACGGCCAGCCCCAGTTCGACCACACGATCCAGGTGGAGGTCGGCGCCGGCCAGACCCTCTGGTCCATCGCCCAGGAAACCAGCCCCGACGAGAACCCCGCCGTCGTCGTCGAGCAGATCGCGGACCTCAACAACCTCCGCAACGCCGCCGACGTCATCCCCGGCCGCACCCTCGAGGTCCCGGTCCGCTAGCCCGGCTTGCCTGCCTTCAGCTGACGACTAGCTCAGCAGAGAAGAGACCTTGACGACCTGGCCTGTCTCGAAGGACTGGTTGGCGGCGAGGCCGATCAGGAGGGAGCGGGCGCCGTCCTCGTGGTTCGCGCTGCGGCCGAGCGGGTCGTCGCCCGGGTCGCCGAACAGCGACTCGAGCAGCCGCGCGTCGCCGCCACCGTGGCCCTGGCCGAGCTCGCCGTGCAGCAGCGTCTGCGGCGGCTCCCAGAGCGGGTGAAGCGTCAGCAGCGCCTCGGTCTCACCCGGCTTCGCATCACCGTGCTGTACCGCGGTCGCGTGCTGCTGGTCCGCGGGCGGAGTCGCGAAGGTGTTCTCCCGGACGAGCAGTTCGAGCCGCCCGGCGCTGCCGTTGAAGCCGATCCGGTAGCCCTCCCAGGGCGAGTACGCCGTGAGGTGGTAGCTCAGCGAGGCGCCCGAGGAGTAGCGCACGAGCACGGCCATGTCGTCCTCGATGGTGATGCCTGGGCCGAACACGTTCTGGTCCCGGTGGTAGCCGTCGTCCTGCTCGGCCTCCAGGTAGAGCTCGCGCAACTTGTCGTTCGCGGCGAGCTTGATCGCGAACGGGTCGTCCGCAGCCTCCGGCGAACTGTCGGCCCGGTCGTAGGCGCGGGCGAGTCCGCGGCGCTTGCCGTTCTCATCGCCGTAGAAGAAGAGCTTCCCGTCGGCGAACACGGTCTCCGGCTCCGCCGCGATCCACCAGTTGACCAGATCGAAGTGGTGGGTCGCCTTGTGCACCATCAGCCCGCCGGCGTTCGCCTTGTCCCGGTGCCAGCGGCGGAAGTAGTCGGCGCCGTGCCGGACGTCGAGCAGCCACTCGAAGTGCACCGAGCCGATCTCGCCGATCGCGCCCGAGGCGAGCACCTCGCGGACCTTCTCGTGCACCGGGTTGTAGCGGTAGTTGAAGGCGACCCGGACTGATCCCGACGCCTTCTCCGCGGCGTCCAGGATCCGCCGGCAGCGCACCGGGTCCATCGTCATCGGCTTCTCGGTGATCACGTCGAGCCCAGCCTCGAGCGCGGCCACGATGTAGTCGTCGTGGGTGCGGTCCATCGACGTCACCACCAGCACGTCCGGCCGCTGCTCGTGGAGCATCTTGGCGAAGTCGGCCGCGGCGTACTGCGGAACCGCCGGGTACCCGTGACGTTCGGCCAGCCAACGGTTGTGCACGCTCATCCGGGTCGGGTTGGTGTCGCAGAACCCGACCAGCTCGGCGCGATCGGAGTACGGGCAGGCAAGGGCGCCGACGAAGGTCTCTGCGCGGGCTCCGAGCCCGACCACGGCATAGCGGCGACGACTGATGGGAGTACCGGACAAGGCGTGGCTCCTAGCTCGGGCGGAAGACTGCAAACGTTTGCAATGCAATCACGAGCCGTCTTGTGCGAACAAGGTGCTGTCCGGATCCGGTCGCCTCAGCCGACCGTGTCCCTCCAGAGGCCTCAGCTGACGGTGTTCAGCCAAAGATCGGCGTACCGGCGTCCGTCGACCGCGGTGGACACCTGGACGACGGTCGGCGCCGGTCCGTACGGGTCGCTGGACAGGTCGCTCGACCAGTTGCGGGTGTCCACGATCGTGCGCCCGCGCGACCAACTGCCGGACAGCTCGACCCGCAGCGGGGAGGGCGACGTGGTCAGCCCGTCCGGGTCGATCACGGCACACACCGCGCCACCGTCACCGATGCTCGCGCCGTCCGACTTGTAGAGCAGGCTCCGCTTCTCGATCAACGCCCGAGCCAGGTCCGCCGACGGTGAACCACCCAGCGCCCGCGCTTCCTCGAGTGAGATCACCACGTCGTAGAACACGTCCAGCCCGTACATGGTCAGCGGTACCCCGAGGGCGCCCGCCGCGCTGAGCACGATCGCGGCGGCCTCCGGGTCGGTCCAGATGTTGAACTCTGCCGAGGCGGTCGCGTTGCCGATCCCGGCCGCGCCGCCCATGAAGACGATCTCGCGAAGTCCGTCCGCGGCTTCGGGGTACGTCCGCAGCAACAGGGCGATGTTTGTCATCGGCGCCAGCGGGATCAGCGTGACCCGCTCGCCCTTGCCGGCCGCCTCCAGCAGCACATCGCGGAGCAGTTCGACGGCGTGCCGCTCGTCCGCGATGCGGTTGGAGCGAGGCCAGTCCAGGTCGCCGAGGCCGTCCGCGCCGTGCACGTGCGGGGCGGTTCGCACCGGCTGCAGCAGCGGCAGGGCGGCGCCGCGCGCGACGGGGACGTCCGGACGTCCGGCTGCCTCGAGCACGGTGAGGGTGTTGAGGACGACCTGGTCGATGCCGACGTTGCCGCCCACACAGGTCACCGCCCGGAGGTCGAGTTCGGGGTGGCGGGCGGCTAGCAACAGGGCGCAGGCGTCGTCGAGCCCGGTGTCGACGTCCAGGATGACCGGCTTCATGCCCCACATCCTCACCTATCGGGGGAGCCACCCTGGCCGAGCATCTGAGACGGACGCCCGGCGTGGTGCTCGCGGATGATGTGCTGGCCGGATGAGCGACGAGGCAGGGATCTACCGCGGTCTGGTCAGTTACGGCGACAAGGATTTCTCCCGCTACCTGCGCAGGACCTTCCTGCATGCCAGCGGGCGGTCGCCAGAGTCGCTGGACCGGCCGGTGATCGGCATCGCTACGTCCGCCAGCGACTTCAACCCCTGTCACCGGCAACAGCCGGAACTGGTGAAGTCCGTCGTCCGCGGCGTCCTCGCGGCCGGCGGGCTGCCGATGGAGTTCCCGACCATCTCGCTGGGGGAGAGCTTCCTGGAGCCGACCGCGATGGTCTACCGCAACCTGATGGCGATGGACGTCGAGGAACTGGTCCGGGCGCAGCCGATGGACGCAGTGGTTCTGGTCGGCGGCTGCGACAAGACCGTCCCGGCCCAGCTGATGGGCGCGTTCTCGGCCGGGCGGCCCGCGATCCAGCTCGTCACCGGTCCGATGTCGACCGGCCGCTACCAGGGCGAGCGGCTCGGCGCGTGCACCGACTGCCGCCGCTTCTGGGCCCGGTACCGCGCCGGTGAAGTGGACGCCGCCGAGATCGGCCGGGTCGAGCGCAACCTCGCGACCACGACAGGCACCTGCGCCGTGATGGGCACGGCCAGCACGATGGCCTGCCTGGTGGAGGCGCTGGGGATGGCGCTGCCCGACAGCGCGGCCGCCCCCGCGGTTCACGCCGACCGGTTGAGGATCGGCGAAGCGACCGGCGCGGCGGCTGTCGAGATCGCCGCTGCCGGCCGTACTCCGGATCAGGTGGTGACGGCTGCCTCCGTGCGGAACGCCTTGCGCGTGCTACTGGCGATCGGCGGCTCCACCAACGCCTTGATCCACCTCACCGCGATCGCGGGCCGGCTCGGGCTCCGGATCGACCCCGACGAGCTGAACGAGCTGAGCGAGACGACGCCGGTGCTGGTGGAGCTCAAGCCGACCGGGGAGCACTACATGGAGGATCTCCATGCCTCGGGCGGACTTCCCGCAGTACTGCATGAGCTCCGCGATCTGCTGGACCTTTCGGTACTCACAGTGACTGGCGAGACCCTGGGGGAGAGGTTGGGCGCCGGGCCGGTGTGGGTCGACCGCGAAGTGGTCCGGTCGCTGACCTCGCCCAGCCGGGAGAAGGGCGGGCTGGTGTGGTTGCGGGGCTCGCTGGCGCCGTCCGGTGCTCTCATCAAGCGGTCTGCGGCGGACCCGGCGCTCTTCGAGACCACTGGGCGAGCTGTGGTGTTCAGTTCGCTGGAAGACCTCTCGGCGCGGATCGACGACCCGGAGCTGGACGTGGAGGCGTCTGACGTCCTGGTACTGCAGAACGCGGGTCCACTGGGTGCCGGGATGCCCGAGGCCGGCTATCTGCCGATCCCGGGGAAGCTGGCCCGGGCCGGAGTACGGGACATGGTCCGGATCTCCGACGCCCGGATGAGCGGTACGGCGTACGGGACGATCGTGCTGCACGTGACTCCGGAGGCGGCGCTGGGCGGACCGCTCGCGCTGGTGCGGACGGATGATCCGATCCGGCTTTCGGTGGCTTCGGGGACGCTGGATCTGCTGGTGCCCGACGAGGAGCTGGAGGTCCGCCGGGCGGCTCTTCCGGCACCCGCGCCGGCCCCGGCGACGGGGTACCGGCGGCTTTTCCACGAGCACGTGCTGGGTGCCGACCGGGGCTGCGATCTCGACTTCTGCGTGCCGCTCGCGGGGGACTGACCGGGGCGCATTCTGCTCCTCGAAAGGGTCGTTCGGCGGGCGCCACGCGGGAGTACGCGGGGCCGCGCGGGTGTTGGAACAAAGAGACGCGCGCGAGATTCGGCCGTTCTTGCAAACTGTCGGAGGCCGGACGTAGCATCCCTAGATGTAGTAGTTACAAGCCTGTAAGTCATCCACAGGTAGTGGTTAGTTACTCACAGGTCATGCACAGGTTGTCCCCAGCTGATCCACAGATTCGTCCCCAGGCAGGGGGCGGTCGCTCACGGGAGGAGTGGTTTGCCATGCACTGTCCTTACTGCAGGCACGTGGACTCCCGGGTCGTCGACAGCCGGGTCGCCGAGGACGGCGGAGCGATCCGCCGCCGGCGGCAGTGCCCGGTCTGCGAGAAGCGGTTCACCACCGTCGAGCAGATGCAGCTCACGGTCGTGAAGCGCTCCGGCGCCACCGAGCCGTTCAGCCGGGAGAAGGTCATCAGCGGAGTCGGCAAGGCCTGCAAGGGCCGGCCCGTCGACGTGGACGCCCTGGCCCGGCTGGGCCAGCAGGTCGAGGACGCGCTGAAGGGCGGCGGCTCGCCGGAGGTGCCCGCGCACGAGGTGGGCCTGGCGATCCTCGGACCGCTGCGCGAGCTCGACGAGGTCGCGTACCTGCGGTTCGCGAGCGTCTACCGGCAGTTCGAGTCGGCCGACGACTTCGAGACCGAGATCGCGCTGCTGCGGGCCGAGAAGGAGCCGGTCGGCACCGAGCCCGCAGTACCGACACAGACATCAACGGGGAAATAGCAGTACCGGCGTTACCAGCAGCAACTCAACGGGGCGGTCCCGACAGACCGCAGACACAGGGCGAGGAGCAACTATGACAGAGACGGTGACCGGCCACTCGGGGTCGACCAAGAGGTCGGCGGCCGGGTTCCGTGGGCGGAAGAACGCCCCCGCGGGACTCACCATCGAGCGCATCTTCACCACCGAGGGTGTTCACCCCTACGACGAGGTGACGTGGGAGCGTCGCGACGTCGTGCAGCAGAACTGGAAGACGGGTGAGACCGTCTTCGAGCAGCGCGGGGTCGAGTTCCCCGACTACTGGAGCGTGAACGCCTCTACCATCGTCACCACCAAGTACTTCCGCGGCGCGGTCGGTCACGACAACCGCGAGTGGAGCCTCAAGCAGTTGCTGGACCGGGTCGTGAAGACCTACCGCAAGGCCGGTGAGGACTACGGCTACTTCGCCGCCCCGGCCGACGCCGAGGTGTTCGAGCACGAGCTCACCTGGATGCTGCTGCACCAGTACTTCAGCTTCAACTCGCCGGTCTGGTTCAACGTCGGGACCTCGTCCCCGCAGCAGGTGTCGGCCTGCTTCATCCTCGCCGTCGACGACTCGATGGACTCGATCCTGAACTGGTACAAGGAGGAGGGCCTGATCTTCAAGGGCGGCTCCGGTGCCGGTCTGAACCTGTCCCGGATCCGTTCCTCCAAGGAACTGCTGCAGTCCTCCGGCGGTACCGCGTCCGGCCCGGTCAGCTTCATGCGCGGTGCCGACGCCTCGGCCGGCACGATCAAGTCCGGTGGCGCCACCCGGCGCGCGGCCAAGATGGTCGTGCTGGACGTCGACCACCCGGACATCGAGGAGTTCGTCGAGACCAAGATGCGCGAGGAGGACAAGATCCGCGTCCTGCGCGACGCCGGGTACGACATGGACCTCGGCGGCCGCGACATCACCTCGGTGCAGTACCAGAACGCGAACAACTCGGTGCGGGTCACCGACGAGTTCATGCGCGCGGTCGAGGAGAAGGGCGAGTTCGGCCTGCGGGCGCGGATCGACAACTCGATCATCGAGACCGTCGACGCCCGTGAGCTGTTCGACAAGATCAGCCACGCGGCGTGGGCCTGCGCCGACCCGGGCATCCAGTACGACGACACCATCAACGACTGGCACACCACCCCGGAGACGGGCCGGATCACCGCGTCCAACCCGTGCTCGGAGTACATGCACCTGGACAACTCGTCCTGCAACCTCGCCTCGCTGAACCTGATGAAGTTCCTGACCGACGACGACTCCTTCGACTCGGAGAACTTCGTCAAGGCCGTCGAGCTGATCATCACCGCGATGGACATCTCGATCTGCTTCGCCGACTTCCCGACCGAGGCGATCGGCGACACCACCCGGGCCTACCGGCAGCTGGGGATCGGCTACGCCAACCTCGGCGCGCTGCTGATGGCGACCGGACACGCGTACGACTCGGACGGTGGTCGCGCACTGGCGGGCGCTATCACCTCCCTGATGACCGGTACGTCGTACAAGCGGTCCGCTGAGCTGGCCGGCATCGTCGGCGCGTACGACGGCTTCGAGCGGAACAAGGACGCGCACACCCGGGTGATGCGCAAGCACGCCGCGGCCAACGACGCGATCCGGACCGTGCACGCGATCGACAAGGACGTGCAGAAGCACGCCACGGCCGCCTGGGACGGCGTGCTGAAGATCGGCGCCAAGAACGGCTGGCGCAACGCGCAGGCCTCGGTGCTCGCGCCGACCGGCACCATCGGCTTCATGATGGACTGCGACACGACCGGCATCGAGCCGGACTTCTCGCTGGTCAAGTTCAAGAAGCTGGTCGGCGGCGGCTCGATGCAGATCGTCAACCAGACGGTGCCGCGGGCACTGCGTCAGTACGGCTACACCGAGGAGACGATCGAGGCGATCGTCGAGTACATCGCGGAGCACGGCCACGTGGTCGACGCCCCGGGCCTGAAGACCGAGCACTACGAGATCTTCGACACCGCGATGGGCGAGCGGGCCATCAAGCCGATGGGCCACGTCCGGATGATGGCGGCGGCCCAGCCGTTCCTGTCCGGCGCCATCTCGAAGACGGTCAACCTGCCGGAGACCGCGACGGTCGAGGAGATCGCCGACGTCTACTTCCAGGGCTGGAAGCTCGGCCTGAAGGCGCTCGCCGTCTACCGCGACAACTGCAAGGTCGGCCAGCCGCTGTCGGACTCCAAGTCCGCGAAGGCCAGCGCGGCCGCGACGGAGGCCGAGCCGGTCGTCGAGAAGATCATCGAGTACCGGCCGACCCGCAAGCGCCTGCCGAAGTCGCGTCCGTCCCGCACCACCTCGTTCAGCGTCGGTGGCGCCGAGGGCTACATGACAGCCGGCTCCTACCCCGATGACGGGCTGGGCGAGGTCTTTCTGAAGATGGGCAAGCAGGGTTCGACCCTGGCCGGGGTGATGGACGCCTTCTCGATCGCGATCTCGATCGCGCTGCAGCACGGTGTGCCGCTGGAGACCTACGTCCAGAAGTTCACCAACCTGAAGTTCGAGCCGGCCGGTCTGACCGACGACCCGGACGTCCGGATGGCGCAGTCGATCATGGACTACATCTTCCGCCGCCTGGCGCTGGACCACTTGTCCTTCGACGAGCGGTCCGCCCTGGGCATCTACTCGGCGGACGAGCGTTCCCGGCAGCTCGACACCGGCTCCTACGAGCCGGCCCCGGTCGAGGTGTCCGAGGCCGAGTCGCTGAAGTCGATCGAGCCGGTCGCGGAGAAGGTCGAGATCGAGGACGCCTCGGTCGACGCCGCGGCAGCCAAGCCGATCACCTCCGCCGAGGTCCGCACCACCGCCGAGATGTTCGAACTCATCACCGGCACCTCGGTGGACGCGCCGCTCTGCTTCACCTGCGGCACCAAGATGCGCCCCTCCGGTTCCTGCTACGTCTGCGAAGGCTGCGGCAGCACCTCAGGCTGCAGCTGACCCCTAGTTGATAGCGCCACGGCCCCCGGGAACTTCCCACATCCCCCGGGGGCCGCAGCGCGCCCACGTCCGGCCGTGGAGCTGAGTCGGCGCTCATTCGTGGATTCCGGTTGCCGGCAATCGTTTGCCCGCCACCGCGATCCACGACTCGGCGGCCGCAGCGACTGCCGTTGGGCGCATGAGGGGGTGCGAGAGGTTGACCCGGGCGGGGGATCGCCAGAGTGTGGCGAGGAGAGCGCTCTATCTCCTACCCGCCGAGGAGCAAGTCATGCGTTTGAGCGAATCACCTCGTCGCAGCTGGGTGCGCCGTACGACCTTCGCCGTCGTGCCGATCGCCCTTGTCCTGGCGCTTGCGCCGACCTCGTCCGTCGGCGTCGCGCCCACGACCACGTCGTACGCGGCTGATCAGTCAGCCCGGCCACAGATCCGCAACCACGGTCAGGCCTACCTCGATGCGAAGCAGCCGTTCTGGAAGCGGGTCAAAGACCTGCTCGGCCGGATGACGCTCGAGGAGAAGGTCGGGCAGATGACGCAGGCCGAACGTGGCGCTGCGGCCAACGACCCGTTGCTCGTCACGACCTCGAGACTGGGGTCCGTCCTGTCGGGAGGTGGTTCGGTCCCGACACCCAACACGCCGCAGGCCTGGGCGGACATGGTCGACGCCTTCCAAGCGCAGGCGCTTCAGACCCGGCTGCAGATCCCGATCCTGTACGGCGTCGACTCGGTGCACGGCCACGGGAACTTGCTAGGGGCAACGGTTTTCCCGCACAACATCGGGCTCGGTTCGACCTGGGATCCGAAGCTGGTCGAGCGAATCGAGCACGTGGTCGCCGAGGAGACTCGTGCGACCGGGCCCCAATGGGCGTTCGCGCCGTGTATCTGCGTGGCCCGCGACACCAGGTGGGGACGGACCTACGAGAGCTTCTCGGAAAGCCCCGAGCTGGTCACTCGGTTCGCCTCCGCCATCGAAGGGTTCCAGGGCAAAAACACCCGGGACCTGAAGTCCGCCGACCGGGTGCTGGCGAGTGCCAAGCACTACGCGGGTGACGGTGACACCGAGTTCGGTTCCGCCGCCGGTGACTACACGATCGACCAGGGCGTGACCATCACGAACCGCCGCGACTTCGCGCGGTTCGACCTCGCGCCGTACCTTGACGCGGTACGTCGGTATGACGCCGGCACCGTGATGCCTTCCTTCTCCAGCATCGACTGGACCGAGGACGGGATCGGCAATCCGATCAAGATGCACGCGAACCGTGAGCTCATCACCGGCGTGCTCAAGGGCAAGCTCGGCTTCGACGGTTTCGTGATCTCCGACTGGGAAGGCATCCACCAGCTCCCCGGCGATTATGCGAATCAGGTTCGGACCGGTGTCAACGCAGGTACCGACATGTTCATGGAGCCGTTCTCCTACCAGGCTTTCGAGACCACGTTGCTCGCCGAGGTACGGGCCGGCCGGGTCTCGCAGGCGCGGATCGACGACGCCGTCCGGCGGATCCTGACCAAGAAGTTCGAGCTCGGGCTGTTCGAGAAGCCGTACACCGACCGCACGCACCTTGCTCAGGTGGGATCACCGCAGCACCGGGCGCTGGCCCGCGAGGCAGTCGCCAAGTCGCAGGTGCTGTTGAAGAACGCGGGCGGCCTGCTGCCGTTGAAGAAGAACGCGAAGGTGTACGTCGCGGGTCGCAACGCGGATGACATCGGCAACCAGGCCGGCGGCTGGACCCTCAGCTGGCAGGGCGCGTCCGGTCAGCACCGGATCCCCGGCAACACGATCCTCGACGGCATCCGGCAGGTCGCACCTGGTGCGCAGGTCACCTACAGCAAAGACGGCTCGGCACCGACGACAGGCAGCGACGTCGCCGTGGTCGTGATCGGCGAGACCCCGTACTCCGAGGGCTTCGGCGACGTCGGCGGTCCCAGGTGGGGCTTCGACCCGGAGGACGGCGGAGTACTGCGCGAACCGAAGAGCCTCGACTTGCAGCCGGGGGACAAGGCCGTTGTGGACAAGGTCTGCGGCGCGGTCGCGAAGTGCGCAGTACTGGTCGTATCCGGACGCCCACAGGTGATCCCCGCCGAGCAGTTGGGCAAGATCGATGCCTTGGTGGCGTCGTGGCTGCCCGGCTCCCAGGGCGAAGGTGTGGCGGACGTGCTGTTCGGCAAGAAGCCCTTCACGGGCAAGCTGTCACACACCTGGCCCCGGAGCGCCGACCAGGAGCCCATCAACATCGGCGACCGCAACTACCACCCGCTCTACCCCTTCGGCTGGGGACTCCGAACCCGCACACACTGACAGGGTTCTGACCCAGTTGATCCCGGCGTACCCGCGCATACCGCCTGTACGCCGGGATCAATGGTCGTCACCTCACCCGTACCTGACTGTTCCCGAGTGTTACGGGCAGTCAGGGCCGGTCCCGTGTGAGGGCGCGGGTCCAGTACCGTCGGGAGGGTGGTGGAGGCTGGGGGTCTCCTGGTGGCTGGCGGAGTTGCGCTGGCGGCGGGGGACTGGGTGGCGGCGCGGGATGCGTTCGGCGAGTTGGTCGGGAGGGGCGAGACCGCCGAGGGCCTTGCCGGCCTGGGTACCGCGCACTGGTGGCTGGGCGACATCCGGGAGGCCTTTACCTGCTGGGAGCGGGCGTATGCCGAGTTCAGCCGCACCGATCCGGCGGAGGCAGTTCAACTGGCTGTGGGGTTGAGCCTCCTCTACGTCGCGAACGCCGGAAACCTTGCTGTGGCAAGGGGTTGGGCCGCACGGGCAGTTCGATTTGCTGAGCCTTTGGATGTGCCGGTTCTGACGGCTTGGGCTTTGTTGGCGAAGGCCGACACTGACGACGATTCGGCTCGCGCTGCCCTCGCCGCGGAGGAGGCACACCGGATCGCCCTCGAGACCAAGGACCACGATCTGGAACTCTGCGCGCTCAGCATGCGTGGTTCGGTTCTGATAGATCTCGGCCGGGTCGACGCCGGTACTGCGCTGCTCGACGAGGCTCTGGCGGGAGCGCTGGGCGGCGAGGGTTCGAGCCTGGACACGGTGGTGTTCACCAGTTGCCTGTTGATGCGGTGCTGTGTTCGAGGAGCCGACTTCAGCCGGGTCGTGCAGTGGACCCGCTCGCTCGACGGCTTCATCGCGCGCTACGGATGCCCGTACCTAAACGCGGTCTGCCGTGCGTCGTACGGCGCAGTACTGGTGTCGACTGGTGATTGGACCAGAGCCGAGGTGGAACTGGCCGCCGCAGCGGAATTGGCGAAGGAGTCGTTGCCTGCGGTCCAGGCCGAGGCCGCCGCCTACCTGGCTGACCTGCGATTGGGGCAGGGGAGAGTTAGGGAGGCCAGGCAACTACTGGAGGGGTACGAGGACCACCTCGCAGTGCGGCCTGTACTGGCTGCCGCTTACCTGGCAGGCGAGGAGCCGGCGACTGCGGTCTCCTATGTACGACGGCAGCTCGACACCACCGCGGGTCGTCACCTGGAGGAAGCTCGGCTTCGTGAGGTACTCGGCGAGGCCTGTCTCGCCACGGGTGATCGCGAGGCAGCGGTAATCGAAGGTAGGCGGCTGGCAGCACTGGGTGAGAGCGCAGGGAGCGTACTCATCACAGCGCGGAGTGAACGCCTCCTGGGACGAGCGCTGCCGGACGAGGCTGTCGGACTCCTGACCTCGGCACAGGCCAGGTTCAGCCGTCTGGAGATGCCGCTCGAATCGGCGCGCACCCGAATGGCCCTGGCAACCGCCCTCGCAGGGGAGCAGCAAGATCGGGCAGAGCCGGTGACAGAGGCAGGGCAGCTCCGACCGTCGGGGCCGGCAGTAGCGGAGGCACGGATGGCTTTGGCGATCTTCGAGGATTTGGGCGCGGCCAGGGACGCTGATGCAGCCGCCGCCTGGTTGCGCTCGGCCGGTGCTGCTGCGGCGCGCATAGGCCCCAGAGGCCTTGGCGTACTGACGAAACGCGAGCGAGACGTCCTCGACCTGCTTGCTGAAGGTCTGCCGAACCCAGAGATCGCCGCTCGCCTCTACATCAGCCGCCGGACGGTAGAGCACCACGTAGCCAGCCTCCTGTCGAAGCTCGGCCTCCGGAACCGCACAGAGGCCGCGGCCTTCGCCATGCAGGAGCTAGGCCGGGAGTAGGCGAGAACTAGGCGAGTTCACCGATGCTCGGTGTCCATCCACCGGTCGATGCTCGAAGCACCGACCGAAGGAGCGCACCATGACCGACACACTCACCCCAGCCTCCGACGCCCCAACCTCTCCAGCCTTCGACCAGGGTCGCGCCGAGGCCTTCGGCGAGCAGATGGTCGGCGTACTCAACAACGCCACGCTCGCGCTGCTCGTCAGCATCGGCCACCAGGTGGGTCTCTACGAGGCGCTGGCCGACCTCCCGCCCGCGACCAGCCACGAGATCGCTGGTGCGGCCGACCTCCAGGAGCGCTACGTCCGCGAGTGGCTGGGGGCGATGACCACCGCGCGAATAGTCGAATACGAGCCGGCCGACCGCACCTATCGGCTACCTCCCGAGCACGCCGCGTCGCTCACCCGAGCCGCCGGCCCGGGCAACCTCGCAAGCACGACCCAGTTCATCTCACTCCTCGCGGGAGTCGAGTCGCACCTTGCGGAGTGCTTCCGCAACGGCGGCGGCGTGCCGTATTCGGAGTACGCGGAGTTTCATCGCCTGATGGCCGAGGACAGCGGCGCTGTCTTCGACGTCGCGCTGATCGACGGCATCCTTCCACTTCTCCCAGGCCTTCCGGAGCGTCTCCGCGCCGGGATCGACGTCGCCGACATCGGCTGCGGCAGTGGGCACGCCATCAACCTGATCGCCCAGGCCTATCCCAGCTCCAACTGCGTCGGCTACGACTTCTCCGACGAGGGAATCGCCGCCGGACGCGAGGAGGCAGCCAGGCTCGGCCTGCCGAACGCCGAGTTCGTAGTACGCGATGTGTCCGACCTGGGGGAGACAGCACGGTTCGATCTGGTCACGGCGTTCGACGCCATCCACGACCAGGCCCACCCCGCCCAGGTGCTCGCCGGTATCGCGGCGTCGCTCCGACCGGGCGGCGTGTTCTTGATGGTGGACGTCCAGGCGTCGAGCAATCTCGAGGACAATCTCGACAACCCCTTTGCCACCTTCCTCTACGGCGTCTCCACGATGCACTGCATGACCGTGTCGTTGTCCCTCGACGGCGACGGTCTCGGGACCGTTTGGGGACAGCAGAAGGCAGAGCAGATGCTCGCCGACGCGGGATTCTCCACGGTGGAGGTCGCCCATGTCGACGAGGACGTCTTCAACGCCTACTACATCGCCACCAAGGGCTAGAAGCCCGTACCGCGGTACTCAGTGGCCGGTCTTGTCCGAGTCGGCTGGGGCTCGACCGGTCCCGTTCAGGGCTGACAGCGCGGCGAGCTCGTCGGCTGTCAGCTCGAAGTCAAAGACCGCGAGGTTCTGCTCGAGGCGCTCGCGGTTGGAGGACTTGGGGATCGGCACCAGGTCCTGCTGGATGTGCCAGCGGAGTACGACCTGGCCTGGGGTCTTGTCGTGGGCCTTGGCGGCTGCTGTGACGGTGGGGTGGTCCAGGAGGTCGCTGCCCTTGCCGAGAGGGCTCCAGGACTCGGTGACGATGCCGTGGGCGGTGTTGAAGTCGCGTTCGGCCTGCTTGGTCCAGATTGGGCTCAGCTGGATCTGGTTGACCTCGGGCGCGACGCCGGTCTCGTCGATCAGCTTCTGCAGGTGCGACGGCTTGAAGTTGGAGGTGCCGATCGCCCGGACCAGGCCCGCTTCGCGGAGCTCGATCAGGCCGCGCCACGCCTCGACGTACTGGCCGTGGTCCGGGTTCGGCCAATGGATCAGCAGTAGGTCCAGGTACTCGACGCCGAGCTTCTCGGCGCTCACCTCGAACGCCGCCCGCGCTCCCTCGACGCTGTGCCGGTGCTTGTTGAACTTCGAGGTCACGAACACCTCGTCCCGCGGTACTCCGGACGCCTTCAACGCCCGCCCGACGCCCACCTCGTTCCGGTAGGCCTCCGCGGTGTCGACCAGGCGGTACCCGACCTCCAGCGCCTGTACTACGGCGCGCTCGACCTCCTCGTCGTTCATCGGCGAGGTACCGAGGCCGAGCCGGGGCAGACCGGCTCCGTTGCTCAGCGTGACGGTCGGTGCGAGTTCGCTCATCGGACATCCTCCAGTGGTAGCCGCTCCCGTCACCGTATCCGTGGACGCCGACGCGAAACTGTCGGCGGCCTGGGTCATGATGGGTCGGGACCTCAGAGGCGGGGACCGGGACTCGTTCGAGGGGTGGGCGATGAAGAACCGATTGATCACGCTGGTGGACCTCGGCCTGGACAGTTCCTTCGACGCCTCGATGACCTTCGTCCAGGGGATCACCAGCAACATCAACGCCGGCTGGAACAGCCCGGTGATCGACGTGAACTTCGTCCGCACCCGCGACCACGAAACGGCCTTCTCCGCGCTGACCACGCCCTCGACCGTGCTGCACGTGATGGCGCACGGTGACCACAGCGAGGAGCCGTCGTTCCTGTCCACGGACGGGCAGACCCAGGTGTCCCTCACCGCTCTCGCGGACTGGTTTCTGGACCGGTCGTGGGGTATCGCCAGCGGCGTGGTGATCGCCGACGGCTGCAAGACCGGAATCGGCAAGTGGCAGCGGGCGATCCGCGACTGCCTGCAGGACGAGATCACCTATATCGGGACCAGCACGGTGATCGGCTGGTACGAGGCGACCGTCTTCTGCTCGGCCTTCTACGGCGCACTGGTCCGCAACCGCGGCCTCGGGAAGAGCCCTGCCGAGCAAGGCTGGGACGCCGCGGACCGGGCGATCCGCGCCTACGAGACGCTCACCGACTCCCGCTGCCCGTACAAGCCGGTCCTGCTGGCTCCCTCCCGTAGGGCCCTTCGCTCCCTGGCCGGCTGACCGCTGACGCGGCGGCCGGCCGTCGCAGTACGGGGCATGGTCTGGTGGCTTGCCAACAATCCGGGTGAGGTTGCGAAGTGCGTCGACCTGCTCGGCACGCTCACCCGGCTGTCGGCGGCCGCCAACGATCTGCCTGTCGAGGCGATCGAGGACGGCCGAGCCGACGACAACGGACACGCTCAGCTGATGCTCTCGGAGTAGTCGGTAGGGCCGGCGACCTTTTGCAGGGGGTTGCCGCGCCGGCCCTACCGAGTTCAGTCGAGCCATTGGATCGTGGTCGCGCCGTTGTGGCCGTGCACCGACAGCAGTGCGTCGACCCCGTCCTGCCAGACGGTTGTCGTCGGGTAACGGCCGCCCCAGTGCAGGGTGACCGAGCCGTCGGTCCACTCGACGCCCTCCGCGACCACCCCAGTACCGCTGACTCCGGAGATGTCGACGTGCCGCACGAGCTGGAACCGCCGTGGGCCCGTCGGTACGGCGATCTTCAGGTGACGCCGCCGCGGCCGGAGCATCGTCGCGGGTCTTCCGCTGGTCTCGTCCATGGCCGACAGTCAACGCCCGCCGGAGGCGCGGAACCACGAACCGGCGCTGTATCCACAGGGCACTGATCAAGCACCCAAACGCTCACCCGATCGTCGTAATCTGATTGCATAGAGTAGTCGAGCTGGGGAGTGAGCCGATGACAGTCATCGATCAGTGGACCGGCAGGCATGCGCGCGCCCTGCAGGCGGCGATGCGCCTGACCAACGAGGCATTCGCCGAGCACCTCGGCGTCTCCCCACGCACGGTCGCGAAGTGGCGCGAGCGCCCCGGCATGGTGCCCAGCCCCCAGCTCCAGGAGGCGCTGGACACGTCCCTCACCCTCGCCTCCGAGGACACCCGCACCCGCTTCGCCTCGAACCTCAACCTCCCGCCGCCTGACGACGACCCGATCACCCTGGACACCTCTGTGGTCAGCCAGCTCCACGCCGTCATCGGCGAGCTGGCCCGCGTGCTCGCCGCCCTGCAACCCCCGAAGGCCCCGGCCCAGGCGGACACCGCAACCCGTCTCGACGAAGTACAGACATGACCGCGGTCGAGAAGGTTTCGGCCCGCCGGGCCGGGCATCATGTCCGAGGTCGAGGACGTGATGTCGGTGAGGAGACGCGCGATGAGGCGGCGGCTGGTGGAGTCGGCGAGTGTCAGGTCGGTCGGGTACGACGTCGCCAGGCGGACGCTGGAGCTGGAATACGTCAACGGCAGCGTCTACCAGTACTACGACGTCCCCCAGCCGACGTACGCCGGCCTCCTCGCGGCTCCGAGCATCGGCGCCTTTGTCAACGCCGAGATCAAGCCGTACTTCGAGTTCGCCGAGGTCTGAGCGCACTACCTCTGGGCGTTCCTACATCGGCTGGATCTCGAAGATCTCCACCGCGAAGCGGCCCTTGCCCTCGGACAGGAACGGGTGGCCGGCCAGCAACGCCTGGGCGGCCTCGAGGTCCGTCGCCTCGACGATGGTGTAGCCGTTCTGGTCACTCGGCTTGGTCGCCGATCCGTCGTCGCGCACCGACGCCTTCGGAACCAACGGGTTCCCCTGGTCCACGATCGCGGACGCGGCCTTGCCCATCCACTCGGTCCAGGCCTTCATCTGCGCCTCACCCTGCTCGGGGGTGAAGTCCTCCATCGGGGTGGCCGGCCCGCGGTACAGGTACAGGTACTTGCTCATGGTGATTCCCTTCCGTCCCGCGACCGCCGAAACGCCCGCGGATCGCCCCTGGTGGGCGCTCACAGAGCTGACGAACGACCCGGCCGCGAATCGACAGCGAGGTCCCGACGTTTTCGCTGCGTGTTCGGCGGGCACCAGATTGTGGATCCACGGGGGTGGACCAGTGTCAGAAAGGTAGCCATGCGCACTCGTAGAGCTTCTACGACAGGTTCTCGCATCGTCACGATCGTCGTCGTCGTGTGGTTGTTGATCGGTGTCGCCGCCGCAGGGCAGCGGGAGTACTTCTCCGGTTCGGACGCCACCTGCGCCAAGGTGGGCACGATCCTCGTGACCATCATCGCCGGGCCGTTGAACTACATCGGCGCCAACCCGAAGATCGACTGCGAGGCACCCCAGCCGTCGCGGTGACGAGTCGACGGCCGCGGGCGCCCGGCACCCCGGGCGCCCGCGGCCGTTCCTTGCCCCGCGGCGCAACTAGGCTCCGAACCAACTGAGCCTGGGGAGGCGACGGAGTTGACCGACGTACTGCGGGACGGGATCGCGGCGGAGCTCGAGAAGTTCAAGGTGCCGGGGGTCAGTTGGGCGCTGATCGAGGGCGGCGAGATCGTCGACCGGGGGAGCGCGGGAGTCGTCGACGCGGGCCGGACGGATCCGGTCGCGCCGGGCACGTTGTTCCAGGCCTGCTCGATCAGCAAGCCGATCGCGGTCTTCGCCATGCTCCGCCTGGTCGACAGAGGTCTGCTCGACCTCGACGAGGACGTGAACCGCCGGCTCACCTCCTGGCAGCTACCACCCACCGGCGACTGGCAGCCTGTGGTCACCTTGCGCCACCTGGCGAGCCACAGTGCGGGTCTGACCGTGCACGGGTTCCCCGGCTACGCGCACGATGCCGAAGTACCGACACCACTGCAGGTCCTCGACGGTGTCCGCCCGACGAACACCTTCGGAGTACGGGTCGACACAGTCCCCGGCACCCAGTTCCGGTACTCCGGTGGCGGAACCGTGGTTATGCAGCAGCTCCTGGAAGACGTCACCGGTACGCCGTTCCGCGAGCTCCTGCGCGAATTGGTCCTGGATCCGCTCGGGATGTCGTCGAGTGACTACTCACAGCCTCTTCCCGAGGAATCGCAGGCGCGTGCTGCCACGGCGCACGACGAGTTCGGACGCGCGGTCGAAGGCCGCTGGCACACGTACCCCGAGTTGGCCGCCGCCGGCCTCTGGACCACCCCTAGCGACCTCTGCACCTTCGCTATAGCCGTCCAAAGCGCGTACGCCGGCGCCGACGGAGCGCTGCTGTCTCCGGAGCTGGCGAGGGAGATGCTCACTCAGCAGGTGCCATCGTCCGATCGGATCGGCGGGCTGGATGCGCTCGGACTCGGGCTGTTCTTGGGGAACGATGGGACCACCTTCGGCCACAGTGGAGGCAACCACGGCTTCAAGTGCCACCTGCTGGCCTACCGGGATACGGGACAAGGCGCCGCGGTGATGACCAATGGCGACAACGGTTCGTATGTCGTGCAGAGGGCCTTCGCCACGATCGCCTCGTCGTACGGGTGGAAGGACTATCCCGCGGACCTGGACGAGCCGGAGTGGCCCGGGATCGACGAGCTCGCGGCGCTCGAGGGCACGTACGAGTTGCGTCCTGGCGCGACGTTCACCGTGGTGCGTGACCAAGGCCGGCTGTCGGTGACCTTCCCGGGGCAGGAGCCGATGACGTTCGCGCCGCGGTCGCACGGGTCGTTCGGCTGCCGTACGGCGGACACCGTGCTGCGTGCGGATGAGTCGGGCAAGGCACTCGTCTTCGTCCAGAACGACGAGGAGATCAGCTGCCCGAAGCTCAGCTAGATCCTGGTTCCGGGGCTCGGTCTCGCTGCCGCGATCACGCGGGACTTGTGCTGTGGTGGACCATGGTCGGTGAGCTCGCGGAGAGGTGCTCTGCAAGGGTTCGGACAAGGTCCAGACCCCGATTTGCATCTTCGCCGCGAACGTCAGTAATGTTCCCCCTTGTCGGAGCGAGTGCGGGACGCGAAAGCGGCCGGACGCTCCGAACTCCCTGAAGGTCCTGACTACCGAAACACGCCCTGAGCGGGTTTCGGTCACTGAGTCTTGCAGGGGACTAGGACGAAAGAGGCCGATTTGACCGGCCCCGGACGAAATAGTAAAGTTTGGCGGGTTGCCCCGGAGTCCAGGCCGAAAGGCTGGGGATGCGGTGTGCGTCCGATTCTTGAGAACTCAACAGCGTGCCGAAAGTCAATGCCGAAATACAGTATTAACCCCGTTCACGGCATTGGATGATCTTGTCCACCCTGGTCCTGTCTGGGATTTTGGGTGTTGGGTTGTCTTTTGTTTGTGGCGGATTCCTTTGAATAACAAATGATTCAAGTCAGTTTGATTGTTTCTGAGATATCCAGAGGATCTACTCGATGTGTTGACTCTCCGC
>NZ_JBHSKE010000032.1:0-27599 GCF_042657745.1 Kribbella qitaiheensis | reverse complement strand
AACGGCACCTCGGGTGCATCGGCAACCCATCCAGAGTTACCGACCAGAGGATGGTGCACCAGTGAGCATCATCGGAGCCCTGATCGGGTACGCCCTGACGGCGTTCATCTTGCTGCTGATCGTGCGCATGGTGCTGGACTGGACAGGTGTGGTGGCGAACGGCGCCCAGTGGGCCGGCCGGGCGCGCTCCATCACTCACGCCTGGACAGAGCCGGTACTCGCGCCGGTGCGGCGAAAGGTGCGCCCGATCAGAGCCGGCGGCCTGTCCATCGATCTGGCATTCACAGTCGTGTTCATCGCCGCCCTGATCCTCCGCTCGATAGCCTTCAGCCTCTAACCGCGGCATCGCAGGTGAGTGGTCGCTCAGTCGTGGATCCGCGAGCCCGGCAATCGATTGCCAATGACCCGAATCCACGACTCGGCGACTTCTCCGACCTAGCGGCGGCGGGAGGCTGCGGGGTGGACTTCGCCGGTGTACTTCTCGCCGGGGCCGGCGCCTGGTTCGTCGGGGATGGTGGAGGCTTCCTTGAAGGCGAGCTGGAGGGAGCGGAGGCCGTCGCGCAAGGGGGCGGCGTGGTGGTGGCCGAGGCTCTGGGCCGAGGCGTCGAGGAGGCCGGCCAGGGCGTCGATGAGGGAGCGGGCCTCGTCCAGGTCCTTGTGCTCGGGGAGGTCCTCGGCCAGGCCGAGGTTGACGGCGGCGGCGCTCATCAGGTGGAGGGCCGCGGTCGAGATGATCTCCACACTCGGCACCTCGGCGATGTCACGCGACACCGTCGACATCGGATCCACCCGCGGCGACTGCTCACCACCGTCTCCAGGGGCGTGGTCGGTCGCTGATTCCGGCGGAGTGGAGACTGGGTCGGTCATGCTGTTACTCTTGCATGGCGACCGACCCGGTCCAGCGGTGACCCCTGAGCGGAATACTCGAGGGCTGCCGGTGGTTCGAGTCTAAGCGGAGGGCCACCTCCCACCCAGTCGATGGAAAGTCGGCGGGTCCCGGTCACGCCGAGGTTCATTCCGGTTCAGGCCGGTGGACAGCGGCGATCGTACGGCGTAGCTCCCCTCAGCGGGGTGGGACCGTCGTCGATCTGGGAATTGGGCCTTCGTGTGGACGCACGGAGGCCTTTCGTCATTTCCAGGGCGAAAACCCCCGCGCGAACACTCAGGTGGCACCAGTAAAAACGAACAACCCAGGAGGACCCATCACCATTGAACTGCGCGTCAACGAGCGCATCCGCGTTCCTGAGGTGCGCCTGGTCGGACCGAACGGTGAGCAGGTAGGCATCGTCCGGATCGAGGACGCACTTCGGTTGGCACAGGAAGCCGATCTCGACCTGGTCGAGGTTGCGGCCACGGCACGTCCGCCGGTCTGCAAGCTGATGGATTTCGGCAAGTACAAGTACGAGACCGCGCAGAAGGCGCGCGAGTCACGCCGGAACCAGACCAACACCGTCATCAAAGAGATGAAGCTGCGGCCGAAGATCGACCCGCACGACTACGAGACCAAGAAGGGTCACGTCGTTCGGTTCCTGCGTGCCGGTGACAAGGTCAAGATCACCATCATGTTCCGCGGTCGCGAGCAGTCCCGCCCCGAGCTGGGGTTCCGGCTGCTGCAGCGGCTGGCCGAAGATGTCAGCGAGCTCGGCTTCGTCGAGTCGTCGCCGCGTCAGGACGGCCGGAACATGATCATGGTGCTCGGACCGCACAAGAAGAAGTCCGAGGCGCGCGTGGACGTGGAAGCCGAGAAGGCCAAGAAGCAGGCCGAGCACGAGGCCGAGCAGGAGGCCGAGCGTGTGGAGCGTGCTGAGCAGCTGAAGCAGCACGAGGCCGAGCGCGCCGCCGGCGCCACCAAGAAGCCGAAGGGTCCGGCAGACAACCTCGATCCGGAGTGATGGTGCGCTCCGGCCGCGAGGCCGGAGCCTCACCCGATCGAGTCAACGAAAGAAACCAGGAGTACATAGCCATGCCGAAGATGAAGACCCACTCGGGGATGAAGAAGCGCATCCGGATCACGGGTTCGGGCAAGCTGCGTCGCGAGCAGACCGGCAAGCGCCACCTCGCCGAGGCGAAGTCGACCAAGCGCAAGCGTCGCCTGTCCGGCACCGTCGAGGTCGCTCCGTCGCACGTCAAGAAGGCCAAGAAGCTCCTCGGTATCTGAGCCAGCTCTTCCCACCCCCCGAACACCCCGCCGGGTGGACCACCTTCTCCGGCGCAGAAACACAAGGAGTAACACCTCATGGCACGCGTGAAGCGGGCGGTCAACGCCCACAAGAAGCGCCGGGTCGTACTCGAGCAGGCCAGCGGTTACCGCGGCCAGCGCTCGCGGCTGTACCGCAAGGCCAAGGAGCAGGTCACCCACTCGCTCGTCTACGCCTACCGTGACCGCAAGGCGCGCAAGGGCGACTTCCGCAAGCTGTGGATCCAGCGGATCAACGCCGCGGCTCGCGCCGAGGGCCTGACCTACAACCGCCTCATCCAGGGTCTTCGCCTGGCCGAGGTCGAGGTCGACCGCAAGATCCTGGCCGACCTGGCGGTCAACGACGCGCCCGCGTTCTCCGCGCTGGTGGCACTGGCGAAGGCGGCCCTGCCGGCCGACCTGAACGCCAAGAGCGACGCCGCGGCCTGAGCCGCAGCGATCCAGTAGCAAAGCAAGCACCGAAGTGGCGAGCCCAGGTCTGCTGACCGCGCAATCCGTGCGGATCAAGCAGGCCCGGAGGCTCGCCACTCGTGCGTTCCGGCGCAAGACCGGGCGCTTCCTGGTCGAGGGACCGCAGGCGGTCCGGGAGGCGCTCGAGCACCGCGAACTGGTGCTCGAGGTGTACGCCGAACCCGACGTGGCCACCCGGCACCGCGACCTGCGGGACCTCGCGTCCGCCGCGGACGTCCCGTGGTACGACGTGAACCGGGCCGCCGTCGAGGCGCTGAGCGAAACGGTCACCTCGCAAGGGGTTGTCGCCGTCTGTCAGTTGGTCGACGTACCGCTGGACCAGGCCGTACCGCGGACCGCGAGCCTGGTGGCCGTCGGCGTCCAGGTGCGGGACCCGGGCAACGCCGGGACCCTGATCCGTACGGCGGACGCGGCCGGTGCGGATGCCGTCGTGCTGTCGGCGGAGTCGGTGGATCCGCACAATCCGAAGGCGGTCCGGGCCAGCGTGGGCAGCCTGTTCCACCTGCCGATCGCGGTCGAGGCGGACGTGGTGACGGCCGCGAAGACCTGGCGTGAGCAGGGCCTGCAGGTGCTCGCCGCGGACGGATACGGCAGTTCCGACCTGGACGAGTGCATCGAGGACGGGACGCTGGCCAAGCCGACCGTCTGGTTGTTCGGCAACGAGGCGCACGGCCTGCCCGACGGCTTCGACGCGATCGTCGACCGCTCGGTGAAGGTCCCGATCTACGGCCGCGCGGAGAGCCTCAACCTGGCCACCGCGGCCGCCGTCTGTCTCTACGCCTCGGCCCGCGCGCAACGCGCTCGTGCCAGTTCATAGACTTTCCCCACATCACTGAAGCAATGGAAGGCCTGTGCATGTCCGGTCCGAACAAGAACTATGACCCGGTCGAGGTGACACCGCTGCACGCCGAAGAGGTGGAGCGGACCCGCGACGAGGCGCTCAAGGCCTTCGAGTCGGCCACGGACCTCGCACAGTTGCAGGAGGCGAAGCTCGCTCATCTGGGCGACCGGTCGCCGATCGCGCTGGCGAACCGTGAGATCGGGGCGCTGCCGCCGCAGGGGCGCAAGGAGGCCGGGCAGCGGATCGGTTCGGCCCGCAAGGCGATCAACGAGGCCTTCGCGGCCCGGCTCGCCATCCTCGAGGCCGAGCACGAGGAGCGGATGCTGGCCACCGAGCGCGTCGACGTGACGCTGCCGTGGCACACTCCCGAGCTCGGCGCGCGGCACCCGCTGTCGCTGATCTCCGAACAGATCGCGGACGTCTTCACCGCGCTCGGCTGGGACGTCGCCGAGGGCCCCGAGGTCGAGGCCGAGTGGCTGAACTTCGACGCGCTGAACTTCCAGCCCGACCACCCGGCGCGGCAGATGCAGGACACCTTCTTCGTCGACCCGCCCGGGTCTGGGACGGTACTGCGGACCCACACCTCGCCGGTGCAGGCGCGGACGATGCTGACCCGCAAGCCGCCGATCTACGTGATCTGCCCGGGCCGGGTGTTCCGGACCGACGAGCTCGACGCGACGCACACGCCCGTCTTCTACCAGGTCGAGGGCCTGGTGGTGGACGAAGGCATCACGCTGGCGCACCTGAAGGGCACGCTCGACCACTTCGTCCAGTCGATGTTCGGCGAGGGGCTGGAAGCGCGGCTGCGGCCGAACTTCTTCCCGTTCACCGAGCCGTCCGCCGAGGTGGACCTCAAGTGCTTCGTCTGCCGTGGCGCGTCCGTCGGCAACCCGGACCGCCCCTGCCGCGCCTGTGGCAGCGAGGGCTGGATCGAGTGGGGTGGCTGCGGTGTGGTGAACCCGCGCGTCCTGCAGTCCGCCGGCATCGACACCGATCGGTACTCCGGGTTCGCGTTCGGGATGGGGCTGGAGCGCACGTTGATGTTCCGCAACGGCGTCCAGGACATGCGGGACATGGTCGAGGGTGATGTGCGGTTCAGCCGCCAGTTCGGGATGGAGATCTGATGCGGGTCCCACTGTCATGGCTTCGTGAGTACGTCGAGCTGCCCGCCGGGGTGACCGGCCGGGACGTCGGCGAGAAGCTGATTCGCGCCGGGCTCGAGGTGGAGACCGTCGACGAGGCGGGCGCGGGGCTGACCGGGCCGCTGGTGGTCGGCAGGGTGCTCACCTTCGAGCCGGAGCCGCAGAAAAACGGCAAGACCATCCGCTGGACCTCGCTCGACATCGGCAAGGACGAGCCGCAGTGGGTCGTCTGCGGTGCCGACAACTATGAGGTCGGCGACCTGGTCGTCGTCGTGCTCCCGGGCGCGGTGCTGCCTGGTGGCTTCGCGATCTCCGCGCGCAAGACCTACGGCCACGTCTCCAACGGGATGATCTGCTCGAGCTCCGAGCTGGGCCTCGGCGACGACGGCACGCACGGCATCGTCGTGCTCGAGCCGGGCGAGGCGAAGCCGGGCGACGACGCGATCGAGCTGCTCCAGTTGCGCGACGACGTGCTCGACATCGCGGTGACCCCGGATCGCGGCTACTGCCTGTCGATCCGTGGCGTCGCCCGCGAGGCCGCCACGGCGTACGGGGTGGAGTTGAAGGATCCGGCGGCGTTGACCGTGACCGGGGTGGAGACCGGCGGCTACCCGGTGCGGGTGGACGACGCGCAGGCGAACAGCGTCTTCGTCACCAGGACCGTGACCGGGATCGACCCGAAGGCTCCGTCGCCGCGCTGGTTGCAGCAGCGGCTGGTGCTGACGGGGATGCGGCCGATCTCGATCGGTGTCGACGTGACCAACTACGTGATGCTCGAGCTGGGCCAGCCGATCCACGGCTACGACAGGGACCGGCTGTCCGGCGAGATCGTGGTCCGGCGGGCGACCCCCGGCGAGAAGCTGATGACGCTGGACGACCAGACCCGCGAGCTGGACCCCGAGGACCTGCTGATCACCGACGACTCCGGTCCGATCGGAATCGCCGGTGTGATGGGTGGCGCGTCCACCGAGATCTCGGAGTCGACCATCGACGTGGTGATCGAGGCGGCGCACTTCGACCCGGTCGTGATCGCCCGTTCGTCGCGCCGGCACAAGCTGTCGTCCGAGGCGTCCCGCCGGTTCGAGCGCGAGGTCGACCCGGCCCTGCCGCGGTTCGCCGCGCAGCGGGTCGCCGATCTGCTGGCCGAGCTGGCCGGCGGCACGATCCAGCCCGACGAGACCGTCATCGACACGCACCTGCTGCCGAAGCGCGTCACCCTTCGCGCCGACCACGCGGCCCGGGTCGCCGGTGCCCCGATCTCGGTCGAGGAGTCGGTCCGCCATCTGCGCGCTGTCGGTTGCTCCGTCACCGGTCCGCAGGGCGACGACAACACCCTGGTCGTCGGTGCACCGTCATGGCGGCCGGATCTGCGGGATCCGAACGACTTCGCCGAAGAGGTCATCCGGCTGTTCGGTTACGACAACGTGCCGTCGATCCTGCCGCCCGCTCCTGGTGGTCAGGGTCTGACCGTGTCGCAGCGTCGCCGCCGGCGGATCGCGACCGCGCTGATCGGGGCCGGGTTGACCGAGGTCGTGTCGTACCCGTTCGTGGGCGACGCCGACTTCGAAGCGATGGGCCTGTCCGCGGACGACCCGCGTCGGACGACGGTCCGGCTGGCTAACCCGCTGTCGGACGAGGAGCCGTCGATGCAGACGACGCTGCTGCCGACGGTACTGCGGACCGCCGAGCGCAACGTCGGTCGCGGGGCCACCGACCTGGCGATCTTCCAGACCGGCCTGGTCTTCCTGCCCCGCCCGGACGCCAAGCCCGCGCCGCTGCCGTCCGTCGTGCAGCGCCCGAGCGACGAAGAGATCCAGGCGCTGAACGACGCGCTGCCGGACCAGCCGCTCCATCTCGCGGTCGTGCTGACCGGTTCGCGGACCCCCTCCGGCTGGTGGGGCAAGGGCCGGCCCGCGGGCTGGGCGGACGCCGTACAGGTGGCCCGGACTGTTGCCGACGCGGTCGGCGTCGAGCCGGTACTGCGGAATGTGGAGCTCGCGCCCTGGCATCCCGGCCGGTGCGCCGAGGTGTCCGTCGGCGGCAAGGTCGTCGGTCACGCCGGTGAGCTGCACCCGAAGGTCTGCCAGGCGTTCGGGCTGCCGGCCCGGTCGAGCGCGGTCGAGCTCGACCTGGAGGCGTTGATGGCGGCCGCGCCGTCGTCGATCGTGGCGGACCCGTTCTCGTCGTACCCGGTGGCCAAGGAGGACGTGGCGCTGATCGTGCCGGCCGACGCCTCGGCGGCGGATGTACAAGCGGCGCTGGCCGAGGGCGCGGGGGAGTTGCTGGAGTCGATCCGGCTCTTCGACGTCTACACCGGCGAGCAGATCGGCGAGGGAAAGAAGTCGCTCGCGTTCGCACTGCGCTTCCGTGCTCCGGACCGGACCCTCACCGAGACCGAGGTCGCGGCCGCCCGCCAGGCCGCGGTACAGGTGACCGTCGACCGCTTCGGCGCTGTCCAGCGCGTCGGCTGACAGTCCGGAGAACGACCGATGACGAAGCCCAGGGTCGCGGTCGCCGCGCCCAACGCGACGGCGGCCGAGGCCGGCGTACGGCTCGCGGCCGAGGGCGGTAACGCGGTCGACGCCGCGATCGCCGCGACCCTGGTGACGATGGTGAACGAGATCGGTGTCGTCTCGCCGGCCTCGGGTGGCTTCGTCACCCTGCAGGTGGCCGGCGGCGAGGCTGTCACCATCGACGGCTGGGTGGAGATGCCGGGCCGCGGCCTGACCGGCGAACGGTTCGGCCGCGGCGTCTGGGACGTGACCACCGACTACGGCGGCGGGACCACGACCACCGTGGGGCACGGGTCCGTCGCCACGCCCGGCGGGATGAAGGCCCTCGACCTGGCGCACCGGCGTTGCGGCAACGCGCCGTGGAGCGAGGTGGTCCGGCCCGCGATCGAGGTCGCCCGGCAGGGGTTCCCGCTGAGCCGGACGTCGGGCTACTACCTCGGCTACACCCACGAGATCATCTTCGGCTGGCACCGGCCGAGCCACGGGGTCGTGCACGACGACGACGGCGTGGTGATCAAGGCCGGCACGAACGTGGTGATCCCCGAGCTCGCCGAGGCACTCGAGCTGATCGCCTCGGCCGGCGCGGAGACCATGTACACCGGGGAACTGGCCGAGCTGCTCGTCCGGGACATGGCCGACAACGAGGGCATCCTGACCGCGGAGGACCTCGCGGCGTACGAGGCGATCGTCCGGCCGGCGCTGACCGTCCGGCAGAACGGCTGGACCCTCGCGACGAACCCGCCGCCGGCTGTCGGCGGTGTCGCGGTCGCCGCGATGCTCGCCCTGCTGGACGGGATTCCGAAGCAGGGCAGCTGGCGTCCGGACGAGCTGGAGCGGCTGGTCGAGGTCCAGCACGCCGTACTGGGTCAGCGGCTGGCCGAGCTGGACGTGGAGGACGTGCGCCGGCTCGAGGGGCAGAAGGTGCTCGACCTCGCGGCGGCCGGAGATCTACGCGCGCTCAGCTCCCCCAGTACCGCGACCGTCTCGGTGGTCGACAACGAAGGTGACGCCTGCGCGATCACGGTGTCGTCCGGGTACGGCTCGGGTGTGATGACACCGGGCACGGGCATCTGGTTGAACAACGCGCTCGGCGAGCAGGAACTCGTGCACGGCGGGCCGCACAGCCTCGCGCCGGGTACCCGGCTGACCTCGAACATGGCGCCTAGCGTGGCACGGCGGGACGGCGACGGCGCCGTACTGGCGATTAGCTCGCCCGGGTCCGACCGGATCCCGACCGCGATCGCCCAGGTCTACGCGCTCTACACGCACGGCGGGCTGTCGCTCGAGGAAGCGGTGGAGCACCCGCGGCTGCACGTCCGGGTCCGCGAGAACGTGGTGGTCGACTTCGAGGAGGACCTCGAGGTCGAGGGCGCCAGCAACCTCCCGGTCCGCCCGATGCCGCCGCACTCGATGTACTTCGGTGGGGTCGCCGCGGCCTTCTGGGACCCCACCGACGGACTGCTCGCGGTGGGGGACCCGCGGCGCACCGGAGCGATCGCGGTGTCACCCGAGAGCTGACTACCTGTTACTTTCACCCCGGCCGCATCGATCGGCTGCCCACACGGTGCACCGGGCATTCACCCGACACCCGACCCTGGAGGACAGCCGGACATGGGGGACCCCGAACTCTCCGTCGTCGTGCCGATGTACGACGAGGAAGAGGTGCTGCCGATCTTCTTCGAACGGATGCGCCCGCTGCTCGACGGACTCGACATCGGCTACGAGGTACTGGTGGTCGACGACGGCAGCCGGGACGCGACCGCGTCGATGCTGCTCGCCGCGGCGACCGACTGGCCCGAGCTCCGCGTCGTCCGCCTGCTCCGCAACTCCGGTCACCAGGCCGCGCAGTCGGCAGGGTTCCGCCGCGCCCGCGGCCGCTACCTGGTCACCATCGACGCCGATCTCCAGGATCCGCCCGAGGTGATCGCGGACTTCCTCGCCACCGCGCGGGAGAAGGACGTCGACGTCGTGTACGGCGTGCGCTCCGACCGGTCGAGTGACTCCTGGCCGAAGCGGACCACGGCACAGCTGTACTACCGGCTGATGTGTCGTCTGGTCGGCAAGGACATCCCGTTCGACGCGGCGGACTTCCGGCTCGTCTCTCGTCGGGTCGTGGACACCGTGAACGCGTTGCCCGAGGACGGCCGCGTGTTCCGGCTGGTCATCCCGTGGCTTGGGTTTCCGAGTGCCGAGGTGAAGTTCGTTCGCGCCGAGCGGGCGGCAGGGGTGACGAAGTACAACTGGTCGAAGATGTTCCGGCTGGCCTTCGACAGTGTGACGGCGTTCTCGGCCGCTCCGCTGCGGCTGGCGACCTGGCTGGGACTGCTCGGCGGGGTGGTGTCGGCCTTGTTCGTGATCGGTGCTCTGGGCATCAAGCTGGCGGGCAACAGCGTCCCTGGCTGGACCTCTACGGTCCTCGCGGTCAGCATCATCGGGGCGATCCAGTTGCTCTGCCTGGGGCTGCTGGGTGAGTACGTGGCGCGGCTGTTCCAGTCGAGCCAGCGGCGGCCGCAGTTCCTGGTCGGCTACGACAGCCTCGAGGACCCGGGCCACCAAGCGCTTGACGAGGTCCCCAGTAGATGAACCTCGCCCTGGTCTCCCGGGACCGCCCCCGCACGCACAGAGCGGACGCCGGCCACGGGACATTGGCCCGGCTGTTGCCTTGGCTCCTGCCGTTCCTGGTCACAGTGATCTCCCTGCTCTCGCTCGACGTCCCGATCGGCGCGATCGCGAAGTACACCCTGTACTTCGCTCTGGCGGTCGCGTTGCCGGGAATCCTGATCCTGCGGGGGTTGTGGCGGAGTACGGGGAACTGGGCGGAGGACTTCGGGCTCGGGGCGGCCGTCGGGGCCGTGTTCCAGCTGGCCGGCTGGGCGATCTTCACGGCGCTCGGCTGGCAGCGGTGGCTGGTGGTCTGGCCCGCGCTGGCGCTGATCGCGTTCGCGTCGCTGCCACGGCTGCGGAAGTACTGGCGGATCGCGGAGCCCCGGCCGCTGCCCTTGTGGTGGACGTGGGGGATGGTGATCGCCGCGACCGTGCTGCTCGGTGGGACTGTGCTCGGCGCGATGAAGTACCACCCGGCGCCGCCGGACGGAACGTCGTACTACCAGGATCTGCTGTACCACCTGTCGATGCTGAGCGAGCTGACCCGCTCGGTGCCTCCGCAGTTGCCACAGGTGGCGGGGGAGTCATTGGACTACCACTGGTTCCCCAACGCCGACATGGCTGCCTCGGTCGACATCACGAAGCTCTCGCCGATCACCGTGCTCTACCGGCTCTGGCTGCTGCCACAGGTGCTGGTGGCGCTGCTGGTCTTCGCGACGCTGGCCCGGACCGTGAGCCGCGCGTGGTGGACCGGAGTACTGGCGGCGGCTGCTCTGGCCGGGCCGAACCTCTTCCTGTTCATCGACACGAGCGTGAACCTGTCACCGCCGTTCAGCCTGCTGAGCCCGTCCCAGACGTTCGGGATGACGGCCGGAGCCGCGGCCGGGATCTTCCTGATCGACCTGCTGATCCGAGGTACCGGTGGCAAGGGGTTGTGGCTGCTGGCCCTGGCCGTCGCGGTCGTGGGTGGTGGTTCCAAGCCGACGATCCTGCCGATCCTGGTCGGCGCGGTCGGGTTGCCGGCGCTCCTGCCGATGATCCGCGATCGTCGGCCGCCCTGGCGGTTCATCGCGGCCGGTTCGCTGCTGGTCGCCGCCGCGGTCGCCACCATGGTCACGGTCGCCGGCAGCACCAGCGGGTCGGGGCTGCAACTCCTCGCCGTGGTGAAGACCCAGGGCGGCTACCTCGCGGCGACCAAGGACCCGACCCCGGCAGGTGAGGGTGGAGTGATTCTCCCCGCGTTGACGTCGGGGAACCTGCTGTCCATCGGCGGCGCCGCCGTCGTCGCGGTCCTGTTGCTGACCTGGCACCTGCTGGCTGCCACCGGGTACGGCCTGCTCGCCAGGCGTGAACTGCGTCGCGATCCGCTCGGGTGGTTCCTGCTCGGCGCGCTGATCGCGGGGTGGGCCGGCTTCCTCCTGGTCGACCATCCGTCGGTCAGCGAGGGGTACTTCGTGTACAGCGTCGTGCCGTTCAGCCTCGCCGCGACGGGCTGGCTGCTGGCGACCTGGACCCGCGCCTACGCACAGCCCTTCCGGCGAGCGGCGTTGCTCAAGATCGCGGCGGTCGCGGTGCTGCTCGGTGGGGTCTTCGCCCTCATCCTGTTGACCACGGACGAGACTCCGCGGGGCTCGCAGTTGCATCGGGTCCTGCTCGTCGGGCGGCCGCTGATCGCAGTCGTCGCCCTGACCTGCGTGCTGGTGTTCGTCTGGTTCCGGTTGGCGAGCAGCAGGCCGGCGATGACCGGCCTCGGCGGCATCCTCGTCCTGCTGACAGTGCTGGTGGTGCAGTCGGCAAGGACCTTCGAGCAGAACCTTCATCTCAACGGTGGCCAGCAGGCGCAGACCTACACCTCCGCGCGCTGGTGGGTCTACCCCGACGAGCAGAAGGCCGCCCTCTGGCTCGCGAAGAACTCCGCGCCGACGGACATCGTCGCCTCCAACACCTGGTGCCGTCCGGCCGCGCAACAGGGCCCGGGCTGCGACGCTCGCGGCTACATCGTCAGCGGGATCGCCGGCCGCCGTACCTTCATCGAGGGCTGGGGCTACACCTCCCAGGCGATGGTGAACCAGGGCGTCGGCGGCAGACCGTACACCCAGCAGCCCTCGCCCTGGCCGGAACGGGTAGCGCTGACGAATCAGGCACTCTACGAACCGACAGCAGCCGTCCTGCGCCGGCTCCGCGACGAGTACCACGTCCGCTGGCTGTACGCCGATCTCTTCAGCGGACCGGTGTCTCCCGAGCTCGACAAGCTGGCCGTGCTCCGACACAGCGAGCAGCGGGTCCGGATCTACGAACTCACGCCCTGATCCCAGTCAGTTTGTTCGGTAGCGCAGCAACACGATGCCGGAGCGGAACGGCAGGGTCTGGACGAGCGTCAGCCGAGCGGTCCCGTCCTCGAACAACCGCCGTCCCTTGCCGACCACTGTCGGATAGACGAACAGCCGGTACTCATCGACCAGGTCCGCGGCGACGAGCTCGTGCACGAGACGGATGCTGCCGGTGGTGACGATGTCCTTGCCCGGCTGCTCCTTGAGCTTCCGGATGCCATCCCGCACCGGGCCCCGCAGTACGGTCGTGTGCTGCCACCGCGGATCCTGCAGAGTGCTGGACACGACGTACTTCGAGACCGCGTTGAGGTAGTCGGAGATGCCGGTCTGGTCGTCGGTCTGCTGAGGCCAAAAGCCACGCATGTCCTCGAAGGTCCGGCGCCCGACCAGGAAGGCGTCGGCGGCCTCGCGCTGGCGGGTGATCTCATCGATCAGGTCGGACGAGTCCTCGCCGTCGGCGGGGTCGAACCACCCGTCCGTCGCTTCGATCACGCCGTCGAGGGTGATGTTCTGGGTGACGATCAGGTCCCGCATGGTGGCTACCTCCGGGTGTCGACTGTGGTCATACCGGACGTCGGAGGCGGTCGGTGTGGTTCGACATGATTCAGGTCAGCTCAAGGGAGGTCGGTGACCATCATGAGCTCGTCGCGGTAGTCGTCGGGGGCGACGCGGACCGCTCGGGGGTGGTTGCCGACGATGCGGTAGCCGAGGCGCTGGTAGAACTCCTCGAGGCTGTTGCCGTCGCGGATGGTGAGCTGGAGCTGCTCCAGGCCGAGTTCCACGGCCGAGTGGCGTAGGCCGTTCATCAGCAGCCGCCCGGCGCCGCCACCCTGGTACTTCGGGTGCACCATCACCCGCAGCACGGTCCGCCAGTGCTGACTGAGCGGACCCTCCTTGCCGACCAGCAGGCCCATCCCGACGTACCGCTCGCCGTTGTGCAGCACGCCAAGCAGGTCCTTGCCGCCGGCGACCCGCTCGAGCGCCAGGTCCAGCGTCTCCGCGACCAGATGCACCGGCGCGGGCGCGGTGAACCCGACGCTCCCACCCGCATCCGTGGCCGCGATCCAGGTATCCAGCAAATCCGCCCGCAGCCCCGGGTCCGACACCCCGTCCGCAGCAACCACGACGTACTCCACAAACCCTCCCAAATGCGACTGACTTGCATCTGGCAGTCTACGGTCAACCCAGGCCACCGTCTCGTCCGCTCCTCCGTCGCTCCCTTGCCCGCCCGGCGCGGGGTGGCTCCGCGTCCGACGTGTCGCGCGAATCAGCCACGGTGGATGCCGGCATTCGGTCCGGCAATCGCTGAGTCCGAGCGAGCGATGTACGGAACGACAGGAGTACTGCGTTCTCTCTGCGCCTCAGCCGCCTCCGTAGGCGTGGAGGCTGACGTCGCGAGCCACGACTTCCTGTCATTCGGTACAGCCGTGCCGGAGCAGCAGCTCGGAGAGCGCTTTGTGAGGGAGCCAGTCCGCCTGACTCCCTCGCGGGGTTGTAACCATTCAGAGCAATGGTTCACCCGGCCCGCCGCGTCCGCAGTACAGACTCTTACCGCGGCTACTGCTGGGGCAGGTCGGGGAGGCGGGGGATGGCGGTGAGTTTGTCGGGGTTGCGGACCACGTAGATCTGGCAGATCCGGCCGCTGTCGTCGATCTCGGTGAAGCCGACGCTGTCGACCTCCTCGCCGTTGTAGGCGATGAAGGCGTCCTCGCCGTTCAGCTCGGCCAGCCGGATCTCGAAGCCGGCCGCCTCCTCGTCGGCCGCGAGGACCCCGAACAGCCAGCGCGCGATCTTCTCCGCGCCATGCAGCGGCCGGAGCGCGGCCTTCTTCTTGCCGCCGCCGTCGCTCACCAGCACGACGTCCGGGGCGAGCAACGAGACGACCTGGTCGAAGTCGCCCGACCAGGCGGCCGCGAGGAACTGGCTGGTCACCTCGGTGTGCCGCGCCTTGTCGACGCGGTGCCGCGGTTGCCGCGCGTGCACGTGTTCCCGGGCCCGGTGTGCCAACTGCCGTACCGCGGTCTCCGACCGGCCGAGGGTGTCCGCGATCTCGCCGAACGGGAGGTCGAACACCTCGCGCAGTACGAAGGCCGCGCGTTCCAGCGGTGAGAGGGTCTCGAGCACGACGAGCATCGCCATCGAGACGGAGTCCGCGACCTCCGCGACCGCCGCCGGGTCCTCCGTCGCCGGCGCGGCCGCGATCGGCTCGGGCAACCACGGGCCGACGTACTGCTCGCGCTGCGCCTTCTGCTGGCGGAGGCGGTTCAGCGCGAGGCGGGTGGTGATCCGGATCAGGTACGCCCGGACGTCCCGGATCTCGGCCCGGTCCACCGACGCGGCCGCCCAACGCAACCAGGTCTCCTGGACGACGTCCTCCGCGTCGGCGACACTGCCGACCACCCGGTATGCCGCGCCGACGAGCACCTGCCGATGCTCGGCGAACTCGGCGGCGAGCTCCTCCTCGGTGCCGGGGGGTTCGGTGTTGCGTGATTCCGTCACGCCGGCCTCAGTTCGCAGTACCTCTTGAAGCCCTGGCTGGTCAGGCCGAGCGCGGAGTTGGTCCGCGAGCGGAAGTTCTCCAGCGAGACCTGAGTGGTGAGCTCGACCAGCTCGGCGTCGTTCAGGTCACGCCGCAACCTCTCCACCTGCTCGTCGGTCACCTCGGGTGGGGTGGCCGTCATCGCCTCGGCGTACTCCATCACCGCGCGCTCCAGATCCGTGTAGACGTCGCTGTCCCGCCACCGCGGCACGGCCCGGAGCTTGACCGGGTCGATGCCCTGGTGGTGATACTCCCAGTACCCGAAATCCATACACCAACTGCAGCCGATCTGCCCGGATGCCACCATCCCCGCGAGCGCCTTCAGCGTCGGATCGAGCTTGTTCCACCGCGCCGCCGACAACTCCAGCAACCCCGTGCTGACCAGCACCCGCCGGTTGTGCAACGCCGCCTTCCCCGGATCCAGCACCTGCCCGTACTTCTTCCGGCTCCACCGCTCCATCGCCCGCACGAACACCGTCCGCCGGTGCTCCATCCCGATCCGCGCCATCTGCTCCTCCTCCGTCTCCCCCTCCGGACACGCGGACCCGCCCCAGGCGTGACATGACCCACGTCACACCACGACGAAGACGGCCTTGCGCTCTGCGCTGCGGCGCGGGTGGCGTGCAGAGGTAGGGACCTGGGACACCACGCGGGGACCTGTGACAGGGTATTTCGTATCCGAGGCCCCGACAGGGTGTCCGAGGCCACACGTTGTGCGCCGGTCCCGACGGGTGTCCTAGGCCGCACCTTGTGCGCCAGTTGAGTGTTCGAGCGGCCGGGATCTGCTCAGGCGGTGCACAGAGTGCCGGTTTCGGGGAGTCTCACAGCAGGTCGCGCGGGAATGGTTTGGTTGGATATTCTTCCGATCGATGGCATACTCATTCATATGAGTCTCAAGGTCGCGATCGCCGGTGCGAGTGGATATGCCGGGGGTGAGCTGCTTCGCCTGCTGTCCGTGCACCCGGAGGTCGAGATCGGGGCGCTGACCGCCGGAAGCAGTGCCGGGACGACGCTTGGTCAGCATCACCCGCACCTGCTGCCCCTCGCCGGACGCACCCTGGTCGAGACCTCGGCGGAGACGCTCGCCGGTCACGACGTGGTGTTCCTGGCGCTTCCGCACGGGCAGTCCGCCGAAATCGCCGAGCAACTCGGCGAGGACGTCACCGTGATCGACTGCGGCGCGGACTTCCGGCTGATCGACTCCGAGGCTTGGGTGGAGTTCTACGGCGGCAAGCACGCCGGCCACTGGCCGTACGGTCTGCCCGAGCTGCCCGGCCAGCGGGAGAAGCTGCGCGGATCGAACCGCGTCGCAGTACCTGGGTGTTACCCCACCGTCTCCACGCTCGCGCTGCTCCCCGCGGTACAGGGTGGTCTCGTCGATCCCGGCCAACTGGTGGTGGTCGCGGTGAGCGGGACGTCCGGCGCGGGCAAGGGCCCGAAGGCGCACCTGATGGGCGCGGAGGTGATGGGCTCGGCGACCGCGTACGGCGTGGGCGGCGTGCACCGGCACACCCCGGAGATCGAGCAGAACCTGGCCGCGGTCACGGATGCGGCGGTCTCCGTCTCATTCACTCCGGTGCTCGCGCCGATGCCGCGCGGGATCCTCGCCACCTGTAGCGCACCCGTTGCCGAAGGCACCACCGCGCAGTCCCTTCGGCAGGCCTATGAAGATGCCTACAGCAACGAGCCGTTCATCGCCCTGCTGCCCGAGGGTCAGTGGCCCCAGACGCAGGCGACGCTCGGCGCGAACACTGTCCAGCTGCAGGTGACGCTGGACCAGCGGACCGGCCGCGCCGTGATCGTGGCCGCGATGGACAACCTCACCAAGGGCACTGCCGGCGCCGCCGTGCAGTGCATGAACCTGGCCGCGGGACTCGACGAGACCCTGGCCCTTCCCCTCGTAGGAGTAGCACCGTGACCCTCGCCGTCACCCCGCACGCCCAGGTCGATCGGAGCGCCGGAGTCACCGCGCCGGCCGGCTTCCGTGCGGCCGGGGTGATCGCCGGGATCAAGCCGGCCGGCAAGCCGGACCTGACCGTGGTCGTCAACGACGGACCGGACAACGGGGCAGCGGGCGTCTTCACCACCAACAAGGTGAAGGCCGCTCCCGTGCTCTGGTCCCAGCAGGTCCTCACCGCGGGCAAGCTGAAGGCAGTGGTCCTCAACTCGGGTGGCGCCAACGCGTGCACCGGACCCGAGGGGTTCCAGGACACCCATACGACCGCCGAAGAGCTCGCGGCGGTCCTGCAGGTCGGCGCGGCCGAGATCGGCGTCTGCTCCACCGGGTTGATCGGCGAGCGGCTCCCGATGGAGAAGCTGATCCCGGGGATCTCCCAGTGCGTCGACGCACTGGGATCGACTGCAGCGCACGGTCTCGCCGCGGCGACCGCGGTGATGACGACCGACAACGTGCCGAAACAGGCGGTACTGCGGCACCCGGACGGCTGGAGCATCGGTGGCTTCGCCAAGGGCGCCGGCATGTGCGCGCCGAACATGGCGACCATGCTGTCGGTGATCACCACCGACGCTGTGGTCGATCCGCCCCATCTGGACCATGTACTGCGGAACGCGGTCGGCAAGACCTTCAACCGGCTGGACGTGGACGGCGGCACCTCCACCAACGACACCGTGCTCCTGCTCAGCTCGGGCGCCTCCGGTGTCACGGTCGCGGCGGACGAGTTCGAGGCGGCTCTCACCGCCCTGGCTGCTGACCTGGTGAAGCAGTTGCAGGCGGATGCCGAGGGTGTCACCAAGCACGTCAGCATCACCGTGAACGGCGCGGCCACCGAGGCCGAGGCCGTCGCCGCCGCGAAGGTCGTTGCCGAGGACAACCTCTGCAAGACGGCCTTCTTCGCCTCCGACCCGAACTGGGGCCGGATCGCGATGGCCGTCGGCAACGCCCCGACCGCGTTCGACCCGGCGCTGCTCGACATCACCTTGAACGGCGCGGCGATCTGCGTTGCCGGTGGCAAGGGGGTGGATCGCTCCAAGGCCGACCTGAGCGGCCCCGAGATCGACGTGGTGATCGACCTGCACGCCGGCGACGCGTCGGCGACGGTGCTCACCACGGACCTGTCGCACGCGTACGTCGAAGAGAACTCGGCGTACTCGTCGTGACCACGACGAGTCCCACCACAGCGACCAGCCAGGCGTCCGCGGTCGAGAAGGCCGCCGTGCTCACCGAGGCGCTGCCCTGGCTGAAGGAGTTCCACGGCAAGACGATCGTGGTGAAGTACGGCGGCAACGCGATGGTCGACGACGAGCTCAAGCAGGCGTTCGCTTCCGACATCGTGTTCCTGCGGCACTGCGGAGTCCGGGTGGTCGTCGTGCACGGCGGCGGCCCACAGATCAGCGCGATGCTCGCTCGGCTCGGCATCGACAGCGAGTTCCGCGGTGGGTTGCGGGTGACCACGCCCGAGGCGATGGACGTCGTCGGCATGGTCCTGGTCGGCAAGGTCGGCCGGGAGCTGGTCGGTCTGCTGAACGCGCACGGCCCGTTCGCCGTCGGGATGTCCGGCGAGGACGCCGGGCTGTTCACCGCGGAGCGGCGGGGCGCGATGATCAACGGCGAGTCCGTGGACATCGGCCTGGTCGGCGACGTGGTCGACGTACGCCCCGAGGCCGTGATCGACCTGATCGACGCCGGCCGGATCCCGGTCGTCTCCACCATCGCCCCGGACGAGGACGGTCAGGCGCACAACGTGAACGCAGACACCGCCGCGTCCGCGCTGGCCGTGGCGCTCGGCGCGGAGAAGCTCGTCGTACTGACGGATGTCGCCGGGCTCTACCGCAACTGGCCGGAGAGCGAGGAGATCGTCACCCAGATCGACGCCGCCGAGCTGGCCGAGCTGCTGCCCTCGCTCGCTTCGGGGATGGTGCCGAAGATGGAGGCCTGCCTGCGCGCGGTCCAGTCCGGGGTGTCCCGGGCGACCGTGATCGACGGGCGGGTGCCGCACTCGCTGTTGCTGGAGATCTTCACCGACGCCGGAAGTGGAACCCAGGTGATCCCGTCATGACCGAACTGCTCACCGTCGACGGCACCGGGGCCGCGCTCACCGAGCGCTACACGAACGCCCTGATGAACACCTTCGGCGCCCCCAAGCGCGTCCTGGTCCGCGGCGAGGGCGCGTACCTGTGGGATGCCGACGGCCGCAAGTACCTCGACCTGCTCGGCGGGCTCGCGGTGAACTCGCTCGGCCACGCGCACCCGTTCGTGGTGTCCGCGGTGACGAGCCAGCTCGCCACCCTCGGCCACGTGTCGAACTTCTTCGCCTCCGCGCCGCAGATCGCGCTGGCCGAGAAGCTGCTGTCGCTGTTCGACGCCGAAGGCAAGGTGTTCTTCACCAACTCCGGCACCGAGGCGAACGAGGCCGCCTTCAAGATCACCCGCAAGACCGGCCGGACCAAGATCGTCTCGACCGTCGGCGCCTTCCACGGCCGGACGATGGGCGCGCTCGCGATCACCTGGAAGCCGGCGTACCGGGAGCAGTTCGCACCGCTGCCCGGCGACGTCACCTTCGTCCCGTACGGCGACGCGGCCGCGCTCGCCGCCGCGGTGGACGACGAGACGGCGGCGGTGGTGCTCGAGCCGATCCAGGGGGAGAACGGCGTCGTCGTCCCGCCGGACGGCTACCTGCAGGCCGCGCGGCAGATTACAGCCGAGCACGGCGCGCTGCTGTGGATCGACGAGATCCAGACGGGTGTCGGCCGGACCGGTGACTGGTTCGCCTTCCAGGCGGACGGGATCACCCCCGACATCGTCACCGTGGCGAAGGGCCTGGGCGCGGGGATCCCGATCGGCGCCTGCCTCGGGTTCGGCGCCGCCGCGGAGCTGCTCCAGCCCGGCAACCACGGCACGACCTTCGGCGGCAACCCGGTCGCGGCGATCGCCGGTCTCGCAGTACTGACCGTGATCGAGCGGGACGGCCTGCTCGCCAATGTGAATGCTGTCGGCAACCACCTGGTGTCTGCGATCGAGGCGCTCGAGCACCCGTTGATCGCCGGCGTCCGGGGTCGTGGGCTGCTGCTCGCCATCCAGCTGAACCAGCCGGTCTCGGATCAGATCGCCGCGCTGGCGCTGGAAGCCGGTTTCGTGGTGAACAACCCGATTCCGGACGCGATTCGGCTGGCGCCGCCGTACATTCTGAGCAAGGCTGACGCTGACAGCTTCGTCGCGGCTTTGCCCAGCATGCTCGACCAGGTGGAGGGCGTATGACCAGGCACTTCCTGCGGGACGACGATCTCAGCCCGGTCGAGCAGGACGAGGTCCTGACGCTCGCGCAGCAGATGGTGACCGACCGGTTCGGGCACCAGCCGCTGGCCGGGCCGCAGACCGTCGCGGTGATCTTCGACAAGACCTCCACCCGGACCCGGATCTCGTTCGCGGTCGGCATCGCGGATCTCGGCGGCGTACCGCTGATCATCGATGCGCAGACCTCGCAGCTGGGCCGGGGCGAGCCGATCGCGGACACCGCGCGGGTGCTCGACCGCCAGGTCGGCGCGATCGTCTGGCGGACCGCCGGTCAGGTCCGGATCGAGGAGATGGCCGGTGCCTCGCGGGTGCCGGTGATCAACGCGCTGACCGACGAGTTCCATCCCTGCCAGATCCTCGCGGACCTGCTCACCGTCCGGCAGCACAAGGGCGGCACGGCCGGCCTGAAGCTCGTCTACCTCGGCGACGGCGCCAACAACATGGCGCACTCTTATCTACTCGGCGGTGCCACCGCGGGCATGCACGTGGTCGTCGGCTCACCCGACGACTACCAGCCCGATGCCGCCATCCTTGCGAAGGCGGCCGAGATCGCCGCCACCACCGGCGGATCGGTGGCCTGGACGGCGGACGCACTCGAGGCGGTCGCCGGCGCTGATGTCGTTGCCACCGACACCTGGGTGTCGATGGGCCAGGAGTTCGAGGCGGAGTTGCGGGAGGCACCGTTCGTTCCGTACGCGGTGACCGAGCAACTGATGTCCAAGGCGAAGGACGACGCGATCGTGCTGCACTGCCTGCCCGCTTACCGGGGCAAGGAGATCGAGGCCGCCGTGATCGACGGCCCGCAGTCGGCGGTTTGGGACGAGGCAGAGAACCGGCTGCACGCGCAGAAGGCGCTGCTCGCCTGGCTCCTGGCGAGGAACTTCAGCTCATGACCATCGCAGTACCGACCACCAAGACCGCGCGTCAGCAGCGGATCGTCGATCTGCTCGGGCGCCAGCCGGTCCGCTCCCAGACGGAGCTCGCGGACCTCCTCGCGGGTGCCGGGCTGGTGGTCGGACAGGCGACCCTGTCCCGCGACCTGGTGGAGATCGGCGCGGTCAAGGTGCGCGACTCCGCCGGCCTCCTCGTGTACGCCGTACCGGGTGAAGGCGGCGACCGTACTCCGCGTGCCGGCGAGGCGGCCGCCTTCGAGGCCAGGCTCGGCCGGGTGGCGTCCGAGCTCCTGGTGTCTGCCGAGGGCAGTGCCAACCTGGTCATCCTCCGAACCCCGCCGGGTGCGGCCCAGTACTTCGCGTCGGCGATCGACCACGTGGGACTGGACGACGTACTCGGCACCATCGCCGGCGACGACACCGTGATGGTCGTGTCGCGCGACCCGGCCGGAGGCGAGGCCCTGGCGGCCCGCTTCCTGTCCCTGGCCGCCCGCAACGACTACAAACAGGACCATCACTCCGACGCCAAGTGAACTGAGGCAGCGCGGGGATCGGCCGGAAGAGCCGTCCCCTTTGACGCCCCATGCCCGGGCGCGAACACAGTGGTTGAGAGGATCGAGAGATGAGTACCGGAGAGAGCGCCGCCCTGTGGGGCGGCCGGTTCGCGGGTGGGCCTGCGGATGCGCTGGCGGCCCTGAGCAAGTCGACCCAGTTCGACTGGCGACTGGCTCCCTATGACATCGCCGGGTCGAAGGCGCACGCGAAGGTGCTGCACCGCGCCGGGCTGCTGACCGACGAGGATCTCACCAAGATGCTGGCCGGGCTCGACGAACTGCTGGCCGACGTGCTGTCCGGTGCGTTCCTCCCAGCGGAAGACGACGAGGACGTGCACACCGCGCTGGAACGCGGTCTGCTGGAGCGGCTGGGTGCCGAGCTCGGTGGCCGGCTGCGGGCCGGCCGGTCGCGGAACGACCAGGTCGCCACGCTGTTCAAGAGCTACCTGCGCGACCACGGCCGGATCATCAGCCGGCTCGTGCTGGACCAGGTGACCACCATCGCCGAGCAGGCCGAGAAGCACCTCGGCGTCGCGATGCCCGGCCGGACTCACCTCCAGCACGCGCAGCCGGTGCTCCTGTCGCACCACCTGATGGCGCACGCCTGGCCGTTGATCCGCGATCTCGACCGGCTGGCCGAGTGGGACAACCGGGTCGCCGCCGATTCGCCGTACGGGTCGGGGGCGCTGGCGGGCAGTTCGCTCGGGCTCGACCCGCAGTTCGTCGCGACCGAGCTGGGCTTCACCGACTCCTCGCCGAACTCGATCGACGGCACTGCCGCGCGCGACTTCGTGGCGGAGTTCGCCTTCATCACCGCGCAGATCGGCGTCGACCTGTCCCGGCAGGCCGAGGAGGTGATCATCTGGGCGACCAAGGAGTTCGGGTTCGTCCAGCTGGACGACGCGTACTCGACCGGCTCGAGCATCATGCCGCAGAAGAAGAACCCGGACATCGCCGAGCTCGCCCGCGGCAAGGCCGGCCGGCTGATCGGCAACCTGACCGGGCTGCTCGCGACACTGAAGGCGCAGCCGCTCGCGTACAACCGCGACCTGCAGGAGGACAAGGAGCCGGTCTTCGACTCCGTCGACACCCTCGAGGTGCTGCTGCCCGCGTTCTCCGGGATGATCCGGACGCTGCGCTTCAACACGGAGCGGCTGGAGGAGCTGGCGCCGCAGGGGTTCTCGCTGGCGACCGACATCGCCGAGTGGCTGGTCCGGCAGAAGGTGCCGTTCCGGGTCGCGCACGAGCTCGCCGGTGCCTGCGTCCAGGAGTGCGAGAAGCGCGGCATCGAGCTGTGGGACCTGTCGGACGAGGACCTCGCGGCGATCTCGCCGTCGCTGACGCCCGAGGTGCGCTCGGTCCTCAGCGTCGAGGGATCCGTTGCCTCCCGCAACGGCCGCGGCGGCACCGCCGGCCCTCGTGTCGCCGAGCAACTGGCCGAGCTACGCGGCCGCGCTGCCGCCCACGCCGAGCGCCTCGCCTAGGGCTCTGGGCACGGCGAACTAGAGTCGCTCCATGCCTGTACCTCGCGCGCTCTTGGCGGACCCGGTCCTCGAAGTCGCGCCGAGGCTGCTCGGCATGGTTCTGCGCCGCACCACCGACGAGGGCACCGTCGCAGTACGCCTCACCGAGGTCGAGGCGTACGACGGCCCGAACGATCCGGGGTCGCACGCGTACCGCGGGGAGACGGCCCGCAACGCGGTGATGTTCGGACCGCCGGGATTCCTCTACGTCTATTTCACCTACGGCATGCACTTCTGCATGAACGTCAGCGCCGGCCCGGACGGCCAACCGTCCGCCATCCTCTTCCGGGCCGGCGAGATCGTCGAAGGCGTCGAGTTGGCCCGCAAACGCCGAGGTCAACCAGACACTCCGCAAGTGAAGTTCAACCAGTCGACCGGCTTCAACAGGCCAGGGGGAGTGCTGCCGGGGAAGGTGCCGGCGAGTAGCCGGGTCAAGGCGGATCCGGACCGGGATCTGGCGCGCGGACCGGCACGGCTATGCGTTGTGCTCGGCATCGACCGGGGGGCGAACGGCTCGGACCTTCTGGACCCTGGGTCGCCCATCCAGCTCCTGGAAGGCCCGGGCTTCGAGGGCGAACCGTCCACCGGTCCGCGGGTAGGTCTCCGCGAGGCCGCCGACCGACCCTGGCGCTTCTGGATCCCCGGCGACCCCACGGTCTCCCCTTACCGCCCGCACCTCCCCAAACGCCGCTCCTAGCCCACCGGTCGGCCAGCGTTCACCGGTTGGCCAGCGCGACGACGTGCTCCAGCATGGGAAGTCCGTGCTCGACCTCGGGGTCCGGGAACAGACCGATGTGGTGCACCCCGGCCGCCTCCAGCGCCTCGATGTGCGTCGCTGCGTCGTCGAGCGTGCCGATCGGGCCGAGCTCTGTCCACCAGTCCTGCGGCATCGTGACGAGCCCCGGTACGCCGGACTCGGAGTACCGCTTCAGCAGGTCGTCGTAGAACGGCAGCGCGGGCAGTGCCGGGTTCTTCTGCTCGATCAGCCCGGCGAGCCACGGCGCGGTCCACTCGTACGCCGTCTTGCGGTCGCTGCGCACGCAGAACGCGCTGAACGCCGCGACGACGAACCCCTCCGGCGAGCCGGCCGCCTCGACCGCCGCCCGCACGTACGACGGGCCGGCCGGCTCCGCGAGCACGACACCTCCGCCGACCCGGCCGGCCAGGGCCAGCGACTTCGGTCCGCGCACGCCGAGCACGATCGGCGGCGGGTCGGCCGGCGGCTGGTCGAGCTTCACGTCCTGCAGGTAGACCACCTTGCCGTCCATGGTCACCGTCTCGCCCGCGAGCAGCCGGGTGACCGCGACGGTCACCTCCTCGAGCGTGGTCAGCGGCGACTTCGGCCGCACGCCCATCTGGTCCATCCACACCTGCACGCCATGCCCGATGCCCGGCAGGAACCGCCCGGGTCCGAGTGCGCACAGGGTGGCGAACTCCATCGCGGTGACAGCGGGGGTCCGGGCCACCGCGGGCACGATGCCGAGGCCGACGGTCAGCCGCTCGGTCACCGACAGCGCCGCGGCCACGAGGGACGGCCCAGCGGTGTAGAAGCAGTCCTCGATCACCCAGAGTTCGTCGGCGCCTCCTTCCTCGAGGCGCCGGGCGACATCCGTGACGAGCGCGGCGGGAAAAGTCCGGGGGAAGCACATCCCCAGGGCGGCAGTGGTCGGAGTCATATCGAGACAGTAAAGGTCGCCTGGGACAGTCCGGTGAGTGCGCGTACGAGCCCCCCGGACGGGTAGGTTTCCTGGCATGGCCCGTCCGCACTACTCCTCCCGCTTGGAGGACTGGTTCAACGCCGGCGTGCAGGCGATCCTGCGCCGGCGTGGCTGGCGGGAGCGGATCATCCCGCACGTCGGTTACGGCACTCAGGACTTCACCCGGGTGATGGCCCGCGTCGTGCTCAGCCGCGACCCGCGCAACCAGCCCCGGTACGACGAGGATCAGGTGGTGCGCGGCTGGCGGGTCTTCGTCACGGCGCCGGCGACCGGAGTGCAGGTGGCCGTCACGGTCGCCGGGGAGAGCTTCGAGGGGACCACGGACCGCGGCGGGTTCATCGACCTGAGCGTGCCGGTGGTGCTGCCGCCCGGCTGGCACGAGATCAGCCTGGGTGTGCACGGTGAGCGGCAGGCCCGCGGCAAGGTGTACGTGCCCGACCCGGACGCCACCTTCGGCCTGGTCAGCGACATCGACGACACGGTGATGCTGACGATGCTGCCGCGTCCGATGATCGCCGCCTGGAACACCTTCGTCCGCGACGAGCAGGCCCGCCGGGTCGTCCCCGGCATGGCCGAGATGTACGCCGAACTGCTCACCGACCACCCGGGCGCACCGATCTTCTACCTGTCGACGGGAGCCTGGAACACGGCGCCCACGCTGACCCGGTTTCTGGCCCGGCACGGCTACCCGGCTGGGCCGATGCTGCTGACTGACTGGGGACCGACCAACACCGGCTGGTTCCGCAGCGGCCGCGAGCACAAGCGCACCGCGCTGCGCCGGCTGGCCACGGAGTTCCCCAAGGTGCGGTGGGTGCTGGTGGGCGATGACGGACAGCACGACCCACAGCTGTACGGCGACTTCGCCCAGACGCATCCGGAGCACGTGCGGGCCATCGGCATCCGCCAGCTGACTCCGGCCGAGCAGGTGCTGTCCCACGGTCTCCCGGTGCCGAACCCGGACCCCGGTGCCCACGATCCCCATCGCCCGACGGCTGCCACCGTGCATGGCCCCGACGGACACGCCCTGGTCGCGCAACTGCGCGCAGTACTGTCACGGCCCGAGGCGACCTGACCCCTCCCGGCCCTCGGAGGCTGGAGCGGGTACAGGACACTTAGAGGTGATCCGACGTGACTCGAGGAGAACCCCAGTGACCGACAGCGGGACCGCAAGCCGCACCCAGGTGCTCGACGACCTGGACAGCCGTGGCCTGATCGCGCACTCCACCGATCCCGACGCCCTGCGAGCCGCGATGGCGGCCGGCCCGATCACCTCGTACGTCGGGTTCGACCCGACCGCGCCGAGTCTGCACATGGGCAACCTGCTGCAGCTCCTGACTCTGCGGCGGCTGCAGCTGGCCGGCCACAACCCGATCGGGCTCGTCGGCGGCGCCACCGGACTGATCGGCGATCCCAAGGAATCGTCCGAGCGGGTGCTGAACCCCAAGGACGTCGTCCAGCAGTGGGTGGAGAAGGTCCGCAGCCAGGTGGAGCGGTTCGTCGACTTCGACCCGTCCCTGCCGAACCCGGCGCGGATGGTGAACAACTACGACTGGACCAAGGACCTCAACACGCTCGACTTCCTGCGCGACATCGGCAAGCACTTCCCGGTTAACCGGATGCTCGGCCGCGAGGTCGTCAAGGCCCGGCTCGAGCAGGGGATCAGCTACACGGAGTTCAGCTACGTGCTCCTACAGTCACTGGACTACCTGGAGCTCTACCGGCGCTACGGGTGCACCCTGCAGACCGGTGGCAGCGACCAGTGGGGGAACCTGACCGCCGGGGTCGAGCTGATCCGGCGTACCGAGTCGGGGAAGGCGCACGCGCTGGCGACTCCGCTGGTGACGAAGGCGGACGGGACCAAGTTCGGCAAGACCGAGTCGGGCACGGTGTGGCTGGACCGGGAGCTGACCTCGCCGTACGCGTTCTACCAGTTCTGGTTCAACACCGACGACCGCGATGTGATGCAGCTGGTGCGGTTCTACACGTTCCGGACGGCTGAGGAAATCGCAGCGCTGGACCAGGCGACCACGGAGCGTCCCTACGCCCGTGAGGCCCAGCGGGTCCTGGCGGAGGACGTCACGACGCTGGTGCATGGCGAGGACGAGACCCGGCGCGTGCAAGAGGCGTCGAAGGCTCTCTTCGGACAGGGCGAACTGGCAGCTCTCAACGGGGACACCTTGGTAGCCGCGTTGCGTGAGGCGCCCCACGTGGAGCTCGCCGCCGGCGAACCCATGCCGACGTACGGCGACCTGCTCGTGAAGGCGGGTCTAGCGGCCAGCAAGTCGGCCGCGCGCAGGACCGTTGCCGAGGGTGGGGGGTACCTGAACAACGTGAAGGTGAGCGACGCCGAGTACGTGCCGGGAACGGACGACCTGCTGCCCGGCGGAGCACTGGTACTGCGGCGCGGGAAGCGTTCATTCGCAGGGGTTCTGGCCTCGCCGGCCTCGAGCTGACAGCCAGTCGCCGGGCGTCGTCGAGGTGCGGGATCACCCCCTGCAGCTCGAGGCCGGCGGCAAACTACAGCCGTGTGATCGGGTGCACCAGCTACCGATTTGACCGGCTACCTGCCCGCCACGTACTGTTCTTCTTGTTGGAGCGAGTGCGGGACGCGCAAGCGGCCGGACGCTCCGAACCCCCCAAAGCTAACCCAGGTCGAAACGTGCCCATCGGGCTCGGGTCGGCGGTTGAGGCGCGGGGTCAAGATCGGAACATCTTGGGGCTTGCCCCGATGGATCTGATCCGGTAGAGTAACGCAGGTTGCCCCGGAGTCCAGGCCGAAAGGCTGGGGATGCGGTGTGCGTCCGATTCTTGAGAACTCAACAGCGTGCCGAAAGTCAATGCCGAAATACAGTTTTATCCCCGTTCACGGCATTGGATGATCTTGTCCACCCTGGTCCTGTCTGGGATTTTGGGTGTTGGGTTGTCTTTTGTTTGTGGCGGATTCCTTTGAATAAGAATGATTCAAGTCAGTTTGATTGTTTCTGAGATATCCAGAGGATCTACTCGATGTGTTGACTCTCCGC
>NZ_JBHSKE010000031.1:0-55052 GCF_042657745.1 Kribbella qitaiheensis | reverse complement strand
CCGCCTCTATGCGCCTACGCCACGCCCGTCACCGGGCCCGCCGTACACCACTCTGCTGGACGCCACTGTCACGCAACCGGGTCGCTCGCACCCGATACGCTCATTAGCCCCGCCCGACCAGTCGCCTCACCCGACAAGGGCGCCCGCGTCAACCTGCTCAATTGGGCTGGGAGGAGTTCCAGCGGCCTATCCGAAGTGGCCGGACCGGGTGACCTGCTTGACAGGTTCAGTGAAGGAAGCCATCCCACTTCGGCTCATACCTCGACCCGCCCGGCAGCACCTTCTCCCCAGGCAACGCCTCCACCGCTTCAGCCAGCTCGAAGTCCACCGGCCCAGCCAGCCCCACCGGCAGATCCACCATCACGCCACCACCGCAGGTCCGCGACACCTGTCGCGCACAGCAACCCACCCGACGCCAGCCACCTGACCAGGCACAAGGCACCCCCGGCGACGTGGCCGTGCACTACCCACCCCTAGAGAATTGAACTTCACCCAGTCGCGGCGGCCGGGTTGATACCTGGTCGATGCGCCCTTCACCACGAGACCCTCCACCCCGCTGGACTTGAAGGCGTCCAGCCACTCGCGGGCCTCGTCGACCTGTGCGGTGACCGGGGATACCTGCAGCGGAGGGACCCATTGACCGGCCAGGGACTCCAGTCGCCGGCGGCGGACCGTCCATCGCAGCGGGCGGACATCGACGCTGCCAATGGCTAGGACGTCGAACGCGACGAACGACGCTGGCTGGGCCGGCGCGAGGCGCCGACGGACGGTGGCTGCGGTGTTGACCATTCGCTGCTGCAATGCGTCGAAATCGAGCCGGTCCCCGGTCCACACCACCAATTCGCCGTCCAGGACACAGTCGGTTGGGAGTTGGGTTTCAAGAGCTGCCTGGACATCTGGGAACTTCGCGGTGAAGTCCTTGCTGTTGCGAGACCACAAGCGGACCTCACCCTCGCGGCAGACCGCACCAACGCGGAACCCATCCCACTTCAATTCGTAGCGGGATCCGCCAGGCATACCGTGCTGGCCGGGCAGCCGTTCGACGGCCCGGGCCAGCTCCAGTCCAACCGGCCCGAGCAGGTCGGGTGCCAGCTTGCCCACCTTGCCAGTGTTGCCCTAGGCAAGCGCCTCGCGCCACCCAAACGCTGTCTCGAACCGCGTGTTGAGTCCGCCCGCAGTCGGGCGTGGTGGAGCCGCCTGTCGGAATCGAACCGCCAACCTTCTCATTACGAGAAGGACCGACAGCTTGTGATTGGGCCTCTACCAGCGGATTTGCGTACTGCTCTCGCCGCACCACACGCGAATTTCCTCCTCGGCGCCGAGGATTTCGCACCACGAACAGCACCACGGCCGGCCGCGGCACATAAGCTCGGCGTCGCGTGCTTGCTCACGGGGAACGTCTGCAAATGGTGGGAGCGCACCGGCGACCAGTACGACGGCGAGGTCGTCGAGGGCCCGACTTCGGTGAGCGCAACCCGCGGCATGCCTTCGAAAAGCTCGCCGCCGAACTACGCGCTGCGATCGAGGCTGGTCAGTACCCAGTTGGTTCTGAACTCCCGTACGCACGCGATCTAGCGGCGACACGTGACGTATCCGTCGGCACGGTCAGCCGGGCCATCGCCGAACTGAGAACCCGCGGACTGGTAGAGGCGATGCAATACCGACGAGCACGAGTGACAGGCCAAAGCAGGAGCGTTGGCTAGAGCCGCGACTTGGACTCTTGTGCCACCTCGCCTCGGGCGCACGTGGCCAACAGCTCAGACGGTCGGTTCGCGGCCGGGGAGTCGGACGGTGATCTCCTGTACGGTCCAGCCGTTGCCGTCCGGGTCGTTGAACGACGCGTAAGACGCGTAGCTGGTGTGGTCGGGGTCGGGTCCGGGGATGCGGGCTGCGGGGAAGAAGGGCGCTCCGGCGCCGTGGTAAACGTCGGTGACCTCGACACCGCGCTGGACGAGTTCCTCCCGAGTCGCGGCGATGTCGGTCGTCACAAGCTCCAGGTGTCGCATCGAGCCGGGCTCAGCCATCGGGATACCTCGGCCGAACACGATCGAGACGTGTCCTGCGCCGGTCGGGGTTACCTGCACGATACGGAACTCGTCGCGATCGATGTCGGTGTCAACACGCCAGCCGAGCTGGTCGCGGTAGAAGCCCAGGGACTTGTCGACGTCGGAGACAGGGATGGTGACGACTTCGAGATTGACGTTCATGGCTCGCACTCCTCATCTGGTTCGGCGGCGCGATCTGCGCCGCTGCTGTCGACGATGCCGCGATCGTCGCGTGCTTCGCGCCGGTGGAATCCCTGGTGCTCGCTCTCCACCTTGCCTCTCACCCCCATTTCGTGTGCCTGCCCATGACGTCGACAGGGCGGCTGGCCAGACGATCCGGCGGCCCGTCCGTAGTCCAGTCGAGTCCCTGGCGCGAAGGCCGCCTCGGTTGCCGGACATTGCTGGGGCGAGACCTGCAACCCAACAGCGCGACCGAATCGGAGCCGACGATGACCACCCAGCCACAACACGACGCGAACCGGCAGAACGCTGAGACATCGGCCGCCGCCTTGATTTCTGCCCCCGATACCACCGGGACCGCGACAGCGCTCACGGTCAGCGACGCTCAGCCCGCGAGCGGCGGCACGCCGCACCTGTTGGGGTTGTTCGCTATCCCACTCGGTGTGGCCGGTCTCGGGTCGACATGGACGGCAGCTCACGCCGCCCTGTCAGCCGCCCAGTGGCCCTCCGAGGCGCTGTACGGGGTGAGCCTGGTCGCGTGGGCAGTCCTGACGCTGACCTATCTTGCCGGCGGACTCCGCGCGCCCCGAACGTTCGCGGACGACCGTGAGCACGCGATCTACGGCCCGTTCGCCGCCTACATCCCCGTCATCGCCATTCTGCTCGCCGCCCATTACGAGCAACACGCTCACGTCGTCGGAAAGATCGCGGTCGCCGTGTTTGTCGCGGCCCTGGTCACCGTCGCAGCTCAACTACTGGCTCACTGGCTGTTGGGTAACGTGCCAGTCGCGACGTTCCATCCCGGCTACCTGCTCCCTACCGTGGCCGGCGCGTTCATCGCCAGCATCGGTCTCAGTGCCTGTGGGTGGCACCGAGCAGCTGTCGGCGCGTTCGGCGTCGGGGTGTTCTTCTGGCTCAGCATCGGGACCTTGATCGTCAACCGCCTCTTCACCGGCGGCCCACTTCCCGACGCCATCAAGCCGTCGCTGTCGGTCTTGGTGTCCCCACCCGCGACCGCGGGTCTGGCCTGGCTCATGATCAACCGCGCCCGGATCGACCCTGTCGGCTACTCGCTGCTGTCCATCGTGGCCATGCTGCTGCTCGTCCAGGTCCTGTTCTTCGGCGAGTACCGCCGCCTGCGCTTCACCACGAACTTCTGGGCCTTCACCTTCCCCGTCGCTGCGTCTACGACGCTGGCCGTGCGGTGGCTGAGCATCGAGCAGTTCGGCTACTGGAGTGCCTGCGCGTGGGCACTGGTCGCCATCACCACCACGGCCGTCCTCGTCCTCGCCGCAGTCACGGTCGCTGATGCACAGCGGGGTCGCCGCCGGCGAGGGGCGCTCGCGTCCTAGCCGGAGGATCCGCTCGTTGGGGCGCCAATGGCGACTGCCTTCCACAGCTCGCGTCGTGAACTGACGCCAAGCTTGGGGTAGACATGCCGCAGGTGAAACTCGACCGTGCGTGGACTCAGGAACAGCTGTGCCCCGATCTCTGCGTTCGTCAGGCCGTCCGCAGCCAGCCGCGCGATCTGGCTCTCCTGCCGGGTCAGATCGGTGCGGGTCTCCTCGACTCGTTTGCGGGCCGTTTCGCCCGTCGCGACCAGCTCGCGTCGGGTGCGCTGGGCGAAGCCCGGCATGCCAACAGTCTCGAAGAGCTCGAGTGCGGTGCGGAGATGTTCGCGGGCGTCCCGGCGGCGGCCCTCGCGGCGCAGCCACTCCCCGTAGAGCAGGTGGGCACGTGCCAGGGCGGGCCGGGTGCCGGCTCGACCGAGCCGCTCGACCGCCTCGCGGTAGTACACGTCGGCATTCTCGGCATCGCTGACCAATGCGCGGCACCGGGCCTCGAGCCCGAGCGCCCAGTCGGTCCCGCCCAGCTGTGTGCGGGCCACAAGCGGCTCCAGCGCGTCGCGCGCACGGCCCAGGTCGCCACACCGCACTGCGGCCTCCACCAGCTCGATCAGTGCGTGGGAGTAGGCGCCGACGTGGTGCACAGCCCGCCGCGCCAATTCCAGCGCCTGCTCGTATCGGCCAGCCCCGTTGAACGCCCTGGCGCGAAGCGTGAGGATCCAGAATGCGCCGTGGATTCCTTGACCTTCGTGCTCCTCGAGGCGTCGAAGGGCCTCATCGCACTCCCAGCGGACCGCATCGAGGGACGAGCCGCTGTCCAGGTTGTGGGTCCCGGTCACCTTGCTCAGCGTCTCAGCCTCCGCGAACAGGGCGTCCGCTGCCGTGAAGTCGCCGACGTAAACCTTGAGGTGGCCCCACTTGGACAGCAGCGTCTGCAGTCTCGGCAACGCCCCTACCCGGCGAGCCAGTTCGACGCCGCGCCGAATCAAAGCCTCTTCGGAGACGAGGTCCCACAGCCCACCGGCCGTTGTAACGCATGCTTCGAGTAAGGGGAAGTCTGACTCCTGCATACCCGGCGCATCTCTCAGTGCCACCATCGCCGCCCGCATCAGATCAATCCCGGCCGGAAAGCCTTCCGCGAAGATCCGCGCATATCCGCGGATCATCAGTTCCTGGGGCGTGAAATGGTCCGTCCGTGGCGGGGCGTGGGCTATAGCGACGACCGCGGCCCGGCCTTCGGGCCCGAGATTGACGCCCAAATGATTGAGGCCCAAATCGAGAACCCGCAGGTGAATCGCCTGGCCCAGGTCGCGGTCGAACGGCTCCAGCCTGTCGGCCGCGTTGAGCATCTGGAGGATCGCCGCCGTCTTGTCGCCGTCCTCGCGGACGAGCATCACCTCTGCGTGTAGGCGGTCGGTACGAGCCTGCTGGAGTTCCGACGACTCGCTGATGCCGGACGTGTCGATGGTGCGCAGGAGAGTCTCGACGGAGGCTAGCGCGCCGGCTTCGAGCAGCATCTCGGCTGCCGCCAGAGCTCGCTGCAGACGCCGGCCGGGGTCGGGGGTGAGCTGAGCGGCCCGCTCCAGGAACGAGCCGGCCGCAGCCAGCCCACCTCGTGCCCTGGCCCGCGAGGCCGTGTGCTCCAGCGCCGCCGCGATGTCCTCGTCCGGAACTGCAGTCGCCTGCGCCCGGTGCCACGCCTTCCGGTCAGCGTCCTTGTCCTCGTCGGTGACGTCGGCGAGGATCGCGTGCGCCGTACGCCGGTCATTCTCGCTCGCCGACCTATATGTCGCTGAACGCACAAGGGGGTGGCGGAACACGCACTGCTCGCGAATCTCGAACAGCCCGGCATCAACAGCCCGGTCGGCGGCGTCCGCCGGGAGGTTGGCGTGCTCGGCCGCACGCCACAGGAGCAGCGGATCGCCCAGGGAGTCAGCAGCGGCGAGGAGCAGCAGCTGTTGGGTCTGGTCGGGGAGCTGTTCGACGCGTTGTCGGAAGCTGTCCTCGATCCGGGTCGACAGCGACCCGCCCTCCGGGCGCAGAATCCCTGAGGCGACCTCGGCCCGGGTCAGGGTATGCGGCAGTTCCAGCACCGCCAGCGGGTTCCCGCGGGTCTCGGCCAGCAACCGCTCCCGTACTGGTGCATCCAACTGCCGCATCAGGACAGAGTCGAGCAGCGCCCGCGCCTCCGGAAGTGGCAGCCCGCCCAGCTGCAGCGACGGCATGTCGGCTAGCTCGTCCATTTCTGCGCGGCTGGCGATCATCAGAGCCACCGAGTCCGCGCCGAGCCGACGTGCGACGAACGCGAGTGCCTGGACGGTGGGCTGATCCAGCCACTGCGCGTCGTCCACCACGCACAGCAACGGCCGGTCCGCCGCGACCTCTGACAGCAAGCCGAGTACCGCAAGCCCCACCAGGTACCGATCCGTGGCATCCCCAGATGCCAGGCCGAACGCGGCCCTCAGCGCGTTCGCTTGCGGCTGCGGCAACACCTCGATCTGGTCGAGCATCGACCGACACAGCTGTTGCAGACCTGCATACGGCAGGTCGATCTCACCCTCGACACCCGCCGCCCGAACAACCTGGAACTCCGCAGCAGAGCCGGCCAGATGTTCCAACAGCGCCGACTTGCCGAGACCCGCCTCACCCACCAACGAGAGCGATCCACTGCCGCCCACCCGGACCGCAGCGAGTAGCTCGTCGAGCCGCGCAAGCTCCCGCTCGCGCCCGAGCAGGGCGTGGCGCCTCGAGTTGACGGGCTTCCCGGCCGTGCTGCCTCCCCAAGCCGAGCCAGATCGCAAACCGCGAACGACAACCCACAGCATCCCACCCTGACATGCGATGGTCCACGGCCGTTCCGTCCAGCGTCGAAGGCAGCGTCCGACCGACGCCGGCGGTCGTGGCGCGGTTCGGCGACGTCACGCAAAGGCGTGGCGCCGCTCGCCGTGAGCGGCGCCAACTGCTCGGGCACGGTGCCTACTGGAGCGGCCCGCGGCCCACACCCCACAGCTGAGTGTCATGCAGGGTGCGATCGGGACCTAAGAACTGAAGGTGGCGCAGGCGAATCGGCGGAAGCGTGTTGCTGGTGTCGACGTGCCGGGGGTAGCTCATCACGAATGGCCGGGAGAAGTCGGCGGTGGCGCCGCTGATGATCGGGAAGAACCCGGGCGTCGACGGGGACAGCGGTGAGCCGATGATCCACACCGTCTTGCCTGGCACGGTGCAAGGCTGCAGGCTGAGCGCCTCATTCTGGTGCGGGTCGTCGGCGACACCCACGCACAATCCCGTGCGCACACCGGCGGGCGCGTACTCCAGCTGCGATGCCTGAAAAGATCCGTAGGCATCGTTAACCGCGGCGGAGACCAACCCCATCGCGTAGTAGTCCGACACCGGGCCCGAATGCGGGTTGATGAAGTCCTCGGACGTGTCCATGCCGCTGGCCGGGGCCAGACCCGTCGGGGTGCCGACACTGGCCACCCCGCCAAACACGTGCTCGACGAAGTTGGGGTGAGCGTAGGTACCGAGCTCCTTGCTGAAGACTGACAGACAGTTCGCCCCGCACGCCGGCGTAGCCGCCGACGCAGGCAGGGCCAATGCAGCCACGCCGACGGCACCTGCGAGAGCCACCGCTGCGACGACGGTTCGCGCCACCTTCTTGATGGACATGAGTTGCTCCTTTCACCGGTCGTCCACGACCGGTGGGATTTGATGACTCTCAAACCCTGGAGGCAGACGCGCAGCGTTCGCGCCCGTCGAAACCCTGGCGTGCAATTGCTCGTCCCCGGTTGAGCGCCCCCAGCTGCTATGTCCCGTAACGGGTCGCTCGCGATCGGTGGGTAGGCCGCGGATCTCACCCCGAACGCCCTGAACCCACTCGGACCACCTGAGCCCGCGCAACCACTAGTCGTTCGACGGGCGCGACGGGCCGCTCAAACCGCGCATCGTTGACCCAGCATCCGAAGCCGGTCGGGCAGGCACCGACAGGTTTGCTGCCCCGGCGACCCGGACGCAGACACACCACCGGCGGTGCCCGCCAGGGGCATCCGCACCTAAAGGGAGTTCACGATGTCTGTCACACGCGACCCACTCGACAAGGAGGCCACGCCGAGGTACCTGGTCGGCGGCGATCCCGCCCTGAGCGACTACTACCCGGCTTGGCTGGACAACCTGGCCGACGACGTGACCGTCGAAGGCTCGATGCTGGACGGCGCCATCCAGGGCGCCGAGAACGCCCGCAGCGTCGTGGTCGGAATCCGAACGCTGTACGGGGACTCTCAGGAGTTTCACGTCGTCGGCCCCTGGGGCGACGACGGATGGATCGAGGACTACGTGGCCATGGTCGACGGCAAGCCGATCGGTTGCGTCGCCCTGATCACCCGCAACGCGCACGGACAAACCCAGCACATCGTGGGAAACTACCGGCCCCGCAGCTCACTGCTGCGCTTCTCCGAACTGCTCGCTGAAAAGTACGCCGGCACCCCACTAGAGAGGTTCTTCACCGATGAGGCAGCCGGGGCCAGCACGTCATGAGCTACGCGGGCGGGCCGCACTAGCCGTGGTGGCTGGACACACCTGGCCGACGGCGTTACCACGGACCCGTCAGCGTTCCAAGATCCGGTCCAAGGCACCAGGCCGTCCGGCCGATCGTGCTCGCCGCCCGAAACCTCTACGAGTCAACGGCCGCCTCCACCACATCGCCACCGGCGAACTCCTGCGCGAGCTCGTCCTCGACCCCATCGGCGACTACCAGCCCCGCCGGCGGCCCGCCAGGACCCGTCCGCAAAGAAGCAGGTGAACCCACAGTCCGCGGGTTCACCTGTCCGGTATGTCTTGAGACATCACACTGGATCCGACGGGCGGAATCGAACCGACGACCTTCTCATTACGAGGAGGAACTACACCGTCGCATCTGCTCTCTACCAGCGCTTTTGGCAACACGGCCGCCCCCAGCGAGCGCGAGATTCCCCATGCATATCCGTCGTTTGGTGCCACGAGTCATGCCATGCATCTCGACCACCCTAGATCGCGGTTCACGCCTGGTCGGGCCCGACCAGGCGCACCGGGCGCCGGCCTTCTGATCCGTAGAGACGGGCACCTCGAACACGACCTGTCGGTTCGCGCTCCCAAGCTCGTCGGCCAGGTGCTCATCGTCGCCTCGTGTTGCACCTCGTTGGGGTCACGCTGGGGTCATTGGAGCGACGCATTACGAGTGGGTTCTCGTGCGCCGGGCGTCGCGGCGTCTGGCTGGCGCCGAGCGTGGTTCGATGCGGCGCGAGTTGACCATTAACGGCTGGTGAGGGCCGTTCGGGGGCACGTCATGGGCATGCTCCGCGCTCATGGCCGGCGCTCCCAGCGACCCGTCAATGGGCCCGCGGACAACCTGGGCGGATACTGGCGGCATGCAACAGCCCGGGCACGAAGAGGTCGCCGCGTTCCTCGCCCAGCACTCCGGCGGCACTGCCAGCGACCTGGAGCCCCTCACCGGCGGGGCGTGGTCATCGGCATGGGCCTACCGAGCGGGCGAGGAAGAGTTGGTGATCCGCTTCGGCCGTGAGAGTTCCTGGTACGAAGCCGACCAGATGGCTATGGCCTTCAGCGGACCGGATCTGCCGGTACCGCAGGTCAGGGAGGTGGGGACCACACCGACCGGACAGGCCTACGCCATCTCGGTCCGTCATCACGGGCGGTTCCTGGAGGACACCCCGGTCGAGCGCGCCGATGCCGTCGCCCCCACCCTCACCCGGCTGCTCGTCGCGCTCTACCGGGTACCCTCACCCCCCGGTGCACTGGTGATGTGGCACCCGGCAGGCGCGCCGGCACGCAGTTGGCGAGAACTTGTCCTCGCCAGGCTGGTGGACGGGAGGGCCCCCCTGGACGGCGACCCGAAGCTCGCGGCCCTGTCCGCAGCGGTCTGCGACCGGGTGAGGACGCTGGTCGCTGCCTGCCCCGAGCGCCGCGATCTCATACACGGTGATCTCCTGCACGGCAACGTGTTGGTGAGTCCGGACTGTCGCCGGGTTCAAGCGGTGATTTCCTGGAAGTGTTCGCTACGCGGTGACTTCCTCTACGACGCCGCCTGGTGCAGTGTCTGGGGGCCCGTGTTCTACCCGGGGATCGCCGCCACCGCCCCGCTGTCCGGACTGCTCCAGGACCCAGGCCTACGAGCCGACGAGAGCGCCCTCGTCGACGCCGCCATACGCCACCACTGCTACGAGCTGCAGATCGGCCTTACCCACCTGGGGTGGAGCATATGGACCTGGGACCAGGAACATCTCACCGCCACCGCCGGGCTCCTCGCCGAAATCCTCGAGCGCGGTCCCCTGCCCTCGACCGGCGCCTGAGCAGACAACCGCCGGCAACATCGGACGTGAAGATCCGAACCAGGGTGGGGCCAACATTCGCGACGACACGATGCACCCTCAGCCCTAAGACCGGCTGAAAGCCGTGGGCCTCCGGACGGGCGTCAGTGCGGTCACGCGGCCACCACACTCCCCCGTCATCCTCGCAACCAGCCAGACTATAGGCCGCAGCTAAGCGGGTCCAGGGTCGAGCTTGCTCGATCGCGCCAGCGACGCCGTACGCGCCCTGGACGCGCGCAGCGAAGGCCGGAGACTGGCATGCGAGGAGGGCGGGGCGGTCACCTTGTCTGCGGACCGAGCCACCGACTCTGAAGATGCTTGGCTTGTCCGCCCGGCGGGCCCGAGGACGGCGCCCCAGCGCCGCCCGCAAGGACGGCAGCCGGGCGGTGCGCCGCGTCAGCTGCGCCTTGATCCATAAGAGGTCAATCCGACTGAGGGCCCAGAGTGAGCGCTGTCCTCCGTCGGGTGATGCGCGACAGTCGTCCGCCAGGTGATCTGCGACAGCCGAAAGCACGGATCGCAGGCAGATGAGTGTGTGGAACTGTTCGTAGCCGGTGGCGGCGGCGATGATCCCCGCGACAGGGGGACATGTCGAGCGCCGATCGGCGGAGATCCCGTGAGAATTTCTTCTGGCATAGCGTCGGATCCGGGACGAGTCGTTCGTTGAACAGGCGAGAGGCGGTCTGAGAGGCCGCCGGGACAAGGGAGTCATGGGATGCCGGAGTACTTGATCTCGTTCAATGACGGCGCGATGGACCACATCCCCGCCGAGGATTGGCCCGACGTGGGCAAGGCCTCGCACGAGGTGGTCCAGGAGGCCGTGAACGCCGGCGTGTGGGTGTACGGCGGCGGGCTCGAGAGGCAGAGGGCGAGCGTCGTAGCCACGGACGGGGTGGTCACCGACGGGCCTTACCCGGAGACCAAGGAGGTCATTGGCGGGTTCTCGGTCGTCGACGTGGCCACACGCGAGGAGGCGCTGGCGTGGGCTGCCAAGATCGCCGCCGCTTGCCGGTGCGCGCAAGAGGTGCGGGAGCTCATGCCCGACCCCGAAACAGACGCGATGCTCCGCCAGGCTGACAGGCGGGGGTGACATCCCGACGACGTCTGATCGAGGGAGACTTGCGACGTTCAAGCAAGACTTGCGTGGCCGCGGTTGACGACGCGGCTCTGCGCATCGACCTCAACCAGGGCGCGAGGCGGTGACCACGGGGATCGGGCTGGGGCGAAGCCCGGTCCCCGGGCCTGGTGGGATCACCACACCCTCTGAGCGCCCAGTGGAATGACAGCGGTCCATCACTGCGAGTGTGCCCGCTCATCGGCCAGATCCGTGCGTTGCTGCGACAGGTGGACAGACTTCTCGCCTGTTGCACATCAGTTGGCGGAGATGTGTCGCGGATCTGTTGGCGGATCACAGTCAGCCAGTCAGTCAGCCAGTCAGCTGTCCTCCGTCGGGTGATGTGCGACGGTCGTCCGCCAGGTGATCTGCGACAGTGCGAAGGCGCGGATCGCGGCTACTTGTTGACGTTGCTGTCAGCAGCTCTCCTGAACCATGAGCACGATCATCCTGCGGGAGCGGGCGGATCGGCAGGGGCATCGGGGGCCGGCCTGCCGGTCAGCGACTCTGGGTGTGTGGCGGCGGCCTGCCGGGCAGCGGGCGGATCGGCAGGGGCATCGGGGGCCGGCCTGCCGGTCAGCGACTCTGGGTGTGTGGCGGCGGCCTGCCGGGCAGCGGGCGGATCGGCAGGGGCATCGGGGGCCCGCTTGCCGGTCAGCGACTCTGGGTGTGTGGCGGCGGCCTGCCGGGGAGCGGAGCGGCGCCCGAACAGGTGCAGCCTGCTCCAGAGACTGTCGTCTGGGTTGAGCTGGCGGTCGCCGTGGGGCGTGCCGTTCCCCAGCGCGCTCGCCGTGTAGGCGCGGGCGGTCTCACGCTCGTCGATGAGGTCGTCGCGAGCCTGGCTGGCAGCGGCGGTCTCGCGGCGGGACTGCTTGAGCCCGCGGCGCGCCGCGCTGCCGCGGCGGGAGGTGCGGCGCGCGCCGGCCAGCAGCAGGGTCAACCCGAACAAGGCGACCGCCCCGACCACGATGCCGTAAAGGAACAGGGTGCCGGTGGAGCCGGTCACGTGGTAGCCGAACACCGCGAACCCGTCATCGGTGAGCGTATGCGCGCCGCCACCGTTGCCGAGAACACCGGCCACGCCGACGATCACCGCGGCGAGCAAGATGATGAGCCCCAGGATGACGATCATGACGCACTCCGAACGTCTACGTTGTAGACCTACAGTGAACGCCGTTGCTTAGAGTGATGTCAACCTCGTAGATCTACATGCGTAACAATTGGATGACCGCTGGGCCTCGAACACATGAGAGAAGGTGCCGCTGCGATGACCCCACCGCCGGCCGACCGCGCCGTCGATGACGCCGCCGCCAACGGAGGTGGCAAGATCACCCGGAATGTGGTGCTGGCCACCGCGCTGGAGATCATCGACCGTGACGGGGCGGACGGGTTGTCCATGCGCCGCCTCGCCCGCGCCCTAGGCCGGGACCCGATGATCCTTTACCGGCACGCACCGAACAAGGCGGCCCTGCTCGACGGCGTCGCTGAGACCGTGCTCGCCCAGCTCAAGGTGGACTCCACCGACCGCGACTGGGCCGCCCAGCTGCGCACCGTCGCCCGCGACTACCGCCGCCTGGCACTGGCCCACCCACACGTGGTGCCGCTGCTGGTCACCCGGCTCCTGGCCACCCCGCTTGCGCTCCGCCCGCAAGGCACCCTGCGCCCACTCGAAGACATCCTCACACTGCTCACCCGCGCCGGATTCAGCGGACCCGACGCCCTGCACATCTACCAGGCCCTGTTCGGGTTCCTGAAGGGCCACGTGCTCAACGAGTTACAGCAACTCGTCGAAAACCCCGACGAGACCGACGACCTGCTGCGGCTGGGACTGCACCGGCTACCGATCGGCGAATTCCCCCTACTACGCAGCCTCGCCCCAGTCCTGGCCTCCCACGACGGCGCCATCGAACTCGAACGCGGCCTCGACATCCTCCTCATTGGGCTGACAACCACCCTGATACCCCAGACCGGGTAACTCGCCCCGCAGCCCGTGACCCAGCTCGACCAAAATGACCTCCATCAGGGGCCGCCGAGGCTCAGGGGTCATGGGCGGCCGGAGGCCGCCGCACAGCGATCGCGAAGCGAGCCCGTGAGGCCTGAGGGATCGCCCGCGGCTTCCCGCGCTGACCCGTATGCCCGGATCACAAGGCGGCGTCGATGGCTGGAACGTCGCGTCGACTGTCGGCCTTGGTTAAGCGCGTTAGGCCGAAGAGCATGCGTCGGGAAGCTACCCGATCCAACAGTTCGCCGACGTTGTTTCCGACGGGCCCTTTGAGCGCTGGTGGATCGGCCTGACCGAGGTGTCGGGAAAGAGTCGTATTCGACAGGACGACCGCGCTCGGCTCGCTGGTGGTTATGTGGGTCGGTTCCGAAACCGTTTAATGATGAGATCCGACACCACGTGGTGGGTGGTGGCAGGCTCTGTGGGGTCCGCTGCGTTGGGCCTGCGTGAGGATCTGACCGCGCCACCGAAGCAGCGGCAATGGCCCGACGAGTGCTCGACCGGCTGCTGGACGAGCACGCGCCGGGTGCGCCGGCGACCGGTGGTCTCACCGATCACCACTATGGCCTCGGTGTCCGACGACTACTCAGATGGGGTCCGGCGCGCATCGGACATTGGCGTAAGCCAGCTGTCAGCATCCACGACGAGGAATCGACGGCCGGTTATGACGTCGGGCACGATGTGTATAAACCGGTTCTTTGTTCCGCCCTCCCATGGGAAGAGTGACAGCACGAAGGTGTCGAGCAGTTCCTCGGTCTGCTCGATCGCGCGAGCGCGGCCTTTGAGCACGACGCTCCATGCTCGTGACGTCTCCGCGGAGTAGCCGTCGACTTCCATGGCCACCGGTGTGTCGGTCAACGCGCCGGCGAGCTTCGTGCCCTCCCGCGAGCGGAAGACGATGCTGGCATGATCGACGACGTAGTTGAGTGGGAAGATGTCGGGGTGGTCGTCCACCCAGACGGCGAGTCGTGCGACGGTGCCGGTTCGCAGGAGGGACCAGCAGTCACTGACACTCAAGTCTTCCACTGTGGGTGCTGGCTCGGCCGGGTGACTGGCGGGCCGCTCAGATCTGGAGGCGTGTGCGGGCTCGGCCGCGGGCTGCTTGACGGCGGTGAGCAGGATGACCGACACGGTGTCGGCCTGGAGACTGTGCCGGGTCGGCGGCACGTTGATCACGTCGCCACGGGCGCCTCGCCATTCGTGGTCTGCCGCGATCAGCCGAACCTGGCCCTCCAGCACCAGCACGGTGGCCTCGCCTGGATTCTCGTGCTCGGATAATGAGGCACCGGCGTCTAACGCGATCACAGTCTGGGTCAACGGGGTATCCGGACCACCGCGCACCAGCTGTGCGGCCCGACCGCTGTGAGCGGCACGTGCCTTGGTGATCAGGTCACGGGCCCACGCCTCGATATTGATGATCTCGGTATGTGCCATAACCGTCACCTCTCCTTACCAGCCGCGGCGTGGCCCGCGGCTGCCTAACTGATCGTCGTCTCAGCTGCGGTAGACGATGTAGGGGCGGGTCAGGTAGCCGAGTGGGGCGCTGAAGACGTGCACCAGGCGGGTGAAGGGCCACAGCGCTGCTGCGAGGACCGGGTCGTCCAGCCGAACTTGTCGTAGCGGTAGCGCCAGAGGTGCCCGACGACGAAGCCCGTCAGGCCGACATACGGCACGACGACCCACAAGAAGGTGTCCATGGTCAGCCGGCTTCCTTTGAACGTCGGCATCGGCAACAGGGGTCACGCTCTCCACCATTGCGGATGCTTCTCATGTTGCCAATGGGCCCAAGGTCATGCATGTGCCCGGAGCAGCCTGAGCCGCAACGCCTCGGCGCCACGCTCCTGGTAGGCCCGGTACTCCCGAAGCTGGCCCGAACCGACAAGTAGTGGGTTGCTGGGTCAGCGGTCGACGGTGATTAGGGCGACGGCGGCGTCGAGGTCGTCCTCGGCGGGCAGGGTGCAGATCCGGGTCGAGTCCAGGGAGGCGTGGCCACCTCGTCCGCCGACGATGCGACCCTGGAGGCGTTCGGCGTCGACCTCGACATCACCGTGGCGGGCGCCTTCTTTGCCGGCGCCGCAAACACGGCCGCGCTGATTCTCGGCCTCTGGCTGCTCAAGAAGGGCGTGCGCCGCGGCTACCGCCGCCGCAGGGAGGTCCAAGAGCTACGCCACCAGGCCGACGCCACGCCGACCCCAGCCGCCGAACCCGCCGGCCGGGACATCCCTGCTGACGATCCCGTTTCCGATCAGGCTGACGCCCCACCGGACCCGGCGACGCAGCGGCCCGCCAACCCCTAGGAACGATCCCGCGCTGTTGCCTCGCCGCCTGGGGGCCGGGGCAACGGCCGTTCCTGCGCAGGTCGGGCCAACTCGACTCCATCGGGTGGCGACCTGGCCGAAAAGCGGCAGCTAGTGGTGGCTCATGTGTCGCTTGGTCGCCTTGCCGTCCTGCCAACGTGGTAGCAGCAACAGCGCGTCCGGCCGCCCGCGATCGGACGGGCCCGCGTCGTCGGCACGGCTGCGCAGGTACCGCCGCCCCCCGTCGTGGTCGACCTGGATCCGGGGCCCGCGATCACCGTCGGCCCTGCGGACGAAAGCGCGGGCGTCACCGCGGTCCAGCCATCCGATGAAGTCGCCGACCGACGATTCCTCCGGCCCGGTCACCTGCGTCCCACCGCACGGCGGCGATGTTCTTAAGACTGACACCTCCGTCTACCCGGACCGCGATCACGTAAAGCGTCGTGTAGCTCGCCAAACTGGCCATCAGCCCAAGCCTCCCGTCTGCATATTGGTCCTCGAACAGCAGGATGGGGAAGGCCCCGCCCGGGCCAAATGTGTCCGCGGGCGGATCGCAGGTTCAGACTGTGGGTGGGGCGGTAGGACTCGGTGACGGGCTCCATGATGATCGTCGTTACTTGCTGTGCCCGAGAGACTGCGACACAGCCGCGTCCAGGGGATCGTCGATCACTGCGGCGGCGACCGCACTGAGCTTGCGTCCGTTGTGGCGCGCGTAGGCGCGCAGCATGGCGAAGGCCGCGTCCACGCCGATTCCGGCTCGCTCGGCCAGCACTCCTTTGGCCTGTTCGATGAGGATGCGGCTGTTCAGCGCCGCCTGGAGTTGTTCGGCGACGATCTCGCCGTGGCGGACGGTGCGTTCTTGCAGTAGACCGATGGTGGCGACGTCCGACAAGGCTTGGCCCACCGCGAGGTCGTCGTCGCTGAGGCTGGTCTGGTTCCGGCAGAACAGATTCATGGCCCCGATGACCTGACCGCGCAGCCGCAGCGGCAGGGCGTGCACGGAGCGGAAACCGGCCGCTGTGGTCGCTGCCTGGAACCGCGGCCAGCGGGTCTCGACCTCGGCCAGGTCGATGTTCACCACCGGCTGCCCTGTGACGTAACAGTCTAGACAGGGTCCCTCGGAGTTCTGCAGCTCGAACAGCTCCAGCACTCGGGCCTGGTCGGTGGTGGAGGCCAGCACCTGCAGCTGGTCCTGCGGGTCGGCCAGGATCAGACCGGCCGCGTCGGCCTGGAGGAGCTCGACGCTGCGTTCGGTCAGCGTGTGCAGGAAGTCGATGACGTCGAAGTCGGCGACGAGGGTGTCGGCGAGCTCGACGAACACGCCGGCCAGTCGCTGTTCCCTGCTCATGGCATTCTCTTTCCTGATGTATTCGTGTCCCGTGACCGGGTGCTCCCTATTCATGATGATCGTCTTCGGGCGCGAAGCGTAGCCGCCGGGCGACCACGTCCTTGGCCACGTCGATCAGTGGGCGTTCACTGCTGTAGGCGGAGGCCTGGAGCAGCAGCAGCGCCTCGGCCAGACCGACCGCAGCCTGCACCGTGATCATCCCGGTCGCCTGATGAATCTCACGGCGGCTCTCGACGGCCTCCGCCAGCCGCGGGTGCAGCGGCTGGCCCAGTGTGGTCTTGTCCTGGAGGTGCAGCAAGATCGTGGTGGCCGCCTCGGCGAAGGCCAGCGCCTCGGCCAACTGGCGCCGGTCCAGCGGACCGGTCGTGTCGCGGTACAGGTCGAGCATTCCCAGCCGGATCGCCCCGACCTGCAGTGGGAACGCGAACACGGCAGCGATACCCGCCTCGAGGGCGGCGGCGGTGAAGCCCGGCCACCGCGACGTCCCCGTGACGGCCAGGTCGGACTGCAGCACCGGCCGCCCGTCCCGGGACGCATCCACACACGGCCCCTCACCCAGGGCCTGCTGGAGGTCTTCCATCACCGCAGCCGCCCCGTCCGTGGCCGTGATGGTGCCGCCGTGGCCGGTCGCGGTCATCAATGCCAGCCCCACTCCACTGACCGGTACCGCCACAGCACAGGCAAGGCACAGCCGCTCCGGGAGCCCGCCTCCCTCGCCGGCCATGACGTCGGTCATGACGTCGGCCAGGATCTGCCGAACCCGCAACGATGACACCTGACCACACCGCCTCCCACTCCACATCGCTCACCAAGGCCAACTCACCGATCAGCTGATCACCAGAGATCTATTGGCGCTACCGGCTGGTGATCTGGTGGAAAGCCGGCGGGTGGTGACCAGCTCGTCGGCGACGATGTGGAGCTTGACGTTGTTGTCTTGTGAATAGCGACGGAGCACCGCGAACGCTTGGTCGGCGTCGATCGCGAAGCGTTCCATCAATAGTCCCTGAGCCTGGCCGATGAGCGTGCGGGCCTCCACCGCCTGCGCCAGCGCCGACGCCTCCCGGACGGTCGCGACCGCGACCGCGGCGTGCCGGGCCAACAGACGCGCGGTGGCCTCATCGGCGGCGGTGAACTGGTCCGGGCGGATCCGATAGAGGTTGAGCGCGCCCAGAGTCGACCGGGTCGTGCACAGCCGGACGGTGAGCACACTGCGCAGACCCAGCTCGGCCATTCCCTGACTCCACCGCGGCCACCGCCGGTCGACAACGCTGTCGCAGACCAAGACGCTGTCGTGCTCGCTGCTCACCGGGACACAGGGCCCCTCGCCGTACTCCAACTGCAGTCGGTCAGCCTGCTCCACCCGCCGGTCCGTGGCACCGGCCGTCTGCAGATCCTTCCCCTGCTGAACCAGGACCACTCCGGCGCAATCGCACCCGGTGGCGAGCAGTGCGCACGCCAGCACCCGGTCCACCGTCTCGGCCATGCTCACCGCGGCGTGCAGCTCCATCGCCAACTTCGCGAAACCGGCAGCGACCACCACACCTGTCGCGAGCGAACTTGAGCTGGGGCGGTAACTGCCAACCGTAAGGGGCTGAGGATCCGCTGCGCGTGTGACAGACATAGTCCCGCCTCCCTGCGATAACACTCCAGTGGAGCGCCGCCGGGTCTAGGGCAGCCGAACACGCCGCTCCGAATTTCAGCGGTGTGTGATACCTCGAACGATACCGCCAATCCGCACCCACAGCGCCACTGAAGTCCCGACCCGTACAGCAGGTCGAACGCCCAGCTGCGCTGCGTCCCCAGGCCGAGCCCCACGGACGGACTACCTCGCTGTCCAGGCCGCGATCATCGGGTTGGTGAGTGCGTCAGTCCTGCCCGGGGAAACGCCGCAGGAGGCGGGCCGACCATCGGTCCAGCCCCGCGCCGTCCGCTTCCCGTAGAGGAAGGTCTGGCCGCCCGCCGGGCGTCAGGGCGTCGCGAACCCGGTCCTTCCTTCACCCGGCGGCGATCTTCCGCGTTCGGCGCAGCTCGGCTCCGACATCACGGAGGTGGCGGATCACCGCGCCGTATGACGCGAACGCCGAGGCCTCTACGTAGGGCACCTGATGCGACGCGCAGAAGCGGCGTACCACGGGTTGCGCCACCCGGAGATTGGGCCGCGGCATGCTCGGGAACAGGTGGTGCTCGATCTGGTAGTTGAGGCCGCCCAACGCAAAGTCGACAAATGGCCCACCCCGGACGTTGCGGGAGGTGAGCACCTGCCGCAGCAACGGGTCGGCGGCCTGCTCGGCGGTCAGGATCGGCATCCCCTTGTGGTTGGGGGCGAACGAGCAGCCGAGATAGACACCCAGCAGCCCCTGGTGGATAACGAGAAACACGCTCGCCTGCAGCCAGGTCATGGTGGTGACCAGCAAGACGGCATAGCTGCCGAAATGGGCGCCGAGCAGGGCGAGCTCGATAGCTCTGTTCCGGATGCCCGGCTTCAGCAGGGCGCGGACGCTGGAGACCTGCAGGTTCAGTGCCTCGAGCGACAGGAGGGGAAAGAACAGCCAGGCCTGGTGACGCGTCAGCCAGGCGGCCGCGCCCTTCCTCTCGGCTGCCTGTGCCGCGTCGAACACCAGGATGCCGGGGAGGACGTCCGGATCGGCCTCGAGGTCGTTCGGATGGGCGTGGTGCGCGTTGTGCTTGTCGATCCACCAGCCGTAGCTGAGTCCGGTCAGCAGGTTGGCGTTCAGCAGGCCGAGCAGCATGGTCGGAACGCGCTTGCGGGCTATCTGGTGGTGACCGGCGTCGTGGCCGAAGAAGCCGATCTGCGCCGACACGATCGCCAGCGCAACCGCCAGCAGCATCAGCCACCACGAGTCGCGCAGCAGCACCATCGCGGTGACGACACCGCCGAGGGCCATCAGATTGGCGATCAGCAGGACGGTGTAGAACCCCGGCCGTCGACGCTGCAGGCCCAGGCGGCGGATCTCCCGGGCCAGCTCCGCGTAACCGCTGGTAGCCGGGGTGGTGGCATTGGTACTTCGCACGCTGATGGACATCCCTGGACTCCGATGTGGTCGCGTCCTCGCCACCGGGTCCAGGGCAGCTGCTGCTCTCAGGATACGCCCGAGTGGACCACGCAGAAGCTGTCCATATCAGTTCATCCGCGTGGATTCGTGACCAAGGCGGTTGTGCGGGCAAAGCGTGCAACCCGCCCAGCCAACGATCAGAAACACCGCAATCGCGTGGGCCGATCGAGCCCTGACCGCGGATCCGCGCCACGGCTGGGCCCTGCGATCCCGGATCGACTTTCTGCGCTACGCGCGGCGGTTCGACGAGGCGGAGGCGGCGATCGGACAAGCCGTCGCCCTACGGCCCGGCGACCCCGACCTCCTGACCACAGCGGCCTGGGTCTTCAGCGACCAGGACCTAGAGGACGACGCAATCGCGTGGCGGATCGAGCCCTGGCCGCGACGCCGCGCCACAGCTGGACCCTGCGATCGCAGATCGCCTTCCTGGGCAACGCCCGGCGGATCGACGAGGCGGCGGCGGCGATCGAGCAAGCCGTCGCCTTGCTGCCGGACGACCCCGACCTCCTCACCACGGCGTCACCGCCAGGGGTCCCAGCAGCAGCCCGATCGAGCACCCGACTGCCATCACCCCTCGCCTCGTCGTCCTATCCGTCCCTCCCAAGCCTCGATGATTCCTTGCATCCTCGACCTGGAAGCACGCCTTGTCCATGACCCCGGACCTCAGGGCCGCGATGCTGAGCGGACGCCGAGTGTCCGCCGGCTCACCCGCTGTTCACCATCGACGGACCGGCCGTCCGATCGTTGGAGCCACTCCTGCGCCGTTAGGCAATCCCCACCTTTTCAAGGACTTCAGGCCTATTGTGGGCAGCGTCGTCCTGGCAAGAATGGGCGGCAGGGGAAGAACGAAGGTCATCGTCCAGAGGGGGCCCGGATGACCAAGATCTTGGTGATCGACGACGAACCCGACCTGGTGAGGTTCGTCCGGCGGGCTCTGGAGACAGAGAGCTACCAGGTACTCACGTCGACGAACGGGCTCGATGGGATCCGTCTCGCGCTGACCGAGCACCCCGATCTGGTCGTGCTCGACCTGATCATGCCGGGCGTACACGGCGAAGCGGTGCTGTCCGCGTTGATGGCACAGGAACCGAGCCTCCGGGTGCTCATCCTGTCGGCGACCGGCGATGTCCAGTTGCGGATCGCCTGCCTCGAGCAGGGCGCGACCGACTTCCTGGCCAAGCCGTTCGCCCTCCGGGAACTGATCGCCCGCGTGCGCAACCGGCTGCAGGACAATGCCGGGTCGAGGCGGCGGGACACCCTGCAGGTCGGCGACGTCGTGCTGAATCTGCAAGCGCGGCACCTGCTCGTCAACGGCAAGACGACGGCGTTGTCCCACCGGGAGTTTCTGTTGCTGCTGCACCTGATGCGCAACCCGGACGCGGTCTGCTCGCGGCAGGAGCTGCTCTCCGAGGTCTGGGGCTACGACTTCGACCCGGCGACCAACGTGGTCGACGTCTGTATCGGCCGGTTGCGCGCCAAGGTGCGACCGGACCTCATCGTGACGGTGCGCAATGTCGGCTATCAGCTCCAGAGCGCCTGAGCCACTGACGGCTCCGGCGGTCTCGGTGCCGCGGCCCCGGACCGGACTGGTGGTCGATGTCGGCCTGGCCGTCCTCGTGGTGGCGATGATGGGCCTGATGGTGGCGCTGCCTGGCCATGAGGCCGCGCCGTTCCACCTCATGTTCGTGGCCGTCGCACTGGCCTACGGCTACCGGGTCTGGCCCGTCGTGCCTACCTTGGCGGTCGTGGCGGCGATCACCGTGCCGAGCGGATGGCTGATGTGGGCCCATGCCTCGGAGGGTGCACTCGCGCACGCCGAGCTGGCCGAGATTCCGTTGGTGCCGATTTTGGTCCTCGTGATGGTCTGGCACGCTCAGCGCCGGGCGACCGCACTGCGCCAGGTGGAGGACATGGCGTCGCGCCAGCTGGCCGGCCTGGACCGGGAACGCGAGTTCTTCCGTGACGCCTCACATGCAATCCGGACCCCGGTGACGATCGCCCGCGGCCATCTCGAACTGGCGGCGGCAACCGAGATTCCGGACGGCGTGGAACAGGATCTGACCGTCGCACTGGAGCAGCTGGATCGGATGTCGGCCCTGTCGAACCGGCTGCTCGCACTGGCGCGGCTCGACTCCGGCGTGGCACTACGACTGCAGCCGACCGACGTCGCCGAGCTCGTGGAGGGACTGGGCACCAACTGGTCCGCCAGCGCCGACCGGAAGTGGCGGATCAGGAACGAGCCGACCGGTCTTGTCGCAGTGGATCCCGAGTGGCTCACGCTGGCCATCGACGCCCTGGTCGAGAATGCGGTGCGTTTCACCACCGACGGCGACACGATCAACCTGCGCTGCCAGCTACTCGACAGCACCTGCATCGTCTCCGTGACAGACTCCGGCCCCGGAATCGCGACCGAGGACCTGCCCAAGCTCTTCGACCGCTTCTGGCACCGGATGCCGCCGAACGGACCGATGGGCAGTGGCCTGGGGCTGTCGATGGCACGCGCGACGGCGACTGCGCACGGCGGTACGCTCGCGGTCCGCAACCACCCCCTCGGCGGCGCGGTGTTCGAGCTCACCCTCCCCCGGCCACGTCGTCAGGACCGTCTGACCACTCGATGACAGGGCCGTCATCTTCCTTGCTCTGACGCCGTGCGATGGCGCAGCCTTGTCTGAACTGCGTACGTCGACGCGCCGGGCCGAAACCCCACAGTTCGTCTCAGCGTCGTGCCTGTCGCCCACGTCGGCATCCCCCCTCGCCGCGTCGGCCGCAACCACGCTCGGCCGACGTACGCAGTGGCAGGCTCCGGTCCGGATCTCGTCCAGTGGACGCAGGCGGCTACGTCGTTTGCGCGATGCAACGATCCTGTCCCGTTCCTATCGTGAGTACATGAGACTGATCAGGAGTCTGGGGTTGTGCGCCACGGCGCTGCTGCCGGCCGGCCTGCTGGCGATCCCCTCCCTCGCCCAAGCCGCGACAACGACGCTGTACGTCGACCGGACGGTGGCCTGCTCCGACTCCGGCCCGGGCACCGAGACAACGCCGTACTGCACGATCGGCAAGGGCGTCAGCCAGCTCGCCGCGGGCTTCACCCTCTACATCGGCGACGGCAGCTACGCCGAGACGATCAAGCCCACCGTCTCGGGGACCGCGGACGCGCAGATCACGATCACCGAGTGGCCCGGACGGCATCCCACGATCGTCGGCTCCACCTACTACGGCGCCAACCTGACCAGCCGCAGCTATCTCACCATCGCCGGGCTGACCTTCACCGGAACCGTTGCCGATGGCATCTATGTGTCGAAGGGCGACCACCTGACCGTCACCGGCAACACGGTCAGCGGGGCCGGCCGCCCCGCCAAGAGCCAGACGGCGCCCGGCATCAGCATCCGCGGCGCGACGTCGTCGACGGTGAGCGGCAACTACGTGCACCACAACAACGGCACGGGCATCGTGCTCAACTCCGGGGCGACCGGAATCACGGTCTCTGCCAACACCGCGAGCTTCAACGCCGACGGGTTCCAGCGCAACGCGAACGGCATCAACGTGATCAGTCCGGGCAATGCCGTACTTCGCAATGTCACCCACGACAACGAGGACTCCGGGATCCAGTTCTACACCGGGGGCAATGACAACCTGGCGGCGCTCAACGTCACCTACAACAACGGCGACCACGGCATCGACAACCTCAACGTCACCGGCGGACGCATGATCGGCAACACCGTCTACCGCAACTGCACCACCGGGATCAATGTCGAGGGCACCTCAGGCAGCTACCAGGTGATCAACAACATCGCCGCCGACAACGCTGTTCACCCGGCCTACAACGGGATCGCCTGCAATCGGCGGGCGGGCAACATCGGCATCTGGGATTCCGCCCCGGCCAGCACCGTCGTCGACCACAACCTGGTCTGGCTGACCACGGCCGGCAAGATGTACGCATTCGGGTCGACCTACACCTCGCTGGCCGCGATGCAGGCCGCGACCCATCAGGAGGCGCACGGAGTTCAGGCCGATCCAGGCTTCGTCGAGGCCGACAGCTGGAATCTGCGGCTGCTGGCCGGCTCGGCCGCGATCGACCGTGGCGACTCCGGCGTCAGTGGCGCACAGGCGACTGACATCGAGGGCAACTCGCGCTATGACGATCCCGCGACGCCGAACACCTTCGCCGAGGGGCCACGCCCGTATGACGACCTCGGCGGGTACGAGTACCTCCCCTGATCGATCGTCACGATCCGTGAAATTCTTACTCCGTAGCGGCGTGGACGGTAGATGACGGAAAAATGACCGCATCATGACGGCTGGGCGAAAGTCGCTTGTTTCAGGCGGGGAAACGCATCTACTGGAGCCCTGAGACCGAGACGTGTGTCCTTGGGGGGCTCATCGAGGCGGCAGTGGCGGCATCACCGTCGGTAGCCGAGGTCGGCGGGCTTGGGCAGCACGGAACCGCGGGGGCGGTTCGCTCGGTGGCGACTCTGAGGGGGGTCCCAGGTGAGTGCTGTCGGTACGTCGGAGCCATTCGTCGGAGAGGGGTCCGCGGACACCGGTCCGGATCAGCTGATGAGGCTGTGTCATGACCTGCGACAGTATGTCGCCGCAGGTCTCCTGCTGTCCGAGCCCAGGCCAGGGCAGGAAGCCGGGCTGACGCGGTTGACCTTGATCCACCAGCAGTTCACCGCGATCGCCGAGATGCTCGCCGCGGAGTTCGACCGCAGCCAGGACGCCGGCGCGGTCAATCTGACCCGGCTTGTGTCCGAGTGCGCCGACGTCGTGCGCCTCACCCATCGGGGCCGGATCACCATCGCGCGATCGAGCCAGGTACTCGTCCACGGCGAACAGGCACTGCTGCGGCGCGCGGTCGGCAACATGCTCGACAACGCCTGCCGTGCGGCCGGACCCGATGGCATCGTGACAGCCAGAGTCGACGTCGACGCCGAGGTCGCCACGGTCGAGGTCGTCGATGACGGCGCCGGCTTCGGCGGGATCACAGCGGGCACGGGTCGTGGCCTCCAGGTGGTCGCCGCCGCTGTCCGCGCCTGCCAGGGCCGGGTGGAGATCTCCAGCGGCCCAGGGGTCGGCACCACGGTCCGGCTCTGCCTGCCTGCTCCCCGGCGGATGGTGAGGCCGGCATGAGGCTCGCCGTTTGCGACGAGCAATGGTTGTTCGTTTCCGTCCTGGCCGCAGCTCTTACCCAGCACGGCCACCAGACAGTGCTGACTACCGATGAACCGTCTGTACTCCTGGACCAAGCGGCCGACATCCGGCCCGAGGTCTGCGTCCTGGACATCACGACCGGCTCCCCATCCGCTGTGGAGGTGGCAGAGCACCTGGCTGAACTCGAACCCAGGCCGGCCGTCGTGCTGCTGACCGACTCGTGCCAGGAAGGTGTCTGGGAAGCCCACGAACGAGGTTTCCTTCAAGGCGTCGTCAACAAGTCCTGTGCCTTCCCGGTGCTGATGGCGACGATCGACCGGGTTGCCGCCGGCGAACGGGTGTCCGAGGGCTGGCAGCAGGCCGAGCGACGAGTGCACCGGGGTGTGGTCGACGCGTTGACGAGCCGGGAGCTCGAGGTACTCCGGCTCGTCGTACAAGGACATTCGACCCAGCTGATGGCTGATCAGCTCGGCGTCAGCCGCCACACGATCCGCACCCATGTACAGCAGGTGCTGCGGAAGCTCGGCGTCCATGGCCGGGGCAAGGTCGCGCGTGCCGCCGCAGCCGCGGGACTGGTCGACGTGGCGACTCTGTCGAGCACCGAAGGTACACAGGGATAATGGCCCGCGACTCGGGAGCGGTCATTCTGCTCGTCGACGATCATCGGGTGTTCGCGGACGTGCTGGCCGACGCACTGCTGACAGACGGCGGGATCAGCCGGGTCAACCACGCCGCGACGCTGGAGACGGCGCGCGCACTGCTGGCCACGGATCCACCCGATCTCGTGCTCCTGGACCTGGTCCTGGCTGACGAATCCGGTTTCGAACTGCTGGGCGAGCTTGCCCATCGGGAGGACGCCCCGGCCGCGCTGGTGTTGTCGGGAAGCAGCGAGCCGCGCCTGATCGTGAAGGCACTCGAGTGCGGCGCGAGGGGTTGGCTGTCGAAGACCACCCAACTGGAGACGCTCCTGGCGGCCGTCTGGCAAGTTCTCGACGGTCAGATGTACCTCGCGCCCCCGACACTACGACCGGTGCTGACGCACCTGCTGGCCGAGCTGCGCGGACGCGACGAGGCGGCCGGCTTCGTCGCCGAGCTGACCCCGCGCGAGCTCGAAGTCCTGCGCTGCCTGGTGTCCGGGATGACCAGGGCCGAGGTGGCACAGCATCTGTTCGTGTCGATGAACACCGTCCGCACCCACGTGCAGAGTCTGCTCCGCCGATCGGACCAGCACTCGGCCCTGGCGCTGGTCGCCTTCGCCCGGTCACACGGCGTGAGAGGCATCGACGAAATCGACGATCTTTGAGCTGCCGGCGGGCCCGGATCGTCCTATTGACGTAGGCGTTCTCACCTCCTCGTCGGGCGCGAGGCACGCTCACAGCCCGTAGCGTCGGGGTCATTACAGGGGCTCTGAGGGGGCAACGGGATGACGACCCGAATCAACGCTATGCCACGTGCTGTACCGGTCGAAGACATCGCGGTGCCGTTCGCGGACTGTTACATCTCGGCCGAGGCGCAGGCGGCGGTGATGCGCGTACTGCGGTCCGGCTGGGTGACCACCGGCAAGGAGGTGGCCGCCTTCGAAACCGAGTTCGCGAGGTACGTCGGCGCGGAGCACGCGGTGGCCGTCTCTTCGTGCACACACGGGATCGAGCTCGCGCTGCGATCGTTCGGCCTGCCGCGTGGAGCGCTGGTCCTCACCTCGACGATGACGTTCTGTGGCGCTGTCCAGGCGATCGTGCACGCCGGACTGCACCCGGTTCTAGTCGATGTGGACGCGGTCACCGGTATGCCGACGCCCGCCACGGTGCGGGAGGCCGTGCGGGCTTTCGGGCAGCCGGCGGCGATGACGGTCGTGCACTGGGCCGGTGATCTCGCGGACGTGCCGGCTCTGGCCGAGGCGGCGGGACTGACGCTGGATCAGGTCGTCGTCGATGCGGCCCACGCGATCGGTACGTATGCCGGGTCGACACCGATCGGGTCGGAGTGCGCAGCGACCTGTTTCTCCTTCTACGCAACGAAGAACCTGCCGCTCGGTGAGGGTGGCATGGTCTCAACCAACGATCCTGGGCGGGCCGGATGGTTGCGTCGGGCCCGTTTGCACGGAATGACCGCCGATGCCTGGCGCCGCTACCTGCCCGGCGGCGGCTGGCGCTACGACGTCGCCGAGGCGGGCCTGAAAGCGAACATGACCGACATCCAGGCGGCGATGGGACGTGCGCAACTCGCCCACCTGCCGGCCTGGCAACGCCGCCGGGCGCAGATCGCCGCACGGTACGACGACCTGCTGGCTTCCCAGCCCGGCATCGGGCTCCCCCACCGTCCCGAACCCGGGACCGGCACGCACGCCTGGCATCTGTACCCGATCCGATTGGCACCGGGTATTGAGCGGGACGAGGTGATCGCCGAGCTCACCGGGCGAGGCATCGGCACCTCGGTGCACTTCATCCCGGTCCACCGGCTCACGTACTTCGGCCAGCTCGCGTCGATCCCACCCGGCGGGATGACCGGGGCGGAGAGGTTGTTCGACCAACTGCTGTCGCTGCCGATCCATCCCCGGCTGGCCGACGGCCAGATCCATGCCGTCTGCGCGGCGTTGACAGACGCCACGCATCGGCGGTTGTCCAGAAAGGGAGCGGAATGAGTCAGCCTGTGCTGCTACGGCAAGACGAGAAGAACCTGCTGCGGACCATCGTGGTCGGGGCCGGTGAGGCCGGCCTCGCCCTGGCCCGCGACCTGCACCGGGTCAGCTCGTTCGGACTGGATCCGGTGGGCTTCCTCGACGACGACGACGCGAAACAGGGCCGGCGGTTCGGGGGACGCCGGGTGCTGGGAACGCTGGCGGATCTCGAGGAGGTGCTGGAACGCAACCGTATCGACGTCGTCGTGGTCGCCATTCCTTCGATGCCATCTCACCAGGTGAAGCAGCTCGGGCTGCGAGCGGCCGCGCAGGGCGTCACAGTGCTGCACCTGCCGCCCTTCCTCTCGGCTCTGCAGCGCCAGATCGCGGGGACGGACATGCGCGCGCTTCAGGTAGGCCCGCTGATCGGCCGGCCCGAGATGCACGTGGTCAGCCGCGGCGCGGCCGAAGCGGTGGCGGGCAAGCGGGTCCTGATCACCGGCGCCGGCGGCTCGATCGGCAGCGAGCTGTGCCGCCAGGTCTATGGCTTCGGGCCCGCCGTACTCATCATGCTCGACCACGACGAGTCCAATCTGCACCGGACTCAGCTCGAGCTGTGGGGCGAGGCGTTGCTCGACACCGAGAGCACCGTCGTCGCCGACATCCGCGACGGCGAGCGGATCCACCAACTGTTCCGCGACCACCGTCCGCAGATCGTCTTCCACGCGGCGGCGCTGAAGCACCTGCCCGTCCTCGAACGCCATCCCTGCGAAGGCGTGAAGTCGAACGTCCGCGGCACCGAGAACCTGGTCGAGGCCGCGATCGCGTACGACGTCGAGCGGTTCGTGCTGATCTCCACCGACAAGGCGGCCAACCCCGCCTCGGTGCTAGGGGCAACCAAACGGCTGGCCGAGCTGGTCCTGGAGGCACACCACGGGTCGGACACCGTGCTGACGGCGGTCCGGTTCGGCAACGTGCTCGGCAGCCGTGGCTCGCTCCTGCACGTGGTCCGCGACCAGCTCGCCAGCGGCTCCGAGGTGACTGTCACCCACCCGGACGTGAACCGCTTCTTCATGACCATCGAGGAGGCCGTCGGGCTGGTCCTCGAAGCGGCCCGGATGGCCGACGGCTCATCGACGTACGTGCTCGACATGGGTGTGCCGGTCCGGATCGTCGACCTGGTCCGCAACTTCGCGAACCTGCTCAACATCCGCGACGTGAGGTTCAGGTACACGGGTCTGCGTCCGGGCGAGAAGCTCACCGAGGAGCTGTTCGGCTGCGAAGAGGAAGCGTTGCCGACGGATCATCCGCGGATCTCGATGACGCGGCCGCCCCGTGCCGTCCCCGGCTTCCGGGCCGGCCTGCACGAGCTGTACGACGCCGCCGCGCACAACCGGCCCGACGAGGTGTTCCGGCACCTGCGCCGGCTCGTCCCGGAGTACACGCCGGCTCCAGGCCTGATGTCCGCGGTCACCGCGGGAGCGCCGTACCCGGACGACTTCTGAGCATAGATCCACCAGCGACCACCTGCGACGACTGCGAGTAGAGATGACCACTGAGGCCAGGCCACCCCTGAACGTCCGCGTCCTCGACGCCACCGTCCCCCACACCCCGACGGTCTTCGACGACACCAGCCTCCTGCCGGTTGACCCCACCACGGTATCGGTGCTGAGTCATCGGATCGAGGGCGCGGACCTGGCCGCCCCACCGGTTGTGCTACCCGACTTCCACCACAAGTCCAAGATGGAGCTGCCGTCCAGCGTCGCCGTCGCGACCACCGGCACCATCCGCCCCGACCTGACCAGCTCGTCGGTGAACTGCGGGATGGCGTTGATCGCCGTCGACTCCGAGGTTCCGGACGACCGGGCGATCGACACCTTCATCCGGGCCGTCCGGGAGCGTTACCCCTACCCCACGCAGGGCACCCGGGAGCTGTCCCGCTCGGAGGTGGTCAGCGCGGTCAAGGACGGGTCGGAGTTCAGCGTCGACCGGTGGGGCGCGCCCGCCGACGACCTGGAGCGGATCGAAGAGGGCGGGCGGCTCGAGCTCGAGCGCTACGGCGGCATCGATCGGCTGCAGTCCGAGCTGCCCGGCGTCGCCTTCCAGCTGGCCCGCTACCGGTTCGGCACCGTCGGTCCGTCGAACCACTTCGTCGAGCTCCAGCGGGTCGAGGAGATCCTCGACCCGGAGCGGGCGGCGAAGCTCGGCGTGACCGAGGGTCAGCTGACCATCCAGTACCACGGTGGTGGCGGCGTCTTCACCGGCGAGATCGGCCGGCTCTTCTTCCGTCGCAAGGACTACCCGCGACAGATCAAGGCGGTGAACGCGGCGCTCAAGCCGTGGTTCCACCTGCGGTCGGCCAGGTCCTTCGCGCAGCTCAAGGCCCGGCTGAGCCTCTACTTCACCGACGGCTGTACTCCGCTCGAGCTGGCCGGCGACGAAGGTCAGCGCCTGATGCTGGCTACCGCGGCCGCGATGAACTACGGCTTCGCCTTCCGTACTGCGACGTACGCCGCGCTCCGGAAGATCGCGGCCGAGTCCTTCGGCAGTGCCACCGGGCGTCTCGTCGTCGACTCGCCCCACAACAGCATCTACGAGGAACCCGTCGGTCACTCGACGGCCGTGATCCACCGGCACAACGCCTGCCGAGCCTTCCCCGCCGGCATGATGACGCCCGGCACAACCTTCGCGGAAACCGGGCAAGCCGTGCTGCTCCCCGGCACGCACCGCACCTCCAGCTACCTCGCGGTGGCCGGGGACAAGGCGTCGGCCAGCCTGTACTCCGCGTGCCACGGCGCCGGCACCGTCGTCAAGGATCTCGTCACCCGGGGCATCTCCGGCAACGACCCGCTCGGCCGCAGAACGCGCCGCTATCGCTACGACGACGGCGCTCCGGGCGACGCGTTCCACTTCGACGATCGCGGTGTCGACGCCGCCCTCGACGTCCTCGTCCGCAACGGCCTGGTCAAGCCTGTCGCGCGGATGCGGCCCGTAGCAGTCCTCCACTGACAACTCGTTCCGACGCGGGAGAGATCATGAACAGACGGCTCAAGCAACTGGCGGCCGGATCGGTCATGATCCTCACCATGTCCAGCCTGGCGGTGGTCACGAGCGGCTCGGCGGCCGCGGCCGGCACCGGCTACTGGGTGGACAACACGGCGGCCAACTGCAGCGACACCCTGGCGACCGCGGGCACCCAGACAGTGCCTTTCTGCACGGTCACACAAGGCACCAAGAAGGCGATCGCGCCGGGTGACATCGTGCATGTCGCGCCCGGGACCTATCGGGAGCAGGTCACCGTCAACGCGTCCGGTACCGCCACTGATCCGATCACCGTGACCGGCGACGGCCCGGGTGTCGTCATTCTCGGTACTCGTGCCCTCGGCACGGCGGCCCTGTGGACTGCCACGAGTACGACGGCGTGGAGTACGCCCTACGCGCCGCCATCGCCGCCACGACAGGTCTTCCTGGACGGCCAGCGCCTCTCCGCCGCGGCCTCGGCGACCACGACCACGCCGAACAGCTGGTTCTACGACGCGACCGCCAAGGTCCTGTATGTCGACGCCGGTGGCGCCAATCCCGGCGACGGCCACCAGATCGAGGCCGGCGCCCAGTCGTTCGGCATTACCGCGAGCAGCCGGCAGAACCTTGTCATCAGCAACCTCGAGGTGATCCGTCCGAACTTCGCCGGCGTCCGGCTGCTCTCCTCGTCCGCGACGACGATCGACCACGTCACCGCGTCCCAGTCGGCCAGCAACGGCATCCTGATCGACACGTCTCCTGGTGGCGGCATCGCTGTCCGCGCGGCCGCTGTGGACGGCTCGCTGTCCACCGGCATCCGGATCGCCGGCTCCAGCGGGGTCGTCGTCACCGGATCGAGCAGCCACCACAACGGTCTGCACGGGATCGGTCTGTCCACGTCGTCGAACAACGTGATCGACGGCAACGCCACCTACGCGAACACCTCGCCCAGCCCGACGGCCACCTCGGCCGGCATCGACGTGAACACGAACTCCCCCGACAACACGGTCAGCAACAACGTGACGTACCAGAACCAGGACACCGGAGTACAGATCTACAACGGGTCCCACCGCGCTCTCGTCGTTCGCAACATCTCCTACGCCAACGGCGACCACGGATTCGACACGTTGGCGTCCACCGGAGCGCGCTATCTCAACAACACCTCGTACGCGAACCGTCGCGACGGCATCTCCGTCGAGGGTGTGTCCACCGGCGCCACGCTGGCCAACAACCTGACGGTCGACAACGGCGTCACCGCGAACGAGTACAACCTGTACGTCGACGCCGGCTCGCTGCCCGGTTTTGGCGCCGACTACGACACGGCGTTCAACCACACCACGGCCGCGACCACGAAGGTCGGTGGCACCGTCTACCAGAAGTTGTCCGCCTACGCGGCGGCCAGTGGCCAGGAGAGCCACGGGTCGTCGGTGGACCCCGACCTCGTCGACCCCGCGTCGGGAGACTTCCGGCTGACCGCGGGATCGACCGCGGTCGACTCGGCGAACTCCGCCACCACCGGCTTCCACCCGACCGATCCCGCCGGCAACCCGCTCGCCGACGACCCGATCGTGGCGGACACCGGTGCCGGCAGCCCGGCGTACGCCGACCGTGGCGCGCTGGAGTTCCAGCCGGTTGCGGGGGCGACGAACTACGCTCCGCACGCGGCGCTGGTCGTGGACCCTGCCGCCGTGAGCACGCCACCCTCGGTCCCGGTCACCGCCGACGCGAGTGGCTCCAGCGACGCCGACCAGCTCGGCATCGCGACCTACACCTTCGACTTCGGTGACGGCACCGTGGTCGGCCCGCAGGCAGCGCCGACGGCCGCGCACTCCTACGCCGAGCCAGGCAGCTACGCGGTCGCCGTGACCGTCACGGACGGAGCAGGGCTCACCGACTCCGCAAGCGCGCAGGAGGTCGTCAGCACGAGACCTGTCCAGACCTACTCGGTGGAGCAGACCAACCCCGCCTGCACCGACGCCGGCCCGGGCACCGCTGCCGCACCGTTCTGCACGATCGGCGCGGCCACCACGAAGCTCCTCGCCGGCGACACCGCGCTGGTCGGACCTGGCCAGTACCGCGAGCAGGTCACGATCACCCGCAGCGGCGAGCCGGCCAACCCGATCACGCTGAAGGCGACCTCGCCGAGCGCGGTCATCGTCGGCACCAACGACGTCTCCGACGCGGCCGGCTGGACCGCCACCGCGACGACGGCCTGGAAGCACACCTTCGCCGTCGCACCGACACAGGTCTTCCTCGACGGTCAGGCATTGCCCAAGGCAACAAGCGCGACGACGACCACGACCAACAACTGGTTCTATGACGCCGCGACCACGAGCCTGTACGTCGACACGGGCGGCACCAACCCCGCGGCTGGTCATGCGGTCGCCGCGGGCGCTCGCAGCTTCGGCGTCCTGCTGCGCCAGGTCAGCGACATCGCCGTCTCCGGCTTCGCGATTCGCCAGCACAACTTCAACGGCGTCGCGCTGGACCGGACCCAGCGGATCACCCTCGGCGATCTGGACGTCGCCCAGGCCGGGGCTCCCGGCGTCACGGTGGATGCGTCGAGCAACGCGACGCTGACCGGCATCCAGTCGGCCTTCAACCTCTCGATCGGCGTCCGGTTCTTCAACTCCACCGACAGCGAACTGCGGGCTTCGGTCACGCACGAGAACCAGCACCACGGCGTCAGCGTCCAGGGCAGCACACGGGTGACGGTGGCCGGGGTGATCACCTACCTCAACAAGCGGCTGGCGACCCGGATCGCCACCGGCATCGACGTCAGCGCCGCCTCGCAGCAGACGCTGATCGAAGCCAACCTGTCGTACGGCAACGACGATTCCGGCGTCGAGGCCTACAGCGGCTCGACCGATACGACGATCCGTCGCAACGTTGTCTACGACAACGGCGACCACGGCATCGACACATCGTTCGCGCCGACCACGACAGTGCTGTCCAACACTGTCGTCCGCAACGCCACCGCCGGCATCAACTTCGAGGGCGGCTCGACCAACTCCACCAGCCGCGACAACGTGGCGATGGACAACGCCGTCGGCAGTACCCGGACCATCGGCGAGATCCGAGTGGACGAGGCGTCAATCCCGGGCGCCACGCTGAATCGCGACCTGGTCTTCCAGACCGCCGCCGGGGGCGCCCTGTTCGAATGGGCATCGCAGGACTACAGCACGATCGCGGCCTTCCGGACCGCGAGTGGGCAGGAGGCCGCCGGCCAGGCCGCCAACCCGAACTTCGTGAACCTGACCGGCCGTGACCTGCACCTGACCAGCCAATCCCCCGCGATCGATGCCGCCGACACCGGTGTGACCGGCTGGACCGCGACGAACCGCGATGGCACGGCTCCGACCGACCATCCGACAGTCGCGAACACCGGCGTCGGACCGATCCCGTTCGCCGACCTCGGTGCCCTCGAGTACGCCGGACCGGTGGCCCGCGCGATCGTCTCGCCTGCCACCGGGTTCGCACCGCTGGACGTGACGGTGAACGGGTCGACCAGTGTGGCTCTCGGCACACCGATCACGGCGTACCGGATCGTCTGTGGCAACGCAACGGTGCTGACCAGCGCTTCCGGAACCTGCCAGTACGCCGCGGCCGGCACGTTCACGCCGACGGTCACAGTGACGGACGAGTCCGGTCTCAGCGACACCTGGACCAGCGCGCCGATCGTGGTGAAGCCGAACGGGGCGCCGACAGCGAAGCTGACCGCGACGCCGAACCAGGCCTACCGGCCGCAGCAGGTGGTCCTCAACGCGGGCAACTCCTCGGACGCCGACGGCAGGCCGCTGGCCAGCTACACGTTCGACTGCGGGAACGGTCAGACAACAGGTCCGCTGGCCGCCTCGTCGTTCACCTGCAGCTACCAGGATGCCGGGACCTTCACCGCCCGGGTCACAGTTCGCGACACTGACGGCCTGACGAGCACCGCGACGGCCCAGGTCAAGATCCTGGCCGACGTGCCGCCCACGGCCAAACTCATGCTGTCGAAGTCGAGCATCAAGCGGACCCAGACGATCACGGCGGACGCCTCGGGGTCGACCAGCGTCGACAAGTCCCCGATCGCGACCTACCTGTTCAACTGCGGCAATGGTCCGGCCAAGCCGAGCCAGACCGCGCCGACCGCCCTCTGCACCTACACCTCGATCGGGACGTTCACGGTCAACGTGACGGTGACAGACACGGTCGGGCTGGCCGCCTCCGCGACCAAGACGGTGAAGGTGCTCCCGTGATGCACGCCACCGGACGAAGGGCACAGCGATGACCATCGAAGAGATGTTCCGTCGGATCGTGCGGGCCCACCTGGGGATCATCCTGGTGTGCATGCTGCTGCCGGTGGCCGCGGCGATCGCGTTCCAGTCGAGCAAGCCGGCCGTGTCACTTGCGTCGGTCCGGCTCCAGGTGGTCTCCGGGGCGCCGCGGTCGGCGACCGAGGCCGAGGGGATCAGCGGCCGGGTGCTCGCCCTGGCGACGACACCCAGCCTGCTGGGAGCATCGCTCCAGGAGGCCCGCGCGCAGCGCGACGTGGCCGAGTTCGCCGCAACCCATGTCGCGGCGCAGCGGCTCGGCGAGTCGTCGATCGTCGAGCTGAGCGTCACCGACAAGGACCCGATCGCGGCCGGCCAGATCGTAGCCGCCCTGGCCGAGCGGGTCGCCACGTTCATGAACAATGGCGACCGGGCCGCCTTCAACGCGGCGCTGGCCAAGGTGGACAAGCAGGTCGCGGACGCGACGGCGAACCGGGACAAGCTCGTCCTGCAGTTGAAGGGCATTGCCGACGTCAATGCCCGGGCCGACCTCCAGACCCAGATCCAGTCCGCCAGCCAGTTGGTGTCGCAGCTCAGCACCCAGCGGGCCTCGCTGGCGATCGCGGACGCCAACCGCGACATCGTGGTGCCGGTCGGGACCAAGGCGGAGATCAGCCAGGTGCGGTCGGCATTCCTCCCCCAGGCCGCTCTCGCGTTGCTGCTCGGCCTGATACTCGGTCTGACGGCCGCCGCGATTCTGGAGACGATGCATCCTCGCGTGGCGAGTGTGCGGGCCCTGGCGCACCTGTTGCAGGCGCCGGTACTCGGCAAGTCCTCCGAGGACATCAGCTCCTTGCGCAACACGATGGCGCTCGCGGCCCGGCGCCAAGGCGTCGATGCGGTCGTCCTGATGGGCGCCGACGAATCCGATGCCGACACCGTCAGCCAGTTGCTCTTCGCGCTCTCGGGCTTCTCGTCGGCGCCGTACCGGGCGATGAGTCCGTCACCCGGTGGGATGGAGGACGCCGGCAAGCCGAGTGTGCTGGATCTGGACGCACCGTTCGCCAACGTCCGCTTCACCGGGTTGTCCGCTGTCTCACCACAGGACGAGATGACCGCCGGCGTGGTGGTCGTGTCCGGCGGCACCGTGCTGCTGCGGCGGCTCGACGACCTCGACGACGTCCTCAAGGCAGTCCGCTGGCCAGTGCTCGGCATCGTCAGCGGCCCGCCCAAGCGCCGCTTCGGCAGGCTGTTGTGAACACCGCACCCGCCGGCCGGACACTGCTGCACACCGCTGGGCAGCGGGTCACCATCGAAGGCCGGGACGACGCGGTCCGCAAGGTGCTCTCGGCAACGGGCGAGGCCGAGACCACCTGCGCGGATCCGCCCAATCTCGTCATCTCGCTCGAGCAGAGCCGGGAGCGTTTCGACACCCGAGGGAGTGAGCTGATCACTCGCGGCGTGTGGGCGACCCACCGGCGGGAGGCGATCATCGAGAGCGTCGGCGGCTCGGGGTTCAGCCAACTGTGGGCGATCGACGAGGACGGCGTCCGGGTCATCAGCCGCTGGACGCCGTCGACCAAGGAGGCAGCCGCCGCGCGGTTGCTCCCGGCCAGGCACCACGCACTGACCGGGCAGGTGCTCGTGCACTACCCGGCACTCTGGCTGGCCATGCAGCGGGGGCTTGCCCCGCTGCACGTGTCGGTCGTCGAGATCGACGGCGTCGCAGTACTGCTCGCGGGGCCGGGTGGTGTCGGCAAATCCAGTCTGGTTTCCCGTGAGCTGGCAGCGGGCGGCCGGGCGACCTGCGACAACCTCGCCGCCTGCGACGGAACCACGGCGTACGGGCTGGCCGAACCGCTGCGGTTGCCCGCGGAGCTGTCCGACGCCACGGGTCGCAAGACCTTCCACGGCCGCCGGGAACACGGTTGGGCCACCCGGTTGCGAGCACTGCGGCCACAGCTGGTCGTCGTCCTACGTCGCGGCCTGCAGACAGACCCTCGGATCCGGCACATCAGCGAGGCCCGAGCCACCCGGGCCGTCGTTGCGGGCACGTACGCCGCGGGCGAGCTCCGCCGGTTCTGGTCGACCGCTGCCGTTCTCGCGATGGCGACCGGCTGTGGTCCGGCCCACCCACCGATCGAGGAGGTCGCCGCCACCTTCGCCGCAAGGCTGCCGTGCCTGGAGCTCGAGCTCGGCCGGAAGCCCGGCGCCGGCCTGGCCGAACTTCTGCGACCGCACCTCGCTGCTGTCCGCACGAACGGGGTGCACTGATGGCCGGCCGCATCGAGGTCGCGCAGATCGTCACCCGCTTCATCGCCGGAGCGGGCGGCGTCGCCCTGCGCGGGGTGCTGCCGCTGGATCCCGAGCGTTACGCAGTCAGCATCATCACCGGTCAGGGCGGCCCTCTGACCGCGCGGGCCGAGGCCGCCGGATTCCGGGTCGTCCTCGAGCCTTCGCTCGTGTCCCCGCTCTCGCCGCGCGATGACCGGACCGCTCTGCGCAAGCTCACGGACCGCTGCAACGCCGGCGGATTCGACGTGGTCCACACCCACAGCGCGAAGGCGGGAGCACTCGGACGTCTGGCAGCCCACCGTGCCGGAGTGCCGCTGATCGTGCACACCTACCACGGCTTCCCGTTCCACGAGTTCCAGAACCCGGTCCGCAAGGCGGCGTACATCGCGATCGAGCGCAGGCTCGCCACGATCACCGACACGGTCCTCGCGATCGGCACCGGGGTCGCCACCGAGGCATTGCGACGTGGTCTGGCCAGGCCGTCCACGCTGCGCACGATCGCACCCGTTGTCGAGGCGGTCACGGTGCTGAAGACCGAAGAGTCGCGGGCGGCCGCCCGGTCCGCGTTGGGTCTCGTGGGGGATACCCAGGTGGTCGGCACGGTGGGGCGGCTCGACTACCAGAAGGCGCCCGAGCACCTGATCACCGCGATCGCCAGGCTGCGGCATCGGGACACGATCGCGGTGTGGATCGGCTCGGGACCAGGTCTCGCCCAAGCACGGGAGCTTGTTCGGCGCGATGGACTGCTGGACCGCTTCGTGTTCGCGAGTGAGCGCTCCGACGTCGCCGGACTGCTCCCGGCTTTCGACGTGTTCGCGATGGCCAGCCGGTACGAGGGGCTGCCCTGTGCTGTGGTCGAGGCGATGCGGTGCGGTGTTCCCGTCGTGGCGACCGCGGTGAACTCGGTGCCAGACCTGGTCATCCCGGGTGAGAGCGGAGTACTGGTTCCGCCAGGGCGGCCGGAGTTGCTCGCGGCCGCGATCGACGGCGTACTGGACGATCCGCGGACGGCGGAGCGGCTGGTTCAGCACGGGCGGGTGCTGGCGGGTGCGACCTTCGACGCCGCGCGGCTCGCCGAAGTGCTCGACCAGGTCTACTCAGGCGGACGGACCGCCGGTCTGGTGGCGCGATGAGCTTCGCCGAACCGGCCGGCCGGGCCCGGCTCGCGACGTCGCCATGGATGACGCTGTGTCCGCCCGGCACGGTCGAGCTGGATGCCCGCACCATCGACGCGAACGCCGCGGACGAGCTGACGCCTGAACTGCCGATCGTCCTCATCGACCAGCGGCCCTTCAGCCGCCGTCGGCTGCGCAGGACGGCACAGCGGCTGTCGATCGAGATCGAGCGCGAGTTCATCGTGCTGCCGTCCCTGCGACACCCGTTGGTCCTGATCGATGACACCGAGGCCGCGGTCCGGCACTTCTGGACCGCGATCGCGACCGTGCCGCCGGGGCTGGCGATCACCGCCGTGCCTGCGTCCGCGCTGCTGGCGCTGGCGCGAAGCCTGCCCTGGAGCTGGACCGGCGCTGCCTCACCCGGCCGCGCCCTCGTGGGGAGACGACGATGAGCGAAGCACCCCGGGCGATCCACCCCCGGCCGCGCACGGTGCACGACCTCCTGTTCGCGCCTGGCACTCGCGGCGTCCTGATCGCGGCTTCACGCGATCCGGACGCCAAGAGAACGTTCATCGTCACGCCGTCGGCAGGCACCTTCCCGAGTGGTCCGATCGGCGCGGTGGCCATCAAGATCCCAGCCACCTCCGTCGCCGCGACGGCGATCGAGCGCGAGACGAGGATGCTGCTCGAGCTGCGCGACGCCGAACTCGGCAGCATCGCCGAAACCATCCCGCAGTACGTCGAGACCCTCGACAGCGACGGCCGGCCCGCGCTGGTGTCGACCGTCGTGCGCGGCAGGCCGATGAGCGTCGGCTATCACCACTGGATGCATACTGCCCGGCCGCGGGTGGTCGCTGCGGACTTCGCCCTCGCCGGTGGCTGGTTGCGACGGTTTCAGGCCGCGACCGCGGGTGGACGCGGCCGGATCCGCTGGGCAGAGGAGGTCAGCGACCAACTGCGCGACCGGTGGCCTGGCCACCCGCAGCTGGGGGCGGCTCTGATCCGGTTGTCGTCGGCCGATCACCGCCTCGGCGACCAGTGCGTGACCCGCACGATGGTGCACGGCGACTACTGGTTCGGGAATCTCCTGGTGAACGACGGCATGATCACCGGGGTCGTCGACTGGGAGGGCGGCGCCGGCGACGGCTGGCCGCTGCGGGACCTGGTGCGGTTCGCGGTCAGCTACTGCCTCTACCTGGATCGCCATACGCGACCTGGACACAGGGTGCTACGGCACCGCGGCCTCCGGCGTACGGGCTTCGGGCCTGGGATCACCTACGGCTTGCTCGGCCAGGGATGGTTGCCGAACCTCGTCCGTTCGTACCTCCGCGATGGTCTGGCGGCGAGCGGGTTGCCGCCCGAACTGTGGCATGCCGCGGCTCTGGTCGGTCTGGGCGAGGTGGCGGCGCAGGCCAACGACGAGGACTTCGGCAGCGACCACCTCGAGCTGCTGGCGAGTCTGCCACCGTGGCCGACGGGCCAGCAGGAGCGGGGGTGAGCGGAATGACCATCGCTGCCCCACAGCGTGCTTCCGGCGGGATCAACCGGCCCGGGCTGCCCCGCGGCGATGTGCTCGCCGGCATGATGGGGCTGACCGTCTGCCTGCTCCCGTTCCTCGAACCTGCCGGCCCGGGGAACACCGCACTTGCCGATGTCGGGATGACCCTCTGCATCGGGCTCGCCCTGCTCTGGGCGGTTCGAGAGCACCTTCCCGTCAAACTGCCTTATCTGGTGGGAGTTGCGGGCCTGCTGCTCGGCGGGGCTTTCGCGGCCTACGTCGCTCAGGCGCCCGTCGGGGTGGGCCTCGTCCTCGCACAGGACGTGCTGCTGCTGGCGTGGGCTTCGGCGTTGGCGTTGGGCCGCCACAACCCGGCGATCGTGGCGGCCGTCACCCGGGCATGGTGCCGGACCGCCGCGGTCTACTCGGGCGTGATGGTGGCCTCGTACATCCTCGGCATCAATGCGCTCAGCGGCGTCTCGGGCAAGGACGGCGTGCGCGCGTCGTACACCTTCGGCGATCCGAACCTGGCCGGCAACTATCTGGTCGTCTCGCTGTTCGTGATGGCGGCGTGCAAGTGCCCACAATCCGTCGGCGTACGACGGATTGCCTATGCCCTGGTGATCACCGCGATCGGGTTCACCGGCTCCAACGGAGCCATGCTCACCCTGCTCGTCGGGCTGGTGCTCTCGGTGACCGTCACGCGGTACCGGCGGCACGGTGCGCTTGTCGGCCTGACCACGCTCGCCGCGTCAATGCTGGTGGCCGGTCTGGTCTTCGTGTTCGTGATGCCGCGAGTCGACCTGGGGCAGATCCGTGAAGCCGCGGCAGGCAGTATCCCTCTGCTCCGCGACTCCTTCGGTCGCAGCGGCAGCTCTACCAGCGAACGCGCGACGATCGTGCGGGAGGGAACCCACCTCTTCTTCCAAGGCGACGCAACCGGGTACGGGCCGGCCCGGACGAAGGCGACGCTCGCCGCGAACCAGGCGCCGTACGTGAAGGAGGCGCACAACGACTACCTCGCCACGCTGCTCGAACGCGGGCTGATCGGTGCGATCGGGCTGTTGGCGCTGGGCATCGCCATCGGTGTCCGGTGCTTCCGGCTGGTGGTCGGCAGCTTGCCTGAGGCCTATGCCGGACTGGTGCCGAGACCCTGGCTGCTGGCTGTCATCGGCCCGGTCATGGCGACCGCCGCGGGGTTCTACGAGGTGCTGCACTTCCGCCATCTCTGGACCTTGCTCGGCCTCGTCGCGGCACTGGTGTTCGTCATGCAGGACCAGCAGAAGAAGGGGGTCTCATGATTCGGCGGCTGCGGATCCCTGCGACCGGCGAACTCTTTCGGACCGTCGTGGCGAACACCTCCGCCCGGGCGTTGGCGATCCTCGGACTCACGCTGGCCACCGTGCTCGTGGCACGGACAGGCGGGCCGTCGGCTGTCGGCGAGTACGCGCTGCTGCGAATGCTCCCTGGCTTGGTCGGCGTTCTTTGTGTGCTCGGCCTGCCCGGGGCGCTGGCCTACTTCCTCGCGGCTCCGCGACGAAACCTGCCGCGGCTCTGGCCGACGCTGGCCGCCATCGGCCTCGGCGGTGCCCTGCTGGGAACCGTGGTCTGGCTGGTGGCATCACCGGTTGTCGCGCACGTGTTCTTCCCGCACGAGTCGACGCTGATGATCGCGGCGGCCGGACTCACGGTGCCGACGCAACTGTCGCTCACACTCGGCAAGACGACGCTGCAGGGACTCGAAGACCGCCGGGGCGGCGATGTGGTCATCGCCGCAGAGGAACTGGCATTCCTACCGTGCTACCTGTTGCCGCTGCTGAGCGGCATCCATGGCGTCGCGGCGATCGTGATCGGACTCGGATTGGCGGACCTCGTCGTCGCTGTCGAGGCATGGCGCCGGGCGAGTCGGTTGCTCGGCTGGCGGCGGTTCGGACTGGCCGGCAACGGCTTCGGCTGGTTCGGACGGCCGGACCGGGGACTTGCCGGGCAGGTTGCGTCGTACGGCCTGCGGGGTCAGGTCGGCGGCCTCATCACGTTGCTCAACCTCCGGCTGGACTTCGCGATTCTCGGCGCGATGGCGGGACCCGCGGTTCTCGGCAGCTACGCCGTCGCTTCGAAGTACGCGGAACTGCTCAGACTGCCCGGCAATGCCCTGACCTGGGTGTTCTACCCGCGGCTTGCGAAGCTCGGGCAGCGTGAGGCCGCGTCGACGGCCCGGCGGATGATCCGGCCAACGCTGATCGGGATCGTCCTGGCCGCGCTACCCATCGTGCTGCTGACGTCGCCGGTGATGCGGCTGCTGTACGGCGCGGAGTTCGGCCCGGCAGTAATTCCGGCACGTGTGCTGCTGGCAGGCATGTTGCTCGCCGGGGCCTCCGGAGTCGCCAGTGCATACTTCTACGGACGTGGCACTCCCGGGCTGAACTCGATCGTGCTCGGCATCGGCCTGGTGATCACCGTCGTACTCGACCTGCTACTGATCCCCGCACACGGCGCTCTGGGTGCGGCCATCGCCTCCACAGCGGCGTATCTGGCCACGGACGCGCTGCTGATCGGGTTGCTGCTGCGGCTCAGCGGACGCGCCACGCCTCGCCATGGCAGAACCGCAGTACCAGCCAGTGAGGTGTCTTCATGAGATTCGCCGCCCCGGCCCTGGCCATGCTCATCCTCATCTCGGGGTGCTCCGGCGGGTCTCCCGAGGCAAACCCGACCAATGCGTCACCGGGCACCACCAACACCGCCGTGCCCGCTCAGCCGACCGGCGGACCGACGCCGTCGTCACCTTCGGCAGCACCGGCCCCGGCTCTCTCGGGCGACCGTTATGCCGACCTGGCGAATGCGCTCCACAAGCGAGGTGTCGCCATCTGGTGGGAGACCGACCTCGTCGCGCGCTGGCTCGAAGGGCCGGCCGCGTTCGACGCGGCGATCGCGAGGCTGGGAGAGCTCGCGAAGGAGCCGGGGGTCGTCGGTTTCAAGGTCTCCGACGAGATCGGCTACAAAGACGGCCTGCAGTCGATGGCGGAAGCAGCCGAGTTCCTGAAGGCGGCCAAGACCCGGCTCGCCCAGGTTGCCCCTGGCAAGCAGTTGCTGGTGGACGCGATCGTGCCCGAGCTCGGTTGTCTGCCCTGGCGCGGGAACAACCAGCAGGGCTGCGCGCAACGCGTCCGGCTGAAGTACCCCGCGGCGACAGCGGCGGCGCTCGAGAGCTACCTGCGGGCCAAACTGATCGACCGGCTCGACCTGAGCACCGGCCTGCTCGAGGACGCTACCTACGCCAAATGGGGACTGACCAAGCGCGAGGCTCAGACCGACGCCTGGAACCGGGTGAAGGCCCAGGGGTGGCCGCAGCTCACCATCCTCCAGGCCCGGAAGGCGCTCGCCGAGCCGGACGGCTACCAGGGCGACGCGGGACAGGCGAGCGAGGACGCGGCCACCTACGTCGACGTACCAGTCGCGGCCGGGGCGCGAGCGGTCGACATCTGGACCTGGCGGCAGCAGTACCAGGGAAATGTCGTCAGCCTGCTCGGGCCGGGCCTGTCCCCCAATCCGCTGTGGTCCGAACTGGTCCGCCGCCGCGGCGAAGGCCGGCAACTCGCCACCCACATGACCCCGTCGCAGATGCCGACCGACCGCGTGGCCTTCGCCCACGAATGCGACCTGGCCGCGGCGGTCTTCTCCGCCGTCTTCGTCGCCGCGGGTACCGGCTGAACGAAGAGGAGCCCACCATGTCCCTGATCGCCCGAGCCCGCCACCGTTCTGTCGCGCCCGGCGCACCGTCCGTCGTAGGGCCGGGACGTCGCCTGCTGGACCTCGCTGTCGCGTCAGTCCTGCTGATCCTGGTGGCGCCGCTGGTCGCGGTGATCGCCGTGCTGATTCTGGTGACGAGTGGACGACCGGTGTTCTTCAGCCAGTCGCGGGTCGGCGAACACGGGCGACGGTTCACGCTCTACAAACTGCGGACCATGCGGGTGGTTGCCTCAGGCCCCGAAGTGACGGCCGCGACCGACGTCCGGATCACCACTCTCGGCGCCTTCCTGCGCCGTACTGCGATCGACGAGCTCCCCCAACTCTGGCACGTACTCCGCGGCCAGATGACGCTGGTCGGTCCACGCCCCGAGAGCGACGCCCTCGCCAGGCGTTATCCCGCGTCCTGCCAGTCGATCCTCCTGGCTCGCCCCGGGCTGACAGGTCCCGCCCAGCTCCACTATCGCGAAAGGTCCGCCGTCCCACCGCCAAGCTGGTCCGACGTCGAGTCCTACTACTTGCAGGTGCTTGTTCCGCTCCGGGTGGCCGCGGACCAGGAGTATCTCCGTCGCCCCACGCTCCGGCGGACTCTTCACTACCTCGTCCTGACCGCGCTCTTCGTCAGCGGCCTGGTAGACGTGCAACGCCCTGTTCAGTAAGCCCTTCCACCCAAGAGCGGGGCGGCCGGATCACCCGGCGGCCCCGCTCTGCACGTCTGAGTCAGACTGCTTCCTCGTAGGCCACGTCGCGTTTGACCTGCAACGGGTCGCAGCGGGCGTTGAGGCAGTCGCCGGTCGCCAAGTCGAACTCGAAGTTGTGCCCGAGGCAGCGCAGCGCCCCGTTGACGACAACCGCTGTCTCGGCCAGGTCCTCGCCGGCGTGTGGGCAGAAGCGGCTGACCTGAACCCTCTTGCCATCCACCGTGATCTCGATGGTCTCCTCGGGATCACGGGCCGCCTCGAACTCCTCCACGGCCCGCAGCGCGGCCCGGTCGGCGTGCTTGAGCAGCCCGACGAGGTAGTCGTTGTAGTGGTCGGGCCGGCGGCGTGCGGTGAAGCGGAGCGAGAGCAACAGTTCCTCCCACCGCGTGCGTCCGGACACGACACCATCGAGCCAGCGACCGTCCAGGATCAGCCGGTAGTCCGCATGGCACCCGCCGCCGTCCAGGTCGACCCGCACGCGGTCCGGGCCGATGTGAGCGTCCCAGACGCCACCGCCCGGTCCCGACACCTCGAAGCGGACGTTCATGCCGATCCGAGCCAGGAAGTACTCGGACAGCGTGCCGAGTGACTCGAAGTGGGCCTTGAACCTCTCGGGCAGACCGGGCGCGGGTGGCGGGTTCGCGGCCCAGACACCATCGATCGCTGCGCGCCGGCGATCGGCGTACTCGCGCAGGTAGCGACATCGAGCCTCCGGACCCGCAGCGAGTGAGAAGTCCTTCCACTGTGGATCTCTGGTGACCTCGAGGTTCCCGAGTTCCACCCGATCCCCGGGAAGCAGACACACGCCGGGCTGCTGGGGCAGGCGGTCCGCGAGCCAGGCGAGTGCCTCGCCCTGGTCGGGAAAGATCCCGCCCGGCCGCAGGCCGCTGTTGAGCTCGAACAGGTCGTCGTCGAGGAAGCAGGGCGGACCGGCGTACGGCATCACCAAACGCGGCTGAACCGAGCGGACCAGCCGGGTAACTGCCTTGAACTTGCCGACCCGCTTGATCGTGGAGATCCGCTCGCGCTCGACCTCGTCGTACTCGTATCGGACCGGGTGCCAGCTGGCACCCGACATCTGCGCGCCCATCAGGTCGAAGGGGCCACCGGCCTCGGCCATCGCCCGCCTGGTCTGCGCGAGCGAGATCCGCGCGTCGTTCGTGTGCAGCAGGCTCCGGCCCGCCACCTTGATCAGCACCGCCGAGTCATGGCTCATCGGACACTGCTCGGGAATCACCGTCAGCCAGTCGTCCGGATGATCGCCGAGCGGATAACGCTGCCAGGCGTCGAGAACGACTACCCGGGTCCGGCCGATCGCGCGGAGCCGACGCTGCATGATCGTCGACGGGTAGCGCGGAATCACCACCGGCACCTCCGGCGGGAGTCCTGCGATCAGGTCCAGGTCAAGGTGATCCAGGTGCTCGTGCGAGACCACGACCAGGTCCACGTCGAGCAGGTCGGGGGTGAGTAGGTGCGAGTTGTCCGGGAACGGGAACCATGCGCCGAGAAAGGCACCTCTCTGGGACAGCCAGGGATCGGCCAGTAGACGGATTCCGGGCGCGTCCAGGCGCAGACCGGCATGACCCAGCGCGGTGACCATCGGCTCACTCATATCCCAAGGCTCCCCGGCGGTCAGTGCCCGATCATCACCCGCCTGCATGAGAACGCCTACGCCGTCTAGGCCAGGTACAAACCGGCCCCCACCGATGCCGCCCAGGACAGACCTGCGATCACCAGGAGCCGGTCGCGGAAGAGTTCGTGTTCCGGGAGTTCGCCGCGGCCGGTGGAGACGAGGAAGCCGTAGCGGAGAAGGCCGGTCAGGAAGGACACGGTGAGCAGCTGGCGGAACACGTCGTCGCCGAGGTACTGGAACGCCCAGAGCCACGTAGGACAAGGAGGTTCCGACGAGCGCGACCGTAGTCCTGGTCGAGGCAGGCGGAAGGGTAAGCGGCCAGGACCGGCGGCTCCGGGCGTCCGCCGTGGCGGAACCGCGCTCGCTCGGCCCGGCACGGAAGGCGAGGATCACCAACTCCACCCGATCCCGGGCATCGAGTTTCGTCAGGAGATGTGCGACGTGTTCTTGGCAGTACCCGGCTCGATGTGCAACCGCCGCGCGATCTCCGCGGCGCCGTACGCGTCGAAGTTGCGGAGAACCACAGCCATTGCGTCACTCGTCACTGCTTGGACTTGTTGCCGGGTTTCCCCGGATGGGATTGTCCGACGACGAGGCGGATGGCGGCCATCGGAATGCGGCGGTCTTTGCAGTGCGGCTCGTCAGGGCTCATGGTCTGGACCAGTCGAGATCCGTCATGCAGTCACGCCGCCAGGTTGCAGACAACGGGTCTGCAGTCCACAGCACGTCACGGTGATCGTCCTCCGGCTCGCAGTGAGAACGAGGCGCTCTCTGGCACCCAGGTTGGCGACACCTGGGTTTTCTCGACCTGCTGGGATGCGAGCGACGGCCGGCGGTTACCGACCGCAGTTGGCGGCGGACTGCGGTCGGCGAAGCGCTGTTCGGCGCCTATCCACAGCCCCAGTTGAAGACCTCCATCCGTTGCGTGGAGAGTTCATCCTGTGACTGAAACTGCGCACCTCTTAACGCACCCTTATCAACGAGCAGAGCTGAAGCAGTATGGCAAGCGTTGCGAGACTCATTCGCGCAAACGCGCAGGTCACGAGACATTTCTGCAATCGGCGGCAACCTATGGTCAATCTCGCCTGCTAATCAGCGGGTTCGGGGTTCGCGTCCCTGGCGGCGCACCAGCACCAAGGCCCAGGCAGACATCGCAATCTGCTCCTGGGCCTTTGTGCTGTCTACGACCCTCCTACGGCCCTCTTTGCCGGACGCCCGCTCCTTGCCGAGCTTCAAGCGAGCGAACCTGCCACCGCCAACCGCCCCGCCGACCTGCGATCTGGTGCGGCACCAGCTCTAGCCTGAGCGTAACTGTGCGTCACCTCACATCGTCTCGCGTCATTCCGCCGCTCTCGGTTCCCCGCCGACTCAGCCGTTGAGCAGCCAACCATCGGGCAGGTTGGAGGCTTGAGATGGCGAGACCACCGCTGCCCGTCGGATCGTGGGGACGTCTCCAGCCGGGTCCTCGAGACCGGCAGAACGGCAAGCCGATCAAGTTCCGGGCGAAGGCAAACTTCCGCGACCACGACGGCCACGTGCGTGACGTGACCGCCTACGGCAAGACCGCCACGGCCGCCGAGAGCGCCCTGCTCAGCGGAAGAAGCGCGCTCGTGAGCGCAGCAACGATCAACAAGGCGGCCAGAAGCGACGATCGGCGCAGTCCCTCCACCCTGCACAGTGTGAGGTTGGCCGCATTGCTGCCAACCCCGCCTGACCGAGACGGACGGGCAGTGTCGAGCCTTCTCGACGCGGCTGATGGCACTGCGGGCCACCGACGACCACCTGGCAGGAGCGGGAGTTGAGGAGCCGGGTGTAGCAGCCCGCGTTGCGGCTGGAAGTCATTCCGATCGGGACAGCGTTCCTGCTTGGCGGGCGGGAGCCGGTGGCCTGCGCGATGCTGCCAAGCGGGAGCGCCCTCACCCGGTTCAGGCACCGGCCTCGAGCTCGGCGAGGTCGCGCTCCGCATAACGGTGATGCTCGGCCTCTTCCTTGAGCACCACCTTGAGGCAGCGGCGCACGACGTATTCCTGGTCGGGATACGGGTCCGCCGGCTTGCGACCACATACTCGATCGAGTTCTGCCTCGGTGAGCCCGTCGACGACACGCCGCATCGTGGCCATGCGGGCGAGCCGCGGCGCGAGCACCTCGTCGAGCGTCGGGGTGGCTTCGAGGGTGAGGCCGAGCTTCGCCGCCGCCTCGGGCGGCATCCCGCCGTAAGGGAAGCCCAACGGGTGATACGGCGCTTCCTCCTCGAGCACGGCATTGCCGAGCCAGGCATCGCCGCCGTGCAGCAGGTGTCGTTGAGTCTCGACGTACGACCACTCGCCGTTGACCTGCTCGTGCAACTTTGCCTCGGGCAACAGCCGGGCGCGGTCGAGCGTCCCCTGCCACATCCTCTCGATGGCATCCCAAACAGCCCGATAGTCGTCGGGGGACGCGGCGTCACGCGCGAGTGCCCGCGTGGGGTGCTGCCGGTCGAGCTCGGCCTCGACGTAGGCGGTCACGTCGACGTCGTTGACGACAACCCGCTCGAAGTCGCCGCCGAGGTAGACGTCGCTCCCGTAGCAGTCGACGATCTTCAGACCGCTGACCTCGCAATCGCGGATCTCGAGCCCGGCGAGCTCACTCGACCGGATGCGGGCACCACGGAACTGGTCACTCTCGGCGTACTCAGCAGACATCGAAGCAGTCTTTCGCACCCGCCCCGCCCGCGCCAAGTGGCAACAAGGTGTCAGCGCTCTGCATCAGATGCAACCCCTGTGGGTTGGCTGGCAGTCGCGGGTGTGATGAGTCGGGCCTAGACCGGAGAGGCCGGAGTCAGGCTGGCGTTGTGGTGTGCCGGCTGGCGACGTACTGGCTGTAGATGGTTGCTGATGCGCGGGCGTGTTGTTCGATCGTCTTGGTGGCGTAGCCGAATGCCTCCGCGAGGATCCAAGGAGTACAGACCGGCGACTCCCCATGCCACCACGCCACTCGGGTTCTCGACGAACGCCGAGCGCCAGCTGCCGATGACCGCCATGAAGACCCAACCGCCAAACGCGATTCCGGCCGTGGTGCGATCGCGTCGCACGAGCAGATCGAACCAGGCCCGACTCCCCCGCCACCATGGATGAAGCATCCAAATCGACGAATCTTACTCACCCGGACGTACCGGGCGTTGTTCGCATGCCTGACCTTCAGCGTGGTACGACGAAACGACCGCGCGCCGGTCGTAGCCCTCGCTCTGTCCCCCAATTCCGGTATTGCTTTACAACAGGGGTGCGGCACTCAGATCCCCTGGTTGGCGGCGTCCTCAGCAGACAAGCGTTCGAGTCGTCGGCGCAGCCGCTTGATCTCGTACACCACGGCGCCGTTCGCCAGCGCCGCGCAAGCGAGCCAGACCGCAAGTCCGTATTTGCCGGTGAGCGTGTTCAGGACAGCGCCGACCGCCAGCAGGATCGCCGCGGCTACGGTGAGAATCCGGGTCTGGCGTGCTGTTTCGATCCGGCGTCGAGCGACGCGAGCTGCAGCTGCCCGGATCTGCGGGTCGACTGGTACCGGGCCCCTAACCGCGGCCCGGTACGCGTCCAGCAGCTGTGCAGGTGGTAGATCCCCGGCCGCGACGCGCAGCTCGCGCCGTTGTCTGCAGGCGGCGAACGCCAGCGCGGCGCCGGACAACACACCGACCACGACACCAACGATCGCCGCTGCTAACCAGGAGGCTCGCGGATCGGCGTACCGAGTCACTGCGGCGAAACCGGTCCCGAGGATCAGCCCGCTGGACAGGCCGACCAACCACCCAGGAGCGGTCAGCAGATAGGTGCGCATCTCGCACATGGTGCCACGGCCGCACCGCCGCCCGCCTTCGCTGCGTACGCCAGTACTTCCACGTCACGGTTCGCCCCGTCCCGGTGATAACGGCTGATACAGCAGGGGCTGCGGAAGCCGGGTGCTCCGGTCGCTGGCCCCTAGCGGGCGGCTGGTGCCGCCGCCTGCCTACGGGGTCAGGACTACCCGCAGGGCGTGATCAGTGGGGCGGGAGACCATCCGGCGAGGTCTGCTTCATCCGGTCCGGTAGCTTCAGTCCTGCGCACGGGCCTTCAGGAAGGCCTTCTGGCGCTGAGCCCAACTGCGTTCGACAGGTCTACTTCACCGCCGGAAAGCTCCGCCCCGGCGAAGTAGACGGTGCCGCCTGAGAACTTCGCGCCGCTGAAGTTGACGCTGCCGCCTGAGCGTCCACGGCGCCCACCGAGCTCCGCTAATCCAACTGATCCCACCTGTCTCCCTGCGTTAGACCCCCGCGGTGGTAGGACCGGGGGTGGAGGGTGGTGCGGATGTGGCGATGGTTGGTGGTTGCGGCCGGGGTTGGTGTGTTAGTGGTTGGATGCGCCGGCGGGCCTAGTCAGCGGGTGCGGATCGAGTCGGACGGGACGGAGACGCTCGCCGATCAGCCGGTGCACCTTGAGGTGGTCGGTCTGCACGCCGGCGAAGAGGTCACCATCAACGCCGACGCAGCCGATCTGCAGCAGAAGCAGTGGCACTCCGAGGTCCGGGTCAAGGCGGACAACCGGGGCTTGGTGAACCTCGATGAAGCCAAGCCGGTCAGCGGCACCTACCAGGAGCCCGACGGAATGGGTCTGTTCTGGTCGATGAATCCTCCGGACGGCAATCCGGATCAGCAGCTCTACCTGCCCGAGGTCAAAGATCATCGGCCTGTCTCGACAGTCCACCTCAGCGTGACCGAGGGCGGTAAGACCCTGGCGACCACTACCGAGACCAGGCGCTGGCTCGGCGACCGCGCGACGATCCGCGCGCTCCAGGTGGCCAAGGACGGGGTGACCGGGCAGTTGTTCCTTCCCAGGCCGGACGGGAAGCGCCATCCGGCCGTGCTGCTGATCGGTGGTTCGGAGGGCGGCATGAGCCAAGCGCTGACTGCAGCCCTGCTGGCCTCCCACGGGTATCCCGCTTTGACCGTCGCCTACTTCCACGACACGGGCGTGCCGCCGACCTTGAAGAACATCCCACTCGAGTACTTCGCCTCTGCGGCCCGCCTTCTTGCGGCCCAGCCGGGCGTGGATCCAGCCCACCTGCTGATTCTCGGTCCGTCCCGCGGCGCCGAGGCTTCCCTGCTGGTGGCGGAGTACTTCCCATCGCTCGTCCACGGCGCGATCCTCTACGCGCCGACAGCCACGGTGGTGCCCGGATTCCCCGACTACACCGCCAATGCGTGGACCCTGCGCGGCAAGCCTGTCACCGACGAACTCATCCCGGTCGATCACATCAGCGGCCCGGTGCTCGCCATCGCCGGAGCCGACGACGGACTCTGGTCCTCGGCGTCCGCGGCCCCGTTGATCGTCCACGAACTCAATGCCGCGCACAACCGCTATCCTCACCGAGCCCTCGTCTATCCCGGTGCCGGCCACAACGTCGGCAGCTATCCCTACTCGCCCCAGGGCACCCACGTGTACGAGCCGCTCAGCGGCCGGCTGGCCATACTCGGTGGCACCCGCCAAGCTACCGCCACCGCCCAGGCCCAGGGCTGGCCCGAGGTCCTCGGCCTGCTGAAGTCCCTTGACTAGAAGGAGCTCGCCGAACGGCGACGCGAACGGGCAGTCCTCGCGCCCGCAGTTCGACGTCTAAGCCCCTGCGCCTGGCTCTGATCCTCGCGCTCACGTCCTCAATCTCTGGGAGGCCAAGTTCGAGGAACTGATCGCGGACGGCAAATGCTCCCCACGTCGTTGGATACCTATCGACGCGCCGTCAAGAATCACGTGCGCCCGCTCTCGGCCAGATCCGCATCGGAGAGGCGAACACCCCACGCATCGACACCATGTTCGCCAAGATCAAGCCGCCACCGAAGTCCCTCAACGAGCCTTCGAAGCTGCTCACAGCCCTCGGACTCGCATCACGACGCCGGCGTGGTCGGACGGCCACAGCCCGGTCGTCGGGTCGCGCGGGTCGCCGTCGCGGCCGGTCACCTGGCCACGGTCGGTGGTGAGCGCCTCCCCGTCCGCCGTACGGCCGAACACCATGTCGATGCGGTGCGTCCATGATCCGGGAACCGCCTCGTCCACCGTCTCGTTGAGGCCGGAGGTGTCGCCGGCGTCGAAGCCGGGCAGGTCCGCGGGCCGGCCGGAGTCCTTCCACAGGTCGGTGTAGCCGCCGGCTCCGGTGATCAGTTCGTACGGCGCCTTGTGCGGCACATGGTCGATCGGCTTGATCGAGCTGTTCGCGGGGTCGGAGTTGCAGTCGCAGACGAACACCGTGCTCCGGTTCGGCGACGTGGCCTCGGTGACCAACTCGTTGGCCTGGGCCAGCGCAATGTCGGAGCTGAACGCCTCGAGGTGCGTGTTCACGAACCGGAACCGCTGCGCGCCCGCCCGGACGTCGACCCACTGGTAGCCGCGGTCGAAGTTGAAGTCCACTCCGGCAACGCCGACCTGCAGGTTCACGTCGTAGATGTCCTGGCCCTCGTCCAACGTGGTGAGGCTGCTCGACGCGCGCATCAGGACGACGTCGCGCATCGTCAGGCGGATGTCGCGGGGGTTGCCACCGGGCCCGGCGATCGAGCCGGTGAAGCTCGGCGACTCGACATCTGCCCGGTTCGCGATGCTGGCCGCGACGTACGGCGTGCCGCGCTCGGCCAACTCGTCGAGCAGGATCTGCAGGAAGTCGTAGTCGACGGTCCCCGCGTTCGGCACGCCCACCTGATTCAGCTGCAACGGCCCGTGCCGCCACAGGGCGACCTCCTGAAGACCGATCAGGTCCGGCCGTGCATTGACGATCTCGTCGGCCAGCAGCCGTCCGCGCACGCCGAAGTCGGTGCGGTCGACGATCGCGCGGGTCACCTGGGTCGCATTCGCCAGGGCGGTGACGATCGTGAGTTGGTTTGCCCCGGGTTGCGCCGCCGCGCGGAGAGCCGCCTCGACCGGCCGGTTGATGTCCGCGCCGAGGTAGATATTGCGCGTCATCACCGTGACCGGCTTGGCCGGCGGATCCTGCGCCTGCGCCGGACCGGTCACCGCCAGGGGTCCCAGCAGCAACCCGATCGAGCACCCGATTGCCATGACCCGTCGCCTCGTCGTCGTCATCCGTCTCTCCCAAGGCTCGATGATTCCTTGCATCCTCGACCTGGGAGCACGCGTTGTCCATGACCCGTGTCCGGAGTGGCACCAGCACCGGTGCAACGTCGAGGTCAGCGGGCAGGATCAGCCCCGCCGCGACGACGAGGAGCCCAGCAAGGCTGGCGAGTTCAGTCGCTGTCCTGGCACGTCAGGGAGCTACAAGGTCTGCTGTTCCCCGAGCGCTCGCAGCTGTGATCGATCGCGCTCGTTGCTAGCTGACAGTGCTGACCGACAGCGTCGGAGTCAGATCATGTCGCCGCGTCGTCACCATCGATCGGGGTGCCGCGAAGGTAATGGGAGAACGAGGAGTCACGTTTGGGGTGCCGGTGGTAGCGCGTCGGGACGAGACGACCTTCGAGGTCGTCCGACGTGGTATCGGCGATGCGCCAGAGCCGGCGTGTGAGTTTGCCGATGACTCCCATGTGCGGCGACGATGGATGGCTACGAGTTGGTGACTTGTCCTGCTTCAGAAGGAGCTCTTCGGCCAGGGACCTGATGAGGCCCTGATCGAACTCGTCCTGGATCCGAGCCGTCACGCGATTCTCGAGTTCCTCGTGCTCTGACAGCAGCCGGATCACGACCTCCCAGACTTCGCCAAATCGAAGATGGAGGTATCGGCTGTCACCGTACTGCCGTCCCTTGAGCACGCGGAGAGATTTTTCGAGCTGTTTGATGTTGCCCAGGTAGGCGGATACGTCGTCGGCCGGCCAACTGCTGGCGTGTCTGAGGAGGAGTTCCGTCGCCGCGGCCAAATGCTGTGCCGCGTAGGCCGAGAACAAGTCGGCGTCGTGCCTGCGGTGTGTGAGCGGAGTCTCGCCACCTCGAGACTCGTCGACCAAATCGCGCAGCCTCGCATGTTCCGAGCGCATCGCGGCGTCCAACGCGGATTCAGCTGGACCTGCCTGGTGCAGCGTCCGGCTGTCTGTCATCCCTGGCCTTGCGGGGTCGACCACCAAGTTGTACTCCGAGTGCGTCCGGAGGAATCGGTCGACCGCGGGGCAGTAGTTGCTGATCTGGATGCCTTGCCTCAGCAGGTCGTCAAGAACAGCGTGGATCAACGTCGTGGCCAGACCGCGGCCACGAAGGTCAGGGCGAATCTCGGTCAACCCGAGGACTCTGCGACCCTCGAAGTCTCGGTAGTCCAGCGTGCCGACTACCGCCCCCTCGAGCCGAAGCTCGTAATAGGCCAGGTCAGAGTTCTCGACGACGAGAACTTGGCCGTCTTGGTCGTCCATCAGGATTGTCATTTGGCAGAGCTCCTTGCACGCCCAGGGTGACCGTACTGTGGTTCAGTGCCGTCAGCCGGCGAGGTTCTTACCTCGGTCCATCCAAGCGCCTGTCGCCGAGATCCAGTCCTCCAGGTCAAGTCCGTCGTCGTGGTTGTGAGGAAGTTGGGTCGCTGTCCGGGAACTTCAGGCACCTCAGTCCTGTCAACGACGTCATCCTCGGCCTAAGGTCTGGTGGTGGATCCGCAATCAGTTGGGTCCTGAGATCGCTGCCTGGACGAGTAGCCGGAGCGCTGGAATCACCTCTGCCTGAAACCATGGATTCCTGGACTGCCATCGGAAGTTCAGAGGCGAGGGGTGAACCAGTGGAATCCGCTCGGGCAAATAGTCACGGTAGGCGCGTACCGTCTCGGTCAAGGTCTGCTTGGCGGCGACCTCGAGGTAGTGCTTCTGCGCGTAGCTTCCGATGAGGATCGTCAGGCGCAGTTCTGTGAGTTGCTTCAAGATGCGCGGGTGCCACGTGGGTGCGAAGTCAGGTCGTGGGGGAAGGTCGCCATGGGCACCTTTGCCCGGGTAGTAGAAGTCCATCGGCAGCAGCGCGAGCATGTCCGGGTCGTAGAACTGCTCCTCAGTGACACCGAGCCACTGCCGTAGCTTGGTTCCGCTTGGATCATTCCAAGGGATCTGGCTATCCTGCGCGCGCTTGCCGGGTGCTTGGCCAATGATCACGATCCTGGATCGTGGCGACACGGAGTAGACAGGCTCGTACCCACGTTCGGTCGCCCAGGCATTCGCCGCGTCGTGGACTATTTCATCGTGAATCGCGGTGAGTTCGTCCACGCTCGGCCCGATCCGTTCTCTAAGCCCGGATCCACCGCGTAGCCGCCGTTGGCGGGCGTGACTGGTCGAGTCGTGGTGGGTGGTGTG
>NZ_JBHSKE010000030.1:0-6031 GCF_042657745.1 Kribbella qitaiheensis | reverse complement strand
GGCGAGTCATGGCCGGCGTGTTCGGCCAGCGTCCAGCAGTTCTTCACCGCCAACCCCGACATCAACCCGGCGACCGCATCCCGCCCCAGCCGCCGCGACTCCACCCGCGCGAACCGAGACGCGATCCGCGCCATCAACCTGTCAAACTCCATCCGCCAACAACCAGGGTCTATGCTTTGGCCCGCGGCCACCGCGAGATCATCTTGAGTCCACACAACCCGAGATCATCGAGCGGTGGCCGCCTCGCGTCCGGGACCGCCGCGCCGCCAGATCACGAACTACGGCTGCCGTACTAGAGCGCGCGCTCTTCTCCTCTCCGGTCCGACTGCCCTACGCTGACCGGGCCATTTGTCCACCGCCCCCACGGTCGCGTCCCGCCCCCTTCTGTGACGCGGCCAGGACAGAGGAGTCGCACCATGAAGATGCCCCGATTCGTACGCGTCCTGCCGGTCCTCGTGGCCGTCGGCGCCGCCTGTCGATGTTGTTCACCGCCCCCGCGGACGCTCGCGAAGTGTCGCCGACCGCGACCCAGGCCTGTACCTACCCGAACTGGGTGGCCGGCAGCTGGTACGCGGCCGGCAGCATCGTGAAGTACACCAACGGGCTGTATTACGCGGCCGAGCACGACAATCCCGGCTACGACCCGACGATCAGCACCTGGTACTGGGAATCGTACAACTGCTCCGGCGGCGGAAATCCGGAGCCGAGCGCATTCCCGGTCAGCGAATCGCAATTCAACCAGATGTTCCCGAGCCGCAATCCCTTCTACACCTATTCCGGTCTGGTCGACGCGCTGAGCGCCTATCCGGGCTTCGCGAACACCAGCGACGACACCACCAGGAAGCGCGAGGCCGCCGCCTTCCTGGCGAGCGTGAACCACGAAGCCGGTGGGCTGGTCTACATCAAGGAGATCAACGAGGCGAACTACCCGCACTACTGCGACTGGGGCCAGCCGTACGGCTGCCCGGCCGGCCAGGCGGCGTACTACGGTCGCGGCCCGATCCAGCTGAGCTGGAACTTCAACTACAAGGCCGCGGGTGACGCCCTCGGCATCGATCTGCTCGGCAACCCCTGGCAGGTCGAGCAGAACTCGGCGAGCGCTTGGAGGACCGGGCTCTGGTACTGGAACACCCAGACCGGCCCGGGCACGATGACGCCGCACAACGCGATGGTGAACGGCGCCGGCTTCGGCGAGACCATCCGCAGCATCAACGGGTCGATCGAGTGCAACGGCGGCAACCCGGGCCAGGTGCAGAGCCGGGTGGATGCCTACCAGCGGTTCACCCAGATGCTGGGCGTCTCCCCCGGCGACAACCTCTACTGCTGATACCCATACCCCGATCAAAGGTGTAGGTGCAGTGGCCGTGCGGCCGAAGCGGGACCACCCGGTCCCGGCGGAGGCTGCACGGCATGAGGAGATTCCAGATCACACGAAGCAAGGTGCGGCTGGCGGTAGCCCTGGCGCTGGTGCCGGCCGCATTCCTTGCAGACAAGGCCGCTGCCGCCCAATCGGCACCACCCGCAGAGCCCAGCGTCGTACGGACTGACACTGGGCTGTTGCGCGGGCAGAGCACCGGAGCCGCTCGCGTCTTCAACGGCATCCCGTACGCCGCTCCGCCGGTGCACGGGTTGCGATGGAAGGCGCCGCAGCCGGTGAAACGTTGGGACGGCATACGGGACGCGTTGACGCTCTCGAGCGCGTGCCCCCAACAGGACAACCCGGAGGCGCCCGGTGGCTCTACAGCCGAGGACTGCCTCTACCTCAACGTCACGACGCCGGCGCAGAAGACAGCCAAGCCACGTGCAGTGGTGGTGTGGATTCCCGGCGGCGGGTTCTTCACCGGCGCCGGGAACAGCTACGAGGCGTCGAAGCTGGCCACTCGCGGCGATGTCGTCGTAGTGACGGTCAACTACCGGCTGGGGATCTTCGGATTCTTCGGCTACCCGGGACTGGCCGGTTCCGGCACGTACGGCATCCAGGACCAGCAGGCCGCACTGCGCTGGGTGCAGCGGAACGCCCGGGCCTTCGGCGGCGACCCCCGGAACGTCACTGTGGCCGGCGAGTCGGCCGGCGGGATGAGCGTGTGCGCACAGTTGACCTCGCCGACGTCGACCGGGTTGTTCTCCAAGGCAGTGATGCAGAGCGGCTCGTGCGCGTTCAACTGGGCTGACAACAGCCAGTACCCGGGCCAGGCGGCGGACTCGCCCTGGGTTCCGCAGAGCACCGTGCAGGCGACCGGTAAAGACTGGGCCGCCTCCCGCAAGGAGGACCTGAAGTGCAAGCCGGGCCAGGCAATGCTGGACTGCCTGCGCGCGGCCGATCCCGGACTACTGGTCGAGGACACGCTGCAATTCACGCAACCGGCGTACGGCGGTACTGCGGTGCTACCGGTGAGCCCGGCGAAGGCGATGAAGGCTGGGCTGTTCCATCGGGTGCCGGTGCTGTCTGGGAACAACCACGATGAGGCGGCGGGGTGGATGGCGGCGTTCAACGGCGGCGACCTCACCGATGCGGACTACCCGCGATTGCTGACCGACATGGTGGGCGCAGCGGATGCGGTGAAGGTGCAGCGCGAGTACCCGCTGGCGCAGTACGGGTCGACTGTGGCCGCCTGGACCGCTGTGACGACCGACCGGATCTGGTCGTGCACGCAGGTCGCCAACGACCAGCAGGCGGCTCGGAAGGTACCTGTGTACGCGTATGAGTTCGCGGACAAGCACTCGCCGCTCGCAGGGCCCGGCCAGGGTGCAGCGCATGCAGTGGAGTTGCCGTACCTCTTCAGCCTCGGTGGCTACGACTTCCCGATGAGCGAGACCCAGAAGAGGCTGTCCGAGCAGATGATCGACTACTGGACCGCATTCGCTCGCACTGGCGATCCCAACGGTCCGGGACGGCCGCACTGGGCTGCGGCCGGGCAAGGCGACATCCGTGGGCTCTCACTGGCGCCGACCGATCAGGGCGGCATCAAGAGCGTCGACCTGAGCACCGAACACCACTGCGACTTCTGGGCCGGGCTCTGAGCTGATCTGCTACGCCCTCTTCCTCCAGCGGTCACCGAGCCGGGTGACGACCGGGCCGAGGAACAGCAGGAAGAGGGCGTAGAAGTCGACTCCGGGCACGAACGCGGCCAGGAGGAACGCGATCACCACGAGCACGCTGAAGACGACGGCGCCGACCACCTCGTGGTCGGTGACCGGGTTGCCTTCCTGCTCGAGTTCCTGGTGGCCCCGGATCAGCAGTGCGAGCGCGGTCTGACAGAGGCTGAGGGCAACGATCGTGCCGATGTACAACCCGGCGGTGAACCGGCCGCTCGGGTAGGTGCCGACGATCTCGGTCGGGAACGGCAGGATCACGATGAACAGCAGCCAGACCATGTTGAGCTGGATCAGCCTGGTGTTGTACGCCCGGACGTGCTCGAACAGCCGGTGGTGCGTGAGCCAGAACCGGGTGATCACCACGAAGCTCAGCAGGAACGTGTAGATCTGCGGCTTGTGCTCGGTGATCACCGCGACCGCGTCATGACCCTCGGCCTGGGACTCCGTCACCACTTCCACCAGCGGCAGGATCAGCAGGGTGACCGCGATCGCCACCACCGCGTCGGTGAACAGCACCAGCCGGTCCGGGTTCCTCGTCATACTCACGGCCGACAACGGTAGCGCCCGGTGCCGTAGGCAACCACAGCACCGGGCGCTACCCACGTCACTTCTTCGCGGGCCGCAGCAGAGTGGCAGTCAGAACCAACGCGGCAAGGACGAACCCGGCCGCTGCCACGAAGGCCGCGCTGTACCCGTCCCTCAGCGCAGCAACCTCCGCCACCCCTTCAGACGCCCGTACTGCGCTCTGCGACGCGGCCAAGGTGGCTAGTACGGCTGTGCCAACGGCTGCTCCTGCTTGCTGGGCGGTGTTGTTCAGCCCGGAGGCAAGTCCGGCATCACCTGGCTCCGCGCCGGACATCGCCAGCATGATCGCCGCGGGGATCCCTACGCCTATCCCGGCTCCCATCAGCGCGAGAACCGGTGCCACGTTGAGGAGGTAGCTGCCGTCCGTCGGGGCCTGGCTGATCGCCAGAAGCGCGACCAGGAAGGCGGTCAGACCTGCCAGCAGGATCGGTCGGCTGCCGAACCGCACGGTGAGTCGAGGTGCGACGAACAGCGACATCACCGCACCGAGTACTGGAGCCGGGAGGAACGCCAAGCCGGTCTGCAACGAGTCGAAGCCCAGCACTCGCTGCAGGTAGAGCGCCGTCATGAACTGGAAGCCGAACCCGGCCGCGAACAGCAGAACCACTACGCCGTTGGCCGCAGTCACCTGACGCTTGCGAAAGATGTGCAGGGAGAGCAGTGGTTGGGCCGCGCGGGCTTGGCGCAGTACGAAGGCTGCTAGGAGGAGAACGGCGGCTGCGGCCAGGACGATCGTCCGCGGCAACTCGGCGGCCGACTCGGCTGTCTGCACGATTGTGTAGACGCCCAGCGAGAGGCCCGCCGTCACCAGCACGGCTCCGAGGACGTCCGCGCCCTTGCCGATGCCCAGACCGCGCTGCGGGGCGAGGAGCCGTACTGCGAGCACGAGCGAGACCAGTCCGATCGGCACGTTGATCAGGAAGGACCAGTGCCAGCCCACGGTCTGGGTGATCACGCCGCCGAGGATCAGGCCGATCGACGCGCCACTGGCCGAGGTGAACCCGTAGACGCCCATCGCCCGCGCCTGCTCCCCCGGCGCCGGGAAGAGGCCGACGATCATGCCGAGGATCACCGCTGAGGCGAGCGCGCCGCCGACACCCTGCAGGAAGCGGCCGGCGATCAGTACCTCGGCGTTGGTGGCGACGCCGCAGAGCAGCGAAGCCGCGGTGAACAGCGCGAGGCCGGCGAGGAAGACCCGCTTGCTGCCGATCAGGTCACCGATCCGGCCGGCCAGCAGGAGCAGGCCGGCGAACGCGATCAGGTAGGAGTTCATCACCCAGGCGAGCCCGGCCTGCGAGAAGCCGAGGTCGCTCTGGATCGTCGGCAGCGCCACCGTCACGACGGTGCCGTCGAGGATGATCATCAACTGCATCGCACACAGCACCGCCAGCGCCTTCAGCCGCGCCCGCTGCGCGCCGGAACTCGGCATCGTGCTGGAACTCTCCGGCGGCTCCGCGTGCTCGGAGGTCGGGCTTGCTGGTTCTGTCGTTGAGGTCACCGGTCGTCTCCTTGTCAGCAGAGCAGGACAAGAACGACCTTAACAGATAGTTCCGTAGCAGACGATCTTTTATTGGATTAGCTTCTCTGCCGGGACCGCCGGACGGGTTGCGCCTCGACCGGCGTCGCCAGTTGACCGTTGACCAGTTCGATCAGCGAGTCGGCGAACGGCGCGCGCTGGGACGCCGCCAGCGCCCCGAGAGCCTCGGCATGGACCTTGTCCACGATCCGTTGGCCCTCCTCGGCCGCCTCGGCGCCGGCCTCGGTGACGGCGATGATCCGCGCCCGCCGATCGGTCGCCGACGGCTTGCGTTCCGCGAAACCGGCCTTCTCCAAGGCGTCCACGGTCGTGACCATGGTCGTCTTGTCCAGATACGCGATCTCGGCGAGCTGGATCTGGGTCCGCTCCTGCCCGAGCGCGTTGATCAGCACACACTGCATCCGCGGCGTCAGCCCGATCTCCGCAAGCGCCGCCGTCAACTGCGTCTCCAGCACGTGCCCGGCATGCTTCAGCAGCCCGGTCAGGTCCGGCACGGTCCGCAACGGTGTCTCAGCCATGAAGTCATCCTACTGCGGGATCATCTACTCACAGATGATCCGACCACAGAACCTTCTCGCGTGACGCGCCCAGCCATTCCGACGCCCAGCAGGCGCAGTGCGCACCGGCTGCCACCCGGCGTGCGGCGAACGGCTGGTGTTCCGGCGGCGGCCGACGTCCGGAAGGCTGGCCGACCGCCGGACAGTTGGTGTCTCGGGGCGTCGGGCGGATGTTTTCAGGGGTGGGATGTACCGAGCGACAGACACCCCAGGTGTTAAGGGTGTCAAGCGGCGGTGGTTTGGGTGCGGTGTGCCC
>NZ_JBHSKE010000029.1:0-74267 GCF_042657745.1 Kribbella qitaiheensis | reverse complement strand
CAACGGCACCTCGGGTGCATCGGCAACCCATCCAGAGTTACCGACCAGAGGATGGTGCACCAGTGAGCGAGGGAAGAATCATGAGCGACCTGTCTGGCAGGACGACGATGGTCGTCGGTGCGAGCCGTGGCTTGGGCCGCGGGATTGCGACAGCCTTCGCCGGAGCCGGCGCTCCGGTGATCGCAGTGGCCCGTACTGCGGCGGCGTTGGCTGAGCTGGCCACCGTCGCCGACACCATCGTGCCGGAGGTCGCCGACGCCGGTGACGCCACCGTGGCCGCCGGCCTTCTCGATCGCTACGAGCCGGAGGTCGTCGTTCTGGTGGCCGGCGCCGGCCCGCACATGCGTCCGCTGCAACAGCAGACGTGGGAGACGTTCTCGGTCAACTGGCACACCGATGTCCGGATCGCGTTCCACTGGCTGCGGGAGGCTTTGCTCACGCCGCTGCGGCCCGGCAGCAGGGTGGTCGTGGTCAGCAGCGGTGCTGCGGTCAACCGCGACGGGTCACCGCTCAGCGGTGGGTACGCCGGCGCCAAGGCCACCCAGCGATTCATCACGGGGTACGCCCAGGATGAGTCGCGCCGTGCCGGGCTGGACATCACCGTCACGGCGGTGATGCCCACGATGACGCCGTACGGCGACGTAGGCAGGCGGGGGGTTCGGGCGTACGCGGCTCGCGGCGGCCAGCCTGAGGAGGTGTACCTGAAGGAACTGGGGGAACTGCTGACACCCGAGATCGCCGGGTCCGCCCTGGTCGACCTGGTCCGCACAGACCTGGCGATTACCGCTCCGGAGTACCTGCTCACCGCCGCCGGCCTGCAGAAGCTGCCCTGAACACTTGCGCGAGACCTGCACAGAACCTTCACGAGTTGGGCCGTCTTTCTGACCAAGGAGGCTCCTAGGCTCGGGCCATGTCAGTCAGCGGAGTGGGCCGCAGGATCCTGGTGGTCGAGGACGAGCCGGTGATCAACCAGGCGGTGACCGATCGGCTGCGCGGTTCGGGGTACGAGGTTGTTCAGGCCTGGGACGGGCCGGGCGCCGTCGAACAGTTTGCCGAGACCGAGCCGGATCTCGTGCTGCTGGACGTGATGCTTCCCGGGTTCGACGGGCATGAGGTGTGCCGGCGGATCCAGGCCGGACGTCCGGTGCCTGTGCTGATGCTGACCGCGCGCGATGACGAGGCGGACATCCTCGTGGGGCTCGGTGTCGGTGCCGACGACTACCTCACGAAGCCTTTCAGGATGCGGGAACTGGTGGCCCGGGTCGCCGCCCTTCTCCGACGGGTTGACCGGGCAGCCGAGCTGGCCGTCCGCTCACCCACCGAGCTGGGCGACCTTCGGGTCGACGCGGCCGCTCGCCGAGCCTGGGTCGCCGACACCGAGGTTCACCTGACGCCTACCGAGTTCGATCTGCTGCTGTGCCTCGCCGCAAGTCCGGGCGTCGTCCTGACCCGGGAGAACCTGTACGCCGAGGTCTGGGGCTGGCCGGGCGCCTCGGGGACCCGGACGGTCGACAGCCACGTGAAGGCGCTGCGAGCCAAGATCGGCGCGGACCGGGTGCGGACTGTGCATGGCGTCGGCTATGCCCTCGAGCCCGGGAGTTCCGGGAGTTCCGGGAGTTCTGGGAGTTCTGGGAGTTCTGGGAGTGCGACGTGAGCAGCCCGCTGCTGGACCAGGTCACGTCGGTCAAGGTCAAGCTCGGGTTGCTCGTCGCGGTCAGCGTCACCGTGGCTTCGATCCTCGCGGCGGTCGGCGCGGTCGGCACCGTGCCCTTGTGGCTGAGCATTCCGGTCACCGTGGCCCTGGCCCTCGGCGTGACCCAGTTGCTGGCTGTCGGGATGACATCGCCGCTGCGCGAGATGACCGCCGCCGCACGGGGGATGGCCCGCGGCGACTACTCCGCCCGGGTCACCGCGAGCTCGAGCGACGAGGTGGGAGAGCTGGCCCGGGCTTTCAACCGGATGGCCGAGGACCTGGCCGCCGTCGACCGCCAGCGCCGCGAGTTGGTGGCGAACGTGAGCCACGAGCTTCGTACTCCGCTCGCCGCCTTGTGCGCGGTGCTCGAGAACCTTGTCGACGGAGTCGCCGAGCCGGATCCGGTGACCCTGCGAACGGCGCTCGACCAGGCAGAGCGGCTGTCCGCGCTTGCCTCCGACCTGCTCGACCTCGCCCGCGTGGATGCGGGTGAAGTCCGGCTGTCCACCACGCAGGTGCCCGTTCTGGAGTTGCTGGAGCGCGCCGTCGCCGAAGCGCGGGTGAGCAGTCGCGAGGTGCAGTACGACGTACTGGTCACGCCGCCGGCTCTCACTGTCCCGGCAGACCCGGCGCGGCTCCACCAGTTGATCGGCAACCTGCTCGACAACGCTTCCCGGCACAGTCCCGCCGGTGGGGTTGTGCGGATCACTGCCGAGGCCACGAGCACCGGCTGGCGGCTGGAGGTCGCCGACGAGGGGCCGGGGATCCCGGCCGCCGACCGGGACCGCGTCTTCGAGCGGTTCGGCACCCTGGCGGAGGCCGACGGTGGCGGCGGCACCGGCCTCGGCCTCGCGATCGCCCGCTGGGTCACCGACCTCCACGGCGGCACCATCCACTTCGTCGACCCCGCGCCGCGCAGTACCGGTGCCCGGGTCCGGGTCGACCTGCCGCACGAACCACTGAAGCAAACCCACATCACCAGGAAGGCAGTCATGGCGAAGCCGGTCGACAGTCCCACACCATCCGTACCGTCCACACCCGCTGCGGCGCGGGTGCCGGAGCCGGGCATGGACATGATGTTCGGCAAGTTCTGGCCCGAGGCCGGCCTGTCCGGCAACGTGCGTGCTGTCCTGTACTGCTTGGGCGTCGGTCTGCTGGCCGGCATCGTCCTGCCGTACCGCGACCTCGGCCTCGGCACGTTCGTGGTGCTGCTGGCGGCCGGGGGAGTGATCCTCGGGTTCAGCGTGAACCGCCGGTCCCGCTTCACTCTGGCTTGTGCCGCGCTCTGCCTGCTCCTGGCGGTGACCGTTGTCGTCCGGGACGCGGAGTGGATCGTGGTCTTGTGCCTGCTGGCGGGTGGCGCGGTCTGCGTGGCCGGGTTGGTGAACGGCCGCACTCTGCCCGCCTTCGTGCTCGCCGGAATGGCTTGGCCGCTCGCCGGGTTGCGAGGGCTTCCGTGGTTGGGGCGTTCCGCTCAGGCGGTCAGGGGTCTGCGGGCAAGTGCGGCTGCGCTGCGCACGGTCCTGTGGTCACTCCTGGGGTTGCTCGTCTTCGGAGTGCTGTTCGCCTCGGCCGACGCGCTCTTCGCCGAGTGGGCGGGCGCGATCGTCCCGGACGTCGAGCTCGACTCGTTTGTACTGCGGGCCTTCATCACCGTCGCGGTCGGAGGTGTTGTACTGGCGGCGACGTACCTCGGTCTGAACCCGCCCAACGTCGAGACCGGGTCCGGCCCGACGAGGCCGGTCGCCCGCCGGTACGAGTGGCTCGCGCCGGTGCTGATCGTCGACGCTGTCTTCCTGGTATTCCTGGCAGCGCAGGCCACTGCCAACTTCGGCGGGCACGAGTACGTCGAGCGGATAACAGGCCTCACCTACGCGGAGTACGTCCACCAGGGCTTCGGTCAGCTGACTGTGGCCACAGCGCTCACGCTGCTGGTGGTGTGGGCCGCCGCCCGCAAGGCGCCGCGTACGACGGCCGCGGACCTCGCCTGGCTGCGCGGGTCGCTCGGCCTGCTCTGCGCGCTGACCTTGGTCGTGGTCGCCTCCGCGCTCTACCGGATGCACCTCTACCAAGAGGCGTACGGATTCACCGAACTTCGCCTGCTGGTCGACGTCTTCGAAGGCTGGCTGGGGCTGCTCGTCGTCGGTGTGATGGCGGCGGGCGTGACGCTCAAAGCCAGCTGGCTGCCTCGCGCCGCGCTGCTCAGTGGGGCCGGTTTCCTCTTCCTGCTGGCCGCGATCAATCCGGATGCTTGGATCGCGCAGCGCAACCTGGACCGGTATGAGGCGAGCGGCCAGGTCGACTGGGAGTACCTGCAGGGGCTTTCGGCGGACGCAGTACCGGTGCTGGCCACCCTCCCGGCCGATGTGGCCGGCTGCGCCCTGACAGGCCACGAGCCGAGCGACGACGATTGGCTGGAATGGAACTTCGGCCGCCACCGCGCCGAGCCCCTGATCCGCTCTCACCCCACCGCCACCAACTGTGTCAGCAAGCCGGCCGGCTGATTTAGTTGCCAGCAGCATTCACTGTGAGGTCTCGTTCCCGAAACTCGGATGCTTTTGTCGGTGGTCGCCGTTACGGTCGATCGAGTGCTGACTCTGCTTCGGTACGCGTTTCGTGCTTCACCTGGTAGCACCGTTCTGACGATGGGCCTCGCTGTGCTCGGCTCCGTGCTGGGGATGGCGGTCACGCTGCTCACCGGTCAGGTTGTCGGCGCTGTTCCAGGTGTGATCAACGATGCCCCCGGGGCCATGTCGCTCGCCGGGTTCAGCTGGCTGCTCGGGGCGCTGCTGGTCGCGTTCGTCCTGCAGAGCCTCACGCCCGCGATCCACCAGGTGGCGTCGCTGATCATGGACGCGGCGCTCGTTCGGCAGATCGGTACCGGTATCACCGAGCCGTTGCTCAGCCCGCGCAGAGTCGCGCACCTCGAGGACACCGTGGTGCTGGATGTGCAGGAGCGGGCGAAGGGGAAGGGCGGATTCCATCTCGCGGAGGGCCTGGGGAATCTGCCCTGGTTGCTCGCCAGCCGGGTCACGCTGGTCGGCTCGGCGGTCATCGTCGGCGTGATGTTCTCCTGGCCGGTCGCCGCGATGCTGGTCGCGGTGACGTTGCTCCTCGAGTGGTACGGCGGCCGCCTGATCGAGCGCGAGATCGACGTCTGGTGGGGCAATACCGAGGAGCAGCGGCGGGCCGACTACCTGTTCGACCTCGGCATGCGCGACGCACCCAAGGAGCTCCGCGTCTTCGGACTGCACAGCTGGCTGGTCCAGCGGTACGTGCGCGAGTGGACCACGGGCTTCCGACCGGTCTGGGACCGGCGCCGCAGGAACGTGAAGTGGGCCGTCCTCACGGGCGGCCTGCATCTGGCTGCGAACGGGCTCGCGATTTTGCTGGTCGGCCGGGCCGCCCTCGACGGCGAGCTGCCACTGACCGAGGTCGCGACGACCGTTCCGGCGATCCTCGCCATCGGCGTGTCGATGAACGGGTACGGCGTCGTCCAGGTACGGCGCGGGTTGTCGGCGTACCGCGCGATGAATGAGCTGCCCGGCACGATCGCCGAGCGCCACCCCGAGCCGGTCGCGACGAGCAGGCACCGCGTCGAGACCATGCCGGCGCGCGAGGTCCGGTTCGAGAACGTCAGCTTCCGGTATCCCGGCTCCGAGGTCGACGTGCTCCGCGACCTCGACCTCACGATCCGCGCGCACGAAGCGCTCGCGCTCGTCGGCGTCAACGGCGCCGGCAAGTCCACGCTGGTGAAACTGCTCGCCGGCGCGTACCAGCCGACCGAGGGCCGGATCACCGTCGACGGCGTGGACCTCTCCGAGCTCGACCAGGCCGCCTGGCAACGGCGCATCGCCGCGATCGTGCAGGACTTCCTGCGCTTCCCTTTGTCGGTGACCGACAACGTCGTGTTCGGCGCGGTCGAACGCGCCGACGACGAGGTCGCGCTGGCCAAGGTCGCGAGGGAGTCCGGCATCGACCAGGTCGTACGCCGCCTGCCGGCCGCATGGGACACCGTGCTCGACAAGACCTTCGACGGCGGCGTCGACCTGTCCGGCGGAGAGTGGCAACGGGTCGCGCTGGCGCGAGCGCTGTTCGCCGTCCATGCCGGGGCTGGTGTGCTCGTGCTGGACGAGCCGGCGGCGGCGCTGGACGTGCGCGCAGAGGCCGAGCTGGTCGAGCGGTACCTCGAACTCACGTCGGGTGTGGCGTCCTTGATTATCTCCCACCGGTTCTCGGTGGTCCGCAACGCCGACCGCATCTGTGTGCTCGCCGACGGGCGGATCACGGAGGACGGCACGCACGAACAGTTGCTGGACAAGGGCGGAACGTACGCCACCATGTTCCGCCTCCAGGCCGAGCGGTACGTGACGTCCGAGGCCACGGAAGGCCCGGAGAGCGAGTCGCTCGATGCGTAATCTCCGGATCTCCTGGCTGTGGCTCACCACCTCGTTCCGTGCGGCGCCGTTGCTGATGGCGATCTCGACGGTGCTCGTCGCGGCGCGCGCGATCACAGCGCCGACCCAGACGTATGGCGTCAGTCTGCTCATCGACGGGCTCGCCAGCGACCGGTCGAGCACGATCGCGCTGGGCATCGGCATCATCCTCATCGGTCTGGCGGTCTCGTTCGTTGCTGACGTCATCGGCTGGCCACTGCAGGACACCGCGCAGGAACGCATGGCCGGCCGTGTGCACGCCGATCTGTTAGACGTGACGACGGGCATTCCAGGGCTGACGCATCACGAGCGGCCCGATGTCGCCGACCGGCTGGAGCTGGTCCGCGAACGCGCTTGGCGGATGGGCGTCGGCGCCGAGGTACTGCTGTGGGCGTTCGCGACGGTGGCCAACACGGTGACCGTGCTCGGGTTGCTCGGGTCCGTCAATCCACTGCTGCTGTTGTTGCCGTTGCTCGGTGCGACGCGGATCTGGTCGGCGTACGTGAGCAGCACGCGGCAGCACAAGGCCTGGGAGGACTCGCTGCCGCAGGACCGGCTGGTCGACCGGCTGATCGAGGTGGCGAAGGACGCACGGACGGGGTTGGAGCTGCGCGTGTTCGGACTCGGGCAGGTCCTGCTGGACAGGATCTTCTCGTTGCAGACGGAGCGGTACCGGCGCCGGGTCGAGGCGGCGCGCTGGGGTGGCAAGGTCGACGGGTCGGTGCGACTGGCCTTCGGCCTCGCGTACGCCGCCGCCATCGTGTGGGTGATCGCGCGTGCACGCAACGGGCAGCAGACGGCCGGCGACGTAGTACTCGTGCTGTTGCTGGCACCGCAGGTGGATCAGATGACCGGTGGGATCGCGCGCAACGTCTACTGGATAGGCGAGGTCGTGCGGAGCTTCAGCCGCTACGACTGGTTGCGGGAGTACGCGAAGGACAACTCGTGGCAGACGAGCATCGCTCCGGCGCCGGCGCGACTTACGTCCGGCATCGAGCTGCGCAATGTCGGATTCTCCTACCCTGGCACGGATTCCGCCGTACTCAGCGAGGTCAACCTCAGCTTGCCCGCGGGTTCGGCCGTCGCGTTGGTGGGCGAGAACGGGGCCGGCAAGACGACGTTGGTCAAGCTGCTCGCGCGGATGTACGACCCGACGACCGGACGCGTCCTGGTCGACGGCGTGGACCTGACGACGATCTCACCGGATTCCTGGCGGTCACACCTCTCGGCGGGATTCCAGGACTTCGTCAAGTTCGAGTTGACGGCGCGTGAGGTCGTGGGGATCGGCGACGTCGAACGCGAGTCCGACGAGGCGGCGGTGCGCGCCGCGATCTCGCGGGGTGACGCCGAGTCGGTGGTCGCCGGACTGCCGCGCGGGCTGGACACGCAGTTGGGCAAGAAGTTCACCGACGGTGTCGAGCTGTCGGGCGGTCAGTGGCAGCGGCTCGCGTTGGCGCGGGCGTTCATGCGCGAACGCCCACTGCTGTTGCTGCTCGACGAGCCGACCGCGGCACTGGACCCCGAAGCCGAGCACCGGCTGTACGAGCAGTACGCCGCAGCCGCCAAGATCGCGGCAGCCGAGACCGGTGGCGTCACCGTCCTGGTCTCGCACCGCTTCTCAACCGTACGCATGGCCGACCTCATCGTGGTGATGCACAACGGCCGCGTAGAAGAGGTAGGCACCCACGAAGCCCTCCTCGCAGCAGACGCCCGCTACGCAGAACTCTTCAACCTCCAAGCCCGCGCCTACCGCTGACCTTCCAGCCGGGGTATCACCCCGGTCGGATGATGACGGGCCTCGCGGCGCGGTTGAGAGTGCTGGGGAGGAGTCGAGTTACTCGGTCGCTGGGAACAGGGCGGCGCTGCGTTGTCGTGAGGAGAGGTGCCATGGACGGCTATCCGTCGATCGCGGACCACGGACTGATCGGGGATCTGCAGACTGCTGCACTGGTCAGTACGGAAGGGTCGATCGACTGGTTCTGTACGCCGAGGTTCGACTCGCCGAGCCTGTTCGGGGCGCTGCTGGACCACGAGAAAGGCGGCCACTTCCGGATCCGGCCGTCGCAGGGGGCCTTCCAGACCAAGCAGCTGTACCTCCCGGACACGGCCATCCTGATCACCCGGTTCCTCACTGAGGCCGGGGTCGGTGAGGTGATCGACTTCATGCCGGTGACGAGCAGCACGCAGGCGACGCCGAACCACCGGCTCGTGCGGCTGGTCCGGTGCGTCCGGGGCAGGATGACGCTCGACCTCGACATCGCGCCACGGTTCGACTACGGGCGCCGCACTCATCAATGGCACGCGACCGAGCACGGTGGAGTCTGCACGAGCGACGGCTCGACGCTCACGTTCCACATCGTGAGGGAGCCCGACGACGCCCGGCTGGTCCAGCGCCAGTCGGGCGAGACAGGCGATCTCGAGGTCTCGCTCACCCTGGAAGCCGGGCAGCTGCGCGGGATCGTGCTGGAGACGGCTGCCGACGGGCCGCCGCGGGAGATTCGCGTCGCCGAGGCACAGCAACTGTTCGACGAGACGGCCGGCTTCTGGCGGACCTGGCTGGCGCAGTCCACCTACAGAGGTCGATGGCGGGAGATGCTCCAGCGCTCGGCGATCACGCTGAAGCTGATGACCTATGCGCCGACCGGGGGCCTGGTGGCCGCGCCGACGGCCTCGCTGCCCGAGCAGATCGGCGGCGAGCGGAACTGGGACTATCGCTTTACCTGGGTCCGCGACGCGTCCTTCTCGATCTACGCCCTGCTGCGGATGGGGTTCACCGATGAGGCCGTCGCCTTCAGCGGCTGGCTGCGGGACCGGGTGCAGGAGAAGGCGGGTGGGGCCAGTGGACCGCTGAACATCATGTACCGCGTCGACGGCTCCTCCGATCTTTCCGAGGAGATCTTGGAGCATTGGGAGGGGTACCGCGGGTCCCGGCCGGTGCACATCGGTAACGGTGCCGCCGACCAGTTGCAGCTGGACATCTACGGCGAGGCGCTGGACAGCCTCTACTTCGCTGACCAGCGGGGTCTCACCGTCGGCCACGATGGCTGGCTCGCGGTACGGGACCTGCTCGACTGGCTCGTCGACCACTGGGACCAGCCCGAGGAGGGCATCTGGGAGACCCGGGGCGGGCAAAAGGAATTCACCTACGGCCGGGTGATGTGCTGGACGGCGTTCGACCGGGCGATCCGGGTCGCCACCGCCCGGTCGCGGCCGGCACCCCTCGATCGGTGGGCCAAAGCGCGCGACGCGATCTATGACCAGGTGATGGAACGCGGCTGGGACCCTCAGCGCCGCGCCTTCGTCCAGCACTACGGCAGCCAGGTGCTCGACTCGTCGCTGCTGCGCATGCCCACGGTGGGATTCGTCGCCCCACAGGACCCGCGGTGGCTCTCGACCTTGCGGGCGATGGACTCCGAGCTGGTCACCGACAGTCTCGTCTACCGATACAACCCGGCCGCGTCGCCCGATGGCCTGCAGGGCTCGGAGGGCACGTTCTCCCTGTGCACGTTCATGTACGTCGACGCGCTCGGCAGGGCCGGCCGGGTCGACGACGCCCGGCTCACCTTCGAGAAGATGCTCACCTACGGCAACCACCTCGGCCTGTACTCCGAGGAGATCGCCCTGACCGGCGAGCAGATCGGCAACTTCCCGCAGGCATTCACCCATCTCGCGCTGATCGACGCCGCCATGACCCTGGACGCCCAGCTCGATCGGAAGGCAGCCGGCGCGGGACCCAACGGCGTCGTGGCGCCGATGCTGCTGGCCGAACAGGCCATCACGACAGAGGCCATTACGACACAGCCGACCGAAGTACCGACCACGCAACCGTGATCAGACTCGCCGATGAGGTCAGCCGGGCGTCGGTTCCAGGCGGACGCAGCAAGTGTCGGGCGTGGGCTTGAGCTGGGCTTGCAGGTCGGTGGTGCCCAGGCCCGTCAGGAGGCCGTCGAGCAGGCAGAGGTTCATCTCGCAGACCAGGTCGGTGTGGTCCTGGGCCAGCGCGTGGAAGGGGCAGTTACCGAGGACGATCGCGTTCTCATCGGTGCGGGGTTCGAAGCCTTGTTCCTCGAGGACGCGCATCACGTCGGCGCCGTCCGCCTCGTCGCGGGCGGCAAGGGCGAGTTCGTTACCGAGTTGGCGGGCGCGTCGGTCGAGAGCCGCTCGCGGGGATTCACCGGTGGCTACGGCGTCTTCGATGGCTGTCGCCAACAGGCCTCCGGCCAGGTCGTAGCGGTGTTCCGGTAGCGACACGGCGACGTGCTGGGCCGCGCGGCGGTACAGCTTCGACGGCCGTCCCGCACCGGGGCCGGATCGGCCGTTTAGGCGTTCGTAGACGACTTCGAGCAGACCCTCGTCGGCCAGTTTGTCGAGATGGAACGCCGCGGTGGTGCGGGGCAGACCCAGGGCGGTGGCAGCCTCGTCCCGGGTCACCGGATCCACTCGCCGTACGACGTGGTCGTACAGCCGGCGCCGCGTCGGCTCCTCCAACGCGGCGACGGCCAGGATCCGAGCTTCCCGGGAGTCGTCCACGATCGTCATTCTAAAGCCAACTCCCATTGACGAAAAGTCCTGGGCGCTTCTAAAGTCAAAACACATCGACTTTAGAAGGAGAAGCTCATGACCACCCACCAGCCGACCACCCGGCTAGTCGACCGCGAAGCGCTGTCCGACCCCGGCTACCAGGCGTTCCTGTTGTTGCGCACCGTGTTCACCGTGGCGCCGATCCTGTTCGGGCTGGACAAGTTCGCGAACCTGTTGACCGACTGGCCGCAGTACCTCGCTCCGTGGATCAACGACATCGTTCCGGGGTCCGGCCAGGACGCGATGTACCTGATCGGGGTCATCGAGATCGTCGCCGGTGTGGCCGTCGCCCTGATCCCGCGGTACGGCGCGCTGATCGTGGCCGCCTGGCTCGCGGGCATCATCGTCAACCTGCTGACGATCCCGGACTTCTACGACGTCGCGCTGCGCGACTTCGGTCTGCTGGTCGGCGCCGTCGCGCTGTCCCGGCTCGCCGCCAAGTACGCGCCGGCCCGCCAATCATGATCAACGAATCCACCTACGTCATCGTCGGCGCGAGTCTGGCGGGCGCGAAGGCAGCCGAGGCCTTGCGGGAGCAAGGCTTCTCGGGGCGGATCGTCCTCATCGGCGACGAGAGCGAGCGCCCGTACGAGCGGCCCGCGTTGTCCAAGGGCTACCTGCTGGGCAAGGACGATCGAGAGAAGATCTACGTCCACGAAGAGTCCTGGTACGACGAACACAAGGTGGAACTGCTGCTCGGCAGACGCGCGACGAGGCTGGACCGCCCTGCTCACGAGGTGGAACTCGACACCGGCGAACGCCTCGGCTACGCGAAGCTGCTGCTGGCGACAGGGTCGTCACCGCGCCACCTGCAGTTGCCGGGTGCGGACCTCGACGCTATCCACTACCTGCGCCGGGTCGGAGACTCGGACAGGCTGCGCGAGGCGATTCGTGCCGGCGGCCGGATCGTCGTCGTGGGCGCCGGGTGGATCGGCTTGGAAACGGCGGCCGCAGCCCGGGAGTACGGCTGTGACGTGACCGTCCTCGATCCGCAACCGGTGCCTCTGCTCGCTGCGCTCGGGACCGAGATGGGCGCCTTCTTCGCCGGGCTTCATCTGCGCAACGGTGTCGATCTGCGGCTGAGCCACAACGTGACAGCGTTCCAGGGGACCGAGCGGGTGACCGGTGTCCTGACCGAGGACGGCAGCGCGTTCGCGGCCGACGCTGTCGTCGTGGGGATCGGCGCGAGCCCGAACATCGAGCTCGCCGAGCAGGCCGGCCTCACCTGCCGCAACGGGATCGTCGTCAACGAAATGCTGTGCACCGACGACCCGGACGTCTACGCGGTCGGCGACGTGGCGAATTCGTACCATCCCTTCTACAGCGGGCAGCTGCGGACCGAACACTGGGACAACGCGCTGAACGGCGGACCCGTCGCCGCGAGGGCGATGCTCGGTCAGCAGGTCGCCTATGACCGGCTTCCCTACTTCTTCACCGATCAGTACGACGTCGGGATGGAGTTCTCCGGCTGGTTCGGCCCGGACGGCTACGACCGGCTCGTCACCCGCGGGGACGTCGAGGGCAAGGCGTTCCACGCATTCTGGCTGGCCAATGAGCGGGTGGTGGCGGGGATGCAGGTCAACTTGTGGGACGACGGCATCGCGCCGGTCCAGGAGTTGATCCGCAGCAGGCAACCGGTCGACCCGGATCGGCTCGCGGACACGTCGGTGCCGCTGACCGCGCACGTCCTGGTCTAGCGCGGGTAGGAGGCCGAACGACGCAGGCATTCGGCGATCCTCTAGGGGTCGCGTTCCGCGGCTGTAATGCCGCGGCGCCATCCACCAGGTGTGTCGGTACCGAACTGCCGGTGACCGTGACGCCTGGTGGATGGAGCTGCTCGCGATGATCACCCTGGCCCTGATCGGACTGCTGGCGTACCGGAACCAGTACTGGCCGGCGAAGTACCTTGTCGATGCCGAGGGCACCGTTCGGTCGATCAAGTTCGGCGAGGGTGACTACGGTCAGACCATGCCGAACAAAACCGTTGCCTTCGGCCTCAATCCGCAGCAGCCGGACGACACCTACAGCCTGGGCGGCGACTGGGCGATCGGTACTCCGAACGCCTACCAGTTGGTCGACAAGCCCGCGCAGGAGCGCAAGACGATGACCCTGACCTACAGCCCCGGAATCTCCGCCTTCACCTTCGGCTGAGCCATTCCCCTAGCCGACTCCACGGGGCGAGCATTCATCCAGGCAGGGTGAAGCCAACGGCCGCTCCCGGCGGCTCTACTGGTGCCGGCGACGCATCCACTCTCCGGCGGAGACGAGGCGCTCGACGTCCGCGGCGACGGAAGGAGGCTCGCGTGAGCGGTGGTGACCGCGTGAGCCCGCGCTCCGTACTGCGTTGGCTGCGATCGATACGCCCGGAACGGCGGCATCTGCGCGCCGACGTGGTCGCCGGCCTGCCCGGCGCGATCAGCAGCGTTCCCGACGGCATGGCCACAGCGGTGCTGGTCGGCGTGAACCCGATCCACGGCCTCTACGCCGCCTTCGTCGGTCCGATCGCGGGCGGGCTGTCGTCGAGCACCCGGCTCATGGTGATCACCACGACCTCGGCCTCGGCCCTGGCGGCCGGGTCTGCCCTGGCAGGGGTGGATCCCGCGGACCGGCCGGACGCCCTGGTGCTGCTGACGCTCATCGCGGGCGTGGTGATGATCGCGGCGGGGATCGCGAAGCTCGGGCGCTACACCCGGTTCGTGTCGCACTCGGTCATGATCGGCTTCCTCACCGGGATCGCGGTCAACATCCTCCTCGGTCAGTTGCCCGACCTGGCCGGCGTCGATGCCAGCGGAGACTTCGCGCTCGCGAAGGCGGTCGACGTCCTCCTCCATCCATCGCAGATCGATGTCGCGTCCGTACTGACCGGGCTCGCGGCACTCGGCATCCTCTTCGGCCTGTCCCGGACCCGGCTGTCGGCGATCGGCGCGCTGGTGGCGCTGGCCGTCCCGACCGCGGGCGTGATCCTCGCCAGTGCCGATTCGGTGGCGCGGGTAGAGGACGTCGGGGCGATACCGCGTGGCATTCCGATGCCGCACCTGCCGGACCTCAGCCTGCTGTCGTTCTCGCTGGTCACCGGCGCGTTGTCCGTCGTGGCCATCGTCCTGGTCCAGGGCAGTGGTGTGGCCGAGGCCGCGCCGAACCGGGACGGGCCTGCCTCGAACCCGAACCAGGACTTCATCGCCCAGGGCGTGGGCAACATCGCTGCGGGCTTCTTCCGCGCCCAGCCGGTGGGCGGTTCGGTCGGCCAGACCGCCCTGAACCAGGCGGTCGGCGGCCGCACCCGGTGGGCGGTGATCTTTTCCGGTCTGTGGATGCTGGTGATCCTCGCCGCCTTCTCCGGCGTGATCGGCCTCGTCGCCATGCCCACGCTGGCGGCGGTCCTCATCTATGCGGCCAGCAGGTCGCTCAGGCTCGGTGAGCTGCGCACGATCATGCGCACCGGCCCCACCTCTCAGATCGCGGTCGTCACCACCTTCTGCGCGACCCTGTTCCTGCCCGTTGCCGCCGCCGTCGGCATCGGAGTGGCGTTGTCGCTGCTGTTGCAGCTCAACCAGGAGGCGATGGATCTCAAGGTCGTCGAACTGAAACCCGCCGGCGGTGGCCGCTGGACCGAACACCCGGCCCCCGAGCTGCTGTCCAGCCATCAGGCCATCGTGCTCGATGTGTACGGCAGCCTGCTCTACGCCGGTGCCCGCACCCTGCAGGCGCGGTTGCCCGACCCAGCCGGTACCGAGGCCCCTGCCGTCATACTGCGGCTGCGCGGGCGGACAGCCGTCGGCGCGACGTTCGTCAAGGTGGTCGCCGACTACGCGGCAGCCCTGGACAAGGTAGGGGGCCGGCTCTACCTCAGCGGGGTGGACCACGAGCTCGCCGAGCTCCTCCGTCGTACCGACCGGCTGCACCTGTCCGAGCCGGTCAGCGTCCTCGAGGCAACCGAGCTGGTCGGGGAGTCGACCGAGAAAGCCCTGCGGGAGGCGGAGACCTGGGTGGTCCGGCACCGCGGCGAAACCCCTGACCACTGAAAGGTTGAGGGTCAGGCGGTGCGGATGCCTGGGGCGCGACCTGCCAGCGCGGGAACAGTGCCCGCGGGCTTGACGGATCAGACTAGGTAGCCGAGCTTCAAGCGGGCGGCGGTCAGGCTGTTCGCCGCCTGCTCGAAGTGGTGATTTGCGGTCTGCAGATCGGCTTCGGCCAGCAGGAGGAACTGCCTCGGCTTGAGGTTCGGTTGCTCGGGCGGTGCGCCTTGGGTGCCCCATGCGACCCGGTCCGTGAAGCGGGACAAGCCGATGGACTGCATCATCAGCCCGGCCGCGGACATCATGGTGCGCAGTTCGTGGATCTCCGCTGCCCAGGTCTCCGGATCGACGTCCTCGTCCCGGCGTTTCCGTTCCAGCTCGACAGCTTGCCTCAACGCGGAGTAGGCGAGTTGCAGGGCCTCAGCCACGTCCTTGGGCGCCGTACCGTCCCCAACCACCGTCGGCTTCCTCCTGTCCGGGTGCAGGAAGCCACGGCAGCAGAGAACACGATGGCATGACAAGCGGCCGTCTCCAGGCGTGGGCAAATCGTGACCAGGCCGCGCCAGGGATCGGTCGCCGGGCACACGCCGAATGACCCGCAGCGCACCCCGTACCGCGTTCGCGGACCTATCCGGCGGTTGTCAGGGTCCGTAGGCGGTGCCTGGCGGAGCGCTCGACGAACAGCGGGACGAAGTCGCGGATCGGGTTGCCGTCGAACTCGGGGCGACTCTCGGCCACGGCGTGTTCGATGGTCTCGCGTGAGAGGCCGGGGAACGCCTTGATGAGTCGCTCGGCGGCCTCAGCGATCGCACGTTCTTCCTCAGAGCGGTTCATCTCTCCACGGTTGCGCTGTCGGTGCAGTGGCGCAATACCGAGACCGAAGAGTTTCACCTGTGCCGGCAAGCGTTGGCGGCTTTATCGCTGCTCCCCTTGGCGGGTCGCTGGTGCGACGCGTTCGATCGCGCGGACAGTGGGGGCAAGGCGCGCGGGATGCCACACGGCCCGATCGGCGAAGGACCAGGCATAGACGGGACTGCCTTCGCGGATGCACTCGAGGAGGGCCGGTTCGTCGAGCTGCTTGGCGGACCACTCGTAGAGCTGTTGCAGCCGGGGCCTGACGAGGCCGTAGTCCAGAATCTGGCCGATGTTGCGCTCCGCTGCGACGTACGCGGCGACCTCGTCGCCGAGGGGGTAGCGATCGGGAAGGACCCGCGACAGCGACACGAAGACGCCGGGGATCCAGAGTCGGGGATCGCCGAGCAGCGGTCCCAGCGAGGCGAGTCGGCCGAGGGCGAGACGTGGAGCAGCGACCAAGGCATGCGCGTAGAGGACGCGCAGCAGTACGACGTTCAGGAAGAACCGCTCTGGACGGCTTTCGGCGTCTGCCAGGTCACGATGGTCGAGGTAGGCGGAGATGATGCTGGCGTTGTGCGCCTGGTACCACGTGCGGGCGGTTGGATCAGAGACGAACGACATCCACTGCTCGACGGCGTGGGACGACGGAGTACCGCTCAATCCGCCGCTGCGAGCGACCGCCTCGCAGCCGTCGCGCAGCAGTCGCTCGTTGACCGCACGCCACCACGGACTCCCTGGAGGGTCTGCGTTCAGTGGTGCCAGTACGCCACGGTTGATCTGCCAGCGGATGAAGCTCATCGCCGACCGGCGGAAGGGCAGATGCCGAGGAGCCCGGCCGGTCGGTCCGCGGTACGTGCGAGCGATCAGCTCGAGACGAGCCGCCGGCTGATCCCGCACGGCCTCGACCTGGCGGATCGCCCAGTCCGCCGCGGATTCTCCGGAACTCACGTCCCGATCATCGGGGAGAGCACCGGCGAGTGTCGACAGCCGTCAGCCCTGGAGACGGACTATTCGCCGCGGGCGGAGAGCGTGGTCGGATGGGGACGGTGAGTATCGGACTACCGACGAGCGTTGGAGGTCTGATGTCACCGGGTTCTGGGTCTGGGTTAGCGACCGGTGCCGGGCTAGTCTCCCGACCTGGAGCGATGCCTCGGGATGGGAGCAGCGGTGGCTGTCGTGGAGTGGTTGCTGGACTCGGATCCGTCGATCCGGTGGCAGGTGATGCGCGACCTGACCGCCGCTGGGGACGACGCGGTCGCGGCAGAGCGAGCCCGGGTTGCCGTGGAAGGCTGGGGCGCCCAACTGCTGGCGCTGCAGGAGCCGGACGGCCGCTGGGGTGGCGGGACGTACTTCCCCAGCTGGACTTCAACGGCGTGGACCCTGTCGCTCCTGCGCAACCTAGGCCTCGACCCGCGGAGCGAACCAGCCCGGCGTGCGGTGGTTCCGGTGCGCGAGAACGCCAAGTGGGAGTACGACGACCTGCCGTTCTTCGACGGCGAGGTCGAGCCGTGCATCAACGGTCTGGCGGTCGCGCTCGGCTCGTACTACGGCCAGGACGTGCAGGTGATCGTCGACCGGCTCTTGGGCGAGCAGATGAGCGACGGCGGGTGGAACTGTGAGCAGGAGCGCGGCTCGACCCGGGGGTCCTTCCACAGCACGATCTGCGTGCTCGAGGGTCTCCTCGAGCACGAGCGCGCCACGGGCGTCACCCCGGAACTGACCGCCGCGCGCCTGAAAGGCCAGGAGTACCTCGTCGAGCGCCGCCTCCTCCACCGGCTGTCCACCGGCGAGGTGATCGACCCGGACTGGTCGCATTTCTCCTTCCCGACGTACTACTTCTACGACGTACTCCGCGCCCTCGACTACCTCCGCAATGCGTCCGCAGTACCGGACGAGCGCCTGGAAGAAGCCGTCGCTCTGGTCGAGAAGAAACGCACCGACGACGGCCGCTGGCTGCTGGAGAACCCTCACCCCGGCGAAACCCACCTCGACCTCGACGAATCCGAAGGCAACCCCAGCCGCTGGAACACCCTCCGGGCCCTCCGTGTACTTCGCTGGTACGACCACCGCTGACCTCAGCTAAAGAGGTGACAGTTATGACGAGGTATGTGATCGGTCCTGACGTCGCGCTTCGCTTGGCCGGTGACGAGGCTGTGATCGCCGCTGAGCATCAGCTTCTGGCGCCGACACTTCTTCGCTCACAGATGCTGTCGGCCCTGTACAAGGCAGTACGCGATGGTGAGCTGACCAAGAAGGAGGCAGGTCGCCGGCTCAACTATGTGCGTGCGTTGCGACTCCGGCTGCTCGGAGACCGCGTCCTTCAGAGCGTTGCCTGGAAGATCGCTGATCAGCTCGGGTGGGCTGACACCCTCGACGCGGAGTACGTCGCACTGACGCAACTGCAGGCGGACGCGTTGATCACGCTCGACGAGGAGCTCAGCCGCGCAGTGAAGGGAGTCGTGCCCCTCGCCCCCATCGAGGTGCTGTTCTAACCGGCGTCGCTCAGGATTCGTGGGGGTCGTTGCCGTAGGCGAGGTCGATGGCGATGTCGAAGCTTTCACCGTCCGGCTGGACGAGTGGCTGGGCGACGTCGATCCCGAGGTCGAACCCGGCCTCCTCCTCGGCCTCAGCGAGATCCTCTTCACCTTCGGGTACGCCGAGCTCAGGGCTCGGCTCGACCGCGGGCAGGTGCCCCCTCCCGACCTCGAGGTGCAGCGGAACCTGCTCGTGCTCGTCACCACTCATCAACATGTTCTCCTCAGCACCAGACAGCCCAGTCCCGCGAACCTAGAACACCTTCTTGACCAACTGGTGAACAAACCCTGCGCAGCCCAGGGGGCCGGCTGGGCTGCGTAGACGTCAGGTGACTGGAATGACGCTGCGCCAGCCGTCGAAGACGAGGGTGGCGGTCATGCCGACCGACAGGTAGAGGCCGAGAGCCGGGGTCGGGTTGTTGGTGTCGACGTGCAGGATCGTGCCGGCCCGCCCATCGGCTGCATCGCGGGCGAAAGCGTCACGCAGCAGGAACTTCGCCAGACCACGTCCCCGGAACTCCTCGAGGACGACGAGCGTGCCGACGTAGCCACAGTTATCCGTCTCGATGAACCCGTCGTTGCAAATGCGGACAGCGACTGGCTGCCCGTCGACCTCGAGCAGGGTGAACTGGGACCAGTCGAAGGTCGAACTGGCCTCGAAGTACGCGATCCACTCGTCGTGGGGGCGGGGGTTGAAGTTGTACTGGCCGCTGAAGCACTCGATGACGATGTCATGAGCCGTCCTGCGGGTAGCGTCGTCGTACGCACCGCGGCGTACGGTGACTCCTGCGGGTGTCTCCGGAGTGGCAACCGGTCCGGTCTGGTCGATCCGCATCTGGTGGTACGTCGTACCGGTGGTGAAGTCGTGGTCGGCCAGCAGAGTGCGCAGTGATTCGTCGGCGCGGAAGACGCAGATGTCGACGGTGATCTCGGCATGACCGCCGTCGCGGCCCATCTCCTGGGCGCGCCGCAGAGTCCGGTCGAACAGCCAGGCAGCGATCTTCGGCTGCCGCGACGCCACCTCGATCTCGATCGCCTTGGGGTCACCCTTGGCGAAGGCTGTCGAGTAACCGACCGGCAGACCATCTGCGGCGAGCACCAGGAAGCCGTCGGTCTTGCGGTCGAAGCCGGGCTCGACGAGGTGGTCGGCGACGCTGTTCAGGGTGCAGTCGGCGACTCCGGCAACTGCCGTGTTGTAGGCCGAGATGAGATCGAAGATCCCCTCGGCATCATCCGGCTCAGGAGCCCGGATGGTGTACCCGTCCGGTAGTACATCAGCTGCCTGTATCAGAGTCACTGGCGTGCCAGCGCTCTCGCAGTTGGTCTCTCGATCGATCCTCTTAGTCTCATACCTTGATCGATGCGTCCCACCACCCAAAGGTTGCGGCCGCGAGGCAGCGCCTCGATCTGTAGGCCATGGAATTCATTCAACCTGGAGGATCGAACTGTGGATGCTGAGTCGCCGGGGCAGCCGCGCCTGTGGATTGATGTCGAGTCCAGCATGGACTGGCTGTCCCCGGAGCCGTACTTGATAGAAACGGCTCACTTGTCACCGACCATCGAGAAACTTGAAGCTTCTGGCTTCCGGGTGGTTCGGATTGGTCTAGGTGAAATTGGGCAGGACATTGAGGAGAAGATGCTCATCGACCTGAGTCGGAAGTTGGGCTTTTCGTTGCTCGGGGCCGGTAGTTGGGCGGCCTTCAATGATCGACTTTGGGATCTACTGACAGCTGGGGATGAACCTCCAGTCGCCATTGTCATTGAGGGTTTCTCCCGTCTGCTCGAGGCGAATGTCCACGCCTTCGTTCGGTGCGTTCACAACCTCCTGTCGATGACAGAAGGTGTGGGGTTGGCTGATGTTCGAGCCGGCCTTCAGGTCGAGTACTTCTTCGTTGGCGAATGGAAAATTCCTCGCCATAGTCGAACGTGAGCGTGTCTCGGGTGGTCAGTCCGACGGGTGCTTGGTTGTCTGGGGCGTTTTGGCGGGTTTGGGGCGGCGGGCGAGGTGGTTGGTGATGTAGCGGGCGTCTCTGGGGGTGCCGCCGATCAGGGGGGAGGCGGCTGTGGAGAGGAAGAAGAGGCCGGTGAAGTAGAGGCCGGGGTGGGAGGGGACTACCCCGCGGGTGTGATTCGGTTTGCCGTCCTGGTCGAAGACGGGGAGGTCGATCCAGTGGAACGCGGGGATGAAGCCGGTGCACCAGATCACGTTGCCGACGTCGTGGACTCGGCCGTCGGCGGTTAGCGGCAGGCCGTCGCGTACTGCGGTGACGCGGGGCAGGCGCTCGATCTCTGCGCGGGTGAGATCCCGGCGCCTGACTCGTGCGAGTGGGAGTCCTCGGTTGGACAGTTGGTCTCGGGCCTTCCGGCCTATCGGTGTGCGCACGGTGAGCACGTGCGAGAGCAGGAACCAGAACGGCGGCGTGAGGAATCGATCCAGGAGAGCCCCGGCGCGGAGCGGCTCCTGACCCGTGTCCCGTCCGGCCAGCCAGGTCTGGTGGTCCGCTGAGGCTTCGACGGCGATCTCGGCACCCGAGTTGCCGGCGCCGACCACCAAGACACTGCCCTGCCGGAGCTGCGAAGGGTTTCGGTACTGGCTCGAATGGAGTTGCAGGATCTCCCGATCGAGCTCAGCGGCGAACGCGGGGATCCGCGGGGCTTGGTAGCCACCCGCGGCCACCACGACGTTGTCCGCGTAGTACCGGCTCAGCCCGGACGTCACGACGTACCGGTCGTTCTCGCGCCAGAGCCCGTCTACGCGAGTCCCGGTGCGAACCGGGAGTCGGAAGCGGGTTGCGTACGACTCGAGGTATTCGGCCACCTCGTCCTTGGTGGGGTAGGACCAGCCAGGCGCGGGGAAGGACCAACCGGGCAGCCCGTCATAGCGAGCAGGTGTGAAGACCCGCAGGGAGTCCCATCGCTTGCGCCAGGCGTCGCCGATCCGCTCACCGGCGTCCAGGATCACAAAGGACTGATCTTGCTTCGCCAGGTAGTACCCGACGGCCAGGCCGGCTTGACCGCCGCCGATGACCACGGTCTCGAAGCGTTCGGAGCTGGTAGCCGCCATGGACAATCCCCTCACCCAGGCCCGTCGTTGCTCGGTGGATCCGACGGCTTCAACCTAGGAAGTACCGCGGCGCGCTCGCATCGGCATAACCATCCAACGCAACCCGACGGCATGGTTAGTTCTACCCACGTCACCCAGTCGGGGTGAGGCGGGCCCCTTGGCGTGGCTGGAGGCTGGGGTTTGACCATGCGACGGGAGTTGGGCGATGGCGACACTGACGGTCTGGAAGTTCGCGAGCTGGGACGGGGCCAATCAGGCGATCGCCACCTTGGAGGCGTTGGCGAAGCAGGAGCTGATCAAGGTGCACGATGCCGCGTCGGTGTCGTGGCAGCCGGAGGCCCGGAGGCCCAAGACCCGGCAGTTGCGCAATCTGACCGGAGCCGGTGCGATCGGTGGGATGTTCTGGGGGATGCTCTTCGGGATGATCTTCCTGATGCCGCTCGCGGGTGCTGCTATCGGAGCTGCTTCGGGTGCGCTGGCGGGGTCGCTGGCCGATGTCGGGATCGACGACGAGTTCATCAAGGCTGCGCGCGATCAGATCACCCCCGGGACTTCGGCGCTCTTCCTGATGTCGAGCGACGTGGTTCAGGACAAGGTCAGGGACACCTTCGAGGCGACCGGGCTCCAGAAGCCGCAACTGATCCAGTCCAACCTGTCGGACGAGCAGGAAGCCGCCCTCCGCGAGATGTTCGCCAGCTGATACGACTGCTCAATTGTCCGTCTGAGTGCCGGTTCGTTCACTCCCGGTGCCGGTGTACTGCGTGGTCTGCGTGGCGGGGAATCTCAGTACTCGGGACCGATGGCTGACCCCTTCCGGGGTGGGCCAGGTGAGTGCCAGTATGCGAAGGACGGTTGCTAGAGGAAGCGTGCGTCGATCGATGAGCCTGGCGAGTTATACGACGTTGTCGATCACAGCGATCGGCATGGCTGAAGGCTCCGACGGCCTGCGCGGGATCGCGACCGTTCGCTGGGAGTGCCCATCCGGTGACTCCGAGGAGAGTTCGGCCGACGACCTCATCCGCTGGCTGAGCACCGGCGGCGGCCGCGCCTATGTCCAAGCGCCGGACGGAACCCGCGGGCCGAAGGTCTTCGTCGCCGGCGTCGATTCCCACCGCTACCTGTGCAGCAACCCTGACGACGAAGCCGCCGACGCGTTGCTGGACCTGCCGCGGTTCTGGCAGGTCGTGCACAGTCATCGAGGCCCCAACCACCGTCGCCGAGGGCTGTTCCGCTCGCGCTGAAGGGGCCGTCAGCAACAATCCGGAGACTGGCCTGAGCAGCCTAGGCGGGGTCAGTGCGTCAACTGAGAGGTCTCCTGGGCGCGAGGGGTCTGCACGGGAGTGCCCGACTTGGACCGCCGACGGGAAGTCAGAAGAACCACGACGAGGCCGCACAGGACGAGGAAAAGGATCAGCAGCGCCCACGGAGTAGGCCAGGAGTGGGCAGCTGTGTCGACGGCCGTGAGCGGCGCGGTCGAGCCGGCCGCGTCGGCGAGCAGCGGGACCAGCGTGACGGTGCCGGTCAGGGGCACCGAGGAGGCCACTCCGTGCACAGGGACGGAAACCTTCCAGCTCTCGCCAGGGAGCAGCGGCGGCGAGTCAGCCACCTGACCCGAATTGGCACGCAGCCGCCCGAACGGGCCTGAGACGGAGGCCGACTGCCGAGCCGCGAGGACCGCGTTGCCCGTGTTGTGGATCGTGTACGAGAGAGTGGCATCGCTTTTCCCGAAGGGATTGAGTGTGCCCGGCGAGTCCAGGTGCAGCTTCTCGACCGACAGGGCCGGCTTGAGTTCTCCGCCGACGCGCAACCGGATCCGGAGGGCGACACGTCGCTCCACACCCGCCTGCGTCAGCGAGGTGACGATGCCGCCCAGGTGGTCCCCAGGGCAGGCGTTGGCCGGAAGAGTGAGCGTGAACGGCACCTCGACGGACTTGCCCGGCTGGATCGTCACGCGGTCCCGGTCTGCGTGGACCCACGCACCTACCCCGGTCGACGTCGCGCCCTTGGTCACCAGGTCGAGCTGCCCGGCGTCAGTGGTGAACGCGTCCGCGGCGTACAGGGCGAGGTCCAGCGGAGCCGTGCCCTGGTTGGCGATCACCAAGCCGTCCGCAAGTTGGCCACCGGGATTCAGGGTGTAGCTGTAGTTCGGTCGCTCCGACCCGAACTCGTTCGAGGACGTCTGCACGGTCCACGGCGCGTCATCGGCCGCGGCAGCGGGTTCAGTGCCGAGTACTACGAGGCCGGCGAGCAGCGTGATGGCAGCGGCGAGCGCTCCGACTGCTGTGGTCAGCGGTCTGGACGAGTGCATTTGATGATCCTCGGGGAGTCGGAACGAATGAAAGACAGGCGGTGGGGCAGGCACCCGAAGGCGCCCACCCCACCTGATGGAGCGAGAAGGCTCAGCTCAGCGAGGTGAGGGTGAGCCCGGTCTTGCCGTCCTGCCGGAGCCAGTCGTGCCCGTGCGGCGCGTCAGCGTGACCGTGGTCGCGGTACGGGTGGATGACGACCTTGTCGACGAGCGAGCCGACCGGCCGAGCCGGGCTGGTGCCGTTGTTCGGGCCGCACCACGAGACGTTGCCGAGCTCGACGGCGGCGTTCGGGCCGGCGCAGGTGCTGCTGCGGACGTTCTGGACGACCAGCTTGTCCTTCTCCACCTCGACCTTGACGTAGGTGCGGACGTGCTCCTGGTTCTCCACCGAGTTGGCCCAGTGGCTCTTGGGGTTCAGCGGGTCCGGACCGTAGTTCGGGTCCTCGGTGGTGTCCGGCGCGGTGAGGTCGTAGTACTTCGAACCGGACGCGGAGTTGGCGGTCACGTAGATGACGCCACCCGGACCTGTGGCCACCTCGGTGGCAGCGGGCTGCTCCTTGGCGTTCGCCTTCTTGCCGTTCTTGATCGCGTAGCTGCGCGAGTAGCTGTGGTCGTGACCCTGCAGGACCAGGTCGACGCCGAGGTTCGAGAACGCGGTCGGGAAGTCCTGGCGGCGCAACTGGTTGTCGCCGTCGTTGGCGTGCGCGGCCGGCGAGTAGATCGAGTGGTGGTACACGAGGACCGTGTACTTCGCCTTGCCGCCCTGCGCCTTGACGACCTTGCTGACGTAGTCGACGTGCGCGGCGTCGGAGCCGGCGGCGTACGCGTTGCTGTTCAGGTCGATGAACAGCACGTCCTTGTAGAGGTACCAGTAGTCACCGCCGGACCGGGTCGCCGGAGTGCCGTTGTAGAACGGCGCCGACCGGTCGGTGTTCGGGGTCCAGAAGTGCTGCTCGTACGCCTTGCCGCCGACGTCATGGTTGCCGATGGTGGCGGCCCACGGGTACTGGCGCAGCTTGTCGGGGGCGAGGAACGCGTCCCACTGCGTCTCGGTGTTGGCGGTCTCGACCTGGTCACCGCCCGAGACGAGCAGTTCGGCGTTCGGGTTCGCCTTGAGGGCGACGTTCAGGGTGTCCTGCCAGCCGGCGCCGTCCTTCGCGACGTCGCCGGACGAGCCGATCTGCGGGTCGCCGAAGAACAGGAAGTCGAAGTCGCCGTTGAAGTCGCGCGTCTTGAAGGAGTAGGTCGGGGACCAGCCGGTGGAGGTGCCGACCCGGTACGAGTACGAGGTCTTCTGCTTCAGGCCGTCGATCGTCGCGTGGCCGTTGAAGCCGCCGTTGACGGTGTTGGCCGTGACGGTGGCCGGGAACGTGGTCGTGTGCTTGGGAAAGCGGCCGTGCTCGAGCTTCGAGGTCGGCACGAGCTGCACGACCTGCGCGGCGCCGGTCGCGGAGTACCAGCTGATGACGCGCTGGGACTCGGAGGCGCCGACGCCGAGCACGATGCCGGTGGGTGCCGGCGAGGTGGCGGCTTGGGCCGTGGTCACCAGAGCGCCACCGAAGGTCAGGGACACCGCCATGACCGCTGTGGTCGCGCCGACCGCCAGCCGGCGGGTCACCGGCTTGGTGGCCAGTGACCGGGTGATGAGCTTCATCCAGGTTCCGTCCGTTTCAGGTACGAGTGGGGTGCGGAATGCTTTGCCACGTTCGTCCTGGTCGGTGGAGTTCGGGTGAACTTGGATCGGCGGGCAGGGTGCACGGGCTGGAACTGTTGAGCGGTCAGATTCCGAGCACGCGCTGCACGAACCACACCAGGCCCATCACCGCGACCGCTGCCGCGATCACCCCGGTCGTCCACCGTCCCGCGCGCGGCGCCCGGTGGCGCAGTACGGCGAGCAGCGGGAAGACCGCCACGATGATCGTCAGCTGCACGACCTCGATGCCGACGTTGAAGACGAGCAGCGACCACAGCAACTTCCACGACCAGGCCTGGTCGATCCCCAGCGCGCTGGCGAAACCCAGTCCGTGTACGAGGCCGAAGCAGAAGACCACGGCGAGCCGGACCCGGCCAGCGCGGTCCAGGCTGAGGTGGCCGCCGCGAGGTGTGTGGAGGTCGGCGGCGAGCGGGCCCTGTCGCCACAGCCGCCAAAGGTGCCAGCCCGCGACTACCGCGATCGAGAGGGCGATGACAGGTTCGATGAAGGCAGCGGGCGCCCGGACGAGGCCGAGGGCGGCGAAGATGAAGGTCACCGAGTGGGCGAGCGTGAAGGTCGTTGCCGCCAGCACGATCTCGCGTAGCCGGCGTGATCCGGCGATGAGGGCCAGCAGGAACAGGATGTGGTCGAGGCCAGTGAGCAGGTGCTCCGCGCCCAGCCGGAAGAACTCCCAGAACCGCTGGCTCAAGGACTGCTGGGTGGAGAACGTCGGATGCTGATCGTCCAGCGCGGAGCTGCCGGACCGCAGGTCGAGGTCGTAGGTGACGATCGTCTTGGTGCCGCGGACATAGCCCTCGGAGTCCGGGAACAGCCCGGTGCGTACCTCGTGCGCCTCCGCGGGCTCCGGGCAGCGGTAGTCGAGGGTCAGCACGGTGTACGGGACGCCTTCGCGTTCCTCGATCCGGAAACCGCCCTGCTGGACCGGAGTACACGCCCCGCTCGAGGTCGTGACACCGAAGCGGTCGCTCACGTACTTGACGACAGAGCCCGCGTGGTCGTCCAGCGCGGCGGCCTGCTTCGCCGAGTCCCCGTCCTCGAACGCCGCGTTGCCCTCCTTGAAGAGCGGGTCGTCCTTCTCGGCGTCAGCAGCGGAGACGACGAGCAAGTCGTACTCCAGCCCGAGCTCGGCCCGAACATGTCCCTTCTCCGGCGAGCTGATGTCGATGTAAGCGGTCGAGCTGAACCCGTGTGCGGCGGCCGGCGCCGAGCCCAGTACTGCGGCCGCAGCCGCGCCCAGTACTACGGCCGCAGCGGCGACGGCGTACGCGCGGTGTCGACCCGGCATGGACTCCTCGTTTCTGTCTGCCGAGCGCACGCTGCCCCTGGTCGGTGAACGAACAGCAGATCTCAAAAGAACAGGCGACGAAGGGACTCCGACAGAGCCAGGCAACGTGTCCGCGGGACGGCAACCATGAGGTAGGAAGTAGCCGACCCTTCCCTGCCATCCCCTCGGAGGACGATCTCCTTGCGCCCGCGTCTTCGGCTCGCCGGCACGCTGGCCGCGGCAGCCGCGACCGCAGTACTGGTCACCGGCTGCAGCTCTGCCGACGACTGGTCCCGGCCGCACGCCAAGCCCACCTCGGTCGGCGATCTCGGGGCCGGATTCGTCGATCCCGGTCGCCCGCCCGCCCCGGAGGCGACGATCAGTCCGAGCTCCGGCTCGTGGGACGCGGTCCACCCGGCGGAGGACTACCGCGTGGTGCTGCTCACCGCGGGGAACGACCCCCAGACGAAGGTGCTGGTGACCGCCGTGACGGAGTGGGCCGACCAGGAGCACGTCAGCCTCAAGACGATCACGGCCAGTGAGCACAGCCAGTTCATCTCGCGCATCACCGAGGCGATGGATCTGAAGCCGGATCTCATCATCAGCGCCGGCAACGACCTCATCGATCCGCTGGCCATGGTCACTCCCAACCACCTCGACCAGCAGTTCCTGGTCGTCGGCGCCGAACTGGCCGAGCCCACCGCGAACGTCACCGCCGCCGACTGGACCGGCGCCTCGTTCCGGGGCGAGGGTCTCGGCATGTCCTCGACGTACGACCCGGCCTCCTTCACCCCCGCCCGCGCCGCGGCCGCCGTCCGGGCCGGCGTCGCCAGCGTCCTGAAGGGTCTCACCGGGATCGTCATCTGGCTGCCCTGAGTCACCCGGGACGGGTGGTGAGGCTGGTTGCTGGTGACGGCGTCGCCCGCCGGGGGTGATGCGGTGGGGGCCGGAGCGGCCGTACGGTCCACCTCGCAGCCCGCGTCGAGCCGGGTCCTGACGGACAGGAGGGGGAGCCCTGATGAGCGCTCCGGCCGAATCGTCGGGTGGTCCTGGCCAGATACTCGGCCGGCTCGCGGGCAAGGTCACGGGCCGGGTCGTGGAGACGGTGCAGCCGGACATCATCCTCCAGCACGTGGACGTCGACGCCCTCGTCGACCGCATCGACATCAACCGGCTGCTGGAGAAGGTGGACGCGAACCACCTGCTCGATCGGATCGAGGTCGACCGGCTGATCGACCGGATCGACCTCGAACACCTGATCGACCGGATCGACATGGACCGGTTGATCGACCGGATCGACGTGGAGCGCCTGCTCGGCCGCGTCGACCTCAACCGCGTCCTCGCGACCGTCGACCTCGACGCGTTGCTGCGGGACGTGGACCTCGAGGGTCTGGTGCAGCGGTCCGGAGTCCCCGACATCGTTGCCGAGAGCACCAGCCGGGTCGCTGGCTCGGCGCTCGACCTTGCTCGCCGGCAACTCGCCGGGCTGGACGCGGTACTCGCCCGAGTGGTCAACCACCTGCTGCGCAGGGACGCGCCGTCGCAGCCGTCGGCGCCGCCGCTTCTCCTGGAGGAGGCATGAGCGGACGCCTCACCATCACCGGTCACTACGCAGGCGCCGTGAGCAGGGCCGCGGCCGCGGTGCTCGACGTACTGATCGTGTTCGCCTCCTTCACCCTCGGGCTGGCAGGGCTCGATCTGCTCACCACAGCCTTCCTGAACACCTCGATCAAGGAAGACTCGTCGGCACCGCCGGCCACGGCGGCCCTGCTGATCTGGGCCTTCTGCTACGCGTTCGGCAGTCTCGCGATTACCGCGCGAACACCGGGCAAAGCGATCGTCGGGCTCAGGGTCGTGCGGGCCGACGGCGGAACGGTTCGGCCCCGCCGGGCCTTCGTGCGCGTCTGCGTCTTCCCGCTGAGCGTGCTGCTGCTCGGACTCGGGTTCGTCCTGATCGTTTTCCAGCGTGAACATCGCGCGCTGCACGACCTGATCGCCGGGACCGCGGTGGTCTACGACTGGGGTGAACGGCCCGCCGAGCTCCCCGGCCCGTTGTCCGACTTCCTGATCCGAGCCAACGCCACGAGCGACTCGGCCGAACTCCCGCGCACGACGCGCGGCGAGCTGTTCAACTCGTCGCCGACCGCAACCGATCGGCGCGACAGCGAAGGGATGCAGTCATGAGTTTCTGGGACATCATCTGGTTCATCATCGTCAGCTTCGCGTTCATCGCGTACCTGATGGTGCTGTTCAACATCCTCACCGACCTGTTCCGCGACAGGGACGTCTCGGGGTGGGTCAAGGCGATCTGGGTGATCTGCCTGATCATCTTCCCGTTCCTGACCGCCCTGGTGTACCTGATCGCGCGCGGGCGGGGCATGGCCGAGCGTCAGGCGGCGGCGTGGGGAAGTGCGAGGGCCGCGCAGGACGAGTACATCAAGTCGGTCGCCGGGAGCTCGGCGTCGCCCACGGCGCAGATCGCGCAGGCGCAGGAGTTGCTCACCGCGGGCACGATCTCGCAGGCCGAGTTCGACACGTTGAAGGCGAAGGCCCTCGCCTAGCGCCGTGGAGAGCCGTACTCATCCATCCGGGGTGAGGGATGAGTACGGCCGGCGGGCGAAGGTGGACTCGAGTCGGCCAGGTCGGAGGCAAGCATGGGCGAGGCGATCGGGCAGGCGCTGCCGCTGGCGATCGGGGTGGCACTCAGCCCCGTGCCGATCATCGCGGTCGTCCTGATGCTGACGACACCACGGGCGAGGTCCAACGGGATCGCGTTCGTGGTCGGCTGGCTGCTCGGGCTCGGCGTGATCGGCGCGATCGTCCTGGTCGTCGCGAGCCCGGCCGACGCGAGTGAGGACGGCGAGCCGGCGACCTGGGCCAGTTGGCTGAAGCTCGTGCTCGGGCTGCTGTTGCTGCTCGTCGCGGTGCGGCAGTTCCGGGGCCGCCCGCACGCGGGCGACGATGCGCCACTGCCGAAGTGGATGGGCGCGATCGACAAGTTCGGACCTGGTCAGGCGCTCGGTGGCGGTGCTGTGCTGGCCGGCCTCAACCCCAAGAACCTGCTGCTGGCCGTCGCCGGCGCCGTGGCGATCGCGCAGACCGGGATCAGTGGTGGCCAGCAGGCCGTCGCCTACGCGGTGTTCGCGGTCATCGGCACCCTCGGCGTCGGCGCGCCGGTGGTCCTGTACCTCGCGCTGGGTGAGCGGTCGGCCGAAAAGCTCGGCCGGCTCAAGGCGTGGATGGCCCACAACAATGCCGTGATCATGTCCGTGCTCTGCCTGGTGATCGGGATGAAGCTGGTCGGCGACGCGATCACCGGCCTGACCTGAGCGGGCCTCCCCCGGAGAGGGTGAGCAGAGCCGGTCCGGTCGTGGCGGTCGACGGTCCCCCGAGACGGATGATGACTAGCGGCCTCAGGCGGATCAGAGTCGGTTATGACGGGGGTTCTGGAAAGGGGGCATCGCATGGGCCACTACGTGATCCGTGTCAAAGGACGGCTGTCCCGTGAGTTGACCGACGCGTTCCCTACCCTGACAGCAGACTCCGAGCCGGCCCAGACCGTCCTGCACGGCGACCTGATCGACCAGGCAGCCCTCGCCGGCCTCCTCAACCACCTCGACATGCTCGGCATCAACATCCTCGAGGTAACCCAGGTCCCCTCACCCCAACCCGAACCTCCAGAGGAAGACTGACCGTCGCGCCGGACGTGCGATGGTGGGCCGATGAGCGCTGTGATTCGTACTGCGACGCCCGGCGACCTCCCCGCTCTCACGGCGCTGCGATGGAGGTGGGCTCGATCGGAGAGAGTCGCCCGGCCGGACGAACTGCGCGAGTTCGGGTCCGCCCTCGGCCAGTGGATGGAGGAACGGGGAGACACCTCCGTCTGCAAGCTCGCCGACCTCGAGGGTGAACTCGTCGGCATGGCCTGGCTCGCGGTGTTCGACCGCGTCCCCAATCCGGGTGACCTGCACCGGTTGTCCGGCGACGTGCAGAGCGTCTTCGTCGTACCCGAGCACCGCGGCCGCGGTCTCGGCCGGCGTCTGATGGAAGCGATCTGCCAGACCGCCGACGACCTCGGCATCCGGAAGCTCACGGTGGACGCGAACGATGCCGCCCTCCCGTTCTACGACCGCCTCGGCTTCACCCGCTCCCGCGTCCTCCTCCAGCGCGAGCGCCCCTGACGGCGGGTAAATCGGTGGCCACTGTTCGGCAGCTCGGCGCAGGATGGGTGGGTGCTTGGTGCCGAGCAGATGAAGGAGTTCGAGCGGGACGGGATCGTCAAGGTGCCCGGGGCGTTCGGGGCCGATGACGCTGCGCGGATGCGGGATGTCTTGTGGGGGGAGTTGGCGAAGCGGCACGGGATGGACCGGGAGGATCGGTCGACCTGGACGACGCCGCGGCCGACGGGCTTGAAGAACATCAAGCGGCACGCGGCGTACGACGCGATCGGTGGTCAAGGTGATGACCAGAAGGCGGCGATCCAGGTTCGCCGCGCCGACGATCACCAAGGGCGCGGCGATGGCGGCCGCCAGTCCCGGGATCAGCACCATCACCCCTGCCTGTCCGAGCGAGACGCTCAGCTCGCCCGCGACCGCCGGCAGGAGACCGGGACGAACTCACTGGTCACGATGACGGCGGCGCCGAGCGAGAGGGACAACACCCCCAGCCAGGTCCGGAAGGTCGGCTGCCGGCCGACTGAGCCGCTCGAAACCGTTGCCGTGGTGGTCACGTGAGCCATCCCTCTCGTCCTGTTGCCCGACGACGGCTGCGTCAACGCGCTCCGTCAGTCAGGGCAAACAGGCCCCCACACCACGAAAGTCCTCGATTCGATTCCGCACTTTTAAGTGCCTCGCGCACCGCGGAGTAACAGACGTCGGATCGCTACCTGGGCGGCGGCAGCGATCTGCAACTGCTACAGCTCGGCGACCACGGGATTCGTGACCTCGGCGACGCGCAGGTTCTTCCGGCCGCCGGCGACAGCTGGTAATCGGTTTGACCGGGTCGACCGGGCGCGGCGAGGATCGCGAGCATGCCGGAGAACGTGACGCCTGTCGAGGCCCTGCTGCTGATCGATCTCCAGGTGGGAAGCCTTGCCGCGGTGCCGGACGCGGAGCGCCTCGTCGACCGTACTGCGGTCCTGCTGGCGGCGGCTCGTGCGAGCGGCGCGGTGGTCGTGCATGTCCAGAACGACGGAGCGGCCGGGATGGCCGACGAGCCGGGCACGCCTGGCTGGGAGTTGCACCTGCCGGTCGACACCGGCGAAAGCGTGATCCGGAAGCCGAGAGACAACGCCTTCGACAGCACGGACCTGGACGAGTTGCTGGGGACGCGAGGGGTCCGCTCGGTGGCGGTCTGCGGACTGATGTCCGAGATGTGCGTCAGCGCGAGCGCCCGCGCGGCGTCGTCCCTCGGCTACCGGGTGGTGCTTCCGCACGACGCCCACGCCACCACGAACATCCCGGCAACACCGGGCCTCAGCGACCTGATCCCGGCCGCCACCGTCTCCCGGGTGGCCGAATGGGCCCTGTCCGACCAGATCGAACTGGTCCACGACTCCCGATCCGTCCCCTTCACCAAGCCACCCCGCTGGGTTGGGTGAAGGGCGCGAGTCAGAGGCGGGAGAGGAGGTGGACGGCATCGTCCAGGTGGATCAGCGGGTCCACCTTGGGGGACCAGCCGGGGCCGGCGGCGACGGTTTGCTCGCCGCGGGCGATGAGGCGCCGGCGCAGGATCGCCTGGGCCGGGCGTGGGGTGAGCGACCAGAGCACGACCGCACGGGGTGAGGCGCGGCGGGCGGCCCGGAGTACGGCGTCGGGGGGCAGGTCGGGAGCCAACAGCACGGCCGGGGTACCTCGTTCGAGGAGGACGCCCTGCAGGACCTTGAGCGGCAGCCAGTGCCTTTCGCCAGGGCAGCAGGCGAGCAAGACCGGGCCGACGGCGGCCTCGCCGAGCGTGCGGCCGCCGGTGTAGCGGTCCACCGCGCGGGCGGCCTCGTCGGCGAGCAGGGTCTCCAGATCGATGCAGTCGGCCGTGTCCTGGAAGCGGTCCTGCAGCCGCCGCAACGCCGGCGCGACCACGTCCTCCCAGGCGGGCTGAAGGCCGCGCTGCCGGAGGCAACCGTCCAGCTTCGCCCCGGCCTCCTCGATCCGGAAGGACTCCAGATCGGCCAGCAGCGCCGCGATCTGTTCTGTTGCCGCGAGCTCAGGCAGAGGATCGGGCTGGTCCGGCACGATCGCGCTGAGGCGCGCGGCGTCGGCGGCCGGAGTACCGGCGGCTATCAGGCGTTGCATGCGGCGCAGGCGGGCGATGTCCTCGCTGTTGTAGCGCCGGTGGCGGCCAGGGGAGCGGGTCGGGGGCGCGATGTCGTACCTGGCTTCCCAGCTCCGGATCGTCACCGCGGGCACGCCGAGCATGGCCGCGACCCGGCCGACCGGCCAGACCGCAGGAGGTGTTCCACCTCGAGACGCCGCTGCCATGATCAACCTACGATGACACGGCTTCCGGCCTCCTGCGGCCTCTGACGGAGCGGCTGGCTCTGACGGACCGCTCCCTGCCTGGGTCAGCCCGACGCTGTCGGCGTCTCCCGATCGATGGGCGCTGATGCGATCGTGACGGCGACCAGCAGGGCGCTGACGGCGGCGGTCGCGGCGGTGGTGCCGGGAACTCCCAGCCACGGTGTCGCCAGTGGGAGCAGAAGGATGATGAAGACGCCGGCGAAGGAAGCGGCCGCCGGGATCGTGGGGGTCTCGACGAGTGGTGCGTGGACTGCCCACACGAGCATCAGGAACACGCTGGTCGGTATCGCGATGGCGTAGCTGACGGCTGTGGGGGAGGCCTCGAGGTGATGGCCGGTCTGCTCGACCGCAACCTCCAGGCCGGCGCCAAGAGCGGCCAGCGACGCGAAGATGCCGTAGTGCCCGTAGCCCCACAGGTATGAGCGATCGCGGCGCTCCGCGAGACCGGCTCCGGCCGGTTGGAGGAAGTAGAGCCACCAAAGGGCGAACAGCAGGACGAGTCCGCCGGCCGAGATGACGATGAGAGACCAGGTGACCTCACTGGCCTCCAGTGCCCGTTGAGCTCCGGCAGTCGCCGCGAGCACGCTCTCGCCGAGCAGGATGATGGTGAACAACCCGTACCGTTCGGCGATGTGGTGCGGGTGCCAGTTGGTGGCTCGGGTCCGCTCCGCCCACCACGGTACGGCGAGCTCCAGGATCGCCAGGGCGACGAAGAAGAGCAACTGGGCGCCGGACGACGACAAAACGCCTTGATCCACCAGGAAGAGGCGCAGGAACCAGCCCACCTGGAGGGCGCTGATCCCGCCCGCATAACGCAGCGCGGTACGGCGGTCCGACGGCTCTTCGGCGGCCACTCTCAACCATTGGGAGACCAGCCCGATCCGCATGATCAGGTAGCCGATGGTGACACCGAGGTAGTCGCCGTGGTCGGCCGCGGCCGGGACACCTGCGGCGAGCACCAGGACGCCGGCCATCTGCAGCATCGTCAGTAGCCGGTACGGGACGTCGTCGGTGTCGTACGACGAGGCGAACCAGGTGAAGTTCATCCACGCCCACCAGATCGCGAAGAAGACCTGGAGGAATCCCGCCAGCCCGTCCGCGGCGTGGCCGTCCGCGATGCTGTGCGCGAACTGGACGGTGGCGGCCGCTACCGCGACCACGAAAGTCAGGTCGAACAGCAGCTCGAGCTGGCTGGAAGCCCGATGCGGTTCGTCGATCGGGCGGGCCCGCATGCGCACGCGGATCCTGCTGGTCGCCAAGGTCGTGCTCCTGTCCGTCCATCAATCCTTGTCAGGAAAGACAGGAAGCGACCCCCGGTTGTGACAACCGGGGGTCGCAGGTGAAGTTCAGGCCGCCGGGGTCAGCCCTGGCGCGCCTGCAGGCGGGGGTTCTTGCGGTTGAGGACGTAGACCCTCTTGCCCCGCTTCACCACCTGGGCGCCGTCCTTGGCCTTCAACGCGCGCAATGAACGTCGAACCTTCATCAGCAGCCTCCTCTGTCTAGTTGTGCCTTCCCATCAACACCGATCCACCCGCAAACCTTCCCCGGAAACTTCTTTGAGCAGGTCGTGTCGATTTCGGGGTGAGGTCTTCGACGCTGGGGTGAGGCGGCCGCTGGGGCTGCTCGCGAAAGGGTGATCGGGATGTCGTTTCAGGCCTACCTGGACAAGATCGAGGAGAAGACCGGGCTGACGCCGCGGGAGTTGGTCGACCTGGCCCGGGAGCGTGGGTTCGAGGGGCCGGACACCAAGGCGGGGGCGGTCGCGGACTGGCTGAAGGAGGACTACGACCTCGGTCGGGGGCACGCGATGGCGCTGGTGCACGTGATCAAGAACGGTCCCAAGATCGGCACCAAGCACGTCGGCACCACCGGCGTCCACCGCGACGAGTCCGACACCCTCTGGCTCGACGGCAAGGCCACCAAGCCCGCGTGAAGGCCAGGTTCGCCTGAGGTCCAGCCCGCGGACGCGAAGTCAGGCGTAGTCGCGGAGGCCGGAGAGGAGGCCTTGGTGGAAGGGGTTCGCGTCGACGGCGTCGAACCAGGACGGGCCGGTGGTGAGCGGCTCGGGCGGCGGCACCTTGACCGGTGCCGGAGCCTCTGCGACTGGGCCGTTCCGGCGGCGGGCATCGACGTCCACCTCGGGCGCCGGCATGTCGGGCAGCAGCACGAACGAGTCCTCGCCGGCCACGCCGTCGGCAGCCAGCGCGGTCAGGGCGTCCACCGCTCGCTCGGCGGCGCGCTCCGGATTCTTCCGGACCTTCTCCAGGTCAGCGACCACGGACTTCCAGGTGACCGTCGGGTCGCCGTAGTCGATCGCGCGGCTGAGTCGGCCGACGCTGATCCGGGTCGCGGCGGGAGCGAGCGTGGACATCAGCGCCCGCAGTCCGTACCGCGCGCGGCCGCCGACCACGACGAGCCGGATGTCCGCCTCCGTGGCCGCGATCAGATTGCGATGCACGTCGTCCTGGCCGCGTCCGACCACGATCAGGTCGGCCAGCGCGCCCTTCTCGATCCGGCCGACCGGGTGCGGCCAGACGCCGGACAGGGCCTCACCCGGGTTCGAGGTGGCCATCCGCACCAGTTCCTCGTCGGTGAACACCTGCTGCGGTTGGGCCTGGTTCCACAGATCGGCGACCTTGAGCTCCCAGAGCACGTTGCGGGTACCCGAGGGTCCCCAGTCCGAGCCGATGCAGAGCCGGACGCCCTTCGCCTTGGCCGTGGTGACATCCGCGGTCGCACCGTACAGCCAGTAGTTCGAGAAGGGCGACCAGACCAGACTGGAGCCGCCGCCCTGCAGGTTGGCGAAGTCCTCCGCGGTCAGCGCGCCGCCGTGGATCGCGACGAGTTGCCGCTTCACCACCCCGACGTCGTCAAGCAGCTGGAACTCCTTGCGCAGCTTGGGATCCGTACCCTCCGCGGTGTGCGCGATGAAGCCGCGCCCCTGCTGCACCGCGGTCACGTACGACGCCAGCGCCTCGGTGCTGTCGGCAACGAGTGTGCTGACCCGGATGAAGTCCTCCCGGGTGCCCAGCTTCTCCGAGTCGACGTTGCGGATCAGGTCGTCGTCCGGCGGTACGGCGCCGCGCGGGTTGCCCTGGATCGAGGTGGTCCCGCCCACGATGGCCCGCGTCTCGACGTACCGGAGCAGGGCGCGTCCGGCCGCGGCGCCCAGCAGCCGGGCGGGTTTGCTGATCGTGTCGCTGTACGTCGGGGCGCCGCCCCACTGGTTGTGCGAGGTCCAGGGGACCTTGCGGGCTGGTTCGGTCCACAGCGGCAGGCTGTTGTACATCAGGTGGTTGTGCAGGTCGATCAGGCCCGGGTAGATCACCCCGCCCGCGGCGATCCGGGGGGCGTTCTCGAAGCCGGGCGGCTCGTCGTCGCCGGGGGTGACCGCAGCGATCAGGCCGTCGTCGCCGACATAGACGGCGCCGCGGCTGAGCACCTCGCCGTCAGGTCGCAACGTGACAACGGTTCCGCGCAGGACGAACATGGCCGCCTCCCCTGATCAAAGCCCCCCGGCCTGTGTTCACGAGCGTATGCTATGGAGCCTCCAGGGGGAGGCATTCGATGGTGGAATTCGACGCGGGTCCACCGGCAGCGGTGGCACGGCATCTCGGAGCACTGCCCAGCTATGCGGCATACCGGAACAATTTCTGGTACGACTGGGGGCCGATCTTCTACCGCGGCCGGCTGAATCGGTCGGCGCGGCTGCTCGGCGTGGCGTCCGATCCCGGCCCGACCGAGCGGATCGCCGGCCGGACGCTGGTCGGCGACGCGGGCCAACGGGTGCAGGGTTTCCTCACCAAGCTCGGGCTGACGTCGAGCTATGCGCTGGTCAACGCCTACGCCTATGCGCTGAGACCGTCCCGCGCGCAGCAGGCGGCGCCGCTGTTGTCGGAGCAGGACCACCTGCGCTGGCGCAACACGTTGCTCGACCTGATCACCGGACCGCAGACCCAGGCGATCGTGGCGTTCGGCGCGCAGGCACGCACCGCGGTACGCCTGTGGGACAGCAAGCCGGACGTGCCGGTCTTCGAGGTGCCGCATCCGTCCAGCCGCAGTCCGCAGGTGCTGCTGGACAGTTGGCGCAAGGCCGTGACGGACCTGCGCGACATCGTCACGCCTGATCCCGACGGCGACGCGACCGGGCCGAACTACGGCCCGAAGTTCCTGGAGACGGACTACGCCGCTGTCCCGCTTCGCGATCTGCCGTTCGGGGTTCCGCCCTGGTTCGGTGACGACGCGTGGGGCCGCGCGGACAAGCCGAAACACAACAACTGCGTCGAACGTCCCTCCGACGACCCCCTCAACTCCCTCCTCTGGCGAGCCCCGAAACAAGCCTGACCACCCCGTACTCCGGTGCGCCCGCGCTGCGCTGGTTGACCCCACGCCGCGCCTCCCGACGTACCGGGGCTGGTCGGCGCCGACCTCAGCCGGCCGTGCTGGGTATGGTCTGCAGATGACTGGTCGTGAGGTTGCCGATGGGGTGCGGCAGGGGTGGCAGTCCGGGATGTTGAACGCGAGGCCAGGTGGGACGAGCAGGGAGCCCTTTCCGGCCGGGCTCCACTGGCTCGGGGCCGAGGATCGGTCGGCCGCGTTGCTGGTGCCACCGGAGTTGCCCGTCGGGCCGGTGCCGCTGGTCGTGCTCCTGCACGGAGCGACCTCGAACCCACGCCAGGCCCTGCCATACCTGGAGGACGAGGCGCGGCAGCGGGGATTCTTGCTCTTGGCACCCAAATCGCAGGACTACACCTGGGACGTGATCCGGGGCGGCTTCGGCCCGGATGTCGGCCCGCTCGATCTGGTCCTGCGGGTGGCGTTCGAGCGGTTCGCGGTCGATCCCGCTCGGTTGGGGATCGCCGGGTTCTCCGACGGCGCGTCGTACGCGCTGAGCCTCGGGCTGGTGAACGGTGAGCTGTTCACCCACGTTCTCGCGTACTCGCCGGGCTTCGTGGTCTCCGGACCGCGACCGGGCCGGCCGAGGATCTTCGTCTCGCACGGCGTCCGGGACCAGGTGCTGCCGATCGACCGCTGCAGCCGGCGGATCGTGCCGGTGCTCCGCGAGGACGGCTACGAGGTCGACTACCGCGAGTTCGACGGCGGCCACGAACTCCGCGCCGACTTGGTTGCCGCTGCCACCGATCAGCTGATGGCGTAGGTGCTGTCGCGGACGATCAGTTCGGTGGCCAGTTCCATCTTGGGGCTCTCGAGATCCTCGCCGTTCATCAGTCGGATGACCGAACGGGCGGCCACCATGCCCATCTGGGCCAGCGGCTGGCGGACCGTGGTCAGCGGCGGGCTCGCCCACTGGGACTCGGGCAGGTCGTCGAACCCGACCACGCTGATGTCGTCCGGCACCCGCAATCCGCGACGGCGAACCGCCTCGTAGACGCCGAGGGCCATCTGGTCACTGGAGGCGAAGATCGCAGTCGGCGGGTCGGCGAGGTCGAGCAGTTCACCGGCGCCGACGAATCCCGACTCGTGGTAGAAGTCGCCCTCGTAGATCAGGCCTTCGCAGGAGAGCCCGGCAGCGTCCAGCGCCGCCTTGTACCCGTCCTGGCGGGCGCGGCTGCAGAGCAATCGAGGTGGCCCGGCGATCAGCCCGATGCGCCGGTGTCCGTACTTGATCAGGTGCTCCGTCGCGCTCAGCCCGCCGGCCCAGTTCGTCGCTCCGATGGTCGGAACCTCGAGGCTGGGCACGCCGGCCGGGTCGATCACCACGCTCGGCACCTGCAACCGCCGCAGCTCGGCCTGCAGTCTCGGCTCCAGGCCGGAGGTGACCAGGATGACGCCGTCGGAGGTCCGGGCCTGCAGGTTCTGCATCCACTGCCGGGCCGAGGTCGACCGGCGGTGGATCGCCGACACGACCGTGCCCATGCCCGAACTGTGCGCGACCTCCTCGACGCCGCGGATGATCTCGACCGCCCACGGGCTGTCCAGGTCGTTGAAGACCAGGTCGATCAGGTTGGCGCGCTCGGTCTGCCGCGAGCCGCGGCGGCGGTACCCGTGGTGCTCGAGCAGTCCCTCGACCTTGGCACGGGTACCGGGAGCCACGTCGGCGCGGCCGTTCAGCACGCGCGACACCGTCGGCACCGAGACCCCGGCCTCGCGGGCGATGTCGGTGATGGTGATGCGGGCTCCGTCAGCGGTCGCCACCCAAGCTCCTTCTTCCGGGTCGGTTCAAGGGTCTACCGGGATTGTCCAGGGATCTCAACCACTCGCAGATCTCAACCGGTCGCGGTGAAGCCCCTCTCACCACGACGCACCGACCGCCCGGTCCGAGCCGCCTCACGCAAAGCGGCAAGCAACTCGTGCGCCGCAGTCCGATCGCTTGCCTCTGAGTCCTCGGGTGCCGTCGGCGTGCGGACGCTCTCCGTCCAGGCTTGGGCGACCGGCTGCTCCCGGCCCGGGGTCGCGGTGATGTTGCAAGTCCCTTGCTGCTGGTCGATCTCAACCGTCGCGTGCTCGAAGTCGAACCGGAACCAGCCGACCTCGCGCGCCGCGAGCAGGCTGTTCAGCACCGTCGCGATGGTGCCGTCCGCGAACACCACGAGGGCCGCTGTCAACTCCTCGATCGCGGTCCGCCGGGTCCGCCGCGTGGCGACCGCGACCACCTCGGTCCATTCGCCGAGCAGGCTCAGCAGCAGTTCGACCTGACGCACGGTCCCGTACTCCGCGTCGCCCGCGCGCCGCGCGCCGAAGTACGCGTCGGGGCGGAACCACAGCGACGTACAGGTGGCTGCGATCGGTCGGCCGAGCCGTGCGTCGCCGGCCAGTCGGCACAGGTCGACCTGGCGGAACGGGACCACGGGTTCGGTCATGAGCGGTTCCTTCGCAGCGCCGGGGAGGAAGCACTGAAACTATCGGAACTATATCCGGAACTTCCGCGATTCGGCTCTCCGGAAACTATCGGAAGGCCTCTGTGGACGCGGGAGTTCGCCCGTCGCGTCCACGCCTGTACGGTGATGCGGTGAACCAGAAGGGCTCGGAGGAGCGGGAGCGGTTGTCGCCGCGGGACAAGTGGATCACCATCTTCGGACGGAAGCCGGTGCTCGAGGCGCTCAACGATCCCGCCCTGTCGGTCGCCAAGATCATCGTCGCGGACAACGCCGGCGGGCACTCGATGGACGACATCCTGAAGGCAGCGGCCCGCACCGGTACGCCGGTCGAGCGGGCGACGGCGACCCGGGTGAAGTGGCTGGCCGGCAACGGCAAGCACGACCAGGGTGTGGTCGCCGACGTGAACGCGCCCCGGATGACGCCGCTGGCCGAGTTCGTCCGGGCTCGCGGCAAGCGGCCGACCAAGGTCTTCCTGCTCGACGGCGTGACGAACCCGGGCAACGTCGGGATGATCCTGCGAACCGCCACCGGCGCCGGCTTCGACGGCGTCATCCTGCCGAAAGCCGGTACGCCGCACGTCGGGCCGCTGGTGATCAAGGCATCAGCCGGGGTGGCGTTCCAGGCCCCGATCGTCAACGTCGCCACTGCGAAGGCGGCCGTGAACATGTTGACCGAGGCCGGCTATCGCATCTACGGCCTGTCCGCGCGCTCCAGGCAGTCGCTCTTCAAGGCCGACCTGGCACCGCGCTCGGTGTTCGTGCTCGGTGGCGAGACGCACGGCATCTCGGTCGCCACCGACGAGGACCTGCAGATCCCGCTGCACGCCGGTGTCGAGTCCCTGAACGTCGCCGTCGCCGCGGCCGTGGTCGCTTTCGAGGTCACCAACCGCGACTGATCACCGCGCCGGGCTGATCGCTCGCGAGGCTTCGGCGACCTGGGCGAGGCGATGGGCGCGGGCGGACTCCGCCGGAGTGAACGGTTCGCCCGGTCGCGTGAACACGTACAACCCGCTCCACGGCGAAGGGATCTTCAGAATCGTTCCGTCGCTGGGCAACTGCTGTCCATCGAAGGCCTTGGGATCGGTGACCTGTTGCGCGCCGAGCAGTTCCGCCACTGCGTGCGGGAGTTCCGCCGGATCGGCAACGACTTGCGCGGACAGGTTCAGCGCCTTGGTCTGCCCGTCGACCAGCGCGAGTGCCGTCGTCGGCCACAGGTGCGCGTTCCGGCCGCCAGCAGCCGTAACGACGTCCAGCAACTCCTCCGGTCGAACCGCGTCCGGCGTGGAGACCGCGAGCTCATCCCGTACGCCGTCCGCGACCGGGTGGATGTGCAGGCCGAGGATGTTGGCGCCGAGCTCGGCCAGTCCGTGGGTGAGGTGCTCCAGTTCGCCGGCTCGGTCCTCCAGTGTGACCCTGATCCGCCAGAGTGACGGCGCTTGCCGAAGGCCCGTCTGAGCCTGGTGCCGGGCGTGGTGGTCGGGGGCGTGCAGCCAGGTCCGGAGCAGTCGCATGGTGGACGGCTCGATCACCCAGATCACCAGCGCGGTGGTGGTGAGCGCCAGCAGGCTCACGGACACGAGGTAGGGCGGATGCATCCGCAGGATCAGGGCGTGCAGGGCGAGCTCGACCGGGAAGATCGCGGCGAGCTTGGCCAGGGTCAGGCGGAGCCGGGCTGGGTGAGGTAACCGCCCGCACACGTCGCACGCAGTACCGGCGGTGACGGCCCGGGAGATGTCTGCGCGGGAGATGTCAGGCCGGGAGAAGTCTGAACTGTGCAGGTGGTCCATGCCTCCAGGCTGGCGGCACCGCGTATCCCTGCTGTTGCGGAAGTGTGAATCTTCGGTTCGGCCTTGCGTGATCGGGAGGGCTGGGTTTACGGTCCCGGTTAACGTTTAAGTGATCGTTAGTGAGTGCTTGCTGCAAATTCGGACACAAACGGTCAGATCGAGCATAGGATGAGGTCAGTTATGGAGAGCAGGTACGGGCGCAGGCGGTTCCTGGGACTGGGTGGTGCCGCGCTGGGTGCGGTCGTTCTCGGCCCGACGCTGGCCGGTTGTGGCGACGGCGGGGCAGCGAGCGGTGGCGCCAAGGCGTCGGGTGACGTGGCCTTGCCGACCTACAAGGCGTTCGAAGGGCTGCGGCCCGAGCTTGCCGGGGCCGAGTCCGGCCTCGAGCCCGGCTTCCTGCAGTTCCCCGAGAACGCGATCGCCAGCGTGCAGGCGCCGCCGCTGAAGAACGCGGTGACCGCGCTCACCGAGACGTTCGCGACGCCCCCGCCGCCGATGGGCAGCAATCCGATGTGGCAGGCGCTGAACCAGGCGCTCGGCGCGGACCTGAAGCTCACCATCGGCACCGACCCGGGCTACCCGGAGAAGTTCGCGACACTGCTGGCCAGCGACTCGCTGCCGGACCTGATGTGGCTGCCGCCGAACCAGGGCATCCCGAACATCGGCCCGATGCTGGAGGCGAAGTTCCAGGACCTGACCAAGTACCTGTCCGGCGACGCGGTGCTGGAGTACCCGAACCTCGCGGCGCTCAAGCCGGCCTCCTGGCGGACGGCGGTGGTGAACGGCAAGATCTGGGGCGCTCCGATCCCGTCGACGCCGTTCGGCCAGGTGATGATGGGCAACCCGAAGACCTGGGCCAAGGTGGGCGGCCTGCAGTGCAAGACGGCCGACGAGTTCTTCGCCAAGTGCAAGGAACTGACCCGCGGCACGAACTACGCGCTGGAGCCGGCGATCGTGAACATGCTGCACATGTTCGGCGAGTGGTTCGGTGCGCCGAACGGCTGGCGGGTCAACCAGGACCGCTCGCTGACGCACCTCTACGAGACCGACAACTACAAGGCCGCGGTCGAGTACGCCGCGAAGCTGTGGGCGGCGAAGGTCTTCTACCCCGACCTCAACCTGGCCGACGCGACCCCGAAGACGGTGAACGGCCAGATCGCGGCGCAGGTCACCGTCGGCCCGCGGGCGACCGCCGACTTCCGGGCCGCCGACCCGACGCTGTTCGTCGATACGATGATCCCGTTCGGCCACGACGGCAAGGCCAAGCCGGTCTACGACATGGGCTACGGCACCGTCGGGTTCACTCCGTTCAAGAAGACCGACGAGGGCCGGATCCGCGAACTCCTTGCCCTGGTCAACTACCTCTCCGCGCCGTTCGGCACCAAGGAGTACCTGCAGAAGAACTTCGGTACCGCGGGCGAGCAGTACAAGCTGGACGCCAAGAAGAACCCGGTGCTCACCCAGGCCGGCAACCAGCAGGCGCCGGGACTGGTCAGCGCGCTGCAGATCATGACCGCGCCGGAGAGCGTGATCTTCAACCCGGCCTACCCCGAGGACACCCGGAAGGTGCACGCGACCGAGCAGAAGTTGCTGCAGTACGCGATGCGCAACCCGACGGCCGGCACCTACTCCGACACCAGCAGCAAGGTCGGACCCAAGCTGACCGAGGCGTTCCGCGACACGATCATCGACATCGTCACCGGCCGGCAGAAGATGGACGCGTACGACGAGGCGCTGAAGCGCTGGAAGTCCGGCGGCGGTGACAAGATGCGCGGCGAGTTCGAGGCCGTGCTGCCCGCAGGCGTTCCGGTCACCGCGTCCTGAGGCCGCCGATGACACTGGTGACAGAGCGGCCGGAATCCGCCGAGGCAGTCAGGGAAACGCCCAAGCGGCGGCGCGGCAGGCGTCAGCGCAGTACCGGACATGAGTTGCCGTTCGGGGTCCGGTTGCGGCGGGACTGGCAGATGCTGGTGCTGATGCTGCCCGGCGTGCTGTTCCTGCTGGTGTTCTTCTACGTGCCGGTGCTCGGCAACGTGGTTGCCTTCCAGGACTTCCAGCCGTACCTCGGGATCATGCACAGCGAGTGGAACGGCGTGCAGAACTTCATCAACCTGTACGCCAATCCCGACTTCTGGGACGCGCTGCGCAACACGCTGGTGCTCGCCTTCGTCCAGTTGGTGCTGTTCTTCCCGGTGCCGCTGGCGATGGCGCTGATCGTGGATTCCCTGGTGGGCAACCGGGTCCGGCGCGCGTTCCAGACGATCGCGTACCTGCCGCACTTCCTGTCCTGGGTGCTGGTGATCGCGCTGTTCCAGCAGTCGCTCGGTGGTGCGGGTTTCGTCAACAACCTGCTCCGGCAGGCCGGGCTCGACCCGATCCCGTTCATGACGAACCCGGACACCTTCCCGCTGCTGGTGGTCGCGCAACTGGTCTGGAAGGACGCCGGCTGGGCGATGATCATTTTCCTCGCCGCGCTGTCCGCCGTGGACGTCTCCCTGTACGAGGCGGCCGCCGCGGACGGTGCCGGCCGGTGGCGCCGCCTGTGGCACATCACCCTGCCGTCGATGCGGACCGTGATCGTGCTGCTGCTGATCCTGCGGATCGGCGACGTGCTCAGCGTGGGTTTCGAGCAGTTCATCCTGCAGCGCGACTCGGTCGGCCCGGGCGCGGCCGAAGTACTGGACACGTTCACGTACTACGCCGGCGTCGTTGGTGGTGACTGGAGCAGCGGGGCCGCGGCGGGTCTGGCCAAGGGAGTCGTCGGCGCGTTGCTGCTCTGGGGCGCCAACTCGATCGCCCACCGGCTGGGCGAACCCGGCATCTTCCAGAAGAGAGGGCAGTCATGAGGCCGATCTGGAAGGAGCGGCCGTCGCCGGCCTACCAGACCATCAAGGCGGTCGTGCTCGGCGGTTTCGCGCTCGCCATCATCATCCCGATCATGGTCGTGGTGTCGACGTCGCTGGCCAGCGACCAGGACATCATCTCCGCCGGCGGGTACGTGCTGTGGCCGTCGCACCCGACGGTGAAGGCGTACGAGACCTTGTTCAGCGGCGGTCTGATGGGACGCGCGATCATGGTCAGCGTCTTCGTCACAGTGGTCGGTACTGCGATTGCGCTGGCCACCACGATCGCGCTCGCCTACGCCACTTCACGGCCGGTGCTCTTCGGGCGGCCCGTGCTGCTGCTGGTGCTGTTCACCCTGCTGTTCGCGCCGGGCATCATCCCGATGTTCCTGATCGTCAAGCAGCTCGGGCTGATCGACAGCCTGTGGTCGCTGATCCTGCCCGGCGCGCTGGGGGCGTTCAACTTCGTGGTGATGCGGACGTTCTTCATGAACGTGCCGCAGGAGATCCTGGAGAGCGCGCGGATCGACGGGGCGAGCGACTTCACCATCCTGCGGCGGATCGTGATGCCGCTGTCGAAGGCGGTGATCGCCGTGGTCGGGCTGTTCTACGCGGTCGGGTTCTGGAACGCGTTCTTCAACGCGCTGCTGTACCTCAACGACACGGCGAAGTGGCCGGTGCAGGTGATCCTGCGGACCTACGTGCTGCAAGGGAAGTCGCTGTCGGCGGACCAGTTGGGCGTCGCGCCGCCGTCACAGCCGCAGTCCCTGCAGATGGCGGTCGTGGTGGTCGCGCTGGTGCCGATCGCGATGGTCTACCCGTTCCTGCAGCGGCACTTCAACAAGGGCGTCATCACCGGCGCCGTCAAGGGCTGAGGTCACCGTTCTGAGAGAATCGGTGTCATGCCGACGGGGATGACCGACAAGCCGACGCTGCGTACGGTGGCCGCCGAGGCGGGGGTCTCGATCGCCACGGTGTCGTACGTGCTGTCCGGTCATCGCCGCGGCCAGACGATCTCCGAGACGACCGCGGACCGGGTGCGCGAGGTGGCCACCCGGCTCGGGTACCGGCGCAACGACGCGGCGCGCGCGATTCGTACGGGCAAGTCCGACCTTGTCCTGCTGTCGCTCAGCGTGCTCGCCGATCCTTGGGCGCAGGCTGTCGCTGCTGCTGTGAGCGATGCGGTGACTCCGCTGGGGAAGACCGCGCTGATCGTTGCCGACGGCGACTGGCGGACGGTGCTGGCGAACCGGACGCCCGACGTCATCTTCATCGACCATGTGGCCGACGATCCGGAGTTGGTGGATCAACTGGAGGCCTTCGCGGACCAGGGCGTGCAGATCGTGGCGTTCAGCGAGGTGCTGGAGCCGCGGGGATTCGACGTGATCCGGTCGGGTGCCGAGCCGCGGTGTCACCTGGCCGTGGAGCATCTGCTCGAACGGCATACCCGGATCGGCGCGCTCACGTCGAAGCTCGAGGGATCACCGCGCTTCGACGCGTACCGGCGGACGATGGCGGCCGCCGGGTTGCCGCTCGGCGAGGTGGCGACCTTCGAGCCGCATCCGGAAGGTGCCTACCGGGCGGCGATGTCCGTGCTCACCAAGCCGGACCGGCCGACCGCGTTGTACTGCACCACGGACTTCGCGGCGATCGCGGCGATCCGGGCGGCGCATCGGCTCCGGTTGGACGTGCCAGGCGATCTCGCGGTGATCGGGGTGGGCAACACTCCGGAGGGTGAACACCTGGATCCGTCGCTGTCGACGGTCGGGCCGGTCGGGTTCAACGCGGCCCTGAGCCGGATCATCGTCGGCCGGCTCACCGACCGCGAAGGGGCTCCCGGCCAGGTCTTCGACTTCCCCTGGCAACTGATCATCCGCGAATCCTCTTCCTAGATTCTTCGGGCCGGGTCGTCGCTTCAGGCGGGGGACTTCGCCAGGATGCTCTGACTGGTGGCCTCGAATGGTGCCGAGAGGCTGTGCTGGAGGCGACGGATCGCGTCCAGGTGGTCGGCGGTCCAGATCAGCCGTACTGCGACCGGGGTCTCCGCCCCGCCCAGGTCCCGGCGTACTGCGTCGACGAGCCGGGCGTTCGCGGAGTGGTCGGGGGTCAGCGGTGCCGGGAGGTCGTCGGGATCGGCGAGGGCCTGGGCGGCCTGCTGGTACCAGGCGAGGACCTGGTCGGTCGCGGCGATGATCTCGGTGCGCGCGGCCGTTCTGTCGACGCCCGGCTCGCCCTGATCGTCGCGCCACAGGTCGAGGATCGACTCGGCGGTCAGGCGGATCAGGGCGACCGCGGAGATCAGGGCTGTCACCTCGGCGAGCGGGAGTTGCTTGGTGCCGCGCTCGGTGAGGAACCCGCGGAAGGCGTCGTCCAGCCGCCGGGCGGATGCCGCCGCCTCGCGGGCATCCCCGGCTGGCGGATCCGCCCGCGGAGCGAGCGCGTCGCACCGCGACACGGCGTACCCGACTGAGCTGCCGAGGTAGCGGGCGCTGTCGGAGAGCGCCTCGGACAGGGCCTGCCGGAGTGCGGGGACGGCGCCGCGCGGCCAGAAGACCGCGCCGATCACGAGACTGACCACGGCGCCGAGAGCGACGTCCTCGATCCGGACCAGGCCCAGCTCCCAGCCTGACGACTGGATCAGACTGAAGAGGATCAGGATCACCACGCTGAAGCCGGCCTGCCCGGCGGCGAAGGAGATCGCCGCGGGGGCCAAGCCGGCGAAGAGGACGGCGATCGGGAGCAGGAACCAGAAGGCCATGGTGTTGGTGCCGACGGCGAGGATGAGGGCGACGCCGATCAGGATGCCGACGACAGTCCCGGCCAGCGCGCGGACGACGTTCTGGCCGGTGGTCAGCGCGTTGGACCGCAGTACCGACAGAGTGCCGAGGACGACCCAGAAGGAATGGCCGACGCCGGTCAGGTCGGCGACCAGTACTGCGATCGCGAGGGCGGCGGCGCCCCGGAGGCTGTTGTGCAGCCAGAACGAGTGCCGCTCCACGTGGGCGCCTGCCCGGTCTTGCGCCGAGGCGAGGGCCGAGCCCGCGCCTGGTGGTGGGCTGCCGGCGACATGTTGCCACCAGGTACGGCGTCTGGCGGCGACGGTGAACCTGATGTTCTGGCTGATCTCGGAGATCGCGAAGGCCATCTCCTGGGCACGGAAGCCTGGCTCCAGTGAGGTGACGAACTCGGTGTAGTCCTCCTTGTGTGGAAGGGCCGAGGTCATGGCTTCTTCCATCGCCCGCTGCGTCTTCCGGAGCTGGGCCAGGTCGGCGTCGAGGGTGGTCGGGTCGCCGACCGTTTCCAGCACGGTGGCGCCGTGGTCGAGCAGGGTCGCCGCCGCGAGCTTGACCTCGCAGACTGCCTTGACGTGCCGGCCGGGAGTGTGGGCGAGCGGGGGTTGCTCGAGGACGGACTGGAGCAGCAGGATCTGGTCGATCAGCCGGACCAGGGTCCGCGTCGCGGTGGACAGGCCGGTCGGGCGGTACGGAGTACTGAAGAAGGTTTTGCGTAGGTGTGCGACGGCCTCGGCGCTGTCGTTCAGGTCGTCGGTGATCTCTGCGTCGGCGCTCCGGACGTCGGTGGCCTTGGCGTCGGTGTTGTCGGCGGCGGCGGTGGTTGGGGCGTCGCTGGGCGGGGTGTTGTTGGTCTGGGTGGGCGGGGCGCCGTGTGCGGCGCGGATGCGGCCGACCTCGGCGCGCAGGGTTCTGGCTTGCAGCGCCAGGGTCCGGGCTGTTGCCAGCCGCAACGGATCCTTGGTGGGTGCGGGCCAGAGGACGGCGATCGCGATCATCGACACGAGGCCGGCGGTCAGCCAGCCGAGCAGCCGGTCCGGGATGACGCTCACGGCACCTGGGAGGTTGACCGGTAGGACGAAGCTGACCAGCAGAGCGGTGGTCGCGCTGGCGAACACCGAACTGACGACGGCGCTGAACAACACCGCGAACGAGACCAGGAACATCGCCGGTACCGCGAGCCAGATCCGCTGGGCCGCCAGCGTCCCGACGCAGATCAGCACCGCGCCGGCCAGTACCAGCGAACCCTGCGCGAGGACGCGGTCCCGGATCTGGCCGCCGAAGTCGACGAAGATCAGCAGCGACATCGAGCCGAAGGCGGCGAACGTCGCGGCGTTGGCGTCGCCGACCACCTCGGCGTACAGGGCGAACAGGACCGGCATGATGAGCGCGGCCCGGGAGCTGCGGCGCAGCGCGGACAGGTTGGCATCCCGCGTTCGCAGCCAGCGAAGGATCGTCATGTCCGGCTCCGCATCTCGGTCAGAACCACCTTGAAGGGACTCTATAGTCCGCGTCCTGGTTGCCTTGGGGTGAGCGGCCTTTGTGTGAGGATTGATCGATGGAGCTGCCGGGGAGTGGGTGGGAGCCGGTCACCGTTGGCGAGTCGGCGGCCGAGGTATTCCGTCGCGGCGACGTCTTCGCCAAACGCTGTGGCGCCGCTGGAGTGCCGGAGTTGCGTGATGAGCGTGACCGGGTGGAGTGGCTTGCCGGGACCGGGCTTCCCGGTGCTGAGGTGGTCGGCTGGGTCGAGTCCCTCGATGGCGCTTGCCTGCTGACGACTGCCGTTCGTGGGGTCGCTGCTGCCGAGCTGCCCTGGTCTCGTGCTCTGTCCGACAGCCTCGCGGGGGTGATCCGGTCCTTGCACGAGTTCCCTGCCGAGAAGTGCCCGTTCGAGCGGCGGCTGCAAGACGTCGTCAGCCAGGCAGAGGACGTAGTACGGCGTGGTGCCGTGAACCCGAACTTCCTCACCGACGAGTGGCGCCAAGTCCGACCGGAAGACCTGCTGGCCAAGATCTACGCTGAGGTTTCTGCTCGCGCCGAGGTGCCCGCGGCAGACCTGGTCGTCTGCCACGGCGACGCCTGCCTCCCGAACGTCCTCTTTGACCCTGACACCCTCGAGTGCACCGGCCTGATCGACCTGGGCCGCCTGGGCATCGCCGACCGCCACTCCGACCTGGCCCTCCTCAAAGCCCAACTCGACGAACACCACCCGGGCGCCGCCCCCACCTTTCTCACCACCTACGGCCCCGCCGACCCCAACCGCCTAGCCTTTTACCACCTCCTAGACCCCCTCACCTGGGGCTGACCCCCTACGACGGCCGGCGTACGTCGGGGCGTGTTCGGGCGCGGTCGGGGCGGTGGGTGGCGAGTAGCGTGGGGGTGTGGCTGAGGGTGTTCCGGTGGAGATCGTGGCTTTGGTGGTTTCGGCGGTGCACGCGTTCGAGGGGCGGCCTCAGGACGGTCCGCGGCCTGAGCCTGAGCCGATCCAGCGCTCGGAGGTCACGATCAAGTCCGGGCTGGGAATCGTCGGCGACAGATATTTCAACCAGGCGATCCACCGCAACGCTGCCGTTACGGTTCTCGACGCCGCCGTGCTCGACCAACTCGCCCTCGATCTCGGGCTCGCCGCCGCACCGGATCCGCATCTTCTCCGCCGCAACATCGTTCTTCGCGGCTTCCCCGTAGACCAACTGGCCGCGCGCAGGGACGAATCCGGCCACCGCGTCCCAGGCGCGACCTTCACCCTCGACAGCGGCTCCGGTCCGATCACCTTCCAGGCCCACCGGCCCGCGAACCCCTGCGCCTGGATGGACCAAGTCCTGGCCCCGGGCGCCTTCAAAGCCCTCCGCTCCCACGGCGGCATCCGCTGCGAACCCCTCACCTCCGGCACCCTCCGCTTGGGCCCCGCCACCTTCACTACCGACTGACCCCGGCTGCACACACTCACCCCGGCCCGCGCCCCGACGTACGAGCCAGTCCTTCACCTGTACGACGTACAGGTCCAGCTGCCGCGCTCACGACCAAACCGGGGGGTTGACCGGGTGCGAGGGGGCGGCGGAGGCTGGCTGCAGGATCCGGCGGCGGAGGAGTTGTGATGGCGAAGGTATTGATTCTCACGGGGGATGCGGCGGAGACGCTCGAGGTGTTCTACCCGTACCAGCGGTTGCAGGAGGAGGGGTACGAGGTTGACATTGCGGCGCCGAGCGCGAAGAAGTTGCAGTTCGTGGTGCACGACTTCGTGGACGGGTTCGACACGTACACGGAGAAGCTCGGGCACACCTGGCAGGCCGATCTCGCCTTCGCCGACGTGAATCCCGAGGACTATGTCGCGCTGGTGATCCCGGGCGGGCGCGCGCCGGAGTACATCCGCAACGACGAGGACTGCCTGCGGATCGTGAAGCACTTCTACGGCGAGGCGAAGCCCGTCGCGCAGCTCTGTCACGGACCACTCATCCCGGCGGCGGCCGGAGTACTGCAGGGGCGCAAGACCTCGGCGTACCCCGCGCTGGCGACCGACATACGGGCCGGCGGCGGGGAGTGGGTCGACGGCGACGCGGTCGTGGACGGCAACGTGGTGTCGGGGCGCGCCTGGCCGGACCACCCGGGCTGGATGCGCGCGTTCATGACTGTTCTGAAGGAGCACGCACCCGCCTAGTTGGCATTGCGAGCTACTTTTTCACCATGATGGGGAGGTTGGTGGTCGCGATACTGCTGACGGCTGCCCTGGTGGGCTGCTCGGATGTCGCCGACACGATCGCCGAGACGCCTTCGACGGCTCCACCGACCACGCCAAGCCTGGACCCGAAGCCGACGGAGCCGGAGCGTTCGGTGCCGGAGAAGACCGTGCGCCCGGTGCCGAAACCGACCGCCCAGCGGACGATGACCACGACCGCGATGAGCATCGGGATCCCGGCCATCGGGGTACGCGAGCTGCGGGTGGTGGCCTACACCGGTACTGCGGACGATCGCCCCGGCACGGTGATCCAGAACCGCGGGGTCGCCGCCAGCCCGCGCGGCTCGGCCGGCGGGGTCGGTCCGGGCGAGATCGGCAACTTCATCCTGACCGCGCACCGGACTACGCACGGGAGGCCGTTCGGGCGGGTGCCGGAGATGCAGAACGGCGACCACATCCTGGTGACCGCGGACGGGAAGATCTACGACTACCTGGTCATCAAGACGATGAAGATCTCGTTCCGCAAGCCCGAGGAGAAGGCCCAGCAGAACGCGGCCGTCCCCGGTCGCCCGGGTGAGAAGCCGACTCGCGCCATGATCACGCTTTCCACCTGCGCGACCCCGGAGGACCACGCGGAGGGCAACTACTGGAGCGACGCCCTCGGCAACCCCGAACACCGCATCAACAAGATCGGCACCCTCGTCGCCACCCGCCCGGCCGCCTGACCTTCCGCATCGGCGTACGAGCGGTCGTAAGTAGCGGCGGCTGAGGGGAGGCGTCGCCGACAGGGGTGGCTCAGCTGCGGCCGAACTTCCACCACTTGGGTTTGTTCTCCTTGATCTCTTCCTCGGTCAGCGGCGGCGGTACCGGCGGCTTCGACTCCTCGGTGAGGAAGTTGCCGGACTCCGTGTCGTACGGCGTGACGCCCAAGCGGCTGCTGATCTCCATCACCACCGGGATCGAGCGGGCCCCGTCGTTGATGTAGAAGGTGATGTCGCGGACGTCGACACTCTTGCCGATCGTCATCTCGACGTCGTACTCGTCGCTCCGCAGGAGCAGCCAGGACCGTTTACTCGCGTCCACGCTCGGCACCACCTCGCGAACCACCTCGACCACCGCCTCCGCAGTACCGAGGGACGGCGGCTCGTAGCCGTCCGGAATGTCCTCGAGGCGACGTACGCCTCCTGGCCCTCGCATCGCGTAGATAGCCCAGCTCATACGGACAGCATTGCTCAGAAGTGGTCAATCGCGCACACCCGGGCTCGCCGGGCGGGACCGGTCAGCCGGGCTTACGCGCGGTGACCAGGGCGAACGTCAGGTATTCGCCCTGGTCCGCCGCCAGCATCTCGAGGCTCGGATCCGGGCTGCCGTTGCGCTCGGAGCTCACCTGCGCCCAGGTCAGCCAGTCGCGCCAGCCGGACTCCTGCAGCCGGGCGGAGGTGACCTCGACGAGCTCGGTGATCTCCCAGTGGAACCTCCACCAGTCAGCCGTGTGCCAGGCGATCGCCTCCCAGCCGACGAGCTTCTTGATGTGCGCGGGGATCTCGCCGAGCTCGCGGATCTCCCGGGTCAGCGCTGGCGTGGCGATGCCGAACTGCCCACCCGGCTTGAGGAATCCGGTGATGTAGGCGAGGTAGTTGTCCGCAGTACCGAAGTACTCGTAGGCGTCGATGCAGACGATCGCGTCGAAGAACTCCCGGGCGAAGGGCAACGCGTGCGCCTCCGCCTTGATCGCGGTGACGTCGACGCCCTGGCTCGCGAAGTTCGCGGCCGCGTCGCTCGGGTCGATCCAGAGGTCCGCGGCCCAGACCTGTACGCCGAACTCCTTCGCCAGGAACACCGACGTCGCGCCCTTGCCGGAGCCGAGGTCGAGCACCTTCATCCCCGGCCGCAGGTCGAGATCCCGGGCGAGATCCTCGAGCAACCACAGCGGATTCGGTCCCATGTCGCAGTCGAGCAACCAGTCCGCGTCGTACTTCGACGCCAACGGATACTCGTCCCGCCCCAGCTCAGCCACCCCGACACCCAACCGCCCACCCATCGGACTCCGCAAGCCAATTAGGTACGTACTGCGCGCAGGTCGTTAGCCGGTACGCCGTCCGAGTGGTTCCACCGCGGCGCGGGCGGTACGCCGTACGGGCGCGGCGGGTGGGTCGACACGGGGTGTGGGGTGTGGGCAGAGTTCCGTGGATGCGGGTGAGACCGATGGACGGGGAAGGGCTGCGGCTGGTCGAACAATGGCTGGCGGCGGACCCGGTCGGCGGCGCGATCTTCGGCGGGTTCTACGGTACGCCGTCGCCCGCTGGACACCGTTGCTCCAGGCACCGAGCCGGCACGGCTGGCTCACCTCCGACGACGAAGGCCCGGTCGGTTTCATCGACCTGGAGATCCTCGACGGCGAAGCCGAGATCACGTACTACGTCAGCCCCGCCCGACGCCGCCAGGGCCTGGGCCGAACCACCCTCGCCCAGGTCGTCAGGCTGGCGACAGACAAGGGCGCCCGCCAGATCCACGCCGGCCGTCGAACCCACGAACACCGCCAGCCTCACCGTTCTCCGCAAGGCCGGCTTCACCGAACTAGCCAAGAACGAATACGACGAACTCGAGTTCCGCCTAGACCTGAATACCTGACCACGCCGGCATTTGGGTGCGCAGGGTCGCAGCTCGGGAATTGGGATGTCAGAGGTTTTCGGGGACGGTTTGATGGGTGGATGGTTGAACTGGATGCGGCGATCAGATCGTACTATCGGGATCGGTATGTCGAGGATGATCGGCTGAGTCGATCGGGCCACGGGCGACTGGAGTTCTTACGGACGCAGGATCTGTTGCGCGGCTCCTACCGGTGCCTCCGGCAACGATCCTGGACGTGGGTGGAGCGACGGGTGTTCATGCGCGGTGGCTGGCCGCTGACGGGTACTCGGTGACCTTGGTTGATCCAGTGGTGGAGCATGTCGAGAAGGCTGCGGCGGTTGGGATGTTCGCGGCTGTCGTGGGGGATGCGCGGCAGTTGGACCAGGCAGACGACAGTGTTGACGTGACCTTGCTGCTCGGGCCTCTGTATCACCTGACCCGAGGCAGTGGACCCGCGCGCGGGTGCTGGCCGAGGCTGCCCGGGTGACGCGACCGGGTGGGATGGTGGTTGCCGCAGGCATCAGCCGGTTCGCCGGGTTGCTCGAGTACGGCAACAACGGTCGGCTTGCCGAGGACAGCCTTCACCTGTTCACGGACGCCTTCGCGACCGGTCGGAACTATGACGATCCCGAGGGGTTCACGAACGCGCACTTCCACCATGCGGAGGAGCTGCGCTCGGAATTCGAGAACGCGGGCCTCGCCGGCATCGCAGTACTGGGTGTCGAAGGCCCGGCGGCTCCGAGTCTCGACAACGCCACCCTCGACGAGGTTCCCCGCCTGCTCCCGTCTGCCATTCTCCTGGCCCGGTTGTTGGAGACCGACCCGCTGATGATGTCCGCCAGCCTCCACTTCCTCGCCTTCGGTCGCGTCTCCTAGCGAGTACGGCGCTCCGTCGGGTTGTGGACAACTTGGCCGGATCCGATGCCTGCGTCGAGTTTCGGTCAATCTTCGGAATCCCTTACAAATAAGGGCCTTCCGGACCAGAAACTGTCCGAGGCGGAATCTAGGGTCTCGGGTATGGAGATCTTGGGCGAGCGGCCGGTGTGGTCGATGAGCGACAGCGAACAGCTGGCGGCTCTCGACGCCCTGCAGGCTGAGATCTCCCGGTTGCAGACCTACCGCCTGCAGGTCCTGGCCGCCTACGACGCGACCGGTCACGCCGCGACCCTGGGCGCGGGCGACACTGCCCGCCTGCTGGCGTTTCGGCACCGTCTCGACCCGGGCGTGATCAAGCGTGACCTGGCCCTGGCCAAGGCCCTCCGGAAGTACCCCGCCGTGGCCGACGCCCTCCCACCGGTCAACCCCGACCCCGAGCCCGCGACCGACACCGACGGTGCGGACGCCGACGGCGGCGACGCAGCTGCCGAAGCCGGTACGGGTGTGGGGGTGGTGTTGTCTCCGGCGCAGGCCGCGGCGATCGTGGCCGAACTGGAGAGCGTCCCCAAGACCGTCGCGGTCGAGGACCTGGCCGTGGCCGAGGAACAACTCGTCGCGCTGGGGCGCCATTTCAACCCCTCCGAGCTGCGCAAGGCGGCACGCCGGGTCCGCGACCTGCTGGATGCCGACGGCCCGGCACCGGAGGAGGACAAGGCCTACGCGCGGGAGGAGTTGCGGCTGAGGCCCGCGGACCGGGGGGTGAAGTTCAGCGGCTACCTGGCCAACGAGAACGCCGAACTGTTCCAGGCCCTCATCCTGGAGGGTTCCAAGCCGCGCAAGACCGTCACCGGCGAGTTGGATCCGCGCGGCCCGGACAAGCGCCGCGCCGACGCCCTCACCGACGTCCTCAACGTCGCCTCCAACGCCATCACCGCCGCCGCCGGCCCAGCTGATCCCGCCGACGCGGCCGGAGCAACGCTTGACACTGCCGAGGCCGCCGGATCGCCAAGCGGCAGCGGCACTCCAGACGCGGCCGGTCGCTCCGCCCAGACCGGTGCCGCCAGTGGTGCCGCGACGGGTGCTGGGGCGGTGGCCGGGCACGGCCCGAAGGCGCACATCACGATCACCATCGACCTCAAAGACCTCACCGACGCGGGCGCCCACGCGGTCGGGACCCTGGTCCACGGCGAGGGACTGTCCGCCGGCGCCATCCGGCGGCTGGCGTGCGAGGCGCAGATCATCCCGATCGTGCTCGGCGCGAACTCCGAACCCCTCGACGTCGCCATGGCCCAGCGTTTCGTCAACCGTGCCATGCGCCGCGCCCTGAACGCCCGCGACAAAGGCTGCGTCGTGTGCAAAGCCCCACCGATCTTCTGCGACGCCCACCACCTGATCTCCTGGATCGACCACGGCCCCACCGCCCTGACCAACCTGGTCCTGCTGTGCCGCCGCCACCACATCGACACCCACCACGGCCACTGGACCATCACCCTCCACCACGGCACCGTCACCGTCGCCAGACCCGCCTGGGCCGACCCCAGCCCCACCCGCACCCGCTACCGCACACCCACCACCAGCTACCGCGGCCGCCGAGCGTCGGACAGCCCTGCCCGGCACCGCGCCCAGACCCCGGCACACACCGCTACCGCGAACAGCGCGGTCGCACAGTTCGATCCCTGGTGCGACACCGACCCACCCGATCCAGGCTCCGGCAGATGCACCCATCCACCCGACGGCCCGACCCCAGGTCAGCCGGCGCTGCACCTCGCCAACAACCCGCCACGCACCGGCGCAGCTGGTCAGGCCGGGGACTGTGCCGATGACCCGACGCGGGCCATCACAGAAGACGCTGACGCACGGTTCGATCCCTGGGCCGACCGCAGCATGCCCACACACAAGCCGGATCAGACCGCGGCCGAGAACGTCGAAGCGCGGTTCAACCCGTGGGGTGACCAGGACCGGCCTGTCGCGAGGACGGCCAACGACTCACATGTGGCGGGCCTGATCAACGACACCGGTCGGCTCGGCACTCACCCCGTCGGCGACGGTCCCGGGTCGCCACCCTCGGCAGCGCCTTGGCCGCAAGCATCAAGCAAGCGGACCACAGGCCACCGGGCAGAACCACCATGTGCCCCACCGAGCTGACCGCCCGCCGGGGACAACCGCCCTGAACGGACGCCGGTGGAGTAACCTCGGCCGGCGGTGCGTGCCGACGCGGAGGCCTGGCGCGCGCAGACGCCGACGAAGCAATCGCCTCATCCCGTCGTGGCGCACCAGCACGACGTCATCGGTGATGTCCACCACCGTCCTGACCGACCAGCCGACATGCAGGTGCAGACACAGGCCGGCAGGCATCGTTTCGGTGGTGATCCGCGGCGAGCTCAGCTCCTCTGCAGCCGTTGGCGCTCTCGGGAGTCGGTGTGCGTGCCCAGCGCAGATCGTCGCTGGTGCTTCTCGCGCCGCGTCCCGCTCCGTCGATCTGGGGTCAGACGTGGAGGACGACCTTGTGGGGGGTGATGCGTACCACGGTGCGGACGACTTCAGGAGGTAGTGCGGCGTACTCCGCTCCGGCGCCCTCGCCTGCGTAGACCTGCGCCAGTCGCTGTGCCACCGCTCGCCCGACATCCTCCGTGACGGTGGCCGTGCCGCGGATCTCGACGTACTCGTCGGGGTCGTCCTTCGCGATCACCAGCAGACTGGCGCGCGAGTCGTTCCGCAAGTTCGTGTCTTTGCGCCGCCCGGCCTGTGTCGAGATCACCACCTCGTCGCCCTCGCGGCCGACCCACACCACCGAGGTCTGCGGACTTCCATCCGCGTTCACCGTCGCCAGGACTGCCGGATTGGCCCCATCCACCAGCCGCCGCGCGTCCTCACCCAAGCTCACCGTCACCCGCGCGATGCTACGACCCACCCGGGCCCTCCCTCCACCGGGCGCTGCGAGAGACGGTGGTCCGCCCGTGCGCCGCTGTACTCCGGTAGGTGCCCGTGGATCGTCAGCCTGACGGTGCGGCCGTCTCCGCACGGCACGGCCTGCCGATGTCAGTGGCCCTCCCAGAGTCCCGCTCCCAGCGACCCAGCACCGCCAAACCAACTACGCGGTTTCAGTTGTCGGGATGTAGCGCCCGTTCGGCGATCTCTCGGACCCGCGCGAGGGTGATGCCGTTGCGCTGCTCAACGGCGAGGGGATGATCGGTCGGCTCCAGTTCGACGAACGGCCGTACGCCGACGGGGCGGCTGTGTAGGTTCGTTGCCAGGTTGACCGTGCCCGGGTCGTAGTCCAGTGCGGAGGACAACCAGCCGAAGTACGGGTCGTCGTGCTCGCGGCCCTCGGTCTGCCAGCGGTCGGAGATGTGGGCGAAGCTCTTCTCGCTCAGCGACACCCAGACGCCCCACTCGAAGTTTTCCTCGCTGTCGAGGACGGGTATCTCGATCAGTCCGCGGACGAAGAAGTACTCCCGATTGATCACGCACTGATCCGAGGTCAGCTCGCAGCCCGGCAAGTCAGCCATCTCTGGACTCCAGTAGACCGGCGCCTCGAGATGGAACGCCATCGGCAGCTCCGCATGCAGCTCACCGCAACAAGAACACCTGAACCCCAGATCCATGCGCGAACCCTAGAACACCGGCCCGCCGGGTGATGCCGGCGAGGATCTCGAGGGCTACCTCCAAGCGGGCCGCCAGGACGAGCCCTCCAACAGCCCAGGCGCCCTCAACAACTAGAGGTTGCTCAATAGACCGAGTAGCCGCCGTCGATGAGGAGGATGGTGCCGGTCATGAAGGAGGTGGCGGGGGAGGCCAGGTAGACGACAGAGGGCGCTATCTCCTCGGGCGTGGCATACCGCTGCAGGGGAGCGTCGAGGATCCAGTTCTGGCGGAACTCCGGCCGATCGACCGGGGCCATCTCGGTCTTCACGTAGCCGGGAGCGATCGCGTTCACCCGGACCCCATGCGGCGCCCACTCCGCCGCGAGGCTTCGAGTCAGGTGGTGGACTGCTGCCTTGGACGCGTTGTACGACGCCTGCCACTGCGGGCGGTTCACGATCTGCGCGGACATGCTGCCGACGTTCACGATCGCCCCGCCGCCGGCCGCGATCATGCCGGGCGCGACCGCAGTACTGGTGTTCCACAACGCGGTGACGTTGAGGTCCATCACCTGCTGCCACTCCTCGTCCGGTACTTCGAGGGCGGGCCGGTGGATCGCGATGCCCGCGTTGTTCACCAGGATGTCGATGCCGCCAAGTGCCGAGGTGACCTCGGCGACCATCGCTGTCACCTGGTCCTTCACGGTGATGTCGGCCTGTACTGCGAGCCCGCGCCGGCCGCGTGCTTCGAGCTCTTCCACGACTTGAGCGTTCAGCGAGGCGTCCCGCGCGGCGATCGCCACGTCGGCGCCGGCCTCAGCGAGCGCGAGAGCGAAGGCGCGACCGAGTCCGCGGTTGCCTCCGGTCACCAGCGCCCGCCGGCCGTTCAGCGCGAAACTGTCCAGCACATTCATTCAGTGCTCCATTCGGTACGGAGAGTAGGCAACCAGCGCACGCAGGTCGCGATCCGATGTCAATAGCTGCAAATCAAGTACATCGAACGACTGTTTGCGGCGTACCATCATCCGGCGGTTCGGACCGGGGGGTCTTGCCGCGATCAGCTGATGGGTGGGGCGGGCCGAGGGCCCGATCTGGGGAAGCAGGGAAATCCATGTCCGACAAGTCTGGGCCCAAGCCTGGGCATTTTCTGCCGGGCGGCGCGAGCGAGGCGCTGACCGACGAGACGATCACGGCCGGTACACCGAACGAGGCCGCCCCGAAGCCCGGGCACTTCCTTCCAGGCGGCACAGGCGAGGCCTCGGTCACGACAAAACCCAAACCTGAGCTGGCCAAGCCGCAGGCCGGGCTGACTCCGCTGGCCGCGCCGACTCCCCGCCTCGGCCCGGGAGCGGAAACCCCCTCGGGACCACCGCAACTCCATGGTTCCCGCCTCGGACCACCGCCGCCCGGGGATCCGGCCGCGGCAGCGTTCAAGGCGCGGTACCACCCTGACCCGATCCCGTTCCAGCCGCGGAAGAGGTCGAAGGGCCTGATCGCCGCGATCGTCGTCGGTGCCCTGCTGCTTGTCGGTGGTGGAGTCGCCGCCGCCACCAAGGTGCTCTCGTCGTACGACGACTTCGTCGCCAACCCGCTCGGCACGCCGTCACCCAAGCCGATCGGCGTACCCACCGACGCGGAGCCGGACGCCGACCCGGTCTCGGACACCGTGGTCGCACAGGAGAACACGCTCTACGCCAACGGCAAGCTGGCGCCGGTCAAGTGCCGCGAGCCGCAGTTCCGGCCGACCTCGAAGGAGAACGTCCGCTCCTACTACGAGGCCCTGCTGACCTGCCTGAACACCACGTGGGAGCCGGTCGTCCGCAAAGCCGGCTATGAGTTCAAGGCCCCGCAACTGATCATCTTCGACGACGGCCAGGAGACCGCGTGCGGAGTACAGGAGCAGGTCTCCTCGTACTGCGACGCCAACGGCGGCAGTGTCGCCCTGCCCTGGCAGGACCTGCAGGACGAGTACTCGAAGAACGCGGCGCTGGCCCGGATCGACATGGCGGACGCGCTCAGCTACGTCTACGGGGTGCACCTGGCGAACCTGACCGGCATCTTCGCGGCGTCGCGCAACCTGCGGGACGAGGCGCCGAGCGAAGCGGCCGCGCAGGAGGTCGATCGGCGGCTCTCGCTGCAGGCGACCTGCCTGTCCTCGATCTTCCTGAGCGCGGCGAAGAGCACCTTCCCGGTCCGTGGTGGCCTGCTCAACGCCTGGAAGTGGCGCAGTTCGCACAGTGGCGATGAAGTGACCACAGGCTCGGTGCGCGATCATGGTTCCCGCAAGAGCGTCCAGTTCTGGATGACCCGCGGTTTCTCGACCATGAACCCCGGTTCTTGCAACACTTTCGTGGCAGCAGCGACCAAGGTCAGCTGATCACCGACCGGGACTGGGGACGTCTGATGGCTGACGAGGAGTCGCAGGGCGCTGGGCCCAGGCCTGGCCACTTCCTGCCCGGCGGCGCAGGCGACGCACCGGTGGACGCAACCGGTACGCCGGTGCCGCCGCTCCAGACCGCTCGTCAGGAGCTCGGCCTCGGCAAGGCACGGCCGGTGCGCAGCACGACGGACCGGTCCCTGAGGCGCGGTACTCCGCTGCCGCCCGACCCGTTGGCTGCCGGCGGATTCGGCGCACCTCCGTCCGCTCCACTGTCCGGCGCGCCCGTCACTCCGCTGCAGGGGACCCGCCAGCTCGGTGGCGCCCGCCCGGTCGGCTGGCACTCCACCTCGACCCGGACCGGAGTACCGCAGTTCACGGCTGCTCCGCCGCCGCTGAAGCCGCCACGGCGGTTCTCGAAGCCGCTCATCGCGGTCTGCTCGGTGCTGGGCCTGATCGCTCTCGGTGGCGGTGCGGTGGCCAGCTACAAGCTGATCGACAACTTCGACAACACCGTCGAGAACCCGCTGGCCCGGCCGTCGGTCAGGCCGTCCGAGGAGCCGGCGGCGCCCGCACCTCCGCAGCCCACCGTCACGGTGACCGTCCCGACGGTGCCCGACGCGGTGCGGGTGCAGAAGAACGAGCTCTACACCGTCGGCAAGGTGCCCTCGGTCAGGTGCGTCGAGCCCGCCGTCAGGCCAACCACCCAGGCAAACGTGCTGAAGTACTACCAGGCCCTGCTGCCATGCCTGAACAAAGCCTGGGCACCCCTGGTCCGTAAGGCCCACTACGAGTTCCGCGCACCCCGGCTGGTGCTCTACAGCAAGTCGTTGCCGTCGGCATGCAGTGGCGAGTCCGACACGGCGTTCTACTGCCCCACCGACGAGACGATCTCGATGCGCTGGCAGCAGGACGTCAAGAACTACAAGATCGACAAGGAATCCACCCGGGTCGACATGATGGACACGCTCGCGCACGAGTACGGCCATCACGTCCAGCAGCTCACCAACATCCTGATCTCGGCGGACTCGCGGGAGGGCTGGGCGAAGACCCAGGCCGCGAAGCTGGAGGAGAGTCGCCGGGTCGAGCTGCAGGCGAACTGCCTGGGGGCGGCGTTCCTCGGTGCGAACAAGGTCAGCCTCGGGATCAAGGGCAACAAGCTCCGCGCCTGGGAGTACATGACCAAGCACAGCGGCGACGAGTACAACCCGAAGAAGGTCCGCGACCACGGCTCCCGCAAGAACCAGTGGGTCTGGTCCGGCTCCTCCTTCAAAACCACCAGCCCCGCCTCCTGCAACACCTTCACCGCCCCCAGCAAAAAGGTCAGTTGATGCCCGACCGCTCCCGACGGAGCCACTCGAGCAAGCGAACGGGATCAAGAACAGCAGTGGCGCTTGCCGTCGCCGCTGTACTGCTCGCCGGTTGCGGTGGCGCGCCAGACTCGAGTACTGCGGGGTCCGCCGGCTCGACGCCGTCCGTCTCGATCACACCTCAGGCTGCGATCTCGAGTACGCCGACGCCGGCGGAACCCACGTCTCGCAGTACGCCGCCCTCCGCCTTTGACAAGACCGATTGGGAGGTCGAGGCAGAGAAGTCGGCCCTGTTGCGCAACAACATCTATTCGGCAGGTGAGGTATCCACGGTCCGGTGCGACCTTCCGACCGGTCTGCTGGGATCCAAGGCGGCGGTGGTCAGATACATCACCGTGATGATCACCTGCCTCGACAAGGCCTGGCGTCCACTCATCGTTCGTTCCGCCTACTTCGAGCCGGTTCAGGTTCACACCTTCAACCGAAAGTCCACCAGCCCATGCGGGCCCGGCCGCGACGGCGTGGTGGCGTTCTATTGCGCCTCGAACCACGGAATCTACCTGGATTGGACGGCGTATGTGGTGGAGAGCCGGAGCAGGCTGCTTGGCTCCCAGATCACGCTGATCAACGCGACGGCTCACGAGTATGGCCACCATGTTCAGGAACTGGCGGGGATCATGCCCTACTACGCCGCCCGCTACTACCGCACGACAGGGGCCGCACGCCTGGAGAACAGCCGGAGGATGGAACTGCAGGCGAGTTGCTTCGCCACCGCCTTCTTCGGGGCCAACCAGCAGAGCCTGAACCTCCGCGGCGCCCGGTTGGAGGAGTTGCGCCTCGGTCGCGGCGGCGACGAGGACTATCCGGGGACACCTCGTGACCATGGATCCGCCAGCAGCATCCGCATCTGGGAACCGGCCGGCTTCAAGTCCAGTAGCCCGGGCTCCTGCAACACCTGGGCGGCGTCGGCGAAGCGGGTCAGTTAGAGCTCGCGCCGCAGTACTGCGACGGCATCCGGCGACCCGGAGTACTAGAGCTGACGCGGAGTACTAGAGCTTCAGCTTGAAGCCCTCGTGGGAGTTGGTGAAGCCGAGGCGGGTGTAGAAGCGGTGGGCGTCGGTGCGGGTCTTGTCCGAGGTCAGCTGGACCAGGGAGCAGCCGCGGGCGCGGGACTCCTCGATGGACCACTCGATCAGGGTCGTGCCGAGGCCCTCGCCGCGGGCTGAGTCGGCCACCCGGACGGCCTCCACCAGGCCGCGGGACGAGCCCTTGCGGGACAGGCCGGGGATGATCGTCAGCTGCAGTGTGCCGACCAGCTCACCGTTGCGCTCGGCAACCACCAGGACCTGGTTCAGATCCCGGTCGAGCTGCTCGAAGGCGGCCAGGTACGGCGTGAGGTCGGACGGGTCCTCGCGGGTGGCTCCCAGCTGGTCGGCGGCGATCATCGCGACGATCCCGGCGACGTCGGAGGCGGTGGCACGGCGGATCACAACATCGGTCATACCAGTCATGATCTCAACCGCGTTGACCGGTTCAGTCCGCAGGGTCAGCACCGACCGGTGGTGACACTCATTGCCTTATGCAATCACATTGCGTTTGAAAACAGGGTATGCGGGCCAGGGCGGCAACCAGCCGCAGGGCTATGGGGAGCCGGGGACACCGGAAGCGCAGTACCCGGCGCACCAGGGCTCGCCGCAGGCCGGTTCGAACGGCACCTGGTTCGGCGGCGACAACGGCTGGAGCGGTGCGCCAGGCAACCAGCCGCCGCGGCACAGCTAGTCCCGCAGCAGCACAGCTAGTCCCTCGCGCCGGAGGGGTCACCTCCGGCACGAGCCCAGGGCGGGCGCGATCGGATCGGACCGCGCTCGCCCACCCCTGCCCAACACCCATCGCCCGCTCCACTGCTTATGGGGCGGCGTACGGGACTAGGGCTTGGGGGCGTCTTCTTCGGGGGTGGCGTCGGGGCCGGAGCGGCGGACGTCTTCTACCTTTGCCATGGCTTCGCGGAGCTCGGCCAGCCAGCTCTCGCTGTGCTGGGCGACGAGCTTCACGCACCAGCCGAGGGCGTCGCTGCGGGAGCGGGCGACGCCGGCGTCGACGAGGGTGTCGAGCACCTGGCGTTCGGGCTGCCGGAGCCTCGTCATCACCGGTGCGGACAGGGACGTGAAGATCGTCCGGGTGTCGCCTGCTTGAACTCCCCAAGCCACCTTCCGCCTGGTCGCGTGCTCGAGTTCGCGGGCGATCTCGATCCGCTTCTCCCGGGTGTCCTCCCGGAACTGCTTGATCCGGCCCTCCTCGGCAGCCGACCGCGCGGCCGCACTGACCTCGCCGTCCTGCCGCGGAGCCGGAATCCTGCCGACCACGAGAATCTCGTCACGGTCGATCGTCACCTCTGGTTCGCCCTCGAACCAGTCCGAAGGAAGCCGGCCGGTCAGCCAGCCCTTCACGCGCTCACCCTCATGCTGTGTACTCATGTAATCATGATTACACCCCAGGTCAAGCCCCACTCAACCCCTGAGAGCTGCCGCCGGGAAACACACCTGCCCGTACTGCGAGCGCACCACGGGCTGGCCTGAGCGGCGGGTTGTCGAGGACCGCGCGAGGGAGCAGCGCGGGCCGCCCGACGTGGGGGCGGGGTTGGTGTGTACATCGCTGCCGGGCGCGGGGCTAGGCGCCTGGGGACGGGGTGAAGGTGGAGCGGAGGGTGTGGTGGGCGGTGGGGGCGGCGCCGGTGTGGTCCAGGCCGAGGAGGGCGGCGCCGACCACATGAGGTACGTCGATGAGCCGGGGGATCGCCTTCGGGGCGGCCTCGGTCAGGAGGCGCACTACCGTCTCCATCAGGAGGGGATGGCCGGCGGTGAGGACGCCGCCGCCGAGGACCACGTCAGTGGGTTCGTCGAGCAGGTCGAGCCGCCGCATGGCGACCACCGCCATCGTGACGATCTCCTGGGCCTGACGGAGTACGACCGCGGCCGCTACCGCGTCACCGGCCGCGGCGACCTGGAAGAGCAGCGGCGCGGCCTCCAGACGACGTGCGGACGGGATGTCGCCGAGGTGGAACGCCTCGATCAGCGACGCCACCGAATCGACCCCGTAGTGCGCCGGAAGCGCTGTGGACAAGGCGGTTTCGGGACCACGCCCGTCGTCGGCGCGGGCCGCCGCCCAGAACGCCTCGTCCGCAAGTTGCAGCCCACCGCCCCAGTCCCCGGAGATCATGCCGACAGCGGTGAAGCGAGCAGTACGGCCGTCCGGCAGCAGGCCGGCGCAGTTGATGCCGGCGCCGCAGACGACCGCCACACCGCGCGGCTGGTCCACCCCCGCGCGCAGTAGCGCGAAGGTGTCGTTCGTGACGTACACCGAGGTCGCCCAGCCGAAGGACTCGAACGCCTCGGCGAGACGTTGCTCCTCGATCGGAAGGTCAGCGTTCGCCAGGCACGCGGAGATCTGCTGCACCAGCGGTACCTCGCCGACCACGAGCCCGGCCTCCAGCGCCGCGGCGGCCACCAGAGGGGCCAACCCCTCCACCGCCGCGAACGCCCCGACGAGGTGCGGCTCGAAGCCACCACCTCGCGCAGTACCGAGGACTGTGCCGTCGGCGGAGACCAGGGCGACGTCGGTCTTGCTGTTGCCGGCGTCGAAGGCGAGGACGCCACCCGGCACCAGGGGAAGGACCACGTCGTCGGAGACCGCCATCGTCACGCCCACGGCAGGTACTCGCGGTTGTGCGCGAGCAGCTTGTCGGTGAGGGCGTGCGCGTACTCGATCTGCGCGATCAGGGGGTGCGACAGCAACGCGGTGAACACTCTGTCCGCACCACCCTTCACGGTCGCTTCGAGAGCAAGATTCTCGTACGCCGTTACGTTCGCGACCAGGCCTGCGTACAACGGCTCCAGCGGCGCGATCGGCAGCGGCGTCGTACCGCTTGCTCCCACAGTCGCCGGTACTTCGATCACCGCGTCGTCCGGGAGGAACGGCAACGCCCCGTTGTTCAGGGTGTTCACCACCTGGACGTCACCGGTGTCGTTCAGGAGCGACGAAGCCAGGGCGACAGCAGCCTCCGAGTAGTACGCGCCGCCACGTCGCTCCAGCAGGGCAGGCTTCTCGTCGAGCGAGGGGTCCGCGTAGAGGTCGAGCAGTTCCTTCTCGATCGCGGCGACCTCGGCAGCGCGCGAGGGCTTGTCCATCAGCTCGCGAACCACGTCGTCGTGCGCGTAGTAGTACCGCAGGTAGTACGACGGAACGACCCCGAGCTGAAGCAGTAGCTCGGGCGGCAGATGCAGGCCGTCCGCGAGCTCGGCAGCATGGGAGGCCAGCAACTTGGGCAGCACGTTCTCGCCGTCGACGCGGACGGCCCGCTCCCAGGTCAGGTGGTTCAGCCCGACGTGGTCGAGTGCCACCTGCTCAGGCGAAACCCCCAGCAGCCGGGCGAAATGCCGCTGGAACCCGATCGCCACGTTGCACAGCCCGACCGCCTTGTGGCCCTCGGACAACAACGCGCGGGTGACGATTCCGACCGGGTTGGTGAAGTCGATGATCCACGCGTCCGGGTTGGACCGCCGGACCCGCTCGGCGATGTCCAGTACGACGGGGACGGTGCGCAGCGCCTTCGCCAGGCCACCCGCGCCGGTGGTCTCCTGGCCGACGCAACCGCACTCGAGCGGCCAGGTCTCGTCCTGGTTCCGGGCGGCCTGACCGCCGACGCGCAACTGCAGCAGTACGGCGTCGGCGCCGTCGATCCCCTCGTCCAGGTTCGAGGTGGTGACGATCCGGCCCGGATGGCCTTGCTTCGCGAAGATCCGCTCGGCCAGCCCACCGACCAGCGCGAGCCGGTCCGCGGCCGGATCGACCAGGACCAGCTCAGAGACCGGGAGCGAGTCGCGCAGCCGGGCGAAGCCGTCGATGAGTTCGGGCGTGTAGGTGGATCCGCCGCCTACGACTGTGAGTTTCATCCTTTGACCCCTGTCAGAGTGACGCCTTCGATGAAGGCCTTCTGGGCGAAGAAGAACAAGATGATCACCGGCGCCACCACCAGCAGGGGCTAGTCGGCACCGCCCCCGGTCGGCGTACCGGCTGTGTCGAAGATTTCGTCGCGGGTGGCGCTCAGTGCGGACTGCAGTGCCCCGGACAGCACCGGGTCGGTGGGGATGGCGGTCATCAGCAGTCGCGGCCGCGGTACGGCGAGCTCGGCGAGCTCGTCCTGGACCAGGCTGCGCAGGCGCTCGCCGCCGGCGGTGATCACGCCGCCCGCGAGCACGATGAGCTCGGGGTCGACGACGGCGACGATGGCAGCCAGACCGACCGCGAGGCGGTGCGCGAACTCGGTCAGCACGGTGTCACCCGCGCCGGGTGTCTGAAGCGCGGCGGCGACGGCGGCCTCCGGAGTACGGGCTTTGAGGCCGTTGGCGCGGGCCAGTGCGAGCACCGGCTCGCCACCGGCGAGTTCCTGGAAGCCGCCGGCGTTGTTGCGGCCGACGTTGCGGACCAGCGGGGTGCCGGGCAGCGGCAGGAAGGCGACCTCACCCGCACCGCCCGTGGCGCCGCGGAGCAGCCGGCCCTCGATCACGATCGCTGCGCCGATGCCCTCCTCGCCCCACAGCAGCACGAAGTTGGCGCTGTCGTGCGCATGGCCGACGCGCTGCTCGGCCACCGCGGCCAGGTTCACGTCGTTCTCGACCTCAAGCGGTACTGCGATCGCCGCGGCGAGCTCCTCCAGCAGGTGCGGGGCGTGCCAGCCTGGCAGGTGCGTCGCGTAGCGCAGCCGCCCGGTGGTCGGGTCGAAGCCGCCGGGGGTTCCGATCGAGACCCGGTGCAGGCGGTCCCTGGTCAGCCGGGTTTCACCGAGAGCGCCGTCAAGCGCCTTCACTACGCGCTCGACCGTGCCCTTGGCACTCCGGCCGGGCGTCGGGAGCTCGGAGGTGCCGACCACCTTGCCGGTCAGGTCCGCGACGGCCGAGCGGATCCGGGTCGGCGTGACGTCCAGGCCCGCGACGTACGCGATCCCGCCGTTGATCTCGTAGAGCTGCGCGTTCGGGCCGGGACGGCCGGCGCTTGTGCCACTGGCCCGGACAAGTCCGGCGCTTTCCAGCCGCGCGAGCAGCTGGGAGGCGGTCGGCTTGGACAGGCCGGTGAGCTCGCCGAGCGTGGTGCGCGAGAGCGGACCCTGGGCAAGCAGGAGGTCCAGTGCGGCGCGGTCGTTCATCGCGCGGAGCAGGCGGGGTGTACCGGGTGTGCTGGCCATGAGCTAACCCTGCCCTCCCTCCGCCTCCGAAACTCCGAACCACGCTGAGCGCGCCAACTGTTAGGAAAGTTTACTATTACGGCGAGACCGTACGGCGGGAGCCGGGCAGGTGTCAATCGATTACGCGGCGCGATGGCCGGACCGGGGAAGTTGGGGGCTAAGTTGTCGGCCCGATGAGGGGGTGACGCGATTGGGGAAAGGCTTTCCTCTGGACCGCACGGGGCTGCCCGCGGGCCGGGTGCAGCGACGGGCGGTCCGTCGCAACCAGGGGCGGGTGATCACCTGGGGTGGTGGTGTTTGTCGCTGCACCTACAGCCGGCTCTGGCACAGCTGGACCGGCACGTCCAAGTCCTCTTAAGGAAGGCGCCAGTCGATCGGGGTGCCGCCCTGCTGCACCAGGAGTTCGTTGACGCGGCTGAACGGCCGGGAGCCGAAGAAGCCGCGGTCGGCGGACATCGGGCTGGGGTGCGCGCTCTCGATGTACGGCGTGCTGCCGAGCATCGGCTTGAGGGTCTGCGCGTCGCGGCCCCAGAGGATCGCCACCAGCGGTCCGCCACGCTTCACCAGCGCGTGGATCGCCTGCTCGGTCACGGCCTCCCAGCCCTTGCCGCGGTGCGAGGCGGACTTGCCCGGCTGCACGGTGAGCACCCTGTTGAGCATCAGCACACCCTGCTTGGCCCACGGCGTCAGGTCGCCGTTGGAAGGCGCCGGTACGCCGACGTCCGCCATCAGTTCGCGGTAGATGTTCTGCAGGCTGCGGGGGATCGGCCGGACGTCCGGCGCGACCGAGAAGCTCAGCCCGACCGGGTGACCCGGCGTCGGATACGGGTCCTGCCCGACGATGAGCACCTTCACCTCGTTCAGCGGCTGGGTGAACGCCCGGAGCACGTTCTCCCCGGCTGGCAGATAAGGCCGCCCGGCGGCGATCTCGCCGCGCAGGAACTCGCCCATCCGCGACACCCGCTCCTCGACCGGAGCCAACGCCTCGGCCCAGTCCGCCGCCACCAGTTCGTTCAACGTCTTCACGCTCACCCGCGCAAGCTTCCCACCTCGACCCCCTGTCCCGCATCCGGGGAGGTGACGACCGGACCTCCAGACCATCAAACGACCCCCCGGCGCGGATCCCGCAGCCGCGACAGACGGTGCCGGGCGCACAATTGATGGCCTGGACGCCCGCGTCGCCGTGCCAACGCAGCGCCTTGTGTTGTTGGTGTGTTGGTCACCTGGGGCGTTTGAAGCGGCTGATACAAAGGACTCGGCCCCGCAAAGGTATGAGCTTGAACTCCCTTAGTTCGTGGAGGTTCGCCCATTACCGATTGAGCGGTGGGCCGCTGATAGCAGACCAGCTCGAACAGGTCTGGACGCACGTGAACTGCAACCGCTCGTGCAACCACATCCTCCTCGTTGCGAACTCGGGGCAGGTCGGTCAGCGACGGTCATCTGAGCGTGGGTCTCGGTCGTCAAGATGGCGTCCAGGATCATGGTGGCCGGTCCGGTTGCTGTACTTCGTAGCTGTACAGCGCGACGGCCGAATCCCGAATCCGCTGATTCTCGTGAGAGAGCTTGCGTCATCACGCGGTATCGGTCGGTTGTGGCGGGTGAGCTGCGCGTATGCCGCAACGGACATACTTGTCTTTTGTCGTCGGCTTGCAGCGCGTGGCGTGCACAAGCGGGGGGTAAAAGCTGGCTCAGTCAGACGGTCCGGCGGCCTTCCGACGCGTGCCCTCCCGCCGCCGTGTGGCACGGGCCTGGGATGCGAGGGTGACCTCACCGGACCTGACCATGAGTCTGCCAGTATTCGAGGCTGGTCGACCTGGACTATCCACAGGGCCGCGTTGACCCCTACGTGTCAAGCGCATCCGATTCTGGTTTGGCCCAGTGGTGTGACGCGTACACGTCAAGGCGGTCCGGCGTCCTCCGAAGGATCACCCCACACGTTGCTCATGGCTCTGAAGACGCGAGACCACCTCGTTGGGCGACCATCAGCTCCGCCGAACGCCGATCACGAAGCGCCACGATACACTTGCGCTCTGCGCGAGTCTGGGGGGCTTAATGAACTTTGAACAGCGTATGTACGCACGACTGTATTTCCGCGAATTGCTGGCTGAGTTGCACGAGTCTGCGTTCGAAGACTTCTTTCATAAAATCATGTGTGCACGCAATCCGGGATTCTTAGACGTAAGAACCCACGGAAATCTTGGCGATCAGGGCGCCGATGGGTTGACTCTCCATTCTCGCAAGCTTTATGCCTGTTATGCCCCGCAGACGTTCGTTACCGCGGCTGTGAAGGCGAAGTTCTTAAAGGATCTTGCCAAGGCAAAAGCCAAGCGTCGGGGGCAGTTCGACACTTTTGTCTTCGTGCACAACGATCGCCGAGGGATGCATCCGCAGATCGCCACGCTGCTCTCCGATGCTGCCTCGGCTGACGAGTCGATCTGCTTCGAGCAGATGGGTCCTACTCACCTATGGCACGAGTGCATGCGCCTCGACCAGACCATGACCGAAGAGGTCCTTGGGTGTGAAATTCCAATCAAGCAGCTCACCTTCGGTGTCGGTATGGAGGACCTCGCGCCCCTGTTGCAGCACTTGAAGGAGCTGCGAGTGGAGGCCGACCCGCTCATGGAGTTACCAGACGTGCCTCATGAGAAACTCGACTTCAATCGTTTGCAGGGCGTTGCGCGGGAAGGTCTACTACGAGGGATGCGGAACAGTCACCTCGTGGATACTTTTTATGATGGCAGCGTGCGGGAGCTGGAGCACGACGAGGTCGCGCAGGGCTTCCGCGTGTACTACGAACAAGTGCGTCGCGAGTGGGAAGACCCGGAAGACGTGTTGTGGCAACTCGAGATGTACGTACTTGGGAACGGGTCGCAGCGGCCGGGAACGCAACGGGCGGCCTGGGTTGTGCTATCGCACTTCTTCGAGCGCTGCGACATATTCGACGTACCGGCGCATGACTGGAGCCCTGCTGCGACGTTCGGAATGCCGGCGTGATCACACCGACTAAGGGCATCGCGCCGGATCGCTGCTTGCTGGCTGTTGGCGCCCAGGTGCTACTGCAGTTGGACGAACCGCGATCCGTTAGCCAGGCTTGGGCACGGCTTAAGGCTTGGCGGATCGAGCACGGCCATTACGCTCCGGTATCGTTCGGCTGGTTCGTCCTTGCCCTGGACGCCCTTTACAGCATGGGTGCGGTAGAACTGCGACGTGACGTCTTAGTATTGAGGAGTACGGATGCTTCGACGCTTGAGCGCTGACGACCCGCGGTTCAAAACAGTCACGTTCACCGATGGGTTGAACCTTATCGTCGCGGATACTACGGAAGCGTCCTCGGACACCGACAGCCGAAACAGCGCGGGCAAGTCCAGCATGGTCGAACTCATCCACTTCCTGCTCGGCGCTCGCGCCGATTCGCGAATGTTGCTGACGAAGAAGGCGCTGCGCGACATCACGTTCTGCTTGCAGATGGATTGGCCCGGCATCGAGGACCTGCGTGTCTATCGCCGAGGCAACCGTCCTGGAATGGTGCGGCTCGACCCGGACATCACCGGCGCGAACCGAGGCACGCTCTTCGATGCCGAGGGGCCGGCCGAGCACAGTGTGGACCAGTGGAACCACCTTATTGATCAAAACCTGTTCGGCCTGAGTGGAGACCATCCGGGAGTCAGCGGGCGCACGCTGCTGTCTTTCCTCGCACGGCGAGTCTCCGCCCACGGCTTCAATGAGGCCACTCGTACGTTTTCCCGCCAAGCCGATGCGGAGGCCACCACCAACCTTGCATATCTGCTGGGCTTGGATTGGCAACTGGCAGATGGTTACAGGCAGTTGGCCGCCCGCCAAGCCACCCGCAACCAGTTGCGCAAGGCGGTTAACGACCCAGTATGGGGGCGTATCGTCGGCTCGACGGCAGACCTACGCGGGCAAATCACACTTGCGCAAGCGCAGGTTGACCGACTGCGATCCCAGATCACCAGCTTTCAAGTTGTGCCGCAATATGAGCGAGTCAAGGAACAGGCGGACGCGATCGCCCGCCGTGTTAAACAACTCTCTCAAGACGACGTGATCGACAAGAGTAATCTCGAAGAGTTGCAGCAGGCCGTTAGCGAGGCCAGTGAAGTCGACGTCGACTACCTCGAGCCCGTCTACCAAGAACTCGGCATCGTCATGAACGACCAGGTTCGCCGACGCTTTGAGGATGTGAAAATCTTTCACCACTCCGTGGTGCGCAATCGCCGCCGCTTCCTGGAGGAGGAAATCAAGGAACTGACCGAGCGCCTAGCCGCGCGGCGACGCGAGCGTGCAAGGCTGGGCGACGAACAGGCCCAATTGTTACGCACTCTCAACGAAGGCGGTGCCCTGGAAGCACTTACTGCCCTTCAACAGGCCCTTGCCCGTGAACAGGCTGCTTTGGAAGCACTGCGTCACCGCTACGAAGCCGCGCAAACCCTGGAAGCCAGTTCTAGACAAATCACGGCCCAACGGCTGGAACTCCAGCAAGCCGTCACCAGCGACCTCGACGAACGAGCTGAGCAGACCGAGGAAGCTACTCTGCTGTTTTCCGGCTATGCCCAGCGCTTGTACGGGGAGGGACGCGAGGCTTACCTCGCTATCGAAGCGGCCCGTAGCAATTTGAAGATCACGCCCAGAATTCATAGTGACGATAGCCGCGGTATCGGCAATATGGTTATTTTCTGCTTCGACCTCACTATCGCTGTCCTAGCACACCGTTATGGTCGGGGTCCGAACTTCCTCATTCATGACAGCCACCTGTTCGACGGCGTTGACGATCGGCAACTGGCTGCTGCGCTTACGCTCGCCCGCGACGTCGCTCGGGACGAGGGTATGCAGTACATCGCTAGCCTTAACACCGACGACCTTGAGAAGGCTACTCGTCGTGGTTTTGACCCCGGATCTCATATCCGCGAGCCGCGTCTCACCGATGCACTCGACACAGGAGGACTGTTCGGCTTCCGCTTCTGACTCGCGCCGCACTACGAGGGTAACCAAACTGGACCTGCCTATAAGTTTGCTGGCATGCCGAATCCGTGGCGGCTGGTATCTTCAGCACTCGTTGACACGTGTCAGGGTCATCGGGTCATGGCAAGATCTGCCGCCGAACGTGATGTTAACGCCGTCGGCCGAGGCTACAAGCACTGCCTAGATCAGACATTCCGCAGCCCAAGGTGACAGGTGGTGTCAAGGCAGCCGGGCAGTCTCTCCGCATCGCCCCGATAGCTGCCGCCGTCAGGTTCGGGTCGGTGCGGGTCAAGGGGCGAGCGTGCTCGCTCGCGAAGCGACTTTCCCTTGACGCGCGCCGGGCAGGACCGCCACTTCCCATGATTGCTAGCGGGGCGATGCGGACCCCCAGGTCCAGGGTCGGTTGGCAGACGGCGTGAGCCACCGGCCTCGGGTAGCCGGCCAACCAGTATTCAGGGTGCCGTTCGTTGATGACGAGTCTCGTTGTATTCGGGCGGCACCCTTTAGAACGTGCGCGCCAAGCCAAGGGCCGCCACCTGGAGCGGAAGCGGAGGGCGACAGCGGCCCCGTCCCTGGGTGGCGGCGCGCTTTCCGGCCCCGTGGGCCCGGCTTGAAGACGTGGAGAAACTTGTCAGACGGCCGGTGAGACCGCGCTTGGATCGCTCCGAGCAGGCGCGCTAGCTTCCCAACCGTTGCTGGAAAGGCAAGCCCGATGACGTGGAAGGAGCACCGGTGGAATCCCTTGTGACCCCGACCGTGGAGCCCGAGTCGCGACCTGTACGTGGGCCAATTCCGTTGCTGTCGGCTGCGAATCCGCATGCGACCGGCGTCGGCTCCTCTTCCCCTGAGTCGGACACGCGCGCCGTCTCGTCCGCAGCGTGGACCCGCAGAACAACTACCGCTACGACATCGATTGGTACCTGTGCATGACAAGCACGCCCACCGCCAGAGTGTTCACCATCGACAACGATCTCGATCTGATCGTCCGGGGAGAGATCTACCTGAGCGCCGAGGGTCGCGAGGTCGTCGACCGTACCTGGACCGAGAAGGCCAGCGACAATCCCACCTTTCACAACGGTGAACTGCTGTCCCTGTCGGGATTGCGTTCCACCGAGGGACGCTGGGTCGGCGACCTAGGCTGCACCACCTTCGCCCACTACCTGGCCAACCGCGAACAGGATCTCCCCGCGGCCGACACCTGCTGCCCGGTTGCGGTCAACGTGCTGCCCATCACCAGCGACGGACGTGCGCTCCTCGCTGATGTCGGGAAGACCTCGTCGAGCGCGGGCAAGGTCAAGTTCATCGGTGGCGGCGCAACGCCGGCCGACGTGGTGGACGGAGTGCTCGACGTCCAGGGCGTCAT
>NZ_JBHSKE010000028.1:0-34624 GCF_042657745.1 Kribbella qitaiheensis | reverse complement strand
GAGCAACCCCAGCATCCGCCGGGGAACCCACGAGGAGCGGAGGCCCCGCTCCTTCATCGCATCAAGAGCCGGAACTTGTTCCGATCCCGCAGGGACGCCGAAGGCGCTCTTGACGCACACCAGCCCGACTAGCACCATCACGCAGCGGAGCCCGCGAACCACCTCCGCCTATACCAGGGCGAAAACCACCCGCACTCATACCGACGCAAACACCAGCAGGCGGTGCTCCCCTGGGGAACACCGCCTGCAGTTTGCGTTGTCGCCGGACCCGAACCGGACTACCGGAGTACCGGACTGAAGGCGTTGGTCAGTCCAGTTCGACCGGCTCTTCGAGCTTGGCGACGGTGCGGCGGAGTGGGACCTCCTTGATGAAGAACACGGCGATCAGGCTGACCAGGGCACACGCGGCCGCGATCAGGAAGATCTGCCCGGTCGCGTCGCCGTACGACTGGCGCACTAGTTCGGCGAGCTGCGGCGGGAGGTGGTTGACGTCCAGCAGGCTGGTTCCGTCCGAGCCGCCGTCCTGCAGCTTGCCTGCGGCCGCGGCTCCGCCCGGTCCGGCGAGCACGCCCTGGATCAGCAGGTCCTTGACCTTGGTGGCGAGTACCGCTCCCAGGACCGAGACCCCGACGGCTCCACCTAGGCTGCGGAAGAACGAGACGGAGGCGCTGGAGGCGCCGATCTCGCTCACGTCGACGGTGTTCTGCACCGCGAGGACCAGGTTCTGCATCATCATGCCCATGCCCAGACCCATCGAGAGCATGCCAGTGCCGACGTACCAGTACGGCGTGGTGTGGTCGATCGTGCCGAGCACGAGCAGGCCGAGCACGAGCAGGATGCCGCCGGCGATCAGGTACCGCTTCCACTTGCCGAAGCGGGTGATCATCTGGCCCGAGCCGACCGATCCGATGAACGAGCCGAGCATCATCGGGATGGTGAGCAGACCGGCCTCGGTCGGGCTGTAGCCGCGGGCGATCTGGAAGTACTGGCCGAGGAAGATCGCGCTGCCGAACATCGCGACGCCGACCGCGAGGCTGGCTACGATCGCCAGTGCGGTGGTGCGCTGGCGGACGACCTTCAGCGGGACCAGCGGCTCGGCCGCCCGGTTCTCGATCATGACGGCCAGGATGCCGAAGAGCAGCGTGCCGCCGACGAAGAGCGCGGACTGCCAGGAGAACCAGCCGAAGTCGTGACCGGCGAAGGTGACCCAGATCAGCGGCAGGCTGGCCGCGATGCTGATCGTGATCGCGCCGAGGTAGTCGACCCGGACCTTGCGCTTGTTCAGCGGCAGGTGCAGGTAGCGCTGCAGGATCACCAGGCTGATGATCGCCAGCGGGACACAGACGTAGAAACACCAGCGCCAGCCGAGCCAGGAGGTGTCGACAATGACGCCGCCGATCAACGGGCCGGACACGGTGGCGACGGCGATCACGGCACCCATGTAGCCGGAGTACCGGCCGCGGTCACGGGGCGGGATCGCCGCGCCGATGATCGCCTGGGCGAGGGCCATCAGGCCGCCCATCGCGAGGCCCTGCAGGACGCGGGCGCCGATCAGGAAGGGGACGTTGTGCGCCATACCGGCCAGGGCCGAACCGACCACGAACAAGGTGATGGCGAGCTGGACCAGGAGCTTCTTGCTCATCAGGTCGGAGAGCTTGCCCCAGATCGGGGTGGAGACCGTGGTGGCCAGCAGGCTCGCGGTCAGCACCCAGGTGTACTGGGTCTGCGAGCCCTCGAGGTCGGCGATGATTGTCGGCAAGGCGTTGCTGACGATCGTCGAGCTGAGCATCGCCGTGAACAGCGCGGCGAGCAGCCCGACGAGGATCTCGAGGATCTCGCGGTGGGTGAGTACCGGCGCAGCGGGCGCTTGCAGCCGGGTCTCAGTGACAGTCATCAGTCTCCAGTCGAAAAGTTGGTGTGCCTCACGGATTCGGCGGCCTCGGTCACGGCGGCGGCGACGTGGCGCAGCGCTTGCGCGGCCGTTGCCATGTCGTCGTCGTCCCAGTCCCCGAGCGCGACTCGGAGACGGTGGGCGAACCCGTCGTACAGCGCTTCCAGCCGGGCTCGGCCGGCGTCGCTGAGCGCGAGCAGCGAGACGCGAGCGTCCGCCGGATCGGGCCGACGGCTCACCAGGCCGTCGGCCTCCAGGGCGGTCACCTGACGGCTCACCACGGAGGCGTCGACGCCGAGTTTCACGGCGATCTCCCCTCCGCGCTGCTCGCCGTCCTTGGCCAGCACCTTGAGGACGCCGGCGTCGGCTCGCCGGAGGCCTGAGTCAGGCCACAAGTGCCGGTGCTCGATACAACGCACGGCCCGGATCAGCGAACTGACCCCTTCGAGCACTTCCTGGGCCGGCGTATCCCGTTCCACCCCCGGGACAGAGGTTTGCTGGGCTAGTTGCATAACCCAACTATATATCGATTAGTTGGTTTCTGCAACCATATGCCGTGATCACACGCCGATAGTCACGCAGAGTGTCCATTTAGGCGATATCCGCCCGTAGGGGTCACTCAGCGGAAACGGCGGCCTATCATGCCTCAAGGGGGCACGCCGCTGCGCGGAGCACCGAAGTCCAGGGAGTGACTGAGGTGGGGCCATGAAGGCCACCATGATCGAACAGGACCGGTTCCAGCCGACCGTCTTCGGCGCCGTGCGCCGGTACCGTCTCATGGTCCTGGTCATCGCGCTGCTGATGGCCACCGGTGCGGTGGCCTACACGGTCGTGGAGCCCGAGCTCTACCGGGCGAATGCCACCGTCACCGTGCCGCAGACCACGCAGGCCCAGGGCGAGGACCGCAGCCAGTACTTCGACAGCCAGGTGCTGCTGTTGAAGTCCCCGGAGGTCGCCGACCGCGCAAGCCGGATCGCCAATGCGGCACTGAACGCCAACGTGCTGACGCCACAGGACTTCGCCGGCGAGAGCAAGGCGCTGGAGATCACCCCGCCGGAGGGCGCCCAACCCGGCGCCTTCGGGTCCAGCATCGTGGCCATCGCGTTCACCTGGCCCGACGCTCGCGTAGCCCAGGTCGGAACCAACGCCGTTCTGCAGGCATTCGACGACGCCCGGGTCGCCGTCATCACGGCCCAGGCCGAGGCCACCGTCGCCGGGATCGAGCGCGCCATCCGCGATCCCCGCACTCGTGGCCAGTTGATGGACCTGGTGAACCAGCGGACGCAGACGCTGTCCAATCTGGAGGTCGACCGGGCCAACCATCCAACTTTCGGGTCGGCGGTCGAACCGCTGGTGGCGGTCAACGGCAATGCCAAGCGGTCCGGCGCGATCGGACTCATGGTCGGTACGCTGCTCGCTGCCGGGCTTGCCTACGCCAGGGCCAGTCGCCGTCGGTGCCTGGAGGATCGGGACGACCCGGCCGCGATCTACGACGCCCCGCTCATCGGCGAGATCCCGTCGTCGGGGCCGGACGGCTTTCTGTCCGCGGTGGGGCAGGCCGGTCCCCTGCCGGTGGCTGCTGATCCGCAGTCCCCCGCCGCCGAGGCGTTCCGGTTCGCCGCGGGCTCCGTCGAGCGGATCCGGGCCGCCCGCGGCGACCGGCTGGCCGTCGTCTTCGTCTCCAGCGAGAGCGGCGGCGAACGCAGTACGGTCGTGGCGAACGTCGCGCTGGCCGTCGCCGAGAGCGGTACGCCGGTCCTGGTGGTCGACGCCGACTCCAGCGAGGGGGTCCTGACCGCCCTGCTACTGCCCGGCAGCCCGCAGAGCGACGGCTTCGACCAAGTGATCGCCGGGCAACGTCCCGTCCGAGACTGCATCGAGACCAGCCCGCTCAACGAGAATGTCACCGTGCTCCGGGCCGGCCGGATGTCCGGCGAGCGGACCACCGGTACGGCGTACGCGAAAGCTGTCAAGGAGATCATCGCCGAGGCGAAGCTGTCCTTCGACCTGGTCCTGATCGACAGCCCGCCGCTGCTGCAGGTAGCCGATGCCACCGATCTCGTCGACGACTCTGATGCCACGATCGTCGTGCTCGGCGCCGAAGAGTCCCTGCAGGACCATCTCACCATGGTCGAGCGGCTGGACCAGGTGGAGTCCGACGTCGTCGGTTACGTCTACCGCCGAGCGAGCCGGGGGCCGCTGTTCGTCCGGCGGCTGCGAGGCCGGATCGCCACCCGCGTCGCTCGTCGGACCGGTCTGCCGCAGGTACCGTCGGCGCCGCTCTACACGTACCGGCGCCGCAACAGCCTCCGACCGCCGGTACGCCGACCGCAGGGGTGAGGCGCGATGTCATTGCCGGCCAGCACTCCCGGTACCCGCGCAGGCGAGCTCCTCGGCGCGCCGTCGTCGGGCCGACTCTTCGTCCTTTACGGCCGGTTGCTCGGTCCGCTGCTGGGCGGCTATCTCCTGTTCGACCGGGCCTTCGCGTATCTGCACCTGCCCGGCAGTCCGCTGTTCGTCGGTGAGATGGTTCTCGGCGTCGGCGCGGTCGCCGCGGTCGTGGCCACGCGGTACCTCCGGACGCCGATCAGGGACGAGCCGATCCTGGCGCTCCTCGGCGCATTCGTGCTCTGGGGACTGGTCCGGATGCTGTCAGGGCTGGGCACGTACCACCTGGACGCCGTGCGCGACGCCGCGCTCTGGTACTACTGCGTCTTCGCGTTCCTCGTCGCGGCCGCACTGGCGCGGTCGCCGGAACTCCTCGACCGCCTGGTCGCCCAGCTGACCCGGCTGACGCCGTGGCTGCTGCTGTGGCTGCCGCTCGGACTCATCCTGGCTCCGCTGTCCGAGAGCGCTCCGAAAGTGCCGTTCTCGACCGTGTCGGTTCTCTCCCACAAATCCGGCAGCGCGGCGATCGCGGCGATGCTGGTCCTGGGCTGCCTGTGGCTCCTGCCCGATACCCGCACCGCTCGCAGCCGTGCGGGCTGGAGTCTCATGGCCCTCCTCGTCATCGCGCTCGCGGCCACCCAGAACCGCGGCGGCCTGCTCGGCGTGATGGCGGGCGCAACAGTCGGACTGGCGTTCTTGCACAACCGCGGCGCCCTGGCTGCCCGCGCCATCCTGATCGTCGTCGTCGGGCTGGGGATGGCTTCGCTGCTGTCCTTGAAGATCCCGATGGCCGGCGTCCAGGGCCGGGAGTTCTCGGCGTCCCAGCTCGTCGCCAACGTCGTGAGCCTCGGCGGCAAGGAGTCGCCGGGCAACCTGGGCGGCACGGTCCAGGGCCGGCAGGAGCTGTGGTCGCGCATCCTCGACAAGCAGATCGCGGACGGCCGTCTCGTCCACGGATCGGGCTTCGGCCAGAACCTGGCCACCGAGGTCGGCGTGTACGACGATGGCAAGGAAAGCCTGCGGAGCCCGCACAACTCCCACCTGCACATCGTGGCCCGGATGGGCCTGGTCGGGATCTCGCTGTGGATCGCCCTGTGGATCGGCTGGTACTGGCGGCTTGTCGCGGGCTGCCGACGCCTCGCCCGGCAAGGGATGGTGTTCAGACGCCAGGTGGCTGTGCTTTCGCTGATGGTAGCCACCGCCGTCCTGGTCTCCTGCTTCTTCGATCCGCAGCTCGAAGGGCCGCAGGTGGCGGCGCTGCTGTGGACCGCCTTCGGGATCGGGGTGGCGGTGACGACGCGCAGGCCCTGGTACGCCGGTGGCAGTCCGTCGACCTCGGACCGGCCGTGAGCTCCGGGTCGCGCGGGCGCCGCTGGACCGCCGCCGTCTGCACCCTGATCGCGCTCGCGGCCGTGGCGTGGTCCTCGTGCGGCGCGGACCGTTCGAGTGAGTCCGGTTCGTCACCACGCGCCGGGCTGACCGGTCAGGTCGGTCCGGTTTCGCGGTCCTGCGACGGCGTACCGGTGCGACCGTCCGACAACCTGCAGCAGCTCATCGACGCCCGGGCGCCGGGTACGACGTACTGCCTGTCCGCTGGCACACACCGGCTCGCCGAACCGCTGCGGCCGAAGGCGGGCACCTCGCTCATCGGTCTGCGGGGGGCGGTGATCAGCGGGTCCAAGGTGCTCACCGGCTGGCGGAAGAACGGCCCGGCGTGGTCGGCGACAGGGTTCCTGCCGGCGATTCCAGGTCAGCACGGAGAGTGCCTGGAGTCCGTACCGACCTGCGTCCTGACCGAGGACGTCTTTCTCGACAAGCGACGGCTGCGCCGGGTCGAGTCAAGGTCCGCGGTCGTCAGTGGAACCGTCTACGCCGACTACGCGACCAACACGATCACCATCCGCGACGACCCCCGGCTCCACCTGGTCGAGCAGGCGGTCGCGCCCGGCCTGATCCGGGCGCCGGTCGACGACGTCACCGTCGCGAACCTTGTGCTCGAGCAGGCGGCCAACGAGGCACAGGCCGCCGCCGTGGAGAGTCGCCAGGTCACGCCGCACCGGGTGGGCACCGGCTGGCGGATCCACCACAACGAGGTACGACTCAACCACGGTGCCGGTCTGGGTTTCGCCGACGACGCCGTCGTCACCGACAACTTCATCCACCACCAGGGGCAGTTGGGTTTCGGGGCCTGGGGCACCGGCTCGACCGTGTCCAGCAACGAGATCGCCTTCAACGGGGACGCGGGGTACTCGCCGGAGTGGGAGGCGGGTGGCAGCAAGAGTTGGCTGACCGACCGCCACACCGTCACCCACAACTACGTCCACGACAACCGGGGTCCCGGCCTGTGGACCGACGGCGGCAACATCCGGACGGAGTACGCGTACAACCGGATCACCGGGAACTGGGGAGCCGGCATCCAGCACGAGCTCAGCTACGACGCCGTCATCCGGTCCAACGAGATCACCGGCAACGGCCGCCGGCACAAGGGCTGGGCCTGGGAGGCCGGGATCCAGATCCAGTCGTCGGGCGGGACTACGGGACCTGTGGAGATCGTGGGCAACACGGTCAGTTACAACGCCAACGGGATCGCACTGATCGACAGCGGCGGCCGGGCCTACGACCGGCCGGCGCCGCACGGCCCGCACGTCGTCCGGAACGTCTGGGTCCACGACAACCGGATCGCCCTGTCGGCCGGTCAGACCACCGGCGCGGTGCAGGACGTGGGCGACAAGGCGATCTACTCCAGCAACCAGAACCGCTTCGAGGCCAACATCTACTACCTGCAGTCCCTGACCGAACCGCACTTCTCCTGGAACGACACCGACCTGAACTGGGCCCAGTGGCGAGCCCTCGGCAACGGCAACGACCTCACCGGCCGAGCCGAGCTGAGGAACCGATAGACCGCCACGGACCGGTGTCGAGCGTCAGCTGAGGTCGAGGTTCAGGCGGGCTAGGAGGCGGGCCAGGTCGGCTAGGTCGGGGGTGTCCCAGCGGTCGAGGATGGCGCGGAACTCGGTCTGGCGCTGTGCTCGCATGGCGCCGTAGCCCTCGGCGCCGGTGGCGGTGAGGCGGAGCAGGCGGGCCCGGCCGTCGTCGGGGTCGCCTACTCGCTCGATCAGGCCGAGGGTCTCCAGGTGAGTGAGGCCGCGGCTGACGGTGGACTTGTCCAGGCCGAGGGCCTGCGCCACGTCGGACGCCCGTACGCCGGGCCGGCCGCTCGCCGTACCGAGCTCGATCTGGGAGATCAGCGCATACCCGGCGGCGTCCATCTCCGGGTGGACCCGCCGGGCCAGCAGCATCTGGGCCGAGCGGGCGCGGCGGAGCAGGATCGACAACTCCTGCTCGACGTCCGCGATCAGCCGGGTGGTCTGCTCGGGACGCTGGGCCACCATCTTCCTCACCGGACCACGACGCCGGCGTCGCGCAGCGCCTTCTTGACGTCGGCGATCCGCAGGTCGCCGAAGTGGAAGACGCTCGCGGCCAGTACGGCGTCCGCGCCCGCCTCGACCGCGGGCGGGAAGTGCTCGGGCAGCCCCGCTCCCCCGCTGGCGATCAGTGGTACGTCGACCACCGCCCGGACGGCCCGGATCAGCTCCAGGTCGAAGCCCTGCTTGGTGCCGTCGGCATCCATCGAGTTGAGCAGGATCTCCCCCGCGCCGAGCTCGGCGCCCTTGCGCACCCACTCGATTGCGTCCAGCCCGGCCGATTTGCGGCCGCCGTGCGTGGTCACCTCGAACCCGCTCGGCTGCTCCTCGCTCCGGCGGACGTCGAGGGACAGCACGAGCACCTGGTTGCCGAACCGGTGGGCGATCTCCTCGATCACGGCCGGCCGGGCGATCGCGCCGGTGTTGATGCCGACCTTGTCCGCACCGGCCCGCAGCAGCCGGTCCACGTCCGCTGCCTCGCGGACCCCGCCACCGACGGTGAGCGGGATGAACACCTGCTCGGCGGTCCGCCGGACCACGTCGTACGTCGTCCCGCGGGAGCCCGAGGACGCGGTGATGTCGAGGAAGGTGAGCTCGTCGGCACCCTCCGCGTCGTACAGCCGGGCCATCTCGACAGGGTCGCCGGCATCACGCAGGTCGACGAAGTTGACGCCCTTCACCACTCGCCCGGCATCGACGTCCAGGCAGGGGATCACACGCACGGCAAGGCTCACGCGGAAAGGGTACCGACTCCGGCCCAGCGCACCGTCCGGCCAGTCCGCGAAACCATTTCGTTCCACCAGGAACGCCGCGGTCAGGATGCCGACAGCAGCCAGGTGTCGTCGCGAAGCAGGACCACGGGACCACCAGGCGTCGTGGCGGTGACCGTCAGGTCTTCGCCACCCAGAACGACATCGGTGTGCACAGTCGAGTTGTTCAGCCCGAGGGCGTAGCGCTCCTCGGGTGTCATCTGCAGGCCGCTCTCGACGGCGAAGGGGAAGCTTTGCCCCCAGGCGACGTGGCAGCCGGCGTTCTCATCGAACAAGGTGTTGTGGAAGACCAAACCCGCCTGCGCGATCCGGGACTCCCTGTCGACCAGGGCCACCTCGCCAAGACTGCGGGCACCTGGATCGGTGTCGAGCTGTGAACGCACCAGGTCTGCACCCGTGGTGGCCGAGACCTCGGTGATCCGGCCGTCCGCGAACGTGAGCCGCAGTCCCTCGACGAGTTGGCCGCCGATGACAACCGGCTTCGTCAGCCGGACCACACCGTCCGCACGGCGCCGGTCGGGGCTGGTGAAGACCTCCTCGGTCGGGATGTTCGGCAGGTACGTGATGCCGGCGGGGTCGACGACGGAACCGCCGGTCCAGCGGCAGTCGGGCAGCAGGCCGACAGTCAGGTCCGTACCTTCGCCGACGTACCTGATCTCGCTGATCTGCATCGCATCGAGGGCGGCACACCGGGCAGCGAGGGCCGCCGACCGCTCCCGCCACGCAGCGACCGGATCAGTTTCATCAAGTCGCATGGCCTGGACGACCACGTCCCAGAGTCGGTCGACGTCAGGCTCGCCGTACACCTGCGCGGCCCAGTGCGCGTTCGGTACGGCCGCCACCGTCCATCTCCACCGTCCGCTCATCACTGCCTGCTGTCTGGCCAACGTGCAACGATGTCGTGGCCGGCCTGGGCGAGCAGCAGCGCCAGACCCTCGCGCACGACGGCGGAGTCCTCGCCGATCACTATCCGCACGGCAGCCTCGCCTCCACTCGCGTACCGATGCCGGGGCTGCTGTCCACAGCGAGCTCACCCCCGGTCGCGGCAACCCGGTCGCGCAGCCCGGCGAGCCCCGATCCTGCCCGCACCGTGGCACCGCCGCGACCGTCGTCGGACACCACCACCCGCAGGTCCCCGTTGCGGTGGGTGACGTCGATGACGACCGACCGGGCTTCCGCGTGCTTGAGCGCGTTCGCCAACGCCTCGGCGGCCACGTAGTACGCCGTCGTCGCCACCACGTTCGGTACGGGATCGGCGGTCAGGTGGACCTCTACCGGCACCGGGCTGGTCCGGACCAGCCCGCGGATGGCGGCTGAGAGACCCTCGTCCAGCCCGCGTGGGCGTACTCCTCCGGCCAGCTGACGGAGCTCGCCTAGGGCTTCCTGCAGGTCCCGTACGGCGGTACCGAGCACCTGTTGCAGCGGATCGGCCGGGTCCGCGCGCTGCTGCGCCAGCCGCAGGAACATCCCGATCGCGACCAGCCGCTGCTGGGCGCCGTCATGTAGGTCGCGCTCGAGCCGGCGACGCTCGGCGTCCCCGGCCTCGACCAGGCGCGCCCGCGAGGCACGCGTCTCGGCCAACGCGTGGCGGAGAGCGATGCGGGAGTGCGCCAGCTCCAGCGGCAGGCGCGCCTGTCGCAGCGCCTCCCGGAGCAGACGGGGGCGTCGCTCGGCCAGGTCGTAGCCGACGGAGCCCAGCAGTCTGCCGGCGACGGCGACGTCCAGCGCAGGGTCCTCCGGTCGGGCCGACGGCTCGCCGTCACCAGTACGCCAGGGCGTCGTCGGGTCGGAGGGAAGCCAATAGACCACGCGCAGTCCCGGATCGTGCAGCGCCTCACGCAACGCCGACTCGACCTGCTCCGGCCCGGTGCGACCATCTCGCACCTCGTCGAGGAACCGGTCCAGCCGGATCAAGGCGTCACGCCTGCCGCGGTCGAACCGGGCGTCCACGACCGCCTGCACCCGACGCCGCAGCAGTCCGAACGCGGCCGCGCACACCAGCGTCGCCACCGCGGTCGGCAGATCGGAGCCACGTCCCGCCACGACGCCGATCCCCACCGTGACGGCCGCGAACACCGCCACCAGCCCGCCGGTCAGCACGATGTAGGCGACCGTGCGGCTGACCAGGGTGTCGACGTCGTACAGGTCGTGCCGCAGGACGGCGATGGCGATGCTGACCGGCATGCTGACGAAGACCAGCAACAGCCCGACCTGGACCACGACGCCGGCGACGTCGGTGAGCAGGTACGCCGCCCAGGTGACGATCAGGACGATCGGCAGCAGCAGGATGCTCAACGCGAACCACTTCAGCTGTCGTCGCACCACGTCGCCTCCTCGGCGGAAGCGCACGACCACGCGGGCCACCGACCCGACCAGCAACGCGAGCAGCAGGACCAGCGAGCCGATGCCGAGCACGCTGTTGACCGAGTGCGGCACCTCCACCGGCGGGCTGCCCGGGATCTGTCCGGCACGACCGCCATAGTTGTCCGCGTCCAGGGCGACCGCCACGTGGAACGCGACCAGGAAAACGCCCCAGCCCGCCGGGAGCACCCACCAACCGCGCCCGAGTCGACCATTCGGGAAGTACGCAGCGAGCAACGCAGGCGGGACGTACAGCCACACCCACCCGGCGACGGAGGCCACCGCGAGGAGGAGGCCGAGGCCGTGAGGTGGCGACCGGCCCGCCACCGCTGAGTCGGGCGAGAGCATGGCTAGCGGGAGCAAGCCGAGCGCAACGAGCAACACGCCGACGACGCGTGGTCCACGAAGCAACAGCAGCAGACCGAGCACGACGCCGGGCGCACCCGCAACGCCAGCCACCGCGACTTGCCAACCCGTCATCGCCACGCCCCGACGTCCAACTCACACCACGACCCCTGACTAGACCGGGACGCCATGCGTTCCCGATCCCATGATCAGGTGCAGACGCCAAGAAAGCATGCGTACTGACACGCACAGCGCAGCGAGCCCGGATAGCACACCTGACGCGCCGGCCCTTCCGGCTACCCACCACCTGTGGTCGCGCTCTCAGCCGTCGAGCGAGACGTGTGGACTAGTTGACTGAACTCTTCTGAGCCCGATTGGCGCTGCAGCATGTCTCGGGAGAGGTGTGCCGGTGCGATCGGCCGAACCGGGTCGGGTGGTGGAGTTCGAGTCTGTACTCCGATGGCGAGTTCTGTTTATCGAGCTCGAGCATGAAGCGGCGTCGGAGTACCTCCGGGAACTGGCCGCGTCCGACTGCAGCCTGGCAACCCCGTGCAGCTACGCATTCGACCTGCTGCGCTGGTTCCGTTTCCTGCACCGTCAGCTGACGCGCGGAGCGCCTCGACGTGCGAACCTTCGTGGAATGGTTGCGAGAGGCACCGAACCCACAAACGCGCCAACCGTCGCGCGGATGCTCCGTCACCTGGATCGGTGAACCCGGTGACCGGCAAGGCCGCACTGAGAGGCAACTACGCCGGCCGAACGATCAACCACCAGCTCAGGGTGCTGTTCGGGTTCTACGAGTGGGCCTGCTCCAGCAACCTTGGCCCGCTGGTGAACCCGGTACCTGCACAGCGCGCTCGAGGCGTCCGGCCGAACGCGCAGAAGATCCGGTGGCGCATTTCGTCTGGTCCTTTCCGGCTCCGTAGGATCCACCGCGCCAGCACTCGCACAGGCTGCCGCGGGCTCAAGGCGACCGACCTCGGCGCCGGTTCGATCGACGGGAAGTACCTGTCGGTCGCGATCGGTATGGCCGGATCAGACGTCACTGGCGTCACTTACCAGCGCCAGTCGCGGCAATAGCGAGGCCCGGCCGCGCCGGTGCCAAATGGTTTCGGACCGTCGCGGCGGTGTTCACCACCGCAGCTGTAATTCGTCGGAGTCCATGCGATCGCCGGTGCACAGCGCCACCGGCGGCAAGGTCCAGATCACCGGCGACTTCAACCAGCAGGACATGAAGAAGCTCGCACCGTAGGTCACCGGCTAGCGCTCGAGCGAGTCCGAAGCTGCCAGGCGATCAGGACGGTGAGCAGGATCCCGCCGGAGATGACGAGGACGGCGGTTCTGATGCCGGCGGCCGCGTCGATGCCGGAGTTCGCGATCAGGACAAGGATCGCCAGGCCGATCACGGCGCCGATGCCGGAGCCGGTGGAGGCGATGCTGGAAGCGACGCCCTGGTGGTTGGCGGAGACGCCGGTGGAGGCCGCGATGAACATCGCGGTGAAGACGATGCCGTCGCCGATGCTGACGGCGATCAGGCCGGGCACGAGTGCGGCATACCGGTTGTCGGGGGTCATTGCCAGGCCGAGGCCGACGGCTCCGGCGGCTCCGATGGCGAGGGCGACGATGAGAGTCCGCTTCAGCCCGAGGCGGGTCACCACCTTCCCGGCCAAGGACGATCCGGCGACAACCACTGCTGTCGGGAGCAGAAATCCTAGCCCGGTCTCGAGCGCGTCGTAGCCGCGGACGTCCTGGAAGTAGATCGACAGGAAGTAGAGCAGTGAGCCAAAGGTCGCCGTGAACATCAAGGCGATCGAGGTGGCGATCAGCAGCGTCCGGTTGCGGACCAGCTGAACCGGCACGAGCGGATCGCGGGAGCGTCTTTCGACGAGGCCGAAGACAACCAGCAACGGGAGCCCGACGGCGATCGCACCGAGGATCCACGGCGAGGTCCAGCCGCGGTCCGGGCCCTGGACGAGAGCGAACACCAGCAGTGTCATCGCGCCGGTGACGGACAGCGCACCGGGCAGGTCGAAAGAGCGGGACGTGTCGCGCGGGCGGTCAACCGGAATCAGGACGAACACGAGGGCGAAGGCGGCCGTCGCGAGCGGGACGTTGACGAAGAACACCGCCTCCCAGCCGAACGCGCGGGTCAGTACGCCGCCGAGCAGAACACCGACCACGAGCCCGGCCGCACCGGAACCGCCCCAGATCCCCACCGCGCGGTTCCGCTCGGGACCCTCGGCGAAGAGTGTGTTGATCAGCGCAAGCGTGCTGGGAAAGACGAGAGCGCCGCCGAGCCCCTGAACGACCCGCGCGGCCAGCAGCAACTCGGGTTCCGTCGCGAGCCCGCCGGCCAGCGAGGCCACGGCGTACAGAGCCAGCCCAGTCGCCAGGATGCGGCGCCGCCCCAGCAGGTCCGAGGCCCGTCCACCGAACAGCAGGAACCCGCTCGACGCGACCGCGTAGGCGCTGATCACCGATTGCAGTGTCTGCGGGGAGTACCCCAGGTCGCGGCCGATGTCGGGCAATGCCACCACGACGATGTACTGGTCGAGAGAAACGATCAGCATCGCGAAGGACAGCAGCGCCAGTACTGCCCGTCCGCCTCTGCCGTGGCTCTCTTCGGTCATGGTGGGTTTCCTCAGTTCAAGCCCGACGGACATGACAGCGCCTCCGTAGGCGAGTATCGTTACAGTATGGATCGTAACGTAAAGGTAGATTGAAGCATGGCTTCTGGTCAACCCCCTCGCTCGTCCGTACCGACCGGCGGTCGGCCGCGTGACCCGCACATCGACATGGCGGTGCTCGAGGCGACCCTGGCGGTGCTGGACGAGTCGGGCTACTCAGCGCTGTCGGTCGAAGACATCGCCCGGCGGGCGGGCACCACCCGCCCCGCGATCTATCGTCGTTGGGCCGGCCGCCCGCGCCTCGCGCTGGCCGCCCTGGCAGTACGCCTCGATGTCGCCGAGGTGCCCGACTCCGGGTGCACGCTGTGCGACCTGGAGGAAGGACTGGGCGTTTTCATCGCCGCGTTCGGCGCCATCCGGCCCGGCGTACTGGGTCCGCTGCTGGCCGAGTGCGCCGCCGACCCCGAACTGCAGGCCGAGTTCATGGTCACGCTGTTCGACCCACCACGCGCCGCGGTGGCGCGGATGCTCGATCGAGCCGTCGGCCGCGGCGATCTCCGCCCCGACATCGACCGTGAACTCATCCTCGACATGCTCGGCTCACTGATCCACTACCGCGCCATGTTCGGGCACGCCCCAACCAGCAAGGCCGAAATCGAGAACGCCGTCGAAGCCCTGCTCCGCGGCATCGCCAACGACTATCCCGCCCTGCTCGAACACAGCAGACAACTCGAAGCCCAGCAGGCCGGCCACGCAGGCCACAGCGCCGCCCACTAGGCCGACGGCGGCGGTTCACTCGCTCGCGAGGTGGGTCAGCATTCTGATCAGCGACCGCCGCTCGTCGGCAGTGAGTTCGCCGAGCAGGTCGTCCTCCATCGCATCGATGTCGGCCCGTACTGCGGCGAGCCGGGCCTCGCCGCTGCAGTGAGGCGGACCCTGCGATTGCGACGGTCCGCCGGATCCAGCTCACGGAGTACCAATTCATCCCGCTCGAGCTCGTCGAGGAGCGCGATCAGTCGCGACTTGTCGTGCCCGATCGCAGTGTGGCGAGTGCCAGCTGATTGGCCGCGGACTGCTTGGCGAGGTGCGTCAGTACGCCGTACCCCCACATCGAAAGCCCATCGCCGCCCAGCAACGGCTTCTCGGCGGCGATGAGCCAGCACGGCACCATCGACATCCTCTCCGCCGACGAACCCCGTCAGGGCGCGTACACCCGCGTCCTACCGAACGGCACCGGCAGCGAGTACCAGTTCACTCTCCAGTTCCCACACGACGCCCCCGAGGAGGCCATCGCCCACCAGATGGCCGTAGTCGACGCAGAACTACAGGCCGTCCGCACGCTTTGTGAGTGACTTACCGGCGCCCAGACGAGCGCCTCGCGGCCCGGTCGCGGACGTCGCGTGCATACAGCGACCCTTGTTGACTTGTTCAGTGAAGTAGCCCGTCCCGCTTGGGCTCGTACCTCGATGTCGGCGCCTCGCGCTTAGCGGGGCCGGTGCGCCGCCGCTTGGTGCACTAGCGGAGAGTGCTCTCCGGTTATATTCTGGCTGGGCATCCAGCGGGCACCAGGAGGATTCGATGTTGCGGACGATCGTGCTGAGCTTCTTGGCCGGCGTCATGGGTACCAATGCCTTCCCACACTTCAGTCGCGGCATCACGCGCGAGCGATTCCAGACAGTCTTCGGCTCCTCCCCGACCATCAACCTGGTGGCCGGCTGGGGTGGTTTCGTGCTGACCGGAGTGCTCGTGCTCGTCGCGGACATCGCCGCTCACCGGGTCGCGGCCATGGCGGCGGCAGCGTGCGGGGCGCTCCCGATGGGCCTGTTCCATGCCCGCGGCCTCACCATCCCCGCGCTGCCCGGCCGCGACTGAGCCCAGTGCGATCCGACGCCCGGCGCAACCGCGAGCGGCTGCTGGCGGTTGCCCGCGAGGCGTTCGCCGAGCAGGGGATGGCCGTGGTCCTCGACGACGTCGCCCGCCGAGCCGGCGTCGGCCCGGGCACGCTGTACCGCCACTTCCCGAACCGGGAGGCCCTGTTCGAGGCGGTGATGCTGGACCGCATCGAAAGCCTCGGCGGGGACGCCGCGACTCTGCTGCAGGCCGAGGCGCCCGGCGACGCCCTCTTCGAGTTCATCGGGCGGCTGGTGGAGGACGCGGCAGCCAAGGCAGACCTGCTCGATGCCCTGCGGCCCAGCGGCGAGGACGCAGTGACCACCGCTGCCGACGGGTTGAAGCGCGCCCTCGGACAGTTGCTGGAACGGGCTCAACGAGGCGGTGACGTGCGCCAGGACATCACCACCGCGGACCTGATGGCGCTGATGACCGGGGTGCTCTATGCGCTAAGCCCCCGCTCAGCGCAGCGGACGAGCCCGGCGACCGCGGTCGCAGTACTGGTTGACGGCCTCCGAGCCCGGCCTCCCGAAGGGTCATGAGCGATCGCACAAACCCAGCTTTGAACCGCGATGCGCGCAGGTCTGGCGACGCCGCCGCGGCGGGCGCTGCACGCGCTATCGGTAGCCGCGCTTGAGCAGGTACTTGGCTCCTGCCTCGAAGCCTTCGGGGCTGAGGACTTCGAAGCCGAAGGCGTCGGCGAGCCGGTCGGTCGTGTTGAACGCGACGCAGACAGCCAGCGCGTCCTCGACCTGCTGGGGAGAGACGCTGGCGGCCAGCACTTCCCGCATGTCCTCGGCGCCCAGCTTTCCTTCGGTGGTCAGCTTGCCGAGCATCCGCAGCGTTGCCCGGAGCGGCTCCTCGACCGAGGCCGATTCCAGGTCGGCCAGCACCGCCGCGACCCGTGGCCCGTCCTGGTACGCCTGCGTTGCGGTCGCGGTGTGCGCGCCGATGCAGAACGCGGAGTCGTTCAGCTTGGACACGTAGGCCGCCATCAGCTCCCGGTCGCCTACCGACCAGGCGGACGGCCCGCGCATCGCCTCGTGGGTGAACTCCTTGGCCTGGGCGCCGTAGAAATCCGGCCGGTAGAAGACCAGCTTGGCGGCGTCTGGCACCGGGTGCCCGGAGAACAGCCGGATGACCGCGAAGAGCAGCTTGGTTCCGGGGCGGTAGCCGCGGTTGAGGATGTCAAGTCGCATTGTCCTGCCTCCCGTCGACCGTTGCTTCGGCCAGGGCCGCCAGTCCCGCTTCATACAGTCGGGCGGACTGGCCGACCGCGGCGCAGATCACCAGCTCGAAAAGCTGGTCCTCGCTGAAGCCCGACGCCTTTGCCGCAGCGAAATCCGCCTCGGTGACCTGCGTCGGCCTCGTGGCGACCTTGCCGATCAGCGCGTCCAACGGCGGGGAGAGGCCGTCGTTGCTGAAGGCACGGGCTCGCTGCTCCGCAGCTGCCCTGCCCTCTCCGTTCTGAACGCGATCCACCAGGGCTCGGTGCGCTGCTCGCAACTTGTCGTCATCCGGCACTGCGCCCTCCTTCTCCTCTGCAGCTCGGCTAGCTGCCCCTATGTATACGACGATCGGCGCGCCGCCGAATACGACACGCGGCCGGAGAAAAGCCTGGACGCCCTGCCGGCGAGCTGTGCCCGCGGGCAGGGCGGGAGGCTTGTCGTATCCGGTGGCGTTCCGATCGTCTCCCCTATGAAGCAGTCAAGTGACCTGGAGACCACCATGCAACCCACACTCAACGTCCTCGACATCACCGTCACCGACCTGGGCGCCGCGATCGACTTCTACCGGCTGCTCGGCCTCGAATTCGTCCGCGACCAGTACATGCCCGACGACCACGCAGGCTGCGACCTTCCCAACGGGCTCCACCTGATGCTCGACACCGACGACCTGCGCAGCAAGACGACCGCCGAGTGGACCGCGCCCGCCAACGGGCGAACCTTCCTCGCCTTTCAGCTCGAAACCCCGGCCGACGTCGACGCGAGGTACGCCGAACTCACCACAGCAGGCGTCACCGGGCTGCAGGAACCATTCGACGCGCCCTGGGGGATGCGCTACGCCACCGTCACCGACCCGGCCGGCAACGGCGTCGACCTGTACGCCGACCTCCCCTCCAGTTGACCTCCGACCAGCCACACTGACAACAGGAGGTGACGTGCGTGAAGTACGTGCTGATGTTCGTCGACACCGAGGAGTACGCCAAGGAGCTCGAGTCGCTGAGCCCGACCGAGCTGGAAGAGGTCTATCAACGGGTCAACCAGTGGTTCATCGACCACGCGGCCAACATCCGCCACAGCGGCAGCAAGCTCCAGGGCGGGGCCTCGGCGACCACGGTACGCCTCGACGGGCCCGAACCGGTCACAACTGACGGCCCGTTCATGGAAGGCAAGGAGGTCATCTCCGGGTTCACCGAGATCGAGGTCGCTGATCTCGACGAGGCACTGCGGATGGTGAAGACCTGGCCTGCGTGCCCTGTGGTCGAGATCCGCCCCGTGGAGTCATGAGCGCCGATCCCGCTGCTGACGAGCTGGCCCGCGTCGTTCGCGACCATGCGGGCCAGCTCGCCGCCTCGCTCGTATCGCTGCTGGGCGACTTCTCCGCCGCCGAGGATCTCGTCCAGGACGCCATCGAGATCGCGCTGAAGCGCTGGCCCGAAGAAGGGATTCCCGACCGGCCCGACGGCTGGCTGTTCACCGTGGCACGCCGCCGGGGCCTCGACGTACTCCGCAGGCAGGAGAACTACCGCTCCAAACTCGCCCAGCTGCAATGGCCGATCCACCGCGCCCCGGACGACCGGCTCCGGCTCATCTTCACCTGCTGCCACCCCGCGCTGGCTCGCGAAGCCCAGATCGCGCTCACCCTTCGCGTGGTCTGTGGCCTCACCACGGCACAGATCGCCGCGGCGTTCCTCGTCCCGGAGACCACCGTGGCGCAACGCATCACCAGAGCCAAGCGCAAGATCGCCGACGCCGGAATCCCCTACCGGATCCCTCGCGACGACGAGCTGGCCGAGCGACTCAGCGAAGTACTGACTGTCATCTACCTGCTCTTCAACGAGGGCTACCTGTCCAGCACCAGCGAGCGAGCACACTCCCGGGACCTGGTCGACGACGCCGAATGGCTCACGGCACTCCTCGCCGGCCTGCTCCCCAACGAGCCCGAGGTTTCCGGACTCCTGGCGCTGATCCGGCTGCACCGAGCTCGCGTTGCCGGGCGGTTCACTTCCGACGGACAACTCGTCCTTCTGCAGGTCCAGGACCGAAGCAAGTGGGACCATCGCGCCATCGCCGACGCCACAGCTTTGCTAACCCGTACGGCGCGCCGCCACCGCTCCCCCGGGCCCTACCAACTCCAAGCCGCGATCGCCGCCTGCCACTGTGAAGCAGTCACCTGGGCCGACACCGACTGGCAGCAAATCCTCGTCCTGTACGACATGCTGCTCCACCTCCAGCCGACCCCGGTCACCAAGCTGCACCGTGCCGTCGCCGCCCGCTACGTGTACGGCGCACAAGCTGCCCTGGCAGAACTCGACGACCTCCAGGCCGCTCTGAAGAACTATCCACTATTCCACGCGACCCGAGCCGAATTCCTCCGCGCCGGCGACAGGACCGCGGCAGCCCACGAGGCCGACATGGAGGCCATCAAGCTGACCAACAACCCAGCCCAGCTCGACATCCTCCACGACCGCCTAGCGTCCTACTGAGCTCGGCGATGGTGAACGCCAGGTGTTCACTCGCGAGATCTGAGCGCCGTCGGTAATGCTGTCGCGGAATTTCGTGGCCGGTTCGGCACTTGTGCAGGGTGGTGCACAACTCCGCCTCGGCTCGATTCGTCGCACCGCGGGGCGATCCACGACAGTGGCGGTGTCATGCCCCGATCGAGCCTCGGGAAGACAGGGAGAACCATGAGCAGGCGTGTCGAGCAGAAGGCTCGGGCCCGGGAGAAGGTCGCGGCTCAGCTCGCCGCTCAGGCACGCGCCGAGCGGCGTAAGCGTCTCCTTCTCGCGCTCGGCGCCGTCGCCGTCGTCGTCATCGTGGTGGGCGGACTGGTCGCGGTGCGCCTGGCCGGCGGCGGTAAGGAGTCCAGTACCGGCCCCTCCGGTACGGCCGACGCCCAGATCATGACCGCCCTGACTTCCATCCCGGCGACGACGTTCGCCGCGGTCGGCACCGATGCGGCTCAGGCCAGCCCGTCGGCGATCACCGCGCCCCCTTTGACTTCCAGCGGTAAGCCGAAGGTCCTCTATATCGGCGCCGAGTTCTGCCCGTACTGCGCTGCCGAACGGTGGCCTGTCACGGTGTCGCTCTCGCGGTTCGGGACCTTCAACAACCTCGGCACGACGCACTCCGCCGGCGACGACGTGTTCCCCAACACCCCGACCCTGTCGTTCCACGGAGCGACGTACACCAGCCAGTACCTGGCCTTCACCGGCGTCGAGACCACGACCAACGAGAAGGTCAACGGAAACTACGCGCCGCTGGACACCCCGACGGCTGCCGACCAGAAGATCTTCGACACCTACAACCAACCGCCGTACGTGCAGAGCGGAGGTTCGATCCCGTTCATCGACCTCGGCGGGAAGTTCGTCTCCTCGGGTGCCTCGTACAGTCCGGAACTGCTGGCCGGGAAGACCCAGGCCGAGATCGCAGCTGCGCTCAAGGACTCCTCCAGCCCCATCGCGAAGGCCATCGACGGCTCCGCCAGCCTCTACACGGCCGCCCTCTGCAAGGTCACGGGCAACCAGCCGACCGCCGTCTGCACGAGCGACGCGGTCACAGCGGCGGCAGGCAAGCTCGGGAAGAGCTGATCGTGAGCGGGACCGCACACTCAGGACACCGATCCGAGCACATCACCACACAGCACTCGCCGCTGGGCCGGATCCCCTGGACCACCTTGCTGCTGTCCATCGCAGGCCTCGCGGTCTCGACGTACCTGACCTACGAGCACTTCACGGCGGACAGCACCCTCGCCTGCCCCAACACCGGAGTGGTCAACTGCGTCAAGGTCACCAGCAGCGAGTACTCACGCATTCTCGGGATCCCCGTCGCGGTTCTCGGGCTGGGATTCTTCGCCGCCATGACCGTACTGTCGCTACCGCCGCTCTGGCGTACGCCGTCCCCGTGGCCCGGCCGCCTTCGCCTTGCGGCCGTTGTCGTCGGAGTCGCCTTCGTCTGCTACCTGATCTGGGCCGAACTCTTCCGCATCGACGCGATCTGCCTGTGGTGCACCGTCGTCCACACGCTCACGCTGCTGCTGTTCGCCCTCGTCGTCATCCGTCAGGCGCTAACCCCGAACACCCCGTAGCAGCTTGGCAAGCGGGGTCAGGCAGTCTCGGGATTCGGTGAGGGGGTGGTGTCGCCGAGATCCGAGGACGGTACCTCGTCAGCGCGTACCGCGGACTCAAGGGCGAGAGATACCTGCCAGAACAACTTCTCCGGACTGGTCGTGGCGAACCTGGCTCCGTGGGCGATCGCCTCGTCGTACCCGCGCCTTTTCCTCATCGTTGCGGAGTAGACGATCACCGGCTGGTGGTATCCGAGGAATCCCAGCAGGGTCAGCATTTCATAGCCGGCGGCCGGGCGCGTCCCCCGGCGCAGATCGGTCACAATCACGTCGTACGTCCAGGCATCAGTTACCAGCTCGCGCAACGCATCAGCGGTCGACGTGACCTCTTTGACGCCCACACCGATGCGCTCGAAGGCCCTGCGTTCGTAGGAGTTGTTGCTGGGATGGTCGTCGACCCACAGCAGACGGGGCTCTCGACCCAACCGTTCAATCGCAGCTGCGACGAGCTTCACCTGACGGGGGGTGCGCCAAGGGAACCACAATGCCGCGCCACCTCGTCGCATCGCGGCCTTTCGAAGCTCCCTGACTGCCTCGTCACTGCGCTTGGCCTTTATCCCGACCCCGGGCCCGGAGAACTCGACCTCGTTGCTGGCGCGTAGGAACTCACGAATCGGTTTGTAGAACAATCCGATGATCAGGACGAACACCAGCAGTCCCGCGATCGCGAGGACTTGGTCGTCGCTGACGTTTGCCAACTGCTCCATGAGAACCCCATAGGTAACATTGCCACTCCCGTGCCGCAAAGTCACGAGCCCGCCGTCGACTCCACTTCGCGACTGAGCCAGACACAGCAGCAAGCGGCCTCCGCAACGCCGTCACAAACGGCAATCTGCTGACTGATGCCTTAGGCAAGAAGCAGGGGCCAGGCGAGCGTAACGATCTGCGCGCGCTATTCGCGGCCGACCCAGGTGGCGACGCACGCCTCATTGCCCTCGGCGTCGGCCAGGACCCACCACATCGGCGCGTGCGCGTCGGAGACCAGGTGGCCGCCCGCGGCCAGGGCAGCGGAGATGCGGGCCTCGGCCTGATCGTGGGGGACGGCGACATCAAGGTGCATGCGGTTGCGCTGTGGGCGCGCCGCGTCCATTTGCTGCAACCCGAAGCCCGGGCCGCGGCGCAACGGGTCGAACAGGTAGTCGTCGCCGATCTGGCCGTAACCGAGCAGCGCCCGCCAGAACGGCAGCACGTCCGCGCCGACGAGTGCGTCGACAGTGACGTTGACGACCTGCACGACGGTCGGATCGGCGGGGATCTCCAGTTCCTCGGCGACGGCCGAGATCCGCCGAGCCAGCGCGATGTCGCGCAATCCCAGGGACACTGTGACGCCGGCGGACCGCAGGTCGACAGTGAGGTACTGCTCCTCGGCCTCCCCAGCGAGCCGACCGATCTCATCGACGAGCGCGATGCCCTTGGCGAGCGAGCCGGTCCGGAAGTGGGCCGAGACCACGTGGTAGAGGGAGCGCCAGTCCCCGACATGGTCGGCCGCGTGGAACTGCCCGGCCGTGATCTGCTCCGTCATGCCAGCGAACCTAACATCGGCAGCCGGTGGCGGCTGGGAGATGTCGCACACCGACGCACGGGGCTCCGATGCGATTCGGGATGCCTAGACATTCAGGTAGGTGCGAAGCTGTGGGGCATCACCGGGACGTTGCGGACGGACGCGAGCGTGAAGGCCTTGCACAGCTCGGTCACGCCGCCCACCTTGGCTGGGCTCGGCTGGACGTAGTTCACCGCTCCGGCGCCGAAGAGGCGATCGAACTCGATGAGAGTGGGCACGTTCTCCCCGGCGGCGATCGGTACGCCCGCGCGGCGCACCTGTGCGAGGCAACGCATTGTCTCGACCTGCAACTGAGACAGCAACCAGGCCTGGACCAGAAGCTGAAGGTATGCGCCCCGGTGGCGATCGTCGCCGGGGCGCTACCGTATGCCCGTGAGCGTTGATCCGGTAGCGCACAACCGCGCGGCGTGGGACCTTCAGGTCGACAGCGGCAACGAGTGGTCGCGCCCGGTCACTCCCGAGACCGTCGCGCGGGCACGCGCTGGTGACTGGTCCGTCGTGCTCATCGGGTACCGGCCGGTCGACCGGGCGTGGTTGCCCGCCGACCTGTCCGATGTAGACATTCTCTGCCTGGCCTCGGGCGGTGGGCAGCAAGGCCCGACGCTCGCCGCGGCCGGCGCGCGGGTCACGGTCTTCGACAACTCGCCGCGTCAGCTCGCCCAGGATCAGATGGTCGCGGAGCGCGAGGGTCTGGAGCTGCGCACGGTACTGGGCGACATGCGCGACCTGTCGGAGTTCGGCGGCTCCTCGTTCGACCTCGTCTTCAACCCGGTCTCGAACCTGTTCGTGCCCGAGCTCGCACCCGTGTGGCGCGAGTGCTTCCGCGTGCTGCGGCCAGGCGGCGCGCTGCTGTGCGGCTTCCTCAACCCCGACGTGTACCTGTTCGACCACGAGGCCATGGACACCCGCGGCGAGCTGGTCGTCCGCCACCGCCTGCCGTACAGCGACCTGACGCACGTCCCGGCCGAGGAGCGCGAGCGGCTGTGGGGAGCCAACGCGCCGCTGGAGTACAGCCACACGATGGCCGAGCAGATCGGCGGGCAGCTGGCCGCCGGCTTCGTGATCACCGGGTTCGACGAGGCCCCGCACCATTCCGACGCCACCGCAGGGTGGCTGCCCGGCTACTACGCCACCCGCGCCCTCAAACCCTGACAGATATGGGCTACCGCGACATCCGCCGCGCGACGGGCGTCGCGGTAGCTCGAATCCAGGATTTTGTCTAGACCGAGCGGGCCAGTCGGTCGGCGAGCAGGCACGTGAAGCGGGGCGGGTCGGCGAGCTCGCCGCCCTCGGCGAGCAGCGCCATGCCGTAGAGCAGCTCGGCGGCCTCGGCCAGCGCCGGGTCGTCGGCGTTGGCCTCGTGCGTAGTGCGCAGCCCGGTGACGAGCGCGTGCTCCGGGTTGAGTTCCAGGATCCGCTTGGTGCGCGGCAACTCCTGCCCCATCGCCCGGTACATCTTCTCGAGCGTGGGGGTGATGTCGTGCCCACAGTCGCCAGGCCTCGGGCAGGTCAGCGGCCACGACGGTGATGCCGAGCCGCCTTGCGTTACGACACGACACGCTCAACTGCGGGGAGCCCGAAATCTCACCCCTCGGGCATCGCGCGTGAGCGTCGCGTCAGGCGTCCACGGCGGGATCAGGCAGTGATGGGAGCGGTAGCGACAGATGGCAGGCCAGCAGCACGGTTCATCTGCTGGCGGCCGACCTGGTGTCGCGAACCCCGCGGAACTCTATCGGCACCGCGCTCTGCGCCCGCACGGCCGCCAGCGCCGTCTGTGGCGCCTTGGAGTTGAGCGTGATCCCCACGCCGGAGAAGTCACCGCTCGGCCCAGCCGAACTCACGACACCCGGGTTGGCGTCCATCAGCGATTTGGCGACGGCCAGAAGCTCGGCTCGACTGTAGGTGGCCTTGCGGATGGTCACCGGCACCGGCTGGCTCGCCGCGAATTGCTGCAGATCAGCCGGGGGATCGCCTTTCCAATAGACCACGACGGTCTTGTGGTCGTCGAGAACGCTAACGCTGCCCGCGTTGGGTTTGGGATTCTCGGCGAGCCACTGCATTAGTGCTTGAGCCGCGTCCTCTTCGGGGGTTGGCTGAACTTGCCCCGGGACCGGGCCGTCAGTGGCCATTGGATCGCCCCCCTGACGGATCGGCGCCGCCGCGTTAGCGGTTGACACCAGAACGACCATAGCGACAGCCGCAGCGAAAATAAGTACTGCTCTACCCAACCGGACTGTAGGCGTCTTTCCCGCTCTCCGTACGCCACGGTATGCCCCGCAATGACTCGCCGCTACTCGCCGACCTCAACCAGGTGTTGCCGGCCGTCCGAGACCGTCGAAGAACCACAGTTCGGTCTGAGGTGGGTTCCAGGTTCGGCCGAACCTCGCTGTTCCAACGTATCTGCGAGATCTCCGACCCAGGATGCGCATTCTGCTCACATGACGAGTTCAGTGAAGGAACCCATTCCACTTCAATTCGTAGCGGGATCCGCCGGGCATGGCGTGCTGGCCGGGCAGCCGTTCGACGGCCCGGGCCAGCTCCAGTCCGACCGGCCCGAGCAGGTCAGGTGCCGGCTTGCCCACCCTGCCAGTGTTGCCCTAGGCAAGCGCTTCGCGCCATCCCACGCTGTCTCGACGTGTTGAGTCCGGTCCGAGTCGGGCGAGGTGGAGCCGTCTGTCGGAATCGAACCGACGACCTTCTCATTACGAGGGAGAACGACACCCTTGAATTGGGTCTCTACAAGCGCGAATCCTTACGCGCCCTTCCGCACCACACGCCGATTTCCCCATCGATCTCCACCTTTCGCACCACGAACCGCACCACGACCGCGACCAGGTCGGCGGAGGTGCCCCAACCTTGATTCAACGATCGTCCCACGCTTTCTGATTGGCTATCGAGTCAGTTGGCAGCGTCGAACGCCTCTCTGATGTCGCCCGGGACTCGTCCGCGGTCGTTGACCTCGTAGCCGTTGGCGCGAGCCCACTCCTTCACGGTGCGGGCATCCGCGCCGACGGTCGAGCGGGTGACCTTCTTGCCTCGCTTGTTCCTGATCGGTCGCGCCGCATCGATGTAGACAGCCAACGCCTTTCGGAGCGCCGCGGCGTTCTTGGTGCCGAGGTCGATCTCGTAGGAGCTGCCGTCGAGCGCAAAGGTCACGGTCTCTCCCCTGCCGGCGGGGAGATCGGTGCCGTCGAGATCATCTGTGAGCAGGATCTCCACTCTCTGAGCCACTGGATGCCTCCTCGGGAGCAGTGCAGGTAATGCACACCATCGTCCACCAACACACCACAGCCGCGGACCGACACCAATCGAGCATCCGGCGGGCGATCCAGACAGCGCCTCGTGACCGGCCGCAAGGATAGGCGGGGTGACAAGGCGGGAGTCGAGCCCGGAGCGGTAGGTGGCGCGTGACGGTCACGACAGGACTTGCCTCGATCCGGCACGCTGGACCCGCACTTAACCGAGTGCCGGCGGGTGCTCGGCTGGACGGCGTCCCCAGGCCGAGATCAGCGGCGCGAGCGTCAGGTCGAGTTCGCCCGCGTCGATGACGGCCAGGTGCGCGTCGATCTCGGCATCGTCGGCCAGGCCGGCCGCGAGCAGCTCGCCGCGCACGTGCCGGATGGTCGCCGCCTCCAGCCGGTCGCAGGCCAGCCCGCCGACCGGGAAAGAGCCCGCCGCGGCGACATCTACCAAGCCGGCCTCACGCAATGCCCGCGGCAGTGTCCGGCCGTAGCGCAGGTCCGCGCCGCGGCGCGTCAACAGCTCCCGGACCGCATCGCGCAGCCGATTGGCCCGCCGCTGCGCAGGGCCGCTGTCATCGAGGCAGGCCAGTTGCTGCAGAGCGGTATCGGCGTCCTCGACCAGCAGCCAGCCGCCGGGCCGTAGTGCCGCCGCCATCGTGGCCAACGCCCGAGCCCGGTCGGGTACATGGACCAGCACGAGCCGGGCGTGCACCAGATCGAACGTCCCCGGCTCCGGGGGCGGATCAGCAGCGACGTCGTGCCGGCGCACCTCGTACCCGTCGCCTGCCGTCAGCCACGACGGGTCGATGTCCGTGGCCAGCACGTACCCGGTCGGACCCACGGCCGCCGCGAGCCCCTCCGGGATACCGGGGCCACCGGCCCCCACCTCCCAGCAGCGCGAGCCAGCCCTGACCCCCAGTCGATCGAAGTGCCCGCGCGTCACACTGTCGAACAACTCGGCCAGCCACACGAATCGCTCGCCCGCCTCGGCGCGCGCGTTGTCCAGCAGGTACCCGCGGGCCGGAGCGGACTCTCCACCGAGCGCGCCAGTCCCGCCAATCGGATCCGGTCTGCCACCGACGTACGGCGGGCGCGGCGAGGAAGTCACCACTACATGGTCACCCTCCCCAGGCCACCAGCGCCACGACCACGCGAGAGGGACATCTCACACACAGCCAGCCAACCCCACACGTCCTACAGCCTGCGGATTAAAAGGCTGCGCGATGGCGTGAACTTGGCCATCTCTAGGCGTCAGGAGCGTCTCGGGCGCCCCTCTGGTCGCCTTCACCAGCACCCGTTGACTTGAGTTCGTGTCACAAACCGTGTCATGCGATCGCTGAGCCGAGGACTCTCTTGCCAGCCATGCCGTCCATGCGAACCGCCGAGCCACGCCCGTTGCGAAGCTCCGCCCAACGCGGGCAGGCACCCGCGCGGACAGCCAGCGCGCCAACCTCAGCCGTGGTCCGCGGCCAACGCAGAGTATCCCCAATCGTCCGATCTAGACCTCGCTCGCCGAGGCACTGTTCCCGGCGGAGGGCTGATCGGTTAGACGAGTGCCTCAACTGGTGGGCTGGTGGCGTAACGCCGGAGGGCGTGCGAGTGAGCGAGAGGAGGGTGGGCCGGCGCGGCCCCAGGGTTCCACAGGGGGTCATGACGCGGTTGCCGATGGCGCTGGTGTTGGTCGGTGTATTGACGGCTGGTTGTACGTCGGCGGCGCAGCGGGACCCGCTACGTTCGTAGCGGACGGGAGCAATCAGCTGTCGATCGTTCAGTGGACCGAGGACGGGGACGGCGTACTCACAGGGACGTATCAAGCGGTTTCTGCGTCGACGAAGTCTGACGGGCCGCCGACCGACACGTCGAATGCGAGCATCCGGGGGCATGTGTCGGACCGCGCGGTGGACTTGACCGTGGATGGGCTCACCACGATCACGGGGACATGGTCGGGCGACACGTTGACGCTGTCCGTTCCGCAGAGCGGCGGTGGTGTTCGGCCCGTGAGTTATCACCGTTCGACGATCGAGGACTACAACCGGGCTGTTGAAGCGCTTGCGACGCGGGTGTCGGCCGACCGATCAAGAACACACGCGGCCGGCGGGTCACCCGAACGACAGTTGATGCGGATCCTCGCAGAGTCAAGGAATGGGCTCGTGCGAACGGGTACGAGGTCAATGACCGCGGACGAGTTCCGACCCACATTCGGGAGGCCTTCGATGCCGCCAACCACTCGTAACCCCGCGTTGATCTTGGTCGTATTCCGCCCGACCGCGACGTCCGGACGACGCCCGTTGACCGGGCAGGGGGAACCGGGCGGGGCGGAAAGACCGGGCGGCGTATCTACGCGAACTCGCTTAGGGCCTAATCTGAGGAGGTTTGGCCCTCGATCTGAGGTGATGAGCCCGATGTGTGTCGCAGCCTGCGCGAAAGACCATGAAGGGAGCGGCGATCCCGCCGCATCGATCTCATGGAGAAGTCATGAACCGCAGGAACTCAGCCATCGCAGTTTCCGCACTCGCGTTGGGCGCCGCCGCGTTCACTGCGACCGAAGCCTCGGCACAACAACCCCCGGAGCCGGGGTCTGGGGATAGCACCGCACCGGTGTCGGTGACCCAGCGGGTGCAGGTGCCGGTGGACGACGCCGCCGTTGAGGCCGTCCAGGCCGGCGCATCCGCGCTCGGCGGCGCGGGCCTGGCCCTCGGTGGGCTGTGGCTGTACCGACGTCGCCACGCGCCTGCCATCTAGGCGGATCGCCGTACCTACGCCCCCCACAGGTACGGCGGTTGCCGATCATCCGCATGATCCTGGACAGATACACGCCTGCGAGGTTGGCGTCCATGACAACGTCGATCGTCGTGCTCGACTTGCCCCCGCAAACGGCATTCTGAGCCACCTGCCCAGATCGCATTGATCCCGAGGGTCCACCATCCCGAGCCGGTGTGGCTCAGTCCGGGTTGACTGTGGACCGGCCGAGTCTCAGCGCGAGCGCGGATACATCTTGACGTGACGATGTTCCCGTCTTGCGCAGCAAGTTCGACACATGGACGCTGACCGTCTTCTTGCTGATGAACAGGGCGTCGGCGATCTCTGCATAGGTTCTCCCCACGATGAGGTGGGAGAGTACCTCCAGTTCTCGCTGCGTCAGCGCAGTGAAGGGCGCCGGCAGTGCGTCGCGTCGCGGCGTCGCGACCGCCGGTTCTTCGAGCGAGATCTTGCCGAGGGCCGCCAGTCCGGCTGCCTGGCGCTGCAGGGGGTGAGCCTCAGATGCAGCCGCGAATTGGTGCACCGCTCTGAGTGGCGCGGCGACGGTGGAAGGATCTGCTCCCTCGTCCAGCAGGGCTTCGGACCATCGCCAGGACGCGATCATTTGCTCCCATCGCAGGCCTGCGGCTGCGCACCTAGCGGCGGCTTCCTGCCACGTCGAAGATGTGCCCGCCTCACCGTTGCACCGCCGGGTCTCCGCATTGAAGAGTGCTTCCATCGCCGGTTGAACACGGTCCTCGGCGACCAACACATCGAACGGCCGACCGGGGAGGTCCTTGCGTAATGCAACGAGGCCGTCAAGGGCGGACCTGGCCGAACTGACTCGATCGCCGTCGTGTCGATCTCGGGCGTCCTGCGCCATGTCGGCTGCAGCACGCGCACCCCACATGAGCATCTCGTCGGCAACACGGGGATCTACGGACTGGACCGCAAGCGTCCGCGTGAGCATCTCGAGGGCCTGGTCGGGATGCCCATCTGCCAGGAGGCACTCAGCCAGGATCGGCGGCGCCATTAAGCCGGGGCGGTCCTCGAGGTCCGGTATCGCTTCTCTCGCTCGCTGCAGGTGCAGACGAGCGACGACTAGATCTCCTCGCCGGGTGGACAGCAACGCCGCCGCGAGCCGAACGTCACCTGTTCCTTCCGCCCCCTCGGCCAAGGCGAGGCCTTGGCGGATGACGCGGCCGGCCTCCTCGAAGCGCCCGAACATGAGCAGCTGGCACGCCTGAACTCGCGTGAGGCCGGCGACCACGTTCAACGCGCCCGCGTTAACGATGTCACTGAGCCCTTCGGCCATGAGCTCGCTCGACTCGGCGACACGGCCGCGCGCATCGAGGTAGTCCGACCTGACCATACGAGCCTGTGTGAGCAAGATAGGGTCATGCGTCATCCGGGCGAAACGCAAACACTCCCCGGAGTCGCGATCGGACCGGTCCTCCCGGATGAACGCCAGGGCCCGTGCCCTGTAGGCGTGCGTCAATGCTTCGTTGGACCCGGACCGATGCGCTGCCTGGACTGCCTGCTCGGCGTATCGTTGCGCCACCTCGGGGGCGTTCATGAACGTGTGAGACTCGCTCAGACCGGCGAGCGCCTCGGCATACTCCCTACTGTCAGCAGACGCCCGGGCCAGCTCGACAGCGCGCTCGAGCTCACGGATCGGTTCGCCTGTGGCTCGGCCCGTTGACACGGCGCTAAGGGACCAGCGCCTGACGACCCGGCTCGCCCGCAGTGGGTCGGCGCGTTCATCGACCAAATCATGCGCCCGACTCCACGCCGTGAAGATGGACTCATCATCACCCGCCAGCCTGTGCGCCCCAGCGACACGCTCCAGCAGGTCCAGTTCCTGGCCCACGCTCTCGGCGTCTCCGCGATGGACGGTAGGCCACAGCCGCGCCGCCCGGCTCAGGTGAAGCGCCTCCTCACGAAGCGCCCTGACATCTCGCGCGAGATCGGCTGCGCGCAGCGACGCCTCGAGGCAGGACTCCAGATCCCCTGCACCCTGGTAGTGCAGCGCCAGGTCGCCCTGCCGCCGTACCTCGTCGATGCCTGTGCGGGACCGAGACTCGAGCGCCTTCGCCCATGCCGCATGGATTGGGCCCGCCTCGCCGGGGACGAAGGACCCGCACAATACGTCGGCCAGCAGCGGATGCCGGAACCAGCACGTCCCGGCGCCCAGCGTTACGCAGATCCCGGAGTTCGTCGCTTCGACCAGCGCGGCGACCACGGCCTCGGCGCCGATACCGCGTGCCGCGACGACCCCGGTCAGATCGTCGACCAGGATAGGCCGTCCGCCGACCGCCAGCATCCGCATGACCTCACGCGCCCGCGCCGACAGCCGGTGCCACGCCCCGAGCAACGCTCCCGCCAACTCTGTCGGCAGATCAGCAGGAAGGCCGTCGTCTGCGAGCGTGACCCCACCGACGAGCAGTTCGCTGAGGTAGGGATTGCCGTCGGACCGTCGTATCACGTCGGCTACCAGGCGCGGATGTGGTCGGCCCCCCAGCAGCAAGGCGAGCTGGTCCTCGGACTCGTCCCGGCTCAGTCTATTCAGCCGGAGAGACGAAACCGACGGCAGCCGGATCAGGTCGGCCAGCCAGCTGTGCAGCGGATGCCCCACGGCGAGTTCCTCGTCCCGATACGTCGCCAGCACGGCCAGCCGCTGGCTCCTGAAGCCCGCAACCAGATAGGTGATCGCATCACGCGACGCCGGATCCGCCCACTGCACATCATCCACGACCAACACCGTCGGCCACCGGGACGCGATCGCCATCACCAGCCCATCGACCACCGACAGCAGCCGAACAGCCCCCAGTGAGGCCCGCCCACCCAACGAAGGCAACAACTCAGAAGCGGCCGGAACAGCGGCCAACACCTCGGACACCTCCGAAGGCGAGGCCGACTCGAACCAGCCCTCCAAGGCATTGACCAGCGGCAGATATGGCGAGTCAACCGATCCAAAATGGACACACTGCCCCCACAGCACGACAAAACCCCGCCCGACAGCAGCGTCACAGATCCGCCTCACCAGGCAGGTCTTGCCCACGCCCGCCTCGCCGTGCACGAACACCGCACACGGCCTACCTTCAGCCGCCCCCTGAATCGCCGCACCGAGGAACCCCTGTTCCTCGACCCGCCCCGCAACGAGGGAGGGCCGCGCAACCGCCGGCTCACCCACGCCACCCAGTCTGCGCCACACGCGCCGAATTGTCTCCGCCGACCTGCCCAGGCCGACCAAACACACGCCGCGAACGACTGCTCCGACCGGGCAGGCGAGTGAGATCCGGCAGGCTTGCGGGGTGTCGTCAGTCCCCGTTCATCCCGACCGACGCGAAGATCGTGGTGGGGGCGGTCGCGCCGACGTCCGCCGATCCGATCCCGATCGTGCTGCTACCGGGTTTCGATACCGGATGCGCGAGTGGCTTTGCTGACACGCCCGCACGCATCAGGCGCCGATTCCACCATGGGTTTCCAGGGTTTCGCACCACGTGTGGCACCACGCGGGTCGCCATCTCCAGTAGCTCTGGCAAGTCGGCTCTTGCCGGACCATCGCGGTTCGCCGGTCTCCTGGAGCCGCCACTGGGTCTGGTTCGACGGACCTCTCAACACCAGTGAACTGACCGAGGACAGGCGACGTCCCGCCGGCCACGGACGGCCGCACGATCGCCTTGACCAACTGGAGCCTCTACGCACTGCCGCAGCGCAATCTCGAGGGGGTCCTCGCGCATGTGCTGGCGCTCCACTTGGCGCTGCCACAGAGGGTCTCGCTGCTCGGCAGGGCAGCCAGCTCGGCCTCATGTGGCTCGCAGATCGGGCTGTCGGGGCAGAATCATCGTGTGAAGAAGCCCGTGGCCAACCCCGTGGTCGCGCGCAACCGCAAGGCTGCCCACGACTACCATCTGGGCGAGTCCTGGGAGGCGGAGATCGTGCTGCAGCGCGGCATCGGCGGCGACTTCGACGACGATCTTGGGCTGGACCTTGATCATCGGGGTCTTGCTGCCTCGGCCCCAGTGGGTGCTGATCTCTTCCGGCCACGGATGGCGGGCACCAGCCGCCCTCAGCAGCGGAGCGATTGGGAGCAGGCGCTATCGCTGCGCTGCGGAATTCTCGCGGGGCGATCACGACGAGAGACCATCTCCCGGTGAGAAGGGTAGAAGGAACCGCTGGTAGTCGGTGAATGCGGTGAAACCCATTTTCTGATAGACCAGCGCGCCCAGCTCGGTGGCTTGGAGGACGACAACTTCAGCGCCGTACTCGAAGCCCAGACGGACGACTGCGCCGGTCACCAGGGTGCCGAGCCCGCGGTTGCGTGCTGCGGCGCTGGTCGCCACCCAGTAGACCCCGGCGGCGCGTCCGCTCTGGATCAACATCGCGCAAGACACAGCCGTGCCGTTCGCTCGGGCGACCACGGCGGCCACGTTCGGTGCCAGCAATACCCCCGGGCGAGGCGAAATGCTCCACTGCCTGGGCGGGCCGGCCACCGTCGACAAACACGCCGCGGTGCACCGTGGCGAAGGCGTCTACCCCGGCATGATCGATGACCTGGACCACCTCGACATCGGCGGAGACGACAGGCGGCTGTGGTGGCGTCCGCAGCGCCATGCCGAGTGCTGCGGACCGAGGTCGAAGCCCGCGGATTCGTGCCTCCTTGGCCAGGTCGAGGTCTCGGTGGGTGGCGACCCAGAGCACAATGTGCCGATCGTGCGTTTGCCCAAACTCGCGTGCCTCGTCCAAGACCTGAGACGGGGCGTTGTCAGAACTCACTCGCAACGCGGCGTTGTGGTAAGCGCCCACGAAGTCGGTTTCGGCCGCCACAAGCAGCGTGCCAGCGTGCCGAGCCCACACCGCACCGACACCACGCCGAGCGAAGTGGCCGACCGCGGCCTCAACGTTGTGATCCGCGGCCTCAAAGAGATGGATGTCGCCCATCATGCTCGCGCCCCAAGACGACACGCGCGCCGGAACAATCCGACGGCAGCAAGAACCGCGATGAGGGGCTGCGGCAACTTGCTCGGCCTATCCGTCACGGTTGCATCTAACACAACGCTGCAGCGCCACCGCCACTCAAGGCTCCGAACGCGGCATGACCTAGTGTCGTCTGGGCGACGAAGGATCCAATTCAGCCCGAGTCGTCGTGATCCGGAAGCGCGAGGAGGTCTTCGGGGCGCAACTCCGCCCGGACCGATGAGATCGGCGTCATGTTCTCGCCGGGGATCGTGTCTGCCGCTCGCCCCAGCGTGCTGCGGCAGACCTAGCTCGCGCCGGCCGGAAGGGCGAAGGGGCGGGCTAGGAGGGCGCGAGCGAAGTGCACCAGTTCGCGGCTGCCAGGTTGAGTATCGAGCCGGTGGACGGCACGACGAACCTCGCGGTAGCAACGGCCGCTCCGATGTCGAGGCGAGGTACTCCTGGTCGGCTGTGGCTGACGTCCACGCGGAGCTTTTCAGCGGTCTCACCCGCTTCGGCTGCGAATCCGCGTGCTGCCGCCGTCGGCTCCTCGTCCGCCGGAGTCGGACACGCGCGCCGGCTCGTCCGCAGGGTGGACCCGCAGATCAACTACCGCTACGACATCGATTGGTACCTGTGCATGACAAGCACGTCCACCGCCAGAGTGTTCACCATCGACCACGATCTCGATCTGATCGTCAGGGGGGAGATCTCCCTGAGCGCCGAGGGTCGCGAGGTCGTCGACCGTACCTGGACCGAGAAGGCCAGGGACAATCCCACCTTTCACAACGGTGAACTGCTGTCCCTGTCGGGATTGCGTTCCACTGAGGGACGCTGGGTCGGCGACCTGGGCTGCACCACCTTCGCCCACTACCTGGCCAACCGCGAACAGGATCTCCCGGCGGCCGACACCTGCTGCCCGGTTGCGGTCAACGTGCTGCCCATCACCAGCGACGGACGTGCGCTCCTCGCTGATGTCGGGAAGACCTCGTCGAGCGCGGGCAAGGTGAAGTTCATCGGTGGCGGCGCAACGCCGGCCGACGTGGTGGACGGAGTGCTCGACGTCCAGGGCGTCAT
>NZ_JBHSKE010000027.1:0-22200 GCF_042657745.1 Kribbella qitaiheensis | reverse complement strand
TGTCCTGACCCGAAACTCAGGACCAATTCGCCCTGCCCACTTGACAAGAAGGCCCTACATATCAGCCCTCTGCCTGCCGATGCCCCGCTCAGTCCCTTCGGCCGCGATCGGCGTCTCGTCGAGAAGGACTCCTGTCCGCGCTGGCCGTTGGCGTCGACGGTGGCGGATCGCGACCGTGGCCCGCTGCCCGCCGGGCTGCCGACGGCGGTGCTGCAGCGGACATTGGAGATTCTGGGCGAGGCGCGGGTGCCGTCCACCGGTGTGGGCGAGTCCGCGGCGCTCGACCTGATCGCAGGTCTGCTGGACGAGAACGGCATCGACCTTAGTCACCCGCACGCGGCCGCCCACCTGCAGCCGCCGGTCCTCCAGGTCGCGGTCGACGCCGACGCGCTGGCCTCGGCGAGCAACGCCTCGATGGACACCTACGACTCCGGCCCTGCCACCCTGGCGATCGAGCAGTGGGTGGTCCGGGCGCTGGCTGGGCTCGCCGGTTTCGGCCCGGCAGCCGACGGAGTACTGACGCCTGGCGGCTCGATCTCCAACCTGCTGGCCGTGCTGATCGCGCGGGACAGTGCCGCAGCCGCGGCAGGGATCGACGTACGACGCCACGGGATGCACGGGCTCCAGAAGCCGGTGGTGTTCTGCTCCGAGCTGGCCCACTTCTCTGTGCAGCGAGCCTGTGCCGCGCTTGGGCTGGGGGAGGAGGCGGCCGTCACGATCGCCTCCGACGACGACTTCCGGATGCGCCTGGATGTGCTCGCCGACGAGCTCGCCGAGCCCGGCCGTACTCCGGTCGCCGTGGTGGCAACCGCCGGTACGACGGACTACGGCTCGATCGACCCGATCGCGGGGATCGCCGAGCTCGTGCGCCAGTATGGCGCCTGGTTGCACGTGGACGCGGCGTACGGGTTCGGTGCGCTGTTCTCCGACCGGCTGGCTCCGCTGGTCGCCGAGTTGCCGTGCGCGGACTCGGTGACGTTGGACCTGCACAAGATCGGCTGGCAGCCGGCCGCCACCAGCATGCTGCTGGTCGCCGACCGGAACCGGTTCGAGGCGTTTGGCCGGTCGGTGGATTACCTGAACCCGGCGGACGACATCGACTCCGGGCTGGACGGGCTGCTCGGCCGCAGCCTGCAGACGACCCGTCGGCCGGACGCGGTGAAAGTCGCCACCACGCTGACCGCATACGGCCGGGCCGGACTGGGCAAGATGCTCGACACCTGTCACGAGCTCGCGCACGCCGCCGCGGCCCGGGTCGTTGCCGACAGCAACCTCGAGTTGCTGGCGCCGGTGACCCTGACCACGGTGCTGTTCCGGGTCGGGGGGCGGGAGCTGGCGGCGGCCGAGCTGACTGACGACTGGCTCGACGGTGTCCAGGGTGAGGTCCGGCGCCGGTTGCTGACGTCGGGACGGGTGCTGGTCGGCCGGACGAAGGTGCCGGCCCGCGGCGGCCGCCCGGCGGCGGTCGCGTTGAAGTTGACGCTGCTGAACCCGAATGCCACCACGACGGACATCGAGGAACTGCTCGACCAGGTCGTGGCCACCGGTCACGACGTCCTGTCGGACCGGATGGCAAGCGGAGAAGGAGCGGCGTGACTTCACCAGGCTCAATGGCTGGACCTACCTCAGTGGCCGTCGAGGCACATCTGAACGCGATTCTGCGGTGCTACACCCGAGAGACCTCCGTACCGGTCTCCGCCGGGCAGTTGTCCCTGACGGCCGATGGCTCGACGGTGACGGCCGTCGTTCAGCACGCCTCGCGAACCGGTCTGCACTTGTTCACAGACGTACTGGTGGACGGGGTGGCGCCGGCGCCGGAGGAGCTGGTCCGGTTGCTGTCGGCCGATGCCGACCCGGCCGAGATCGACGACCTGGCGGCGCGAACCGCGGAGTCCGTCCGCAATGTCGCGGTGTTCGTCGGCGAGCAGGGCGAGCGAGGCCCTGGCCGCTTTCTGGAGGCCGAGCAGGTGTTGCTGTTCGGCCACCTGAACCACCCCGCTCCGAAGAGCCGGGACGGGTTGAGCGGTGCCGAGCTCACGGCGTACTCGCCGGAGCTGGGAGGCCGCTTCGCGGTGCACTGGTTCGAGGTGGACGCTGAGCTGGTCTCCTCGGACCAGGTGGCCGGCGCGCCTTCACTGCAGGGACTGGACGCCCTGCAGCTAATGGCCGCGCTGGCGGGCATCACGCCTACTCCCGGGCGCGTGCTGATCCCGGCGCACCCGTGGCAGTCCGCGGACGTGCTCAAGCGGCCGCGAGTAGCCACACTGCTCGCCGAGCGCCGGATGAAGGCCTTGGGGCCCCTCGGCGCCCAGTGGTACCCGACGTCGAGCCTGCGCACCGTCTACCACCCGGACCTGCCCGTGATGCTGAAGCTGTCGCTCGGGCTGCGCATCACGAACTCCCGGCGCGAGTCCACCCCGACGGAGCTCCGCCGCGGTCTGGAGATCAACCGGCTGCTCGACGCGGCGTACAACGCCGGTACTGCGACCGCCCATCCGCGGTTCTCCATCGTGCGGGACCCGGCGTGGGTTGCGCTCGATGAGGGCGGCCCGACGTTGACCGGGCTGGATGTCGCGGTCCGGGAAGTACCGGCTGGCGTCGACAGCTGTGCGTGTCTCGCCGGACTGGTAGCACCGCGGCCGGGGCAGCTCAGCCGGCTCGGCGCGGTAGTGGCAGGGCATGGCGAGGGTGGCGCGGCGGCGTGGGTAGCGGAGTACATCGATCAGGTGCTGGTCCCGATGCTCCACCTGTACGCCGAGACGGGGATCGGGCTGGAGGCGCATCAGCAGAACACCCTGGTCCGGCTGGACGACGCCGGGAGGGTTGCTGGTGGTGCCTACCGGGATAACCAGGGGTATTACCTCGCATCGTCGTACCTGCAGGGTCTGCTGGCTGTGACGGGGCTCAGGGACTCCACGCTGGCTGTGGTCGAGGACGCGATCGTGGACGACCGGCTGACGTACTACCTGCTCCACAACCAGGCTCTGGCGGTCGTCGGGTGTCTGGCGATGGACGGGCTCGCTGATGAGGACACGCTGCTCTCCGTGGTTCGCGACCGGCTGTCGGAGGCGCTGCCGTCGCTGAAGGCGGCCGGGCCGGACGGCGATCGCCTGGCGCAGCGCTGGCTTTCGGCGGACCGGTTGCCGTGCAAGGCGAACATGATGACCCGGCTACGCGGGATCGACGAGGTGGTGGCGCCGTTGGACGCCCAGTCGGTCTATTTGGAGGTCCCGAACCCGCTCCAGCTGGGTGCCCTGTGAGGTGCGACGTAGCGGCAGTGTCGGATTCCTTGCCCACCCCACCACCCCGGTCGCTGCACTTGGACCAAGGCTTCGACCTTCGCCCCGCCACTGCAGTGGATGCGGCCGTCATCGCTGGGTGGATGAGGCAGCCACACATCTGGCAGTGGTGGCAGCAGGACTGGGCGGTCGAGCGCTGGGTCGAGGTGCTCGAGGAGCAGGCCGCGGGCGAGCACTCGATCCCCTGCATGACCGCGCTCGACGGTGAGGACCTCGCGTACGTCGAGCTCTACCGGGTTCGGCACGACCGCCTGGCGGAGTACTACGCCTGCGAGGAGCACGACTGGGGTGTCCACATCGCCATCGGTGACACCACCCGGGTCGGCCGGGGGATCGGGCGCAGGTTGCTCCGGTCGCTCGCCGACGCGCTGCTGCGGGCCGATCCCCGTTGCCACCGGGTGGTCGCCGAACCGGACGCCGGCAACACCCCGTCGGTCCGCGCATTCGCCGCGGCCGGCTTCGAACCCCAAGGGGAGCTACAGCTGCCCGAGAAAACCGCACTACTGATGGTCCGGACCCGGACTGTGGAGGCCTGAGAGATGACTACCGCCCCTTACGACGTGATCGCGATCGGGTGTGGCCCGTTCAACCTGGGACTGGCCGCGCTGGCCGACGGCCTGGACGACGTGAACTTGGCGGTGCTGGACAGCCGGCCCGAGTTCACCTGGCACCGCGGGCTGATGTTCGACGACGCGATGCTGCAGGTGTCGTTCCTGGCCGACCTGGTCAGCCTGGTGGAGCCGGCGCACCCGCTGTCGTTCCTGTCGTACCTGCGGGACAGTGACCGGCTGTACCAGTTCTACGTGCGGGAGAAGTTCCACCCGACCCGGCGCGAGTACGAGGCCTATCTGCGGTGGTGCGCGGCGCAGCTGGACTCACTGCACTTCGGGCATCACGTGGCTGACGTGGTGTGGGACGGGGAGTTCTTCGTCCTGTCCGTGGAGCGCGCTGGCCGCGTTGTGTCGTTGCAGGCTCGCCACTTGGTGCTAGGGGTCGGCACGGAGCCCGCAGTACCGGCTGCGCTGGCTGGGCTGCCTCCGGAGCGGTTCCTGCACTCCGCTGACTACCTGTTCCGGCGGCAGGATCTGCTGCGGGCCGGACGAGTCACTGTGGTCGGGTCGGGCCAGTCCGGCGCCGAGTGTGCACTGGACTTGTTGCGGGCCAACGCCGCCGGTGGACCCACCGTGAGTTGGTTGACCCGTACTCCGTCGTTCGCGCCGCTGGACTACTCCAAGCTGGTGCTGGAGATGACGACCCCGTCGTATGTCGACTACTTCCACGCACTGGACGAGCCGGCCCGTGATCGGCTGGTCAAGGAGCAGTGGCTGCACTACAAGGGCATCTCCTCGGACACGCTGGAGGAGATCCACGACGTGCTCTACCAGCGCGACCTCAACGCCTCACCGATGGCTCCGATCGACCTGCAGTGCGGTGTCGCCGTGGAGGCGGCTGTAGCCCGTGCAGACGCCATTGAGCTGACCCTGCGCCATACGGACAGCGGTCGCACCTTCGAGCACGTCTGCGACGCCGTAGTAGCCGCCACTGGCTACAGCAACCGCCCCCTGCCCTTCCTGAAGTCGGTAGACCCGCTTGTACGCCGAGACGCCGCCGGGCGCTGGGTGATCAACCGGGACCACAGTGTCGGCGTCTCCGACGATGCACTGGGCGGCCGGCTCTTCGTCGCGAACGCGGACCTGCACAGCCACGGCGTAGCGGCCCCCGACCTCGGTATCGGGGCGATCCGCAACGCGACGATCCTCAACGCCGTCGCCGGGCGGGAGATCTTCCGGCTGCCCAAGTCCACCGCCTTCAGCAGCTTCTCCCTCCCCGGATGAACTGGACACGTTGCTCGTCTGAGCTGCTCGCCAAGCTGATCTCGCAGCTCTGCACCGAGGACCTGCTGCACCCCGTTGACGGTGTTCTGGAGCTCGGTGCTGCGACCTACACCTTCTCGTCCACCCGTGGCGCGTTCGGCAGCTGGCGAGTCGACCCCGCGTTGGTACGCCGTACAGCTGCGGGCATCCTCGGCAACGACGAGAGCGAGGTGGCGACGGACCCGGTGCAGTTCCTGGTGGACGCCGCCGGCGTGTTGGGGCTGTCTGGTCAGACGGTGGCTGGCTATGTCGCCGAACTGTCGAGCACGCTGGCCGCCGACGTACGGATGGCGGGTGCTGCGCTGCCGAACGCGGAGCTGGTCAAGCGAGCTTGAGGGCCACCTGACTGGACATCCGTTGTTGGTGGCCAACAAGGGGCGTCTGGGGTTCTCGGCGGCTGACAGCCTGCGCTACACCCCGGAGGTCCGGACGCCGCTTCGCCTTGTCTGGCTGGCTGTACGCCGCGGCCTCGCCGAGTTCCGCGGTACGCCGGACCTGTCGGAGCACGCGGTTGTCGGTCGCGAACTGGGTGCTGCTGTGCTCGAGGAGTTCCGAAACCGGACGGTCGACCCCGACTCGTATGTCTGGCTGCCGTGCCACCCGTGGCAGCTCGACCACGTAGTAGGCACGCAGTGGGCTCGTGAGCTGGCCACTGGGGAGATCGTGGTGCTGGGGGAGGGGCCGGACGACTACCTCCCGACGCAGTCGATCCGGACGATGGTGAACGTGTCGCAGCCGCTGCGGTGCCAGGTGAAGCTCCCACTGAAGATCCTGAACACCTCCATGTATCGCGGCATCCCCGAACACTGCACACTGGCCGCCCCGATGGTCACCCAGTGGCTGCGCGGCCTCTGGTACCGCGACGAGGTGTTCGGCCGGCTCGGCACGGAACTCCTGGGCGAGGTCGCCTCTGTGACCGTGCGGCATCCCCAGCTGTCCTCCGCTCCCGGAATCCCATACCAGTGGACCGAAACCCTCGGCTGCATCTGGCGAGATCCCCTGGATCCGCGGCTTCAACCCGGTGAGTCGGCGTGGCCCCTGGCCGCAGTACTGCACCGCGACAGCGCCGGAGAGCCCCTGGTCGCCGCGATGATCGCCCGCTCGGGTGTCGACGCTTCCGCCTGGATCGGCGACCTCCTAGCCACACTCCTGCGTCCCCTGCTCCACCTCATGCACCACTACGGCATCACCGTGAACCCGCACGGCGAAAACCTCGCCATCATCTGCGGACCCGAAGGCCTCCCGGCCCGCCTCGTCATCAAAGATCTCGTCGACGACATCAACGTCTCCACCACCCCCATAGAGGCCCGCGGCATAGAACCGGACTCCCACGCCCGAGTCCTCCCCCGAAAGCCCTGGCACATCCTCCGCCAGTACTTGGTAGACGCCCTGCTACTCGGCGTCTTGAACCCTCTCGCCGCCCTCCTATCCGACGCCGGGCTCCTGACCGCTGACCGCTTCTGGGGCATGACCCGGGGAGAAATCGAGCTCTACGCCGCCGAGCATCCGCAGTACGCCGACCGCCTCACCGCCACCGACCTCCTCGACGAAACCTTCGCCCGTTATCCGTTGAACGGCTACCGCCTGAGCCTCGGTTACGCCGACCTCGACACCCGCCCGCCCATCCCAGTAACCGGTCGCCTCCCGAATCAGCTGTCCTCAGTCGCCGCCGTGCGCCCAAGCCGCCCGTGGTGACCAGGGCGGCTGCTTACGCCAGCTCTGGAGCTCTTCGTCGATGACGATGCCGAGGCCGAGCAGTTGGGCCTCGCGTTCGGGGAGGGCGGCGAGGGACAGGCCGACCGGCAGGCCGCGGTCGTCCAGGCCCGCGGGGACGCTGAGTGCCGCGAACCCGGCGACGGACCAGGGGACGGACAGCCGGATGTGCGGGCCATCGGGTTCACGGCCTGCGTCGATCAGCGGTGGCGGTGCGTCGATGGTCGGGTGGGCGATCGCGTCCAGCCGGTGGTCGGACATGATCTGCCGCCACTTGCTCTCCCATCGGTCCCGAAGTTGCAGGGCCTCGGTGTACCGCTCCGGGCTGACGGTCTCGCCCATCTGCACCCGGTCGCGCACCTGCGGGGTGTAGAGGTGGCTATGGGGGAGCAGTTTGTCGTGGATCTCCAACGCCTCGACCTGGGTGATCGTGTCGAAGACGCCGTCGTGCTCGCGCAGCACCTCCTGCGCGAGCGCCGGCGTACCGATCTCGACGAGTTTCGCGCCGCGGGTGACGAGTTCGTGCAGGGCCTCCCGGCAGACGTCCGCGAAGCGCTCGTCCACCTCCTTCCACGACATCTCGATCGGCAGCCCGATCCGTACCCCGGTGAGATCCGCCGGGGGAGCAGACGGATAGTCCGGTACGGCGGCGTCGTGGCTGCCGGGGTCGCGTACGTCGTACCCGGCGAGCACTCGCATCAGCAGTGACACGTCCAGCATCCGCCGAGCCATCGGCCCGGTGACGTCGAACGACGGGCACAACGGAATCACGCCGTACCGCGACAGCCGGCCGATCGCACTGCGCAGGGTGGACACGCCGCAGGCCGCGGCGGGGATCCGCAACGAACCACCCGTATCCGTGCCAGTCGCCACGGGTGCCATCCGCATGGCCAGCGCAGCCGCCGATCCGCCGGAGGACCCGCCTGGCGTCCGCCGGATGTCCCAGGGGTTCCTGGTCGGCGATGACCCCGTTCCGTAGGCGAACTCATGAGTCGTCGTCTTCCCCAGCAGTCCTGCCCCCGCCGCCGCGAGCCGCTGCCAAACCGCGGCGTCCTCTGTCGGCACATAACTGGCGAACACCCTGCTGCCCGCGGTGGTGAGCACTCCACGGGTGAGGAAGAGATCCTTCACCGCCACCGGTACTCCTGCCAGCGGGCCGACCGCCAGGCCCTTCGCGCGGGCGTCGTCGGCGCGCCGGGCGGCTGCCAGGGCGAGGTGCGGCGTCTGGGTGACGAATGCGCGAATGGTGGGTTCCGCGTCCTCGATCCGGCGCAGACAATCGTTGACGAGTTCACGGGCCGAGAGTTTGCGATCGTTCAGTTGGTCGAGAATCTCGACCAGGCTGAGGTCCGCGGCGTCTTCGGTCACCCGAAGAGCGTACGAAAATAACCCGCCCAGGGAATGCCTGGGCGGGTCGTCGCCTGCTCAGTGCTGAACGGCAGCGGCGACGTTGTAGAGGCCGAAGCAGAAGACCACGATCACCCCGAAGAGAAGGATGAAGAGGATCTGCCTCCAGAAGGAGATGAGGATCACGGCGGTGGCCAGTACGACGAGCGACACGATGATTTCATTCTGAGGCATGCCAATCCCTCTTTTCCGTCGTTCACGTCCCATCGATCATTTGCTTTCCACCAGCACTGCGCTAGATTGTGCCGGTGCCCCGTTCCAGTTTTGTTTGTCAGTACTATTAGAAGTCCGGTCAAAAGGCTGTCAATCCGCAGTATTGGTGAGCCCGCGGATGCCAAGTTCCGTCGGCCGGTTGCCTGAATTCGGCAGCGTCCCGGCAATGTGCGAGGGCAGGCTGCCAATTGGGTCCGGGCGCTGCCAAATGGCAGGCGGCCCGACTTCCTTGGCAACCGGTGGACGAATCGTTACCCGAAGTTGACGGCAATGGGGGTTTAGCGGCAGATTGTCCGCTAGTCTTCAAGCCACGCCAGCTATCGGGACCATAAGAGACTGATAGCTGCTCGGCCACAAGCCGGCCGAGGCGAGTCAGTCGATCGAGCACTGAATGAACGGGCGGCTCTCGTGGTCAGCACTCCACCGCAGCAGAAGGCTTCTGTTGCCCGGCCGGTCGGCTCACCGGCCGCCCCCTTGGCGGCCGTGCCGGTGCGTTCGGCAACGGTGTCGCTCGACGATTGCCGCGGCCATGACTCTGAGTTCGCAGAGCTGGCCCGGGAAGCTGCCGAGCTCAACAATGTCGAGCCACGGGCGCTGATCGTCCGGACGCTGCTCCATCTGCCCCGCGTGGCCAGACGGGACGGGCAGCTCCGCTGGCAGCAGATCAAGACCGAGCTGGCCAGGTGCGCCATCGAGCTCCGCACGGACCAGGCGAAGGTCGCCGACCTCGTCCCGCATGCCACTTTCAAGCTGCAGGAGCTCCTGTTCGTCGAGTACGACGAGCGCCTGGCGGAGCAGATCTTCGGCCATCTGCACTACCTGCGGAGTGCCCGGCCGGGCTCGCTGAACTATGCGCTGGTCGACCCCAGGTATGGCCAACCGGTCAGCTTGTGCAGCGTCTCACCGCTCGAGTGGAAACGCGTCGGCGGCCAGATCACCCGGCAGTTCGACGTACCGATGAGTGCCATCTGGGATATCTCGCGGGTATATTCTTTCGCGGTCGCTCCGCCGAATGCGATCTCCTATCTGCTGTCCAAGGTTCGCACTGCGATCCGGCACGCGGCGCCTCAGGTGGAATTGTTGTCGACCGCAGTGGATCCTAATCTCGGATTCACCGGGTCGAGCTATCTCGCCGCGAACTGGCATCGCTGGATGACCATCAAGCCAAGGCCCTATCTATATTTCGACCGCGGCTATATGAGCCCGCGGCAGTTGCGGGCGGCTTTCCAGACCACGAATGTGGCCGAATTGCGCGCCACCTTCGATACCAGATTCGAGCAGAGTCAGGCGACCTTGCTGGATTCGATGATCTTCTGCTGCCGGACCAGGGGCGAGACCGAGAACGTTCCCGAGGGCCTGCAGCGCCGGCTGCACCGCTGATCCACGAACGACCGACTGGTGGCAGAAGTCACTAGTGCGGCTTGACGGTGAAGCGGGAGCGGCTGAGTAGGGCTTCTACGCGGCGGCGGTCAGGCATCGAGTTCGACAGTGGGAAGTCGGCAGTGGCGCAGGCCATGGCCGCAGTGGCCCAGAGCGCCTGCTCCTCGGAGAACGTGCGCTCGTTGTCGATCAGTTGCGCGGCAAGAGCGGCGCAGAAGGCGTCGCGGGCGGCCGACGACTCTTTGTAGATCGACGGGAAGCTCGGCACGCTGAACGTCTGCAGTTCGGTGCTCGAATAGATGGTGCAGCCGCCGTTCCCCGGGATGCAGAGCGTCTCCACTCCGTAGGCGAGCAAGTGGCGGGCGACAGGGTCTGGATCGAACCGATCCTGACCGGGAGGTGAGTAGCGGCCGAGTTCCCAGGCGTGCGCGACCATGTAGTCGATCTGGGACAGCGAATGGCGAGGGATGTCGTCGTCCGGATAGGGCTGTCCCGGGGTGACGATGACGAGTGGTCTGTCCTCCTCGGCGCGGTGCGCGAGCTCCAGCGTGCGTTGCACGGTCTCGCGAGGGATCTCGAAGGTGACCAGGACCGCGTCGCAGTCGGTGAGTTCCTGAGAGAGTCCGTCCATGTCGCGGGCGTCGAGCCGGACCTCCATCTGGTTCCGCCAGTTCACCGCGATGCTGTCGCCGAGTTCCATCTCGATGATTCCGGTGAACGGCGTCCGTGCTTGGCGGACCACTTTGAGCAAGGAGGTGTTGACGCCTTCGTCGCGCAGGTAGTGGACGATCTCCTGCCCGAACCGATCGTCGGCCACCGCCGCGACCAGCGACACGTCCAACCCGAGCCTGGCCGCGGCAACAGCTTGCGACACTCCCTTACCGCCCGGCGACAGATCGAATCCGTAGGCCTCGCTCGACGTCTCGCTCTGCGGCAGCGTCTTGGTCCGGAAGGTGGCGTCCATGACGGCACCACCGACGACGATGACACGCCCCTTCGGACTCACGGCGCCGTTCGGATTCCCCTCGCCCGGTGCCGGTAGGACGACGCTCCTCGAGCCCACGGAGGTAACTTCGCGCCGGATCAGTTGCCGTGCCAACTCCCGCAGTACCTCGTGCTCTGTCGTACCGCGCAGGGTTCGGTCGCTCGGTGGCTCGCCCGGAGTCAGGCCCATCGCTTCGTGGAGGCGGCGCCAGTTGCCGAGAAGTGTCTGCCGCCGCAGTCCGAGTGAGTCGGCGCGAAGGGATTGGATGACGCGTTCCTCGATGCCGTGCTCTTTGTGGAGGTCGGAGAAGAGGCCGAGAGCCAGGATCGCGTCGGCAACGATGCGATGAGTGCCGTCGATCGTCTCGAGCACACATTGGGAAACGACACCGTGGGCGGCGGAGGGGAGATCGACCTTGTAGACGTTGGCGAAACGCTGGGTGGCGTGGAGTTGGAGCAACGGCGCGGCGGCCTGACCTCGATCGTCCTGCAAGCGGGCGAGAGTCAATCCGTCGCGCGCCCGCATCTTTTCCAGCACATGCGTCAGTACCAGCGCATTGGGTGCATCCCACTCATCACCGTGATCCGCCACTCGTCTCCGTCCTCACGTTGTCACCTGCAGTCATTATGCGGGACCGCATTACCCCGTGAAAGGGGCGGAAGTGGCGAGGACGGAGAGCGAGGTATCGCGTGGGTCAGTGCAGGGCGGTGATCCAGCGGGCGGCTTGTTTGGCGTTTTGGAGGCGGCGTTCGTAGGTGGCGCCGACTGTTAGGAGGATGAGGCCGGCGAGGGCGAGGGTGATCCAGCGGGGGATGAGAGGGGCCACCTCGACGAATTGCCAGAGGGCGACTTTGAGGAGGACGGCGGCGCCGATGATGAAGGGGGCTTGGAGGTAGTAGCGGACGCCGATCAGGATGATGGTGACTGCGGCAGCTACTACGAAGGTGGTGCGGAGGTACTCGTCGTTGCTGTTGGCAACTAGCGCGGAGGGGAGCAGGCCGAGGAGTAGGCCGGGGCCCAGGCAGATCCAGCTGGGCTGGTCGCGCCAGCCCAGGAGGCCGATGGCCAGAAGGATGAGGGCCGGGGGGACGGTGTACCACTCGATGGTGGTGGCGTCGGCGCCGAGGACGAAGGCGGTGTTCGCGAGGATCAGGAGCAGGGCCGCGACCAGTAGAGCGTTGCGCCGGGCCGGGCGCTTGCCGTAGGCGACCAAGGGAGCCGCGGCGATGGTGAGGACGATGCCGGTGCCGGTGGTGGGGGACTCCAGCAGCATGACGAGCTCGGCGATGGTGACGGCTGAGGCGGCCGGGCCGAGGAGGGCAGGCTCCAGCGGTCGGCCGACGTGCAGGCAAGCGAGGGCGATGGTGAAGCCGCCGACTACTGCGAGGGCGATCGCGCTCGTCCAGTCGCTGAAGAGCCCGTCGGCCAGGACCAGCAGGATCGCCAATTGGGTCGCGAGACTTGCAGTGATAGCTCCGGTTGAGGCGGGCAGTCGCTTGCGCCAGACAGCGAGAAGCGACAACGCGGCGACGATGGCGGAGATCAGCCCCAGCTGCACGAGATCCTCGAGGGCCAGGCAGGTCAGAAGGTTGACCGAGGCAACAACCAGCGTGGCGATCTCCAGTACGGGAGTCAGGACGCCGGTACGTCGGGGTCGCAGGAGCGTGGCGATTGCCAGGAGAGTCGCGGCGCCGGTGGTCAGCCAACGTCCGGCGACGGGGAGCTGGGGCAAGCAGGTGGCGACGGTGAAGGCGGCGGCCGCGACGCAGAGGCATTCGCCGAAGGCGGGCGGGAGAGAACGGGGGAGCGCGAACTTGCGGAGCAGGCCGACTCCGGTCAGGGCGGCGAGGCAGACCACCCCAGTCGTCGCGAGAACCGGAGAGAGCGCTGTCGCGGATCCGCCGACGACGTTGTCGAAGAAGGAGCGGTCATCGGGGGAGTGGGGCGCGATCAGGCTGAGGAGGACCCGGGCCGAGCCGATGCCGAGCAGTGCCGAGTAGACGAGACCAGCGCAGATCGAGCCGGTGATCCGGATGACGTGGGTTCCCTTCGCTGACCAGAGCAACGTGACCACGACCTGTGCGAGCAGGCCGAGCAGGTACGGAGCGAGGTCGACGCGGTCGGCCAGGATCAGCGGCAGCGGGAGTTGACCGACGATCACGGTGGCGACACCGAACGTGATCACCTTGGGTGCGAACCGTGACATCAGGAGGTTGATGGCGGCAACCACCCCGGCGGCGAGACCGGCGTACGTGAGTCCGTCGATGGCGCTGGGCGGGATCAGGCCGAGCTCGCGGGCGCCGTACAGGTCGACGGTGAGGAGGCCGCAGCCGAGGATGGCGAGCGCTTCGGCGGTGCCGTTGAGCTTGCGGCGGCTGGCGGGAACGGCGCCGGTCAGGGCGATCGCGGCGAGGGCGGCGATGATCGACGCCTGGATCGCGACGGGGAGGCTGTCCCAGGTCACGGCGAGGAAGGTGACGCCGGCGGCCAGCAGGAGGAGTACGCCGAGGCCCAGAAGCGTTGCCTGCGGGCTCAACCGGTGCCGTGGTTTGCGCGGCTTCGGGGGCGCGGGCGGTAGGCGATGAGCCTGGGGTAGCGGAGGCATGGGCTGGATCGGGGCGTGCAGACCTGCTTGTACACCGCGAGGAGGTGGCGCGGGATGGGCAGCCGGTGCCACGGGGTGGAACGGCGGAGCATCAGACCCACGCGATACCAGGCGAGGTGGCGCGGGAGGTGAAGCCTGCAGGGGAGGTGGCGCAGCGGCGGAAGGTGCGGCCTGCGCGGGTGGTGGAGCGAGGTTGACGGCGAGGTGGAGCGGGGTCTGGCAGGCAGGGCAGCGGAAGGTGGGTGGCGAGTCGGCGTTCATGCTTCGTCCTCCTCAGGGTCCCTTTCACTATCGAAGGAGGAACGAGATGCCGCCTGAGTACGTCTACTCAAATCGTCGCGTAGGCTGCTGCGGGTCTGCCGGTCGTCCAGACCGGCGAGGCGAACACGGGGAGCAGGATGAAGACTGGATACGTCGAGCTCGCAAGGGCTCAGCAAGAGCGATGGCAGACGGCCTACGAGCAGAATCCGAGCCTGCACGGAGCGGAACCCTCGGCAGCGGCCCGCTGGACCGCCGAGCTGTTCGGTGCCGCAGGCATCGATGACGTGCTGGAGCTCGGCGCCGGCCAGGGGCGGGACGCGCTCTACCTTGCCAGGCAGGGATTCAGCGTGCACGCCACGGATTTCAGCGAGGCGGCGCTGCACCAGCTTCGCCTGGACGCGCAGCGTGACGGCCTGGACGACCGGGTGACGGCGGCTCTGCACGACGTCCGGGACCCGTTGCCCCCCGCGGACGCTACTGTCGGCGCGGTGTACGCGAATGTCCTGCTGAACATGGCCTTCTCCCGCGCGGAAATGCGTTCGCTGGTGAACGAGATCCGCCGGGTACTGCGGCCGGGTGGGTTGTTCGTGTACACAGTCTGGTCCACCGAGGACCGGGGATACGGGAAATGTAGCGCTATCGGTGACGGGTTGTATGCAAAGGACGGCTTCGCCGGCAGGTTCTTCGATCTCGACCTGGTGCGAGAACTCGCCGACCGCTGGGAGTTGCGCGGCGCCGACGCCTACGCCGAGGACCCGCACGCACTGTGGCGAGTGACCCAGGCGAAACCGCACCCGGCGAGCTGAAGTCCGCTCCAGCTACGGCGTGCCGTGTTGCGGTGTGGTCACCAAAGCGAAAAGTTGCATTGACTCCTCCGTCCGGTTCCGACAGGCTCGGTCCGCGTCTCACCTTCGACCATCGGAGAAACACCAATGCAGTGGTACTTGGACGTCATCAAGAAGTACGCCGAGTTCAGCGGTCGCGCTCGGCGCAAAGAGTTCTGGATGTTCGTGCTGATCAACGCGATCATCGGCATCATCCTGGGCATCATCGACAACCTCATCGGGACGACCTACGGTTCAGCCAACCAAGGTGTGCTGGGCTCGATCTACAGCCTGGCGGTGCTGATCCCCTCGATCGCTGTCGGCGTCCGGCGGATGCACGACACGAACCGTCGTGGCTGGTGGTTGCTGATCAACCTGATTCCCTGTGTCGGGTGGATCATCTACATCGTCTTCGCCGCCCAGGAGGGCGTTGCCGGGGACAACCAGTACGGCCCGGACCCGAAGGCGGCCGAGCGCTTCGGCGGCCCGGGTGGGTACAACCCGCCGGAGCCGGGCTACCCGACCGTCTGAGCTTGACGTCGCGACGTCCCGCGGACTTGGTGAGAGACGCCGGTCCGCGGGACTTTGCACCTCCGGCCCCGTTCGCCCGAGGCCGCTACACCCGGGCCGGCGCCGTACTGCGGGACGCCGGCCGGGGGCGCGGGGTCAGTTGGCCTGGCTGACGCTGGACATGTTGAAGTCGGGCACCAGCAGCGGCGGCGTCGCCGTACGGGAGAATTCGTCGCCCCACTCGCGCGAGAAGGACGGCACGGTGGCTCCGGCCGCGGTGAAGCGCGCGAGCAGGTCGACCGGGCTCTCGTTGAAGCGGAAGTTGTTCACAGCGCCCGTCACCTCGCCGTTCTCCACCAGGTAGACCCCGTCGCGGGTCAGACCGGTGAGCAGCAGCGTCTGCGGTTCCACCACGCGGATGTACCAGAGGCAGGTCACCAGCAGGCCGCGGTCCAGCCCGGCCACCAGGTCGTCCACGGACCCGGTCGCGCCGTCCACAGACAGCACGTAGTTGCCGATCGGCGGAGTCACCGCGGGCGCACCCGTCAGATCGGCCGTGAACCGGCTCTGCATCAGGTTCTCGAGCTTGCCGCCGCGGATCCAGTCCGTCGCAGTCAGCGTGAGCCCGTTGTCGAAGACGCTCGACGACCCACCCGACGACCGCGCCACCGCGAACGGGAAGGTCTCCAGCCCAGCGAGGTGCGGGTCGGACCGAAGGCCGACCGGGTGCGGCGACAGCACGTCACCGACCCGGGTCCCGCCCGAAGGCTTCGAGAACACGCTGCGCCCTTCATAGGCGTCGCGCCCTTCGAGCCGCCAATACACGTACGTCGCGAGGTCCGCCACCGCGGCAGGGGTGAGCACTGTGGGGTGCCGCCCGGCATCCACCGCGACGGTGCGGGTGGCCCAGCCGAGCCGCCGGGTGAGCTCCGCGTCGATCGCGAGCGGGTCGATGTCGCTGAAGTCGCGGGTGGCGGCGCCGACCCAGGCCGACTGACTGAGGTCACCCGACTTGCCGGTAGCCGTCACGAATCCCCGAGGCAGGCTCTGACGCAACCGCAGGCCGGTCGACGATCCGACGTACAGGGTGACGACTTCGTGGTCGGCGAAGCCGTAGAGCCAGCGGTTCTCCTTGCCGGCGCGGGAGAGTGCCTCGCCGAGTGCGGGGGCGAAGCTCTCGTAGACGTTGACCGAGGTCTCGTCGGGCTCCTCGTCCCAGCCGGCGCCGACGGTGCCGTCGACCAGCGGGCGGGCGTCCTCGGCAGGCCCTGAGGCGCGGGCGGCGGCGACCGCGGCCGCGACTAGGTCGCGCAACTCCGCCTCCGTGGCCGACGAGCGACCGGCGACTCCGGCGGCGGTTCCCTCGCCCGCGCCGACCGTCGCGATCACGGTGACGCTCGAGCCGCGCATCGCGCCGTTCGTGGTGAGGGTGTTGTTGGCCCAGCGCAGGTTCGCGCTCGAGGTCTCGGCGACGAGGACCACACAGCCCTCGGCCCCCTCGGCGGCGGCCAGGTCGAGGGCCCGCTCGATGGTGTCCTGCGGGGTGAGCTGAATGACGGTCGTCACCGGCCGGCCTCCTGCGTGGTGTTGAGAATGCGGACGCCGCGGAACAGCGCGGACGGGCAACCGTGGGTGACGGCACCGGACTGGGCGGGCTGGGCCTTGCCGCAGTTGAGCGCGCCGCCGAGGACGTAGGTCTGCGGTCCGCCGACGGCCTCCATCGACCCCCAGAAGTCGGTCGTGGTGGCCTGGTACGCGACGTCGCGCAGTTGCCCGTCGAGCTTGCCGTCGGTGATCTTGTAGAACCGCTGACCGGTGAACTGGAAGTTGTACCGCTGCATGTCGATCGACCAGGACTTGTCGCCGACGATGTAAATGCCGTTCTTCACCTGCGCAATCAATTCCTCGGTGGAGGGACCGTCCGGCGCCGGTTGCAGGGACACGTTCGCCATCCGCTGGATCGGGATGTGGCCGGCCGAGTCGGCGTACGCGCAGCCGTTGGAGCGGCTGGTGCCGAGCACGTCCTCGTTCACCTTCGCCATCCAGCGGTCCACCTGGTAGCCGACCAGGATGCCGTCCTTGACCAGGTCCCACTGCTGCCCGGCGACACCCTCGTCGTCGTACCCGACGGTCGAGAGGCCGTGCTCGGCGATGCGGTCACCGGTGACGTGCATGACCGGCGAGCCGTACTTCAGCGTGTTGAGCTTGTCGAGGGTGGCGAAGCTGGTGCCGGCGTAGTTGGCCTCGTAGCCGAGAGCGCGGTCGAGCTCGGTGGCGTGGCCGATCGACTCGTGGATGGTGAGCCAGAGGTTGGTCGGGTCGATCACCAGGTCGTAGCTGCCCGCCTCGACGCTCGGCGCGGCCATCTTCTCCGCGAGCCAGCCGGGGATCTGGGCGAGCTCCTCTTCCCAGTTCCAGCCGGTACCGGTCATGTACTCCCAGCCGCGGCCGGCCGGTGGGACGCAACTGGCCATCGAGTCGAACCGGCCAGTCTCGGCGTCCACCGCGATCGCCTGGATGTCAGGGCCGATCCGCACTCGCTGCTGCGTGGTGGAGGTGCCTTCGGAGTTCTCGTAGAACTTGCACTCGTTCACCGACGAGACGTGCGCCGTGACGTGTGAGACGCCCTCCGCCTGGAGCAGGCGGTTGCTGTAGTCGGTGAGCAGGGCGACCTTCTCGGCAAGCGGCAGGCTGAGCGGGTCGATCTCGTACGCCGAGACCCAGGTGACGTCGTCGTACACGGGCTCGTCGGCGAGCTCGATCGGCTCCGAGTTGATCGGCCGGGAGACCTGCGCGAGGTGCACGGCCTGCTCGGCGATCCGGACGGCCTCGTCCGTCGACAGCGCGACGCCGGCGGCGAACCCCCAGGTGCCGTCGTGGATCACCCGGACGGCGAGACCGAGGTCCTCGTCGTCGCTGGCGCTCTCGAGAACGCCGTCGCGCAGCGAGATGGACTCCGACCGGATCCGCTCCAGCCGGAACTCGGCGAACGTGGCACCGAGATCCTTCGCCCGTTGCAGCGCGGCGGAGGCCAGTTCGTGGCGGGGCAGGGCGAGGAATGACGCATCGACTTCGGGCACATTGCCGACCTTATGACATCGGCCTAGCGGGTGAGCCACGACCTGGAACCGATCGGTGACCGGCGGTGTAGAGACAATGAGCGGATCGGACAGGAGGCGGAATCAGCGAGGTCGACGAACCGGCGATCCTGGCTCGGGTGCGTGGTGGGGACTCCGCCGCGTACGGCGAGCTGGTGCTGCGCCATGCCCCGGTGGCGAAACGTACGGCGGTACTGCTCGGGGCCGGGTCCGAGGCGGACGACGTCGTGCAGGAGTCCTTCGTCAAGGCGTATCGCGCGCTCGGGAGCTTCCGCAGCGGCTCCGCCTTCCGGCCGTGGTTGCTGCGCATCGTCGCGAACGAGACGCGCAACCTGGTGCGGTCGCGGAGTCGCAGGTCGCGCCGGGAGGAGCTCGCCGTACTCCCGGAGTTCGTGCTGGACCCGGCCGACCACGCGCTGTCCACTGAGCGCCGGGACGAGCTGCTGGAGGCGCTGAAGGCTCTGCCCGAGCAGTACCGGCTGGTGGTGACGTGCCGCTACCTGCTGGACCTGGACGAGCAGGAGACGGCGACGGTGCTCGGCTGGCCGCGCGGCACGGTGAAGTCGCGGCTCCACCGCGCACTGGGACGCCTGCGGACGCAACTACCCGACAAGGAGGTGCAGCGATGACCGACGAGCAGCTGGCAGACGAACTCCGCGCGCTCGGGCGCACCGCCGCAGTACCTCCTGTTGCTGACGGACTGGCCACTGCAGTGCTGGAGCGCATCGCCGAGCCTCCTGTACGTCGTACCTTCGCTGAGGTGGTTCGGAGCCGGTGGCGGGCGCTGCTGGCGCTGTTGGCGGTTCTGCTCGTTGGAGCGCTCATAGCGCCGCCGGTGCGTGCTGCAGTGGCCGAGTGGCTGAACATCGGGGGAGTGCAGGCTCAGCCGGTCGGCACCGGACCTACGAGTGCGCCGGAACCTCCTGTCGCTGCGGGGGAGTTCACCTTGCCGCAGGCGGCTGACCGGGCTGGCTTCGTGCCGATCGTTCCCAAGGCCTTGGGAACTCCGGCGAAGATTGACGCCTCGAAGGGGATGGTGGCGATGAGCTGGCAGACCGCTGACGGGGTGGTGCGCCTGGAGCAGTTCAGGGCGCAGCTGTCGCCGATGTACATCAAGAAGTACTACAAGGAGTTGGAGTACGTGCAGGTGGTGAACGGCTACTGGTTCAGCACGCCGCACGAGCTGGTGCTGGACGACGAAACCGGGAACGAGGTCCGGGTACGGGTGGCCGGGCCCACCTTGGTGTGGGTGTACGAGGGGATGACGTTCCGGCTGGAGGGGTTGGCGGACAAGACGCGGGCGACGGCGATCGCGGTGACCGCTGTCAGGTAGTTGCTCGTCGGCTAGTGGAACCCGTGGCGCGTCGGCGGTGTACCAGTTGTAGCCGAATGAAGGAGAACCGCCATGCGCTCGTGGGTACGCCGTACCGTCCTGCTTGGTGTCGCCGTGCTGGTGACGGCAGCTGTTGGAGTCATGCCGGCCGCGGCCGGCGGGCCGACGAGTGTGCTGCTGAGCGCGCCGGGCATCGGCAAGGTCGTTGCCACCGGCTACGAGGATCCGAAGTACAACGAGCTGCAGCAACTGCTGGACGTGGGAGTGCCCTCGACCGCGGAGACCGGCGGTGACGATCGATCGATCGGCGGCTTCATCCGGGCGACCTGGCTGATCCACGACATGTCGGTCTGGCGCCTCGACATCATCTACCCGGACGCGCCAGGCGGTCCGTGGATCGCCACCACCGAGGACCAGGGGATGTCGGGCCAGGGTCTGAACGCACAGCCGGTCTGGCACCGCTCGATCAACGGCGCCCGCCTGACCGAGGTCCTCGGCTCCCTCGGACTCCTGGACAAGGACCCCAATCACAACGGCTGGGGCGGCGGCCCCACCGGCCCTCCCCAGACCGACCCCTCCGGCCCGGTGGTGGTCGAGCAGCCCGCCACCGTCGACCAGCCCGCCGCCGCCCCCACCGGCACCGTCAAAGCCGAACAAGGAGCCCTCACCGGCTGGCGCTGGATCATCCCCGGCGTAATCCTCGGCGCCGCAGCCGCCCTCCTAGCCACCCGCCTACTCCCCAAACGCCGCCACTGGGAACTAATCGACGCCGAGTAGTCCCCACGCCGCTCCTCACAGGCAGCCGGGGTGCCCCGGACGCTCGCGACCATCCCTGTGCGGCTCCAACCGCGCGCAGAGCATCATTGAGGCCTGGATAGTTGCTGTCCTCGGCACGGATCCGCTCGAGGTCCTTCCGGATTGCCCGGGGTTGAGGTAGGGCGACTCCGGCGCTCGACAACCTCGCCCCGATCACCCGCCGCTCATCACCACCTCGTTGCCAGACCCGCCTCCGCCCACCCGTGACCTCCGCCCACCCGTGACCTCCGCCCACCGTGACCTCCGCCCACCTGTGACCAGCGCTCACTCGTGACCTGCGCTAGCCGTTGCCTCCGCGCCCGCTATGCCTACTGCCTCGGGCTGCTTCCTGCGCCGTCCCCTCACGCAGCCAGCGGCCTATGCCTCGCCCTCGCCCCCTCACGCCTTGCTCCACCTCGCTTCCGCTTGTGCCTGACATCTGCGGCGTAGGTCCTGCTCAGATACTCATTCGTCCCATCACCCTTCCCGCCAGGTCCACAGGTTTCGGTGGGTTGTGGACAACTCGTCTGTATCCGGAGCCTCCACCCAATTCCGGCCAATCTTCGGGATCCCTTACAAATAAGGGCCTTCCGGACCAGAAACTGTCCGAGGCGCCATCTAGGGTCTCGGGTATGGAGATCTTGGGCGAGCGACCGGTGTGGTCGATGAGCGACAGCGACCAGCTGGCGGCTCTCGACGCGGTCCACGCCGAGATCTCCCGGCTGCAGACCTACCATCTACAGCTCCTGGCCGCCTACGACGCGACCGGCCACGCCGCCACCCTCGGCGCCGGTGACACCGCCCGCCTGCTCGCCTTCCGGCACCGCCTCGACCCGGGCGTGATCAAGCGTGACCTGGCCCTGGCCAAGGCCCTCCAGAAGTACCCCGCCGTGGCCGACGCCCTCCCACCGGTCAACCCCGACACCGACACCGACGGCCCCGACGCAGCTGCAGCTGCCGACGCCGGTACGGACGTGGGGGTGGTGTTGTCTCCGGCGCAGGCCGCGGCGATCGTGGCCGAACTGGAAGGTGTCCCCGACACGGTCGCGGTCGAGGACCTGGCTGTGGCCGAGGAACAACTCGTCGCGCTGGGGCGCCACTTCAACCCGTCGGAACTGCGCAAGGCCGCCCGCCGGGTCCGCGACCTGCTGGATGCCGACGGGCCGGCGCCGGAAGAGGACAAGGCCTACGCCCGCGAAGAGTTGCGGCTGAGGACCGCGGACCGGGGGGTGAAGTTCAGCGGCTACCTGGCCAACGACAACGCCGAACTGTTCCAGGCCCTGATCCTGGAGGGCTCCAAGCCCCGTAAGACCGTCACCGGCGAACTCGACCCCCGCTCACCGGACAAGCGGCGCGCCGACGCCCTCACCGACGTGCTCAACGTCGCCTCCAACGCCATCACCACCGCAGCCAGCCCAGGCGATCCGGCCGACTCGGCAGCGGCGACTCTCGACTATGCGGAGACCGCCGGACCACCACACGGCAACGGTTCCGCCGGCCAGAGCGCCTCCCAGACTGGCGCCGCCGCGACAGGTGCCGCAGGGCGTGGTGCCGCGGCGGTGGCCGGGCACGGCCCGAAGGCGCACATCACGATCACCATCGACCTCAAAGACCTCACCGACGCAGGCGCCCACGCGGTCGGCACCCTGGTCCACGGCGAAGGACTGTCCGCCGGCGCGATCCGGCGGCTGGCCTGCGAGGCGCAGATCATCCCGATCGTGCTCGGCGCCAACTCCGAACCCCTCGACGTCGCCATGGCCCAGCGTTTCGTCAACCGCGCCATGCGCCGCGCCCTGAACGCCCGCGACAAAGGCTGCGTCGTGTGCAAAGCACCGCCGATCTTCTGCGACGCCCACCACCTGATCTCCTGGATCGACCACGGCCCCACCGCCCTGACCAACCT
>NZ_JBHSKE010000026.1:33995-34200 GCF_042657745.1 Kribbella qitaiheensis | reverse complement strand
TGCCAGCCCGCGCCCGGCAGGGTCGCGCCGATCGCCGCGGTCAGCCCGGAATGCGCATCGGAGGTGACGAGCCGGACTCCGGTCAGGCCGCGGGCGGTCAGGTCGCGCAGGAAGGCCAGCCAGCCGGCGCCGTCCTCGGCCGAAGTGACTTCCACGCCAAGGATTTCGCGGTGTCCGTCACCGTTGACGCCGGTCGCGACCAGGG
>NZ_JBHSKE010000026.1:0-33926 GCF_042657745.1 Kribbella qitaiheensis | reverse complement strand
GGAACTGGTGAACCTGCTCGTCGAGCTCGGCGGCCATCACCGAGACCTGCGACTTCGACAACCGGGTGATGCCGAGGGTCTCGACCAGCTTCTCCATCCGCCGCGTGGACACCCCGAGCAGGTAGCACGTCGCCACCACCGTGGTCAACGCCCGCTCCGCGCGGCGGCGCCGTTCCAGCAGCCAGTCCGGGAAGTACGACCCCGACCGGAGCTTGGGGATCGCCACGTCCAGGGTGCCGGCGCGGGTGTCGAAGTCGCGGTGCCGGTAGCCGTTGCGGGAGTTGGTCCGCTCCGCGCTCGGCACGCCGTACGGGGCGCCGCAGACCGCGTCGGCCTCCGCCGACATGAGCGCCTCGATGAACGTCGTGAGCATCTGCCGGAGCAGATCCGGCGACGCGGTGGTCAGTTGGTCGTGCAGGAACCGGGCAGGGTCGATACTGGTGTTCGCGGTCATCGCGTAGTTCTCCTTCAGAAGTCTGTGAGAGGTCTTCCAAAGGATCACGCGATGACCGCCTCTATGCGCCTACGCCACGCCCATCAGCGGGCCTGCCGTACACCACTCTGCTGGACGCCACTCCGCGTCAACGTTGGCTGCGCTACCTCGACCAAATACATCTCCGTCAGGAAGTGAATCCTGGCGCTCAGTAGGTGGCTCGTGTGTGCCGTGGCTGAGTGCGCCTTGAGGCCGACGGAGACGTGGATGTGGGGCAGCACGGTCTGGCTCTGCTCGTCGTAGGCGAGCGTCCCTGCACCCACGGCTTCGACATTGGTTAGGTGGACGGCGCTCCAGACCGGGGCATCTGGGTTGTCTAGTTTCTCGCAGGTGCCGACGAGTTCAACTTCGCGCATGCCGGCAATGAACATGGGGATGAAGCCTTGTTTTACGTCATGTTCGCGGCAGAAGTCGGACAGGGCGGTGTAGAAGTCGTCGCCGTGGTCGAAGTGGACTACGAACGAGCGGCCCATTGTGACTTCAGCTGCGCGCAAGGTCGGCTCCTTGGAGTGAGGTGGTCTTGTCGAGATAAGCAACGTAGCGAACCGCGGTCGCGAGGCCTTCGGTGGACAGTAGGCGGCTGCGAGGGCGGGCGATGCCGTCGACGCCGGCGTAGGTGAGGTCTCGGCAGCGTTGACGAAACCACGGCCAGGGAATGTTGAGGTAGCCGGCCATCGCCTCGAGCCGCCGTGCCGAAGTTGACTGGGCGATGATCGATCGCGACGAGCTGCGCTGGTCGACCTCGGCGTAGACGGTACGTCGCGACCGCGGCGCGCTGGTCTCGACGTACCAGAGGCCGGGAGCGCGAAGGAAGTTCGCAACGATCGCGGCATCACCCAGGACGAAGCCCTCCACGTCCGCCAGGTCCGGCTCGGCGCTGACCTCGACGGTGATGCCGAAAGCCTCCATGAGGGCGACCGCGAGCAGGAGAACGACGCGCTCGTACTTCGGCGACGACTCGACCTGATGCTCAGGAATGCAGAAGCCTCTGCGGGCGGACGGTAGCGTCCGGGCAGTGTGGCGGAGGTAGTCGAGTTTGTGGCTCCACAGGAGCCATGAGGCCGCCTCTTCACCGCGTTGCTCTCTTGTCCAGAACATCGGATGCGGTGAAAGTCGGCTGAGGTTCCTCGAGATGTGGTTGGCACAGAAGTACGAACCCAGCCACCGCTGAGACACCCCGTTGAGTTCCGGTGCCTCGCTGGCCGTCGCCGCTGAAGCCGTCAACTGCTCGTAGCGGGTGAGCCCTCGCTGGTGCGTGTCCAGGGCCGCGTCGTCGGCCAGGATGGCCGTATCGGTGTTCGTGATCGCCCAGATCACGCCGACAGTGAAGTCGTCGAGCACGAAAGCCGCTGGGATCTCAGCCGGTGTAGGTCGCTGGCCCGCGAACTCTCGGCCGTCGCTCAGGTAGAGGGCACCCTCGTCGACGTCGGGTTGGAGCCAATCGGCCTCCCGAAGCTGGCCCGAACCGACAAGTAGTGCGCTGGTGGGGTGCGGTGGTCAGCGGTCGACGGTGAGTCGGGCGACGGCGGCGTCGAGGTCGTCCTCGGTGGGCAGGGTGTAGATCCGGGTGGAGTCCAGGGAGGCGTGGCCGAGGAGCTCTGCGACGGTGACCAGGTTGGTGCCGGCGCGGACCAGGTCGGTGCCGAAGCACTGTCGTAGCACGTGTGGGGTGACCTGGTCGGCCAGGCCGGCGGCGCGAGCGATGCGGGCGATGATCGTGCCGGCCGCACGCGCGGACAGTCGGCCACCTGTGCGGTTGAGGAACACCGCGGGGTTGGTGTCGCTGCCGGGCCAGCTGTGACGCTCGGCGAGCCAGGCGTCGAGTGCGTTGCCGAGCTCGGTGTGCACCGGGACGTTGCGCTGCTTGCGGCCCTTGCCGCGGATCCGCAGCCGGCGGCGCCGCTGGGTGGTGGGCAGGTCGTTCAGGTCCAGGCCGACGGTCTCAGCGATGCGGGTGCCGGCCAGCCGCATCAGCGCCGCCAGCGCGCGTTCCCGTGGCGGCGCGGACTGGGCGGCTCGTTGCCAGCGCAGGTCGTCGCGCCCGACCAGTGCCCTGGGTGCCCGCCGGGCGGGGAGGTCGATGCGAGCGACCTGGTCGCCGTCGAGCTTGCCGAGGCCGCGGCGGGTCGCGAGATCCGACACGGCGGCGAGCGCGCCGTTCACGGTCGCCGGCGCCCGCTTCAGCGTGCCGTACAGGTAGGTCTTGTAGTCGCGGGCGGCCCAGGTGGCCGCGTCCGGGTCGGTGAGCGGGTTGCCGTCGACGGCCGCATTGGCCAGCCAGGCCAGGTACATCCGCACCCTGGACAGGTAGGTGCGCCGGGCCTGCGCGGTCAGGTCCGCCCGGGCGAGCTCGCCGGCGTACTGGTCGAGCACCGCCGCCAGGGGCGTCGGCAGTGACGTCGGTCTGCGCCCCCGCGACCCGGGCGACTTGTTCTCTGAACCGGTTGCGGGTGGTTCAACCGTCGCCGGTGCCGTGTTCTCTGAACTCACAGGAGCGATCGTATTAGAGAATCCATGTTCTCTGAACCAGCGTAGGATAGAGGTGTCCGGAACGACGACACTCCACTCCTGAGGTGCCAGCCACACCGGCTCCCCGCAAGGAAGACGCCATGTCCGTCTTCAACCGCACCCGGAAATCACAGAAGACCCCGGCCGATCCTGCTGACACGGCCGCCGCGGATCCAACACTCGCAACGATCCCCACGCCCGCAGCCTCGACCGAGCCCGCAGCGGCACCGGCGCCCTCGCCGGGTCCGGTGCTCCGCACCCGCACAGGTGCCACCTGGGTCGGGATCTGCGCCGCCGTGCTCACGCTCGTGGTGCTGATCGTGTTCATGCTGCAAAACACCCACCGCGTCGAGGTCAGCTTCCTGTGGATGGACGGGTCCGTGCCGCTGGCGCTGGCCCTGCTGGTCGCCGGCGTCGGCGTCGGCATCGTCGCCATGGTGGTCGACACCGCGCGGGTCACCCAGCTGCGCCGGCTCGTCCGCGACCGCCGGCAGCGTCACTGAGCAGGCTCGTGGCCCTTGGGCAGCCGACAGTGTCGGCCCGGGGGTAGCGCTGATCGGAAGGCCACGGCCCACACAAGGCCCCGACTCCAATGGCAAGGGAGACGTCGCGGTGGCGGACAACAGTCGACTCAACAGGCGTCGGGTCGCACCGGCCGCACCTGCGCCCGTGCAGGTCCTGATCGGTGGCCGGTGGCTGACCGCCAAGGCGCACGCCGTCCGCGGCGGCCGCCGCGGCGCACAAGTCCTGATCGCCTGCTACGGGCGCCTGGTCTGGATCACCGCCGGCCGGGTCCGCAGACCACAACACCCCTCACCGCAACATCATGACCGTCCCGACCAGCCGGCGGCCCAACCACCGACCCGGGCAGGCCTCGCGTCCGGAACGGACGGCTCCGAAGACCAGGCGAAGAGGTGACATCACCATGGCGCGACCACTCCACCCAATCCGACGCCACAGCGACCGGGCCGGCCAACAGGACCAGCCCTCCCGGCAGGACCCGGACGACACGGGCGGCCAAGACCGGCCGGGTCAACCGATGCGCTGGCTGCCGAGCGAACCGTTCGCCCACCTCGAAGACATCTACCGGCGGATGAACCAGATGATGCGCAACCTGGCCGAGGAAGTCGACCTGCGCTCGTGGCGGTCCCCGGTCGACATCGAGGAAACCGACGACGCCTACCTGGTCGAGATCGACCTGCCCGGCGTGCCACGCGAGACCCTCGCCCTCGAGTGGAACGACCGCCAACTCACCCTGCACGGCGAGGTCAAAGACCGGGAACGGATCGGCATCCTGCACCAGCAGGCCCGCCGCACCGGCCCATTCGACCACACCATCACCCTGCCCGGCGCCGTCGACGGCGACAAGATCGAAGCCACACTGGCCAACGGCGTCCTCACCGTCCACGCGCCCAAGGCCCAAGCCGCCAAAGGTCACCGCATCGAGATCAGCGACACGCCACCAGCAGCGTCATCGACAGATGCGACCAAGGCGACGGGAGACGACCCAGCCAGCGACCCGTCACCCAACGACGGGTGAGCGGGAACAGCATCGATTCCGGGAGGCGCTTGTCATGATTGTGCTCGCACTGATCCTTATTGCCGTCGCCGTGGCACTCGGTTTCGGCGTGGCCGCCTCGTCCGCCGACGACGCAACCCTGGAGGTCTTCGGCGCCGGCCTCGGCCTCACCGTGGCAGGTGTCTTCTTCGTCGGCGCCGCAACCGCGGCCGCGCTGATTCTCGGGCTCTGGCTGCTCAAGAACGGCATGCGCCGCGGCCACCGCCGCCGCAGAGAGGTCCAAGACCTACGCCACCAGCTCGACGCCACGCCGACTACCGCCACCGAACGCGCCGGCCAAGACATCGCTACCGACTCCGTTGCCGATCAGGCTGATGCCTCACCGGACCCGTCGCCGCAGCGGCCCACCAACACATAGGCGCGACCCTCGCGTTGTTGCCTCAACGCCGGGCCCCGGGGCAAACCAGGGGTCGTCCACGACGCCACCAGATCCTCTGACGTCCACTCTTCGGCGCATGGGCCTGCACCGTAGAGCGTGCCCGGGTCACACAGCCGCTACTTTGTCGGTTCGGGCCAGCTTCGGGAGTCCGGGCCGACACGCCATCTCGATCCTGTTGCCACTGCGATCGCGGCGCAGGTCAGAAGAGGATCTGGTGCAGGGGGTCGCCGTCGGTCAATAGTAGGTTGATCCGCTCTGCGACCCGATCGTAGGCCGCGGCCTGGCGCGTGGTGAGTTCGACGTCCGCGTCCGGGTTGGCCTGCAGAACCGCGAGCAGCACCGTGGTGTCGTCGTCGCCGGGCAGGTCCAGCAGGGCGATCAGCCGGGCGAGCGGCTGCAGCAGTTCCTTGCGGCCGGGCGGGTGCGGCGTGCCGGTCCACAGATCCAGATCGGGGGCGAAGTCGTCGAGCAGTTCGGCGAGGTCGTCGAGGCGTCTGCGCTGGTCTGGGTCGAGCACCGCGGCCCGGTCGACCGGCGCCAGGGCGAGGTTGATCACTCTGAGCGCCGCTGCGAGTGTCTCGATGGCGGCATGCGAAATCCAGACGATCCGCAGGGGCATCCGCTGCCGCCCTTCCGCGAACACCCGCGGTCGGGTGCTTTGGCCTAGCTCGTCCGGAGGCACGCTGAACGCGTCCAGCGCATCTCGCAGTACCTCTCCGGCCCGTTGCAACGCGCCCAGCGCCTCGCCGCCTGTCAGTGCCGTCGGCAACAGCCCCGGGCCCGCTTCGGCCGCCGTGCTGTGCTCGACTCGCGACAGCCCTTGCAGCAGGTTCTCGGCGCGCCGGTACATCAGCGCGAATGCCTCGTCATCGGGCACCAACCGCCAACTCATCGCTGACCTCTTTCAGCGCTCGATGGTCGCCCACCGCTGTCAACACTACGTTGCAGCACGCATGCTTCGAGCGGCGCTCCAGAGGGTTGCGGTGGCTGTCGGTCGCTAATGCCGGGCTTGGCGCCATGCCCGGTAGCGGGCGATGATCAGCATCCGGTTGATGCGCGTCTCGGTCGAAGCGTTGTGTGGAGGCGGGACGGAGTTGGGCTGCTTCGGCGTGGTGATGGCTGGGCGCCGGTGAAGGTGCCTGGAGTGTCGTCTGTGCATGGCGAATCCCCCTCGTTCGGGGCACTGCATAGGGCTCGCTTTCAGTGTGCGCCGTGATCCCGCGGTTCGTCACCTTCGAGACAGGCGCGGCTGGCCTGGCGCGACGCGGATCCGTATTCGCGGATCCGTATTCAGGGTTATGGCACGGGTCTCGGTACGAGCCGAAGTACCACGGCTTCCTTCCCTGCACTGGTCGAGGGGTCGGCTCGTGTACCTCGGCCTGGGGCCCGGCGTCCGTGTCGCGGATGGTTGGAGCTCATTAGGTCAAGCGGCGGCCGCGCGCTTTCTTCTGAGGCGTTCCTGGTCTGGCCATTTGACGTCGTACGCCCAGCCAAGCCGTTCGAATCCCTTGATGAACCAGGCGTTGACGTCGATCTGCCCCTTCAGTACACCGTGGCGAGCGCAGGTGGGGTCGGCGTGGTGGAGGTTGTGCCATGACTCGCCCTGACTCAAGATGGCAAGCCACCAGACGTTCCCTGACCTGTCGCGGGCGTCGAAGGGCTTCTTACCGGTGACATGACAGATCGAGTTGATCGAGAACGTGACGTGGTGCATCAGGGCGATACGGACAATAGTGCCCCAGAAGAACCCGGTAGCGGCACCGTGCCACGACCTGTCCCAAAGCCCACCGATGAGCGCAGGTGCTAGCAGAGAGATCGCCGACAATCCACGGAAATGCCGCGAAATCGATGCCATGTCGCGGTCGTTCAGGAGGTCTGGGGCGTAGTGCTTCGGGTCAGCGCGATCCTCACCCCAAAGCACCCACCCGACATGGGCGAAAACAAATCCCTTGGTCACCGCCCAAGCGGTGGAGCCGTAGCGCCAGGGCGAGTGTGGATCTCCATCTCGATCGGAGAACTTGTGGTGTTTGCGGTGGTCGGCTACCCAGCGGATGACGGGTCCCTCGAGAGCCATACTGCCGGCGATTGCTAGTCCGATCCGGAGGCCACGCTTGCTCTTGAAGGCGCCGTGAGTGAAGCCTCGGTGGTAACCGGCGCCGATGCCGGTGGCAGTGATCACGTAGAACACCACCAGAAGGACGATGTCGTGCCAGCCGATCCAGCCGCCCCAGGCGAAGAAGATCCCTGGCAGCAGCGCGAGAGTCGGCACAACGATGAACACCCAGATGAGCCCACGCTCGAGCTTGCCACCAACGGGTTGGAATTCGCCCGGAGGCGAATCATCGGAACCTACAGCTGAAGTCATGGTTCACTCCTAGATGCCGCTCTCCACAAGACCGACAGCCGAGCACGGGTGGGGCTTGTGAGCCCCACTTGGCCCAAGAACGTCGCCTCTGAACCCCGAAACCTCGACGTCTCGATCGGCCCAGGCGGACTGGCGCCGTATCCCGCAGATGCCCCGACGCACGATCATCCACTCGCGGCTCCAGCCGTAACGTGACACCTGATCACACCGCCTCCCACTCCACACCGCCAACCAAGGCCCACCCACCGATCAGCTGATTGCCGGAGATCCATCGGCGGCTCCGGCTGGTGACCTGGTGGGAAACCGGCGGGCGGCAACCAGCACGCCGGCCACGATGCGGAGCTTGACGTTGTTGTCTTGCGAATAGCGGCGCAGCACCGCGAACGCCTGGTCGGCGTCGATCGCGAAGCGTTCCATCAACAGGCCCTGGGCCTGGCCGATGAGCGTGCGGGCCTCCACCGCCTGCGCCAGCGTCGACGCCTCCCGGACGGTCGCGATCGCGACCGCGGCGTGCCGGGCCAACAAACGCGCGGTGGCCTCATCGGCGGCGGTGAACTGGCCCGGACGGCTCCGATAGAGGTTGAGCGCGCCCAAGGTCGACCGGGTAGTGACGAGCCAGACGGTGAGCACGCTGCGCAGACCCAACTCGGCCACCCGTGGACTCCACCGCGGCCACCGCCGGTCGACCATGGTGTCGCCGACCAAGACGCTGCGGTGCTCCCTGCCCACCGGGACACAGGGCCCTTCGCCGTACTCCAGTTGCAGCCGGTCAGCCTGCTCCACCCGCCGGTCTGTGACACCGGCCGTCCGCAGACCCCAACCGCGCTGAACCAGGACCACTCCGGCGCAGTCGCACCCGGTGGCGCGCCGCGCGTACTCCAGCACCCGGCCCACCGTCTCGGCCATGCTCGCCGCGGCGTGCAGCTCCATCGCCAACTTCGCGAAACCGGCAGCTACCACCACGCCTGTCGCAGGCAAACCTGAACTGGGACGGTAACTGCCAACTGCAAGTGGCCGATGATCCGCAGCGCGCGTGACAGACATAGGCCCGACTCCCTGCAATAACAAAGCATTGGAGCGCTGTCGGGGTCTAGGGCAGCCGAGCACACCGCTCCGAAGTCAGAACCGGTGTGATGCTTCGAACGATACCGCCAATCCGCACCTACGGCGCCACTGAAGTCCATAGCTGTACAGCACGTCGAACGCCCAGCTGCGCGGCGTCCCCAGGCCGAGCCCCACGGACCGGAGTCCAGGCAGCGATCCTTCGGGGTTGGTGAGTGCATCGGTCCTGCCCGGCGAAACGCCGCAGGAGGCCTTCCTTCACCCGGCGGCGGTCTTCCGCGTTCGGCGCAGCTCGGCTCCGACATCACGGAGGTGGCGGATCACCGCGCCGTATGACGCGAACGCCGAGGCCTCTACGTAGGGCACCTGATGCGATGCGCAGAAGCGGCGTACCACGGGTTGCGCCACCCGGAGATTGGGCCGCGGCATGCTCGGGAACAGGTGGTGCTCGATCTGGTAGTTGAGGCCGCCCAACGCAAAGTCGACAAATGGCCCACCCCGGACGTTGCGGGAGGTGAGCACCTGCCGCAGCAACGGGTCGGCGGCCTGCTCGGCGGTCAGGATCGGCATCCCCTTGTGGTTGGGGGCGAACGAGCAGCCGAGATAGACACCCAGCAGCCCCTGGTGGATAACGAGAAACACGCTCGCCTGCAGCCAGGTCATGGTGGTGACCAGCAAGACGGCATAGCTGCCGAAATGGACGCCGAGCAGGACGAGCTCGATAGCTCTGTTCCGGATGCCCGGCTTCAGCAAGGCGCGGACGCTGGAGACATGCAGGTCGAGTGCCTCGAGCAACAGGAGGGGAAAGAACAGCCAGGCCTGGTGACGCGTCAGCCAGGCGGCCGCGCCCTTCCTCTCGGCTGCCTGTGCCGCGTCGAACACCAGGATGCCGGGGAGGACCGCACCAGGTCCCGCAGGGGTGAGACCGTGCGCAAGGCGACGACGAATCTGGATGCCGAGTGGCGAACCCATCTGATCGTCGTACCGGCAACGATGGGGTGCTCCCGAGGCGTCATGTACGACCAGATCGACGTACCCCGGGAAGGGTCGGCGAGCTTCTCCGACGACGGCTACCCGGCTTCGCACTCCAGCAACTTCGGAGCGGCTGAGGGCGAGATGCAGCGCGACGTGCCGCGTGCCTACCTCAGATCGGCCAGCCACGAGGTCACCCACGCGTTCAACCAGATCCACCAGGAGAGCGAGACCTCGGCGGACAACTCGATCATGACCACCACGCCGAGCGTGGCCGACGTGCTCGGCGGGCCTGCCACCGGGGATCCCGGGGTGTTCCCGGATCAGATCAACCTCGGGTTCAACACGACGGTGCGCAACCACCTGGCGCACATGCCCGATCCGGTGATCAGGCCGGGTGGCTGGCCGTTCGCCAGCTGGTTCCCGTCCGGCGCGCGCCGCAGCCGGCATCCGGGCCGCGACGGCCGACGCCGCGACGGGACGGTCGCGAGTCGCCGAAGCGTTCGCCGACCTCCTGCCCGCCCGCGGCGCCGCCGACACCGACTCGACAGCCAAGCGCAGCCCGCGCAAGACAGCCAAGAAGTCGTCCACCAGCAAGAAGCCCCGTCGATAGGCCCTTCAGCGGAAGAGGTCGAGGCCCTGGCCGATCATGACGGTGGCCAGCACGATCAGCACGACGATCGTGACCGTGTTCAGATTGGTCACCAGCCAGGTCTCCAGGGCCTTCAGAGTGGGCCGAGAACCGTTAGCGAGGCCACGGCAATGAAGACCGCCACGGCCGCGAACATGGATCCAGTACCAAGACCGGATCCGCCGATGGAGCTGCCCGTACTCAGGACGAGCGGGAGGTTTGTCCCCGCCCTGAGGATCTTGATCGTCTCTTCCAGCTCGGCGTTCTTGTGCTTCAACTCCTAAGTCTCCCGCGCCTGCGCGGTCGTCACCTCCATCGGCCTCGCCGGAATCGTCCGCGGCCTGACGAACCCGCCGGCGCGGCGACTCCGGCGTCATCCCCAGCCGGCCCGCCACCGTGTTGATCGCCTCCCACTCATTGGCGTAGTCGCCCCGATGCTCGGCCACCAACCGGACCGCCTTGGCCCTGGCCCGCGCGTCCTGCGGAATGCTCCCGATGAAGACGAAGAGCGCCTTCGCCGGCACGGCTTGCCGTTCCCCGCTCTTCAGGTCCTCGATCACGACCTCCTCCAGCAGGCGCCGGCCGCGGACAGCGCGCACCTCACTGTGCACCAGCACCCGGATCCGGCCGATGCCCTCGATCCGGTCGGCCAGGTAGCGGGACATGTCCTGGCCGAGATCGTTGCTGCGGACAACCACTGTGACCTGGCCGGCGTGCTGCGACAGGAAGACGGCGGCCTGTCCGGCGGAGTTCCGCCCCCCACGATGACCACTGGGTCGCCGCGGCACAAGTTCGCCTCGAGCTCGGTGGCGGCGTAGTACACGCTGGTGAGCCTTCGAGCCGACGACGCGATCCTGGCCGGGATCGTGATCAGTTTGCGCCGGATGGTGGCGGTGGTCGCCTTGGCCAGTGCGGGTCCGGCGAGGGTAGCGGCGGCGCGGGTGAGGTTTGAACGCCATGACCGCGAGCACCAGCCACGCCGCGTTCGCGCTGAACACCCCGGACGGCTGGTGAGCAAGGGCCGAGTTCTTCGATACCACGACGTGGCGGTACAGAACGGGTGCCGCCCAAATTGCTGCCTGCACGACTCCGTGGCCGTTCTTTTAGTATGCGTGCCTGCATTCCCAAGTCAGTGTCGAGCCGACGCTGGCTGACTCTCGGACGGTTGCGTCAGGTGGGCGACGAACCACTCACGGGCAAGGCGAGCCACCATCTCCAAAGCGCCGGGTTCTTCGAACAGGTGGGAGGCGCCGGGCACGATCTCAAGGCGGGTATGGCCGCTGAGCAGGGCCATGGCTCGCCGGTTGAGCTGGACGACGGTCGCGTCGTTCTCACCGACGATCAGCAGAGCATCGCGTCGCTTCGAGCCGACCTCCTCAACATCCGCGCGCAGAACACACGGCTCCACCAGCACATCCACGCACTGGAGAAACGGCTTCGCACATGTTCAAATGCCGGAGCACGCAAGGTCGGCCGCCCCTCAACGCCGTCCCGGCGGCACTGAGGCAGCGCGATCAAGACATCAACGTCGCCGATCCGCGTGGGGGAAACAGCGCCCAGGCATGCCAGCTCAACATCGAACCCCTCACCAGGCTCGAAGATCCCCTCGACCGAAGCCATAGGTCTCAGTTTGCCGCCATGAACCGCGTGGGCTGATCCTCGCTAGCTCACGTTTCGGCTCGTGTTGCTCTTCGGGCTCGTGGTGCTTATCTCCCTGGCCCAAAGAGCGGCGAGACTTCGTGCGCGCGATCGCCTCGCGGCTGGCCAAGACGGTGAGGTGATGGCTCGGGTAGGTGTTGAGAATCGATCGATTTCTCGACACCCCCCGGTGAGTGGACCGACCCGCCGGCCACTGGGGCCATAGGATCGCGGGGGGACTCCCGTCGATCCAATCGACAACTCCGGTCCATTACTTGAAGCGTGCACTGGTGCCGGCGCCACTTTGGTGGCAATCGTTGGCGGTCTGCTGGTGACTCGCGGCGGTGGTGTTGCGGCGTTGGCGGTAGTTGCGCATGCCTACCTGGGTACTGCAGGTGCTGCTGCAGTAGGCGCCGGAGGTGTTGCGACTGCGGTCGTAGAAGGCGAAGTGGCAGCGCTGGTTGCGGCAGGCCTTGCACCGATTCCAAGCGCCGGTGAGGGCGAGTTCGGTCATGGCGGCCAAGACGCTGCCGAGGGCGCCGGGTAGGCCGCGCTGGGCGGGAACCAGATGCGCGCCGGAACGGTCGACGACGGTGACTAACGGGTAGCGGCCGCCGGTTCGTCGCAGCAGGCCCTCGGCCTCTACCAGGGTTTTCGCGCTGCTGTGAGGGTCGTCGGAATGGCCCAGCAGGATAGCGACCAGAGCGTCGCGCAGTTCGCGTACGGCGCCGGCGTCAGCATCGGTCACGTCGGCCGCGGCCTCGGCGAAGCCGTGCTCGGCCAACCAGTCCGACAGCCCGTCTGCGTCGGCAAACCGCTCGGAACGGCCAAACCTGTCGGCGTGCGTGTTGGCGAAGCCAAGGACGATCTCCACCTCGGCAGCCGACGGTGGGGGCTGTTTCGTACGGAATGTCACGGTGTCGCTGGCCATGTCTTGAGACTATCACCATCAAAGTGATGGGAGTAGGTCTTACACTCTTCACCTTCATCCGATCTGAGCCGGTTGGAGTTATAAGTGTTCCGAGTATGCTCATCACTAGAGGTTGGGGTGCTGCCGCAACCGCTCCCATAGGGACAGGGGCAATGCCATGACGATGAACCCGCACTGCGCGCGCGCCGCACTCGTCGTGTCCCTGTCTCCCGACCGCAACGGCACCCCGCCCGTCGCCAAGGCCAGGCTCTTGCTTGCCGTCGGCGTGATTGTGCTGGCGCTCAACCTGCGCCCGTCGATCGTCGCCGTGTCCCCAATACTGGGCATGGTCCGACACGACACCGGATGGTCGACCGCCGCGGTCGGTCTGCTCACGACGCTGCCCCTGCTGTGCTTCGGCCTGCTCGCACCGCTCGCGCCGCGCCTGGGGCGCCGCTTCGGCATGGAGCCCACCCTGCTCGCCGCCATGGTGGCGATCTGCGCCGGGACCGCCTTGCGCCTGATCCCCTCCACGGCCACGTTGCTCGGCGGCACAGCCGTGATCGGCGCGGGCATCGCGGTGGCGAACGTGCTGCTGCCGGGGGTCATCAAGCGGGACTTCGCCCGCCGTGTCGGTCTCATAACCGGGCTCTATTCGATGTCGCTAGCCGTCGGCGCCACGCTCGCGGCCGGAATCACCGTCCCCCTCGGACACGTCGCGCACACCGACTGGCGGACGACGCTGGCCCTGTGGGGGCTGCTCGCGGTGCTGGGGGTGGCGACGTGGGCCCCACAGTTACGCCGCCACACCCGTCAGGCAGTATCCGAGGCCAGCGCCGAGGCACAACCGGTGCACGGAATCTGGCGCCACCCAGTGGCCTGGCTGGTCACCGCCTTCATGGGCCTGCAGTCTCTCGAGTACTACGCGACCACCGCGTACCTGCCCTCCATCCTCACCGAGGCGGGCCTGTCGCCGGCTTTCGCGGGGTGGATGCTTTCCCTCGCCAACCTGCTGGGCATCGCGGCCGCCTTCGCAGCTCCGACGCTGGCAGTTCGGGGAGGCAGGCCGGGACTGCTCGCCATCCTCGCAACGGTCCTCACGGCGAGCGGCCTCGCCGGACTCATACTCGCGCCAGCGTCCGGCGCGTACCTGTGGATCGTGCTGCTGGGCTTCGGCCAGAGCGCGGCGTTCTCACTGGCGCTGCTGTTCATCGTGCTGCGGGCACCGGACGGGAGGCACGCGGCTCAGCTGTCCAGCATGGCCCAGTGCTGCGGCTATCTGCTGGCGGCCGTCGGCCCGCTGGCATTGGGTTCCGTGCGGCAGGTGACCGGTGGCTGGACCGTGCCGCTCATGGTCTTGCTCGTCCTACTCGTACCGCAAGCCGTCGCCGGTCTCGGCGCGGCCAGGAACCGCTACGCCGCACCCGAGGCGCCGACGCCATGACGCCGGAGGCGTACCCCGACGAAGCGGCCGCACAGGATCAGCCTGCGCATTGCTGACCGTCCGTCTTCGATAGGTGGCGATAGATGGTGGGGCGAGTGACCCCGAACTCTGCCGCGATTTGAGCAACGGTGTAGCGCCGCTTCCCGTCGTCCTCGGTCTCTTCGTACATCTGCCGCGCCAGTCTCACCTGGACTCCCCAGCACCTCCCCGTCCGGCCCGAGCAGCGCCGCGCCGATGGGGATCCCGCCCTCCGCGAGCCCTTGGCGCGCCTCGTCGACCGCCACTCCGATCACTCCCGCAAGGTCCATGCCTGATTCTCCGATCACGTTGCCCAGCACGGAAGGTTCCCGCTGCGCAGTAGCGGAAGGGCACGCCCATTCCTATGACGAAGAGTGTTCTACCTCCTGTCCGGAGGCCTGGAGGTTGTCGCCAGGGACACGAGGTTCGACGCCCGCGCGACGACTTCATCTATGCGCCTCGAGGTTCGCCACCTATTCAAGAACGTCGGCAATCACATGGCCCGGATGCTGATCATGTTCGCGCCGCCGCGGCTGGGACAGCTGTTTCGCCGACTACGGTCTGCCTGCCATCCCCGGCCAACGGCACCGTCGGCCACTCACCCAGACGGGCCTGACCGCGATCGGCTTGCTCGAAACGGCGGCAGGCGGAATCGTTGCGCGCCCTCCCCAATTCGCGTTGGAGCCCCTCGCCCAGCGACACCTCGACGAGGCCGAACTCGTCAGGAAGAGCGCAGCCGCCCTGTCGAGGATCTGGAAACGTGGTGTGCAGCAACAGCAGGCGGCGGAACTGCTGCCCTCGCCGCAAGCCTGGCGCACGGCCACTGACCGACTCGTGTCCGCGGCAGAGCGTGAAGTTTGCGCCGATCGGTCGGAACACTGGTCTAGGACGACACCGAGATCGTGGACGGGGCTTTCGAAGCACTCGACCGAGGGGTCGTCTTCAGGGTCATCATTGGCACGCACGTGCTTCAGGACCCGGCCACGCTCCGCTTGGTACAGCTGTGTGTCGAGGCGGGTGAGGAGGCGCGGGTCTTTTCCAAAGGTGCCGGTGAACCTGACGATCGTCGACAACCGGTGGGGCCTGGTCGGTGTCCGGCTGGCGGCGCCCGAAGGGGACGACGTAGCGGCAGCCGCGCTGGGCCCTGGGCCGTTCCTCAGCGGACTACTCGCCACCTTCGAGGCCTTCTGGCGAATGGCCGTGACGATCACCAGTGGTACGGAGGCCGATGAGACGGCCGGCGCTCCGACCCAGGACACCAAGCGATTGCTCAGCTATTTGAGCGCCGGGTTGACTGATGAAGCCATTGCTCGCCAGTTCGACGTCAGCCAGCGGACCGTCGCCCGGCGGATCACCCGGCTACAAGCGATCCTCGGGGCTCAGACCAGATTCCAACTCGGGGTGCAAGCAAGTCGCCAAGGCTGACTCTGATCGCTTCGCTGCCGTCTATTGGTTGCTGGGAGCAACGATACGCGCGAGATCCAGGACTTGCATCGAGCACGACCGTAGGCAACCGCGCGACCGGTTGCCGATCACGGTCTGGCAAACCCGTCCGGCCACGGTCATCGGGCCGATTAGAGCCCTTGGCCGCCAGACGCTTCGATGACCTGTCCGGTGATCCAGCCGCCGGCCTCGCTGAGACGGAACGCGATCACGCGGCCGATGTCTTCCGGCTCACCGATGCGACCCAAGGGGATCGTCTCAACGACTGGCGGGATGACCTCCGGCATCCTGGTGAAGATGTCGTCGACGATGCGAGTGCGAGTCGAGCCAGGTGCCACGGCATTGACCCGGATACGACGAGGCGCCAGTTCCTTGGCCCAGCACCGAGTGAGCACGTGCACCGCGCCCTTCTGAGATGCGTAACTTGAGTAGCCGGACGCGGTGCCGGTGTCGAGCGCAGAATTGCTGCCCGTGTTCACAATCGCTCCGCCATCATTCATCAGAGCGAGCATGCCTTCGGGCTATGCGACCGATCCTGATGCTCTTCTTGCCCAGGGTGTGGGGACGTTGTCGGCCCGGTAGCGGTAGCGGCTAACCGTCACCTGCTGGGGTTGGAACAGCATCACCTCGTCCTCGGTGGGACGCCAGCCGGGTAGGTAGCGTCGAAGCAGGACGGCCCACTTCGTGGCGTTGTGTCGTTTGCGGATCCATCGGACCACCCGGTGCCAGGCGTACTGGTCGAGGTAGCCGAAGGTCGCTTTGGACACGCCGTGCCGGAAGTAGGTGCACCAGCCAAGCAGCACCGGGTTGAGTTGGCGCAGCAGGGCCGCAAGGGTCGGATGTGATGACCTGCCGGTCAGCGCGCGGACCCGTCCGACGATGGAGGCGAGCGCCTTCGTCGACGTGTAGGTGTAGACCACACGGTTGTTCGTGCCTCGTTTCCGTCTCCGCTGGATGCGGAACCCGAGGAAGTCGAAGGGATGATCAGACCTCTCAGCCCTCCACACACGCTGATAGCGGTCAGCGTGTTCGCGCAAGGGGATGCCGCGACGGCACGGGCGCGGCTCACAGAGGGGCTCACGTACGCGTACCGCACCGGCGACCGCAACAGCCCCGCGCTCTTCCTTCAGGCGCTCGCGGACGTCGAGGCTCGGGACGACCCCGAGCGCGCTGCGCGGCTGGCCGCCGCGGCCCGGTCGCTGCGGACACGGTCGGGCATGATTTGGCTTAGCGCCTACGTACCGCCGTGGCCGACCTCTCCCGTCGACCTTCGAGTGGAGCTGGGCGACGCCGGCTTCGAACGGGCCGACAGCGAGGGCGCCGCGCTGGGCCTCGAGCGCGCGGTCGCCCTCGTCCAACCCGCTCATGACCTTGTTTCCAGCCCGAGCGTGGCGCACAGGAAGGCCTCGGAGAAGGTCAAGGAGCGACAGGATGTCGTCGCCGAGTAGACCGCGCACTTGACCTGCCGGTACGGAGCAAATGGAGTGCGGGGGCAACGTTCGCGCCGGCAAAGGACCCGGCGAGAACGCCCTCCCGGGTAGCGAGCAGACGAGACGTCGCCCGCGCCTCGTCGCCGCTGACCTGCAGGTATCCAGCGAGGCACCCCACGCAGGTGCGTGGGGTCGCTCTTGGCAAATCCACCCCCTTGGATCGGATGCTTGGGGTTCAAGACCGCTTGCCCGGCCAGTGACGCGATACCTTCAGCTTCGACCTCTAAACACTTGACGGCTTGTGCTCCGTCAGGGCACGCATCACGCCGGCCAGGCAACCGCCCGTACCGACGAAATCGGGAGCAGGCCGGCGATCGTGTCGCCGGCCTGCTCCCAGATCTCCTGTCCCGTCGCCGCGTAGTGGCTGTCCACGTTGCTTCCTGGTCTGCCTCATCCGCCAGTCGAACAACTAGGTCGTCGGCAGTCACCACTTCACCGGTGCACGCTCAGGCGTCGGCGTCACTGGTCGCTGGTTCGGCGACGTACCCTCGCGCTACCGATCTGCGGCGGCTCCACGGCCGGACGCTGAGGATGATCACGACCAGGGTGGTGGCTGCGTAGATCGCCGAACCGACGAAGGCCGCGTGGACGCCGTCGGTGAGGATCTCGCGAGCACGCTCGGCGGGAATCTGCGATGCGGCGCTGGAGGTGCGGCTCGCCGTACCGAAGATCGTGACCAAGATGCCGAGTCCGAGAGCCCCGCCCACCTGCTGCGTAACGTTGAGCATGCCTGAGGCAGCACCGGCGTGCTGCGGTTGTACCCCGGCCAGTGCTCGGCCGGTCAGCGGGATGAAGAGCATCCCGGCACCGATGCCGAACAGGGCCAGCGGACCGACGACGCCGCCCAGGTAGCTGGTGCGCTCCGACACTTGGATCAGCCAAAGCATTCCGCCCACAACCAGCACCGAGCCGATGATCAGTAGTGTGCTGCGGCTGATCCGCCCGAGTAGCCGGGGAACGATCCTGGACAGGATGAGGAGCAGCGCTGTCAGCGGCAGGAATCCGAGGCCTGCTTGCAGCGGGGTGAAGTCCAGGACACCCTGCATGAACTGGGTGAGGAAGAAGAACATCCCCAGCAGGGTGCCGACCACGAGCAGCATGCTCACGTAGGCGGCCACGCGGTCGAAGCTGGCGAACAACCGCAGCGGGACGATCGGGTGGCTGACCCGGCGTTCGATCAGGACGAACGAGACCAACAGAACGATGCCCCCGACGAAGGCGCCGAGCACCTCGGCCGACGTCCAGCCGGCCTCGGCAGCGCGGATGAAGCCGTAGACGATCGCAGTGATACCGAGCGTCGACGTGAGCGCGCCGGCGACATCGAAGTGCCCATTCTCACGCGGAGTCTCAGGCAGCACGAGTCCTGCGGCGATCACCAGGACGATGCCGATCGGGACGTTGATGAACAGACCCCATCGCCAGGACACCCAATCCGTGACCATGCCACCGACGAGGAGGCCGACGCTCGCGCCGCCGGCATTGACGAGGCTGTAGAGGCCGAGAGCCTTCAGTCGCTCGGGGCCTTCGCGGAAGGACAGCATGAGGAGGGCCAAGGCGGCCGGGGCTGCGACAGCCGCGCCGATGCCTTGCAACACCCGCGCAGCAAGCAGCAGTCCGGCAGTTGGGGCCAGGCCACCGAGCAAGGAGGCAGCAGTGAACACGGTGACTCCGGTGATGAAGACCCGGCGGCGGCCGAGCAGATCGCCGGCGCGTGCTCCGAGCAGCAGAAGGCCACCGAAAGCTAGTGCATACCCGTTCTCCACCCAGGACAGGCTGGACGGACTGAAGTCGAGGGCGTGCTGGATCTTGGGGATCGCGACGCTCACGATGGTGGCGTCCAACGTCACCATCAGTTGGATGATCAGAATGACCGCGAGGACGACCCTGGGCCGCCGAGTGGACGTGCCAATTGTTGGATTCACCAGCCCAGATTTGCCTGAGCCGGTACACAAGCGATTGACGTCCGGTCCACATCCGCATGACCGCCGCTTAGGTCTCGATCATCTCCACGCGAGCTGTCCCGTCGTCGGCCCGGCAGGCCGCGTGAGACATGACTGATATTACAGGATGTTGACGTAATTGATGATCCATCAGCTCTCCTGACACCCGTCAATTGAAGCATGACCACGTAGCAGCTGCGGCCAGATCGAAGAGTCATACTCAGTAATAGGACGGTAACGACTATGGTTTCGATGTAAAGCCTCACGAGAGTTCCAACGATCGGGCCTCGGCTGGAGATACTTAGCGGCAACGCTCGACGTGCGCCCGCCCACCGGTCTGGAACCTCGCGTCGCGCGCGGCTGTATATCCTCCGTCTATCCCGACCGAATTGAATTGGCTACATGAAGAAACGAAACCTAAGACGTGCGTTGGCCGGCGCGACTCTGATCGTCCTCGGTGGAGCAATGTTCGTGAATCCCGCGAACGCGGTCTACACCTGCGGGAAGGGACAGATCTGTATGTTCAAGGACAACGACTTCCGCAACACCGTCGCCGTCGAACCGGCCTTCCAACATTCGGGCGGCGAACTCGACAACTTCGGGCACAACCACTTCACGAACGGGACCGTGGTGGACGGCCAGGTCTCCTCTGTCGTCAACAACAGCGACTTCTGCCTGGCGCTCTTCGACGGCACCAATTTGACCGGGGCCAACGACGTCGTCCCGCCGCACACGTCGGGCAACCTGTACGGCTTCAACGACAAGGCGTCGTCCGGGGTCACCTACCCGGGTTCGGAGACCTGCCGATAAGAGCCACTCGCGCGGGGTGAACCTGCCACATCTTGGGCCGGATCCAGCCGTTGGATCCGGCTCAAGTCTTGCTTAGTACCCGCAAGCCATCGGCCTTACCTGCCGTTCATTTGCCTCGTAGTAGGAAGCGCCCGTCGGTCCGCTCGTCGAACGGCGCGGCCAGGAGACCAGCGAAGGGCTCGCCGCGGCAGTACCACCAGCACGGGTGTTGCTCATGCTGAGCGAGCGCGTCGCCCGGCCGCCGTCCACAGGCCCCATGGTCACGGCGTGGGTCCGCTGCACCATGCTCGACCTGAGTTCCGACCCAAAACGTACGTGGGCCGGCAGCCGCCGGCCGGGAAGATCTGCGAGCACGGGACAAGTCCGAGGCGAAGCTGAACGCATTCATAGCACCCAGCAGGCGGGCCTGGCCGCTTTCCTCGCGCGGGCCGCTGGCCTCGGTTCTCTACCAAATGCCCAAGAGCGTCATCGCATAGATAGTTCCCCGCAGGTGGAAACTCCACCTGCGGGGGCTCTCCGCCATGGCCGCCCCAGCCCGGCAAGAGAGTAACTGCAGCTTGCCGGTGCCCGATCTACAGCCTGTAGACGGCGACGTCCGTCGCCTACGCGTGCCGCCAGTTTCAGTGTCGCGAGCGGACTGGGCGAAGGCAGTGCCAGCCCTCAGGCCGCTGCCGCAGAACCAAGCCGCGAGCGCGGACGCCGTGGCGACGCTGCCTTTGATCGGCAACGATGTGTGTTCGCGAGGTCTGGGCCGGCGCTCCGACCGACCTCGAACGGACAGCGCGGAAGGCCGGCCTGCTCGATTGATGGCTGCCGGCGGCGCGCGGAGGTGGCGCTACCGTGCCGTCTCGGCCTGGTTGTCGAACTCGGCGCGCGCCCCATCGATCGCGTCAACGTGGGCGATACTCCAGCGAATCAAGGGATGCGTCGCCTCCTGGAGCGTTCTTCCCATGGCGGTCAGTTCGTAGCTGACGTTCGGCGGCATGACGGCGTACACCGTCCGGGTGAGGATCCCGTCACGCTGCAGGTCGCGCAAGGTGACAGTCAGCATCCGCTGGCTGATACCCGTGATGGAACGCTTCAGCTCGGTGAATCGGCGTGGACCTGCTTCGAGCGTGGACAGCACGGACAACGACCACTTGTCAGCGACGAGGTCCAGAACCTCGCGCGCCCGGCAGTCGGGAACGTTCGAGATGTCGATGGTTCGGTAGTCGACGGGACCACTCGACGCCTGCTCGGTCAAGGTTACCTCCGGGGAACCCGGGCACCGCAAAGTGCCTGATTGACGCAACTGCTCCGGTTCCTTCAACGTACTAGGGAACCTTTCGTTACCAAAACAACACCTGAATTCCGAGGAGAAGTTCGATATGAGCGGAGATGTGGCGCAGGGCAACAAGTTTGAACTTGGCGCCTACAGCTTCGGTGTCGCGGGACGCGATACCGAAGGAACGGTTGTCAGCCAGGCGACGGCGGTGCGGAACGTGCTCGAGCAGATCCGGCTGGCCGAGGAGGTCGGTCTGGACTTCTTCGGTGTGGGCGAGCACCACCACGAGAACGTGCCGGTGTCGTCGCCGACTTCGGTCCTCAACGCCGCCGCGGCGATGACGTCGACCATCACGCTGTCGACTGCGGTCAGCGTGCTGTCGACCGACGATCCGATCCGGCTCTACCAGCAGGCTGCCACCGCCGCGATCATCAGCGGCGACCGGGTCGAGATCATCGCCGGCCGCGGATCGTCGACCGCCTCCTTTCCGCTGTTCGGGTACGACCTCGAGGACTACGACCGGCTCTACACCGACAAGTTGGGTCTGCTGCTCGAGGTCAACGCGAACGAACGCGTCAGCTGGGAGAGCCCGTTTCGCCCACCACTGGAGGACGCACTGGTCGTTCCCCGCCCCGACAGACCTCTGAAGATCGTGCTCGGGAGCGGTGGCAGCCCGAACTCCACGATCCGCGCGGGCAGCGCCGGTCACCCGATCTCCTACGGCGCGCTCAACGGAACGCCTGAGCGCTGGGGCGGGATGGGCGATCTGTACCGCAAGAGCGCCGACGACGCCGGCGTCGACCCGGCGCGACTGGAGATCTCGGTGGCCAGCCATGGCTTCATCGGACGTGATGGCCTGGCCGCCAAGAAGCACTTCCACCAGCACGAGATGGCGTCGTTCGCGCTCGCCGGCCGGGTGATCCCGGCCCAGTGGGACGACGTCGAGCCGAACTACTCCCCCGGCGGAATGGTCTTCGCAGGCGAACCGCAGGAGATCGCCGAGCGGATCGTCGACCTGCACCGGCATCTGGGTCACCGCCGACAGTTTCTGCAGATGGACATCGGCGGGATGCCGCACCGTGACGTGATGTCATCGATCGAGCTGTTGGGCACCGCGGTGGCCCCTGTGGTACGCGGCGAACTCAGCGGCCGTACCGAGGATTGATGGCCGTGGGCAAGCGATGCACCGCAAACCAGGCGCGCTTCGAGCCCGGCGCCTACCGCAACGCCTTGGGCCAGTACGCCACCGGGGTCGCGGTGATCACCACCCGCACCCCTGACGGTCGCAGAGTCGGTATCACCGCGACCTCGTTCACCTCCGTGTCACTTGATCCACCGCTGGTCTCCTGGTGCCCGTCGAAGACAGCCACCCACCTCGCCGAAATGGAGATCGCCACTCACTTCGCAGTCAACGTCCTCGCCGCGGACCAGGAACACCTCTCAACCCAGTTCGCCGCGCGAACTCAGAAGCCGACCGCCCAGGACAAGTTCGCCGGCGTTGACCTCATCGAGGGAATCGGCGGTCTGCCCCTCATCGATGGCGCGGTGGCACACTTCCAATGCCGCACCGTCCGCCGGATCGACGCCGGCGATCACCTGATCTTTCTCGGCGAAGTGGAGCACTACCAGGCCCAGGGCGGCGACCCCCTGCTCTTCCATCGCGGCCGCTACCGCACCGCAACCGGACACACACGCCTGTAGCCGGCTCGTCTACGGGATGTGTATCCGGTTCGTGCGAGGCTCTCGTTGAACTCTGTACTACTTCTCTCGGGGCAGGTGGGTGTGTCAGATATTCGGGCTGCGACCTGGTTCACGGTGCTCGGGCCGGTGCGGGCCTGGCGGGGTTCGAGCGAGCTACGGCTCGGCTCGCCGCAGCAGCGTGCGGTGCTGGCCGCGTTGCTGGTCCGCGAGGGCGCCCAGGCCTCGATCGGTGAGCTGATCGACGGCGTCTGGGGCAGCGGCGACATCCCGGACTCGGCCGGACAGGTGATCCGGACCTACATCCATCGGCTGCGCAGGGTGCTGGACCCCGGCCGCCCGGCCGCGGAGTCGGTGATCGCGTCGGTCGGGGACGGCTACGCGCTGCGGGCCGGGGAAGGCAGCCTGGACCTCGGCGTGTTCCGCCAGCACGTCGCCGATGCCGAGGCCGCGGTGAGCTTCCGCGACCTGAGCCGGGCGCGGCGGCTGCTGCGCGAGGCGCTCGCGCTGTGGCAGGGCGTCGCTCTGGCCGGGATCCCGGGCGAGTACGCGGAGACGCAGCGGGTCTACCTGAGCAAGCTGCGGCTGGCGGCGATGGAGGCCCTGATGGCCGCGCAGCTCGACCTGGGCGCGTACACCGAGGCGGCGGCGGAGCTGGCCACGATCACCGCCGAGTATCCGTTCGACGAACGCTTCCGGGAGTTCCACATGACGGCCTTGCACCGGTCGGGCCGACAGGCCGAGGCACTGGCCGTATACCAGCAGTGCCAGAAGCTGTTCGTCGACGAACTCGGGCTCGATCCAGGTCCCGGGCTGCAGGAATTGTATGCCCGCGTCCTGCGCGGTGACCTGCAGCCCGACCTGGCGCAGCGGCCCGGCACCGGTTCGTCGCTGCCGGTGCCGGCACAGCTGCCGGCCGACCACCGGGACTTCACCGGACGGATTGCCGAGCTGTCCGAGGCCGTGCAGAATCTCGACCGCGACCGCGGTCGTGCGACCGTCGCATTGATTACCGGGATGGCCGGGGTCGGCAAGACGACCTTCGCGGTCCACCTCGGCCACCGGATCGCGAATCGCTACCCCGACGGCCAGCTCTACCTCGATCTGCGCGGATTCGGTCCGGCAGGCGATCAGGTCGCGCCCGAGGACGCGCTCTACGTGCTGCTCGAGGCCCTCGGCGTACCGGTCGAGTCGATGCCGACGGACCTGACCGGCCGAGCCGCGCTGTTGCGCAGTCTGCTGGCCGGCCGCCGGATGCTTGTGCTGCTGGACAACGCCAAGGACGCCGCGCAGGTCCGGCCGCTGTTGCCGGGGGTGCCCACCTCGCTGGTGCTGATCACCAGCCGCGACCGGCTGACAGGCTTGCTGGTCAGCGACGACGCGGACCTGATCAAGCTGGACGTCCTCGCGCCGGCCGACGCCCGGACCTTCCTGATCGGCAAGCTCGGGGCGCGCAGGGTCACCGCCGAGCCCCAGGCCGCGGACGAGATCCTGGAGCGGTGCGGACGGTTGCCACTGGCCATCTCGCTGGTCGCGGCGCGAGCGATCGTCAACCCGGCCTTCAGTCTGTCCGCGATCGCCGCCGAACTGCGCCGCGGGCTGGACGCGTTCGAGGACCTGGACGGCGGCGACGTCCGGTCGGTGTTCTCCTGGTCGTACAACTCGCTGACACCAGAAAGCGCGCGCCTGTTCCGATTGCTCTCATTGGCGCCGTGGGCACAGTACGATCTCACCGCCGCGGGGAGCCTGGCCGGCCTGCCGATCAACGAGACACGCCGGCTGATCGCCGAACTCATCCGGGTCAATCTGCTGGCGGAGTCCCTGCCGGGTGAGTTCACCTTCCACGACCTGATCCGTGCCTATGCCACCGACCTGGCGGCCGCGGTGGAGCAGCCGACTTGCCAGGACGTCTTGGTTCGGGCGCTCAACCACACGGTGCACAACGCACGTGCGGCGGTTCAGCTCCTCAGGCCACATCGTGATCCGATCGCCCTGGTCACGCTACTGCCCGGAGTCAGCGTCCGTCCGATCGCGGATCGCAGTGCAGCCTGGGCCTGGTTCAGCACGCAGTACACGGTGATCGTCTCGTCCATGCGGAAGGCCTACGAGTCGGGGCTGGACGAGTACGTCTGCCAACTGGCCTGGACGCTGAACACATACCTGTACCGCGCCGGGCACTGGGAGGACCTGATCGCGGCCGCCGAGCTCGCCCTCGCCGCCGCGACCCGGATGGACGACCAACTGCTGATTGCCAAGGCCAACCATGTGCTCGGCAACACAGAGACCTGGTTGTATCGCTTCGAGGCCGCGGACGCCCACCTGAACCGGGCGATCGCCGTGTACCGGGCCGCGAGATCAGAGTCGGAGGAGGCGACCGCCATCGACAGTCTCGGTAACCTGCGCAGCTTCGAAGGCCGTTCCGTCGAGGCGATCCAGCAGTACCAGAAGGTCTTGCGGATGACCTCCGACGACCTGTCCCAGGCCAGTGCCCTCAACAACCTGGCCAACGAGTACAACGCGACAGGCGACCATGTGTTGGCGGTCTCGATCTGCCTGCAGGCGGTCGAGCTGTGGACGAAATTCGACGACCAGCACTCGCTCGCCAACAGCTGGGACACGCTCGGCAGCTCGTACCAGGGGCTTGGAGATTTCGAGCAAGCCGCGAGCTACTACCGGCTGGCCTTCGAGGGATTCCGCGACCTGGGGAATCGCTACAACGAGGCGAAGACGCTGATCAACTACGCGATCAGCCAGCAAGCTCTCGACGACACCGAGGCGGCACATCGTGCGGTGACATCGGCTGTCGCGATCCTGCGCGACCTCAAACACCCCGACGCCGAGACCGTCGCCGACGAGTGGAAACTACCGACTCTCACCTAGACATACGTACGGCGTCCCGGCGGGACCTCTACGCGAGCCCGGGCCCACCGCTGCCTCCAAGTCCGCACTACCTCTTCCGATCTCAAGAGGATCAGGCAAAGGTTCGGGACAATCGTCGTACCGCTCAAAGCCTCGAGCCGGTCGAATGGATGGGTGGAATCATCGCAACGATCGGAGCTGGAAGTGAAGGTTGCAGTAGTCACCGGTGGAAGCGCCGGGATCGGTCAGGCGGCGGCGATCGAGATCGCCAAGCTCGGTATCGGTGTCGTTCTGACGTATCGGACGCACGAGGCCGAGGCCAAAGAAACGGTGGTCGCGATCGAGGAGGCTGGTGGTGCTGCTGTAGCCGTCCCCCTCGACACGGGCGACATCTCAACATTCGACGCCTTCATCACGGACTTGGCCGGGATCATCGCAGGCAAGTGGGGAACGTCGAAGATCGACTTCCTGGTCAACAACGCGGGTATCGGCGGCGGTGCGCCGTTCGGCGAGGTGACTGAGGAGATGTTCGACCAGTTCCACCGGGTCCTGTTCAAGGGGCCGTTCTTCCTCACGCAGTCGCTGCTCGCTCTGATGAATGATGGCGGAGCGATTGTGAACACGGGCAGCAATTCTGCGCTCGACACCGGCACCGCGTCCGGCTACTCAAGTTACGCATCTCAGAAGGGCGCGGTGCACGTGCTCACTCGGTGCTGGGCCAAGGAACTGGCGCCTCGTCGTATCCGGGTCAATGCCGTGGCACCTGGCTCGACTCGCACTCGCATCGTCGACGACATCTTCACCAGGATGCCGGAGGTCATCCCGCCAGTCGTTGAGACAATCCCCTTGGGTCGCATCGGTGAGCCGGAAGACATCGGCCGCGTGATCGCCTTTCTCGTCAGTGAAGCCGGCGGCTGGATCACCGGACAGGTCATCGAAGCGTCTGGTGGCCAAGGGCTCTGATCCGCTCAAGGCCTGCGGAGCCGACTCCTGAGTGGTCGACGAGAGCGGCGAGCCCGGCGCCGTTCCTCGATCACGAGGGCCAGTGTCATCAGCTCGTGCGTCAAGAGGACAAGCACCTGTGCGCAGGGCTGCTCCGCCGAGGAGACCAACCACCAAGGCGACACGCTCGGTGGGTAGCAGCACCTCGACTGACCGACAGGAGTGGCGGACACATGCGGGTCTCCGCCACCAAGGGGATACCCGCAAAGTCCCCCGCTTGGTGTTCTCCCCCGAGGCCCCCCACCCCGGCAAGAGAACCCAAAGGGGACCCCCCACAGTTTCCCCGCTTGGGTTCTCCCCGAGGCCCCCCACCTCGGCGGGAGAACAACCACAGACTGCCTGTCGCCGATACACAGCTGATAGGAGACGACAGCATCAATCGGCCGGACATGCCGCCGGGCTGGATGCGATCATGCTGAAGAAGTCCGTCTTGCGCCCAGCCGCGATTTGCCGCGGCGTCCCTTCTCATCGTCGCTGGTTCCGCGCTTTCCGCCTCGGCACACGTCACGGTGTCGTCGCCGGACGCGGCGCCGGGTGGCTTCGCCAAGCTGGTGTTTCCGGGTGCCGAGCGAGTCCGACACCGCAGCCACTACCCGGCTCGTGGTGACGTTGCCGAAGGATCATCTGTTCAGCAGCGTCGGCGCGCGGGTGAAGGACGGCTGGAAGGCTGTCAAGTCGACCGAGACGCTGCCCCGCGCCGATCAAGGTCGGCGACGAACCGAGCGGTGACCAGCGTGACCTGGACCGCGGTCGCGGGCGGCGCACCGCCCAACGACTTCGACGAGTTCGCGCTGTCCGTCGCCGCCCGGTCAGGCGTCCGAGCGGCGCGAACGCGACCGCGCCGTGTGTACGCGATATATAAGACGGCCGGGCAATGTCCGGGAGTAGTCATCCACCCACTCCACGGAGCACGCGATGTCGAAACTGACCTACTACGGCGAGTCGAAGCCGACCTACCACGGCGACCTGGTCGGCCAGAGCTACGGGACAGACAATGACCGGCCGCCGTTCGTCCTGCTGCACGGCCTCACCTACGACCGCCGGCAGTGGCGGCCGCTGCTCGAGGAGCTGCGGCGGATTGATCCCGAACGCCGGGCACTGACCCTCGATCTGCCCGGCCACGGCGAGTCGCCGCGCCTCGACTCGTACGCCGCCGATGACGTCGCGGCGGTGATCCGGCAGGCCGTGGTCGAAGCCGGCCTGGACGACCCGGTCCTGGTCGGGCACTCCCTCGGTGGGGTGCTCGCGACGGCGTACGCCGGGAGTCACCCGGCCCGCGGCGTGGTCAACCTCGACCAGCCACTGCTCGTCAGCGACTTCGGGATCTACTTGCGCGAGGTCGAGACGCAGCTACGCGGCCCGTCGTACCTGGAGGTGTGGGAAGAACTGCTCACCGCCATGGGCATCGACCTGCTGCCGGAGGCGATGAGGTACCTGGTCTCGTCCGGGACCACGCCCCGGCAGGATCTGCTGCTCGGGTACTGGAACGACGTGGTGGTCTCTTCCGCCGGTGAGCTGCAGGAGCGGTGGACGAACATCCTGGAGAGGCTTCGCGCGAACGGCACGTACTACTGCCACGTCGGCAGCGCCGAGGTGTCGCCGGCGTATCGGACCTGGCTCACGAATATCTTGCCCGAGGCAACTATCACCACGTTGCCCGGGAGCGGGCATTTCGTTCATCTCAGCCGACCGGCAGAACTGGCGAGCCTGCTGACTGCCAGTTGATCCCCATCCTGGCCAGCCAGTCGGGGTCGTATTTCGCCCCTACCACACGCAGCCGGCCGACCACGTCCTTGCTGAATACACCTGCGGCACCGGCGTCAAGGCGAGCCTCCCATCGACGGACCAGCGCGCAGCGGCGCCAGCCGCTCATTGGTCTGATCCAGCACTCAGCTGGCTGACGACCTCGACTCTGATCGCCAGCTAATCTAGGTGGCGGTCACCACACCGAAGCTGCCGCCGCCTCTACCCAGCGACCAGAACAGCCCTGGCTCGGTGTGCTGGTCGACCCGGCGCAAACCCACGTCGCGCGACGTGGCGGCCATCGCCGCCAGCCCACGCTGCGCCGCGGCGTCGATCACGGGGCACCGCCACCAGCGCGAGCGGTCCGCGTCTCCCCCCTCGATCGTGACCTCGCGCGAGGCGGACAGCCTGAGCAGGTCGGGCCGGGTCCACGGCGAGGTTCCAGACCTGCTGACCCTGGTCCCATCATGCGCCGGCCGGCCGAATCTCGACCGATCATGGCTGCGGCGAGCCATTCGAGCTCCATGCCGAAGGGGAGTCAGTACCTGTGGGCCCGTACGCGACCGGCCGCGTGGCTTCGCCGTGGCGTGTCCATCACATGTGTATCCAGCATCCGGACAATGGCGTGAACGTTTGACCACGCTCGGCCACGTGCAGCGTTCCCTGTACACGAAGGAGCCTCTGATGTCCCATACCGATATACCACTGAGAGTCCCGCCCAGTAGATTCACGGGCCAGGTGCTCGGGCCCGACGACCCCGGCTATGACGACGCCCGTGCGGTGTTCAACGGGATGATCGACAAGTTCCCGCAACTGATCACCCAGTGCACGACTGCGGATGACGTCGTCGCGGCGATCCGGCACGGTGTCGACCGCGGGCTGGAGATCGCCGTCCGTGGCGGCGGCCACAGTGCCCGCGGCAGCGGAACCACCGAGGGTGGCATGGTCATCGACCTGCGCCGGATGAACACGGTCGAGATCGACCCGGTCCGACGGGTCGCCCGGGTCGGCGGAGGGGCGACCTGGTCCGACTTCGACCGCGCGGCGCAGAAGTACGGTCTGGCGACAACCGGCTGCCGGAACAGCCGGACGGGAGTTGCCGGACTCACCCTCGGCGGCGGCTCCGGCTGGCTCGAGCGCCAGCACGGTTTCGCCTGCGACAATCTGCTGTCTGTGGACCTGGTGACTGCGGACGGGCGACAGGTCACCGCGAGTGAGACCGAACACGCCGAGCTGTTCTGGGCCTTGCACGGTGGCGGCGGCAACTTCGGCGTCGCCACCGCACTCACCTTCAAGCTGTACCCGGTGCCGCCCGTCGCGACCGCGACTCTGATCTGGCCCTGGGCCGCGTACGCGGACGTCGTACGGATCTTCCGCGACGTCTTCGAAGGCGAGCCACCGCGCCAGCTCAGCGGCACCGTGGTGGCGACGACCGACCCGCCAGACTCGGTCGCGCCGGCCAAGTTGCACTGCCGGTTGGTGACCAAAGTGACGGCCGTTCACACCGGGTCGACGGATGAGCTGACCGCGCTGATCGAGCCCCTGCTCGCGTCAGCGCCCGCGTCGCAAGTGCTGGCCGAGACGCCCTACGCCGACCTCCAGAGGAGTCAGGACGGTCCGGCAGGGTTACGCAGTTACTGGGCAGTGGGATACCTGACGTCGCTGTCCGAGCAGGCGATCGATGCCGCTACCGAATGGGCCGCCCGGGTGCCCGACCAGACCGTCGCCAGGGTTGCCATCGCTCCCTGGGGCGGTGCGGTGGCCGAGTGCGCGGACCGGTGGCCCATGCCCTACCGCAAGGCTCCGTGGGTGGTCGCTCCGATCGCCCGCTGGGAGTCCCCCGCGCATGACGATCGGGCGATCGGCTGGATGCAGGAACTTCGTGGGCTGCTCGGTCGTGACGGGATGGAGGCCGGTCTCGGAGCCGCAAACCACCACCGACTGGCCAAGGTCAAGGCCGCCTACGACCCCGGCAACGTCTTCCACCTCAACCACAACATCCTCCCGGCCCGGAGCTGACAACGGCGCGGCCCGGGCGAGACACCCCGCCCGGGCCGGGCAATGGTTTCGCAGGTCGCGGCGGTGTCACGGCACTGTCCTGAACATTGCGGGCCCCGGGATCGACACGACGGTCATGCGGTGTACTCGGCCCGCTGCTGCATCCAGGCCAGAGCGACCTTCCCGATGGCGACGCCGTGGTCCGCCGCGATCCTCTGCACGGGAGCCAGGAGAGCCGCGTTCGCCTTCGTTGTCACCGGACAGGCGCGGCACCAGTTGCCGGATGTCATCGCAAGAGAATGCGGTCACTCTCCACATGGCACAGCCGAGCCGGCCGCAGGCCGGCCCAGTCGACAATCGAACGTCGCTGAACGCGAGACTGGATTCCTGCCTGGGCCGTGAGCCTTCCGATCTCAATGAGATCACTTGATTAGCGCGGCTGCATCGCGCCACATCTTGGTGATCACCTCGCCCGCAGGCTTGTCAGTGGCGAGGGCGGCACCCTGGCCGGCCCAGTGATTCAGGGCCTCCACGTCGCTACCGCCCCGCCGCGACTGTGTGACGAGTCGCAACTGATCCGGGAACGACGCGGGCAGCGGCGCGATGGGTTCACCCCACGCTTGCAGATACGCGGTCGCCGCCGCTCGGGCCAGCCGCCCAGTATAGGCGCGGGTGGTCATGGTTGCCTCCGGCGCCAACCCGTCAAGCCTTGCCACCCAGTCCGCGGGTGTTCCGGTCTCAGGGCATCGCAGAAGCGCAGTTCCGACCTGCACGGCGCTGGCACCCAGGGTGAGCGCGGCAGCCAGTCCTCGCCCGTCACCAATACCACCCGCCGCGATGATGGGCAGCCGCAGATGGTCGGCGAACCAGGGGATCAGAGCAAGCATTCCGATATCGATGCGCTCGGCATCATCCTGCTCAAAGGTGCCCCGGTGGCCTCCGCCTCCATGCTTTGAGCCACGATCGCATCTGCGCCGGCCTCCTGGGCCGCGACCGCTTCGTCCAGGGTCGTGGCGCAGGCGAACCACGCGATGCCGCTGTCGTGGAGACGCCTGACATAAGCCGGTTTGAACAGCCCCATGATCGACGAGACAACGGCTGGGCGGACAAGCAACAGCGCCTCACACTGCTCCTCGAACGACGGCAGGCTCATCGCAGAGGCTTCGCCGAACGGGCCGAATCCGCGGAGGAACGTCCGGGCATCGGCAAGACGCTGCAGGTCTTCCGCCGTATTCGTTCGGGGTCGTTCCGGGATCCAGACATTCAATTGCAGCGGGCCGTTAGAGCGGGCGCGAAACCGATCGACCCACTGTATGAGCTCATTCGCGTTGTCCATCAGGGCACCGCGTGCGCCCATACCGCCGGCATCAGCCACCGCCGCAGCCAGATCGACGGGGGACGAGCCGGCCATCGGCGCCTGCAGCACCGGCAAGCGCATCCCGAATTGATTGCAGAACGCCTTCGCGCGATCCAATCCAGCCATCCAAGCCTCCTCGTTCCTCACCTGCTTCGAGATGAGGATTGCACACCGCGAGTCCTGCCCAAGTTCCTTCTTCGCCTTGCCAGCACTATCCGGATGAGATGCCTGGCCGGGAGGGCCGTTTATCGGATGTCTACTCGGCTCGTAGATGCTGGAATTACGTCGGTGCCGTTTCAGCCGACATCCCGGCTGATCGCGACTTGCTCGAACAGGCGTCTACGCAGAAAATCTCACGACAAGGAATTCTATGATTCACGACGAACTCGAGAACAGCCGGGTCTGGTTCATCACTGGAACGTCCGGCGGCATGGGGTATGCACTAGCAAAGGCCGCCCTCCAACAGGGCGATCGCGTGGCGGCAACGGCACGCAACAGCATCTTACCCAAGGAATTGGCAACGCGGTTTCCCGGATGCGCATTGGCGATCGAACTCGATGTGAGAGAGGAGGCGACTGCTGACCGGGCAGCCGAGCAAGCGGTGGAGGCGTTCGGCAGGATCGACATCGTCTTCAACAATGCTGGGTTCGCCACCGTCGGCTCGGCCGAAGGCACCACCGACAAGCAGGTCCGAGAAATGTTCGACACGGGATTCTTCGGTGTTCTGAACGTGCTGCGCGCGACCCTGCCCGTCCTGCGACAGCAGCGTTCGGGGCATGTTCTGCAGATGTCGTCTATTTTCGGGCATATGTCATTTCCGGCGACCGGCGTCATCGCGGCCGCCAAGCAGTCGGTCGGCGCGATCACTCAGGCGATGGCGCAAGAGTTGGGTCCCATGGGAATCAAGTTCACCCAGATCGAACCCGGTGGTCTCAACACGCAGTTCCTGGCGAAGTGGATCTCATCTGAGAACGAGTATCCCGACTATGACACGGCCGTGGGCCCAGTCCTTCAGCTCCTGAGGAACCTTCCCGATGAGGCTGTCGCTGATATCGATCGTGTCGCGGCGGCCATACTGGAGGTCGTCGCAGTCGACGATCCGCCAATGCATCTTGCTCTCGGCAGTTGGGCGGAGCGGATTATTCGCAAGGAACTCACCGACCGCCTGGCAGATCTGGATAGTTGGGCTGCTCTGACCCGGTCGGTCGACTGAACTGTCAGTGGCCGAGCGGTGCCTGACGACGGTCCGTTCGAACAATAGGTTGGAAACTCGCCGGTCCGGTCCGCCAATCTTGCGGGGCTCGATCCGTTGGACGCGCGTCCTTCGATCGGCGCTTGGCCGAGGTGCTGCGCGGAGCCCGGATGCTCGGCGGCACCAGCCCTGGTCTTGCCGTCGGGTACAACGTGACACTTCGCCGAACCAAAGTTCGCGCACCTGGCTGGTTTGGGCCGGGTTCGAATCAGGTCGCGGTAGCTGCGGCTGCGGGACGCGTCGCAGGCGGTGTTCCGCATCGCGGTCCAACGCGGCCGAACTCTGAAGCGGCTGGATCGGGACTTGGACTCCAGGCTGGCGGTCAAGTTCACGACGTCCTCGTACATGTCGCCGAGGCGGATCAGCGTGCGCCATAGGCAACTCAGGCGTCCATGACCCGGCTCACCATCATCCGTCGGAAGTTACTGCACTGGTACTCCGATGTTCTGCACCACCCAAGGACTTGCCAAAGAGCGAAAGGTGGGTAGGTCCCCCGCTCTAACAGGAGCCCGGTGGGCCCGAGTCGCCCGACGCAACGGACAGTTCTCGGGTACGGTACGGATGACAACTCCGCCAGCTACGTCTGATACCCCACGTCAGACGGCGCTGCAGCGGCCCACCAGCCAACTACCCGAGGGCGCTGGACTCCGCCTCCCGCCGAGAGGGTCTTCGCCGAGCGTGCTTCTGCCTGCGACGTTGTTCACCTCGGTGATAGGTCAGCCCATCGAGACGATGATGTGTAGCGGCTCGTCGCCAACGCTGACGAAACCGTGCATCGCCACGCTCTGCACGATCACCGTGTGGCCTGGTCCGAGCTCGACGGTTTCGCCGGTGGCGGTGAACCGCCCGCGGCCGGCCATGATCGTGATGTTCTCCTCGACGTAGTGCCAGTGCAGCGGCGCTTCGTTGCCCGGCTCGAGGATCTGCTCGGCGATCCGGACCTGCCGCGCGCCGGTGGCGGCCGTCGCCCACGCGCGCGAGCGAACGCCGGGGCACCATTCCTGGCTCTTCACAGTTGAGGGTGTAGAGCTGATCGGCGCGTCGGTGGCCGGGTAGGGGTCGAGGTCTTCC
>NZ_JBHSKE010000025.1:0-211245 GCF_042657745.1 Kribbella qitaiheensis | reverse complement strand
TGGCGCAGGTGCGCGCCGACTGGGACGGTGGGCTGGCCGAGGCGCGGCGCTTCCTGGACGGTTCCGATCAGTGAACCCGAGGTACTGTCGCCTGCCGAGCCTCACGTCCTTCGTCCGTCGTCACTAGACCGCGAAGTGCGACAGTCGCAACCGGTGGGACTGCGAGGGCACGGTTAGCCTGAAATGCTCTGCTCTTCCACGAAGTGCTCGCCACCTTCGTCCCACTCCATGACCACCTTACGGTCGCCTGCATGACGCACGACACACCGCCGCAACTCGTCTGCTCGAACAGGGTGTAGATGTCCGCGTGGTCCAGAAGATCTTTGGCCGCTCGTCCCTCGCTGTAACGAAGCGGTAAACGCACGGCTGGCACGTGACGCTGCCGATCGCATGGGGCGAGCGCTGTGGGGCTGAGCAAGATGACCCCGATTGCAACCACAACTGCAACCACCGGGCGACCGTGGGCGATGGGGTCGATGACGCCCCGCTGTTGGATCGCCTTCTTAGGTTGGTGTGTTGGTCACTTGCGCAGGTTGAGACCCTTGGTACAAATGACTCGGCCCCGCAAAGGTATGAGCTTGCGGGGCCTTTACGTTGTCGCAGGCCGTTCGCCAGCCCAAGTGAGGGGTATGGCTGTGGGGGGTGTGAACAAGAAGTCGGGACCGGGGACACGTCATTTCTTGTTCAAGGTCCCCGCTTAGTCCCCGAACCCACTACTCGCGGCCGCTTCTAGCGAGGACGGGCGTTGAGTGGGGCGGGGGTCAGCCGGTTCGGGTGGTTCGGCCAGAGTTGCCTGGCGGGTCTCATGCGGTTCGGCCGGAGTCGCCTGGCTTTGCCTAGCGGGTGGCGAGGCGGCGGAGTGCCGTGGTGTAGCGGCGGGCGAAGATGGACTGGGCGGTGCGGGTGGCGCGGCCGCCGAGGCGGGTGTACCAGGTGCCGGGGCGGCTGTAGGCGCGGAGGGTGAAGTAGATGCCGTCTGGTTCGCGGGTGACCAGGAACGACTCCTCGCCGGCTTCCGGGTGACCTTCGAGCGTCCCGTAGGCGAAGCCGATCCGGTCCGGCTCGTCGACGACCCAGACCACCCTGCACAGCACGGGCAGACCGAGTGAGCCGATGCCGAGCCGCCCCAGGGAGTTCGCGCCGATCACTGCCGGGCTGTCAGTGGCCTTGATCCGGACGCCGGCCTTGTTGTGCATCTTCCACGTCATCAGCGCCTCGCCCGCGCGACGGAAGAAGTCGTCACCATCGCCGATCCGGGTACGCAGTTCGAGCCGGTGGTAGCCAGGCGGCGTCTCGTCGAACCGGGTCGACCCCACCACGTCGTAGCTGAACCTGCGCCCCGCGAGATCCGCCAGCTTCATCCGACCCTCTCCTTCACCCGTTGCCAGGCCAGTAACCCACACAAGGCAAAGCCAACCGCATTCGCGAGGCCATGCGTGGCCACCATCCATTCCACCGGCAGGTACGGCGTGTCGGCCACGTGCCCGAGCGCCCAGGAGAGGGCCAGCAGCATCGTCACCACCAGCACCGACGCTGACACGATCAACAACACCCGGCCAGCCTGATCCGCCATCTCCCGGGATTGCCGCCACAACGCCCACCCGACCAACCACATCCCAGCCGTCAGTACCACGGCGCCCAGCAACTCGACGGGATCACCCAGGAAGAACCCGACCAGCACGATCCCGGTCCCCAACGGCACGCTGATCGCCGCGGCGGTCGCGGCCCGCCCACTCGCGGAACCCACCACCAGGCAGGCGATCAACGCTGCGGCGAACCCCGCGAAATGGAAGTGCGCCACCGTCAACGACAACACCGTCAGACTGAAGCCGAACAATTCGTACGACGAACGCTCTGCGACCAGCGACAACGCCGCGATCGACGGAGTCACCAGCGCCGTGTATAGCGCGATCTCCCGCGCCCGCAGGCGTTTCCGCCGCAGGAAGTCAGCAGCAGCCAGTACTACGAGGGCCAGCGTCCCGGCGAAGTAGATCGCGGCCAGCGTGATCGAGAGTGCTCCCCGATCCAGCCAGAGCGACACCACGCCGGGTACGGCGACGACGAGCCACCAGCGGCGGACCGTAGTACTGCCTGGCAGGTCCACCAGGCCGAGGCCGAGCGGGACGATCACCACCATCCCGAGGCTCACGACCAGGTGGACCAGAACCAGCACCTAGCGCCCTTCGCTGCAGGCCACTAGCTGGCTTTCAGGGTGCTGGTCTTGTCTTCCTTCAGGGCTTGGAAGAGCGCCTTGGCCTTGGCGGTGTCCCACTTGACCGCCGAGCCGTGCGGCGTGCTGAGGTTGTTGTCCGAGATCGGCACGGTCAGCGTGACCCCGTCACCGCCGCCGGCGACAGCCTTCATGCCGCGGGCGAACTTGAACAGGTCGAGCGGACCGGTGCCCTCGTCGATCGTCAGGGCGTCGGCGCTCGCGGTACCGAGCTTGTAGTAGCGGACCGGGTTGAGGATGGTGGCCGGCGAGACGCCCTTCTGGGCGATCGCGCCGATCATCTCGCGCTGCCGCTGCACCCGGCCGAGGTCGCCGAGCGGGTCGGACTTGCGGGCGCGGACGTAGCCGAGCGCGTTCTCGCCGTCGAGCTGCTGGCAGCCGGCCGGCAGGTTGATGTGCGCATCCTTGTCTTTCATTGCCTTGGGCAAGCACATCTTGATGCCGCCGACGCTGTCCACGATCGAGGCGAAGCCGCCGAAGCCGATCTCGACGTAGTTGTCGACGCGCAGGCCGGTGACCCCCTCGACGGTCTGGATCAGCAGCTTGGGGCCACCGAAGGCGAAGGCGGCGTTGATCTTGTTCCGGCCGTGGCCCGGGATCGGCACATAGCTGTCCCGCGGCAGGCTGATCAGTGCGGTCGGTCCGGACTCGGGCACGTGCAGCAACATGAGCGAGTCGGTCCGCTGACCGGCCGCGTTGCCCGTGTGCAGCTTGGCGCGCTCGGCCGGCGTCATGCCTTCGCGACTGTCCGAGCCGACCAGCAGGTACGTCGTGCCGGGGGTCTCTGCCGGGCGCGCGCCGGCCGGCATGGCGTCGACCTTGTCGATCTTGCCCCACGCGTAGAGCGGGACGCTGATCAGCACCAGCAGGAACAGCAGGACGATCAGTCCGATGATCCGGCCGAACCAGTTGCGCCGCTTCTTGGCCGGCCGGACGGGCGTCCGGCTGACGAAGCGCGGATCGATGGGCTGCGGTTGACTCATGGGACGACCGTAGCGAACCACGGGTCGTTCCCGCGTCAGTCGCCCGAACGGTCTTCACCCGATACTTTCAGACCGTGCGTGGGCATCGCCTCGATCAAAAGGACCATTTCGACCCCGCGAGCGAACCAATCCGCCGGAACGCGCGCGGCGACTGCCCGACGCGGGAGGTGAAACAACCTGCTGAAGTACGCCGGATCCTCGTACCCGACCTCCCGCGCGATCGCCGCCACCGGCGCGTCGGTCTCCGCCAGCAACGCCTTCGCCGTGTTCAGCCGCGTGGTCAAGATCACCTCCTGAGGCGTCACCCCGGCCGCTGACCGGACACCCTCCCGCAGGTCGTGCACGCTCAGCCGCAGCACCTCGGCGTACTGCTGGATCGACAGCGGACGACAGGCCAACCCCCGCAATCGCTCGACGATGTCCCCGCCGGAATCGTCCTGCGCCGCGACCCCGATGAGTTCGAAGAGCGCGGCCACAGCCTGTACGTCGGTACTGCGCTCGCCGCCGCGGGTGACCCGGAGGACCTTGGCGAAGGCCCTTTCGACAGCCCGGGAGTCGGCGTACCGGCGTACGGGGTGTGCCGCGTCCAGGTAGCCGAGCGAGGTGAGCGCCTCGGCAGCCGGGCCGCCGAACAAGGTCCACGACTGCTGCCAGCGGGTGGACGGGCGGTAGCCGTGCAGGACGCCAGGGAAGAGCCACAGCAGTGCCGGCGCCTCGACCACGTGCAGCACCCGGTCTGCGCCGTGCAGGAGGTGGCCGCGACCGTGGCGGACGAGGACCAGGGCGTGGCAGCCGAGTGCGCGTTCGGGGCTGGCGCCAGGCCGGTTCTCCTGTTCTCCGGCTCCTAGGCAGAAAAGTCCAAGTTCACGCTGGGCCTGGCTTGGTGTGAAGTAGTTCGACCAGTTGGTCATGGTGACAAGAATCCAAGAACTGCCTGCTCGAGTCCATTCACGATCCAGTCGGCGACCCGCTGAAATGGAACGGTGCTGACTTCCAATGGGTATGTGCTGGATGAGTCCGCGGGGCGGTTGGGTGAGTTGGAGCCCGTCCCGGACGACGAGCGTCACGATCGGCAGGCGTTGCGGGCGCGGTTGGTGCGCGACGGTTACCTGTACCTGCGCGGCCTGCTCGATCCCGAAGAGGTGTTGGAGTTCAGGAGGTATTACTTCGACCGCACCGAGGGCGCCGTGGAGCGGGCCGCCTTCCGGAAGGTGTTGTTCGGCGAAGTTGTCCCCGGGCCGGAGTACGCGGCCTTCTGCGCGCAGCCGGCGCTGCGCGGCTGGTTCGAGTGGTTCCTCGGCGGTGAGACCTTTCTGCACAAGCGGAAGATCATCCGGCAGACGTCGCCCGGGGAACGGGGGATCGGGTTCGCCACGCAGGCGCACTATGACCTGGTCTACCTGCGCGAGGGCACGGATCGCGTGCTGTCGGCCTGGATCCCGCTCGGGGACTGCCCGGTCACGCTCGGCGGGCTCACATACCTGGAGGGCAGTCACCATCGGGTGTTGCGCGAGGAGGCCGCCGGCACCTTGAAGCGCCCGGCAGCCTCGATCACGGCCGATCTGCCGTCACTGGCCGACGACTACGACGCACGCTGGCTGGTCACCGACTACGCGGCCGGCGACGTCGTCATCCACACCGCCCACACCGTCCATGCGGCCCTGGACAACGTCGACCCGGACGGAACCACCCGCCTGTCGACCGACATCCGCTACCAACTCAGCACCGCGCCGGTCGATGCCCGCTGGCAGTACCACTGGCACGACCATGACGGCCTCTGACCAGACGGCCGCTGGACCAGGCGGACTCTGACGAGAACGGCCGCTGATCGCCCGGATTCCGGACCACTCTCGCTAACGACAATCATTTCGGTTAAGGTCTTTCCCGACTGATCGGGCCGACGTTTGGGGTATCGGCCGGGCGGTACGAGTCTGAGGAGAGCCGTGAATCGCAACGAGTTGGTCGCCGGCGTGGCAGCCAAGGCGGGCATCCCGCGGAACCAGGCCGAGAAGGTCCTCGACGCGCTGGGCGACGTCGTCACCGAGGCCGTGCACAAGGGCGACAAGGTCTCGCTGACCGGCCTGCTGAGCATCGAGCGGGTACTGCGCGCGCCGCGCACCGGCCGCAACCCGCAGACCGGCGAGCCGCTGTCCATCCCGGCCGGCTATTCCGTCCGCCTCTCCTGCGGCAGCCGCCTGAAGGCCGCCGCCCGTGGCAACCTCCGCACCGTCTCCTGAGAAGCGCACTGCTCTGCCCTCCAGGTGGAGGGCAGAGCAGAGGTCCGTCAGCGGTGGACTGCCGTCACCCAGTACGGCGTGGTCGGGGTGGGCGGGGTGCTGAAGCGGGCGTTCGGCAGGTAGATGCGCTTGCCGTAGAACGCCGCGGTGGTCGGTACGTCGAAGTCGGTGCTGGTGATCGTCCGGAGCTGCCGGCCCCTGGTGCCGGAGTTGTTCAGGTCCAGCACGGCGATCTGGTTCAGCCGGTTCTGTACGACGTACAGGGTGTCGCCGGAGCGCAGGAGTCCGTCGCCGGCGGTCATCAGGAGGCCGCCGAGATTGACCTGCTTCGTGACGCCGGTCCGCGGGTCGACCCGGAACAGCAGTCCGGTCACGGATTGCACGATGATCAGCCCCCGGCCATCAGGGGTGAGGGAGATCCCGTTCGCATTGGTGCCCGCCGCGTCGTGCTTATAGTCGCCGGAGAGCGGGAGGGTCCGGACCGCCGACTGCCCGGGCAGCTTGCCGTGGCGGCCGAGCGGGACCTTGTAGAGCACCGGCTGGCGCGAGTCGGTGAACCAGGCCGCGTCCTTGCTCAGGATGACGTCGTTCACGAAGGTCGGCGTCGCGGTGGTGAACTTGTAGCTCGCGAGCACCTTGCCGGTCCGGGTGTCGATCACCCGGCCGTCGCCGCCGGCCGCGCCGGCCACGAACAGCCGGCCGCGCTGGTCGACCTTCATGCCGAGCGACGCGGTGCCGGGACCCTGGCTGATCACCCGGCCGTTGCCGGTCCGGAGATCTGCCCTGTAGATGTCACCGTCGACCCGCGACCCGAAGTACGCCTTGCCGGCGCGGTCGATCGCGATGCCCTCCGGCTGGAAGCCGGCCGGGAGGTCGAAGTGGGCCGGGAAGCGGACCGAGTGGCCGGCGGCCGTGTAGGCGACCGTGCTGGCCATCGTCGATCCGCTGGTGGTTGCGTTGGCCTCGTTGGTGCCGAACCTGATCTTGTCGCACTTGCCGTCGTCGACGCTGGTCTTGACGGTGGAGCCGACAGCTGGACCGACAGCAGGGCCGCCGGTGGCGGCGCCAGTCGTCAAGGCGGAGGCGGTGAGGCTGCCTAGGAGCAGTGCGGGGAGGCCGAGAGTCGCTGCGAGCGCGCGGCCGACCTGTCTTGGCAGTGGGCGTTGCATGGCGGGTGTCCTCCTCTGGGTGACCTGAGCCGCCTCGACGCTCCCGAAAGCCGACGTAGCGGCTGGTTGTGCATTCAACAATAGGTCAACGAGGAGCAGACCTGAACGGTTCGATCCGGCCCATCTCCACTCATTCCGCCACCGCTCACCGGGTACTGTCGCCGACAGTGGTTTTGACGCTCGCACGCAGCAGAGGAGCACCGCAGGAATGACAGCAGGGATCGATATCTCGGATCTGTCCACGACGGTCCGGCCGCAGGACGATCTGTACCGGTACGCCAACGGACCGTGGCTGGAGCGGACCGAGATTCCCGCGGACAAGGCGATCTACGGCGCCTTCCACGCGCTCTTGGACACCGCCGAGCAGAACGTCCGCGGGATCGTCGAGCAGACCGCCGCCGACCAGCACCCCGAGGGCACCGAAGCCCGCAAGATCGGCGACCTCTACACCAGCTTCATGGACGAGGACACAATCGAGCGGCTCGGCGCCGGCCCGATCGCGGACCAGCTCGAGCTGGTCGCGTCCATCAAGGACCTGGACGGCCTCGTCGCCGCGCTCGGCGCGCTGGAGCTCCAGGGTGTGCCCGGGATCTTCTACTACGGCGTTGACATCGACGCGAAGAAGTCCGACGAGTACATCGTGTACGTGACCCAGGGCGGCATCAGCCTGCCGGACGAGTCGTACTACCGCGAGGACAACTTCGCCGACGTGCGGACGGCGTACGCGGCGCACCTGGCCCGGATGCTCGACCTGGCCGGGCGGCCCGACGGCACCGCGGCGGCCGACCGGATCCTCGCGCTCGAGACCCGGCTGGCCGGCGGCCACTGGGACCGGGTCAGGAACCGCGACGTCTCCGCGACCTACAACAAGCTCGACCGGGCCGGGCTCGAGGAGCTGACCCCCGGGTTGGACTGGTCCGTCTGGCTGGCCAACGCCGGCGTACCGGAGAGCGCCTTCGAGCAGCTGGTGGTCCGCCAGCCCGACTACCTCACGGCGGCTGCCGATGCGCTGCGCGAGGTGGAGCTCGAGCATTGGAAGGAGTGGCTCAGCTGGCGCGTCGTCCGTACCGCGGCCCCGCTGCTCAGCAAGGCCTTCGTCGACGAGAACTTCAGCTTCTACGGCAAGACCCTGACCGGTGCCCCGGAGCTGCGGGAGCGGTGGAAGCGCGGCCTGGACGTGGTCGAGAACGCGCTGGGTGAAGCTGTCGGCCAGCTGTACGTCGGGGAGTACTTCCCGCCGGTCGCCAAGGCCCGGATGGTCGACCTGGTCGCCAACCTGGTCGAGGCCTACCGGCAGCGGATCGACGCGCTCGAGTGGATGGGGGCCGAGACCCGGCAGCAGGCGCTGGACAAGCTCGGCGCGTTCACGCCGAAGATCGGCTACCCGGACAAGTGGAAGGACTACAGCGCTCTCGAGGTCCGGGCGGACGACCTCGTCGGCAACGTCCGCCGCTCGGTCGCTGTGGAGACCGCGCGGGACCTGGCCAAGCTCGGGCAGCCGATCGACCGAACCGAGTGGCTGATGACGCCGCAGACGGTGAACGCGTACTACAACCCGCGGATGAACGAGATCGTCTTCCCGGCCGCCATCCTGCAGCCGCCGTTCTTCGACCTGGAGGCCGACGACGCGGTGAACTACGGCGCGATCGGCGCGGTGATCGGGCACGAGATCGGTCACGGCTTCGACGACCAGGGCTCGAAGTACGACGGCGCCGGCAATCTCAACGACTGGTGGACCGACGAGGACCGGGCCGCGTTCGAGGAGCGGACGGCGAAGCTCGTCGCGCAGTACAACGCGCTTGAGTCGACCGACGCGCCCGGGAACAAGGTGAACGGTGAGCTGACCCTCGGCGAGAACATCGGCGACCTTGGCGGCCTCTCGATCGGGTACGTCGCCTACGAGCTGTCCCTGGACGGCGGGCAAGCGCCGGCACCGGTGGACGGCCTGACCGCGGCCCAGCGGTTCTTCCTCGCCTGGGCGCTGGGCTGGTCCACCAAGGCCCGCGAGGCCGAGGCGATCCGCCGCCTGGCGATCGACCCGCACTCCCCGCCCGAGTTCCGCTGCAACGCGGTCGTTCGCAACATCGACGCTTTCCACACCGCCTTCGGCGTCACCGAGGACGACGACATGTGGCTGGCCCCCGAGGACCGCGTCAGGATCTGGTAACCGCCCGCGCCTCCTCCGTCGGCTCACCTGCCACCGCTGTGGGCGAACCTCTCAGGGGTCAACCCTCCACCAGATGGGTTGCACCACGAGAATCTGACGGTGCAACCCACCCTTTCAGGGGTCAACCCCTGAAAGGGTGGGGCGCTGCCGCTAGCCGTACATCCAGTTCTGGATTCCCTCGATGTCTCGGGGCATGGCGGCCGAGAGGTTCTCGGTGCCGTTGTCGGTGATGAGGATGTCGTCCTCTATCCGGATACCGATGCCGCGCAGGTCCTCGGGGACGGTGAGGTCCTCGGCCTGGAAGTAGAGGCCGGGCTCGACGGTGAGGACGTAGCCGGTCTCGAGGTCGCCCTTGTTGTACTTCTCGGCGCGGGCGGCCGCGCAGTCGTGCACGTCGAGGCCGAGCATGTGGCTGACGCCGTGCAGGGTGTAGCGCTGGTAGATCATGCTGTCCGGGTCGAGCGCCTCGTCGGCGGAGACCGGCAGCAGCTCCATCGCGTCGAGCCCGCGGACGATCACGTCCATCGCTGCCTCGTGGCCGGACCGGAACGTCACCCCTGGGCGGAGCGCGGCGATGCCTGCGTTCTGCGCGTCCAGAACGAGTTGGTAGAGCTCCCGCTGGCGCGGGGTGAACTCGCCGTTGACCGGCAGCGTGCGGGTGATGTCCGCGGTGTAGAGGTTGCGGTTCTCCACGCCCATGTCGAGCAGCATCAGGGTGCCGTCGTTCACCTGGCCGTCGTTCTCGATCCAGTGCAGCGTGGTCGCGTGCGGTCCGGCGGCGGCGATCGAGGTGTAGCCGACGTCGTTGCCCTCGGCCCGGGCGCGGCGCCAAAAGGTCCCCTCGATCCAGCGCTCGCCGTACTTGCGGACCTTGTCCATCTCGCTCAGCACGTCGGAGAAGCCGCGATGGGTGATCGCGCACGCCTCGCGGAGCTGCTCGATCTCCCAGGCGTCCTTGACCAGCCGCAGCTCCGACAGCGTGAACGCGAGTTCCTTGTCGCGCTCGGCGTCGGTGCCGGCCTCGCTCAGCAGCGAGGCGATCGAGCTGTCCTCGCCCCGGCGGATGCGGGTCGGTACGTCGTTCTTCAGCGCGTCGGCGAGCCCGTCGACGTGCCGGGTCTCGATGCCGTACTCCTTGGCCGTCTCGGTCAGCGACGGACGACGGCCGGCCCACAGCTCGCCGTACATCCGGTCGCGCCAGAATTCCTCGCCTTCGCTGCGGTCCGCGCGCGGCCGGAAGTAGAGCACCGAGTCGTGGCCGGTGGTGCCGTTGGGCTCGAGCACGAGGACGGCGTCCGAGGTCTGGTCTCCGACCAGCCAGACGTAGTCGGTGTGCGGCCGGAAGGCATAGTCGGTGTCGTTCGAGCGGACCTTGTAGGTGCCGGCCGGGATCACCAGCCGCTCGCCCGGGAACGCCTGCGAGAGCGCGTCGCGCCGCTTCGCCGCCCATGCGCCGACATCGCTCAGTGTGACGTCGGTCCGCTCGGTCTCACCCCAGCCGGAGTTCATGAACTCCCGCAGCTTCTCGCCCGACGGAGTGTCGTGGCTGGCGGTCTTCGGGGCGTTCTCCGTGCTCTCGGTCATCGTCGACCCATCCTCATCTCGCCTGGTTCAGCGCGCGGTGTGCAGTTGATCGCCGCGGAGCGTGCTGCTGTCCGGCAGCACCTCGGCGGGGTCCGAGCCGACGCGGGTGATCGCGTTGTGCTCGTCCACGAAGACTACGCTCGGCGCGAAGGTCTTCGCCTCCGCAGTGTCGAAGATTCCGTACGCGATCAGGATCACCAGGTCGCCGGGATGGATCAGGTGCGCGGCGGCGCCGTTGATGCCGACGATGCCGGAGCCGCGCGGACCCTCGATCAGGTACGTCGAAAGCCGGTTGCCGTTGGTGATGTCGACGATGTCGACCTTCTCGCCGGGCAGCAGGTCGGCCGCCTCCATCAGGGCCACGTCCAGCGTGCACGACCCGACGTAGTCCAGGTCCGCCTGGGTGACGGTGGCCCGGTGCACCTTCGACTTCATCATCTCGCGCTGCATGGCGGCCATCATCCAGGTCGCACCCATCACTGTCAGTGGCGGCCGTCACCCCCGGCGCCCGTCCTGCGAGCGCCGGGGGTGCTGCACATCGGGTGGGGGCCTCGGATCACCGCGAAGCCAGCTCGGGTTCGCGGGGCTCGGGGACCGCCGGCTCGATCTGGCGGCGGAGTCTCTCGCCTTCGACGTCGACGTCCGGGAGGAGCCGGTCGAGCCAGCGCGGGAGCCACCAGGCGGACCGGCCGAGCAGCGCCATCACGGCCGGGACGATCGTCATCCGGACCACGAACGCGTCGATCGCGACCGCGAACGCGAGCCCGAAGCCGATCTCCCGGACCAGCGTCTCGCTGGACAGGATGAACCCGGAGAACACCGCCACCATGATCACCGCGGCCGCCGTGACGACCCGCGCGCTGTGACTGAAGCCATCGACCACCGCGGTCCGGGCAGCCGCGCCGCGCACGTGTTCCTCCCGCATCCGGGTGACCAGGAAGACCTGGTAGTCCATCGCCAACCCGAACACGATCCCGACCAGGAATACCGGCAGCATGCTGATGATCGGCCCGGTCTGCCCCTCGATCCCGAACGGCCCGGCCAGCCAGCCCCACTGGAACACCGCGACCACCGCTCCGAAGGTCGCCGCCACCGTCAGCAGGAACCCCAGCGTCGCCTTCAACGGCACCAGCACCGACCGGAACACCAGCATCAGCAGCAGGAACGCCAACCCCACGATCAACGAGAGATAAGGCAACAGGGCGTCACTCAGCTTGGCCGAGATGTCGATGTTGAAGGCCGTCCCACCCGTCACCGAGACCTCGGCGCCACCAGTCTCCGGCGCATCCCGGATCGCCTGCACGAGATCCTTGGTAGCGGTGGTACTCGGACCACTCACCGGAATCACCGTCAGCAAGGCGGTATCGCCCGCGGGATTGAAGGTCGGCGGAGTCACCACGGCCACATCCGGCAACGCCCGTACTACGTTCGCAGTACTCGCGGCGGCGGCTTTCGGATCGGCGGACGAGGCTACGTCGACCACGACCATCAGTGGTCCGTTGAAGCCCGGGCCGAAGCCGTCCGACAACAGTTCGTAGGCCTTGCGCTGGGTGGAACCGGCCGCGGCGGTGCTGTCATCGGGCAGCCCGAGCTCCAGGTCGGCCGCCGGGATCGCCAATACCCCAAGGCCGATCACCGACACCAGCAACACCGCAACCGGCCGGCGGGTGACGAACCCGGCCCACCGGCGACCGGCAGTCGGCTTGCCGTTGGAGGACTCCGGATCGCCGCCGCGCAGTCCGGGGATCCGGCCACCAAGGACCCGGCGTCCGGCCATGCCCAGCAGCGCGGGCAGCAACGTCAACGCGATCGCCACCGCCAGTACGACGGTGAACGCGGCCGCGAATCCCATCTGGGTCAGGAACGGGATGTCCACCACGAACAGCCCGGCCAACGCGATCACCACCGTCAGCCCGGCGAAGACCACCGCGGAACCAGCGGTTCCGACGGCGCGGCCGACGGCTTCCTCGGGCTCCAGCCCGCTGCTCAATTCGTGCCGGTACCGCGACATGATGAACAACGCGTAGTCGATCGACACTGCCAGCCCGATCATCACCGCCAGGATCGGCGTCCCCGAGCCGATGTCGATGAAGCCGGTCGCGGCGGTGATCGCGGTGGCGCCGATGCCGATCCCCACGATTGCCGAGAGCAACGGTAGGCCGGCCGCGATCAGCGAGCCGAAGGTGATCAGCAGGACGACCGCGGCCACCCCGATCCCGATCACCTCGGCCAGGCTCTGCTCGTCCTGGACCTGCATCGCGTCGCCGCCGTACTCGACTGTCAACCCCGCGGCGCGAGCCGGCTCGACCGCTGCGGCGACCGCGTCCTGGGCTTCGGGAGTCACCTCCTGCGCGGTCACGTCGTACGCAACCTGGGCGTAGCCGGTCCGGCCATCGGCCGAGATCGACTTGGCAGCAAAGGGATCCGCGACGGCCGCCACCTGCGGAGCCGACTGGATCCGGCCGAGGGTGCTCTTCACCAAGGCGCTGTTGTCGGGCGAGCTAAGCTGCGCGCCCTGCGGTGCTTGGAAGACGATCCGCGCGGTGGCGGCATCCGCGCCGGCCTGCGGGAATCGCTTCTCCAGCAGGTCGACCGCACGCTGCGACTCGGTGCCGGGGATCGAGAAACCGTTGGCCGTCGGCCCGGACAGCGTGGCTGCGCCGGCGATCCCCGCGGCGAGCAGCGCCAGCCAGACGAACACCACCCAGCGGCGTTGGCGGAACGCGAACCGGCCGAGCCGGTAGAGGTAGGTAGCCATGCTGACGATCGTTCCGACGGGACCAGGTAATCCGCGTCCGACAGCCGTGGTCTCTTACCAGTACTGCGCCTGCCGTAGCGCCTACTGCGTCGGCCGTACTCCGACCTCGTCTGCCGGTACTCCGATCTGTTGCGCGGAATCCGGCTGTTGCGTGGAGTCCGGCTGCTGCGGGGAACCGGCGCGGACGAGGCCGGTGCGGTAGGCGATCACGACGAGCTGCGCCCGATCCCGCGCATCGAGCTTCACCATCGCCCGGTTGACGTGAGTCTTGGCGGTCAGCGGCGACAGCACCAGCCGCTCGGCGATCTCGTCGTTGGACAGGCCGAGCGCGACCAGACCGACCACCTCGCGCTCCCGCTCGGTCAGCACCGACAACTCGCCGGAGCCGGTCGCCGGGTCGAGCTCGGGCTGGGCCAGGAACCGGTTCATCAGCCCGCGCACCGCCTTCGGCGAGAGCAGCGCGTCGCCGCGCGCGACCACCCGGATGGCGCTGATCAGCTCGTCCGGCTCCACGCTCTTGCCGAGGAAGCCGCTGGCACCGGCCCGGATCGCCTCGAAGACGTACTCGTCCACCTCGAAGGTGGTCAGGATCAGCACCTTCACCCCGGCCAGCGACTCGTCGGCCGTGATCAGCCGGGTCGCGGCCAGCCCGTCCAGCTCGGGCATCCGGATGTCCATCAGGATCACGTCGGCCCGCTCGGTCCGGGCCAGCTCGTAGGCCTGCCGGCCGTTCGCCGCCTCAGCAACGACCTCCAGACCGGGAGCTGAGTTCACCAGCACCCGGAATCCGCTGCGGATCAGCGTCTGGTCGTCGGCCAGCAGCACCCGGATCGTCACCTGTGTCTCCAGTCTCCAGAGGTAGGACGGCACGAACCCGGAACCCGCCGTGCGGCAGCGGCCCGACGGTGACGTCGCCGCCGACCGCGGCGACCCGCTCCCGCATGCCGAGCAGCCCGTGGCCGGCGCCGACGGAACCGGCCGCGGCGCTGCGGTACGGCGTACCGGGGTGGCCGCCGTCGTCGGTGATCTCGATCGTGAGCGAGCCGCGCTGCGCCTCGAAGCGGACCTGGACCACGGAGCCGGGCGCGTGCTTGACCACGTTGGTGAGGGATTCCTGCAGGACGCGGTAGGCGGTCAGCTCGATCACGTCCGGGAGCGGTCCGGAGGCCGGCGGCTGCCAGTCGACGACGAGACCGGCTGCGGTGAACGACTCGATCAGCGCACCGAGCTCCTGCAGGGAAGGGGTGGGGGCGGTCGGCAGCGAGCCGTCGCCCGAGCGACGCAGTACGCCGAGCAGCACGGTCAGCTCGCGCAGTACGGTCCGGCCGCCTTCGCGGACCAGCGCGAGCGCGCGGTCGGCCTCGTCGGGCTGCTCCCGGAGCAGATGGGACGCGACGCCGGCCTGGACGTTCATCAGGGCGATGTGGTGGGCGATCACGTCGTGCAGCTCGTGGGCGATCCGCAGCCGTTCCTCGATCACCCGCCGTTCCGCCTCCTCCTCGCGGGTCTGCTCGGCCCGCCGGATCCGGGCCTCGAACTCGGCCTGGTAGGCGCGGCGGTTCCGGACCGCCTCGCCGATGGCGGCGCCGAACAGGACGAGGACGGCGACCGAGATGTTCGCGAGCAGGTTGCCGTCGGTGAAGAGGGTCGCGACGGTGACCGTGATGACGGCGACGCTGACGAGCGCCACCAACCGCGTCAGCCGGTCCTTCTGGATCACGACCGTGTAGATCGCCGCGGCGAGCGCCAGACCGATCGGGCTCTTCACCTGCTCGGTGATCGCATAGCCGGTCACGGCCAGCATGGTGATCGCGAGCACCACCAGCGGTGCCTTGCGGCGGAAGAGCAGCGAGCCGGCGGCGATCACGACCAGGAGCACCCCGGTCGCCGTGAGGTCGATCTGCTCGCCGGAGTGCCGATCGCCCGGCTGGATCAGGTTGATCGCCAGGATTACCAGCGCGAGGGCGACATCGGCCGCCACCGGATGCACGCTGTACCCGGCGTACCAACGTCGAGGCGCGCCCATCCCCTCACAGTACGTGCCCGCGCTCGCCCGCTACGTCCTCCAACGGCCGTATCCACCCGGTACTACGAACGCAGTACTCCGGGACCAGTCAGAGAATCTCGGCGTTGTGTGCCAGCTCAGGGGAGGCCTGTACCGCGAGGGCGCGCAGGGTTTGGTACCGCGGGCGCAGTTCGGCGACGCGGTCCAGGTCGTCCTTGTCCGGCGCCAGGGTCTCGCCGCCGGGAGAGGGGGAGAGGCCCAGGGCGACAGCGGCGGCGCCACGGGCTCCGACCTCGGGCTCGGAGCAGGCTGTCGTCGGGCGGGCGAAGGTCGCGGTCAGGCAGCGGCGCCACCACGCGGACGCGTCGATACCGCCACCGCCGAGCACGACCTCGAGTTGACGACCGAAGAGCGAGTCGAGCATCCGCAGCCCGCGGTCGACCTCCAGCGAAGCGCCCTGCAGCGAGGCGGCCAGCAGGTCCGCGGCGGTGTCGTCGAACGACAGCCCGAAGTAGACGCCCGAACCACTCGGCACCGTCTCCGGCGGCCGGGTGCCTGCCTGGAAGGGGATCGCGATCACCCGCGACGACCCGACCTGCACCCCGACCGGCTCGCGGTGCTCGCCCTCGAGCCGCAGTACGCCGGTCAGCCAGGCGTGCAGGTTTCCCGCGGCGGAGAAGGCCATCCCGGTCACTGCGCGCTGGTCGTCCACGCGGTACCGCCACAGCTCCCACGGCAACTCGGGCGCGCCCTCGATCGGGTGGACCACCCGCACGGCGGCCGACGTACCGACCGTCACAGCCGCGGTGGACTCGTCGTACCCGCCGGTGCCCACGTTCGACGCCGCGCCGTCACCCGTCGGCGGATGCACCGGTACGCCGACCAGCCCGGGCCAGCGTCGCGCGTACTCCGGGGAGAGGGAACCCGTCCAGCCGGTGGGAACGATCGGCGGCAGGTGCTTCTCGGTGACACCAGCCACCGCGAGCGCCTCCTCGTCGTACCGGCCGGACGCGAGGTTCAACGTGCCGGTGCCCGAGGCGATCGAGACCGAGGTGACTCGCTCGCCGGTCAGCCGCTCGAGCACGAGGTCGGGCAGACCCGCGTAGGAGGCGGCCGGGACGATCGAGGCCAGCCAAGGGATCCGCCGGGTCCAGTAGAGCCTGTGCAGCCAGGCGCCCGTCCGCGCGTGGAACGCGTGCTCGTCGAAGGACGAGTCCAGCGAGGGCGGCACGGTCCGCGTGTCCACCCACGGGATCACTGGCGTCAGCGGCTCGCCCGAACCGTCGAGGGCGACGATCGAGTGCCATTGCGACGACAGCACGATGTCGCTGATCTCGGCCAGGTGCCCGTTCTGCTGCAACTCGTCGAGGCAGCCGAGCAACCCCTCGACGTAGTCGTGCAGGTCCAGCGTCGCCTCGCCTGCCGCGCCGTACGCCGGGGAGATCTTGTGCCGGGCCAGCGCGCCGGGCACGGGTGAGGCATCGGCGGTCAGTACCAGCGCCCGGGCCGACGACGTGCCCAGATCCAGCGCGAGGATCCGTTGGTCAGTCTTCGGCATGCAGTGCCTTCAGGAAGGAGGCGGCCCAGACGTTCACGTCGTGCGCGGCCAGGTGTTTGCGCATCGCCTTCATCCGGCGGCCGAGTTGCCGGTCGTCGGTGTTCATCGCGTCGACGATGGTGTCCTTCATCCCGTTGATGTCGTGCGGGTTCACCAGGAACGCCTGCCGGAACTCGTCCGCCGCGCCGGCGAACTCGCTCAACACCAGGGCACCCGTGTCGTCGTACCGGCAGGCGACATACTCCTTGGCGACCAGGTTCATGCCGTCGCGCAGCGGGGTCACCACGGCGACGTCGGCGGCCCGGAACAACGCGGCCATCTCGGTCCGCGAGTACGAGGTGTGCAGGTAGTTGATCGCGGGCGTGCCGATCCGGCCGTGCTCGCCGTTGATCCGGCCGACCAGCAGTTCGATCTCGTCGCGCAGCACCCGGTACTGCTCGACGCGCTCACGGCTAGGGGTCGCCACCTGCACGAACACCGCGTCGTCGACCGAGACGCGGCCCTCGTCCAGGAGTTCGCCGAAGGCGCGCATCCGCTGCCGGATGCCCTTGGTGTAGTCGAGCCGGTCCACACCGAGCAGGATGTGCGCGGGGTTGCCGACCTCCTCCCGGATCTCCCGGGCCCGGGCCTCGGTCTCCGGCTGGCGGGCCAGTTGCTCGAGCTCGCCGACGTCGATCGAGATCGGGAACGCCTTCGCCCGGACGATCCGGTCGTCCGGCAGGTGGATCCGGTCACCGCGGGTCCGCAGGCCCATCCGGTTGCGGGCCAGGCGGGCGAAGTTCGAGGCGGCACCGGGCCGCTGGAAGCCGACCAGGTCCGCGCCCATCAGTCCGTCCAGGATCTGCCGGCGCCACGGCATCTGCGCGAACAGCTCGGTGGGCGGGAAGGGGATGTGCAGGAAGAAGCCGATCCGTACGTCGGGCCGCAGCCGGCGCAGCATCGCCGGGACCAGTTGCAGCTGGTAGTCGTGCACCCACACGTCCGCACCCTCGTCAGCGGCCTCCGCGGCCGCCTCGGCGAACCGGCGGTTCACCGCGACGTAGGACTCCCACCACTCCCGGTGGAACTCCGGCGGCACGATCACGTCGTGGTACAGCGGCCACAGGGTCGCGTTGGAGAAGCCCTCGTAGTACAGCTCGATGTCCTCGGCCGACAGCGTCACCGGGACCAGGTGCATGCCGCCCTCGTCGAACGGGTCCAGCTTCTCGTCCGCTCCGCCGGTCCAGCCGATCCAGGCGCCGTGGTGCCTCTGCATCACCGGAGCGAGCGCGGTGACGAGCCCGCCCGGGCTGCGCCGCCACGCGCTGGTTCCGTCGGGCATCTCGATCCGGTCGACCGGCAGCCGGTTGGCCACCACCACGAAAGAACTGCGTCCGTTCGGTGTTCCCGACTGTTTCGGCATCAGCTGTTATCCACCCAGGTATTCGTCGTCGCCGGGGTAGCTGACCCCGATCTGTCTACGCGTCTCGTCGAGCAGGTCGAGGATCTCGATCGTGGCGGCATGCGGGAGGGCGGGGCATTCCACCAGCCCCGCGCGCAGCGCCCGCATCACCTCGGCTGCCTCGTAGTGGTACCCAAGCCCATGCGTCGGTACGTCGATCCGCTCCTCGCCCGCGGCGGTCTTGCGGACGTAGTACTCCGGGTGGTGGAACCGGTGCGGCAGCAGCAGGCTCCCCTCCGGGCCACTGACCGAGGCGGTCCACGGGTTCTGCGAGCGGAGTCCGCAGGTCAGCGCGGCGACCGCGCCCGAGTCGTACCGCCAGGCCATCGCCACGTTCAGGTCGACGCCGTCCTCGTTGACCGAGCCGACCGCCTTCAGTTCGGCCGGGCTGCCGAGCGCCATGTGGACGAAGGTGACCGGGTAGATCCCGCCGTCCATCAGGGCGCCGCCGCCGAGCGCGGGGTCGAGCAGCCGGGCGGGTAGTTGCGGCTTGTGGAAGCCGAAGTCGGCCAGCGCCTCCATCGGCTCGCCGATCACGCCCTTCGCCAGGTCGGCGAAGAAGGCCTGCACGACCGGGTGGGTCCGCATCCACATCGCCTCGGCGAAGAGCGTGCTGTTCTCGTGCGCGACGGCGACCAGGTCCCGGGCCTGCCGCGCGGTCAGCGTGACCGGCTTCTCGCACAGCACCGCGACCTTGGACTGCAGCGCGGCCCGGGCGATCGCGTAGTGCTGCGGGTGCGGGGTGCCGATATAGAGGACGTCGACGTGACCGTCCTCGAGCAACCGGCGGTAGTCGTCGTAGCGGTGCTCGATCCCGAACTGGTCGGCGAACCGGTCGGCGCTGTCGAGCGACCGGGACGCGACCGCCGTCACCACCGCCTCGCCGTCAAGCTCGGCGAGATCCTTGGTGAACGAGGTGGAGATGTTGCCGGTAGCAACGACTCCCCAGCGGACTCGAGCTATACCCACTGTCTGAACTCCGGGGTCGGGAACGGACCGTGAGCCTTGATTCTCGCCGTTTCGAACGCGTGCGCCAAGCGAATGAGGGTGGCATCACTGCGGCCGGTGCCGCTGAAGGTGATGCCGACCGGCAACCCTTCGACCAGCCCGGACGGCACCGACAGCAGCGGGTAGCCCGCCAGCGCGGCGTGCGAGGACGAGCTGCCGAGCACGTGGTCGCCGTTGATCAGGTCGATCGTCCAGGCCGGTGAATACGACGGCATGACGAGCGCGTCCAACTGCTTCTCGCGCAACAGTCCGTCGATTCCGTCCCGGCCGGCCCGCAATGCGGACAACCTGGCGGCGACATAGACCGGTGAGTCGAGCCCTTCGGTGCCCTCGGCCCGCTCGAACAGCTCCTGGCCGAAATAGCGCAGCTCGACGTCCGCGTGCTGCTGGTTGAACGCGATCAGCTCCGCCAGGGTCCTCGGACCGCCCGGCTTGCGAGTCGCCAGGTACGCCGTGAGGTCGACCTTCAGCTCGTGGGACAACACGTGCAACTGGTCCTCGTCGCCACCGGGACTCGGCAGCGACAGGTGATCCACCAGCGTCGCGCCACACTGGCTGAGGAGCTCGAGTGCCTCCTCGGATACCCGGTCCAGGCCGATCGAGTACCCCCACAACGGCCCACGCGGTACGCCGATCCGCAGGTCGCTGAGGTCCTCGCCCCGGCAACTCTGCAGGTAGTCCGTGGCGCCGCCGGTGAGCACGGTCAGCAGCGCGGCCGCCTGGCTCACCGTGCGGGTCATCGGACCGGCGGTGTCCTGCGAGTGCGAGATCGGCACGATGCCCTGCTGCGGGATCAGGCCCACGGTCGGCTTCAGCCCGACGACACCGTTCAGCGCGGCCGGGCAGACGATCGACCCGTTGGTCTCCGTGCCGATCGCGAGATCCGCCATTCCGGCGGCCACCGCCGCGCCCGAGCCGCTGGACGAACCACCCGCCGAGCGGTTCAGGGCGTACGGGTTGCGGGTGAGTCCGCCGTACGCGCTCCAGCCGGACGAGGACGCCGAGCCGCGGAAGTTGGCCCACTCGCTCAGATTGGTCTTGCCGAGCACGATGCAGCCCGCCTCGCGCAACCGACGTACCAGCGGGGCGTCGTGGGGTGGTGGCGGCTGGTCGGCCAGCGCCAGCGAACCGGCGGTGGTCGGGAGGTCCGCGGTGTCGATGTTGTCCTTCACCAACACCGCCAGGCCGTGCAGCGGGCCGCGAACGCGCCCGTCGTCACGCTCTGTGTCCAGTCGGGCGGCATCGGTGAGGGCGGCGGGATTGGGCGTGCAGACGGCGTTCACCAAAGGGTTCACCTCGGCGTACCGGGCCTGCAGCTTCTCGACCGTCACGATGGCGGGTCGCGGGCCGGGCGACACGTCGCCAGGGCCCTGTCGAGTTGAGCTCACACGCTCGATCCTGCCAGAGTTGGGCGCGCCCGGCCGTCCGCCGACGACACGGGTCATGTCGCTGCGCGGTGAATGACATCGCTGTTGTTCAGCACGTAGAGTGGTCGGCGGACGGACGATCACCGACCGCACGGGAGTCACCAGCAGATGGACAGCGCCAACGCCAGCTCTTCCGGCCCCGCCGAAGCAGCCCAGCCGGCCGTCGCTGGATTGTCGGACCGAGACGGTGCCATCCTCGGCTTCGAGCGCCACTGGTGGAAGTACGCCGGCGCCAAGGAGCAGGCGATCCGCGACCAGTTCCAGATGTCCGCCACCCGGTACTACCAGGTGCTGAACGCCCTGATCGACCGGCCGGAGGCCCTCGCCCACGACCCGCTCCTGGTCAAGCGACTGCGCCGCCTCCGAGCGGCCCGTCAGCGCGCCCGTTCCGCTCGCCGACTGGGTATCGAGGTCTGAGCTTTGAGAAGTGTGCTGCGCCAGCGCTCCGCACGCTATCTCCGGCGCCCGGGCGGGCACCTCGCGGCGTTGGAGCAAAGGGCACGATGGAAAAACATCGAGCCCTTCACTCCGCCTTGCGATGCACCCACCCGGGCGCCGGAGCTAGCGCACGGAGCGCCGACGCAGCACACTCGCTCGATGGACGAACGGGGACAGGTCCTCTCGTCCCTCGTCGCCGTGCTTGCCGCCGTCGCGATCGTCGGCGGGCTGCTGGTCCTGTTCGGCACCCGCGGTAGCGACAGCGCGGCCGACACGCCCGTGGTCAAGACTTCTTCTGCGTCTCCGACACCGAAGCCTTCCACCCCGGCTCCGACTTCAGCGCCGACCTCCGCACCGACCACTGAGCCCAGCTCGGAGCCGAGTTCGGTGCCTAGCTCTGCTCCGACCTCGGAGTCGACGTCTACTGCCGCACCCTCGACCGGTGCGTCCATCCCGCCGTCCGAGCGTCCCGCGGTCGAGATGTACAACAACACCTCTCGCAAGGGGCTGGCCGAGGACGTCTCCATCCGCGCCCGGCAGGCCGGCTGGACCGTCGCCGGTGCCGACAACTGGCACGGCAAGATCGTCGGCAGCACCGTCTACTACCCGCCGGGGATGCAGAGCGAGGCAGCCCAGCTGGCCAAGGACATCAGCATCAGCCGGACCAAGGACGCCCTGCCGAACATGAAGAAGGACCGGCTCACCGTCATCCTGACCACGGACTACACAGGATGAGCACTCCCGTACTGGCGACTGCAGCCGGGCGGGAGGGCTGGGAAGCGATCGTCGCGGATCCGGCCAGGGCGGTGATCGCCTCGGACTTCGACGGCACCCTTTCACCCCTGGTCGAGGACCCGTCGATGTCCCGGGCGGCCGACGGAGCACTGGACGCGCTGGCCCGACTCGCTCGTTCAGTTGGCCAGGTGGCGATCGTCACCGGTCGGCCCGCTCTGGTGGCCACCGAGCTTTCCGGCGTCACCGGACATCCCGGGCTCGGGCGGCTCGTAGTACTGGGTCATTACGGGCTTGAGCGGTGGGAAGCCTCTACTGGTGCTGTGACGAGCGACCCGGTGCCACCGGGGGTTGCAGTGGCTCGGGAGCGGTTGCCGGGCTTGCTGCAGGAGGCTGGGCTTCCGGACGCGTTCGTCGAGGACAAGGGCAGCTCACTGGCGGTTCACACCCGCCGGCTGCCGGAGCCCTTGCCTGCTTGGGAGGCCTTGCGTGCTCCGCTGATGGAGCTGGCCGAGTCCACCGACCTCCGGCTGGAGCCGGGCAACCTGGTTCTGGAGCTCCGGCCGCCCGGCATCGACAAGGGAGTCGCCATGCGGCGGCTGATCGAGTCCACCGGCGCCCGCTCGGTCCTGTACGCCGGAGACGACCTGGGCGACCTTGCCGCCTTCCGTGCTCTGGATGACCTGCGCGACGAGGGGCTGCACGCAGTACTGGTCGCTGCTCGGTCGGGGGGTTCGTCCGAGCTGGCGGATGCGGCTGACATCGTCGTCGACGACCCGGCGGGCGTGGTGACCGTGCTTACTGCCCTTTCCGACGCGATCGCAACCCGCTGAACGTCTGGGCGAGCGTCTGGCCCAGAGGCTGGACGGGGTGTTCGATGTAGTTGCCGTCCTTGAGACTCGCCAGCCGCTCGAACGGATTGCGCGAGGCGGGGCAGCCCGTGCGCAGCCAGGACCAGCCGGCGGCGAGAGCATAGAGCGGGAGCATCGGGAGACCGAGCAGGCAGAAGTACTGCCAGGAATGGCGTTCCTCGTGCTTGACCAGGAGCGGACGGCGGTCGAAGTACGCGCGGTCGTTCTTGGTCAGCACCAGGTTCCCAAGCGTGAACGCACTGGCGACCGGGAACCCGAGCCGGTACCCGGTCGCGTAGAAGAGCCCACGCGGCCCCCGGCTGAACTTCGCCCGCCCGATCACCCCGACGAGCACCCCCAGCGCCGTCGTCAGGTTCAGCACATTCCCCACCAACTTCACCCGCTGCCACCCCGAAATCCCCTCACCCATACCTCAGTATGGGGTTCTGTCGGAGGCGTGAGTAACACTTGCGGGCGTGAGTTCGGTGGTGCGGAGATGGCGGGCGGCGTGGGCGGTGGATCCGCACACGGTGATCGGTGGGCTGCGCAAGGGGCCGGGCGATCCGGCGTACGTGTTCGACGCCGGCCGCCGCACGGTTTGGCGTGCCACCCGGACCCCTGACGGACCCGTCCTGCTCAGGCTCACGCCGTACCCCGGAGTGGGCGAGGTGGAGGCCGAGGCGTGGGGGCCTGGTGCGGAGTGGGCGTTGGACGGGGTGCCCGAGTTGCTCGGGGCGGCGGACAGCTGGGACGGGTTCGAGCCGTTGCCCGAGCACCAGCCGCTCGTGGACGCCGCCCGGCGTTTCCCGCACTTCCGGGTGCCGAGGACGCGCGCGGTGTTCGAGGCGATGGCGGCCGCGGGGATCGAGCAGGTCGTCACCGGCAAGGAGTCGTTTGCCGGGTGGCGGATGTTGTTGCGCGAGTACGGCGAAGTGGCGCCGGGGCCGGGTGCTCCGGACGGCCGGAAGATGATGGTGCCGCCGTCGCCGGAGGAGTGGCGGCTGATTCCGTCCTGGCAGTGGTTGCGGGCCGGGGTCGAAGGACGCCGGTCGCGAGTGGTGATCACGGCGGCGACGCGGGCGGCCGCGTTGGAGCGGACACTGGAGCTGACCGACGGGGCTGAAGTGGAGCGACGGCTGCGGTCGTTGCCGGGTGTCGGTGTGTGGACGGCCGCGGAGGTTCGACAGCGGGCCCATGGTGATGCGGACGCGTTCTCGTTCGCGGACTACCACGTGTCGCGCAACGTCTCGTACGCGCTGACCGGCGAGGAACTCGACGACGACGGCACCGCGGAACTCATCGAGCCCTACCGAGGTCACCGCTTCCGGGTCCAGCGCCTCTTGGAGCTGGCCGGCATCAGTCATCCGCGCTACGGCCCCCGGCAGTCCCTCCCCACCCACACGCCGGGCGCCACGCATCGTCTTCGGTGAATACACCCGAACCTGGGCACTAGGGTCCGCATCATGCGGATCAACGGGGACGGTCTCTACCTGGTGGCGGGCCTTGCCCTGCTGGTGGGTGCCGTGCTGCCCCGGTTGCTCCGGCGGTACGCGATCTCCGCGCCGATCGCCTTCCTGGGCGCGGGTCTGCTGCTCGGGCTGTTCGTCGATCGCAGCCATCTGAGCCCGATCGCCGAGCCGAAGCTCACCGAACACCTCGCCGAGCTCACCATCCTGGTCGCCCTGATGGGTGTCGGCCTGGCGATCGACCGACCGATCGGCTGGCACCGCTGGAAAGTCACCTGGCGGCTGCTGTTGGTCGCCATGCCCGCCTGTATCGCCGCGGTCGCCGGCGCCAGCTGGCTCCTCGGCCTCGCTCCCGCCACCGCGCTCCTGCTCGGCGCGGTGCTCTCACCGACCGATCCGGTGCTCGCCTCGGATGTGCAGGTGCAGGGCCCGACGACCGGCGAGGGCGCCGAACCCGAGGAGGACGACGAGGTCCGCTTCGCGCTCACCTCGGAGGCCGGGCTGAACGACGGTCTGGCGTTCCCGTTCGTCTATGCGGCCGTGTTCGCCGCCACGAAAGGTGCCGTCGGCAACTGGGCGCTGGAGTGGCTCGCCTGGGACCTGATCGGCAAGGCGGTGATCGGCGTGGCCGTCGGCGTCATCGCCGGCCGCCTGCTGGGCCGGATGGCCTTCTCCGCGCCCTCGCCGAGTTTCCGGCTGGCCGATTCCCGGGAGCCCGTGCTGGCTCTCGCGATGACGTTGGGGGTCTACGGCCTGGCCGAGGTACTGCACGGCTACGGGTTCATCGCCGTGTTCGTCGCAGCCCTCTCGCTTCGCGCCGCCGAACGAGACCACGACTTCCACGAGGAGTTGCACGGTTTCGTCGAGCAACTCGAGCACATCCTGACCTGGGGGATCCTGCTCCTGCTCGGGGTGGCGATCACCGGCGGTCTGCTCAAGCCGTTGACCCTGGCCGGCGCTGCGATCGGCGTACTGCTGGTGGTCGTGATCCGGCCCTTGACCGCCTGGGTCTCACTCCACGGAACGCCGATGCGGCGGTCCGAGCGGTGGGTGACGGCCGCGTTCGGAGTACGAGGGGTCGGGTCGATCTACTATCTGGCCTATGCGGGGTCGGACTTCGGGACCGACCTGCCCTGGTTGTGGGCGACGGTCGGCTTCACGGTCGTGCTCAGCGTCGTCGTCCACGGCGTCGCGGCGACTCCGTTGATGCGGATGCTCGAGACCCATCGCGACCGGGATTCGTGACGGCGCAGCGGACGTACCTGCGGCACTTCGTCCGGGCGACCGGGACGACGCCGGGTAAGTGGTTGATCGCCCAGCGCGTGCAGGCGGCGCTGACCGTGCTGGAGACCGGGGACGCGCCGGTGGAGGAGATCCCGATCGCGGCCGGGTTAGCAACTCCAGTGACGTTGCTGCACCCGTCGCCCTCGGCGTACCGGCGGACCTTCCGGGAGCGCCGGGCGGGGTGAGATCCGCTGTCTCGCATGGTGGGAACGGCAGACACAATATGGACCTGATTGGGTAACCTCGTCAGTGCTCATCCAGAGGGACTGAGGGAAACGGCCCGTTGAAGTCCCGGCAACCCTCCCCGTTGACGTCTCGATCCGAGGCGCTCGCGGCGGAACGGTGCCAAATCCGTCCCGCGCCGAGATCCGGTCCGGGGAAGATGAGGAGGGAACCTCCATGAGCCTGACCGCCGCCGCGTCGACCCACACCATCCGCGAAGGTGCCTTCGGCAACGGTACGCACCTGAGCTGCCGCGCCTGTGGGGCGAAATCGCCGCTCGGCCCGTTCTACGCCTGTATGGAGTGCTTCGGTCCGCTGGAGGTCGGGTACGAGTTCCCGACCATCACCCGCGAGCAGATCGAGGCCGGACCCAAGAACATCTGGCGGTACCAGCCGCTGCTGCCGGTGCCCACCGACGTGGCGAGCTTCCCGAACACCGAACCCGGCTACACCCGGCTGATCGACGCCGGCAACCTGGCCCGCGAGCTCGGCCTGCGCAAGCTCTGGGTGAAGGACGACTCGGGCAACCCGACCCACTCCTTCAAGGACCGCGTGGTCGCGTCCGCCCTCAGCGCCACCCGCGAGCTCGGCCTGAAGGTCTTCGCCTGCCCCTCCACCGGCAACCTGGCCAACGCCGTCGCCGCGGCCGCCGCCCGGGCCGGCATCCGCTCGGTCGTGTTCATCCCGCACGACCTCGAGCGCCCGAAGGTGATCACCACCGCCGTGTACGGCGGCACCCTGGTGGCCGTGGAGGGCAACTACGACGACGTGAACAAGCTCGCCTCCGAGATCGCCGGTGAGGAGGAGGGCTGGGCGTTCGTGAACGTCAACGTCCGCCCGTACTACTCCGAGGGCTCGAAGACGCTCGCCTTCGAGATCGCCGAGCAGCTCGGCTGGCGGATCCCGCAGCAGATCGTCATCCCGGTCGCGTCCGGCTCCCAGCTGACCAAGATCGACAAGGGCTTCACCGAGCTGGGCAAACTCGGCCTGGTCGAAGCCACCGACTACAAGGTGTACGGCGCGCAGGCCACCGGGTGCTCCCCGGTCGCCCAGGCGTTCCGCGACGGCCACGACGTGGTCAAGCCGGTCAAGCCGAGCACCATCGCGAAGTCCCTGGCGATCGGCAACCCCGCGGACGGGCCGTACGTGCTCGACGTCGCCCGGCGTACCGGCGGAGTGATCGAGGACGTCAGCGACGAAGAGGTCGTCGAGGGCATCCAGCTGCTCGCCCGCACCGAGGGCATCTTCACCGAGACCGCGGGCGGGGTGACCGTCGCGACGCTGAAGAAGCTGATCGAGACCGGCCAGCTCGACCCCGAGGCCGAGACGGTGATCATCAACTCCGGCGACGGGCTCAAGACGCTCGACGCCGTGGCCGACCGGGTCGGCCCCAAGGTGACCATCCCCGCGTCGTACGACGCCTTCGTGAAGGCAGGGCTGCAGTGAGCATCAGTGTTCGGGTACCGACCATCCTGCGGCCCTACACCCAGGGAGCCTCCGAGGTCTCCGTCGAAGGCTCGACCCTGAGCGAGGTCCTCGAGTCCCTCGACACCTCCTACCCAGGCATCAAGGGCCGAGTCCTCGACGACTCCGGCGAACTCCGCCGCTTCGTCAACGTCTACGTGGACAACGACGACGTCCGCTTCGCCGAAGGCCTCCAAACCTCGATCAAGGACGGCGGCCAGGTCTCCATCATCCCAGCCGTCGCCGGCGGGTAACTGCTACTCCGACCCACGCGGCTCCCGCAGCCGCGCGAAGGCGTCGCCGAATGGCCAGGGCGAACGAACCGCGGCGAACTCGGGGTCTCTGCGCTGAGGACAGACCGCAGTCCTGGTGCGGTCTGTTCAGTGCGTGCGGTCAGCCGAGAACCAACCGCTCGTCGCCGAAGTTCGCAACGATCTCGATCTTGCCGCCGAGCGCCTCGACGTACCTCTGGATGGTGCTCAGCTCCGATCTGCTCAGGTCTCCCCGCTCGATCGAGGACACCGCCGCCTGGCTGATGTGCATCGAGTCGGCCAGTTCAACCTGAGTCAGGCCCTGGTGCTTGCGCAGTTCCGTCAGCCGGTACGCCCGCTGCTCCGACCGCGCCGCCTCACGGTGCGCGGCGGCGCGCGCCTCAGCCTCCGGCGTGTTGATCCTTTCCGCCCGCACGTCCTTCCATGTCCGGTGTGCCATTCTGTTTGCCTCCTTCGCCAGGTGTGAGAGATTCCTCCGCGGTCGAGTTTCCCGCGGCACGGCTATCGGTCTGGGGCGTCTGCCCAGTCCGGGTTCCGATTCAAGTTTGCTAGCCAGTCGTCGAATAGGTCGTCGGCGATCGGAATGTTCTCCTTGTACCACTCGGTCCAGCGGTTCTCCTTGCTGCCACCGATCAGCAGTACGGCGCGCGTCTGCGGGTCGAATGCGAAGAGCACTCTGTACTTGCCACACCGCAGTTCTTTCATGTTGGAGTGCCGCGAGCCTTCAATCGTGTCGACGGTCGGCCGTGGTGTGGCAGGTCCCTGCTCGGACAGTAAGTCGACTCGGCCCGCCAGGGCTTCGTAGTCCTTGTCAGATGGCGAGTCCATCCACTTCTGACACCCGTCGAGGACGTAGATCCCGTCCTCCACGCGCCAACGATACAAGTCCAAACTTGTAAAAGCCAGAAGTTGTATCCATCGAGCCGGGTCGCCTGCACGAGCAGTTGTCGATTTCAGCCTCCTGGCGATCGCTGGGGTGGCCCGGCGTACGGAAGGACAGGAAGTACTGCGTGCTCTGCGCGCCTCAACCGCCTCGGTACGCGTGGAGGTTGACGTCGTGAGCGACCTCTTCCTGTCGTTGGGCACAGCAAAGCCGGTGCAGCAGCTCGGGGTGGGTGTTTTGTCTGGCGAGCTGGCCGCCTCGCGGCGGCTTTGCAACCACCCGAGCCCGTCCAGTGACTACGTCACTCCACCGCGACCACTTGGCCTTCGCTGAGCGGCCGCGGAGGAGCCCCGACCAGGGGTGGGTGGGAGCGAGCGACGAAGGAGCGGAGTACGCGGGTCGGGTGGTGGGGTGGGCATTCGTGGGTGAGGATAGGGCGATGCGGGCTGTGGTGGTTGAGGAGTTTGGGGTGCTGCCGTCGGTACAGGATGTGGCGGTGCCTGAGGCGGACCCGGGTGGGGTGGTTTTGAAGGTTGAGGCCACTGGGTTGTGCCGGAGTGATTGGCATGGGTGGCAGGGGCATGACTCTGACATCGTGTTGCCGCATGTTCCTGGGCATGAGTTGGCTGGGACGATCGCGGCGGTGGGGGATGGCGTCGGCGGGTGGAAGGTGGGCGATCGGGTTACGACGCCGTTCATCTGTGCGTGTGGGAGGTGTGAGCAGTGCCTGGAGGGCAATCACCAGGTCTGCCCGAATCAGTTGCAGCCTGGGTTCAACTACTGGGGTTCGTTCGCCGAGTACGTCGCGTTGCCGTTTGCCGAGGTGAATCTGATCCGGCTGCCGGAGACCTTGGACTTCGACACCGCAGCCGGGTTGGGGTGTCGGTTCGCGACGTCGTTCCGCGCGGTTCGGCAGGTCGGACGGGTCGCTGCCGGCGAGGACGTGGTCATCTTCGGATGTGGCGGCGTCGGGTTGTCCGCCGTGATGATCGCCGCCGCGCTCGGCGCTCGCGTCATCGCCGTTGATACGAACCCGGCTGCCCTCGAACTGGCTCGCTCGTACGGCGCTGCCGACGCCGTGCAGGCGTCATCGGACGTAGTACGGGAGATTCTCGAGCTCACCGGCGGTGGTGCGCGGGTGACGATGGATGCGCTCGGGTCGAACGAGATCGTCCAGAATGCTCTGCGGTCATTGCGGCCCAGGGGGCGGCATCTTCAGGTCGGTCTGTTGCCGGACGGGGTGCGGCTGGATGTGTCGCGGCTGATCGGGCAGGAGCTGGAATGGCTCGGGAGTCATGGGATGCCGGCTCATGCCTACCCCGAGATGCTCGATCTCGTTGCCTCAGGCAACCTCAAGCCACAGGACTTGATCACCCGCACGATCTCACTCGATGAAGTCCCCGCAGCCCTCGACGAACTGACCACCGGTACCCCGGCCGGCGTAACCGTCATCCGGCCGTAAACTAAAGCCGGATCAAGTAGACCGTCGGCGGCCGTCCGGTGCGGCCGTGTTGCTGGCTGCCGATGGGGTCGGCCAGACCGGCGCGTTCGAGGCGTTTGAGGACCCGGCGCGCGGTGCGGAGTTGGACGGCCAGGTGTTCGGCCACGTCGTGCGTCGTCAGACCGTCCGGCAAGGTGGCGCCCAGTTCGCGCATCCGGGACAGGGTCTGGGTATTGAGACCGACCCGGCGCGCCAGCAGCGGAAGGCTCTCCGGGCCGCGATCCGCAGCGGGCTGGTCCCGTTCGCTGGACGGCTCGATGACGATCTCGACGTCGTCCGACATCGATACCACCCCGGCCACCGTGCCGATCGAGGTCGCCCGGCTAACTGCGCGTCGGGCTAATGCCTCGGCCTCGGCGGCGGTGCGGCCGACTCCGAAGCCGACGCGGGCGGTAGCGTGCCGCGCGGCCAGTTGGTCGAGGAGCGGCATCCGGGTGAACTGCTCAGTCGCCTGTTCGAGCAGACCGCGGGTAGTGACGACGAGGTACCGCCCGTCGGGCAGCGCCGCGAGACTGCCGCCGAGGGTGATCAGGTCGCCGGCGAGCGCGTTGTCCGGCTCCGGCAGATCGATGACGCCGAGCGCGACCTGGGCGTCGCCGACGTGCTGCCCTGTGGTGGTCAGTACCAGCGCCTGCAGCGTCGACTGGATCGAGTACCGCGAGGGCGCCAGCCGGACCGACGGCATTTCGTTCTCGAGCAGGTGGAACGCCGAGCCCAGGCAACTGATCGCCACTTTCGTGTCGTGGCGTTCCCGGGCGTTGCGGTGGAAGGCGACGATGTCGTCGGAGGTCAGCCCGGCCCGGTACGGCAGTACGTGGATCTGGTCGGTCGGCAGTTTCGCCTCGATCAGGGTCTCCATCACCTCGCTGCGGCGCAGGGTGTCGATCGAGAACCGGGTGACGTCGTGACCCAGCCGGAGCAGTTCGACGAGAGCCCGCAGCAGCGTCGCCCCGTCGTACGAGACGTACATCGCCGGGCGGTCGATGATCCCGGCGGCGGTGGCGATCGTGTACGGGACGACGCCGGTGAACAGGATGGCGTCGACCTTCTCGCGGCTCTGCTCGACCAGCGCGACGGTCTCGCTCTCGTGCCGGTAGGGCAGCGGCACCAGGCTCGCGGTGCTGTTGGCGGCCCCGACTGCCAGGACGCGCTGGACCAGGTCCTCGGGCCCGATGATCCCGACCGTGAGTGCCATCAGACCGCTGCTGAAGGCAGGGGCCGGCGGGCCGGATCCAAACGGCTGATCACTGCAGTGCACTCCTCATCAGTCCGTCACGGCCCCGAGTGGAGAACCGGACTTCTGGTCCGGCCCTCAAATCGGGCAGAATAGCGCAACGCTTGCGCGCAAGTGGTGCACCTCTTGACGACACCTAACGCGCTTTCAAAGGTTTCGGTCAAGACCTAAATTGCTCGAACCTTGGGCAACGGCGCCGAAACGAGGCTCGCGCCGGTGACGGGGTTGACGGCGTTGAGGTAGGCGGGTTTGCCGGTGGATACGTTCCAGAGCGCCGGCTTGCCATCGGGGCCGGGAGCAACCGTCCCGCCGATCAGCAGTACATCCGCGAGCGGAGTGGCCAGCGGTACGACGGTCGCCGGGCCGGGTGGATGGCCGTCGGGGCGAAGGAGGTTGGGGCCGGAGGAGAGGACGAGCAGGGCGCCGAAGGCTGTCGCCACGAAACGGGCAGATCGCATGGGTGCCCTCCCGGATGACCTATTTACGGTCCTGTCCGAAAGTACAACTTCTGTCTCCCGGCCGCATCAACCTCCAATTGCCCTGAACCGGCGACAGGTCGCTGCCACAAGTGGCCGTTCTTTCGGTCTTGACCGTTAATCATCCAGTTGCTATCACCAAGACACTGCTCCGCGAGGCTCGGAGCCACCTGATCAGGCGGGAGGGAGCCGGGTGAGGAGGGTTTCGAGCATCTCGCGGGTGGAGGCGAAGTAGCTGTTCTCGCGGTGCAGCGCCCGGTGGAAGGCGGCGAGCTCCGCCGGGGAGATGGTGTTGGAGAAGGTGCTGATCTCGGTCAGGTCGAGGCGCCGGTTGAACAGGTGCACGGTGTCGCGCCAGCGGTGTAGCAGGCCGACCAGCTCGGCGTCGCGGTGCCGGCCGAGGGCGCCGGAGATGAGGGCCAGGTCGACCGCGGACACGACCAGCCGCGGGTAGATCTGCCGCTGGGTCGGTTGCTCGGGGGAGAAGCGGTCGTCGGACAGCAGCCTGGTGTTGTCCTGCAACTCGTCCGTGACGGCCCGCAGGATCTCGCTGCGCCGCTCGGCCTCGGCGGTCAGCCGTTCCACGAAGATGCCGGTCAGTCCGGCGACCAGGGTGAGCGAGTTGACCGCTGGCTCCCAGCGGCTGTTCTCCGGCCAGAAGAACCAGATCACGCCGAGCACGAACGCGACCACCAGCAACCCGTAGCTGACAGCCGTCACGACCGTCCGCCGGTACGCCGCCCAGCGCGCGCCTTGCACCGACGAGCGCAGCGCCTTCGTCAGTACCCGCAGCCGCGCGAGCACCCGCACCTGCGCCACCCGCACATCCCGCCGCTCAGGCGGGCCACCCGCGTCCGGCGTACCGGCTGGGTCGCTGTCCGGGCTTGTTGTCATTGGGCCCAGATGTCGTCGGCCAGGGTCTTGGTGACGTCACCGGCCGACTCGGGGGCCAACAGCAACAGTTCGAGGCCGAACGGGTTCGGGCGGCGGGTGTGGCGGAACTGGGACTGGATGCTCTCGATCGGAGTCAGGTCGCAGGCCTCGGTGAGCCGCTTCAGCCGGGCGGTCGAGTACTTCCGGGTGGTGTAGAGCCGGATCGTGTCGCCGACCGGGAGCAGCACCTCGGTGTGGTCCGGCAGCCCCATCCGGATGTCCTCCTCGGTGGTGTTCTGCCAGACGATCTTCACCAGCAGCGCGTCCTCGTCCTCGACCTCGCCGATGAACCGGACCAGCTCGTTGTCGATCTTCAGATCGGTGTTGTAGCGCAGCGCACTGGTGACGAACTCCGCGAACGCCCGGGTCTGGTGGTACTCGTCCGCGGCGGCCCGGGCCGTCTCGTCGTCCAGCCGGGTGGTGCTGGCGACCTCGAGCAGCAGCCGGTCCTGCGGGCGCAGTACCTCGGTGATCAGCTCGAGCAGTTCCTGGTCGTTGTCGAAGTTGGCCAGCGTGTTGCCCGTCAGCGTGTAGAGCAGCGGCTCGTCGCCGATCAGCCGGGCGAGCAGCTGGGACAGCTCGGCCATGTTGTCGGCGATCGAGAAGTCGAGCTGCACCGGCAGCACCTGCGTCATCGGGAACCTTGCCCCGCGCACCGGTTCGAGGGTGCCCATCCGGAGCATCTCCGAGCTCATGTCGACCGGGATGTAGTACATGTCGGGGTTGTTGCGCCGCATGTCCTCGAGGATGGTGCGGTCCTTCACGCCGGTGCCGATGCCCAGGCTGACCAGGTGGAAGCCGCCCTTGGCGACGTGCGGCTTGACCTTGCGCCAGTGCCGCAGGAACGACTCCGTGCCCGCCTTCATCACCAGGTAGAACGGATCGTTGGTGGCGTTCGCCCAGGCGATCGTCGGCCCGATGCCCCAGTAGGAGAAGCCGGAGGTGATCTGCTTGCCGTCGCCGGTCTTCGACACCAGCCCGCGCAGATCGCCGGTCAGGGTGGCGAGCTTGTCCGTCTGGTCCTCGCCGACCAGCAGCAACGACCAGGCGAAGTCGTCGTCCGCGAGGGCGTGCTCCAGCCTGCGGATCACTGGTACCGGCTCGGTCACGTCCTGTCCCTCCCAAGGTGAGTGGTCAGGTTACCGGTTGCCCACGCTCCGCGCAGGCACAGTAAAGCCCTGCCCCGGCCGTCGTGAGCGGGACGGCCGGATCAGGGCCTGGTCACTGGGTGCCGTCAGACCGCCTTCACGGCGTCGGCCTCGCGGCCCTTCGGGCCGTCCACCACGTCGAACTCGACCTGCTGGCCGTCCTCCAGGGTCTTGTACCCGTCCGAGACGATCTTGCTCCAGTGGACGAAGACGTCGTCCTGGCCGTCGACGGCGAGGAAGCCGTAGCCCTTGTCGGCGTTGAACCACTTCACGGTGCCGCGCACCATCACTACTCCTGTAGACCTTCAACGGGACCCGCTGCACTCGGGCCCCTAGGGTGCCGGTCGACCGACTCACGGCCGACCGAGCGGTCAACAAGGGTAGCCGAGCCGCACCGGCCGGTTACCGAGTGGTTCACAGTGTGGGTGCCCGGCGTTCTGCGCCGGTTGGTGGTCAGCCGCCGTGCGAGCCGGGTGGTCAGCCGCGTTGCGAGGCGGCCAGGCCGACCACGCCGGCGACCACCAGCAGCAGTGCGGCGGTCAGGCCGAGGTCGTTGTTCTGGACGATGCCGTTGTCGTTCAGGATCCAGATGGTCGCGCTGCCGGAGAGCACGGTGCCGGCGATGATGCCGGGCACATCGGCCTTCGTCCGCTTCATCCGCGCTCCACTGTGATGCTGCCGAGTTTGAGGTGCACGTCCAGGTTGACGGACGACGGACCCTTCTTAGCGTCGTCGCCGAGATCGGTCAACTGCACGTCGGGGTTGTGGCCGCCCTTCTCCTGGCCGAAGGTGATCAGCTCGCCCGCGTCCGCCGACAGGTTGCCGTTGACATCCACGTTCGGCGGGACCTTGATGACCACCTCGCCGACACCGCCGTTCACGACCACCTTGGCGCCCGGCGCGAAGGTCGCCTGGGTCAGGTCCAGGTGCACGGATCCCGCGTCGAACGTGTACGCCGTACTGGTCGCGGTGATCGTCGTGCCGGGGGCGGCGAAGAACTTCACGTCGGCGAAATCACGGGGCATGTTCGGGAAGACCGTGCTCACGGCGACGCCGATGGCCAGCAGGATGCCGAGCGGCAGCAGTGCCAGGGTCCGGCCCAGGAAGCCGCCGACCAGCATGCCGAGGCCGAGCGTGGCCAGGCCGATCACCAGCATCATCGAGGCGCTCGCGCCGGCCGCCCAGGCGATGAGGATCGCGATGCCGGTCAGGGCGACGATCGCCGGCTTCACCCCGCGCAGCCCCTTGGCCGGGGGCTCCGCCTTCGTCCGGGTGGCAGTCGCCGGCGGCTCGTCGACGTACAGGCCCAGGGGGTCGTCCTCGGTCCACACAGGCTGGACCGGGGCGGTCACCCGGTCCTGTGGTCGCTGCGCGGCCGAGGACGACGGGCCCGCCGGGGGAGCTGACGGGCCGCTCTGAGCCGCCGCCGAGTACTGCGGCGCGGCAGAACCTTGGGGAGCCGAGTCCTGTACTCCGGAGCCGGGCGCGGCAGGGTTGAAGGCGCCGGGCGTGGTGGTGCCGGTCGCGGAGGGATCGGCGGGGGTGGTTCCGTTGCCGCCGGTCCAGTGGCCGCCGCGGTGCGACCAGTGCTGCTTGCGTCCCTTGCGGCGGAACACCAGCAGCCACAACAGCCCGAGCACCACCAGCGGACCGGGGATCACCCGGCCGAAGTTGAACGACGACATCATCGCGATCGCAACGAAGACGCAGATGCCGATCACCACGGGCCACAGCCACGGGTGGTCGGGCCGGATCCGGTCGCCGAGCAGGCCCTGGGCCGCCGAGCGGTCGCTGCCCTCGTCCGGCATCAGCACCCAGGCGGCCACGTAGAAGAACAGCCCCGGACCGCTGATGACGAGAACCGCCATCACCACCCGGACCAGCACCGGGTCGATGTTGAGCGCCCGGCCGATGCCGCCGCAGACGCCGGCCAGCATCCTGTCGGACCTGCTCCGCCGCCAGCTCTGCACATCCTTCAGCTGATCGCGGTCGAATCCGCCGCTCGAGTTCTGCTCCATGTCATCGATGGTGTCCCCCCGCGGGCGGCCACAACATAGGGGATACCCCTCGCCGTCCCCGGACGTTACGCAGCGTAAGACCGAGGCGGGAGGCCAGGACTCGGGGATGTCCCCTGGCCGACCCTGAGTCCCGCGGGGGCCGCGGTGAGGAGCCGGCCGGGGAGAAGCCTGCTGGTGTCGGCCCTGTCCGCGTGTGACGATTCTTGGGAGATGACACAACCAGCCGCTTCCGCGCCCGCGGGCGGACCCCCGGCCACCGGGGCTCCGGCCGCCGGTCCGCATGCCCAGGGTCCGCACGGACCGGGCGGCTACGGTCCAGGCGGATTCGGCCCGGGTGCCTACGGCGCACAGGGCCAGGGTCCCTACGCCGGGCAGGCACAGGGTGCCTTCGGCGGGCAAGGGCAGGGTTCCTCCGGAACGGCCGGGCCGCAGCAGCCGGCCGGGAACGAGCCAGCTCCCGTACGCCGTGCCTACCGCCGCGCGGAGGGCCGGGTGCTCAGTGGAGTGGCCGGTGGCATCGCCGATCACCTGGGTGTGTCCGACACCGCGGTACGGCTGGTGTTCATCGCCGGGACCGTCTTCGGCGGCTTCGGCGTCCTCATCTACGCGGCGCTGTGGTTCTTGATGCCTCTCGCGGTCCCGACGATCCAGCCCGTCCCGGCCGCGCCAGGACTGGCGGCCGCGACCCGGAAGGGAATGCGGGCGGATCAGCCGCCGCCGACGGTCTCGCCGGGGACCAAGGAGCGCCGCCGGGAGAAGAACCGCGGACAGTTGACGGCCCTGGTCGTCACCGGCGTCGGCATCCTGCTGCTGTTCCAGGTAGCCGGGTTTGGTATCGCCGGGAAGATGTTCTGGCCGCTGGTGTTCGCGGGCACCGGTCTGGCGCTGATCTGGCGGCAGGCCGACGAAGGCCAGAAGACGGCCTGGACCAACAAGGCACCCACCCTCGGAGCGCTGTTCGGCAAGGGCGGCCTGAAGTCGATCATCCGGGTGGCGGTCGGGCTGATCCTGATCGGGACCGCGGTCACCGTGTTCCTGGTGCAGAACAACCGGCTCTCGATGGTCGGCGACGTCCTGATCGCCCTGTTGCTCGCGGTGATCGGGATCGGCGTCATCGCCGGGCCGTGGGTGCACCGGCTGAGCCGGGACCTGAACGCCGAGCGCGGCGAGCGCATCCGGTCGCAGGAGCGCGCCGACATGGCGGCCCACCTGCACGACTCGGTGCTCCAGACGCTGGCGCTGATCCAGAAGCAGGCGAACGACCCGCGGGCCGTCGTACGGCTGGCTCGGTCGCAGGAGCGTGACCTGCGGTCCTGGTTGTACGACGAGGACGACAACACCGACCAGACCCTGGCTGGAGCGGCCAAACGCGCCGCTGCCGAGGTCGAGGACTCCCATGGTGTCCCGGTCGAGGTGGTCACGGTCGGAGACTGCGACCTGACCGAGGGGTTGTCGGCGATGGTGCGGGCGTCCCGCGAGTCGATGGTGAACGCCGCCAAGCACTCCGGGGCTGACAAGATCGACGTGTTCGTCGAGGTCGACGGGGACCGGGCCGAGATCTTCGTCCGGGACCGCGGCAAGGGCTTCGACGCCGACGGGGTGCCGGAGGACCGGCTGGGCCTGCGGCACAGCGTGATGGGCAGGATGGAACGGCACGGCGGCCGCGCAACGGTGCGGTCGAACCCGGAGACAGGCACCGAAGTGCGACTGGAGATGGACAGATGAGCAACCAGCGGCGAGTAGTCGTGGTGGACGACCACGACATGTTCCGGGCCGGCGTGCGCAGCGAGATCGGTGCTTCGGTGGAGATCGTCGGCGAGGGCGCCGACGTCGACAGTGCGGTGAAGGCGATCATCGCCGGTGAGCCGGACGTGGTCCTGCTCGACGTGCACCTGCCTGGGGGCGGTGGCACCGAGGTGATGAAGCAGGTGCACCAGCGGCACCCGGAGGTCAAGTTCCTGGCGCTGTCGGTGTCCGACGCGGCCGAGGACGTGATCGGTGTGATCCGGGCCGGCGCCCGCGGCTATGTGACCAAGAACATCAGCGGCACCGAACTGGTCGACGCGATCGGCCGGGTGGCCGACGGCGACGCGGTCTTCTCGCCGCGGCTGGCCGGCTTCGTGCTGGACGCGTTCTCCGGCGCGATCGACATCGCCTCGGTCGACGAGGACCTGGACCGGCTGTCCCAGCGCGAGCGCGAGGTACTGCGGCTGATCGCGCGTGGCTACGCCTACAAGGAGGTGGCCCGCGAGCTGTTCATCTCGGTCAAGACGGTCGAGACACACGTCTCCAGCGTGCTGCGCAAGCTCCAACTGTCCAACCGCCACGAACTCACCCGCTGGGCTACCGACCGCCGTCTGGTCTGACTCGTCGGGCGTGTCGACCGGACTTCGCCAGGGGTCGTGGGTGGCGGGTTGTGGACAGGTCACACATTCGCCACCCCGTCAGGGGCGCAAGGAGCTTTGCCGCTGATATACCGTCGACTCTCATGGAGCGGAATCTCACCCCCGAACAGCTCGAGCTCTTCGAGAAGGAGTTCGCATCGCGCCCGTCGTACCGGGTGATGCAGAACGCCGTCACGGAGACGCCGGTCGCCAAGATCGCCCTGGACCGTCAGGTCGTCACCTCGCTCGACCATTCCGTGTCGAACCTGCTGGACGACTGGAAGGTCACGAACCAGAAGAAGAGCGGCCGTTGCTGGCTGTTCGCCGGCCTGAACCTGCTGCGGGTCGGCGCCGCGGACAAGCTCGGGGTGAAGGACTTCGAGTTCTCCCAGAACTACCTGCTGTTCTGGGACAAGTTCGAGCGGTCCAACTTCTTCCTCGAGGCGATGATCGAGACCGCCGGCCGCGACGTCGACGACCGGACGGTGGCGCACCTGCTGTCCGACCCGATCGGTGACGGCGGCCAGTGGAATATGTTCGTCGCGCTGGTCCGCAAGCACGGCCTGGTGCCGAAGGCGGCGATGCCCGAGACCGAGAGCTCGTCGGCCACCGCCCAGCTGAACGACACCCTCCGCAAGGTGCTCCGCCAGGGCGCCCGGGACCTGCGCACCATCGACGGCGTCGAGGCGCAGCGGGCCCGCAAGCAGGAGATCCTGACCACCGTGCACCGGGTGCTGAGCATCCACCTCGGCACGCCGCCGCAGAAGTTCCTGTGGCAGTGGAAGGACAGCGACAAGGGCTTCCACCGCGACGGCTGGACCACCCCGGCCGAGTTCGCCGCGGCGTACGTGACGCTGCCGGTCGACGAGTACGTCTGCATCGTGCACGACCCGCGCGAGTCCAGCCCGACCGGCAAGACCTTCACCGTCGACTACCTCGGCAACGTCATCGACGCCCCGCCGGTGGTCTATCTGAACGTCGAGATGGACCTGATGAAGCAGCTCGCCCAGGACGCGATCGTCGGCGGCGAGCCGGTCTGGTTCGGCTGCGACGTCGGCAAGCAGATGTCGGCCGACCTCGGCTACTGGGACGCCAAGCTGTACGACTACGAGGCCGTCTACGACACCGAGTTCAGCCTGGACAAGGCCGAGCGGCTGCTGCACCACGAGACGCTGATGACGCACGCGATGCTCTTCACCGGCGTCGACCTGGTCGACGGCAAGCCGCGCCGCTGGCGGGTGGAGAACAGCTGGGGTGACGAGAAGGCCGACAGCGGTTTCTGGACCATGAACGACTCGTGGTTCGGTGAGCACGTCTTCGAGATCGCGGTCCGCCGCTCCGCCCTCCCGGCCGAGCTCCAGGCCCGCCTCGACGACGCCCCGATCGTCCTCCCCGCCTGGGACCCGATGGGCGCCCTCGCCGACTGATCCGCTGTACTGCGCCGCCGGCCGGAGACCCCAGGGGTTCTCCGGCCGGCGGCGTTTTCAGAGCTTCATCCCTCGACAGTGAGGGCCTTGCGGACCAGTTCGATCCCTTCCGCTGCTCGTTCCATGGTCGGCAGGTGGCCGGCCCAGGGGAGTTCGACGTAGTCCACGTCGGGCAGTTGCGTGGCCAGGAGTGCCGCGCCCTCGCGGAAGAACTGCAGGTCGTGCGCTCCGCTGAAGAGCTTGACCGGCGCGGTGATCGCGGCCGGAGTCACCTCGTACTCCTCGTTGTCCACGTCGTCGCCCGCGGCCAGCTGTACCTCGAACGCCCGCGCCTGCATGACCCGTAGGAGCTCGCGGGCCTCGGCGTCCGCCTCCGGGCCGAGCCAGATCTTCACGTTGAGCGCGGTCGCGCCGTCGACGTCCCCCGCCTCCAGCAGGCGGTTCTCCTCGGCCCAGAACGCCCGGAGGTCCTCGGTCGGCTCCACCCCGTCCACCGGCGGCGACATCAGTACCAGCCGGTTGAACCTCTCCGGCGCCCTGCTCGCGGCCTGCAGCACGACGTTCGCGCCGTACGACGCCGCGACCACCGCCGTGGTACCGATCCCGAGGTGGTCGAGCAGCGCCAGCACATCCCCGGCATCGGAGTACTTCGCGGCCACCTCCAGCGGCGTCTCGCCGTACCCCCGGAGGTCGAGTGTGATGACCTGATGGTCCCGGCGCAGGTCCTCGACCTGGCCGGCCCACATCCGGGAGTCCGCCACGCCGGCGTGAACCAACAGAACAGCCGGCCCAGTGCCGACCACCGCATGATGAAGTGAAGTCATGCGGCGAGCATCACCGCATCCGTAGCGGACGGCAAACCCTTTGATTCGCCGGCCTGCGCCGCATTCACCGGACTGTGGTGCTTATCTCCTGTTCCTCCGCGGTGAAGTCGGTGGAGAAGGCGAGGTCCTTGGCCGCTTCGAGTTCGTCGAGGCGGGCCGCGAGGGCGCCGCGGACGAACTCGTAGGCGTCGCTGCCGAGGGTGAGCCGACGCGGGGCCGGGGAGACCGCCGCGGAGGCGATGATGGCGTCCGCGATCTTGGCGGGGTCGCCCGGGCCGTTGGCGGTGACGCCGCCCGGAGCCTCGATGTACTGGCGCAACTGCGCGATCGGGGTGTCGTCGTACGCGGCGAGCCGTGGGGCGACCACCAGCGACGGTCCGAACTCGGTGCGGGCGACGCCCGGCTCGACCAGGGTGAGCTCGACGCCGAACGGTGCGACCTCGGCGATGAGCGCCTCGAAGAATCCTTCGACGCCCCACTTCGTCGCGTGGTAGAGGTTCCCGCCGGTGAAGGTGGCCTGGCCCCCGGCGCTCGACAGTTGGATGAACCGGCCGCCTCCTTGAGCCCGCAGGTGCGGCAGCGCCGCCCGGACCAGCTGGATCGGCGCGACCAGGTTGGTGGCGAGCTGCGCGTCGATCGCCTCGTCGCTGAACTCCTCGGCCGCCCCGAAGGTCCCGTACCCGGCGTTCGAGACGATCACGTCGATCCTGCCGAGCTCGGCGAACGCCCGGTCGACGACAGCCCGCAGTACGGGGATGTCGGTGACGTCGAGGGCGGCCGTCCAGAGCAGGTCGCCGTACTTCGCCGCCAGGTCGTCGAGGCGCTCGGGTCGCCGCGCGGTGGCGGCGACACGGTCGCCCCGGGCGAGCAGACGCTCGGTCATCGCTCGCCCGAAGCCGGACGTCGCGCCGGTGATGAACCAGGTGGTCATGGGATCTCCTAGAGAATTTGAATCCAACCGGATGGTTTAAACCATAGAACGAGTGATCGGCAGATTTCAAACCATCCGGTTGGATTGGTACTCTGGCGACATGCCGTACGACTCCGCCGCCACCAGGACGCGGCTGCTGGACGCCGCCTACACCGAGTTCTCCGAGCGGGGACTGGCCGGCGCGCGGGTCGAGCGGATCGCTTCCGTGGCGGCCGCCAACAAGCAGGCGATCTACGCGTACTTCGGGTCCAAGGACGGCCTGTTCGACGCGATGCTGGCCGTTCGCCTGGGTGCTCTCGCCGACACCGCGCCGTTCACCCCGGACGATCTGCCGGGCTACGCAGGCGCGCTGTTCGATGCCTTGCAGGCGAGCCCGGAGATCCTGCGGCTGACCCAATGGAGCTGGCTGGAGCGGGCGGACGTGTCACCCGGCGAGGTCGAGTCCCACCGGGAGAAGGCTCGCGAGATCGCCGCGGCGTCCGGCGGCACCCTCAGCGATGCCCGGGCGATGGACATCCTCGTGCTGGTGATCGGGCTGTCCACCGCCTGGTCCACTACCGCCCCCGAACTCCGCGCGATCGGCGACGACGACCCCGTCACCCGTACCAAGTCCCACCGCGCCGCGGTCGTGGCGGCAGCCACCGCTGTCGTCGAGGCCTTGGGCTCGAACTGACGCAACGTCCCCTCAGCGGAGGCGGATGACGGTGAAGGGCTCGGCGAGGTGGCCATCGGGGAAGCCCGCGGTGGCGGCGTTCTCGCGCATCCACCCCTGGATCATGGTGGGGAGGCCGTCGGGATTCTGGTGCTGGCTGGCGTGTGACATCAGCGCGGCGAGCTTCGCGTCGTACACCTCGGTGATGTCGACATAGTGGTTGCGCTCGGGGTGTTCCATCATCCAGAGCTCGCCCACGTCCCACGCCTTCGGGCCGTCGGCCTCCAGTTCGGGGAACGCGTACGGGTTGCCGGCCGCCGGGTAGAACGCGCGCACGGTGGCTTCGGCCGTCGCCATGTGGTCCGGATGCGAGACCGGTAGGCGGGACCAGTTGCGTTCGGGGGACTGCCCGAGCAGCCGCTGCGGGCGGACCTCGCGGATCACCCGGACGAGGTCGCGGATGAGCTCCCTGCTGGGCTCGACCGATCCGTCCTCGTACCCGAGGAAATGCAGGTCGTGTACGCCGACGTGCTGGGCGGCGGTGGTCTGCTCGGCCCGCCGGACCGCGGGCATCTCAGCACGGTCGCGGTCGGGCTCGAACCCACCGGCCTGGCCGTCGGTGACGATGCAGTAGCTGACCTCGATCCCGGCCCGGGTCCACTTCGCCACCGTGCCGGCGCCGCCGAAGTCGATGTCGTCGGGGTGCGCGACGATCGCGAGCACTCGCTCGATCTCGTCGTCGGGGCGGGGATTCGCAACAGGCACACTCACGTCAGTGACCCTAGCGTCCTCCGCCACCGGGATTTACCCGGAAGACGCCGGCCCACCCCACCGGCCTCTCGCGTGGCCGGCGCCGGCCCGCCTACCACCGCCTGGTCAGGCGCTGGCGGCGGTGGGGTGGATGCCGGCGCCTTCCAGGACGGCGACGGGGAAGCGGTGCTGGATGACCTCGTCGACGACGCCGTACTCGCGGGCCGTCTCCGCCGTCAGGACGTGGTCCCGATCGGTGTCGTGCCGCAGCCGCTCCACCGACTGCCCGGTGTGCGCGGACAGGATCGTCTCCACCTGGCTGCGAACCCGGACCACCTCGTCGGCCTGCAGGATCAGGTCGGGGATCGTCCCCTGTCCGCGGGCGGCGGGCTGGTGCAGGACGACGCGAGCGTGCGGCAGGATCGCCCGCTGACCGGGTGCGCCGGCAGCGAGCAGTACCGCGCCCGCGGCGATCGCCTGCCCGACGCAGAAGGTCGCGATCGGGGACCGGACGAACTGCATGGTGTCGTAGATCGCCAGCATCGCGGTCATGTCACCGCCCTCGCAGTTGATGTAGAGGTTGATCGGCTGCTCCGGCTTGTCGGCCTCCAAGTGGAGTAGCTGGGCGATCATCGCGTTCGCGACGCCGGCGTCGATGCCCGTGCCGAGGTAGATGACGCGTTCGCTCAGCAGATGCGAGTAGACGTCCATGATCCGCTCGCCCCGCGGGTGCTGGGTGATCACGCTGGGAATCGTGTAACTGCTCATCAGGCCGCTCCCGCCTTCACTGCTGCTTGTTCGGTTGCCTGCGTTCCGTGGCTCCGCAGTGGCATCACCTGGTCGAACGACGAGACCACGTGGTCGATGAAGCCGTACTCGAGGGCCTGCTCGGCCGTGTACCAGTGGTCGTGCAGCGAGTCCTCGAACACCGTCGGCCGCGGCTGTCCGGTGTCCTGCGCGATCAACCCGAGCACCGTGTCGCGGATGTGGCGCAGGTCGTTCGCCTGGATCTCGATCTCCACGGCCGATCCGCCGATCCCGGCCGAGCCCTGGTGCAACAGGACCCGCGCGTGGGGCAGGGCGAGCCGCTTCCCCGGCGTACCGGCGGAGAGCAGGAACTGACCAGCACTGCAGGCCAGCCCGAGGACGAGGGTGGAGACGTCGCACGGCACGAGCCGCATGACGTCGCGGATCGCGAGCATCGACGGCACCGAGCCGCCGATCGAGTGGATCCACAAAGCGATGTCGGTGGTGGAATCCTCGGCCGCGAGGGTGAGGATCTGGGTGGCCAGCAGCGTGCCGTTGTCGTCGTTCAACTGGCCGTCGAGGACGACGACCCGTTGCCGGAACAACTGCTGCCGGGACTGCTCGTTGAACAGCAAGACCTTGTTCTCATCGGACATGTCTCCACCCTGGCCGACCGGATGGCCCGACCCCAGGTTTTCTGCTGCTAGCAGGTCTGCTCACAGCCGATCTGGTCGCAGCAGCCCGCGTCGGAAGGCCTCCGCGACCGCGGCCGCGCGATCGTTGACGTCGAGCTTGGCGTAGATGTTCAGCAGGTGACTCTTCACGGTCGCCTCGCTGATGAACAGCTTCGCGGCGGACTCGCGGTTGGTGCTGCCGGCCGCGACCAGTCCGAGGACCTCGAGTTCTCGCTGGCTGAGCAGCGGTTCCACTTCCGGCGTACGGACTCTCTTGACCAGGCGGGTGGCGACCGATGGCGACAGGACGGACTGCCCGGCGGCCGCCGCTCGGACCGCTCGGATGAGTTCGTCGCGGGGTGCGTCCTTGAGCAGGTAGCCGGTCGCGCCCGCCTCGATCGCCGGTACTACGTAGGTGTCGGTGTCGTAGGTGGTCAGGACCAGCACCCGGGCGGTGATGCCGCGGCTCGCGAACTCCCTGATCGCGGTGAGTCCGTCCATACCGGGCATCCGCAGGTCCATCAGGATCACGTCGGGCCGGAGCGCCGGGGCGAGTCTGAGCGCCTCGGCACCGTCGGAAGCCTCACCCAGTACTTCAAACGCGGGGTCCGGCGCGAACATCCCGATCAGCCCGTCCCGGACCACCGGATGGTCGTCCACGATCAACAGCTTGATCGGATCGCCCGCGGGGTTGGGATTCGGGTCGCCTGCGGGGGCGAGGCTCGCGTTTGCGTCGGGGTCGTTGCCCGTCATGCGGTGGCTCCCGCGAAGGTGGCCGGGATGCGGGCGGAGATCGCGGTGCCGTTGCCTGGTTCGGATTCCACCTGCAGGGCGCCGGAGAGTCCTTCGATCCGCTCCCGCATCGCGACCAGGCCGAACCCGCCACCCTCATGCGACTCCTCGCCCCGCTCGACGCCCGCCCGCGTCCGCAGTACAGGGTCCTGGGGTGTGAAGCCGGTGCCGTCGTCGCGGACGTCCAGGGCGATCTCGTGTTCGAGGTAGGACAGGGTGACGCCGACGCGAGTTGCCCTTGCGTGCTTGGCGATGTTGGCGAGCGCCTCCTGCGCGGTCCGAAGCAGCGCGACCTCGGCTTCGGGGTGCATCGGCCGCGGGGTGCCGGTCGTCGTGACCTGGACCGCGATCTTGTGGAGACTCGACCAGCGGTCGGCGACGTCTTCCAACGCATCAGCGAGCCGCGCCGTCTGCAGCGGTTCGGGGCGCAGCGCGTGGACCGATCGGCGCGCCTCCGACAGACTCTCGCGGGCCAGCCCGGTCGCGGCCTCGACGTGCCGGCGCCACTGCGCGGGATCCTCGCCGGCCTGCTCGACCGCCTGCAACTGCGTGATGATCCCGGTCAGTCCCTGCGCCAGGGTGTCGTGGATCTCGCGTGCCATCCGCTGGCGCTCATCGAGTACTCCGGCTTCTCTCGCCTGAGCCAGGAGACGCTCATGCAGGGCGGCGTTCTCGGCCAGCATCGCCTCGAGGTCGCGGTTGGCCTGACTCACCTCCGCGAGGGCGTCATCGCGCTGGTCGTTCTGCTTCGCCCGACGCCATTCGATCCAGGCGTAGCCACACATCGGGACCACGTTCACGACCAGGACGGCGACATACCCGATCAGCCCGAAGGCCGTGGACTTGTCGACGCCTGCGGCCTGCGCGGTACCGGCCAGCATCGCCACCGCGGCGGCGCCGGCCAGCAGCCACGGCCAGCGCAGGACTCTGAAGGCATAGATGTAGGCGACCGGCGCGAAGATCCCGAACCACGGATCCCTGACTACGAGAACGGCCAGGATCGCGATCAGCCCGGCGAAGAAGATCACCATGGTGTGCGGCCGATCCCGCCAACCGGGATGCAGAGTGAACATCCACCCAATCCACAGCGCGGCCGCCGCGCACAACGCCAGATCGACGAGCAGTGACGAGGTCTCGGAGCGCTTGATGATCACGGTGCAGAGCGCCAGCACCGCGAGCACGACGTACGGCGCGACGATGACGACCGGCGACCACGGCCGCCCCCGCACATCCACCGCAAGGCTGCTCACGTCAGCCAATCTAGCGCTCTCCGAACGCAGCCCGAAGGTGCTTGCCATTGACAACCAAGACGACCCCGAGCAGCACCACTCCGCAGACCGCCTGATCGACCTTCATCCAGACGGGGAACATCCCCGGGATCGCGACGATCACCACGATCGCCACCACCATCACCGCCGAAAGCACCCGCAACCGCCGGAAGGCGCCCTTCGAGCCATTCGCCGTCCGGGCGGCGAACACCGACATCAACGTCGCGCTACCCACGACGATGGTCCCTCTGACCCACACCGCATCGGTGACGACCTCCACGTGACGCCGAAGCAGCACGATTGCCGCCAAGGTGAGGACGCTGATCGCCAGATACACCCTCACCAATCCCCGCACCCGACCCAACGCGGCCCTGGTCTCCGCATCCTTCATTTCCGTACCGGCATTTCCCACGACGCGACCTCTCTCCCTGTCCCCTCCAGCCTCGCGACCTCACCTCCTCCCGCGCATCGCCCAACCGGCTGACCGGCAACCAGCCGATCGGCCACCAGTCCTGCGCCACCCGTAAAGGCGGCCGGCGGTACTGCGCCGGCGCCTTGCCCGGGAGGTGGCGGGTGTTCGGTCAGCGGTGACCTGGGGACGGGGCGGCACGTAGTACGGGAACTGTCAGGGGGAGCGCCTAGGCTGGGGGGTGATGACGACGCTCTTCTCTCCAGACGAACTGCCGGTGCCGCTCGAGGAGCCCAAAAAGCACCGGACCGACCCGGAATCGCTGCTCGAGGGGCTGAACCCGCAGCAGCGGGCCGCTGTCGTGCACGCCGGGAAACCGCTGCTCGTGGTGGCGGGTGCCGGCTCGGGCAAGACGCGGGTACTGACCCGGCGGATCGCCTATCTGCTGGCGGCGCGGGACGCGCACCCCGGCTCGATCCTGGCGATCACCTTCACGAACAAGGCGGCCGCGGAGATGCGGGAGCGGGTGGTCGAGCTGGTCGGGCCGCGCGCGAAGCTGATGTGGGTGTCGACGTTCCACTCGTCGTGCGTGCGGATCCTGCGGCGCGACATCAAGCGGTTCGGGATCAGCTCGACGTTCTCGATCTACGACGACACCGACTCGCGGCGGCTGATGACGCTGGTCTGCCGGGAGCTCGACCTGGACGTCAAGCGGTACAACCCGCGCGCGGTGCTGAACTGGATCAGCACCCAGAAGAACGAGCTGATCGACCACGAGACGTCTGCGGCGAAGGCCTCGAACCACCTCGAGGAGACCTACGCCGAGTGCTACCGGATCTACCAGGAGCGGCTCGCGCAGGCGAACGCGCTGGACTTCGACGACCTGCTGATGACCACGGTGAACCTGCTGCAGGCGTTCCCGGAGGTCCGCGAGTACTACCGCCGCAGGTTCCGCCACGTGCTCGTCGACGAGTACCAGGACACCAACCACGCGCAGTACACGCTGATCCGGGAGCTGTGCGCGGAGATCGAGCCGGGGCCGAACGACGGCCCGGTCAGCCCGCCGGCCGAGCTGATGGTGGTCGGTGACGCGGACCAGTCGATCTACGCCTTCCGGGGCGCGACGATCCGCAACATCCTCGCGTTCGAGGAGGACTTCACCAACGCCGAGACGATCCTGCTGGAGCAGAACTACCGCTCCACCCAGACGATCTTGACCGCGGCGAACGCGGTGATCAGCCGCAACGAGGGCCGCAAGGCGAAGAACCTGTGGTCCGACTCGGGCCAGGGCGAGCAGATCGCCGTCTACGTCGCGGACAACGAGCACGACGAGGCGCAGTTCGTCGCGGACGAGATCGACCGGCTCACCGACGCCGACGGGGTGAAGCCGTCGGACGTGGCGGTGTTCTACCGGACGAACGCGCAGTCCCGGGTGTTCGAGGAGGTCTTCATCCGCACCGGCCATCCGTACAAGGTGGTCGGTGGCGTCCGGTTCTACGAGCGCAAGGAGGTCCGCGATGCGCTGGCCTACCTGCGGGTGCTGGTGAACCCCGAGGACCTGGTCTCGCTGCGCCGGATCCTGAACGTGCCGAAGCGGGGGATCGGCGACCGCGCCGAGGCCGCGATCGAGGCCCTCGCGCAACGGGACCGGATCCCCTTCTCGGCCGCGCTGCGCCGGGCCCAGGACGCCCCGGCGATGGCGAGCCGCAGCGTCAACGCGGTGCAGGCGTTCGTCGACATCCTCGACGAGCTCACCGCGATGGTCGACTCGGGCGCCCCGCCGGACGACATCCTGGACGTCGCCCTGCACCGCTCCGGGTACTACGAGGAGCTGCAGAAGTCGCCGGATCCGCAGGACGAGACCCGGCTGGAGAACCTCGACGAGTTCATCTCGGTGGCTCGCGAGTTCGTCGAGGAGCGGACGGCCGCGGCCGAGCCGTCCGACCTGCAGGCGTTCCTCGAGCGGGTGGCCCTGGTCGCGGACGCGGACCAGATCCCCGACGCCGCCGACGACGGTGGGGTCGTCACGCTGATGACCCTGCACACCGCGAAGGGCCTCGAGTTCCCGGTGGTCTTCCTGACCGGGATGGAGGACGGCGTCTTCCCGCACTCCCGGTCGCTCACGGACATGAAGGAGCTCGAGGAGGAGCGCCGGCTCGCGTACGTCGGGATCACCCGCGCGCGGCAGCGCCTGGCGATCTCCCGGGCCGCTGTCCGCAGTGCGTACGGTGCTCCGCAGCACAATCCGCCGTCCAGGTTCCTCGAGGAGATCCCGGCGGAGCTGCTCGACTGGCGCCGCGACGAGTCCGCGATCACCCGCTGGTCCGGCACCGGGACGTCCTCGGGCGGAGCCGGCGGAGTCACCACCCGCTGGGAGCCGGCCCGCCGTACGGCCTCGGACAAGCCTGTGATCAGCCTGAATCCGGGCGATCGGGTGGTCCACGACACCTTCGGGATGGGCACGGTCGTGGTGGTCCGGGGCGAGGGTCAGCAGGCGCAGGCCGACATCGATTTCGGCTCCGAAGGGGTCAAACGACTGCTGCTGCGCTACGCACCGGTGGAGAAGATCTGAGACGTTTCCGTTGCGTTCCGGGGCTCAGCTGACACAATCGGTGTTTTCGGCCCTCCCCGGACGAAGGTCCTGCCATGCCCAAGGCACCTGACAGCCACCGCCGGATCATCCTGGCGGGAGCGAATCCTGGCCTGCGGCTGTTCGACTCCGACGGCAAGGTCACCGCGTTCGCCTCGATCTGGACCGTCGACTGGTCGATCTGCGGCTCCGGTACGGCGGTCGTGCTCTGGTTCGACGGGATCGTCCGGGTGGTCTCGGAGGACGTCGACCTCGCGTCCTGGCTCGAGCGGTACTTCGTCCGCTCGTTCCTCGAGGTCCAGGGACTGCCGTGGCACGAGCCCGCGATCGAGCGGGAACTCGTCCAGGTCTCGATGAATCTCGCCGACGGGCTGAGCGCGAAGGCGGCCGACATCCAGATCGAGATGGGCGGTGTGCTCGACCGGCGGCTGTTCGCCACCGACAACTTCCAGCTCGCCGCGGGCACCCACAGCCTCAGCCTGGTGATCGCCCCGGTCCGCTCCGCGACGGTCTCGATCGGCGGCGCGAGCGTGCCCGGCTTCGTCCAGGTCGACGGCTCAGCCGACCGGCCCGGCTCCTCCGCCTTCCTGACCACCGCCGAAGTGTGGCGCCGCTGAGTGTGGTGCCGGTGAGCCGCTGACGGCACGTTCCGCGCCGGCCGAGGGCAGTGCAAACCAGGTTTCCATCCGCGGCAACGACTCCGCCTCGGACCCGTCGGCGAGCACCCGCCCGGTCCGGAACAGGTACGCCGCGATGCCGGCCGCTCCCTGCATCCAGCCGACCCGCGGCTGCAGCAACGGCTCCGGCGCCCGGTGCTCGACGAACCGCCAGTAGGCGTGCGGCCCGTCCACGAAGGCCCGCTCGACCAACGCGTCGGCCAGCCGTACGGCGAAGTCCAGGTCCTGCTGATCCCCCGCCCGCTGCCATGAATCCAGGAAGATGTCGCCGACGCCCGCAGTACCGCAGCAGCGGCCGTCGTTGTCCCAGAAGCCAGGGTGAAGCCGCTCGGGCAGCCCCGACGTACGGACGCTGTGCAGGCTGCGCTGGTGCCACGTCAGCGGCGGCACACCTCGGACCTCTTCGATACCGGCCTGGTCCAGCGCCAAGAAGAGCAAGGACGTCCCTGCCGCACCGTGACACCAGGTGAAGGTGAACTCGTCCTCATCGGTGGCATCGCTCGGGATATAGCGCGGTACGACGAACCCGCGGCCGTCCGTCATCCCGAGACTCACCAGGTGCTCCGCGCCGCTCCGAGCGGCTGCAGCCAGGTCCGGGCGATCCAGCTCAGCAGAAGCGAGTGCCACTGCTGCCGAGACGCCCGCGACGCCGTGCGAGAGGTTGGGCATCTGCGTGCCCTCGGCCCCCTCCGGCCGGAAGCGCTTGGCCACGAACGGCCAGTTCGTACCGGTCGGCAGGTGCTCGGCCTCAGCCAGCAAGACTTGCGCGGCGTGATCACTGAGCTCGCAGGCGCCGTCCACCCCATGCCGCCGGGCCCACAGCGCACCGAGCAGTACTCCGGCCGCACCCAGTGTCAGGTCATTGAAGCGAGCTCCTGGAAGGTAGGTGGGCGGCCCGAGCAGCGTCTGCGGCCAGCCGTCGGGCGCAGCGAGCTCCAAGAGCCGCCCAACGGCCGCTGCCGCAGGCCCGGAGGCACCTAGAGCAGTCAGTACTCCGATGCTGCTGACCAGGCCGTCGAAGTACGTGCAGTCGGTGCTGTCGGCGATCCCGCCGGTCACTCGCTCGACGATCGCGTCCGCCAGAGTGTTCTCCTCGTCGGTCCACGGCCGCGACAGCCGGATCTCGGTCAGCAGATGCGCGAGCCCGCCGACGCCGACGTACGTGCCGTCGCGCTCGAGCGGGATGTCCGGCACGTCGGCCCCGCCGACCTCCTCGGGGATCCAGGGCCCGTCCTGCCAGCGCACCTGGTCGAGCACCCAGCGCCAGGCGGACTCGGCCAGATCGCGATAGGGAGCCTCCGCCGTCACCGCTCAATGATGGCACCTCACGAGCCGGCGGCTAACCCTTGGCTAACGTGGCAGGGCGTTCCGCAGGCGGATGCCGCTGAACTCGAGGGTGGAGGTGGTCACTGCATCCCAGAACTCCTGCAGCCGCGGCAGCAGACGCAACTGGATCCCAGCCTCGGCGTGCAGTTCGAACAGGTCACCCACTCGCTCAGGAGGCCCCAACGGCGTCACCTCGGTCGTCGCCACCACGGCAGCCTCGGCCGTTTCGAACGGCTCGGCGGGAAGGCGGTACGCATAGAGCTCGACCGTGCGGAGGGCGTCGAGCCAGCCGTACTCGATCGCGTGTACACGGGTGCCGCAGCCGTCGCCGATGATGCGGCTCTGGTCCGCGGGAGTGGTGTCAGGTCCGACCCAGGCCATCGCGCGAGGGCACTGCCGGGGGAACCAGTAGTCAGGAGCACGGTCGTGGCCGACGGCCCAGACGTACGGGGTGGTCTTCACCGAGGTCGGGGCGACGTGGGGCCGGAAGATGCGGATCGTCGGATCTTCGGAGAAATGCAGGACTTCACCAGGCGCCGGACGCATGCGCGGCAGCCTAGCGGCGGGGTTGTCAGCGCCGCCAAAGCTTTACGTCCGTCTGAGGTTCGGAATCGGTCCGACGGAGCAGGAAGTGCTGGATCAGGGGTTGAGTCCGCAGTGGCTGCGGAGCCACGGCATCGGGTCGATCGGGTCGCCGGCGTCCGGCCGTACCTCGAAGTGCAGGTGCGGGCCGGTGGTGTTGCCGGTGACGCCGACCGCGCCGACCTGGTCGCCGGCGTACACGGTCTCGCCGACCGAGACGCTGAACTTCGACATGTGGTTGTACCAGGTCTCGGTGCCGTCCTCGTGCAGCACCCTGACCTGCCGGCCGTAGGCCCCGGCGAACTCGGCGCTGACGACCTCGCCCTTCATCACCGAGCGGATCGGGGTGCCGATCGGGGCGGCGAAGTCGGTGCCGGTGTGGTTGCGGGCCCAGCGGCCGCCGCCCTGACCGAAGGTGGCGGTGATGTGGTAGCCGGAGATCATCATCTCGCAGCGGGTAGCGGAGGTGCGCTTCTCCTCCGCCGCGTCGGCCGCGGCCTTGGCCTTGGCGAGGGCGGTGGCGCGCTTGGCGGTCAGCGCGCGGGTGGCGTCGAGCTTGGCGGCCCGGGCCTTCGCGGTCCGGTCGGCCGCGGCCTGCTTCTTGGTCAGATCCGTGCCGACCAGCTCGACGCGGGAGGAGTCGCGGGTGGCGAGCTGGCGTCGCTCGATCCGCGCGGTGGTCAGCTCGGACAGCTGACCGCTGCCCATGCTGAGCGCAGCAATGTTGACCGCTGAGTTCGCCTGTGTCGGTGAGGCCAGAGAGCTGTGGCTGAAGCCGACAGCTCCTGCCGCTGCCGCGAGGGCGGCGGTCAGACCGACTACCTGGGTACTGCTCGGGGTGTTACGCCTGGCAACACGATGTTTACCGCCGTGACGTCCTGCGCCGGGCTTGCGCGCAGCGTTGCCTGGCGTGTCGCGGCTAGCCGCGGCACGGTGCTGGGACACAACGTGGCCTTTCGGTCACAGGGGAGGGGCACTGTCCGCTCCCGGGAGATTTATTCCCCCCGGGGGCTCATGCACCATAACGGAACCGTCACGAGGCGACAAACCCCGCCACCCCTTTTTCGGCCTGTCCTTCACGAAACTTTTGCATGAGCCGCTGCACGTGCATCCGCCGAACCGCCGGGATAGCTGCTATGTCAGGAACTAGTTAGCTGACGGGGTCAGGCAACTGTGTTCTGTTCATCCAGATGCGCCAGCATCCCGGTGATCTGGTGCACCACTTCGCCGTGGAACGGCAGCGACAGGTGACCGACGCCGTTGATCCTGACATTGCGGGCGATCAGGTCCGGATGCCGCAGCCGGGCCCGTCGCTGCGGCACGATCAACTGGTCGACGTCGCTGTAGAAGGCGACGAACCTGGTCCGGCATTCCGGCGCCGGCTCGTCCAGTTCGGCCATCAGGTCGCTGTCGGGCCGGACCTGCTTCACCAGCGGCCACGGCAGCAACCGCGCGGCCACGGTGCCCTGGTGCGGAGTCCCCAGCGTCACGCAGGTGTGCACGCGCGCGTCGCCACCGAGCCGCTGGATGTAGTACCGCGCGATCAGCCCGCCGAGGCTGTGCCCGATCACATGGAGCTGCTCGGATCCGGACTCCTCGCAGATCGCCTCGATCTCCGCGCCCATCCGTTCCGCCGTGCTGCGGACGTCGAGCGTGAGGGGTGAGTAGGAGAAAGTGTGGATCCGGGTGAATCCCCGGCGGCGCAACTGGCGGCGCATCAGCGCGAAGACCGTGTGGTTGTCGACGATCCCGTGCGCCAGGAGGATCGGCGTACCGGCGGCGCGGACGTCGCCGACGAGCAGGCTGCGCTGGGCGGGGGTGAGTCCGTTGAGGTTCAGCCGGTTGGTGCGATCACCGGAGCCGGTGACCAGGCCGAGCGGGTACATGGCCAGATGGGTGGTGATCCAGCCCAGCTCCACGGCCGCGCCCTGCAGGACCCGCGGGGAAAATGCCGAGCGGGCGCCGTACTTCAGCCCCTCGAGTGCTTCCCGGATGGCGCTCCGCGTCTCGGCATCCTGCGAGTTCCCCGGTTCTTGCACCGCCTCGGCACTCATGGCGACTCCTCGCTCGCAGATCAGACCCCCCGTCGTACTGGTCCGATCTCTTTCCACGGTAACCGGTTCCCTGTCCGCGTGGCCGGGAACACACACCTCCGTGTCTTATCCGTGAGGTGCGGCTCGGCTAACCTGCGAATGTCTGGATGACTGCCGCGGCGCAAGGCCGTGTCCACAGATCGAGAGGCCCACACATGCCAGCCACCAGTCCACTGCGGGTCGTCGTCGCCAAACCGGGACTGGACGGCCACGACCGGGGCGCGAAAGTGGTCGCCCGGGCGCTGCGCGACGCCGGCATGGAGGTCATCTACACCGGGCTGCACCAGACACCGGAGCAGATCGTCGAGACCGCGATCGCGGAGGACGCCGACGCGGTCGGCCTGTCGGTGCTGTCCGGCGCGCACATGACGCTGTTCAAGAAGGTCCGCGAACTGCTCACCGAGCGCGACGCGGACGACATCGTGGTGTTCGGCGGCGGGATCATCCCCGAGGCCGACCTGCAGCCGCTGGCCGAGCTCGGCGTGCACAAGATCTTCACCCCCGGCGCGACCACGGTCGAGATCGTCGAGTGGGTCCGCGCCAACGTCGGCGACGCCTCGGCCACCACTGCCCAGGACGCCTGACCCCCGCAGCGCACCTTGCGACGGATCCGCTCCGGAGCGTGTCGGCGACTTTGTGCAGCCGATCCGGTGGTTCCTGCCCTCCAGACGCTTGTTACTAATCGGTAATACCGAATCGTTAAGAAACACCTGGTTGTGCGCGGTGTCGAATCGCGGTCGCATACAGCCATGCGTTCCTCCGTATTTTACGGAGATCGGCAACATGTGTGGCTCAGGACACATCGCCCCCGATCTCGGTTACTGTCCGGAGAAGGCCACTCGCAGGGCGGTGGGGGACTGCGAACGGCCGGCGCATGATCAAGCGATGTCGCATCGGGAGAGGGCAGGTACACGATGAGGTTTGAACGATCACACACACGCAGGGCGGTCGCCGCGGCCGTCGCAGGCGGTCTTGTGCTGCTTGCGTCCGCGTGTGGTGGCGGGAACGATGAGAGCAGCGGAGGTACCTCGACCGGGGGAGCGCTTGAGGGTCGCGGCCCGATCAATTTTGCCACCGGCAAGGACACCTCCGGGAACCTGACGAACCAGGTCGCCGCGTGGAACTCGCAGCACCCGGACGAGAAGGTCACTGTCTCGGAGCTGCCTGAGTCCGCGGACCAGCAGCGCGCGCAGATGATCTCGAACGCGCAGAACAAGTCCGACGCGTTCAGCGTGCTGAACCTGGATGTGGTCTGGACCGCGGAGTTCGCGGCCAACCGCTGGGTCACCGAGCTGCCGCCGGACCAGTTCCCCGACCTGGGGAAGTTGCTGCCGTCCACGGTCGACACCGCGAAGTACCGCGACAAGCTGTACGGCATACCGGTGACGTCCGACGGTGGACTGCTGTACTACCGCAAGGACCTGCTGGACAAGGCCGGTCTGCAGCCGCCGAAGACCTGGGAAGAGATGGTCACCGCCTGTGCCAAGGTGAAGGCACTGCCGGAGGGTAAGAACGTCGGTTGCTACTCGGGTCAGTTCGAGAAGTACGAAGGCCTGACCGTGAACTTCTCCGAGGCCGTCAACGGTGCCGGTGGAGTCGTCGTCGGTGACGACGGCAAGCCGAACGTGGACACCCCGGAGGCGCTGGCCGGTCTGACCGCGCTGACCGAGGGCTTCAAGACGGGCTTCATCCCGAAGGCCGCCATCACCTACAAGGAGGAGGAAGGCCGCCGGGCGTTCCAGGAGGGCAACCTGCTCTTCCACCGGAACTGGCCGTACGTGTACGCGAAGGCACAGGCGACCGACGGCTCGTCGAAGATCGCCGGCAAGTTCGCCGTCGCGCCGCTGCCGGGCCAGACCGGTGCGGGCGTGTCCACCCTGGGTGGTCACAACTACGCGATCTCGGAGTTCGCCAAGAACAAGGCGACCGCGGCGGACTTCATGAAGTTCATGTCCAGCGAGGAGCGGCAGAAGGCGAACATCGAGAAGACGTCGCAGGCGCCGACCTGGGCCTCGCTGTACGACGACCCCACGCTGAACAAGCAGTTCCCGTACCTGGCTCCGCTGAAGGCCTCGATCGAGGGTGCGAAGTCGCGGCCGAAGGTGGTCAAGTACGGCGACGTCACCACCGCGATCCAGGAGGCGGCGTACGGCGCTCTGACCGGCACGATGACGCCGAAGGACGCGTTGGCCGGACTGCAGACCAAGTTGAGCACGCTCATCACGCAATGACCGAAGCGGCGGGGCCGGCGCGCAGCTTCACAGCTACGTGCCGGCCCCGGCGTGTCGCTGCCCGCAGGCGGGCAGAGAGAAGGAGGCAGAGGTGAGTACAACCGCCCCGGTCGCAGAGCGGCCGACGCCGGAAACCACCAAGAAGCCCAAGCGGCAGACCTCGTTCAACGAGGGAACCGGTCGGCTGGCCGCGCTGCTGCTGTCGCCGACCATGATCGTGCTGATCCTCGTAGTCGGGTTGCCGATCCTCGCGGCGTTGCGCGAGTCGCTGTACACGAGCGGTCAACAGATCGACGAGTCGGGCTTCATCGTCCAGGGCTCCAAATTCGTGGGTCTCGACAACTACACGGCGATCTTCTCCGGCGAGACCGGCACCCGATTCTGGAACGCTTTCTACAACACGACGTTCTTCACCGTCGCCTGTGTGGTCCTGGAGACCGTCCTGGGTGTCGCGATGGCCCTGGTGATGCACAAGGCGTTCAGGGGCCGCGGCATCGTGCGGGCCAGCATCCTGGTCCCATGGGCGATCCCGACCGTCGTCTCGGCGCTGCTGTGGAAGTGGATCTTCCAGGCCGACGGTATCGCCAACGAGATGCTCGGCACCCAGATCCTGTGGTCCACCGAGGGCTGGCAGTCGGTGCTGTCGGTCATCGTCGCCGACACCTGGAAGACCGCGCCGTTCATCGGGCTGCTGGTGCTCGCGGGCCTGCAGACGATTCCGACCGACGTGTACGAGGCGGCGAAGGTGGACGGCGCCAGCGTCTGGCAGACGTTCACCCGGATCACCATGCCGCTGGTGAAGCCGGCACTGCTGGTGGCAGTGCTGTTCCGCATCCTCGACACGCTGCGGATCTTCGACCTTCCGTTCGTGCTGGTCGGCCCGAACAAGGAGTCGGTCGAGACGCTGTCGATCCTGGCGTACCTCGAAGCCAACCAGACCCGGTACGGGCCGGCGGCGGCGTACGCGACATTGCTGTTCATCTACGTCGCCGTGGTCGCGTACGTGTTCGTGAAGCTGCTCGGTGCCGACGTGTTCGGTGACGCCATCCAGCGGAAGACGAAGAAGAACGGCAGGAACGGGCGAGGCCGGGGCAAGCAGACGGACCCAGGCGCTCCGGTGGCCGGACTGACCGCCGGTGGCGGCTTAGGAGGTGAATGATGACTGTTGTTGCTGAGAAGGCCCCAAGGGTGATCGACGTCAAGGCGGCCGAGGCGCCGTGGTACCGGCGCTGGCTGCCGCTGATCGGTGTCGCGGTGATCGTGCTCTACTGCCTGGTGCCGTTCTTCTGGATGGTGGTGTCGTCGCTGCGGCGGCCGGCCGACCAGTTCGACAACTCGATCATTCCGTCGCCCATTTCGCTGGACAACTTCAAAGACGTGTTCAAGTCCGGCACCGGGTTCCAGCGTGGTCTGCTGAACAGCCTGATTGTGGCCGGCACGGTGACAGTCCTGACGCTGGTCATCGGGATGGTGGCGGCCTACACGCTGGCCCGGCTGGAGTTCCGGGGCAAGAACTTCGTGCTGGCGATCATCATCGTCACCTCGATGTTCCCGGGGATCTCGCTGGTGATCCCGCTGAAGAAGCTGTTCGTCAACATCGACTGGATCAACACCTACCAGGCGATGATCGTGCCCAGTCTGTCGTTCGCGCTGCCACTGGCGGTGTGGCTCCTGACCGCGTTCTTCCGGCAAATGCCACGAGAGCTCGAGCAGGCCGCGATGGTGGACGGCTGTACGCCGGCCCAGGCGTTCCGCAAGGTGATCCTCCCGCTGGCCGCACCGGGTGTGTTCACCACCGCGATCATCACCTTCATCGCGGCCTGGAACGAGTTCCTGATCGCGCTGAGCATGGTGAACAAGAAGGAGTACCAGACCGCCAACGTGGTGATCTCGCAGTTCACCGGTGCGTCGGGACGTGACCAACCGTTCGGCAGCCAGATGGCCGCCGGTGTGGTGGTGACGATTCCGCTGGTGATCGCCGTGCTGCTGTTCCAGCGCCGGATCGTCGCCGGACTGACCGCCGGTGGCGTCAAGTAGCAGCGGTACCGACGGCCGCAGGTGGCGTATCGTCGCTGCTCTGAGGTCGGAGGTGTGAAGTGAGCTACGGAGACGAGCGAAACCGCCGGGACCGAGAAGACCGGGACCGGCGGGACCGCGATGAACAGGACCGCCGGGACCGAGAAGACCGGGACCGTCGCGATCGGGAAGAGCAGGACCGACGCGATCGGGACAGACGCTAGACAGCAGTGAGAATAGACGAAGAGGGCTGGAACCGGTGACGGTTCCAGCCCTCTTCGTTCATTGAAGGGTCAGACCTCCAGCCAGACAGAGGCGTCGGCCGGTAGTTTGCCGTCGTCGACCAGCGGCTCGCTGGAGAGCAGTACTTCAGAGGAGCCCGGCAGCTCGATCGGCTGCTCCCCGAGGTTCACCACGCAGCGGAAGCCCGGGTCGCGGGTGAAGGACAGCACCCCGGCGGGAGCATCCTCGTCCCACGTCATCCGGCCTTCGCCGAGAGCTTCCTGCTCACGCCGGATGCGCAGCGCCGCCCGGTAGAGAGCCAGGTGGCTCTGCGGGTCGCTCGCCTCGGCCTCGGCGGTCAGCGGAGCCCAGTCGGCCGGCTGCGGTAACCACGGCTGCCCCTCGCCAGGACCGAAGCCGTACGGCGGCTCGCTTCCACTCCAGGGCATCGGCACGCGGCAGCCGTCGCGGCCACGCACTGTGTGTCCCGACCGCTCCCAGCTCGGGTCGTCCAGGACCTCCTCCGGAAGGTCCTCGACCTCCGGCAAGCCCAACTCGTCACCTTGGTAGACATACGCGCCACCCGGTAACGCGAGCTCGAGGAGCGCAGCCGCCCGGGCCCGGCGTAGACCGATCTCGAGATCGGTGGACACGGTGCCCGCAGCGGCGAGGGCCTCGCGCTGATCCCGTCCATAGCGAGTGCGGTGCCGGATGGTGTCGTGGTTGCTCAGCACCCAGGTCGCCGGAGCCCCGACGGCCCACAGGTTCTCGGTGGTGTGGTCGATGACGTCGCGGAGCGCCTTGGCGTCCCACGGGCACTGCAGGACGTCGAAGTTGAACGCGGAGTGCAACTCGTGCGGCCGGACGTACTGCGCGAGCCGCTCCGCCGGGGACAGCCAGGCCTCCGCGACGAACACCCTCGGCCCCTGCGGCGTGTCGGCGTACTCGTCGGCGATCGCCCGCCAGCGCTGGTGGATCAGGTGCACGCCGGGCTGGTCGTAGTACGGGTGGCCGACGAACTTCTCGTGGGTCGGCTGACCGTTGTGCAGCGGTACGTCGGGCAGCGCCGGGTCCTTCGCCATCGAGTCGGCCACGTCGATCCGGAAGCCGTCGACGCCGCGGTCGAACCAGAACCGCAGGATCGAGTCGAACTCGGCGATCACGTCCGGGTGGTCCCAGTTCCAGTCCGGCTGCGAGATGTCGAACAGGTGCAGGTACCACTGGCCGTCGTCGATCTGCTGCCAGGCCGGACCACCGAACGCGCCCGGCCAGTTCGTCGGCGGCCGACCGTCCGGCAGGCTGTCGCGGAACCAGAACCGGTCCCGCTCGGGCGAGCCCTTGCCGGCGGCCAGCGCCGCCTTGAACCACGGGTGCTCCCAGGAGCAGTGGTTCGGCACTAGGTCGATCAGGATCCGCAGCCCGAGCGCGTGCGCCTCCTCGATCAGCGCGTCCGCGTCCGCCAGCGTGCCGAACATCGGGTTGATGTCGCGGTAGTCGGCCACGTCGTAGCCGCCGTCGAGCAGCGGGGACGGGTACCACGGACTGATCCAGATCGCGTCGACGCCGAGATCGGCCAGGTAGGGCAGCCGGGCCCGGATCCCGGTCACGTCGCCGGTGCCGTCACCGTTCGCGTCGGAGAATGACCGCGGGTAAACCTGGTAGACGACGGCACTACGCCACCAGTCGTCAACTGGTCTGGTCGAAGGTTCTGTCATGCCAACCAGCCTTTCACGCAGCCGCAAGGGTGCTGTGACGGTCGTCTCAGCGTGTACCCCGACTGTCGCGCCGGGCACCCGGGTGGCTAGTCTCAGGCCGACGGAACGCGCCGGCGACCGTGCCTCTCCGCACCGCAGCCCGCCGCGGCCCAACTCGAACAGGCGAGAGAGGGACCACAGTCGTGGACTTGATGGAGTACCAGGCGAAGACTGTCTTCGCCAAGCACGGTGTACGGACGACGGTGGGTGAAGTCGTCCACACGCCCGAGGAAGCCCGCGCGGCGGCCGAGAAGCTCGGCGGCACGGTGGTCGTGAAGGCCCAGGTGCTGACCGGCGGCCGCGGCAAGGCCGGCGGCGTCAAGCTGGCGTCCTCGCCCGATGAGGCGGAGGACAGGGCCCGCGAGATCCTGGGCCTGGACATCAAGGGTCACATCGTCAAGACCCTGAACATCGTGCCGGCCGCGGCGATCGCCGAGGAGTATTACTTCTCCTTCCTGATCGACCGCGCCAACCGCAACTACCTGTGCATCGCCTCCGCCGCCGGCGGCATGGAGATCGAGGAGGTCGCGCACACGAACCCCGACGCGGTCGCCAAGATCTCGATCGACCCGGCCACCGGGGTGGACGAGGCCAAGGCGCGCGAGATCGCCACCCAGGCCGGTTACCCGGCCGACGTGATCGACGCCGTCGCCCCGGAGATCGTCAAGCTGTACGACGTCTTCCTGGCCGAGGACGCGACGCTGGTCGAGGTGAACCCGCTGGTCAAGCTCAAGGACGGCAACGTCGAGGCGCTGGACGGCAAGGTCAGCCTGGACGAGAACGCCGACTTCCGGCACCCGGAGTTCGCCGAGTTCGCCGACTCCTCCGCCGAGGACCCGCTGGAGGCCAAGGCGAAGGCCAAGGGCCTGAACTACGTGAAGCTCGACGGTTCCGTCGGCATCATCGGTAACGGCGCCGGCCTGGTCATGTCGACCCTCGACGTGGTCGCCTACGCCGGCGAGGAGTTTGGTGGCGTCAAGCCGGCCAACTTCCTCGACATCGGCGGCGGCGCGTCCGCCGAGGTGATGGCGAACGGCCTGGAAATCATCATCTCCGATCCGCAGGTGGAGAGCGTCTTCGTGAACGTCTTCGGCGGCATCACCGCCTGTGACGCGGTCGCGAACGGCATCGTGCAGGCGTTCGAGCTGCTGGCCGGCCGCAACGAGCACGTGAGCAAGCCGATGGTCGTCCGGCTGGACGGCAACAACGCCGAGGAGGGCCGCCGGATCCTCGACGAGGCCGGCCTGGCCGGACTCGAGCGGGTCGACACGATGGACGGCGCCGCCAAGCGGGCCGCCGAGCTGGCTGCGAAGTAAGGGATCGCTGAAATGTCTATCTTCCTGACCAAGGACAGCAAGGTCATCGTCCAGGGCATGACCGGCTCGGAAGGCACCAAGCACACCACCCGGATGCTTGCCTCCGGCACCAACATCGTCGGTGGCGTGACCCCGGGCAAGGGCGGCCAGTCCGTCGACTTCAGCGGTAGGGCTGTGCCGGTCTTCGGCTCGGTCGACGAGGCCGTCAAGGAGACCGGCGCCGACGTGTCGGTCGTCTTCGTGCCGCCGAAGTTCACCAAGGGCGCCGTGATCGAGGCGATCGACGCGGGCATCCCGCTCGTCGTGGTGATCACCGAGGGCGTGCCGGTGCACGACACCGCCGCGTTCTTCGCGCACGCGCAGGCCTCCGGCACCACCCGGATCATCGGGCCGAACTGCCCGGGCATCATCACCCCAGGTGAGGCCAACGCCGGCATCATCCCGGCGAACATCGCCGGCGCCGGCCGGATCGGCCTGGTGTCGAAGTCGGGCACGCTGACCTACCAGATGATGTACGAGCTGAGCGACATCGGCTTCTCCTCCGCGATCGGCATCGGCGGCGACCCGATCATCGGGACGACGCACATCGACGCGCTGCAGGCGTTCCAGGACGACCCGGACACCGACGCGATCGTGATGATCGGCGAGATCGGCGGCGACGCCGAGGAGCGCGCGGCGGCGTTCATCAAGGACAACGTCACCAAGCCGGTCGTCGGCTACGTCGCCGGCTTCACCGCTCCCGAGGGCAAGACGATGGGCCACGCCGGCGCCATCGTGTCCGGCTCCTCGGGCACCGCGGCGGCCAAGCAGGAGGCCCTCGAGGCCGTCGGCGTCAAGGTCGGCAAGACGCCGACCGAGACCGCCAACCTGATGCGCGAGATCATGCAGTCGCTGACCAAGTAACTCCCAGCACGCACGAACGGCCCCCGGGATTCCTCGGGGGCCGTCTCGTTTCCCGGTACTCCGGCGCCCGGAGTACAGGGTGGGTGGGCTACTTGAAGGTCAGGGAGCGTTCGGCGGCGCGGATCAGGACCTCGTTGAAGGCGGCGTCGCTGATGTCGAGCTTCTTCAGCACCGGGAAGAGGATGTAGACCGCGCGGTCGCCGGTGGCCGCGATGCCGATCCGGTAGGTGAAGATCTTGCCGCCACCGGTGTCGTAGGACGCCCGCCAGCTCTCGCCCTTGATGCTGGGCAGCGCCAGGGTGCCGGTCGCCTTCACCGTCGCGTTGGACGTGGTCTTCTTGCAGTTGTCCACGTTCTTGCGGATCCCGGTGACGAAGGTGCTGGTCGCGACCGGGGTGGCGAACTTCGCGACCATCGTGTCCAGGCCGAACTCGGTCGGCACCTTGGCGTCCGGCGCGACGTACGTCTGCGACTTGTACTTCGCCGCCCTCGCCTTCTTCAGGTCGATCTTCTCGCAGCCGGTGCCGTTGCGGGTGGTGCTGGCGGCGCTGACCCAGGGGGTGTCGATGCTGTCCAGGATCGGCAGGTCGATCGGTGCCATGAAGCCGGCCGGCTCGGAGGTCGGGAGCAGGGCGACTCTGGCGGCCGGGGTGCCCGTGGTGCACTCCGCCTCGGCGCAGATCCGCTTCAGCCCGGCGCTCGCGGCGCCCATCACGCCGTACGGCTTCGGGGTGACCTTGGCCGTGCTGTCGTGTTCCATCACCATCGTCGTCTGGCCCGCGGTGGACACGCTGATCGTCCGGTACTTGTTGATCTTCTCGCCGGGCTGCCCGAAGACCGCGACCACGCCCTTGTCGCCGAGCCCGGTGGTCGAGTAGCTGGAGATCAGCCGGTACTGCGGGGTCGCGCACTGGCTGAGCCAGCCGAGGATCGTGGTGTAGGCCTTGCCTGCGGCGGCCGCGTCGTTGGAGACCTCGACGTACTGGACCGCGGTGTCCTTGGTGGTGGCGTTCTTGAAGTTGCGCACCCACGTCCGGATACCGGCCGGATCCGCGAACCGCTGCGACTGGCAGACGAAGGAGCGGTCCGGCGCGCTGCTGCCGTCGGCCGTGCCGGCGACCGTCCAGACGCCGGTGGCGGACAGCGGCTTGGCAGCAGGCCCGTCGAGCAGGACCTTGGCGTCCGACAGCATATTCGCGGCGCCACCGGACTTGTCGTCGCCGGCGCTCGTCTTGGCCCCGCTCGCGGAGCCGTCGCCGCCGAAGGCGTTCACGGCGGCGATGCCACCGCCGCCGACCAGGACCAGCACGGCTACTCCCGCGCCGATCAACTGGTTCCTGCGCCGCGCCTGCTGGCGACGCGCCTCCCGGGCGGCGGCACGACTGCCGCCCCGCGGGGCGCGGTGGGAACCGGTCATCTAACTCTTGACCTCCAGACTGATTCCACCCGACGGTACCCGGTGGTCCGCCGTGCTCCACCGCGAGGTACGACACACAAGGACACAAGGACACAGACAGCAAGCCGGGCCGAAGTCTTCCATATCCGGCGTGTCAGAACGAGCAGGTCCCCGGCAGCGGGCGACGATGGAGCGAGATGACCGACATGCTGAGCCGTCCGGGCGCCCGTGACGGCGGACCCCACCAGGCGCCCGGACCCGCCCAGTCCGACGCCGGCACCCCTACGAAGCCGGTGCTCGTCTCGGCCGTGATCGGCGCGGGTGCCTGCCTGCTCACCGGCCTGCTGGCCTGTGCGGCCGTCGCCGTGGTCGGCTGGCTGGCCGCGGCCTTTGGAGGTGCCTCCGGTGCGGTCCGGGCCGGCGCCACGGTCTGGCTGGTCGCGCACAAGACCAGCGCGACTCTGGGTGATGCGTCGCTCACCATCGCGCCGCTGGGGCTGACGCTGTTCCTCGCCTGGTGCCTGTACCGCGGTGGCAAGTTCACGGCTCGGATGAGCGCCGCGGACGAGCCCAAGGACCTGACCATCGCCTCCGGGGTGTTCGCCGTGACCTACGGGCTGGGCGCGCTGATCATCGCGCTGCTCACCTCTGACGGCTCGGTGAAGGTCTCGCCGATGTCGGCCTTCCTCGGCGCGGCCTCGCTGGCGCTGATCGCCGGTGCCGCCGGGATCCTGGTGGAGTCGGGAGCCGCCGGGGACATCGCCGACGCGACGCCGCAGGGCCTCCGCGACACGATCCCCGCCGCCTTGGCTGCCGCGCTCACCGTCTTCGCCATCGCGAGCCTCCTGTACGCCGTGGTGCTGGCCGTGCACTTCTCCCGCGTCACCTCGATGCTGGAGTTGCTCGACGCCGGCGCGGTCGGATCCGTGGTGCTGTTCGCGATCTGCCTGATGCTGCTGCCGAACGTGATCCTGTACGTCGTGGGGTTCCTCGCCGGCCCGGGGTTCCAGTTGGGCGTGGGGACGACGATCGCCCCGACCGGGGTGGACGTGGGGAGCCTCCCGGCGCTGCCGCTGCTGGCCGCAGTACCGGAGGACGGGGCGACACCGACGTACCTGCTGGTGCTGACGGCTCTTGTTCCGCTCGTGGCTGGGGCGGTCGCAGGGTTGGTCGTGGCTCGGCGGGGGTTGGCGGCGGAGGACTCGGATGCGCTGGGGTGGGATGCCTTCGCTCTGCGTGGATGTATCGCCGCGTTGCTTGCCGCGGTCGGGCTGCTCGCGCTGATGGTGCTGTCGGGTGGTTCTGCGGGGCCGGGGCGGATGGCCGAGGTCGGGATTCCCGCGGCGCTGCCGGCGGCCGGAGTACTGGGGGCAGGGATGGCGATCGGGGCCGCGATCACCGCAGGCATCGTGGCCGCTCGTCGGCCGCAAGCAATCGCTTGAGTCGTGGCTGAGCTGGAGCCCCCGTCGGGCGCTCGCTGCCCGGATGCGGGTCGGACGGGAGTCGGGCGATAAGGTTTGCGGCGTGACAGACCCGGTTGCGCCCACTCCTGTACCTGATTCCGGGCCTGCGCGTCTCGTCGTGCTCATCTCCGGTTCGGGCTCGAACCTGCAAGCCCTGCTCGACGCCTGTGCCGACCCGGCGTACGGCGCCCAGGTGGTCGCCGTCGGCGCGGATCGCGAGGGCATCGCCGGGCTGGACCGCGCCGACGCCGCCGGAGTGCCGACTTTCGTGCACAAGGTCAAGGACCACGCCGAGCGGGCCGACTGGGATCGCGCGCTGACCACGTCCGTCGCGGAGTACAAGCCTGATCTGGTCATCTCGGCCGGATTCCTCAAGCTGGTCGGCGACGACTTCCTGACCAGCTTCGGGGACCGCTACATCAACACCCACAACGCGCTGCTGCCGGCCTTCCCCGGCATCCACGGACCGCGCGACGCGCTCGAGTACGGCGTCAAGGTGGCCGGCGCGACCCTGTTCTTCGTCGACGGCGGGGTGGACACCGGGCCGATCATCGGCCAGGTCGTCGTGCCGGTCGAGGACGACGACACCGAAGAAACCCTGACGGAGCGGATCAAGGAGGTCGAGCGCCGCCAGTTGGTGGAGTGGGTCGGCCGGCTGGTCCGCGACGGCTGGACCATCACCGGACGAAAGGTCAGAACGAAGTGAGCACCGACCGCAGGCCGATCCGCCGGGCGCTGATCAGCGTCTACGACAAGACCGGCTTGGAGGAGCTCGCGAAGGCGCTGTCCGACGCCGGGGTCCAACTGGTGTCGACCGGCTCCACCGCCGCCCGGATCGCCGCGGCCGGCGTACCGGTGACCAAAGTGGAGGAGCTGACCGGGTTCCCCGAGTGCCTGGACGGGCGGGTCAAGACGCTGCACCCGAAGGTGCACGCGGGCCTGCTCGCCGACGTCCGGCAGCCGACGCACGTGGAGCAGCTCGCCGAGATGCGGGTCGAGCCGTTCGACCTGCTGGTGAGCAACCTGTACCCGTTCACCGAGACCGTCGCGTCCGGCGCCTCGACCGACGAGTGCATCGAGCAGATCGACATCGGCGGCCCGTCGATGGTGCGCGGCGCCGCGAAGAACCACGCGAACGTCGCGGTGGTGGTCTCACCTTCGCGGTACGACGAGATCCTGGCCGCACTGTCCGAGGGCGGGTTCTCCCTGGAGCAGCGGCAGCGTCTCGCCGCCGAGGCGTTCGTGCACACCGCGTCGTACGACGTGGCCGTCGCCTCCTGGATGGGCAGCGTGCTCACCGACACCAGCGATGGCACCGGGTTCCCCGCGTGGGCCGGTGCGACCTGGGAGAAGTCGGCGGTTCTCCGGTACGGCGAGAACCCGCACCAGCCCGCCGCGTTGTACGTGAACGGCCGGGGCGGTCTTGCCTCCGCGGAGCAGCTGCACGGCAAGGAGATGTCGTACAACAACTACGTCGACGCGGACGCGGCCCGGCGTACGGCCTATGACTTCAGCGAGCCGGCCGTCGCCATCATCAAGCACGCGAACCCGTGCGGGATTGCAGTCGTCGGCAAGGCCTCTAAGACATTGGCCGAAGCCCACCGCCGCGCCCACGAGTGCGACCCGGTCTCGGCGTACGGCGGCGTGATCGCCACCAACGCGCCTGTCTCGGTGGAGATGGCCAAGCAGGTCGCGGAGATCTTCACCGAGGTGCTCGTCGCCCCGGCGTTCGAGGACGGCGCGGTCGAGATCCTGCAGGGCAAGAAGAACATCCGCCTGCTGGTGGCGCAGCCGCTGTCGCAGGGCGATGCCGTCGAGACCCGCGCGATCAGCGGCGGTCTTCTGATGCAGCACACCGACCGCTTCCAGGCGCCCGGCGACGACCCGTCCGCCTGGCAACTCGCCGCCGGCCCAGCCGTGTCCGACGAGGTGCTGGCCGACCTGGCCTTCGCCTGGAAGGCTTGTCGCGCGGTCAAGTCCAACGCGATCCTGCTCGCCTCCGACGGCGCCTCGGTCGGCGTCGGCATGGGCCAGGTCAACCGCGTCGACTCCTGCCGCCTGGCAGTCTCCCGGGCCGGCGATCGCGCGCCCGGGTCCGTGGCTGCCTCGGACGCCTTCTTCCCGTTCCCCGATGGTCTCGAGGTTCTCATCGAGGCCGGCGTCAAGGCAGTCGTCCAGCCGGGCGGCTCCATCCGAGACGACCAGGCCATCGAAGCCGCCACCAAGGCCGGTATCACCATGTACTTCACGGGAACCCGCCACTTCTTCCACTAGCCGCGGAAACCGCAGACCCTGGACGGAATCATCCGTCCAGGGTGATGGCTGCGCTCCTCTGGCCGCCGACACTTGCTGACAGTCAGCGTGCGAATGGAGAGCGCAGTCCATGACAACGGACCCGGCAGCGAAGGCACCTTACGTTTCGACCGGTAATCTCCCACCCGCCGACCGTGTGCAGCTCATTGTGGACGACGCTTATGAGCGCTTCCGGGCTGACGCCGATGGGGAACTCTCACGGGTGTATCCGTCGCTCGCGGCGGTCGATCCTGACAGGTTCGGTATCTGTGTCGCCAATACCCGGGGTCTCACGGCAATAGCGGGCGATGCGGATGTCGAGTTCTCGATCATGAGCGTCGCTAAACCGTTCGTGTTCGCGCTGATGTGTGCGATGCACGGTCCTGACGAGGTCGCGCGGTTCGTCGGTCTCAACGCGACAGGCAAGAAGTTCAACTCCGTGGCCGCGATCGAGGACCGGCCCGACGGCAGGACCAACCCGATGGTGAATCCGGGCGCGATCGCGACAGCGAGCATGGCGCCCGGAGCCGACGTGGACGAGAAGTGGCGGTTCCTGCAGGACGGTTTGTCGCGCTTCGCGGGCCGGGCGCTGTCGCTTGACGAGGAGATCTTCGCGTCGGCCTCGGCGACCAACTCGGTCAATCGCGCCATCGGTGACCTGTTGCGCGGCTACGGCAGGCTGGCAACCGACCCGGAAGCGACGGTCGACCTGTACACCAGGCAGAGTTGCCTGCGGGTCAGCGCTCGCGACCTCGCGGTGATGGCAGCGACGCTCGCGGCCGGGGGTGTGAATCCGTTGACAGGTGAGAAGGTCGTGGATCAGGTGAGCTGCCGGTGCGCCCTCGTCGTGATGGCGACGTCCGGGCTGTACGAAACCTCCGGCGAGTGGCTGTACACCATCGGGTTGCCGGGCAAGAGTGGCATCGGGGGCGGAATCGTCATGGTGTCGCCCGGCAAGGGCGGGCTGGGTACCTTCGCGCCCCGGCTCGATGCTGCCGGCAACAGTGTGAAGGGGCAGCTCGCCGCAGCCTTCCTCTCCCGCCAACTCGGCCTCGACCTGTTCGTGTCGGAGCCCGCCTGACAAGGGAAGCGAGCATCGCTCCCCTCGTCGTCACCTCGTTGCGGTCAGTCCAACGGGTTCACTGAGGCCAGGGCCGCCTCGAGTTCGGCAGCAATCGCGTCCAGGTCCCGCGACATCGTGTCCGGGCTGCCGGATTCCAGCAGCTCCTGCATGTGTCCCCGGGCAGATCGTACGGCGTCTCGCAGGGCGCGCGTCCGCGTTCGGGCGGCCTCATCCGGAGCCGAAGCCTCCAGAGCGGTCAGCCGGTCCTCGACCGCGGTGACCCGACTCGCCGCGACGTTCCAGCCGCCGGCGGCCTCCGCGAGCGAACCCATCTGGCGCAGCTCCGCGACCAGCACGCGGGCAAACCATGCCATCTCGTCCTCGGCCGACGCCAGGTCAGCCCGCCATGCCCCGCGACGACGCGCCCTGATAATGAGCGGAACGGCCACGACGACCGCGAGCACCACCGCCGCCAGCAGCCACCACAGCCACGAAGGCGCACCGGATGACTCGGCCGCCGAGGGCTCAACCGCCGGCGAGGTCGTCGGTGACTCGGCGGATGTGGGAGCCGAGGTCGGCGGGGCGGTCTCCTCGCTTTCCGATGACCGGGTGGGGCTTGGTTCCGGCTCGGACGTGATCGGCGAGGCGGCCTCCGGGCGTTCCGATGACCGGGTGGGGCCTGGTTCCGGCTCCGACGTGATCGGCGGGGCGGTCTCCTCGCTTTCCGATGACCGGGTGGCGGGGCTTGGCTGCGGCGCCGTCCGCGTCGGCGAGGGGGGCTCCGAGCGTTCCGGCGACCGGCTGGAAGGGCTTAGCTGCGCCGTCGGGCTGGGTAGCGAGCTCGGCAATCGCGACTCCGACGTCGTCGGGCGGTCGATCGAGCCATCGTTTCCGCAGGCACTGAAGAGCAGGGCCAGCACAGCCAGGCCAACTGCTCGCATCACCAGCGGCAGCACTGTGCGTCGGTCGGATCCGGCTCTCCTGGTCACCATTTCCGGTCCTTTCGACCAGCATCGGTTTCAACCGCCATCGTGGTCGCTCCTCGCTGTCGATGGTGCTCCAGAACGGAGGATCGCACTTTCTGCGTCCCTCGGACTCACCCTTTCGGGACGATATTTGGGATCATCCACCGGAAATTGCGGAACACGGTGAGCTGTTTGTTCTGCGGCATTCTGCTTCTACCCTGACCTGGGGAGTGAACGGGCAACGGGGCTGGGGGGCGGGGATATGTCACCGGGGGATCAGGCGCGGAATGGGCAGCAGCGAAGTATTCTGCATGAGGCTATCTGGCGGACGCCGGTGCCGAGTTCTCCTCCGGCTTCGGATCCGTACCGGGAGGCCCTCGGACTGAACCTGCTGGCGCTTGCGCTCAGGCTCGACCACGTAGACCGCCTTTCCGAGTCGCTGCACCTGGTCGACTCGACCCACATGACTCGTTCGGTTGCCGTCGACATCAACCTCGCCAGGTTGACCGATGCGCAACGAAAGGCGTTGCGGGCTTCGCCGCATGACACCGCTGCGAAGCCGAAGTCGATCTGGCTGCCGCTCGGGCGGACGGCCCGGACCGACCTCGCCCCGATTCAGGTGAAGGACTCGGCCGGTGCCGTGCTGACCACGATCACCCATCGCGCGACCGTCCGGGCCCTCGGGCAAGGGCTGCGCCGCGCGTTCATGATCTGGCTGGACTCGAACCCGGACGCGCACCGGCCCGGCCATGAACTGCAGAGACTCCGGCACACCCTCTACCGGTCGAGCTGGCTGATCGAGGCTGCCCTGACGAACCTGATCGAGAACGGCAGCACCCCGGTCGCTCGCCACCAGCCGGTGCCGGACCCCGGCGTGACTCGCTCGATGCAGATCCGGCAGACCGCGCACGAGGCCGTCGACACCCTGTTCGCCACCAGGGACAACCCGTTCCTGAGCCTGCTGGAGATGGTCTCGTCGGAGCACCTGCTGGTCGTGGAGGTGGACGCGTCGCAGGATCACGCAGTACTGCGGTACGACGCGCCGGTGCTACCCGCGTTGGAGAGCGACACCCAAGGGTCGCGTTTCGCCAAGCGACGCTGGCGTCCGCCGTCGTGGGCTTCACTGGAGCACGAGTTCACGGTGACGTACGAGACCGTCATTCCGCGTGCGGTGAACTCGTACCACGCGACGGTCGAGGTGCCGGAGGAGTTGCGGGTCCGGCGGCTGCTGATGACCAGCGACAACGACGGCTACGCAGTACGGCTGCTGATCGGGGACATGCACGCACTGGCCGACCGGTACGAGGTTCTGGCAGCCACGGCTCCGGATGTGCTCGAGCTCGAGCTTCAGGCCGTCGTCTCCCGGGCGGCCGAGCTCGGACGCCGGCGGCACAGCGACCTCGCGGCGTACCACGGGTACGTCAGAGCCTGCTACCGGACTTTCACGCACCGGCTGCCCAGGTTCCGCAGCCCGTCGAACCAGCTGCCGGATGCCGAGAAGCTCTGTCAGGAACTGGGCACGCCGGGGCGGACGTTGGAACGGTTGTGGCAGCTGTCCGAGCTGTCGGAGACCACCGACGACCTGGGGGAACTGAGCGCGAAGCTGACCCCGGAGATCCTGAGGAACTGGGCGGAACAGATCGGAACGGCTGAGCTGCACCTCGACATCCACGTCGACAACGACCCCCGGGAGAACGCCGGCCACACGCACTGGAGCCGACGGAGCTTCGGTCCGAGCCAGCTGTCGGCGGAGCCGGTCAAGGCGACTGTCTATGCGGCGTTCGTCGACGATCCGCCGTCGCTGGCCGCCAGTGTCGGCCGGCTGCTGTTCGCGGTCGTCGCGCTGGTGGTGGCTCTGGCGACGTTCCTCGAGATCGGGCCGTCCGATCTGGCGCACGCACTGGTCGACGGTCCGAAAGGCACGCCGGCCACTGCGTCAGGTATTGGGCCGGGCGGTGTGTCGCCTACCGGGCCGATCTCCACCGCGGATGCTTTGGTGACGATCCTCCTGCTCGTTCCCGGTCTGCTGTTGTCCCGCCTCGACATCCCGTCCCACCAGACGGTGCTCGGCCGGCTGCGGCTCTTCTCGCGGTACGTGGCCTACGCGGCGGTCTCGGTCGCGACCGGGCTGGCTCTGTGTGTCGCCACGCGGGGAGCCAACGACCTCGCCTTCCCGTTGGTGATCTCGCTGATCCTGCTGGCTCTGATCGTTGCCTTCGTACTGCTGGACGGCGGTATCAAGGCTTACAAGCGACGGTCCCGGGTCCCGAACAAGGAGGCGGTGCCGCGCTGGTTGATCGCGGACATCCGTCGAAAGCCCAGACCCAAGCGCAGGACGGCGGCGGAGTTCTCCACCGTGGGACGGAGCAGCCATGTCTAGGGCGGGGCAACGGCCGGCCGAGCTGGCAACAGTTCTCGCCCAGGCGGCGAGTTTCGGCGGTCCCGCTGTCGCCTTCGAAGTGGTGCACCGCACTCGCGAGCACCTGACCACGCCGCTGGCCATGCCCGCCGAGTCCGACTGGGCAGGCATCTGCCGCGAGACCCTCGTCTTCGATCTGCCGTCGGCCGGATTCCGGGTGCACACCGGATTCGCCGAATCGCCCGCCAGCACGATGGCCGGTCTGGGCTCGCTGAACGCGCGTCCTTGTGCCGGTGGGTTCTCCTATCAGGGCACGGCTTCGCTCAATCCACGCTTTCTCTATGACTCCTCGCGAGACCACGAATTACTGCTGTCGGTGGGGGAGAAACCCTGGCAGCTCGACCATACGGATTCACTGCTGATGACCAGGATCATGGCCGAGCTGGCGTCGGGCGCGGCGTCCAACCAAACCAGGTCGCCGATCCTCTTGCTCCAGTCGCCGGTGGCACCATTCCGGAACTGGACGAAATGGCCGGAGAACCAGTCCGGCGAACCACCGAAGATGGCGCGCGGAGCGGCGATCAGATTGTCGGTCGGGGTGGACGGCGACAACAGCGGCGGGCGGTTGGCGCTGATCGGCGAGACGGTCCGGATCGCCCGGGAGTACGGACTCCAGTTGCACCTGGGCGACCGCCGGCTGGGCCGGGTCCGGGGCGAGTGGAAACAGGCCGTCGAGTTCACACCCGGCCGGTACGCCGAGAAGCGCGGCGAGGTGGAGGCGCCGTCAGGTGATCCCGGCCAGGCCATGTTGGTGACGTTCGTCGGCCCGGCGCGGGTGGGGTCGTCGGCCTCGGTGCTGGAGGCGTTGGCGAAGGGCGGCGTCGGCGTACTCGCTGTCACGGTGGCGTCCCTCCAGGAGTTGGCGTTCATCAACCTCGTCGTGGCAGTGCCGCCGGGCAGCAATCCTCGGCCTCCGACGGAGGACCAGCGGGTCCAGTCGGCCTTGGAGGGTGTCAATTGGCTCGCGGCGGTGTGCGGTCAGTCAGGCGAGATGTTGACCGTTCCCCGGGCGATCGACTACCAGGTCTGCCTCACCGGACCGGTTCCCTGGCAGGCGGACACGGAGTACAAGGCTCATCCGCTGTGGCTGCAGTGGCACGCCCCGGTCAGCAAGCACGAGTCGCTGACGGTCATCGACGACGTGATCCTCGAACTCCTGCGCTCCGACATCGTCAGCGACGCCCAGCTCGACTACTGCCGCTCACGAATGACCGGGGACGGCCGGATCTGCTCGGCCAAGGTGTCGGTGCGGCTGATCCCGGACATCGCCGACGACGACCTGCCCGACAGGCTGAGCGTGCTCTGCCGCGCGACCCAGGCCGAGGTCGAGTGGAAGCGGACGAACCAGGACCCGGACCACCGATCCGTCGGCCTCAAGGTCGCCTGGCGAGAACGCTGGCTCGGCCGCTTCAAATCCACCGGCGTCGTCTGAAGTTGCTTTCGTTAGAGACATTGCGTAAGTCGGCAGGCGGACCTACTGTGAGCGCACCCTGTCCCTCACACCGCCCGTTGGGGAGAAGCATGTCGGTGAAACGTCGGAGTCTTGCGCTGCTGGTCGCAGCGACGGTCGCGGTCCCGTTGGGACTGAGCGCGCTGCCCGCCGAGGCGCACAGTCAGAAGCACGTCGTCGGGTACTACACCCAGTGGAGCGGTTACGACCGGAACTTCCTGGTCAGCGATCTGGTCAAGAACGGCACGGCCGGCAAGGTCACCCAGATCAATTACGCGTTCGGGTTCCTGGACGAGCAGGGCAACTGCGTGAGCAGCGACCCGTGGGCCGACTACCAGCGCCCCTTCACCGCCGAGCAGAGTGTCAGCGGCAAGGCGGACGAGCCGGGCCAGGCTTTGGCAGGCAATCTGAACCAGCTCAAGCAGTTGAAGAAGAAGTTCCCGAAGCTCCGGGTCAGCATCTCGCTCGGCGGCTGGACGGGTTCGAAGTACTTCTCGGATGCCGCGCTCACTCCGGCCAGCCGGGCCGCGCATGTGAAGTCATGCCTCGACATGTGGCTGAAGGGCAACCTGCCCGGGGCGCCGGCCGGTGCGGCCAAGGGCGTCTTCGACGGGATCGACCTGGACTGGGAATGGCCTGCCAGTGAAGGCAATCCCGGCAACATCATCCGGCCCGAGGACAAGCAGAACTTCACCGCGCTGGTGCATGAGTACCGCAAGCAGCTCGACCGGGCGTCCTGGCCGTTCAGCGGGCGGTACAACCTGACGGCGTTCCTCCCGGCCGCGCCGGAGCAGGTCGACAACGGGTTCGAGGTCAAGAAGCTGTTCCGCGACCTGACCTTCGGCACCACTCAGGGGTACGACTACCACGGCTCCTGGGATCCGATCACGAACCAGCAGTCCGCGATCGACGGGCCGAAGGGTGACCCGTCGACCGAGGAGTTCAGCTCGCAGGTGACGATCGACGCGTACCTGTCCCGCGGCGCGCCGCGGAACAAGCTGGTGATGGGCGTGCCGTTCTACAGTCGCGGCTGGACGGGAGTGACGAACCAGAACAACGGGCTCTTCCAGCCGGCCACCGGCCCCGCGCCCGCGACGTACGAGGCGGGCAACGAGGACTACCGGCGGCTCAAGCCGAAGCTGGCCAACTTCACCGTGCACCGTGACAACAAGGCCGGATTCGCCTGGCTGTTCGACGGAACCACCTTCTGGACCTGGGACGATCCGACCGAGATGAAGCGCAAGGCGCAGTACATCTCGAAGCGGGACCTGGGTGGCGCAATGGTCTGGTCCCTCGACGGCGACACCGATAATGGGGAGCTGATGTCGGCGTTGCACCGTAACCTTCGCTGAGTGGATCTCGACAACCTGGTGGATCGGTTCGGCGCCTCGAGCGCTGAGCCGGTCCATCTCGGCATGTCCGGTGCGACTGTCGTTCGGCTGCGTAGGGACGGGGAAACCCTTTACTACAAGGGTGGGCAGGGTGTTGACGACGCGGCTGATCGGCTGGTCTGGCTCGGTAGGACCGGGTTCCCCTGTCCGCGAGTGGTTGATCGGGGCAACAACTGGGTGCTCAGCACCGAGCTCCCCGGTCGTGACGCGTCGCAGCCGTGGGCTGCGCGCGACCGCCCGGCTGTTCTCGCCGCGATGGCCGACGGGCTGCGGGAACTTCACTCGCTGAAGGTCGGCTGCCCCTTCGCCTCGCCGTTCCCGGGAGTGGCAGAGGTGGTGACGCACGGCGACTTCTGCGCGCCGAACGTCTTCATCGACCCGGAGACGCTCCGCTTCACCGGCATGCTCGATCTCAGCCGCCTCGGCACCGGCGATCGGTACGTCGACGTCGCCCTTATGTACAAGAGCCTGTCCGGCGAGCTCAACCCGCAGTACGGCGGACCGCCCGCGGCCCGCCGCTTCGCCGAGACCTACGGCGCCGACCTCGAGGATCCTCGCATCGCGCACTACATCGACTTGGACAACTCCGGAGCGTACTGACGGGGGCAGTCTGGCCAGGCAGACGACAGCTCCAGGCGTATTCTGATGGCCTGAGGCGGGAGTGCTGTATGAGGGACTTCTCCGACCTGCAAGGCGAGCTCGGACCAGTGTGGTCGATGAACCATCCCGGGGGATCCCCTCACGTACTCGTTGCGCTCCCGTCGTTCAGCCTCAGCGAATCGATGTTGTCGCACTATGCGACGCGGATCCCGGCACTCGAGCACCGGTACCTGCTGGCTTCGCTGATGCTGCCGCGGATCGAGCAGTGCGAGATGATCTTCATCTGCTCCGACCTGCCTTCCGATGAAGTGCTCGACTACTACGTCTCGCTGGCGCCGGAAGGGCGCAGGGCCGACGCTCGCTCCCGCCTGCGGATCGTCACAGTCGATGACCCCAGTGCCCGTTCGGTTGCGGAGAAGCTCCTGGATCGGCCGGATCTGATCCGTCGCCTCCGGGCGATGATCGGGGGGCGGCCGGCCTTCATCGAACCGTGGAACGTCACTCAGCACGAGGTCGGGATCGCTGTGCGCCTGGATGCCCCGATCAACGGGACGGCACCTGACCTGTGGCCGCTCGGCTTCAAAGGCGCGGGCCGGCGGCTGTTCCGGGTTGCGCGCGTGCCGACGCCGGTCGGCCGCGAGGACGTGCGGAGCGTTGACGAGGTGTGTGCCGCGATCGCCGCCATCCAGCTCGAGCGGCCGGCGGCTCAGGGGGTCGTCGTCAAGCACGACGACAGCGGCGCGGGCGACGGCAATCAGGTCGTCCAGTTGCGCGACCTCGCAGGCCGGCGGCTGCCCGACGCGGCGATCCGCTCACAGCTTGAGGCGATGCCGGCTTGGTACCTCGCGGATCTTGCTCTCGGCAGTGTCGTCGAGGAACTCGTCACCGGTGCACACGCCACGAGCCCGAGTGTCCAGGTCGACATCTCCCCGGATGGCGAGGTGACCGTCCTGGCCACGCACGAACAAGTGCTCGGCGGGACCAGCCATCAGATCTACCGGGGCTGCCATTTCCCGGCCGATGCGGCTTACGCGGCGACGCTGGCGACGTACGCGGAGGCAGTCGGCCGATTGCTCGCGCCTCGCGGTGTCGTCGGCCGGCTGAGCGTGGACTTCTTCGCCGTACGGGATGCCGCCGACCAGTGGAACCTGTATGCGCTGGAAATCAACCTACGCAAGGGCGGGACGACCCACCCGTACGCCGCGCTGCGGAACCTCGTCCCTGGGCGCTACGACCCGATGGCCGGGACCTGGTGCACGGCCGACGGGTCGTCCCGGTGCTACGTCGCGACTGACAACCTGGTCGACCCGGCCTGGCTCGGTCTGCCACCTGCGGACGTGATCCGTGCGGTCGCCGAGGCAGGTCTTCAGTTCGACCGTCACAGGAAGACCGGCGTCGTCCTCCACATGCTGTCCTGCTTGGCGGTCGACGGGCGCGTCGGGCTCACCGCGATCGGTCTGACGCACGACGACGCCCAGGCGATGTACGACGAGACCCAGAGGGCGATCTCCGCTCTGTCCGTCAGTTCCCCTGATCGGCGGAGCCTGTCGGTCTGATCAGGGAGGCCACCCGGGTCTTTATCCCGAGGGTTGGACCTGGATACCAGCGAGCAACGTCCGGATGATCCCCGGGATCTGGTCGGCGAGCGCCTCGCGGGAGGCGCCGGCCACGAGCGCGGTGAAGCCCATCATGATGGTGGGGCCCATGATCAGCAGGGTGGCGGATTCGACGTCGAACGCGCCCAGGCGGCCTAGCTTCTGCTCGGCGGTGAGGTAGTCGGCGATGGGCTGGTGCATGCGGTTCGGGCCGAGCGGCTGCCGGTGGATCTCTTCGATGAACCGGTGCAGCAGAGCCGGCTCCGACATCAGGCCGGCCACGGTCGGCAGGGTCTCGGTGACCAGGTCCACCGCAGCCTGCGCGTAGGCGATGAGGTTGTCCTCGACGGTGCCGCTGCCGGCAACCGGCAGGTTTGTGTCGAACCGGGTTACCGACCCGGCGTACCGGCGGAGCAGGGCGGCGATGAGAAGTTCGTGCTTGGCCCCGAAGTAGTTGTACAGCACGCCGTCGGAAACCCCGGCCGAGCGGGCGATGTCGCGGGTCGTGATGGTGGAGACCTGCCGCTCGCCGAGCAGCTTCTCGGCGGTGTCGATCAGGTGCTCGCGCAGCGCGGTGGCCGGGTCATCGCCGACCCGGCCCCGCACGGCTCTGGCGCGTCTAGGAGACATCGCGCCTAACCGTAGTCGACACCGCGACGAGCGCGAACAACAGCGCGTACGCGGCGAGCACCAGCCCGCCGCCCCACCGTGGCAGGAGGTCGACGGCAGGTGCCGGCACACCCTCCAGCGCCAGCCCGCTGTTGAACGGCAGCCAGCGGTCGAAGCCTCCGACGAGCTGGACGACGATGCCCTCGACCAGGGCGATCCAGGCCAGTGCCGCGGCGACGGCGCCGACCAGGTTGCGGATCAGCGCGCCCAGTCCTACCCCGATCGCGCCGAAGCACGCGTTCCAGATCACGCAGCCTGCCATCGTCCGCCAGAGTGCCGGGTCGGACAGGTCGAGCGAGCTGCCCTTCCCGGAGAGCCAGAGTGCGGTCGCACCGAAGGCCACCAGGGAGCTGACCAGACCGAGGACGGCACCTGCGGCGGCATACACCGCGAGCTTCGCGGTGATCACCCGCCCGCGCCGCGGCGTACCGAGGTAGGTGTCGGTGATGGTCTTGTGCCGGTATTCGCCCGCGATGCCGACGATGCCCAGCACCAGGGAGACGATCGAGACGAGGCCGGCATGCCCGACCGCTCGCAACGGTGTCGCCGGGTCGCCGAGGTCCGCACCGTTGACGAAGAGTCCGCTGACACCTGCCAGCACCACCAGTTGCGCGGCAGCCAGCACAAGCAGCGGGCTACGGACGGTGCGAAGCTTGAGGAATTCGTTCTTGATCCCGGTCATGATCCACTCCTTCACCGTGCGCCGGTCAGGTTGAGGAAGGCGGTCTCGAGCGAGTCCTCGCCGAGGCTGTCGAGAGCGCCGGCGAACCGGAGCCTGCCCTCATGCACGATCACGACCTGATCGACGGTCTGTGCCACCTCGCTGAGCACATGGCTGGAGACGAGGATCGCGCGCCCGTCCTTCGCTTCCTTCCGGAGCAGGTCGCGCGTCCAGGCGATACCGGCAGGGTCGAGCCCGTTGGCCGGCTCGTCGAGGATGAGCACCTCCGGATCCCCGAGAAGTGCCGAAGCCAGGCCGAGCCGCTGCCGCATGCCCAGCGAATAGCCTTTCACCCGGCGGTCCGCCGCCTCGGTGAGCCCGACCAGCTCGAGCACCTCGTCAACCCGCCCGGCCGGCACGCCGACCGGCTGCGCGAGCACGCGGAGGTGGTCCCGGCCCCGGCGCCCGGGGTGGAAACCGGTCGCCTCGAGCAGCGCGCCCACGACGCGCCGTGGCTGGGCGAGCTTGCCGTACCGATGCCCTCCGATCAGTGCCTCACCAGCCGTCGGGCGGACCAGGCCAAGCGCCATCCGCAGCGTTGTCGTCTTTCCCGCGCCGTTGGGCGCGAGGAAGCCGGTTACCTGCCCGGACGGCACCTCGAAGGTCAGCTCCTCGACGGCGTGCACACCCGCTGCTGGAGGAGGCTGGAAGCGTTGCGTCCGAAGAACCGTGGGTCAGGGCCTCAGGTTCTTCGGACGCAACGCAAGGGAGTCAGTTGGACTCGCGGAGCTCCGTCGGAGCGCCGTGGACCGCGGGGATGGAGCCGAGCTTGCCGGCCTGGAAGTCCTCGAAGGCCTGGACCACCTCGGCGCGCGTGTTCATCACGAACGGGCCGGCCATCGCGATCGGCTCGCGGATCGGGCGGCCGCCGAGGACGAGCACATCCAGGTTCGGCTCCGCCTGCGGCTGGGACAACGCGGCCGCCGTACGGATCGTGTCGCCGGGGCCGAAGACCGCGAGCTGACCCTTGCGGATCGGCCGGTGCTCGGCGCCGACCGTGCCCTGACCGGCCAGGACGTAGACGAGCGCGTTGTAATCGGGCTGCCAAGGCAGCACCAGCTCGGCGCCCGGGCTGACCGTGGCGTGCACCAGCGTGATCGGGGTGTGCGTCGATCCCGGGCCGTCGTGGCCGTCGACCGAGCCCGCGATCACGCGGATCAGCGCGCCGCCGTCCGCAGTGGACAGCAGGGCGGAGTCACCGCCGCGGATGTCCTGGTACTTCGGGGCCGCCCACTTCTGCGCCTTCGGCAGGTTCACCCAGAGCTGGATGCCGTGGAAGAGGCCGCCGCTGAGCACCAGGTGCTCCGGCGGGGTCTCGATGTGGAGCAGGCCGCTACCGGCCGTCATCCACTGGGTGTCGCCGTTGGAGATGACACCGCCGCCGCCCTGGGAGTCCTGGTGCTCCATGATCCCGTCGAGCATGTAGGTGACGGTCTCGAAGCCGCGGTGCGGGTGCCACGGGGTGCCCTTCGGCTCGCCCGGCGCGTACTCCACCTCGCCCATCTGGTCCATGTGGATGAACGGGTCCAGGTCCCGCATGTCCACGCCGGCGAAGGCGCGGCGGACCGGGAAACCCTCACCCTCGAAGCCGCTGGGCGCGGACGTCACCGACCGGACCGCGCGCTCGTTCGCGACGGCCGGGTCGGGCTGGTGGACGCGGGGCAGCACGGTGATGTCGCTGACGGTCACGGCGGGCATGGCGGGTCTCCTCGCTCGTAGGTAGTTAAAGAATAAACTAACCGCTCCAACCGTGACAACCCCTCGGACATTCCGTCCCGCGCGTGAGGGGTCAGTCGACGCTGACGAGGTCCTTGTCGGCAGGCTTCGGAGTGGCGGCGCGCAGGTTCTCGCCCTCGATGTCGACCTTGGGGGTGATCCGGTCGAGCCACTTCGGGAAGAACCAGGCGCGGTCGCCGAGCAGGGTGAGCACGGCCGGGACCAGCGTCATCCGGACCACGAAGGCGTCGATCAGTACGCCGATGGTGAGGCCGAAGCCGATCGTCTTGATGATCGGATCGTCGACCAGGATGAAGCCGGCGAACACCGCGGCCATGATCAGCGCGGCGGCCGTCACCACCCGGGCGCCGTGTCCGACCCCGGCGATCGTCGCCTCGGTGGCCTGCTTGCCGTGCACGAACTCCTCGCGGACCCGGGACACGATGAACACCTCGTAGTCCATCGCCAGGCCGAACAGCACGCCCATCATGATGATCGGCAGGAAGCTGACCAGCGGCCCGGGTGAGTCCACGCCGAGCAGTGAAGCGCCCCAGCCCTTCTGGAACACTCCGACGGTGATGCCGAAGGTGGCGCCGATGGTGAGCAGGAACCCGAGGGTCGCCTTCAGCGGGACCAGCACCGACCGGAACGCCAGCAGCAACAGCAGGAACGACAACCCGATCACGACCAGCAGGTACGTCGGGAGCGCCGAGGTCAGCTTGTTCGACACGTCGACGCCGACCGCGGTGTTACCGGTGATCGAGATCGAAGCGTCTCCCGAGGCCAGCGGATGGACGGCGGTCCGCAGATCCTTCACCAGGTCAGCCGTCTGCTCCGACGCGGGACCGCTCGCCGGGATCACACTGACCAGCCGGGTGGAACCGTCGGCGTTGCCCGGTCCGGGCGTCACCGCGACGACGTCCTTGAGGCCCTTGCTCTTGGCCGTCACCTGCTCGACCAGGCCGCCGGTCGTCGCCGCACTGTCGCTCTTCACCACGACCACCAGCGGACCGTTGGACCCAGGGCCGAAAGCAGCCGCCGCCAGGTCGTAGGCCACCCGCTGGTTCGTCCCGGCGGCAGCGGACGCGCCGTCCGGAAGAGCCAGCCGCATGTCCTGCGTGGGAATCGACAGCACTCCCAACCCGATGATGCCGACGGCAACGACCGGGATGCGGAAGCGGGTCACCAGCCGGGCCCAGCGGAACCCGAACCCCTCGGTGGCAGGCGTCGCCGCGGTCTTCCGGACCTTCCGCGGCAGCACCCGCCGGCCGATGAACCCGAGCATCGCGGGCAGCAACGTCAACGCGACCAGTACTGCGGTCAACACCGTCGCGGCGGCGGCAAGTCCCATCGCCGTGAGGAACGGGACACCCACCAGACTCAAGCCGGCAAGGGCGATCACCACGGTGGCGCCGGCGAACAACACGGCCGAACCGGCGGTCGCCGTAGCTCGCGCGACCGACTCCTCTTCATCCATCCCGGCCGCCAGTTGGGTGCGATGCCGGGAACTGATGAACAGCGCGTAGTCGATCCCGACCGCGAGCCCGAGCATCAACGCCAGGATCGGCGCCGTCGAGGAGACGTCCACCACCGAGGTGATCAGGAACAACCCGGCCATGCCCGCGAGTACGCCGATCAGCGCGGTCAGCAACGTCATTCCCGCGGCCACCAGCGAGCCGAAGGTCACCACCAGGACGACGGCCGCGATCGCGACGCCGATCACCTCGGTCGAGCCGATCTCCGGCGGACCGCCGACGATCTGCCCACCCGGAACCACTTGCAGATCGCCCGAGCTCAGCGCCTTCAGGTGGTCGTACGCCTCGGTGCTCGTCTTCGCCAGTTCATCGGCCGGCTTGGCGAACTGGACGCTGATCAGGCCGGTCGCGCCGTCCGGGCTGATCGCCTTGCTGGTGAACGGATCGACCGCGCCGACGACCTCGGGCAACTGGTTGACCTTGGCAACGGTCGCGCCGACCGCGGCCTTGACGGCCGGGTCGGTCAGCGTCTTGCCGGCCGGCGCCTTCACCACCACGGTCGCCGAGGCCCCGCTGGCGGCGGGCAGATCCTTCGCCAGCGCGTCCAGGGCGCGCTGCGACTCGGTGCCGGGGATCGAGAAGGTGTTCGAGGTCTGGCCACCGAGCGTCAGCGCGCCGACTCCCAGCAGCACGAGCACGAACGTCCAGATCGCGGCCACGAGCCGGCGGCGCTGGTACGAGAACCGGCCGAGCCGGTACAGGAGATTGGCCATCAGAAGTGCGTCCGTTCGCTGGTACAGGCGGGAAACAGCAGGAGTCGCGGGGCGGGGACAGCAGGCTCAGTCGGGCAGCCGCAGTATTCGGCGCAGGGCCGTGTCGCAGAGCGTTTGCAGTTCGGCGTCGGTGCGCTCGCCCGGGTGCCGGCACTCGCCGAGCAGCCCGTTGATGGCGAACTCGGCCAGCGCCCGCTCGAGCGGGTCGTCGCTGCCGGCCAGGAACTCGGTGAGCCGCAGGCCGGCGGCGATCAGGTCCCTGAACTCGGGCATCTCGTCGATCGTCGGCAGTACGTCCTGGAGCACGTTGACCACACCCCGGAACTCGACCGCGAGTTCCACGAACCGGGTGATCGCCAGCTCCTGAGCCTCCGCCGGAGGCAGTTCGGCGGCCGCCGCGTTCAACTCGGCCAGGGCAGCTCGCGACGGCTCCAGTACTGCGGACAGCACCGCGGGCTTGCCGTTGAAGTGATAGAGCACGGTGGCCTTGGAACAGCCGGCGGCGGTCGCGATGTCCTGCAGCGAGGTCGCGCTGTAGCCCTTGCTCTGGAACAGCACCATCGCCTGCTGCACGATCTCGCGCCGGGTGCGCTCCCGGACAGGGGTGGTGGTCGCCATGACTCCCATATTCCTGACCGATCGGCCAGGAATCAACCGATCGGTCAGGAGTGTGCCCCACCTCACGTGTCAGGGTTGGACGCCGGAGACTGTAGCGTTCGCTCTGTGGAAGGGACTGAGATACGCAAGCTGGTCGCGGTCGAGGACAAGCACTGGTGGTACCGCGAACGCCGGGCGCTGCTCGCCCGTCAGCTCAGGGCGATGGCAGCCAGGGGCGACGGGCAGTCCCAGGCACTCGACATCGGCGCGGCAGGCGGGGGCAACACGCGGGTGCTGCGCGCCCACGGGTGGGCCGCGACCGCGCTCGAGTACGGCGAGGAGGGCGCACAGGTCGCCCATGAGCGCGGCATCCCCGTGATCCGGGCCGACGCCAGGCGCCTGCCGCTGGCCGACCAGTCCCATGGTTTGGTGGTCGCCTACGACATTCTCGAGCACCTGACGGACGACAGTCTCGCCGCCGCCGAGATCTTCCGGATCCTGCGTCCCGGCGGCGTCGCGCTGATCGCCGTGCCGTGCGACATGAAGCTGTGGAGCGCGCATGACGTGGCGGTCGACCACGTTCGCCGCTACGACCGTGACGAACTGGTTCGGTTGCTCCACTCGGCCGGACTGGAGATCGAGGACATCCGGTCCTGGAACGTGTTGCTCCGTCCGGTCGCCGCCTGGCGCCGCAAGCGCAGTACGGGCAGTGATCTGACGGAGATGCCGGCGGCCGTGAACATGTTCCTGAGCGCGGTGATCGCCGGTGAGCGGTATCTGCCGGTCAGCGGGCTGCCGGGCATCTCGCTGGTGGTACGTGCCAGACGCCCGATCGGCGCGTGGCAGACTCTTACCTCGTGACGGCGCAGATTCTGGATGGCAAGGCGACCGCGGCGGCGATCAAGAGCGAGCTCACGGTCCGGGTGGCGAAACTGGCCGAACAGGGCGTCGTGCCCGGGCTGGGCACCATTCTGGTCGGGGACGATCCGGGCAGCCGCGCCTACGTGGCCGGCAAGCACCGCGACTGCGCGGCCGTCGGGATCGCGTCGATCGAGGTCGAGTTGCCCGCCGAGGCCACCCAGGACGAGATCGCGGCCAAGGTCGTCGAGCTCAACGAGAACCCGGCGTGCACCGGCTTCATCGTCCAGCTGCCGCTGCCGAAGCACGTCGACACCAACGAGATCCTCGGGCTGATCGACCCGGCCAAGGACGCCGACGGCCTGCACCCGGTCAGCCTCGGCAAGCTGGTGCTCGGCCAGGACGGCCCGCTGCCGTGCACGCCCAAGGGCTGCGTGGAGCTCCTCCGCCGGTACGACGTACCGATCGCCGGGGCGCACGTGGTCGTCATCGGCCGGGGTGTCACCGCGGGACGCCCGATGGGGCTGCTCTTCACCCGGAAGTCCGAGAACGCGACCGTGACCCAGTGCCACACCGGCACCAGGGACCTGGCCGCGGTGGTTCGTACCGGTGACATCGTGATCGCGGCGGCCGGGTCGGCCGGGTTGATCACGGCGGACATGGTGAAGCCGGGCGCGGTGCTGCTGGACGTCGGCATCAGCCGCAGCGCGGAGGGCAAGCTCGTCGGCGACATCGAGGCCGCGGCCCGCGAGGTGGCGAGCTGGATCGCCCCGATGCCGGGCGGGATCGGCCCGATGACCCGGGCGATGCTGCTGACCAACGTGGTCGAAGCCGCCGAAGCCGCCCAGTCCACAGCAGTTCAGCCAGACCAGGCCGGGTGATGGCGGGCGTGGCCGAGCGGCGCAGTGAGTGGCCGCTGGCGTTGTCGTTGGCGGTGTGCGCCGTCGGTCTGGTGATCCTCACCTTCTACGACTGGCGCAACGGAGTACTGATCTTCTCCGGCGGGGTGCTGCTCGCCGCGCTGCTCCGGGCCGGCCTCAGCGACAACGCGGCCGGCCTGCTGCATGTCCGCAGCCGCATGTTCGACACCTTGCTCCTGCTGGGTGTGGGCGCCGCGATCCTCCTGCTCGGGCTGATCGTCCCCAACTGACGCCATTGCCGTAGGCAACCAACTGCGTCGAGCAAAAGAAACCCCCCGGGGAAGTTCCCCGGGGGTTCCTTTGATTTATCGGGGTCAGCCGAGCAGGCCGAGCGCCTGGACCGCGTCGCGCTCCTCGCCGAGCTCCTTGGTGCTGGCGTCGATCCGGGCGCGGGAGAAGTCGTTGATCTCCAGGCCCTGGACGATCTCGTAGTTCCCGTCCTTGGTGGTCACCGGGAACGAGGAGATCAGCCCCTCCGGGACGCCGTACGAGCCGTCGGAGACGACAGCCATCGACAGCCAGTCGCCGTCGGCCGAGCCGCGCAGCCAGTCGCGCGCGTGGTCGACGGTCGCCGCCGCGGCGGACGCGGCCGACGAGGCGCCGCGGGCCTCGATGATCGCCGCGCCGCGCTTCTGCACGGTCGGGATGAAGTCGTTCTCCAGCCAGCCCTGGTCGTTGACGACCTCGGCCGCGTTCTTGCCGGCCACCTCGGCGTGGAAGATGTCCGGGTACTGCGTGGCGCTGTGGTTGCCCCAGATCGTCAGCTTCTTGAGGTCGGTCACGTGGGAGCCGGTCTTCTTCGCGAGCTGCGCCAGCGCGCGGTTGTGGTCCAGCCGGGTCAGCGCGGAGAACCGCTCGGCCGGGATGTCCGGGGCGTTGCTGCGGGCGATCAGCGCGTTGGTGTTGGCCGGGTTGCCGGTCACGGTGATCCGGATGTCGTCTGCCGCGTGCTCGTTCAGCGCCTTGCCCTGGACGGTGAAGATCGCGCCGTTCGCCTCCAGCAGGTCGCCGCGCTCCATCCCCTTGGTCCGGGGGCGGGCGCCGACCAGCAGGGCCACGTTCGCGCCGTCGAAGATGGTGTCCGCGTCGTCGCCGATCTCTACCCCTGCCAGGGTCGGGAAAGCACAGTCGTCGAGCTCCATCACAACACCCTCGAGCGCCTTCAGGGCCGGGGTGATCTCCAGCAGCCGGAGCTCCACGGGCGTGTCCGGGCCGAGCAACGCACCGCTCGCGATGCGGAACAGCAGGCTGTAGCCGATCTGGCCGGCGGCGCCGGTGACGGCGACCTTCACGGGTGTATTGCTCACGACACGCTCCTCAAGAGGTTTCATCGACGGATTTCCTTCGGACGCTAGCAAGTCCCGCGCCGCTGAGCGACGGTGGGGCAGGTGATCCCCACCACCAGTCCACCAACCTCCCGCCCGATCCCTTCACCCGCCGGCCGCCGCATCCATTACCGGCCCGCGGCTTGCCGTTCACCCGCCGGACGTCGGGTGGACGCCGGTATGCCGCCCGGGGGTCGCCACACCGCCTGAGGGTGAGCACAGTCCCTGATATGTAAGGAGAATCACGATGATGCGAGCGGTGCTGCCCCGCCGGTTCGTCCCGATCACCGCCACGGTCCTCGCCGTCGGCGCCGCGGTCCTCGTGCCGCAGGTGACCGACCAGACCACCTCCCAGCCGACGGCTGTCCAGGCCCCTGCTCAGGTCTCCACTCAAACCTCCGGTAAGCACGACGATTTCGTCATCGTCGGGCATCGCGGTGCCTCGGGCTACCGGCCCGAGCACACGCTGGCGTCGTACGAGCTGGCCGCCCGGATGGGCGCCGACTACATCGAGCCTGACCTGGTCACCACGAATGACCACGTGCTCGTCACCCGGCACGAGCCGGAGATCGGCGGCACCACGGACGTCGCCACGCACCCGGAGTTCGCCGCCCGGAAGAAGACCAAGGTGCTGGACGGTACGCCGCTGACCGGGTGGTTCACCGAGGACTTCACCCTGAAGGAGCTCAAGACGCTCCGCGCGAAGGAGCGGATCCCGGCGGTCCGGCAGCACAACACCGTGTTCGACGGGCACTACCAGATCCCCACCCTGCAAGAGGTGATCGACCTGACGAAGCGGCTGTCCCGCGAGCTCGACCGGCCGATCGGCATCTACCCGGAGACCAAGCACCCGACGTACTTCCAGCAGCAGGGCCTCGCGCTCGAGCCGGAACTGGTGAAGACGCTGAACCGCAACGGCCTGAACCGGCCCGACGCGAAGGTGTTCGTGCAGTCCTTCGAGGTGGCGAACCTCAAGGCGCTGGACAAGCAGCTCCGGATCCCGCTGGTGCAGCTGACCAGCTCCGCCGGCGCACCGTACGACTTCGTGGCCAGTGGTGACCCGCGCACGTACGCCGACATCGTCAGCGCCAATGGGCTCCGCGACGTCGCCCGGTACGCCGATGGGGTGGGTCCGTCGAAGGACCAGGTCATCCCGGTCGACGCCACCGGCAAGCTCGGCACGCCGACCGCACTCGTCCGGGACGCGCACCGGGCCGGGCTGGTCGTCCACCCTTACACGTTCCGGGTGGAGAACAGCTTCCTGCCGGTGAACTTCCGCAGCTCCACGGTCGCCGCCGAGTCCGGCAACCTGTTCGGCGAGATCGCGGCGTACCGGCAGGCGGGCATCGACGGGTTGTTCTCCGACAACACCGACATCGTCGTGGCCGCGGAGGCCGAGTCCCGCTGACAGCGGTCTGACGGGCGGTCGCCGCTGTCGGGAGTTCGGCCGACGGCGGCGCCGCCCGGCGGGCTGGTTAGATGAGCTGATGATCGAGCGCAAGGTCGCCACCGGGACGGCGACGGTCGAGGCCGAGGCGGACGGGACGTTCGTCCTGCGCGTCGACGGCTCGCTGCAGTCCCAGGTCGACCTGGCCGACCCGTCCCACCTGTCCTTCGAGTACGTCCGCCGGATCGGTGACGTGCTCGACGCCTTCGCTCCGCGACGCCAGGCCGTCTCCGTGGTCCACATCGGCGGCGCCGGGCTCACCCTGCCCCGGTACGTCGCGGCCACGCGGCCCAGGTCCCGCCAGATCGTGCTCGAACCGGACGAGGACCTGACCGAGTTCGTCCGGGAGACCCTGCCGCTGCCGAAGCGGGCCGGGATCAAGGTCCGCGGCGTCACCGGCCGGGCCGGTATCGCCGAAATCTACGAGGACTCCGTCGACCTGGTCATCGTCGACGCTTTCGTGCACGAGGCGGTCCCGGCCAACCTGGTCACGCTCGAGTTCGCCCTGCACTGCACCCGCGTACTGCGTCCCGGCGGGGTCGTCGTACTCAACCTGATCGACGGGACGGCTGGGCTCGCGTTCGTCCGGCGGGTCGCCGCGACCATGCGGAGCGGAGTCGGCGACGGCGTGGTGCTCGCCGAGCGCAAGGTCCTGCGGGGCAAGGGTTTCGGCAACGCCGTGCTGGTGGCATCACCGCGGTCCGTCCCCGATCTGGTCGCGCCCGGGCGACGCGCGCAACCGCCGTACGACGTGATGCCGCTGGGCGAGCTGGCGGGGAAGGCGAATCCGTTGACGGACTCGGAGGGCTTCGTGTCGCCGGCCGCGCCGTCCGGCACCTTCGGCAGATAACGCTCGAGCCCGGAGAACTGGACAATCTGCGGTCAGGTTCGGTCAACAGGCGGGCGGGACAGGGGTGACTCCGGGTAGCTTTGCCGGGTGTCCGTCGCCAGAGTCGCTGCCCTGACCTACTACCCGGTGAAAGGTCTCGCCGGGGTGTCCGTCGAGCATGCCGAGGTGACACCGACGGGCCTCCTGCACGACCGGAGCTTCATGCTGGTCGAGCCCGACGGCACCTTTCTCAGCCAGCGCAGCGTGCCCGCGATGGCTCCGCTGCGCGTCACCGTCCTCGGTGACGGCGAGGCTCTGAGGCTGTCCGCCGACGGCGTCGACGACCTCGAAGTACCGGTCGCGTACGACGGGAAGCGGCGCGACGTGAGCCTGTTCGGCAAGTGGTTCGGCGCCGGCGTGGTCCAGGACCCGGCCGCGGACGAGTGGTTCTCCGAGCGGATCGGGAAGCCCGCCGGGTTGGTGCGGGTGACGCCCGAGCACGAGCGGCCAGGCTGGGGCGTGTACAAGGGGCAGACCGGGTTCGGCGACGCGCACGCGCTGCTGATCACCTCGCTGGCGTCCCTGGACGGCCTGAACGAGCGGATCGTGGAGACGGGCGGCGGCCCCATCCCGATGAACCGCTTCCGGCCGAACCTCGTCGTCTCCGGCTGGGACGAGCCGCACACCGAGGACAAGGTGCTGCGCGCGTCCGCGGGCGAGGTGGAGTTCGGGTACGCCGCTCGCGCGATCCGCTGCGCAGTACCGACGGTGAACCAGGCCACGGGGGAGAAGAATGGACCCGAGCCGACGCGCACCCTCGCGCGGTACCGGCGGCAGCCCGACTACGGCGGCGGCGTCAGCTTCGGCATGAAGGCGGCGGTGCTCACGTCGGGGCGAATCGCTGTGGGCGACGAGATCTTGGTACAGGACTGGCTGCCCGAAGGCCCTGACCCCGCACCCGCGAGCCGTTAGCCCAGCTCCGCCGCCGTCGGGGAAGTTGCTGTTGGCAAGGAAACTGTCGAGCGCGGGCCCGGGCGGGCGGCGTACGACGTGAAACCGGCGAGTGATGCGAGCGGGCGGACGTGGACGGGGCGGGAGCGGATCTCGTTCACGAACACCTCGAAGGCCGCGCTGGCGGAGATGTATCTGCGGCTGTGGGGGAACGCGTGGGACGGCTGCGCGAACGCCGTCAAGGTCAGCCGACTCGAAGGTGGGACCGCGGGGACGCCGACGGTGAACTGCACCGCGCTGAAGGTGACCCTGAAGAAGCCGCTGGCGCCCGGTGGGCGGCGGTGATCGCGGTCGACGACCTGACCGAGTTCTGGACAACCCACTTAATCAATTGAGTACGCCGACCCGCCGAAGTACCGCTAGCCGCCGAGGGGTGTACGGAACGACAGGTAGTGCTGCGTGCTTTGTGCACCTCTGCCGTCTGGGTAGGCGTGGAGGTTGACCTCGTGAGCGACCACTTCCTGTCGTCCGGTACAGCTCTGCCGGTGATCAGCAGGCGACGCGGGCGCGGCCGCTGACGGTTATGCGGGCGCAGGTGTCGACGACCTTGTTGGCCGGCGTCTGGAGGCGGGCGGTGTCGCCGGTGTTGTTCCAGATATAGCTGCCCTGGTTCCAGTACAGGTGGATCGTCGTGTTCCTGCCCTTGCCGGTGTGGATCACCGCGGTGGTCCGGCCCACCCACCAGCCATCACGCCGGTGCAGGCGCCTGCCACTTGGGCCAGCCTTCCGGATGGTGGTGGCGCACCGGGTTGTGGGAGCGTCACCAACCGTCCTGGTCGGCTGCGGTTAGAAGGTCTGCGGTACGCCGGGGGTTGGTACGTGGAGGCGGTTGGTCAGGTGGGCGGTGGTGAAGGTTTTGGTGAGGTGGTCGGGGCCTTCGGTGAAGTGGGACCAGCCTTCGGTGTGGACGGGGACTATCGCCGCGGGGGTGAGGAGGCGGGCGGCTTCGGCGGCGGCCTCGGAGGTGAGGGTGAGCGGGGCACCATCCAGGAGGGTGGTGCGGGCGGCGCCGGCGAAGAGGAGGGCTACGTCGATGGAGGCGGCCGTGACGCCGGGGATGGTGCCGGCTTTCAGGCGGGTGACGATCTCGGCTACCAGGTCAACCGAGGCATTGTCGCCGGAGACGTAGACCGTCGGCAGGTCGGAACCGCTCAGGAGGAAGCCGGTGACGGCGCCGGTGATGGGTTCGGCGCCTTCGGGGCCGTGGCGGGCGGGGAGGCTGGTGACCGTCAGAGTGCCGCCGCCGGGGCGGGGGAGTTCGATCGACTCCCAGGTCTCCAGGCCGCGGACGCCGTCCAGGCGGGAGGCCGCGGCGGGGGTCGACAGCACCAGCGGGATCGACGGCAGCAGGGCACGGCCGGAGTCGTCGAGGTTGTCCTTGTGCTGGTCGTGCGAGAGCAGGACGGCGTCGATCGGGCCGAGGTCGGCGGGCTGCACGGCGGGGCCGGTGAGCTTCTTCATCACGCGGCCGGGCAACTGGTACTCGCGCGGCTCGTCGAACGCGGGATCCGTCAGGAGAGCGAGGCCGCCGAGGCTGATCAGGGCGGTCGGTCCGCCCACGTGGGTGATCTTCATGCCTTCATCGTCCTCCGCGGGAACCGGCCGAACCATTGGCCCGAGGGACATGCTTCCCTAAGATCGGGCCATGAGATCCGTCGCCGTGCTCGCCTTCGACGGGATGAGCCCGTTCCACCTCTCCGTGCCCTGCCTGGTGCTCGGCGACCGCCTCGGCGGCGACCTCCAGTACGACGTCCAGGTGTGCGCCGAGCGGCCCGGCCGCCTCACCACGAACGCCGGCTTCGACCTGTACGTCGAACGCGGCCTCGAGGTGATGAGCCAGGCGGACCTGGTGATCCTGCCGAGTTGGGACCCCGAGCGCGAGCCTTCCGGCCTGCTGGTCGAGGCGATCCGCGAGGCCCACGCGCGCGGCGCGACGGTGGTCGGCCTGTGCATCGGAGCGTTCCTGGTCGCGGCGAGCGGGCTCGCCGACGGCCGGGAGGTGGTGACGCACTGGCGATGGGCGGATCGCCTGGCGGCGCAGTACCCGAAGGTGAAGGTTCGGGCGGACGTGCTCTGGTCGGACCTCGGCGACCTCGTCACCTCGGCCGGAACCGCGGCTTCCCTCGACTGCTGTCTGCACCTGGTTCGCACCCATCACGGGGTTGAGCTTGCCGAGCGGTTGGCCCGCGCGATCGTGGTCGCCCCGCACCGGAGCGGCTCGCAAGCGCAGTACATCCCGGTGCCGGTACCGCCGGATCCGTCGGACGACGTGATCGAGCGCGCGATGGTGTGGGCCCGGTCGAGGCTGGATCAGCCGGTATCGCTCGACGAGTGGGCCGCGGCGGTCGCGCTGTCCAGGCGTACGTTCACCAGGCAGTTCCGCCAACGCACCGGCAGCAGCGGTCAGGCGTGGCTGCTCAGGCAGCGGCTGGATCGGGCCAGACTGCTGCTGGAGACCACCGACCAACCGGTCGAGCGGGTCGCGGCGGAGTGCGGATTCGGCTCCGGCGCGGCCCTCAGGCATCACTTCCACCTGGTCCTCGGTACTACGCCGCAGCGGCATCGCCAGGACTTCAAGGCCCCGAGGTGACAGAACACTCAGGCGCGAGATATCTTGACGTCAAGAAAACTATCTTGACGTCAAGAAACATCTGACCGAGGGGAACAACCCACGCCATGGCCAAGATCAAGGTGACCAACCCCGTCGTCGAACTCGACGGCGACGAGATGACCCGGATCATCTGGCGGTTCATCAAGGACCGCCTGATCCACCCGTACCTCGACGTCGACCTCAGGTACTACGACCTCGGCATCGAGCACCGGGACGCGACCGACGACCAGGTCACCATCGACGCGGCCAACGCGATCAAGCAGTACGGCGCCGGCGTCAAGTGCGCGACCATCACGCCGGACGAGGCAAGGGTCGAGGAGTTCGGCCTGAAGAAGATGTGGGTCTCCCCGAATGGCACCATCCGCAACATCCTCGGCGGCGTGGTGTTCCGCGAACCGATCATCATCTCGAACATCCCGCGCCTGGTGCCGGGCTGGACCAAGCCGATCATCATCGGCCGTCACGCGCACGGCGACCAGTACAAGGCGACCAACTTCAAGGTCCCCGGCGCCGGCGAGCTGACCATCACCTTCACCCCCGAGGACGGCTCGGAGCCGATCCAGCACGTGGTCGCCAACTATGGCGCCGACGGTGGCGTGGCGATGGGCATGTACAACTTCACCAAGTCCATCGAGGACTTCGCGCGCGCCTCGTTCTCCTACGGCCTGCAGCGTGACTACCCGGTGTACCTGTCCACCAAGAACACCATCCTCAAGGCGTACGACGGCACCTTCAAGGACATCTTCGAGAGGATCTTCGCCGACGAGTTCAAGGAGGAGTTCGACAAGCACGGGCTCACCTACGAGCACCGGCTGATCGACGACATGGTCGCCTCCGCGATGAAGTGGGAGGGCGGTTACGTCTGGGCCTGCAAGAACTACGACGGCGACGTGCAGTCCGACACCGTCGCGCAGGGTTTCGGCTCGCTCGGCCTGATGACGTCGGTGCTGATGACGCCGGACGGCAGGACCGTCGAGGCCGAGGCCGCGCACGGCACCGTCACCCGGCACTACCGCCGGCACCAGCAGGGCAAGCCGACGTCGACCAACCCGATCGCGTCGATCTTCGCCTGGACCGGCGGCCTGAAGCACCGCGGCAAGCTGGACAACACCCCTGAGGTGATCGGATTCGCCGAGGCCCTCGAGCAGGTCTGCGTGGAGACCGTCGAGGAAGGCAGGATGACCAAGGACCTCGCGCTGCTGGTCGGCAACGACCAGGAGTGGCTCACCACCGAGGCCTTCCTGGCCGCGCTGGACGAGAACCTGCAGAAGAAGGTCGGCTGACCTATCGGTCCCGTACGACGGACCGCGGCTCCCGCCAGGGGGTCGCGGTCCGTTGCCGTTTCAGAGCAGCAGGAAGAGCGTGTACAGGGCCGGAGTGGCGAAGGTGACCAGCAGGATCCAGGCCATCATCTTGTGGCCGGGCTTGGCGCCGTCGAGGTTGGAGACGAAGTGCACGACCGCGCCTTCCTCGGTATGACGGCTCAAACCGACCCGCTTGGCGTCCTCGGGCCGCCGGTCGGGCCGCTCGTCGGCGAGCGCGTCGGGTGGAATGCCGAACAACGCAGGCCGGGCAGCATCGAGATCGTCTCGCTCGCCGTACATCCGGCCTCCCGCAGAGTGGGTGGAGGCTCAAGCTAACCCCGCACCGGAGGCCGACTCAAGCACCTTCCCCCATCGTCCCACTCACAAGACGGAACGGCGGCCCGAACCTCGCCGAGCCGCCGTCCGGTACTTCGCCAGGTAGTCACCCGACCACTACTTGAAGTCGACCACCCACGCGACCCGGGTCTTCTTGTTGCAGAGGCCCAGCCCGCAGAGGAAGCCGTCGTCGTCGTCGGCGTCGCCACGGCCGACGCCGAGCTCGTCCAGCCCGCAGTTGAAGAGGGTTCCTGAGCTCTGCGACTTCAGCCGTTCGAATGCCTTTTTCGCGGACATCCCGTTGCCGCCGACCGCCGCCTTGGACGCCTCGGTCTCGGAGACGTCGCCGCTGGCGGCCCGCCCTTCAGCATCGTTGCGAGCGCTGCCGGTCAGATTGCTGTTCCGCCGCAGCGGCGCGCATCCATTGCTCTTCCTCGCCTCGTCGACCAGCGAGAACAGTTCCGCCTCTTCCCCGCTCATGCTGCCGTTGTCTGCCGGCGGCGGGGCGGACGGCTTCGGGGTGCTGGACGGCGTGCTGGTCGTCGGTGGGTCCGACGGGTCCGGGTCCTCGGCGGTGCCGGTGCTCGGCGGGGTCGACGGCTCCGTGGTGGTACCCGGGCCGTCCGTGGGCTCGTCCGTCGGCCCGTCGGTGGGGCTCGTCGACGACGTACCGCCCGGAGTCACCGGAGCGGACGGCTTCGGAGTACGGGTGGACGGCGTCGCTGTCGGGCTCGCAGAGTCCGGAGCGGTCGGCGTCGCCACGACCGGCTGGTTCGACGCCGTGATGTACGTGTCGTCGTCCCTGGTGACGTACGGGACCGAGGCGTCGGCCTGGTCCGCTTGTGGTTCGTGGAGCAGGATCCAGGAGATCGGGGTGATCACCAGCACGACGGTGCCGAGTGCCACCAGGGCGCGCCGCGCCCTCGACGGAGTACGGGCTGCCCTCCTGCTTGGCCGGCGCCTGGCGCCGACTCCTCGCTCTGACATTACGTGCGTGTTCCCTTCACGGTCGCCCCCAAGACGTGCCTCATTCGTCTCACCGCGCGCTGGTGAGGAGCTCGCGGTAAACAGCTAGGACGGATCTACCCACAGTGATCGTTCTCCAACCGGCTGTTGGCTGTGGCCTGGCCACAGCGTTGCCGGCAGGGTCGCGGTGACCGTGACCTTCGGCTTGCCGCTGCCTTCGCCGGCAGAACCGGTGTCCTGCACAGTGGCCGGGCCGGAGTTGTCCTCGGAGACGTTGCCAGGGCCCCCTGGTTACCGAACGGAAACTTTAACCGAGGCGAAAGGTCACCGTTACGGGGCGGCGAATCGTCTTAACGAATACCGAAGATTCGAGCTCAGCCGCCGAAGTCCTGCACCCAGCTCCCGTTGCCCCAGTCGGGCTTGACCTGGCCGCTGTCGTAGCCGATCCCGATCATCGTGTAGCTGCAGTTCAGGATGTTCTTCCGGTGGCCCTCGCTGTTCATCCAGCCCTCCACCACGGCCCCCGCGGCCTTGTAGCCGACAGCGATGTTCTCGGCCATCGAGCCGCCGCTGAAGCCGGCCGCCTTCATCCGGTCGAACGGCGAGCGGCCGTCCAGGCTGTTGTGGTCGAAGTAGTGGTTCAGGACCATGTCCGACGCGTGCGCCTCGGCCGCCTTGGTCAGCGCGCTGTTGGTCCGCAGCGGTCCACAGCCCGCCTTCGCACGCTCCTGGTTGGTGAGCTGCAGCACCTGGGCCTCCGCGCTACCACTGCTGGGCGCCGGCAGCCTCTTCGTCGGCTTCTTGGTCGGAGTGGCGCTCGTGGTGGGCTTCGTGCTCGGCTGCGGCGACCGCGTGCCCTCGCGGCTCGGTGCCGTGGTCGACCGGGTGGGCGTTGCCTTGGGGCTCTTGGACGGTGACTTCGACGGAGTCGCCGAAGGGGTCGCGCTCGGCGTGGAGGGGGTCGCGCTCGGTGCGACCGGCGTACTCAGCTCATCCGTCGGCGTGGGCGAGTCGTCGGTCGTGATCGTCAGCGGCTCGTCCTGGCTGGCCGGGCTGGTCGCGTCGCGAGTCACGTACCAGCCGCCGCCGGCCACCAGCGCGAGTACGGCCAGTGCTCCCAGGATGGGTGCCGCTACCCCGCCGCGGCGACGCCGCCTGCTCCCGTGCCGCCCGACCGAAGGCTCGTCGTACTGCGGTTCGTGCTGGTCCTCGTACTGCTCGTCGTACTGCGGCCGGCGCTGTGCGTCGTACTGCGGGTCATATGGCGGCTGATGCTGCGTTTCGTAGTGCGGTTGGTACTGCGAGTCGCCCCGGCCGTGGTTGTCCGGTTCCTCCGGGAAGAAGGGATTCCGGCCGTTGGGTGAGTCGGTCATGGAACCAGCGAGCCTCTCGTCGTCGTCCGTCGATTCCCCGTGATCCCCAGTCCGCGCCCGGGCGGCAGCCGCCAAGGCACGGCACGGACCGTAGCCGATCTCGGCAGCGACCACGACCCCATGCGGCCTTCCTCACGCCCGCATTGACGAACCTTTAACGGCAGCCCTGTACCGTCCTAGACCTCAAACGAGAGGTTGACCCCGTGCGAGCAGTCGTAGGTTCAGGCCCGGTCGGTACTGCGGTGGCGCGACTGCTGGTGGAGCGCGGTGAGCAGGTGAGACTGATCACTCGCAGCGGAAACGGCCCGGATCTCCCTGGTCTCGAGAAGGTGCGGGCGAACGCGTCGGACCCGTCGGCGTTGACCGGCCTCGTCGAGGGCGCGGACACCCTGTTCAGCTGCGGTGGCCCCGCCTACGACCGCTGGCCCGTGGACTGGCCGCCGCTCGGGGCGTCGCTCATCGAGACCGCCGCGGCTACGGGCGCGGTACTGCTCACGACCGGGAATCTGTATGCCTACGGAGTGCCCGACGGACCCATGAAGGAAGGCGATCCGGAGCGGCCGAACTCGGTCAAGGGGCGGGTCCGCTCGAAGCTCTGGGCCGACGCGTTGGCGGCCCACCGAGCGGGCCGGATCCGCACTGCGGAGGTGCGGGGATCGGACTACCTGGGGACCGGCGCTGTGTCGTTCTTCACTGTCGGCGTACTGCCAGGGGTTCTGGCCGGTAAACGGACGCTGATCCCGGCGGATCTGGATGCCCCGCACAGCTGGACCTCCGTCACCGACGTCGCCCGGACTCTGGTCGCGGTCGCCTCCGACGAGACGGCCTGGGGGCGGACCTGGCACGTCCCCAGCCCGGCGCCGACCTCCCTGCGCGACCTGACCACCCAGGCCGCGGCGATCGCCGGAGTACAGGCTCCTCGGTTGGCGTCGATGCCGCCGGCCGTGCTCTGGCTCGCCGGGCTGGTGAACAAGTCGGCGCGCGGTGTCCGGGAACTGCAGTACCAGTTCCGGCGACCCTTCGTGCTCGATTCCTCGCAGGCCGAAGGTGCCTTCGGCATGGAGCCGGTGCCGACCGCCGAGGCGCTCGCGGAGACCGTCGCCGCGATCAGGCCGGACGGGCGATGACGATGTCGGCGATGACCTTCCAGCCCAGGCTTCGGTAGAGCCGCAGGCCGTCGATCGAGGCGATCAGGATGCCGCGCTTGGCGCCCTGGGCGGCCGCGGTCTCGACCAGCGAGGCCATCACCGCACTGCCGAGGCCGCGCCGGCGATGCGCCGGATCCGTCTCGATCCGGTCCGCGACGGCGTCCTCGCCGACCACTGCCATCCGGCCGCTGGACACCACGCCGCCGTGCAGGGTGGCTCTGGTGATGATCAGGTCCGACTCGAGCTCGGAGTGCAGGGCGTAGCGCTCATTCAGCTTCAGAGCGGGCTGCTCGGACAGCTGGATCGTCATCAGCCAGTCCTGGTCGCGCTGCACCTCCAGGCCGAGGTCCTCGAGCTGCTCGATCCGGGCCTCGCGATCGTCGGTGGCCAGCGTGACCCAGCCGGCGCCCCGGCCACTGCCGGCGGCCTTGGCCAGCTCGGCGGCGCGCTCGACCCGCTCGGGTTTGTCGTCGGCGTCCAGGACGACGTACTCCATCGCACGGTTCTCCTCGCCCGCACGGACGGTCAAGATCCCGTCGTTGTCATCCTCGACAGTGGTCCAGCCACGCGATACAGACCACCCGGCCTGCCAGCGGCGGACGAGTTCCTCACGATCTCTCACTCGACGATTCAACCAGTCAGAACGCCGCACGGCGAGGGGAAGATGTGTCGTCTGTCACCAAGTGGTCGCAGAAACGCAGATTTGTTACCTCCCCGGGCCCGATCGGCAACCCCCGGATCAGGTGATCGGCCGGCCGGCAGGAGGCAGGCGGCGCTGTCAGTTGGCGACCGCCGGGGTCAGTCGGTGCGGAGCAGGTCGAAGCCGTGCGTGTCGAGGAAGCGGCCGTCGCGGGTCGGACTGGCCGACCGCTCGACCCCGAACTCGGTGAACCCGTTGACCTCGGCAACGTGCTTCGAGGCGGTGTTGCCCTCGGCAGCGAACAGCACCAGCCGCCGCCGGCCGAGCCCGCCGTTCTCGAGCGGGGTGAAGGCGTGCCGGATCACGAGTGCGACCGCCTTCGACATCACGCCGCGGCCGCGCGCCTCGGGGTGCGCCCAGTAGCCGATCTCGCCCATCGTCTGGTCGATCCGGTTCCGCAGGTCGAAGCAGCTCACGTTGCCGAGCAGTTCGTCGGTGTCCGGATCGACGATCACCCACGTCACCCCCTCGCCGCTCGCGCGGATCTCCTGCCGGCTCTCGATGAAGCCCTCCGCGTCGTCGAGGGTGTACGGCGACGGCAGCCCGACGAGCCACTCCTGGGTCCGTTCGTCGTTGCACGCCTCGGCAACCCGCTTCGCGTCCGTACTGCGAAACTCGCGCAACCGCACGCCGTCGCCCTCGAGCACCGGCACCGACCACCAGTGGCCCTGCGGCTCGGGATCGTCGTCGCGGGTGATCGAGGCGATCCACTCGTCCTTGCGGACGCCCCGCGCCACACCGTGAGCGGGGACCATCACCAGGTTGCGGAATCCGCTCTTCCAGGCGACCCGACGGGATCCCCAGTTGCCGACGTAGGCGCGCCAGATGACGCGCTCCCAGCCCTGGTCGAAGGCGTGCGCGACGGCCAGCTTCACCGCCCGGGTCATCGCGCCGTTGCCCCGGGCCCAGGGCGCGAGCCCGAACCCGATCTCGCCGACGCCCCCAGCGCCCGGACGCAGGTCGATGGTGCCGGCGTAGCGTCCGTCGTACTCGATCGCCCACCCCCAGGAACTGCAGTCCCGCCAGCCCGACGGGATGAACTCGGTCAGGTACTGCTCGGCGTGCTGCCACTCGTACGGCACCGGGATGGTGGTCCACTCCTGCATCACCGGGTCCTGGCAGACGTCGAAGGCCGGCTTGATGTCCGCGCTGGTGTGCGCACGCAGTGTCACGGTGCCGTCGGTCAGTACCGGGACGTCCTCGGGGAATCGCATGCCTCAGCCTGACAAGGCGGGCCGCCCGCGGCAACGAGATTTCGCGGTACAGGCACAGGAATCAACACAATCGGACTGCGAAAGGGCACTTGAGACCTTAGGCTGTCCAGTGTGAACGCAGCCGGACCGAATGCTGAGCCCTCCCGCGGCCGGGGCGGTCAGCTGGCTGCCCAGCGACAGGCCACCATCGTTGCCGAGGTCAACAGCCGCGGCGCGATCACGGTCGCCGAGCTGGTCGAGCGGTTCGGCGTCTCCGACATGACGATCCGCCGCGACCTGGACGCCCTGGACTCCAGCGGTCTGCTGCACAAGGTGCACGGCGGCGCTACCTCGGTCGGCCTGCGCAGCGCGCACGAGCCAGGCTTCGACGCCAAGCTCACCCAGGAATCCTCGGCGAAGCACGCGATCGCCGCCGAGGCCGCCCGCCGGGTCCAGCCCGACAGCGCGATCGGCATCGGCGCCGGGACCACCACCTACGCACTCGCCCGGCAACTGCTCCGGGTGGAGAACCTCACCGTGGTGACGAACTCGGCCCGCATCGCCGACGTCTTCCACGGCAACGGCCGCTCCGACCGCACGGTGGTCCTGATCGGAGGCATCCGCACCCCGTCGGACGCCCTGGTCGGGCCGATCGCGACCGCGGCCTTGCAGTCCCTGCACCTCGACATGCTCTTCCTCGGCGCCCACGGCGTCGACGCCGAGCACGGCCTCAGCACCCCGAACCTGATGGAAGCCGAGACCAACCGAGCCTTCATCGCCGCCAGCCGCGAGGTGGTCCTGGTCGCCGACCACACCAAGTGGGGCACCGTCGGCCTCAGCACCTTCGCCACCTGGTCCGACCTGGACGTAGTAGTAACTGACGCCGGCCTCCCCGCCGCAGCCCGCAAATCCATGCGAGAAACCGGCTGCGACCTGATCATCGCCTCCTGACCGACTCTCCCCGTGTCAGGAGACGCGGGAGGCGCCTGGGGAGGGGGTGGCTGAGAGTGAGGCTGGTGGGGTGAAGGAGTGGGCGGCGAAGGCCTTGGTGATGGCGGCGAGGGTGGAGGCGGTCGCGGAGGTTTCGACCAGGGCGATGATGCAGCCGCCGAATCCGCCGCCGGTCATGCGGGCGCCCAGGGCGCCGGCCGCGAGGGCGGCGTCCACGGCTACGTCGAGTTCGGGGACGGTGATCTCGAAGTCGTCGCGGAGGGAGGCGTGGGAGGCGGTGAAGAGGGGGCCGACCTCGCGCAACCGGCCGGAGCGCATCAGGGCGACGGCTTCCTCGACCCGGCGGATCTCGGTGACGACGTGGCGGACGCGGCGGCGTACGACGTCGTCGGAGAGGCGGGCCAGCGCGTCGTCCAGGTCCTCGTAGGCGACCGACCGAAGAGCCGGTACGCCGAGTTCGGCCGCGGCTTGTTCGCAACTCTTGCGCCGGGCGGCGTACTCGCCGTCCACGTGGCGGTGCGGCGCCTTCACGTCGACGACGAGAAGGCTGAGCCCCTCGGCCTCGGGGTCGAAGGGGATCTGGTCGGTCGACATAGCGCGGATGTCGAAGTACAGGGCGTGGCCGGCGGTGCAGCACATCGAGGCCATCTGGTCCATCAGGCCGACGGGCGCTCCGACGTACTGGTTCTCCGCGCGCTGGGCGAGGCGCGCGACCTCGGCCGGGTCGACCTTGATGTCGTGCAGGCCCAGCAGGGCGACGGCCGTCGCGCACAGCAGGGCGGCCGATGACGAAAGCCCCGCGCCGGAAGGAAGATCGGAGTCCACCAACAGGTTCGCCCCGCCGATGTCGTAGCCCGCCTCACGCAGTACCCAGGCGGCGCCGGCCGGATAGGCGGCCCAGTCCTTCACGGACCCCGGCGACAGGTCGGCCAGCGGGAACTCAATGACACCGGACTGTCCGGACGAGGCGACCGCGATCACGCCGTCGGTGCGCGCCGACGCGGTCACCTGGATCTGGTTGGGCAGCGCGATCGGCAACACCAGGCCGTCGTTGTAGTCGGTGTGCTCACCGATCAGGTTGACCCGGCCGGGTGCGCGCCAGACCCCGTCGGGCTCGGTGCCGAAGACCTCCGCGAACGTGCTCACGAACCGACCTTCCGCAGGGTCTCGGCCACGTCCTCGGGCCTCGTGTCGGAAATGAAGGCGCCCATCCCGGACTCCGAACCGGCAAGATACTTGATCTTGTCCGCGGCCCGCCGGATCGACAAGAGCTCCAGGTGCAGGTAGCCCAGCTCGCGATCCACCCGGACCGGCGCCTCGTGCCAGGCCGCGATGTACGGCAGCCGGTCGCCGTACAGCCCGTCGAAGCGGCGCAGTACGTCGAGGTAGAGCTGGGCGAAGTCGTCGCGCTCGGTGGTGCTCAGGTCCGCGATCCCGGCCAAGTGGCGGTGCGGATAGAGATGTACCTCGACCGGCCAGCGGGCCGCCTCGGGCACGAACGCGGTCCAGTTCTCGTTCTCCGCGATGATCCGGGTGCCCTCCTTGCGCTCCGCGGCCAGCACGTCGGCGAAGAGGTTGCTCCCAGCAACTTCCTGGTGCTCGCGGGCCCGCGCCAGCAGGGTGTTGATCCGCGGCGGCAGGAACGGGTACGCGTAGATCTGCCCGTGCGGGTGACTCAGCGTCACGCCGATCTCGCTTCCCCGGTTCTCGAACGGGAACACGTACTCCACGTCCGGGCGGGCGCGCAGTTCGGCGGAGCGGTCGGCCCAGGCCTCCACCACCAGCCGGGCTTCGCCCTGGGACAGGTCGGTGAACGACTTGTTGTGGTCGCTGGTGAAGCAGACCACCTCGGCCCGGCCGGGTCCGGCGAACGAGGGGAACCGGTTCTCGAACACGGCCACGTTGTAGTCGTGGTCCGGGATCTCGGTCGGGTTGCCCGGCTTGGTCGCGTCCAGCGGGCACTGGTCGGCCGGCGGCAGGTAGGTCCGGGTGTTGCGGTGCGTCGCGTAGGTGATCACGTCACCGGTCAGCGGGTCGGTCCGCAGCTCCACCTGAGGCTTGGGCGCGAGCAGCCCGCGGGTGTCCTCGAGGGGCACCCGGACCGGGGCGTCGGCGGGGTCGTAGTAGATCAGTTGCCGGCCGTCGGACAAGGTGGTGTCCGTCCGGCGGGCGCCTCGAGGTGTGTTCATCGTCCGGCTTCCTGGTCCGACTTGCTGCGGGTGAGGGCCGCGAACGACCGCCCCGACCATGACTTGCGGCCACCTGGCCACGAATCATCGTAAACCAACAAGTTCGAACATGCACCGTGGGACCCGCCGCCGCTACGCTGGACCGATGGACGTCGCCCTACCATCGCGCTCTCTCCCGCCGACCAGGAGAGGGCGCTAGGAATCCCCCAGCCATGAACGAGACCCTGCTCAACATCGTCCTGATCTTCATCTTCGTCCTGATCGGTGGCGTCTTCGCCGCGGCCGAGATGGCCCTGGTCTCCCTGCGGGAGAGTCAGCTCAAGTCGATCTCCCAGCGCGGCAGGCGCGGCGAGACCGTCGCCAGGGTGGCCGCGAACCCGAACCGGTTCCTGTCCGCCGTGCAGATCGGCGTCACCCTGATGGGCTTCCTGTCCGCCGCCTTCGGTGGCGCGACGCTGGCCGACGGGTTGTCCCCGCACCTGCAGGACCTCGGCCTGCCGGAGTCCGTGGCGAACACCGTCGCCCTGGTGCTGATCACCATCGCGATCTCGTACGTGTCGATCGTGATCGGCGAGCTCGCGGCCAAGCGGCTCGCGCTGCAGCGGGCCGAGACGTTCGCGCTCGGCCTGGCCCCGCTGGTGGACCGGATCGCCTCGATCGCCCGGCCGGTGATCTGGCTGCTGTCCAGGTCGACCGACCTGGTGGTCCGCGCGGTCGGCGGTGACCCGAACGCGAACCGCGAGGTGATGTCGGACGAGGAGCTCCGCGAGATCGTCTCGGCGCACGAGTCGCTCGGCGAGGAGGAGCGCCGGATCGTGGACGACGTGTTCGAGGCCGGTGGACGCCAGCTCCGCGAGCTGATGCTGCCCCGGACCGAGGTGGATTTCGTCGACGCCGAGATGCCGGCGTACAAGGCGGTGAAGTTCGCGGCCGAGCGGCCGCACTCGCGGTACCCGGTGATGAACGGGTCGGCCGACGACATCGTCGGGTTCGTGCACGTCCGCGACCTGTTCGACCCGGCGGTCGCCACCCGGTCGGTCCGGGTCGGCGACCTGGCCCGGGACGTGCTGATGCTGCCCGACACCGCGAAGCTGCTGCCGACGCTGACCGAGATGCGCCGCCGCAGTACGCATCTCGCGATCGTGCTGGACGAGTACGGCGGTACCGCGGGCATCGTGACGCTCGAGGATCTGGTCGAGGAACTGATCGGCGACATCAAGGACGAGTACGACGAGGAGTCGGCCGAGACCACCCGGTTGCGCAGTGGCGACGTCGAGGTGGACGGTCTGCTGAACCTGGACGACTTCGCCGAGGAGACCGGGGTGGAACTCCCGGACGGCCCGTACGAGACGGTGGCCGGGTGGCTCGCCGCCCAGCTCGGCCGGGTCCCCGCGGTCGGCGACGAGGCGCAGTTCGACGGCTACAAGATGACCGTCAACGAGATGGACGGGCGCAGGGTGGCGCGCGTGCGGGTGCACCTGGTGGCCGCCGACGAGCCCCTCCCGGGAACTGTCGCGGGGACGGTAGTCGTCACGGAGTAGCTGCGGCCGGTGTGGGGGCTTCGACCGGTGCCGGCTCGAGGATCCGCAGCCGGCCGAGGACGACGATGCCGCCGGTGACGAAGCCGAGTCCCTGCACGACCAGCACCGGGATGATGCCGACGGCGTCGCCGAGCACACCCGCGGCGGCGATACCGACCAGCAGCGCGACTCCCTCGGTGGCGAAGAGCGCACCGAACACCCGGCCGCGCGAGGTGTCGTCGGTCAGCCGCTGGATCACCGTCATCGACCCCGCGATCAGGAACGCGCCAGGCAGCCCGACCAGCACCATGCAGACGAACGCGGGCACAAGGCTCTTCCAGAACAGGGGATAGCAGAACATCGCCAGGTCGATCAGCCCGAACGCGACCGCGCCGTACCCCCACATCTTCGCCGCCGAGAATCTTGAGCCGACAGCGGCCGCGACCAGCCCGCCCACGATCCCGCCGATCGCCTGCGACGACGTGATCAACCCGTACGCCGTACCGTCGCCGCCCAGCTCGGCGGACACGAACGGCGCGAACAAGGTGCTCATGGCCCCTTCTCCGACCCCGGTGACGAGTCCGAACACGAACACCAGCCGCATCGCCGGACCGCCTACGCAGATCCGGAGGCCCTCCACCCATTCGGCTTTCACCTTCAGTACTGCGGGTCGCAGGCCGCCGGCGCGTTCGAGTTGGAGCCGCTCCGGGCGATGCCGTACGCCGATCAGCAACGCCATGGCGATCAGGTACGTCGCCGCATCGACCAGCGCGAGCAGGGAGAGTCCGCCGATCGCTGCGAGGACACCGCCGAGCGCGGCACCGACGAGTCGGGCGATATCGCTGGTCTGGCTGTTGAGCGCATTCGCTGTTACCAGTTGGCGCGGCTCGACCAGCAACGGCACCAGCGACTGCTCGGCCGGCCGGAAGAATTGCTGCAGGCAACTTTGTGCGAGCACCACCAGGTAGATCACCCAGATGGTCGAGTCGTCGCGGACCACCAGCAGCGGCAGCAGGACGAACGCATGCACCAGGTTGGTGAGGATCATCGTGCGCCGCCGGTCCCACCGGTCGACGAACACGCCCGCCAGCGAGCCGAGCACCACCAGCGGCAGGAACGACGCGAGCAGCAGACCACCCGAGGCCAGCGTCGAGCCCGTCAGCGCGTAAACGTGGTACGCGAGCCCGATCCGCAGGATCCAGTCCCCGGTCAGCGAGATCAGCCCGGCGCTCAGTACCAGCCGATAGTCACGCTGACGCGCCAGCACCTCCCAGAGGTTCTTCACTTCTTCTCCTCCTCTGGCTCTACGGCGAGGGACTCCTCCGCCGGTGACACCGTGACGATCCGGGTGATGTCGACCAGGCGGCTGCCCGGCGGCCGGGTGGACTTGTCGTCGATCGGCCGCTCGTCGACGTACCGCTTGAGCAGACCGCTGATCTGTTCCTCGAGCTCGGCCAACTCGTCGCCGGTCAGGTAGATCCCGGTGTGCCCGATGCCGGCGTTCTCCCGCCAGACTTCTGGCTCGTCCGGCCGCCGCTGCTGCCAGTCCGCCAAGGCGCCGAGGGCCCGCTCGGCCAGCAGTTGTTCCAGTACGTCGGCCGCCGCGGCTGCCTCGGGGTTCAGCTTCGCGTCGCGCCACGACTGCGAGGTGGAGACCAGCCGCCAGGGCCGCTCCCGGTTGTCCTTGCCCGGCGCCGGCTCCACAAAGTCGTACTTCGCGAGCTGCCGCAGGTGGTGAGAGGCCAGCGCCTGGCTGATCCCGAGCCGCCGAGCCGCATCAGCCGCGGTCAACGGCCCCTCCTTCCCCAACAAGGCCTGCAGATCCAGCCGCACCGGATGCGCCATCGCCCGAATAGCCAACGGATCATCCAACAACCGCCGCCGCCGAGGGTCATCCACCGATTCCAAGGACATGCTTGGAATATGAACCCGACGATAGCTAGATGTCAAGCTGTTACTTGGAATGTGTCGGAGGGATGCTGCGGGCAACTGGCTAGCCCCAGCCAGGTACCAACCACAACTCGTCAAGGCTTACCGGAGTGCGGCGGCTTCGAGGGCTTCGGCTTTTTCGGGCCCTTGGGTGGCGGGGTCTTGGTGGGCTTGCTGGGATTGGTGGAAGAGGCAGAACGGGCGGTCGGCTGTGGGGCTGCTGAGGTTCCGGCCACCGTTTGGGACGGCGTTGGAGTCGCCTTGGGGCTGGTGGTTGTGGGCGTGCTCGGCTGTGGCGCTGGGGTGGTGGCGCCGGAGCCGGGGGAGAGGTCGTTCGTGGCGGGGGCTTTGAGGCTGTTGGCGTCGAGCAGGAATCCGACGGTCGCGCCGATCGCCAATGCGACAGTCGCTCCGGCAGCCACCAGCAGCTTCCGGGATGGCCGACGGGACCCCTCGGCAGGCGGCGCATCCGCTTCGACAAGCTGAACGTCGGCCTCCGTGGGCAGAGCCATGGACTCCGTGGTGACGGCCTCGGTCGGCTGGACGATGACTGGAGGCGTTGCGCCGCTGGCGATCTGGGTCGCGGTGGGTCGTTGCGCCGGGTCCTTGGCGAGTAGCCAGAAGAGGAAGGACTCGAACTCGCCGGACAGTTCAGGGCGGAGGTCGCTGGGTGGAACGGCGGCAGTTTCGACGTGTTGGTACATGATCGAGGCCGGGTCGTCGGCCAGGAACGGTGGCTGGCCGGTGACGAGTTGGTACAGCACGCAGCCGAGGGCGTAAACGTCCGACGGTGCCTCAGCAGGCTTGCCGAGTGCGCGTTCCGGCGACAGGTAGTGGCTGGTGCCGACGATCTGGCCGGTGGCCGTCAACGTGGTCGTGGTGTCGTTGAGGAAGCGCATGATGCCGAAGTCGGCGACCTTCACCGTGCCGTCCTCGGCAAGCAGGAGGTTGCCGGGCTTGATGTCGCGGTGCACGATGCCGAGCCGGTGAGCTGCCGCCAACCCGGCAGCCGCCTGCCGGATGATGTCGACGGCAAGATCCGCCGGCAGCGGTCCGCGCCGCTTGAGTTCCTGGCTGACAGTGCGGCCCTCGACCAGTTCCATCGCGAGGTAGAAGCCCTCCCCGTGGCTGCCGAAGTCGAAGGCGGCGACGACGTGCGGGTCATTCAGCGCCGCGGCTGCCCGCGCCTCGCGCTGGAACCGTTCCGTCGCTGCGAGCGTGTTCCGGACCGGGAGCATGAGCTTGACCGCCACTCGGCGGTCGAGCACCTGGTCGACAGCGCGGTAGACCTCACCCATGCCGCCACGCCCGAGCGGGTCACCGAGCCGATACCTGTCAGCCACCAGCACGAATGACACCTCCGGATTGCCTCATCCGGACTTCGGTACCCACAGACCACACCAGCAACCGGGCCTGGCCGCAGGCTGCTCGACCGAATCAGTCGGAGCCCGCGCCCTTCGGAGCCTGCGAAGCTGGGTCAGCCGGTGGGGTGTCACTGTTCGACGGCGATGGCTCCGGGGGCGGCGTGGTGCTGGGCGGGGGAGTCTGGCTACTTGGAGCGCTGGGTGTATCGCTGCTCTGTGTTGGCGCGCTGGGCGACTTGGTGCCCGGCGATGAGGTACCAGTCGATGGGGTGCTGCTTGGAGAGGTACCCGGTGTAGGCGTGCCTTGCTGGGACGGGCTTCGGCCCGGGCTGCTGTTGACCGTGCCCGGCTCCGTCCGGTTGGTCGAGGGTTGAGTCGCCGTCGGGCTGGGTGTCCGCCCGGGCGTACTCGGCGCGGCACCCGGCTTGGGCTCGAGGTTGGTCGTCGCCGGAGGCTGCGTCTCGCCCCCGTTGATCACGACCAACGCGGCCACCGCGGCAGCAGTTGCCACCAAAGCCGCAGCAGCCCCCACCACGACGCGCTTCCGCCGGCCAGCACCACTCAGCAGCGCAGGCGCGCCGGTCGGCGTACTCGCGTCCGGAGCCCGTTCGTCTGCGTCGGCAGCTGCGATGCCGGTGGCCTCGCCAGCTTTCGGCTGGCCCGCAGGTGTGGGGACAGCTAGGTCTGTAAGTGTGGAGGAGCCTTCAGGGGCCGCTGCCAATCCAGCGGCTGCGACTGTCGCGGTGGCTGCCGTGCCGTCAACTGGGGTGCGGAGAGCGCCGGCGGCGATCTCGGTGGCGGTGGGACGGGCGGCAGGATCCTTGGCGAGCATGCGCAGGAGCAGGGCCTCGAACGGGCCGCCGAGTTCAGGATGCACGTGGCTCGGGCGGGGCGGCTCGGCGTCGACGTGCTGGTAGAGGATCGCCGTCGGGTGTTCGGCCGTGAACGGCGGGTGGCCGACCACGAGCTGGTAGAGCACGCAGCCGAGCGCATAGACGTCCGACGGCCTGCCTGCCGGCCGGCCCTGCGCTCGCTCGGGGGCGAGGTAGTGGGTGCTGCCAACGATCTGCCCCGTGACCGTCAGCGCGGCGGCGCCGTCGTCGGCCAGATGGGCGATCCCGAAGTCCGCGATCTTCACGGTCCCGTCGGTGGTGAGCAGCAGGTTGCTGGGCTTGATGTCGCGATGGACGATGTCCCGCCGGTGAGCGGCGGCCAGTCCGGCGGCGGCCTGTTCGATGATGTCGACGGCGCGCTCGCGGGGAAGCGGCCCGGTCTGCGCCAGCTCGTCGGCGACGCTGCGGCCTTCGACCAGTTCCATCACCAGGTACGAGCGGTCGCCGTGCTGACCGAAGTCGTACACGGCGACGACGTGCGTGTCGTTCAGAATCGCGGCGGCCCGTGCCTCCCGGCGGAACCGCTCGACGGCCGCCGCCGGATCGTGGTCCGAGGGCCTCAGCAGCTTGACCGCCACCGGACGTCCGAGCACCTCGTCGACAGCGCGGAAGACCTCTCCCATGCCGCCGCGGCCGAGTGGCTCGCCCAGCCGGTACCTGTCAGCCACCAGCACGTATGACACCCCTTGATCGCCTCATCTGAACCTCCGTACCCAAGACTCGGCGATGCAACCGGTGGTTCAGCCGGTCTGCTCGCGGATCCACTCCAAGCCATCCTCCCCGTACGACAGTACCGAGATGTGCCCAAGGCCCGGATCTAGGCGCAGCTCGGCGTCCGGTAGGTGGTCGGCGAGCCACTCGCCGTGGCTGCTCGGGATGACGCCGTCCTCGCCGCCGTGCACGACCAGCACCGGTGCCGCGATCGAGGCCGGGTCGCAGCCCCAGGGGAGGACGTACGACACGTCGTCGTCGATGTGCCCGTACGGTCCCGCGTCCCGTGCCGGTCCCGCGACCGAGCCGAGCCACCCCCACGGTCCCTCGAACATGGCCAGATCGGCCGCGGTGAACTCCGGGTCGTACTCGATCCCCGACGCCTCGTAGGCCGTCTTCGCCTCGCGTCCCCGGACCGCCGCCTCGAGCGCGAGAACCCCCGACGGCACCATCCCGGCGAACCAGTCCAGCCCGTCGGCGTCGTACGGCGCGATGCCGGCCAGGCTGACCACGGCCTCCACCCGGTCGCCGAGCGATGCGGCACTGCCGAGGGCGTACGAGCCGCCGCCGGAGTAGCCGACGACGGCGAACCGGTCGATCCCGAGCGAGTCGGCGACGGCTGCCACGTCACCCGCGACCGATGACATGGTCCTTCCGGGCGCGGGCGTCGACCCGCCGTACCCGGGCCGGTCGAACGACACCCAGCGGATCCCGAGCCGGTCGGAGGCCTCGAAGAGCGGTGCGGGCGGTGCGCCCAGGTTGGGCGTGCCGTGGTGCCAGACCACCGGGAGCCGGCCGTCGTCGCCCGGGTGCGTGTCGTACACGTGCAGCGTGCGGCCGTCGGCCAGCCGCAGATCGGACTCGTTCACGTCGTTCACCTCAGGTTCGGTATCAGCTGTCGGCCGGTACGTCGGACCGGGGTGCGGGTGGTCGACATTCTGCGACTCCGGCCGGAATTCCCGAAATGTCGAGAAGTCCGGACACCCTCCGACCTCTGCTGCGAAGATCCATCCGACGGAAAGGAACTGCCGTGAAATACCTGCTACTGATCCACAGCAACCCGGTGACCTGGGGCCACCCCTCGTTCCTGCACACCGAGGAGGGCCGCAAGCTTCCGAAGTCCGCGCGGGAGGCGCTGTCCGCCCAGCTGGAGAAGCTGCTCACCGAACTGAGTGAGCGCGGCGAACTGGTCACCGCCGCACCGCTGGCCGCGCCGCGCCAGACGAAGGTGATCCGCGTCCGCGAGGGCGTCCGCGCCACCACCGACGGCCCGTACTCCGAGGCCAAGGAGCAACTCGCGGGCGTGTTCATCGTGGACGTGGAGTCCCCCGAACGCGCTGAGGAGATCGCCGCCCGGATCCCCGAGGCCCAGTTCGTCGCGGTGGAGCTCCGCCCGATCTCCGCCCTCGACGAGTAGCCGGACCAGTCAGTACTACGTACGCGCGCGTACGTAGTACTGACTAACTGACCAGACGGGCGTGGTTGGAGCGGGTGGCCAGCGCGGGGTCGAGGACGCCGAGGGCCAGCCAGGTGGCTCCGCCCACCCCGTCGCGGGCGGTCAGCACCTCGCCGTCGAAGTGTTCGTGGATGTTCTGCCGGAGCAACCGGCCGACCGGCGAGGATTCGCCCGCGACACTGCCGGCCAGCACCAACGGGCCGTTGTCCGACGTTGTCCGGAGCCGGCTGACCGTCTCTGTGAGCAGTTCGGCTGCGCGTTTCACCAGAGCATGCGCCGTCTTGTCGTTCTGGTCGTACGCCGCGACGACCGTGCGGGCCAACTCGGCCAGCAGCACGGGCGGACGTGCGTTCACCGTGCGGATCAGGTCGTCACGGAGCCGGTCGTACCCCTCACGCTCCGCCATGGCGTCCTTGTCCCGGTCCGGCAGCACGGCGTTCACGACGGCCTCGCCGAGACCGCCGAGCGGCTCGCCGAGATCGAGAGCGCGCAACAGACTGCGCATTGCCTCGCGGCCGAGCCAGAACCCCGAGCCGTCGTCACCGAGCAGCCAGCCGTGCCCGTCGGCCGTCCGGGTCAGCCGGTGGTCGCGGACCAGGCCGGCCGCGCTGCCGGTGCCCGCGATCAGCACGGTGCCGTCCGGCTCCGGCGTACCGGAGGCGAAAGCGACCTCGAGGTCGCCGATGTAGTCGGCCTCGCAGACCAGGCCGGCGCCACTCCAGGCGGCGTCGAACTGGGCCCGGACGCCCGGGTTGGACAGTGCGGAGCCGCCGGCCGCGCCGATCACCGCGGTGCGCACCAGACTCGCGTCGAGGCCTTCCAGCGCCTGGTGAATGGCCTGGCCGAAGTTGGCCGCGGCACTCGCGGGGTGGCTGGTCGGATTTCCGCCCGCGGCAGCCCCGCGACCCACTACGTTGCCCTCATGGTCCGCGATCACGATCCGGGTGGAGGTGCCGCCGAGGTCGCCGCCCAGGACCAGTGTGGCCGCTGGCATCAAGACCACTGGATCGTTTGGTTGCGCGAGCGGGCGTTCGACCGACATAAGCGATGCTCCAAACTGCTCAAAAGTGCCTAGTCGTGGACAACAACAGACAAGGTCACGCAACGGTCCCGATCTGGAGGAGAGAGTGAGATGAGCCTTGACTTTAGCTGCCAGGTGAGAAAAGTTCTGTCCAGCAAACCGCAAACTTGCGCAGTTGTCGGCACCAGGTGTGTCGCGGCGAACACATTAGTCGAGGGGTGGGGCCTCTGATGGCCAGCACGGCAGACGGCAGCGACCAGGCCGCCAACGGGGACAGGAGTGCTGTCAGCGCGCAGGCGTATGTTCACGCGCTCACTCCGATCATGGCAGCCGTGACCGAGCAGATCGACGGCCCGATCCAGAAGGCCGCCGACCTCGTCACCGACTCGCTGCGCGCCAACGGCGTCATCCAGGCCTTCGGTTCCGGCCACTCCGAGGCGCTGGCGATGGAGATCGCCGGGCGCGCGGGCGGCCTGATCGCGACGAACCGGATCGCGCTGCGCGATCTGGTGCTGCTCGGCGGCGAATCGCCCGAGCTGCTCCGCGGCGGCGAGCTGGAACGCGACCCGTCGTACTCCCGCAAGCTCTACGAACTGTCCGCGGCCCGACCGGGCGACCTGTTCGTGATCGCCTCCAACTCCGGCGTGAACGGCTCGATCGTCGAGCTGGCCACGGTGGTGAAGGAGAAGGGCCACCCCCTGATCGCGATCACCTCGCTGCAGCACACCAGCGGGGTGGACTCGCGGCACCCGTCCGGCAAGAAGTTGATCGACTTCGCCGACGTGGTGATCGACAACCACGCTCCGTACGGCGACTCCGTGCTCGATCTGCCAGATGGTGGCAAGGTCTGCGCCGTGTCCTCCATCACTGCCGCCCTGATTGCGCAGATGCTGGTCGCAGAGGTTCTGCGCCGGCTGACCGAGGCCGGCGAGAAGCCACCGGTCTACCTGTCCGCGAACATCCCGGGCGGCGACGACCACAACCATGCCCTTGAAGCCCAGTACGCCGGCCGGATCCGGCGTACTGCTTGAAACACTCTCGGAAGGCGGGACCCATGACCACTCCCAACAACCTGTCGCGGCGGCTGTTCCTGCAGCGCGCGGCGGTCGGCACCTTGCTGGCCACCGGCGGCAGCACGCTCCTCGCGGCGTGCGCCACCGGCGGCGACGACGACAGCGGTTCCGGCGGTGGCGGCGCCGACAAGACCGCGGAGAACCCGTTCGGCATGGCGGACAAGTCGACCGTTGACGCGGTGATCTTCAACGGTGGGTACGGCTACGACTACGTGACGTTCGCGGCCAACATCGTGCAGCAGAAGCACGCGGGCTCGACGGTCAAGGTCGCCCCGTCCACCCAGATCGCCCAGCAGTTGCAGCCGCGCTTCGTCGGCGGCAACCCGCCGGACCTGATCGACAACTCCGGTGCGAACGCGATCGGCTTCAACACGATCCTCGACCAGCTCACCACGCTGGACGACGTCTTCGAGGCCAACAACCTCGAGGGCACGAAGATCGCCGACACCTTGTACCCCGGCGCCAAGGCCCCCGGCACCTTCGACGGCAAGTTCGTCGCCATGAACTACGTGCTCACGCTCTACGGCCTGTGGTACTCCGAGAGCCTGTTCAAGGAGAACGGCTGGGAGCCGCCGAAGACCTACGACGCGCTGCTCGACCTCGGCGCCAAGGCGAAGGCGAAGGGCAAGTACCTGTTCGTCTGGGGCAAGGAAGCGGCGACCTACTACAACACCCTGGCCGTCGACTCGGCGATCAAGGAGGGTGGCGACGAGGTCCGGCTGTCGCTGGAGAACCTCGAGGCGGACTGCTGGTCGAAGCCGCAGATCCAGGGCGTCTTCAAGGCCATGGAGACCATGGTCAAGAACGGCTACTTCGTCCCCGGCGGCGCCGGCACCCAGTTCACCGCCGCCCAGGCGAAGTGGAGCAACGACCAGCAGGCCATCCTCTACCCCTCGGGCTCGTGGATCGAGAACGAGATGAAGAAGGCCACCAAGAGCGGGTTCCAGATGAAGGGCATCCCCGAGCCCACGCTGACCGAGAGCTCGAAGCTGCCGTACGCGGCGCTGCGCAGCGCGGCCGGTGAGCCGTTCATCGTCCCGTCCAAGGGCAAGAACGTTGCCGGCGGCAAGGAAGTCCTGCGGGCGATGCTGTCCAAGGACGCGGCGACCAACTTCGCCAAGACCCGGCTGGCGCCGACGATCGTCAAGGGCCTGGTTCCCGCGGACGGCTTCGGTTCCACCGCCCTGCAGTCGCAGACCGCGATGCTGGACGCGGCCGGTACCGACATCTTCAACTACCAGGTCTTCGACCTGTACGGCATGAACACCGACCAGCTCGTCGTCTGGAACTCGTTCCTGTCGGGCAAGATCGACGCGGCCGGCCTCACCAAGGGCCTGCAGGACATCACCGACAAGGTGCGTAACGACAGCTCCGTCAAGAAGATCCCGGTTACCAAGTGACCGGAACGCAAGATGTCGTGCCGGGCGGCGGACCCAAGCGGTCCGACGCCCGGCGGCGCCGGCCGCTGACCTTCGACCGGGCCAGCTTCATGGTCGTGTTCCTCGGCCTGCCGCTGGCGGTCTTCGTGATCTTCGTGGTCTCTCCGTTCGTGCAAGCGCTGTACTACTCGCTGACCGACTGGTCAGGGTTCAGCTCGGGGATGAACTTCGTCGGCTTCGACAACTACGTCAAGCTGTTCCACGACGACATCTTCCTGAAGGCCGTGCGCAACAACATCCAGCTCGCGATCGTCGTGCCGTTCGTGACGATCGTGCTGGCCCTGACCCTTGCCACGCTGGTGACGATCGGCGGCTCGGGCACCGGGACCGTCCGGGGACTGCGCAACGCCGGCTTCTACCGGATCGTCTCGTTCTTCCCGTACGTGATCCCCGCGATCGTGATCGGCCTGATCTGGGCCCAGGTGTTCACGCCGGGCTCGGGCCTGCTGGACGCGGTACTGTCGAAGATCGGGCTCTCCCAGTTCGAGAACTACGCGTGGCTCGGTGACGCGCGGACCGCGATGCCGGTGTCGATGTTCGTGATGATCTGGGGCTTCGTCGGCTTCTACATGGTGCTGTTCATCGCCGCCATCCGGGGCATCGACCCCGAGGTGTTCGAGGCTGCCCGGATCGACGGCGCCGGCCGGTTCCGTACCGCGGTGTTCCTGACGGTGCCGCTGATCCGGGACAACGTGCAGACGGCGTACATCTATCTCGGCATCGCCGCCCTCGACGCCTTCGTCTACATGCAGGCGCTGAACCCCGGCGGCGGCCCGCAGAACTCGACGCTGGTCATGCCGCAGCAACTGTTCACCACGGCCTTCACCAAGGGGCAGTTCGGTTACTCGACGGCGATGGGCGTGGTCCTGGCCACAGTGACGCTGCTGTTCGCGTTCTTGGTCTTCCTGGTGAACGCCCTGACCGGCGGACGAGAGCGGAAGGTACGCCGATGACAACCACCGCCGACCGGGCCGAATTCGTCGCCGGGTCCCGCGCGCCCGACAAGCAGGCCCAGGAGGGCAAGCGCGTTGCCACGACCGCCCACATCGCGCTGATCCTGTGGTCGCTGTTGGTGATCCTGCCGCTGCTGTGGACGCTGCTGTCCTCGTTCAAGACGACGCAGGAGATCCTGGGCAACCCACTGTCGCTGCCGGGCAAACTGCAATTCAGCAACTACTCCAGCGCCTGGACGACGGCCGGCATCGGTCGCTACTTCGCGAACACGGTGGTCGTCGTGGGCTCCGCGCTGGTGCTGGTGATGATCCTGGGTGCGATGTGCGCGTACGTGCTGGCCAGGTTCTCGTTCCGCGGCAACCGGCTGATCTACTACTCCATGCTGGCTGGGCTGACGTTCCCGGTCTTCCTGGCGATCGTGCCGCTGTTCTTCGTGCTGAAGAACCTCGCGCTGCTCAACACCCTCCCAGGGCTGATCATCACCTACGTCGCGTTCGCGCTGCCGTTCACCGTCTTCTTCCTGCACAGCTTCTTCAAGGCGCTGCCGGGCGAGGTGTACGAGGCGGCGCAGATCGACGGGGCAGGTGAGTGGCGCTCGTTCTTCTCGGTGATGTTGCCGATGGCGCGGCCGGGGATGGCGTCGGTCGCCATCTTCAACTTCCTGGGGTTGTGGAACCAGTTCCTGCTACCCGTTGCCCTGAACACCGACTCGAACAACTACGTGCTCTCGCAGGGCATGGCCTCGTTCGCATCGCAAGCCGGTTATGCGGTGGACTTCGGCGCCCTGTTCGCGGCCGTGGTGATCACGGTGGCGCCGGTTCTGGTCGTCTACATCATCTTCCAGCGTCAGTTGCAGGTCTCCGTTGCCGCCGGAAGCGTGAAGTAGCCCGCCCCGCCTGCCTGATTCGCCGAGTCGTGGATCTCGGGCCGGGAAAGCGGTTGCCGACAACGCGAATCCACGACTCGGCGGCGGCTGCGTGGGGGTGGTGTGGGCTGGGGGAGTACTAGTCTGCGGGGGTGCTCAGACGGCGGACGGTGTTGCGGGGGGGGGGGGGGGGGCGCTTGCGGGGGTCTTGCTGACTGGGTGTTCTGGTGAGGAGCAGGTGGCCGGGCCGCCGACGTCGCCGGGGAATCCGTTCGGGGTTTCCGGGGATGCGGGGCTCGAGGTGGTGGTGTCCGAGGAGTACGGCGGGTACGCGGCGCCGCAGTACCGGAAGAAGTATCCGCATGCGAAGGTGGCGGCGACGCCGACCAAGCAGTTGAGGGATCTCCTGCAGTCGCGGTTCGCCGCGGGGAGTCCGCCGGATGTCGTGCTGAACACCGGGGACAAGGCGTTGGAGACCAATCGTCTGGTTGCCGACAATCAGCTGGCGGATCTGCAGCCGCTCCTGGATGCAGGATCGTGGGGGAGCACCGGGCGCCCGGTGAAGGACGCGCTGCTGCCGGGGATGCTCGACGCCGGACGGTACGACGGGACGCTGCGCGCGCTGAACTACATCGCCACCGCCTACGGCTTCTGGTATTCCGCCAAGCTGTTCGAGAAGCACAGCTGGGACGTGCCGCGCACCTGGTCCGAACTACTTGCCCTCGGCACCGAGATGAAGGCGGCCCGGGTCGGCCCGTTCACCTATGCGGGAGTGCATCCGTACTACGTGTTCGAGGCCGTGCTGACCCTTGCTGCCAAGTCCGGCGGCCACGACGTGGTGAAGCGGATCGACAACCTCGAGGACGGCGCCTGGCGCGACGAGAGCGTCACCCGGGCGATCGCCGCGTTCGGGGAGCTGACCAAGCGCGGCCTGATCGCGCAGGGCAGCTCGCAGCTGGACCACATCGGCTCCCAGACCAGGCTGATGACCTCGAAGGCCGGCCTGCTGCCCTGCGGCAACTGGCTGGAGAACGAGATGAAGGCGGTCATCCCGCAGAACTTCGGGTTGACCATGTTCGGAATCCCGCCGATCGACACCTCGTCGGCGCTGCCGCGCGGACTCCACGTCGCTCCCACCGCGCCGCTGCTGGTCCCGGAGAAGGCCAAGAACCGCGCGGGCGGGTTCGAATACCTGCGCGCCATGCTGTCCAAGGACGTCGCGGCCCAGGTGACCGCCGAGAGCAACCAGCTGACCGTAGTACGGGGTGCGGCTGACGGACTGGAGATCAGTACTGCGCTGCGCTCGGCGCGGGACCTTCTGACCGCCGCGGGCGATCAGACGATCACGTGGTACTTCGCCGACTGGTATCCCGAGCTCGGCAAGGCCGCGGGGGACGCGACCGGGCAGTTCCTGGCAGGCGGCCTCAGCGCCGGGGAGTGGAGCGCGCGGATCCAGGCGGCCGCCGACAAGGTGAAACAGAACAAGGCCGTCACCAAGTACCACCGCGACTGATCTGGACCACCGAGACTGATCAGCGGGCGCTGGGAGGCCAGACAACCTCATCCAGGAAGTCCTCGACCGCCGTCGCCACGTCACCCAGTACGGCGGTCGAGGCCGCGAGCCGGCCCGGCACATACATCCCGTGGTCGGCTCCTTCCACCTCCATCACGTACTGCGTGAGCTCCCGCGCGAGCCCGGAATCCCACAGTGTGTCGGCGGTCCCGCCCACCAGCAGGAAGGGCGCGGTCGCTCGCCGGAGAGCGTCGACTACCCATCCACTGGTCAGGACCGGCGTCAACCAGACGGCAGGCAGGCCGAGCTCGGCAGCCACCGTCGCGCCGTGAGTTCCCAGCGACTTCCCGATCAGCAGGGCGTTCTTTGGCGGCTCGGGGACGGCCCGCTTGACCTGGTCGAGCACCCACGGCCCTCGCTCGTCCGGTGTCAGCGTGAGCGGCCGGTCGGGTTCGTCCCACCACACCGGCAGCAGTTGCGCGCCGCGTCGTTCGGCCGCGTCGGCGGCGAACATCAGCAGCGGAGCGAACGGGCCGAACTGGCCGCCCGGGAGGATGATCGCCGATCGTGAGCTCACGATTTCGACCCTATGTCCGGAGTAGTTCACAGCGTGTGGATGGCCGCGGCCGGCCGGGCGATAAGCTCTCGCCCTCGCTGGCGTGTCGCCGTACTCTCGAAGCAGGAGTGAGGGTGATGGAGTGGCTGATTTCGCTGGTCGTGTTCTTGTTCTTGTGTGCGCTGCTGAACCTGACGCTGGCACAACCGCCGTCGGGTCTGCGCCGGCGCCTGCAGTCGTCGGTTGAGCGCCTCGCCGGGCGCTTCCGCCGGCACCCTGTTCCGCAGGCCGATCCGTTCGACACCTTGTGGCTGCAGACCAGGCTCGGCCATCTCGCCGGCGAGATCCGGCGGATCGAGTCGGCGCCGGGGATCTATGCGCGAGCACACCGGTTGAGGGCCCTCGAGGGCGCCTACGACGACCTCCTCGACGAGGCCTGCCGGCTCGCCGGCATCCCCGGCGAGGCCGACCTGAAGCGCGGCGAGGAGAAGCGCTGGCTGGAGGAACAGGAGCTGGCCTCGCGCGGCTGGTCCTGGTGAGCCCCGCTTGACCCGCCCGGGTGCGGGGTGGATTGGGAACGGCTGGCAGAATCGGGGGCATGTCTGTTGCTGCGTCTGACCCCTCCGCAGCCGGTTCCCAGCGTCGCCCTCGGGTGCTGTCCGGGATCCAGCCGACGGCGGACTCCTTCCATTTCGGCAACTACCTCGGGGCGTTGCGGCAGTGGGTGGCGCTGCAGGAGGACCACGACGCGTTCTACTGCGTGGTGGACCTGCATGCGATCACCGTCGAGTACGACCCCAAGGTGCTGCGGGACCGCACCCGCCGGTCGGTCGCCCAGCTGCTGGCGGCCGGGATCGACCCGGCGCGGTCGACGCTGTTCGTCCAGTCCCACGTGCCCGAGCACGCCCAGCTCAGCTGGGTGCTCGGCTGCATCACCGGGTTCGGCGAGGCCAGCCGGATGACGCAGTTCAAGGACAAGTCGGCCAAGGGCGGTTCCGACCGGGCCACCGTCGGCCTGTTCACGTACCCGATCCTGCAGGCCGCGGACATCCTGATCTACCAGGCGGACCGCGTCCCGGTCGGCGAGGACCAGCGCCAGCACCTGGAGCTGACCCGCGACCTGGCGCAACGGTTCAACCACCGGTTCGGCAAGACCTTCCGGCTGCCCGAGCCGTACATCGTCAAGGAGACGGCGAAGATCGCCGACCTGCAGGACCCGAGCTCGAAGATGAGCAAGTCGTCGTCCTCGCCGGCCGGCATCATCGACCTGCTGGATGACCCGAAGGTGAGCGCGAAGAAGATCCGCTCGGCGGTGACGGACTCCGGCCGGGACGTCGTCTTCGACCCGGAGAACAAGGCCGGCGTGGCAAACCTGCTGACCATCTACTCCGCGCTCAGCGGCCGCAAGATCAGCGAGCTCGAGGACGAGTACGCCGGTCGCGGCTACGGCGACTTCAAGAAGGACCTGGCCGAGCAGGTGGTCGAGTTCGTCACCCCGTTCCGGGAGCAGACGCTCGCCTACCTGGACGACCCCGCCCAGCTCGACGCGATCCTGGCCTCGGGGGCCGAACGCGCTCGCGCCGTGACCGAGCCGACGCTGCAGCGGGTCTTCGACCGCCTCGGCTTCGTGCCCGGCCCGGCGCCGGGCCGGTAGGCCCCGGATGGCGACGATCGGTGTGGCGATCCCGATCGCGGAACCCTACGGCACCGAGTTGCAGAAGTACCGGGCCGAGTTCGGCGACCCGATGGCCTCGTCGATCCCCACCCACGTGACGCTGCTTCCGCCGACCGAGGTGGCCGACAAGGACCTGGCGGCGATCGACGAGCACCTGCTCGCGGTGGCCGCGAGGTTCCCGAGCTTCCGGATCCGGCTGCGTGGTACGGCGACCTTCCGGCCGATCTCGCCGGTCGTGTTCGTCCCGCTGGCCGAGGGGATCTCGTTCTGCGAGGTGCTGCAGTCGCAGGTGCGGTCCGGGCCGCTGGAGGTCGCTCTGCGCTTCCCGTACCACCCGCACGTGACCGTGGCGCACGACCTGGAGCAGGAGGCTCTGGACCGCGCGTACGACGCCCTGTCGGAGTACGACTGTGCCTTCGACGTGGACGCGTTCAGCAGGTACGAGCACGGCGCGGACGGCGTGTGGCGCCCGCAGCAGTCGTTCCCGCTGGCAGGGTAGTTCTCTTCACCCGGGGTACAGGAGTCGCATGGGGATCATCGGTCGGGCCAAGGCCATCTGGGCTCGCCTCAGCCGGACACAGCTGTGGCGCGCGTGGAGCCGGTACGGCATCCGGCGCGGCAACCGGTTGGCCGGGGCAACGAGCTTCTTCGCGTTCCTGTCGATGTTCCCGCTGATCACGCTCGCCGCGGCGATCATCGGCAAGCTGCTGGACGACGATGCCGTCGAGAGGCTCAAGGTCGCACTGCAGAAGAACCTGCCAGGCATCGGCGAGCAGATCGACCTGGACGCGCTGATCAGGAACGCCGGCACTATCGGGTTGATCTCGGGTATCGCCCTGCTGCTCACCGGCCTCGGCTGGATCGACTCGTTGCGCGCCTCGATCCGGTCGATGCACGAGCTGAACGACCAGCCCGGCAACTTTGTCAGGCGGAAGGGGGAGGACCTCGGGGCGCTGATCGGCCTGGGGCTGATCGGAGCGATCGCCACCGGCGCATCCTCGATCCTCACCGGGATGTCGGAGCGGTTCGTCGGCTGGCTGGGCCTCGACGGCACCTGGTTCGCCAGTTGGGGTCTGGAGCTGTTCAGCGACCTGGTCGGGATCGGGGCCGGCGCGGTGCTGTTCCTGTACCTGCAGACCGCGTTGCCACGGATCCTCCTGCCGCGCAAGGTCGCGCTGATCGCGGCGCTGGCCGGCGGCGTCGTCTTCTTCCTGGCACAGAAGCTGGGCAGCAGCTACGTCGAGCACGTGATAGGCACCAACGCGGCGTACGGGGCGGTGGCCCTGCCACTGGCGCTGCTGGTGTGGATCTACCTGATGACCCGGGTGATCATGCTGATCGCCGCCTGGGCCAAGGAGGCCACCCTCGACCACCGCTGGCACACCGGCGAGGCCGAAGAAGCCGCCCGCGCCGCCATGCACTTCGCAACCGAGACCGCCTCTCCATACGCGGCCCGTTCCGCTGGTTCCGAGCCGATCAACCCTGACGGACTGCTCCCTGGCCCGCCCGGCAAGAAGTACAAGGTGATTCCGATCCCGGCTCGCAAGGCTGACACCGTCGCGGTGGCCGCCGGAGCGCTCCTGGGCGCCACCGCCACCGCTCTGCTCGTCCAACTGGGCCGTGCCACCCGCTCGTTGCGCAGGTAGCTGGATCAGTGGCGGCGGCCTCGGGCGGCTGCTCGGGCTGCCTTGGCCCGGAGCTTGAGCGCTCGCGGGCGACGCAGGAACAGGCTGAGCAGGAGCACCGGCGGCGCCGCGTAGGCCCAATCCGGCACCCGGAGGGCGATGGCCTGTACTGCGACGCCTGACGCCAGTACGGCGCGGCTGCGCCTCGGCGGAGCCACGGGCGCCTTCTTGGAGACGTTCGGCCCGCTGCCCTCGGCTGTCTTCGGCGCGGCGACCACCGGCTTCACCAACGTCCCGACCGGCGTCAGCGCGTCGTACGACTTGAACGTCCAGTCGAGCAGTTGGGTGGCGTCCTCGGTGATGCCGTGCGGAGAGTTCATCAGGGTGACCACCAGCGTGTGGCCGTCGCGGCGCGCGGCTCCGATGAAGGTGTTGCGGGCCAGCGTCGTGTACCCGGTCTTCACGCCGAGCGCGCCGTCGTAGTTGAACAGCAGCTTGTTCTGGTTGGCGACCTGGTAGGTGCCCTGCTTGGCGAGCGGGAAGTTCGTGTACTTCGTCGCGGCGTACTTCGCGAAGTCGGGCCGGCCGAGTCCCGCCTGGGCGAACAGGGCCAGGTCGTATGCGCTGGAGTACTGGCCGTCCGCGTCCAGCCCGGTCGGGTCGGTCACGTGGGTGTCGAGCGCGCCGATCTCCGCGGCCTTCTTGTTCATCCGCTGGACGGTCGCCGGTACGCCGCCCTCGTCGTGTGCGGCCAGCGCGTGCACGGCGTCGTTCCCGGACGCCAGGAACATGCCTTGGAAGAGCAGGTCCACGGTGTAGCGCAGGCCCGGGTAGACCCCGACCTTGCTGCCTTCGATGCCGGCGTCCTGGTCGGTGCCGATCACTCTGTCGGCCTTGTCGAGCCTCGGCAGCAGGACCAGGGCAGTGAGCGTCTTGAGCGTGCTGGCGGGCCGGAGCTTGGCGTGCGGGGCCTTGGCGGCCAGGATCGAGCCGGTTGATATATCAGCCACCACGTACGCCGACGCCTGCACCGCCGGCGGCGTCGCTCCGTCAGCGACAACCGTCGGCTCCGTGGTCAGCTGTGCGCCGCCGACCGGGCCTTGGGGGCCCGAGCCGGCGGCGGTCGCCGCAAGCGGACCAGCCGCCACGAGTGCCATGCAGGCACCCGCAGTAGCGCAGGCCGTCAGGAGGACACGCATCGGCGTGACTTTAGCCCCTGCAGGGCCGATCCGCACGCCGTCTCCGGCGCCCAGGCGGGCACCTCGCGGCGTTGGAGCAAAGGGCACGATGGAAAAACATCGAGCCCTTCACTCCGCCTTGCGATGCACCCACCTGGACACCGGAGCCGCCGCACGGCCCGGCCCTGCAGAGGCTTAGACGCCCTCTGGTGCACAAGTCACGCGCGGTATGCGGTCCAGGCGTTGCTGATGCGAGTGCTCTGACCGGGGGTGAACTGGTTGTAGCAGGAGTCGTAGGAGTAGTCCATGTAGTTGTGGATCGGGTCCACGCCGGGAAGGGAGCAGGAGTTCCGGCCGGTCGGGCAGCCGCTGCTGGCGCTGCTCTGGGCCGGGGTGTCGGCGACCGAGTCGTTCGTGCTCGTGCAGCCGCCCTGGAACGTGTGGTAGAGCCCGAACCAGTGACCGGCCTCGTGCGAGGCGGTCTTGCCGAGGTTGAAGTTGGTGGCCGAACCGCCCGGCAGCGAGCTGTACTGCACCCGGATGCCGTCGATCGACGGGTTGCTCGCGTAGTCCCACGGGAAGGTCGCGATCCCCAGGTAGGAGAAGTCGACCAGCCAGATGTTCAGGGCGTTCTTGCCGCCCTTGCGGGTCTGCGAGCGGTACGTGGTGCTCTGGCCGTCGTTGTGCCAGGTGTTGTTGTTGTACCGGTAGGTGCCGGCCAGGTAGAAGCTGAAGCCGGTGTTCGCCGCGGCCGAGGACTCGCCGCCGGCGAAGTCCTGGTTCAGCTCCGCGATCTGCTGGCTGATCTGCGTGCTGGTCACGTCACCGGCGCCGGAACTGCTGCGCATCACGTGGATGTAGACCGGCACACTCGCGGCGGCCAGCTTGCCGGCCTTCGGCGCCAGACCGCGGGCCTGCTTGGCGGCGACCAGTTGCGCGGTCCGCGCGTCGATCGCCTTCTGCTCCGCGACCGACATCTCGCGGGTGTCGGCGCCGTGTCCACCACGGGCGGAGGGACCTTCCGCCGGGGTGAGGCACGGGGTGCTCAGCTGGTCGACCGGGAGCTTCGCGGTAGCCTGGCCGCCGAGCGGACTGAACGCGAGCGCCGAGCCGGCCAGCAGCACGGCGACCACGCGGGGACGGGTGATGAGAGATCGCATAACGCGCTCCTCGAATCATTGGCCGCTGGGCGGGCGGCCGGATCAGCCGATTTTGAGCGCGATTCCGGCAAGTGAGAAGGCGATTACTGTCCGAAAGGTGTCAAGGCAGTACTGCGCCTAGCGGGTGGCGGCGAGGGCCTGAGCGCGGGCGGCCGAGAATAACTTCGCGTTGTTGCCCGGCAGGTAGTCCCAGGGATGGTCGGTGATGTTGTCGCCGAGCCGCTGGAACACGGGCGTGGCGGCGGACAGGTCGCCGCTCTGGCTGAAGGCCACCGCGAAGGTGTTGAAATACACCGGCCAGCCCGGCCGGAACTCCGCCGCGGGATGCCAGATGGACAGACCGGCGGCGGTCCGCAGATCTGCCCGGACGTCCGCGCGAGCCATGTAGTGCTCGGCCGCCGCTCCTTCGAGATCGATCATCTGTTCCAGGTGGGCCAGCACGACCAGCGAGTGCAGCATGCTGCCGTCCGACCCGCGGGCGGCAGCGTCGCGGGCGAAGTGGTGCATCCACTCGTGGCTGCCGGACCACTTCTTGCACAGCGTCTGCATCCACTCGCCGTGGGCCTTCAGGTTGGTCGGGTGCCGCTCGATCGCCTGGCGAAAGCGGAACTCGCCGTCCTCCAGCGGAAGCTGCAGTCCACGAGCCGTCCGCACCAGGAAGGCCCAGGCCGTGACCTCGTCCGGGGTACGCGCGATCACGTCGTCAAGACAGGTCTCAGCGATCCGGAGCCGTTCGAAGAAGAGCCTGAACTGCTCGTCGCGCGTGTACTGCGCCCCGTAGCCGCCGCGGGCCCGCCACGCCCAGGCCACGGCGTGACAACCGCGGACCAGTTGAGCCAGTGGATCGTCGGCCGCCAGGTGCCCGATCCAGTTCTGTACCCCGGGAGCGGATCCGCAGACCTCGAGGAAGAACGCCCTGTCGTCCGGGTGCTCGGCACGGACCAGGATGTCCCGGGCCATCGGCCAGTCCCGCTCCGTCAGCGCTTCGCACAGCATGCGGGCTGTCGGATCGCCCATGAAGGGGTCGATCTCCGGCATAGGCGCGGTCATGCGGCGTCGCAGCCTCATCGGGGCGTACCTCCGTGGTCGAGGCGAGCTGTGCATGCGACGGTCTGGGCGGTCATTGGTTGCTCCTGCGGTGGCGGGCATACGCGATGGCGCCGAGGATGGCGCCGCCGACGAGGCTCCTGCCCAGCAGTTCGGTGAGACCCATCCCTTCCGTCAGGGCCAGAGCGACGGCACAGACGCCCGCGACGGCCATCAGCGCCACGGGGTCGTTCAGCCAGAACCTCAGCCGCTGCTTGAGCGTCACCGAGATGTGCGGGATCAGATCGGGCGTCCGCTCGGGGAGCGGCACGTGGAGTGGGCGAGGCACTGCCGAGTCGACCAGCGCCACCGCCTCGTGACCTTGCCGCCACAGCGTCGGCTCGATGGTCACCTGGTAGCCATCCCGGCGGATCAGCTGCCGGCCTCCGTCCGGATAGGCGATCATGGCTGCCACCTCGTCGTACGCCGCCGCCGCCTCGCCGCCCGTGGTCTGGAGGTGAGCCGCTGTCCGGCCGATGACCAGCGCGCCCTTGGTCACTGGGCTGCCGACGGACCGGAAGTGGCGTCCGCTCGCCACCTGCTTCGATGCCGGCGGGCCGTTCAGCCAGGTCAGCTGGGGATCACCGGAGCCGACGGGATCGACGGACACCAGCAGGTCGTTCCAGAGGCTCCGCGCGGCCTGCTGGACATCTGCGACGGTGACGGCATCCGTTTCGGCGGCCAGCTCGTCGGTGCCCGTCGTGGCCCGGCGGCCGAGCAGCACGTCGCGTGCGGCCATGAACGGCAGCCAGTTCGCGGCCGGCTCGGTTGTGAAGCGCCGAATCTGCCGCTCGAGATCGTCGCGCAGCTCCGCCGGGTCCGGCCCCCAGTCGCGCAGCCGGCGCACCACAGCAGTGGTCTCAGCCACCACGGTCGGCAGAGCCTCGGGGATGACGTCCATGCCGGTGGTGAGCATCGCGTGGTCGGCGTCGACCAGCTCGTACGAGGACCAGGCGCTGTAACCGACACCCGAGTCGTGCCGCAGACCGCGCTGCAAGGCACGCTCCAGCGCTCGCAGCAGGGCAGCCGCGGCGGACGACCGGGGCACCGTCCCGGACAGCGCCACCGCGTTCGGGCGGCCAGCGAAGCCCGCAGGGATCGGCTGGTCACACGGCCGCGCAGGCAGGGGGAGGTCGTACGAGCCGGGACGCAACGGCAGCTCGAGCCCAGCCGGTGGCGGCCCGGACAGTGCAAGCACGGCGTTGCCTTGGGCGTAGGCCCACGCGGCGAGCGCTCGCAGCCGGTCGGCATCGGCCGTGTACAGCCCTAGTTCGTCGTACCCCGCGAGACCGGGTCCTCGGGCGCCGTACCGCCAGAGCAGGTGGGACCCGACCGCGCCACCACCTCGCGTCGCGCTCTCGGCGCGAAGTACCCGGCGTTCGTGCTCGAGCTCCGAGAGGTCCGGCGTGGTGAGCCAGCGGCAGACCTCGCGCAGGAAGGCCACCACTTCGTCCGGCTCGCCCTCGATGTCGAAGCTCGAGTGGAGCAGGCTGACGTGACCGTTGACAGGGGCCCGGATCGAGTCCCGCCCATGCAGTGCCAGGTGTTCGAGCAGATGCAGCCAGCCGCGCGTCGGCAGCGACTCGTCCACCATGCCCGCCCGGAACCACAGACTGGCCCGAAGCCTTCCCTGCCCCGGCACCCAGAAGACCGGGACGCCGTCCACCTCGGTCGTTTGCAGCTTGTCGCTGCCCATACCCGGATCCCCCAGCTCTCGACGAATGCCGGATCATCTTGCCGCATGTCGAGGGTCTGGGCCGTTCTTTTTCCACAGTTGCAGCTTTTGACAGCGCAGCCAGGGTTTCATCCCAGTTCCGACTCGGCCTGTTGGATGGTTCCGCCCACTCGCGGCCTCACATTGACATCGGGGCAGGCGCTTGCGTCAATGGACTGACCGCAGACCAATAGAACTCCGGGAGCGCAGCCGTGGTTTCGAACGCCTCTGACCGACGGCCGCGGATCGGCATCACCACGTACCTCGAGCCGACGATCTGGGGAGTCTGGGAACGGGACGCCTCGCTGCTCCCACGCGTCTACCTCGACTCCGTGGTCGCGGCCGGCGGCGTGCCGTTGCTGCTGCCTCCGGTCGGCACCGACCCGTCGGTGCTGGAGATCCTCGACGCCCTGGTCATCGCCGGTGGCTGTGACATCGACCCCGCCTCGTACGACGCCGCGCCGCATCCGGAGACCGTCGACACCCGGCCCGGGCGGGACGAGCACGAGGCGATCCTGATTCGTGCGGCGCTAGACCAGGACCTGCCGCTGCTGGCGATCTGCCGCGGACTCCAGATGCTCAACGTCACGCTCGGCGGCACCCTGCAGCAGCACCTGCCGGACGCGGTGGCGCACGACGAGCATCGGCCGTCGCCCGCGGTGTTCGGCCAGACGGACGTGAAGGTCGAGCCGGATTCCCTGACCAGCAAGCTCTTCGGCGAGCGAACCACCGTGCACTGCTACCACCACCAGGCCGTCGACGTCGTCGCCCCTGACCTGCGGGTGACGGCCCGAGCAGGTGATGGAACTGTCGAAGCCGCTGAAGTGGCCGGCCACGACTTCGCCCTCGGCGTGCAGTGGCATCCCGAGGAGAACCCCGACGACCTCAGGCTCTTCACCGCCCTGGTGGCTGCCGCGAGAAGGACATCAAGGTGAGCTGGTGAGCCAGCAGGACGGCGGCATCCGCGCGGGTGAGGCGTTGTTCCGCCCGGTCCGGGCCGGCAACCCGTTCGAGGAGACCGTCGAACGCTTGCTCCAGGCAATCAAGCTCGGGGTCGTCGGGCCGGGCGACCGGCTGCCGTCCGAGCGCGACCTGGCCGCCCGGCTGAGCGTCTCCCGGGTCACCCTCCGGGAGGCGATCCGCGCGCTGACCGAGGCCGGGTACGTCGAGTCCCGCCGCGGTCGGTACGGCGGGACCTTCGTCAACGAGCGGCTGCCCAAGCCGCGGCGGGTCGGCCCCAAGCGGCTGGCGCGAGAACTCGGTGGCGGCCTCGAGGACGCGCTGGTGCTCCGCTCCGCGGTCGAGGTGGGCGCCTCCGAGGCCGCTGCCTCCCGCGAGCTGAGCGCCGACGACCGCGAGCACCTGTGCCGCTGCCTGGCCGAGACGGACGCCGCCAAGCTCGCCGACTACCGCCGGATGGACTCCCGGCTGCATCTCGCCATCGCCGAGGTGAGCGGCTCGCCGTCGCTCACCTCCGCCGTCGCCGACGTCCGGATGCGCCTGAACGCGCTGCTCGACGCGATCCCGCTGCTCGAGCGCAACATCGTGCACTCCGACGAGCAGCACCGGGCAGTGGTCGAGGCGATCCTGGCCGGCGACCCGGTCGCGGCGCGCCGGGCGATGGGCGAGCATCTGGCCGGCACCGCCGCCCTCCTCCGAGCCTTCCTCACCTGAACCGATGGGGAAGCAGCGTGCTTGCGGGCGCGACACGCCGGGCGACCTGGTACCGGCGGACGATGACCGGGGTGAACAGATGGGTAACGGGAGGATGGCGGACAGCTGTCGATATGTGACACTCGCCGTGTCCGGTGGCGTTCGGCTGTGATATCAGCGAGGGTAAACCTTCGGGGAGAATGTGGATCGATGACTGACGACGAGCTGGTCGGGCGCGCCGGACTGGTCGAGCGTGCCAAGAAGCAGCTCGAGACCAGTGGCAGCGTGCTGCTCTACGGCCCGACCGGGATCGGGAAGTCCGCCGCCGGCCGGGCGCTGGTCGCTGAACGCACCCGGGCCGGTTGCCGGGTCCTCAGCGCCGCGCCGTCGCAGAGCGAGGCCGGTCTGCCGTATGTCACGCTCCTCGATCTCCTGTCCAACCAGCTCGAGCTCGCCTGGCAGGTGCTGCCGGACCACCTCCGGCAGCCTCTCGAGGTCGCGCTGCTCAAGGCCAGCGCCCCCGACACCGTGCGGGACGAGCTGGCCGTCCGCCTCGCGGTGCTCCACGTACTGCGGCGCCTGGCGGCGTCCGGGCCGGTGCTGCTCGTCGTGGACGACATCCAGTGGGTCGACCCGTCCAGTCTGGAAGTCCTGACGTTCTGCGCGCGCCGGCTGACCGAAGGCGTCCACATGCTCGCCACGGAACAGGTGGCGGACGGGGACCTGCCGGTGATGGCCGAGGCGTGCCCTGAGCCCGTGCTGCAGCTGGAAGTCCCGCCGCTGGCCGAGCCCGACGTACTGGCTCTGCTGCGCAACCGGTTGTCCAGCCCGCTCCCGGTGCGCACTGCGCGGCGGATCTTCACCGCCAGCGCCGGGAACCCGTTCATGGCACTGGAGCTGGGCCGGGCCGTGCTGCGCCACCCGCAGGGAGTCTCGCCGAACGACCCGCTGCCGGTGTCGAGCCGGCTGAAGACGCTGCTCGGCGACCGGATGGCAGACCTCAGCCCAGCCGCGTACGAGTTGCTCCTGCACGCTGCGACGTCGCCGCGGCCGACCACCACCCAGCTCGCCCAATCCCTCGACCGTCCAGTCGACGCCGAACTCGCTGAGGCCGAGGGGCTCGGGCTGATCGACGTCTCCTCCGAGCGGCTGCGGTTCTCCCACCCGCTGCTCCGGGAGTTCGTGTACGCCGAGGCGACGTCCGCGGCTCGTCGGCAGGCTCACGCCCAGCTGGCCGCGGTGGTCGACGAGCCGGTCGAGAACGCGACGCACAGGGCTCTGGCGACCCAGGAGGCGGACGCAGACCTCGCCACCGCCATCGAGGAGGCGGCGGTGGTCGCGGGCGGCCGTGGCGCGCTCGGCGCCGCGGCGACGCTCTGGCGGCTCGCGGCTGAGCGCACCCCGACCGAGGACCGGGACGACCAGGCCCGCAGGTTGAGCAGCGCCGCAGACGCAGCCGCCGCGGCCGGGCACCTCGTCGAGTCCGCCGAGATGGCGCGCCTCGCAGTACAGGCCGCTACTCGTCCGGACACCAAGGTGTCCGCGTTGCTGCTCCTGGTGGACGCAGCCTGGCCCGAGCGGGAGCACCGGATCGAATTGCTCGCCGAAGCCTTCGAAGCGGCGGTCGGCGACGACCGGCTGGAGGCGCGGGTCCGGATCATGCGCAGCCACAGCGCGTACTTCGACCGCAGCCTCGACGCAGCTCAGGAGGACGCCCGGGTGGCCGAGGGGCTGGCCCGCAAGTGCGGAGACACCGAGGCCATCGTGGACGCGTTGAGCGCGGCCAGTTCGGTCCAGATCGCCCGTGGCGGCGAGCAGACCTCGGACGCCCTGTTGGAGCAGGCGGCCGAGCTCGCGGGCGGGCTGCCGCTCACCAAGACGGTTGTCAACGCGCGGCAGATGGCGGCGATGCGCGAGCTGTTCCGCGGCCGGACCGACGAGGCGATCGCCGCGATCAGCTCGCTGGTCGAGGAGGTCCGGGCCGGTGGCGCGATCCGCTGGCTGGCGTCCGTGCTGATCTCCGCGACCGCGATCTACGAGCGCAGCGGCCACGGAGCGGAGGCCCTGGCCGCGGGCCACGAGTGCTACCAGCTGATGCAGGACCTGGGCGACGAGCCCGAGGTCGGCATGGTGATCGCCAGCCGTGCGGAGTGGGCCGGCGGGTCGGCGACGTTGGCGCGCGAGCTGGCCGAGGCAGCGCTGGAAGGCGTCAAGCTGATCGGCAACGACGAGTGGACCGGCCCGGCGCTGGCCGCGGTCGGCCTGGTCGGAGTGCTGACAGGTGACCCGCAGCGAGCCGTCGAGGCGTTCGACGCGATCGCCGAGTCGGTCGAGGCCGCGATGCCGTACGACCCGGCCGTGATCCCCTGGCACGCCGACTACGCGGAGGCGCTGGTCGCCGCTGGGCGGCTGGACGACGCCGCGGCGCTGATCGCGGAGATCCGCGAGCGTGCGGAGACCCTCGATCGCGGTGTGATCCGGGTCGGCCTGGCTCGCTCCGAGGCGCTGCTGATCGCCAAGCAGGGCGATCCGGCCGCCGCGCTGGAGCTCCTGGAGAAGACCATCAGCAGCGCGGGCGTCCGGGTCTACCCACTCGACCTCGCGCGCTGCGAGCTGACCCGGGGCCGGGTGGCGCGGCAGGCCCGTCGCAGGTCGGTGGCGCGGACCGCGTTCCTGGACGCGATCGAGCAGTTCGAGGCGTTCGGAGCACCCGCCTGGCGCGAGGTGGCCGAGACCGAGCTCGCGCGACTCGACGTACCGAGCCGGAGCCGGCAGCCGTCCGAGCTGACCGACAACGAGCTGCAGATCGTCGCGATGGTCCGCGACGGCTCGACCAACCGCGAGATCGCCGCCGCGCTGTACCTGAGCGTCAAGGCGGTCGAGTCGCAGCTCACCCGGCTGTACCGCCGCTTCGGCGTGGCCAACCGGACCCAGCTGCTCCGCACCGTCGACCGCGGCGGGTCTTGACACTGACCAGTCCTGGGGCGCGGCCGCCCCGCTACGCCGTCCGGGGGACAATGGCGTGGTGAAGCTCGAGCGAAAGCATGCCCTGGTCCTGATCGGGATCGCCGTCTGGAACGTCGTCACCTACGTGACCTTCATCAAGAACCTGGCCGGTACGTCGGGCCGCCCCACCGGGTACTACGTCGCGCACACGGTGCTGATCGTGGTGAACCTGCTGATCGCCGCCCTGCTCGGCACTTGGGGAGTCCGCGCCTACAAGGCGGCGCAGGCCGAGCGGTCCGGCCAAGGTGATCGATCTGTTGAGGTCAAGGCCTGACGAAGCGGCTCGGGCTGACCCCGAGCATCTTGCGGAAGTGCCGGTTCAGGTGCGACTGGTCGTAGAAACCGGCCAGGCCCGCGACCTCCGCCGGTGGCCGCCCGGCCAGCAGGTACCGCCTGGCCAGGTCGACCCGCCGGCCGGTCAGGTAGCGGTGCGGCGGCATCCCGTACTCCCGGCTGAACGCGCGGACCAGATGCGCCGGGTGCGCGTGCACGAGCTTCGACGCCTCGTCGAGGGTGATCCCGGTCGGCAGATGCCCGTCGAGCACCTCGCGCAGTTTGGCGGCCACGCCCGCGTCCCGGCGTACAGGCGGATCGGTGACCTGGCGGCGCAGGTGCTGGCTGAGGCGCTCCTCGATCAGCGTCAGGCGACTCTGCGCCTCGAAGTCCTCCCGCCCGTCGACGAGTACGCCGTGCAACTGGTGAATGCGGTGGCGGAGCACCGGATCCACGTACTCGGGCTGATCCACCGCGGCGCCGATCAGGCCGTCGCCGAGCCGGTCGGGCTCCAGGTAGAGGACTCGCTTGCGGAATCCCTCGGGACGGACCGAACGGCCGTCGTGCGGCACGTTCGGCGGTAGCAGGGACACCTGCGCCTGGGACAGGCCGTGCTCGCGGTGATCCAGGTCGTACTGCACGGCGCCCTCGTCCACGATCAGCACGGTCCACGCGTCGTGGGTGTGGCTCGGGTAGGCGTGGGACGGGAAGTACGCGTGCAGGACCTCGACGACTCCGCTGAGTGCGGGCCGCCAGGCGCTGAGCTGCGCGGTGCCGTCCACCTGATCGACGGTACCCGGCCTCCGACAGAATGAGGGTCCGGGTCACGGACGGAAGGTGGAGTGTTGAAGGTCTACATCAGCGCGGACATGGAAGGCATCACCGGACTGGTCGACGCGGAGGACGTCCAACCAGGGGGCCGCGACTACGAGCGCGGCCGGGTGATGATGACCGAGGACGTGAACGCGGCGATCCGGGGCGCCTACGCGGCCGGTGCGGAGTCGGTGCTGGTGAACGACGCGCACGGCCCGATGCGGAACATCCTGCCCGACCTGCTCGACCACCGGGCCCTGCTGATCAAGGGCCGTCCGAAGCCCATGGGCATGATCGAGGGCCTCACCCGCGAGTACGACGCCGCCCTCTGCGTCGGATTCCACGCGCGCGCCGGCGTGCTCGGGGTGCTCAGCCACAGCTTCATGGGCCACGAGATCGAGGACATCTGGCTGGACGACCGCCTGACCGGCGAGATCGGCCTCTTCCAGTCGACCGCCACCGCGCTGGGTGTCCCGGTCGCCCTGCTCACCGGCGACGACGCCGCCTGCGACGAGGCGGTCGCCTGGGACCCCTTCATCGCCACGGTTCCGGTCAAGCACGCGAAGGACCGCTTCGCTGCCCAACTGGTCCCCGGCTTCGAGGCCCGCGCCGCCATCGAATCCACCACCGAAGACGCCCTGGCCGCCATCGCGCCACTCGCTGCCGCCGACGCGGGCGAGGACCACCACCTCGCCGTCCGCTGGCAGTCCGCCTCGGTCCCCGCCCACCTGATCGCCATCCCCGGCGTCACCAAACGCGACGACCGCACGGTGGAGCTCACCGGCCCGATGCCGACGCTCTACCGCCTCTTCAACCTCTACCTCCGCGTAGCGACCGCCGTCACCACCAACCCGCCGTACTGCTGAACTTGCGTCAACGCCTCAAGCCGACGGCAGTGTCTGTCTGGCCATGCCGGGCTTTCAGCGGGTGCGGATCAGGTGCAGGGCGGCGGGGAGTTCGAGGCCCAGGTTCAGGCGATTCCAGGCGCGGGGAAAAGCGTCGCGGGGGTTGGTGGTCGGCGTGCGGAGGGCGAAGGCGAGGGCGGTGATGATCGCCTGGCCGATGGCGAACAGGACGATGCCGATGGTCAGCTGGGTGCCTTCGGCTCCGGTGGCCTGGCTGTAGATGATCACCAGCACCCCGACGAGCCAGCTCAGGAAAGCCAGTACGTAGGCCGCGGCCAGGAGGCGGGGCTTCGGCAGTTTCGTCCAGTCCATGGGCGACAGTATGGGGCCTGGCGGGTGGTTTAGAACGTACAAGACCCGGGGCTGGGTTCGGGGGCAGATTTGGGGTTGTGGATAACGAGATTGACGGGCCTGTTCGCTTCGACACGAAGATCGCGGTGTTGCTCAGGGACGACCTGGCGAGTTGGCAGCGGCTGAATGTGACGGCGTTCCTGGTGAGTGGGATCGCGGGGACGCGGCCGGAGGTGGTCGGGGAGCCGTACGAGGATGCCGACGGGACGCGGTACCTGCCGATGTTCCGGCAGCCGGTGCTGGTGTTCGAGGGGTCGAAGGAGTTCATGGCGGTCGCCCACCAGCGGGCGCTGGGCCGGGGACTCGAACACTCCGTCTTCACCCACGATCTGTTTGCCACCGGCAACGACCGCGACAACCGCGCCGCCGTGCGAGCCGTCGCCCGCGACGAGCTCGACGTCGTCGGCATCGCCCTCTACGGCCCGAAAAACGCCGTAGACAAAACCCTCAAGGGCGCCCGCATGCACCCCTGACCGCATCCCAAATCGCAACGTCCGAAGAACGGAGGGTCAGAGCCCTCGGTTCTTCGGACGCAAAGCGGGTTGGATCAGACGCGGCGGAAGATCAGGGCGCGCTTGACCTCCTGGATGGCCTTGGTGACCTCGATGCCGCGGGGGCAGGCCTCGGTGCAGTTGAAGGTGGTCCGGCAGCGCCAGACACCCTCCTTGTCGTTCAGGATCTCCAGCCGCTGCTCGGTGCCCTCGTCGCGGCTGTCGAAGATGAACCGGTGCGCGCCGACGATCGCCTGCGGGCCGAAGTACTGGCCGTCGGACCAGAAGACCGGGCAGGACGTCGTACAGGCGGCGCACAGGATGCACTTGGTGGTGTCGTCGAAGCGCTCGCGGTCGGCCTGGGACTGGATCCGCTCCCGGCTCGGCTCGTGGCCGTCGGTGACCAGGAACGGCATGATCGCGCGGTAGGCGTCGAAGAACGGTTCCATGTCGACGACCAGGTCCTTGAGCACCGGCAGGCCCTTGATCGGCTCGACGGTGATCTCTTTCTCCGGGCTCAGGTCCTTGATCAGCGTCTTGCAGGCCAGCCGGTTGCGGCCGTTGATCCGCATCGCGTCCGAGCCGCAGACCCCGTGCGCGCAGGAGCGCCGGAAGGTCAGGGTGCCGTCCTGCTCCCACTTGATCTTGTGCAGCGCGTCGAGGACCCGGTCGGTCGGCTGCAGGGTGACCGAGTAGGTCTTCCACTCGGCCTCGTCGGCGACCTCGGGGTTGTACCGAAGGATCTTGACCTTGACGTCCATCAGTACTTCCGCTCCATCGGCTTGTAGCGAGTCTGCACGACCGGCTTGTAGTCGAGCCGGATATTCACGTTGCCCTCAGCATCGATCGACCGGTAGGCCATCGTGTGCCGCATGAAGTTCACGTCGTCGCGCTTGTCGTAGTCCTCGCGGAAGTGACCGCCGCGGGACTCCTTGCGGGCCAGCGCGGAGACGACCAGTACTTCGGCCAGGTCGATCAGGAAGCCCAGCTCGACCGCCTCGAGCAGGTCGGTGTTGAACCGCTTGCCCTTGTCCTGCACGGCCACGTTCTCGAAGCGCAGCTTGAGCGCCTCGATGTCGGTCAGCGCCTGCTTCAGCGAGCCCTCGGTCCGGTACACCTGCGCGTTCAGGTCCATCGTGGCCTGCAGGTCGGCGCGGATCGCGGCCACCCGCTCGTCGCCGGTCGCGTTGCGCATCCCCTCGATCAGGTCGACCACGAAGGTCTCCGGCTGCTCGGGCAGCTCCTCGAAGGAGGCGGTCCCGGCGTACTCCGCGGCGGCGATCCCGGCGCGGCGGCCGAACACGTTGATGTCGAGCAGCGAGTTCGTGCCCAGCCGGTTCGCGCCGTGCACGGAGACGCAGGCGACCTCGCCCGCGGCGTACAGGCCGGGGATGACGTCCTCGTTGTTCGCCAGCGCCTCGCCCTTGATGTTGGTCGGGATGCCGCCCATCGCGTAGTGCGCGGTCGGGAACACCGGGATCTGCTCGGTGTACGGCTCCACGCCCAGGTAGGTGCGGGCGAACTCGGTGATGTCCGGGAGCTTCGCGTCGATGTGCGCCGGCTCCAGGTGGGTCAGGTCGAGCATCACGTACGCGCCGTCCGGGCCGCAGCCACGGCCTTCGCGTACTTCGTTCGCCATCGCCCGGGCCACCATGTCGCGCGGTGCGAGGTCCTTCACGGTCGGCGCGTACCGCTCCATGAAGCGCTCGTTGTCCTTGTTGCGCAGGATTCCGCCCTCACCGCGGGCGGCCTCCGAGAGCAGTACGCCGAGCCCGGCCAGGCCGGTCGGGTGGAACTGGAAGAACTCCATGTCCTCCAGCGGCAGGCCCTTGCGCCAGACGATGCCCATCCCGTCACCGGTCAGGGTGTGCGCGTTCGAGGTGGTCCGGAAGACCTTGCCGAAGCCGCCGGACGCGAACACGATCGACTTCGCCGAGAAGATGTGCAGCTCGCCAGTGGCCAGTTCGTAGGCGACCACGCCGGTCGCGCGACCGCCGACCATCAGCAGGTCAAGCACGTAGAACTCGTTGAAGAACTCGACGTTCTGCTTGATGCACTGCTGGTAGAGCGTCTGCAGGATCATGTGGCCGGTGCGGTCCGCCGCGAAGCAGGAGCGCCGTACGACGGCCTCACCGTGGTTGCGGGTGTGACCGCCGAAGAACCGCTGGTCGATCTTGCCCTCGGCCGTCCGGTTGAACGGCAGGCCCATCTTCTCCAGGTCGAGCACCGCGTCGACGGCCTCGCGGCACATCACCTCGGCCGCGTCCTGGTCGACCAGGAAGTCGCCACCCTTGACCGTGTCGAAGGTGTGCCACTCCCAGTTGTCCTCCTCGACGTTGGCCAGCGCGGCGCACATGCCGCCCTGGGCCGCGCCGGTGTGGGACCGGGTCGGGTAGAGCTTGGTGAGCACCGCGGTCCGGGTCCGCTTGCTGGACTCCAGGGCGGCGCGCATCCCCGCGCCACCCGCGCCGACGATCACGACGTCGTACTGATGCCGCTGCATCTGAAACTGTCCTTACTTGCAGACCGACAGCGTGGAGCTGGGGTCGAGGCAGGGGTCGAAGGTGAAGATGACCAGAGTGCCGAGTACGACGATCACGAGCGAGGCGGTGATCAACAGGCTCTTCAGCCAGAACCTGGTCTGGTCCTTCTCGGCGTAGTCGTTGATGATCGTGCGCAGGCCGTTGGTGCCGTGCAGCATGGCCAGCCACAGCATCAGCAGGTCCCAGACCTGCCAGAGCGGGTTGGCCCACTTGCCGGCCACGAAGCCGAAGTCGAGCGCGGTGATGCCGCCGCCGAGCATCAGGTTCACGAACAGGTGGCCGAGCACCAGCACCACCAGGGCGAGCCCGGACAGCCGCATGAACAGCCAGCTGTAGAGCTCGAAGTTGGTCTGGCCGGATCGGTTCCGGCCACCGCCCTTGAGCGAGCGGGACCGGCTGGACGAGCGCGGCTGGGCGATCTCGGGGGTCGTCATCTCAGCCTCCGAACACGTGGGTCAGGTGCCGGATCACGAACGGCACGAACAGGACCACCCAGATGACGCCGACGCCGATCATCAGCTTGCGCTGGTTGCGCGGGCCCTTGGCCCAGAAGTCCACCAGGATCAGCCGGATGCCGTTGAAGGCGTGGAACAGGATCGCCCCGACCAGCCCGACCTCCATCAGTCCGACGATCGGGTTCTTGTACGTGCCGATGACCTCGTTGTAGGCCTCCGGCGAGACCCGCACCAGCGCGGTGTCCAGCACGTGCACCAGGAGGAAGAAGAAGATCCCGACGCCGGTGATCCGGTGCGCCACCCATGACCACATGCCCTCGTGGCCGCGGTAGAGGGTCCCTGGGGAAAGTTTCAGCGGCTTGCTGGGCAAACCGATCCTCCGATCGGACGACGAACCTCAGCCGGTGCGCGCGGCGACTCCGGGGCGTCAGGTCAGCAAAGGGGCCGCGATCGGCTCGGCCCGGAAGGGGAACCAGGCCGTTCTTGATGCTATCGCCGCTCCGCGCCCGTTCTGGACCGCTCACGTGTGACATCGCTCTCGACGAGGGTCGCGGGCCTCGAAGTGGCCTGCCGGCGCGGTGCTCGATTGGACCATGGCGAACGCCCCTCTCGCGGCCTAGCGTGAGGCAGGACACGATTGGGGAGGCGATGACAGTGAGTTTCTGGATCTGCGAGACCTGCGCGGTCGAGCACTCGGAACAGGTCGAGGTTTGTGCCATCTGCGCCGACGAGCGGCAGTGGGTGCCCGCCGACGGCCAGCACTGGACCACGCTGGAGGAGCTGTCCGCCGCGGGGTACAAGGTGAAGCTCAAGGAGGTCGAGGCCAGTCTGCACGGGCTGACCTCCGAGCCGGGCGCGGGGATCGGGCAGCAGTCGATGCTCGTCAGCACGGCCGAGGGAAACCTGCTCTGGGACCCGATCGGCTACCTGGACGACGACGCGGTCGCCCGGGTCCGCGAGCTGGGCGAGGTGGCCGCGATCATCGCGAGCCACCCGCACATGTACGGCGTCCAGGTCGAGTGGAGCCACCGGCTGGGTGACGTCCCGGTCTACATCTCCGAGGCGGACAAGGAGTGGGTGGCTCGGCAGGACCCGGTGATCCGGACCTGGTCGGGAACGCTCGACCTGCTGCCCGGCATCACCCTGATCCAGCCCGGCGGGCACTTCCCGGGCAGCGCGGTGGTGCACTGGGCGGAGGGGGCCGAGGGCAAGGGAGTGATCCTGGCCGGCGACACCATCTTCGCGAACCCGGACCGCACCTCGGTGAGCTTCATGCGCAGCTACCCGAACCGGATCCCGCTGTCCGGCGCGGTCGTCGACCGGGTGGCCAAGTCACTGGACGTGTTCTCCTACGACCGCCTCTACGGCAACTTCGGCGCCTCGATCCCGACCGACGCGCGCGCCGTCGTACGCCGCTCGGCCGACCGCCACGCGGCGTGGGCCCGCGGCGACTACGACCATCTGACCTGAGCGCTGTCCGGACGCCCCGCTGTCCGACGGGGCGTCCGGCCGCAGGTCAGGTGCGGCCTACCGCGAGGCCGTCGATCTGAACGAGCTTGCCCGTGGACCGGGTGCTGAAGGTCAGGGTGCCGCTGAACAGCGTGCTCTGCACCGGTAGCCCGATCAGCACCTGCCGCTGGGTGGTGCTTGCAGCGAGATTGACCGTCGTCAGGTACTTGCTGCCGGCATAGACCGCGACCGAACCACAGGTCGAACAGCGGGTCGCAACCAGGAAGAACCGCTTCCCTTGCACCGTCCGGGTCAGCGCCTTCCCGTACGCCGTCGTCTGCGTGGCAGTCCCGTAGTAGAACACCGACCACGACGCCCGCGTCCACCCGGTCGTGGCCGTGGTCATCGACCGGTCGTCCAACGGCCGCGAGAAGCACCGGTCCGTACTCCACTGGCCGATGTTGCCGAACTTGTCCTTCGCGCGAACGGAGGCGCAGTACTCGTAGCCGGCCGCGATCGAGAGGTTCATCGACGTCGCGGTGGTGTTCGTCCACGGCTGCACGTAGGCGCTGTAAGGACCGGCGAACGACGCCCTGCGGTACCGGACGTCGTACGCCGCGACTCCGTTGGCGTCCGTGGCGCTCACCTTCAGCGTCGCCGTCGCGGCCGTCGACCCCTGGTACGTCGGCGCCACCATCCGAGCCACCGGCGCGGTGTCGTCCGCGGTGAGCAGCCGGAACGCCTTGGTCACCCGGCCGTCGGGCTCCGTGGCGGTGATGGTCACCGTGTTCTCTCCCGAACGCAGGCCCGTTGCGGTGTACGGCGAAGTGCACGCGGTCTGCGTAGTTCCTCCGGCGGAGCAGGTGAACGTCGTACCCGGCAGCAGAGCCGAGGCGTCGAAGGCGATGGAGGCCCGAGGGCCCACGACGGCCGGTGTCGGCGCGATCGTCGGCCCGAGCCGCTGCCAGGCCATGTCCAGCCGCTGGCCTGGAACGTCGCTGTTCGCCAGCTTGATCGGATTCCAGTCCACCCTGTCGGTGTAGATGGTGAACATCTGATCGTTGCCACTCAGTGCCAGCAGACTGCCGCCCTCCGGATTCCAGCTGATCGAGCGGACCGTCGACTCCAGTGGCGGACTGGACGACACCTTGTCCGATGTGAAGTCGACGAGCTTGACGTTGCGCTCGGAGCCGAACGCGACCAGTCGGCCGTCAGGTGAGACGCGGACCGGCATGCCGTCCGCGGCTGCCGTCGCGGCCGGCAAGGTCGCCACCGTGGCGCCGCCCGGTTTCGCCTGGATGCGGGTGAAGCGGTCGTCGCCCTGGAGCCGGCGGTCGACGACGACCAGGGTCTGCGCGTCCGGCATCCAGCTCGGGCTGGTCAGGTCGCAGGCGACCTTCTCCGCCGTACCACCGGCAGCGGCGATGACGTAGACACAGGGCGTGCCGTTCTCAGGTGACTGGAAGGCGATCCGCGTGCCGTCCGGGGACCAGGACAGGTGGGTGATCGGCGATCCGGTCGGCGACGTCCACAGCTTCACCGGTACGCCGACCTCGCTCGGTTGCACGCGCTGAGTCCACAGGATCTTGTCGAAGTTGCTCGTCACGTACGCGAGCGAACGGCCGTCCGGCGCGCTGGTGACAGCTTCCTTCGGCTGGATGGAGCCGCGGGGGTCTACGAAAGGCACGACGTAGCCGGCCAACACGGCCGCCAGCAGTTCAGCCGGCTTGCCGTCGGTCAGAGCGATCTGGGCTGCCGGGCGAGTCGCCTTCACCCGGGGCCCGGTCGGGCCTTCCCCGATCTCGTTGACGACCGAGAGCGCGTACTCCGTCCCCGGCTTCGGCGAGGGATCGGCAACCGAGACCCATTCCTGTCCGTCCGGGGCCGGGTCGACCCACTGCGTCTTCTCCTGACCGTCCAGGTAGCGGTGCACGAAGTAGCCGCGCACCGGCGTACCGCCCGCGGACTTCCAGGTCTGCCACACCAAGGTGAGACCCCGGTAGGTGGACATGACGTTGAAGACCTGCGGGGCCTTGGGCAGCGAGGTGCCCGTGCCGACCATCTCGACTGTGTGCTGGTGGAGGGCCGTGGAGTCGCCGATCACCAGTCTGGCCCAGTAGTCGTCCCGTCCCTCCCGTGGCTCGAACGTCACCGTCGCGGTGCAGGAGTCGCCGGCGGGCAATCGCAGGTCGCAAGCGCGGGACAACGTCCAGTCCGGCGATGCTGAACCGCTGAACGCCATGTTGCCGAACTGCACGGGCTCGGTGCCGGTGTTCTTCAAGGTCACCGCGAAGGCCTTGGAGCTTCCGACCATGACCCGGCCGGCGTCCAGCTTGGTCGGTGTCACGGAGAGGGCTTGATAACCGATCGCGCTCTGGTAGCGGATCTCGACCATCGCGGTGATGGCGGAGCCCGCGCACGACCAGGCGCCCAGGGACGCCGCGAGCGTCTCGAGTTGCAGGTCCGGCGTGTAGCTGACCGCTGTGACCCGGAGTACGCCGTCCGTGGTGCACGTCCGGTCGCCTTGGGTCAGCGCGACCGCAGTCTGGGGCAGGTTGTAGATGCCCGGGCCGGCGACGAAGGCCGGCAGCTTGACCTTGAGCGAGCCGGCGGAAAGGGTCCGGGACCCGTCAGCCGGTGCCGAAGCCGTGACTGGGCCCGCGGTTTCGTCCTGGAGCCAGGTGAACCCGGCGCCGCGATTCGCGTCGAGTGCCAGTACGTCGATGTCGCCGATGGCCGGAGCTTCGGCGACGCGAGTGGCGGTGACCGCCTGACTGGTGGCGGGGTCGGCGTCGGAGGTTGCGACGACGCGGTACTCGGCGGTGGCTCCAGCGGCGATGGACTCGTCGATCCAGGTGGTTGTCGAGGCGGTGAGAGTACCGCTCACATCCTGCCAGTCGGCGGTCTCCTTGCGCTCGACGCGATAGCCGGTGGCATCGATCTCGTCCCAGACGATGCCGATGCCCTGGCGGGTCGGGAACACCTGGGCAACCGGTGTGGCCACGGCCTCGTCGCCGAAGGCCGCGTGGGCGATGAACGGCACGGTGATGGCTGCGAGAGCCGCGGCCAGGGCATAGCGGAGCACGAAAGACCTACGGGCGCGGCGCATTGAATCTCCAGGGCAGGGGAGTCCGGCGCACACCCCGACGCACCGGCGAGAGAAGGGAAGAGATATCGCGGAACACGAGCTCACCGCAAGTCCGTTGCAGCTTTGTGCAACGAAGGGGGTCTACGCAGCGAGGCGAGCCTGGGCCAGACGGGTGTGCAGTTTGAGCATGTGCTGCACGCAGGAGTCCCAGTCGTAGAGCTCAGCTCTTTGTCGGGCTGCGGCTCTACGACCCGGCACGGTCGCCAGTTCCAGTACTGCGTCCGCCAGCGCCGCGGGGGTCGGGCGTCCCCAGCGCCCGCAGGTCGCGTCCACGAGTTCGCGAGCACCACCCGTGTCGGCCGTGACCACCGGCGTCCCTGCCGCCAGCGCCTCCAGCACCGCGAGGCCGAACGTCTCGCCCGGGCAGACCGACAAGGCGATGTCCGCCTCGGCCAGGTGACGAGCCAGGGTGACTCGACCATCGACGTACCCGTGGAAGACGACGGGGGCCCGGCCGGCGATCGCGATGAGTTCGTCGAGGTGCGGTCCCGAGCCGTAGACGTCCATCCGGAGTGGGACGCCGCGGCGGTGGAGCTCGGCGGCAGTCGCGACGGCCAGGTGCGGGCTCTTCTCGCGGGACAGCCTGCCCGCGTGGACGAGCTTGAGGATGCCGTCGTCGGCCGGTGTCGCCCGGGACGGGTGGAACGTGTCCAGGTCGACGCCCAGCGGGATCCGGACCAGCGGTGTCGTGACCTCGTCGAACTCGGCCGCCGCATAGCGGGAGGTGACCACCACAGCGTCGTACGTGCGGCTCAGCAGGCGGTAGAGGACTCCGACCCCGGCCGCGACCCCCAGCTGACGGCCGGTGCGGAGGGACAGCATGGCGTCGAGTCGCTCGTGGCTGAAGAGGACCGAGCCGATCTCGTTCTTCCGCGCCCACCTTGCCACTGGCAACAAAGTGGACTTGTCCGAGATCTCCACCGTGGTGGGGCGGAAACGTTCCAGCGCATCGATCACCCGCCACGGATCCGTGATCAGGCGGTAACCGCCGCCGACCTTGGGGGCCTTCATCCGGACCACCGTGCCGGCCTCGGTCTCGGTGACGCTGTCGCGTTCGCCGGGAGTGATGAGGATCCGCTCCGCACCGGCCTCGCAGTACCCCTGGCCGAGGTGTTCGATCGCGGTCCGCATCCCGCCGGAGGTCGGGCCGACGAAGTTCGCCAACTGCGCGATCCGGAGCATCAGGCGGCCTGTCGGAGGGCCGCGACCTCGAGCAGGACCTCGGCGTAGTGCCGGTCGACCAGGTCATCGACCACCGCCGGCCAGGTCCTCGTCTGCACCCTGCGCTGCCCTGCCTTCGCGATCGTCTGGCGTTCGGCCGGGTTGTCCAGCAGCCGTTCGACCGCCTGACGTAGCGAGCCCGGTTGGCCCGGTTCGAAGAGCAGGCCGGTGTCGCCGGGGCGGATCAGGTCGAGCGGTCCACCGGCCGCCGGTCCCACCGTGGCGACGCCGGAGGCCTGGGCCTCCTGGATGGTCTGGCAGAACGTCTCATGCTCGCCAGTGTGCACGAACACGTCCAGCCCGGCGAAGATCGACGCCAGGTCCGCTCCCCGGCGCATCCCCAGGAAGGTGGCCTTCGGCAACGAGTTCTCCAGGGACGCGCGGTCCGGGCCGTCGCCGACTACCACCACGTGGCAGTCGAGCTCGCTCAGCTCGGCGAGCCGCCGTACCTTCTTCTCCGCCGCGAGCCGGCCGGCGTACCCGACGATCGGCTTGCCGTCGGGGGAGATCTCGCGGCGCCACTGCTCGTCGCGGTTGGCCGGATCGAAGAGGTCGAGGTTCACGCCCCGGCCCCAGTGGTGCACGCGTGGGACGCCCGCCTGGATCAACTGGGCCATCGACGCCGACGAGGGTGCGAGCGTCCGATCCGCCCGCGAGTGGACCCGGCGTACCCAACGCTGTACGCCACGGTCCGCCTTGGCGAACCAGGGGTACTGCCGGGCGAAGCCGGCCAGGTCCGTCTGGAACACGGCGACCGTGGGCAGCCCGAGCCGTCGCGCGCTGCGCAGGCCGTAGGCGCCGAGGATGAAGGGAGACGCCAGGTGAACGAGGTCCGGCTTGAAGTCGGCCATCGCCCGTTCGATCGCGGGGTCGGGTAGGCCGACCGGGAACTCTTTGTAGCCGGGGATCCCGAAGCTGCGGGCCCGGAGCACCCGGACGCCGTGGTAGCTGTCGGGACCGGGGCCGGCGGCAATGATCAGCAGCTGGTGCCCGCGGGCCAGCAGCCGGTCGGCGACGTGGCGAACCGTGTTCGCGACGCCATTGATCTGCGGCAGGAAGGACTCGGCGACCATCACTATGCGCACACTCCGGAGGTTCCCCACCCCGCATGAACCCTCGGCGACTGTCTCGTGACACGTCGTCGATGCCCGGTAGACGCGTCTGCGGCCGTTTGATGACCAGGGAGTGACCAGTAACCACCCACCGGCAAACCACCCCTGAACGCCAGGCTTCGTGCCGACTCTAGATCGGGCTGATGAGTTGGACGGCGGGGAAGTAGCCGCGGTAGCCGGAGGCCGACCTGCAGGTGAGTTCGCGTCATCGGGTGAGGCTGGTGGTGGGAGAGGCGGAGGGGTACCAGTTTTCGAAGTCTGTGTAGCGAGCGGTCAAGGTGGTGGTTCCTCGGGGGAGGGCGTAGGTGGTGGTGTAGGTGCCGGTCGCGGTGAGTTCGGGGTTGCCGATGAGGCGTTCGGTGGCGCCGTCGGTGCTCGCGTAGACGCGGAGGAACTGCTGGTTGGTGGAGCCGCCCGGGCGGGACATCGGTGAGGTCCAGGTGACCGTGACGTATGCGGTGCTCTTGTTCTTGCCGGAGCCGGTACGGGCGGTGATGTCGATGTCTGTGGTGGGGGCCTTCGGCGGGTGGGACGGGCCGAAGGAGTGGAGCAGCTGGGTGTTCTGGTAGACGTCGTCGTAGGTGACGGCCCAGGCGCGGGTGCCGGCGGAGTTCACCAGCAGGGTGCCCTGCCAGAGCACGTCGCCGCGGCGAAAGTCGACGGCGTACGTCGGGGTGGTGCTGCCCTTGGCGTAGAAGAGCACGTCAGCGTCGTTGGAGCCGGTGTTGGAGCGGGCGACGGCGACGGTGGAGCTGTCGCCGGACCATGCCGCATCACCCGGATAGACGCCGCTGGGGTAGACGGTGGCGTCGGACAGGTCGGGCAGCCGGTACGAGTGGTGCTCGTATGGGCTGCCAACCGTCTCGACGACCTCGGTGCCGTCGGGGCTGAGCGCGTAGTCGATCAGGTTGCTGCCGGTGTTGTCGCGCTTGCTGACGATCGTCGGGGTGGCACCGGAGACGTCGATGACGTACGTACTGACGGGTGAATAGCCGGTGTCACCGGCGACGATGAGGCCGCGGCCGCCGGGGCTGGCGTCGATCACCGGGTGGTAGTTCGGTCCACCTGTGTAGACGACGGGTGCCGTGTTCGGTGTTGACCAGACCAGCAGGCCGCCCGACCCGATGCCGCAGTCGACGTACGCCCCGACGATCTTGTCGCCGGCCGGTTCGGCGCTGTAGACGCAGGCACCGGCCGGAGCGTCGTACCTTGCCGACGGCACCAAAGTGTCGGCGTCCACCGCAGTGACATGGTCGAAGTCCTGCGTCACCAGCAGGGTGCCGAGGTCGTCGCTCAGCACGACGTCGGAGGCGCCGGTCACTGCCGGGACCTTGGTCTTCAGTACGCCGTCGAGGTCCGTGACCACCAGCGGCAGGTCGCTTCCCGCACCCTGCGCCAGGTAGAGCCGTCCACGATCCTCGTCGAGCTCGATCGCCCGGAAGTCCTGCACCGGCAGCTGGGTTCCGACGCTCTTCAGCAGCTCCGGCTCGTCCGCGGAGCTGGACCCGGCCAGCACCACCCCGGTCGAGACCATGGTGAGCAGGGCCAAGCCCCCAAGGGCGATTCCACGCAGGCGCATCAATACTCCGCTTTCAGGTGTCCCAGCCGAGTCCGGCCGTGAAGCTGCACAAGGTACGAAGGTCATTTCCCCGAAACACGGTCACATTAGAAGGAATCTCACTGGCGAGCAAAGCCGGAAGGCTCGCGGGCCGAGCACGTCGTTTGACCTCACTCAGGTACTTGCCAGACCTCTTCGTTCCTCACGGTCAGTACCGGCTTGCCGCGAAGCACTCGCAGCTCGACTCGCCAGCCGGCCACGTAGGCGAGATGCGACCGCCCGTCGAGGTGTTCGGCCAGCCAGCGGCGCAGGGGCTCGACCGCGTCGCCACGCAGGTGCCCGAGGACCTTGGCGTGCAGGTCAGCGAAGGCCTGCTGGGTCGGCCCGCCGACGACGAAGTACGTGATTCCGGTGTCCGGGCCCATCATCTGCACCGTCAGGCCCGGCTTGCCCTGGCAGCTCTGGTTGTCGGGAGCGCAGCTGAACCCATCGGCACGTAGGCCGTCGGCCAGACCAACCTCGGGAACGTCGAACCGGAGTACCGGCACCTTGATCGGCGTGCTGCCGGCCTTGGACGCGCTGAGGCTGCCGCGCGGACCGATCCCGACGATCTCGAAGTCGCCCCAGGACAGGGACAACGCTCCTCCCACCGAGGTTCGGAAAGTTGTGGTCAGCTCGGCCTGGTCCGCGGGGAAGACGACCGGAGCGACGGCGCTGGCGAGATCCTTCAGAGCCGGGCCGGTTTCCACGCCCTTGGGCCCTCCACCATGACGTTCAAGTTGAGGACGGTGCCGTCTGGCTGATGCTGGAAGACGACCTCGAAAACGAGCTGGTCCGCTGCCCGGAAGGTGAAGCAGCCGGCCTGCCCGCCGTCCGCGCCGGTGAAGCGCGCGCTGCATTCCATACCCCGTCCGCGCAACGCATCGGCGAGAGCGCGCCCGTGAATCTATCGCCGGGACTGTGCTGGAACGCACAGGGGTGGCGTGCGCGATCTCACCCGCCGGTGCATACCAGTGCGGGCGTGGTCCCACTACCGTGGGGGGATGAGCCATCAAACCGAGTCCGGGTGGGACTTCGAGCCCGTGTATGGGCCCGACCGGCTCGAAGGGTTCGATCCCGCGGCGAAGTTGGGTGCGCCCGGGGAGTTTCCGTTCACCCGGGGTGTCTACCCGACGATGTACACGCAGCGGCCCTGGACGATGCGGCAGTACGCCGGGTTCGGGACCGCGGCCGAGTCGAACCAGCGGTACCACCAGCTGATCGACGCGGGCACGATGGGGCTGTCCGTCGCGTTCGACCTGCCGACCCAGATGGGGTACGACTCCGACGCCGCGATCGCGCACGGCGAGGTCGGCAAGGTCGGGGTGGCGATCGACTCGATCGACGACATGCGGGTGCTGTTCGACCGGATCCCGCTGGACCAGGTGTCCACCTCGATGACCATCAACGCGCCCGGCTCGGTGCTGTTGCTGCTCTACCAACTGGTGGCCGAGGAGCAGGGCGTCTCCGGCGACAAGCTGACCGGCACGATCCAGAACGACGTGCTGAAGGAGTACATCGCCCGCGGCACCTACATCTACCCGCCGAAGGAGTCGCTGCGGCTGATCAGCGACATCTTCGCCTACTGCCAGACCGAGCTGCCGCGCTGGAACACGATCTCGATCTCCGGCTACCACATGGCCGAGGCGGGTGCGACGCCCGCGCAGGAGATCGCCTTCACTCTTGCCGACGGCATCGAATACGTCCGTACCGCGGTGGCGGCCGGCCTCGACGTGGACACCTTCGCACCGCGCCTGTCCTTCTTCTTCGTCTCCCGTACTACGTTGCTCGAAGAGGTCGCCAAGTTCCGTGCGGCGCGGCGGATCTGGGCGCAGGTGATGCGCGACGAGTTCGGCGCGAAGAACCCGAAGTCCCTGATGCTGCGATTCCACACGCAGACGGCCGGAGTACAGCTGACCGCGCAGCAGCCCGAGGTGAACCTCGTCCGGGTCGCGATCCAGGGTCTCGCGGCGGTGCTCGGCGGCACCCAGTCCCTGCACACCAACTCCTACGACGAGGCGATCGCGCTCCCCACCGAGAAGGCCGCCCGCCTCGCGCTGCGGACCCAGCAGGTGCTCGCCTACGAGACCGACGTGACCGCCACGGTGGATCCCTTCGCCGGCTCGTACGTCGTGGAGTCGCTCACCGACGAGGTGGAGGCCGCCGCCCGGGAGTTGATGGACCGGGTGGAGGAGTTCGGTGGTGCCGTCGCGGCCATCGAGAAGGGATTCCAGAAGCAGGAGATCGAGCGCTCGGCGTACCGGATCGCGCAGCAGATCGACTCGGCCGAGCGGGTCGTCGTCGGGCTGAACAAGTTCAGGGTCGCCGAGGAGGAGCCGTACGAGCCGCTCCGGGTCGATCCGGCGATCGAGGCGCAGCAGGTGGACCGGCTCGCCCGGCTCCGCGCCGAGCGCGATCAGGCAGCCGTCGACAAGGCGCTGCTCGAGTTGCAGGCGGCCGCCCGCGGCTCGGACAACTGCCTCTACCCGATGAAGGAAGCCCTCCGGGCGCGCGCCACCGTCGGCGAGGTCTCCAACGCCCTTCGCGAGGTATGGGGCGTCTACGTCCCCGCCGACACCTTCTAGCTAGCCAGGCAGCGCGCCGTGGCACTCAGTCCAGCAGCGCGGAGCTCGCGAGCAGTGTGGTGCCGAGGGCGATCGCATCCTCGGATGGGTTGAAACCCGGCGTGTGTAGGTCGGCCGCCGTCTCGACCCCGGCGGGCCGTACGCCGAGCCGGGCCATCGCGCCCGGCACGTGCTCCAGGTACCAGGCGAAGTCCTCGCCACCCAGGCTCTGGTCGGTCGCGGCGACCGCTCCGCTGCCCATCGTCCGCTCGACGGCCGTCTTGAACACCTCGATCGCGGCAGCGTCGTTCATCACCGGCGGTACGCCGTGGGTGACCTCGGTGTCGACCTCCACTCCGTACGGCGAGACGAGTTGTTCCGCGAGCGTCGGGATCAACTCGGCCGCGAGCCGCCAGGCGTTCGCGTCGAGACACCGCAGCGTGCCCTCGACCTCGCCGCGAGCGGGGATCGCGTTCGCCGCCGAACCCGAGGTGATCCGCCCCCACACCAGCGACATCCCCGCCCGCGGGTCGACCCGGCGGGAGAGCGCGGCCGGGAGTTCGGTGACCAGAGTCGCCAGCGCGTACACCAGGTCCGCGGTGAGGTGCGGCCTCGACGTGTGACCGCCGGGACCGTCCAGGCGGACGAGAATCCGGTCCGCCGCGGCGGTCAGTGCGCCGACCCGGAGGCCGATCTGCCCGACCTGCAACCGCGGGTCGCAGTGCAGCCCGTAGATCCGGTGCACCCCGTCGAGCCCGCCGGCGGCGATCACGCCGAGAGCGCCGCCGGGCATCACTTCCTCCGCCGGCTGGAAGATCAGCCGCACCCGCCGGTCGAGCAGCCCGTCCGCCGCCATCCCGGCCAGCACGAGACCGGCGCCCAGCAGAGCGGCCGTGTGTACGTCGTGCCCGCAGGCGTGGGCGACTCCCTCGATACCCGAGCGCCAGGGGGCGTCGACCGCATCCGGGACGGGCAGAGCATCGATGTCAGCGCGCAGGGCGACGCAGGTGTCACCCGAGCCGATGTCGCAGATCAGGCCAGTGCCGGTGGGGAGCACCTGTGGTGACAGCCCCGCGGCGGTCAGCCGCTGCCGCAGTACCTCCGTGGTGCGCACCTCGTGCCAGCCGAGTTCGGGGTGGGCGTGCAGGTCACGCCGCACCGCGACCACCTCTTCCCGCAGCTGGTCAGCGCGCGATTTCACGTCGGCAAGCGCCGGGTGATGCGAAGTCGTCATGCCGGGGATCATCTCATCCGGCCCGGACGGTGCTTACGCCCGGTGAACGACGCCTCCCGCCATTCGGTCACTGTCCGTGATCATGGCTTCGACATAATGAAGGAATTGCTGCGGTCTGACCTACGCGCCGGTCACTTTCCGGTATCGAGGGCCTCTTGACGTTCAAAGAAAGCGGTGACGGCCCCTATAGTCTGCGGATGCGGCACCCTGGGAAGGTGTGCCGGGAAAAGGTTTTCGGTCGACAAAGGAGACGTCCGGTGAAGAAGTACGTGCGGGGATTGGCGATCGTGGGCGCGGTGACGCTCGCCGTCGCCGCTTGTGGCAGCAAGCCGGCCGAGGACACGGCGGGCGGCGGTGGTGACGCCAACAAGGACTTCAAGGCCTGCATGGTCTCCGACTCGGGTGGTTTCGACGACAAGTCGTTCAACCAGACCTCGTACGCCGGTCTCCAGTCGGCGGTCAAGGAGAAGGGCCTGACCGAGGTCAAGGCAGAGTCGAAGTCGGACAACGACTACCCGACGAACATGACCGCGATGGTCCAGGCGAAGTGCAACGTGATCGTCGCGGTCGGCTTCAAGCTCGAGGACGCCACCGACAAGGCGGCCCAGGCGAACCCGGACATCAAGTTCGCGATCGTCGACTCGGCTCCGGCCAAGCCGATCGCCAACCTGAAGCCGCTCGCCTTCAACACCGCGCAGAGCAGCTTCCAGGCCGGTTACCTGGCCGCGGCGATGTCGAAGACCGGCAAGGTCGGCACCTACGGCGGCATCAAGATCCCGACGGTGACCATCTTCATGGACGGTTTCGCCGAGGGTGTGCGGTACTACAACAAGCAGAAGAGCAAGAACGTCCAGGTGCTCGGCTGGGACGACGCGAAGCAGGCCGGTCTGTTCACCGGTGACTTCGAGGACAAGGCGAAGGGCCAGAACACCGCGCAGAACCTGATCACCCAGGGCGCCGACGTCATCTTCCCGGTGGCTGGCCCGTCCGGTCTGGGCGGTCTGCAGGCGGCCAAGGCGAGCAACGGCAAGGTGAACGCGATCTGGGTCGACACCGACGGCTGCGTGAGCGCCGCGGAGTACTGCTCGGTGCTGATCTCCAGCGTGGAGAAGGGCATGGACGTCGCCGTCCACGACGCGGTCGTGTCCGTGGTCGACAACAAGTTCGACAACAGCCAGTTCATCGGCACGATGCAGAACGGCGGGACGGGGCTGGCGCCGTTCCACGAGTTCGACTCCAAGGTCCCGGCGGACGTGAAGAGCGAGTTGGACCAGATCAAGACCGACATCATCAGCGGCAAGATCACCATCGCGTCCAAGGTGCAGCCGAAGGCGTCCTGATCCACGACGTCGTCACCGCCGAGTAGTACGGTGCGAGCCAGGAAGGTGGACCGCTGAGGTCCGGGCCTTCCTGGCTCGCCGTCTGAAGGCTGTAGTCAACGAAGGGGGCATGCCCGCATGCATCTCGAACTCTCGGGGCTGACCAAGAGCTTCGGCTCCCTGGTCGCCAACGACCACATCGACCTGGTGATCGAACCGGGCCAGATCCACTGCCTGCTCGGCGAGAACGGCGCCGGCAAGAGCACTCTGATGAACATGCTCTACGGGCTGCTGCAGCCCGACTCCGGTGAGATCGTGATCGACGGCGCCAAGGTCGCCATCCACTCGCCCAGCGACGCGATCGCGCAAGGCATCGGCATGGTGCACCAGCACTTCATGCTGGTCCCGGTGTTCACCGTCGCCGAGAACATCATGCTCGGCCGGGAGTACACCCGCGCCGTCGGCGTACTGGATCGCAAGAAGGCGGATGCGCTGGTCACCGAGCTGTCCGAACGGTACGGGTTCGAGGTCGACCCGGAGGCGCTGGTGGAGGACATCCCGGTCGGCGTGCAACAACGGGTGGAGATCATCAAGGCGCTCGCCAACGACGCCAGGGTGCTGATCCTGGACGAGCCGACCGCGGTGCTCACCCCGGCCGAGATCGACGAACTGATCGCGGTGATGCGGCAGCTGAAGGAGAACGGCACCTCGATCGTCTTCATCACCCACAAACTCAAAGAGGTCAAGGCGATCGCGGACACGATCACCGTGATCCGCCGCGGCAAGGTGGTCGGCAGCGCCGAGCCGACGGCCACCGAGGAGGAACTCGCCGAGCTGATGGTCGGGCGCGCGGTCGACCTGGTGGTCGACAAGGACCCCGCCACCCCCGGCGACACGGTACTGCGGGTCGAGGGCCTGACAGTGATCGACGAGCGGGGCTTCACCGCCGTCGACGGCGTCGACCTGGAGGTCCGGGCCGGCGAGATCCTCGCCGTGGCCGGTGTCCAGGGCAACGGTCAGACCGAGCTCGCCGAGGCGCTGCTGGGGCTGACCCCGATCGCCGCGGGCAGGATCTCGCTGGACGGCAACGACCTGACCGGCCGGACCACGCGCGACCGGCTCGACGCCGGCATCGGCTATATCCCCGAGGACCGCGCCCACGACGGCTTCGTCGGCTCCTTCACGGTCGCCGAGAACCTGGTGCTGGACATGGTCCGCCGGGCGCCGTTCGGCAACGGGCTCTCGCTGCGGACCGACGAGATCGAGAAGAACGCGCGGGATCGGGTCGAGGAGTTCGACATCCGCACCCAGTCCACCGACCTGGCCGTCTCGTCGCTGTCCGGCGGCAACCAGCAGAAGGTGGTGCTGGCCCGCGAGCTGTCCCGGCCGCTGAAGCTGCTGGTCGCCTCGCAGCCGACCCGCGGTGTGGACGTCGGCTCGATCGAGTTCCTGCACACCAGGATGGTGAAGGAGCGCGACAACGGCACCGCGGTGCTGATCGTCTCCACCGAGCTGGACGAGATCGCCGCGCTGGCCGACCGGGTCGCGGTGATGTACCGCGGCAAGGTGGTCGGCGTCGTACCGGCCGACACCCCCCGCGACGAGCTCGGCCTGATGATGGCCGGCGCCTCGAAGAGCGAGGCCGAGGTCGTGGCAACCGAGAACCCGACGACGTTGGGAACCATCTAGATGAGCAACGACACGGCCACAGAGCCGGAGCAGACACCGGTTCCCGCCACGCCGGCGAAGGAGTCCGGCAGCGGCCTGCCGAACTGGGCGGTCCAGGGGCTGGTCTCGCTGAGCGCCATCGTGCTGGCGCTGGTCGTCGGCGCGATCCTGATCATCATCGGCGACGAGGACGTGCAGGCCGCGGCCGGCTACTTCGGCGCGGCGCCGCTGGACACCGTCGAGGCGGCGTTGACCGCGGTCGGCGAGGCCTACAAGGCGCTGTTCCTCGGCGCGGTCGGCGGCGTCGATCAGATCGCCGAGTCGTTGACCCAGGCCACCCCGCTGATCTGCGGCGGCCTCGCGGTCTCGCTGGCGTTCCGCGCCGGCCTGTTCAACATCGGCGCCCAGGGCCAGCTGATCATCGGTGCGATTCTGGCCGGCTACGTCGGCTTCGCCTGGAACCTGCCTCCGGGGCTGCACCTGCTGGTGGCGATCATCGCCGGTCTCATCGGCGGCGCGCTCTGGGGTGGCGTGGTCGGCGTGCTGAAGGCTCGCACCGGCGCTCACGAGGTGATCGTCACGATCATGCTCAACTATGTCGCGATCTACCTGCTGCAGTGGTTGCTGACCACGACGGCGTTCAAGCGCCCCGGCCGCGACGACCCGATCAGCCCGATCGTGAAGCCGGACGCGCAGTTCCCGCAGTTCGGTGACACCCGGCTGCACGGCGGCTTCCTGCTCGCCTTGCTGGCCGCCGTCTTCGTCTGGTGGCTGCTGAACCGCTCGACCGTCGGCTTCGAGCTCCGCGCGGTCGGTGCGAACGCAGACGCCTCGCGGACCGCGGGCATGTCGGTGGGCCGGGCCTACGTGATCGCCATGGTGATCGCCGGTGCCCTCGCGGGGCTGGCCGGCAGCCAGCAGGTGCTCGGCACCGACCTGCCGCTGACCGACGGCGTCGCCGCGACGATCGGCTTCGACGCGATCACCGTCGCCCTGCTGGGCCGCGGTACTCCGCTCGGCACCGTGCTGGCGGGCCTGCTCTTCGGCGCCCTGAACGCCGGCGGCCTGCAGATGCAGTTGCAGACCCAGACGCCCTTGACCCTGACCACCGTCCTGCAGGCCGTGATCGTGCTGTTCGTCGCGGCTCCGGCGCTGGTGCGCTCGATCTTCCGGTTCCTGCCGAAGGAACGCGGTACCGGACCTGTCCTCGCGAAAGGCTGGAACGGATGAGCGAGACGACCACGACCCCGGACACTGTCCGGGTGCCCGCGCCGGCGAAGATCGAGGCGCCGGCCGACCGGACCCGCCGGTTGCGGGTCGGCGGCCTGATGGTGGTGTTCGCGCTGATCGGCCTTGGTCTGGCGATCTTCACCAACGGCGGCAAGGCGACCTTCCAGTTGGTCTCCGGCGACCTGCAGAACAACCTGCTCGGCGTACCGGCGCAGGCGACCGCGCTGATCCTCGGGATCCTCGGCGTGATCGCCGCGGGGGCGTACATCCTGCGCCGGGTCCCGCAGTCGTACTCCGGCTACCTCGCCACCCTGCTCGGCATCTGCTTCATCGGCTCCTTCCTGTGCTGGGCCGCCGCGGGCAAGACCTTCCCGCTGGCCAACCAGTTCCAGGGCACGCTGAACTTCGCCACCCCGCTGATCCTCGGCGCGCTGGCCGGTGTGCTGTGTGAGCGGGCCGGTGTCATCAACATCGCGATCGAGGGCCAGTTCCTGGTCGGCGCCTTCACCGCGGCCGTCGTCTCCAGTACCACGGGCAGTTCGGCGGCAGCGCTGATCGCGGCAGCCGCGACGGGTGTCGTGATGGCCGCGCTGCTGGCAGTCTTCTCGATCAAGTATCTGGTGAACCAGGTGGTCCTCGGCGTCGTCCTGGTGGTCTTCGCCTCCGGCATCACCGGCTATCTGTTCGACCAGTTCCTGCAGGAGGACGCGGCGAAGATGAACACGCCGGACGTGCTCTCGGCGGTGAAGATCCCGCTGCTCGGCGACATCCCGTTCTTCGGCCCGATCCTGTTCAACCAGACGATCCTGGTCTACCTGACCTACATCGCGGTCGCGGTGGTCACCTTCGTGCTCTTCGAGACCCGCTGGGGTCTTCGGGTCCGCGCGGTCGGCGAGCACCCGAAGGCGGCGGACACGGTCGGCATCAAGGTCAAGCGCGTCCGGTACTCCGCGGTCCTGTGGGCGGGGGTGCTGGCTGGGCTCGGCGGCGCCTTCTTCACCGTCGGGTACGCCGGCTCCTTCAGCAAGGACATGACGGCCGGCAACGGGTTCATCGCGCTGGCCGCGCTCATCATGGGCCGCTGGCACCCGATCGGGGCGATGGTGGCCGCGCTGTTCTTCGGCTTCGCCACCCAGCTCCAGTCGCAGCTGCAGATCATCCAGACCCCGATCCCGGGCGAGCTGTTGCTGATGGCCCCTTACCTGGCCACGATCATCGCGGTCGCCGGCCTGGTCGGCCGGGTCCGGGCCCCGAAGGCGGACGGTGAGCCCTACGTCACCGAATGAGCCGGCCGCGGTGGACTGGCCGTCGCTGCGGCAGGCGGCGGTCAGCGCCATGCGGCGCGCCTATGCGCCGTACTCCGGCTACGCGGTCGGCGCGGCGGCGCTCGTCGACGATGGGCGGATCGTTGCCGGGTGCAACGTGGAGAACGCGTCCTACGGGCTGACCCTGTGCGCGGAGTGCGGGGTCGTCTCCGCGCTGCACGCGAGCGGTGGCGGCCGGCTGGTCGCCTTTACCTGCGTGGACCACAACGAGGAGCTCCTCACTCCGTGTGGGCGGTGCCGCCAACTGCTGCACGAGCACGGGGGCCCGAACCTGCTGCTGGAATCCGCCGACGGCAGCCGGCCCCTGCGTGAACTGCTGCCCGACGCGTTCGGGCCCGAGAACCTGGAGAAGTGATGTTCGACGCCGTCGACGTGATCCGGACCAAGCGGGACAAGGGCGAGCTGAGCGACGAGCAGATCGACTGGGTGATCGACGCCTACACCCGCGGCACCGTCGCGGACGAGCAGATGTCCTCGCTCGCGATGGCGATCCTGCTGAACGGGATGAACCGGCGCGAGATCGCCCGCTGGACCGCGGCGATGATCGCCTCCGGCGAGCGGATGGACTTCGCCAAGCTGTCCCGGCCGACCGCCGACAAGCACTCGACCGGTGGCGTCGGCGACAAGATCACGTTGCCGTTGGCCCCCTTGGTGGCGGCCTGCGGGGTCGCGGTGCCGCAGCTGTCGGGGCGGGGCCTCGGTCACACCGGCGGCACGCTGGACAAGCTGGAGTCGATCCCGGGCTGGCGCGCGACGCTGTCGAACGACGAGCTGATGCACCAGCTCGAGGACGTCGGCGCGGTGATCTGCGCGGCCGGCGACGGCCTGGCCCCGGCCGACAAGAAGCTTTACGCGCTGCGTGACGTGACCGGCACCGTCGAGGCGATCCCGCTGATCGCCAGCTCGATCATGAGCAAGAAGATCGCCGAGGGCACCGGTGCGCTGGTGCTGGATGTGAAGGTCGGCACCGGCGCGTTCATGAAGGACCTGGCCGACGCCCGCGAACTGGCCGAGACGATGGTTGCCCTGGGCACCGATGCCGGCGTGAAGACCGTTGCCCTGCTCACCGACATGTCGACGCCGCTCGGCCTGACCGCCGGGAACGCCTTGGAGGTCAGGGAATCCGTCGAGGTGCTGGCCGGTGGTGGACCCGCCGACGTCGTCGAGCTGACAGTGGCTCTCACCGCCGAGATGCTCGCCGCGGCCGGCGTCACCGACGTGGATCCGGCCGAGAAGCTCCGCGACGGTACTGCGATGGACGCCTGGCGCAGGATGATCGCGGCCCAGGGCGGCGACCCCGACGCCGACCTGCCGGTGGCGCCGGAGCGGCACGTGGTGAAGGCAACGTCAACGGGTGTCCTGAGTGGTTTGGACGCCCTCGCTGTCGGTGTTGCCGCCTGGCGCCTTGGCGCCGGCCGTGCGCGCAAGGAAGACCCGGTCTCCGCGGTCGCTGGCGTCGAAATGCATGCGAAGCCGGGTGACGAGGTGTCCGAGGGCCAGCCTCTGCTCACCCTGCACGCGGACGACACCAGCCGCTTCGACCGTGCGCTGGAGTCCCTGGCCGACGCGATCCAGATCTCCGCCGCCTACACCCCGACGCCCTTGGTGATCGACCGCATCACCGCCTGAGCGAGACGTCAGCCCGACTTGCGGGCGAGCCGGTCCTTCTGTTGCTTGGTGAGGATGGCGATCAGCGCGGCGTCGGGGGCGGGGGTGTTCTGCAGGGTGCCGCTTTCGCGGACGGTGAGCTCGGCGACGAGAGTGCCGACGACGAAGCTGGTCTGAGCGACCGCCTCCATCTGGTCCGACGAGCCGACCACTTCCACCCGGGCATCGGCCAACACTCCCGGGACACCCCGGACGGCGAACTTCCGGCTGTGCACGTCCTGCTTCCAGAAACCCTGCTGGAGGTCGGCCGCCTTCGCCTTGGAGCCGGTCTTGAAGAGTTCCAGGGTGAAGCGCTTCCGCCGGTCCGGGCTGACCCGGAACACCTGGTACCCCTCGGTGAAGGACGCGTTCAGCAGCAGCGCCCGGTCCACCGCGGGCAGGGGCGACAGGGTGTCGAGGTACAACTCGGCGGTGAACGGCCCGCTCAGCTGCTCAGGATCGGCTTCGGAGCCTTTCAGATAGCCGCCCGGTACGACGACCAGCGGCGCCAGGCCGCTGCTCGGTACTGCCTTGGGAGCAGCCGTCGGCGCGGAGGGCGCGACCTGCACCTGGGTCGTGGTGGCGGCCCCCGCGTTGCTCCCGCACCCGGTCAGACCCAGCACTCCGACGCACAGCACCGCGGCAACACCAGGCGCGTAACGCCTCACGATTCCTCCGCCAGTTCAGGGGATGACTGCGAGAGCCCACCAGACCAAGGTGAACACCAGGCAAATCCTGACCAGTCCGCGGACACACAGAGCGAGATCAGGCCCGCGGCGATTACTCAGCGTTGGCAGCCGACAGCAGCGCGGTAATCCGGCGCCGGGCCGGCTTCGGATGCAGGGGCTCGCACCCGGCGTCGATGCAGCGCTTGACCACCCGTGGGTCGTCCTTCAGCAGCAGCAATCCGCGCCGCAGCAGGGTGAACGGCGGCTTGCGGTGCTCCCGCAGATCTCGCTGGAACCGCCGGACGAAGGTGACGAGGCGGTGGTGGTAGACGCAGATCGCCGCAGCCAGCAGGCCACGCTCGCGCAGTGCTCCGACGATCTGGTCGGCAAAGATGCCCTCGGCAATCACCAGAGGTGATCCGTCCGTCACCACCGGGCGATGCCCGACAGTCGCGTCCACCGCGATGTCGTACACCGGCATGTCAGCGGACCCCGTCGTACAGAGTGTCTCCAGCGCGGCCACCGCCCGGTCGGCGTCCCACGAGCCCGGGTCGTCCCAGTCCACGATTCCCAGCGGGGACCGGGGCATCGCGGCGTCGTCGCCGTCCCGGTAGAAGTCGTCCAGCCGGACCACCGGCAGCCCCACCAGTTCGGCCAGCCGGGACTTCCCGGCCCCCGAAGGTCCCGCCAGCAACACCACCTGTGCGCTCACCGGCGCCATTCTTCCTCACCTGAGGACCTGCGACGGCCCTAGTGCCCCGCGTCAGGTGAAGAGCGCCTGCTGGAGGGAGGTGTGGTGGGTTTCGAACCACTGGTCCGTGCGAGTGGTGAGGTCCGCTTCGCCGGTGGTCCAGCGTTGGCGGAACCAGGGGTGGCCGGCTTCGGCGCCGCGGCGGACGTAGTCCATGCACCAGGTGTGGTTCGTGCCGGCGGCGTCGATCAGCCGGGTCCGGTCCGGCTCGTCCAGGCCGTAGGCGTCGGCGAACCGGCGCAGGCGGGTCAGGGCGCGGCCGTGGCGGGCATCGGTGATGTCCGGATCGGGCCGCAGGGGTGCCCACAGGCGGATCGCGGCGGCGACGTCCCACAGGGCCGAGCCGGGGCCGGCCAGGTCGAAGTCGATCAGCGCGACGGCCACGCCATCCCGGAAGACGATGTTGTCCAGGTTCGGATCGTTGTGGCTGACCAGGCCGGTGACGTACTCCGGCGGCACGGGCTCCGCCCAGGGGTGGTCGTCGGGGTCGAATTCCGCGACGGCCTGGTGGTACCGCTTCAGCAGGTGCGCCACGCTGTCGAGTGCCTCGTCGGTCATCGACCAGGCCGGGTACGGCGCCGTGACCGTCTCGCCCGGCAGGTACGACAGCACCTCACGGCCCTGCTCGTCGACGCCGAGGAAGATCGGCGCGCCGCCCTCGGGACCGGAGCTGAACCCGACCTGGCGGAGGTGCTCCAGCAGCGCCTGCACGGCGGGACCACTCGGCCGCAGCGGGCGGCGTACGGTGTCGCCGACGCGCACCACCAGTCCCCGGTTGGCGGTGCCACCGACCAGCACGGTCTCGACAGCGGGCATCGCGGTTCAGTCGGTCTCGCCGAGCAGCGCCTTCGCCAGCGGGCCGTGGGTGACGATGCCGTTGACCAGCCCGCTGCGCACCGCGGCCCGGACCGCCTCCACCTTCGCCACCCCGTACGGGATCGCGATCACCTCGTCGATCGCGTCCATCTGCGCCGCGTTGATCGCGATCACCCGGTCGGTGACCCGGCTCTGCACCGGCTCGCCGTCGGCGTTGACGAACACCCCGGAGATGTCGGCCACGACCCCGCGGCGCTGCAGTTGGTCGCAGGCCTTCTCGTCCATCGCGTCGAACAGCGTCGACTGCCCGGCCGCCCACGACCCCAGCCCGACCACCGCCTTGGTGACGGAGTCGAAGTGCCCGATCGCGTCGGCCACCTCGGGTTGCTGCCGCAGCGCCCGGGCGGTGGCCGCATCCGGCACCACCAGCGGGGCGTAGAAGAGGTACGCCGGTCCGCCGGACAGCTTGGCCACGTTCCGGACCAGCTCGACCGAGTTCGCCTCGACGTCCGGGCGGGTCAGCGCGCCGGTCAGCTGGACGACGGGCGCGGGAGCCAATGAGGTCAACTGCTCGGTCATCGCGGTGACGGCCCGGGCCCACGCCAGCCCGAGCACGTCCTCGGCGGTGACGATCTCGGTGAGCAGGTCGGCGGCCGCCTTGCCGAGCTGGAGCCGCAGCGCGGCGGGATCCTCCTCGGGGGTGTCCACCACGATCGCCCGCCGGAGCCCGAGGGTCTCCTGCAGCCGGGCCGACAGGTCGAGGTCGATGGAGCCGGGGTGGCTGATCTCGATCCGCACCATCCCGCTACTGCGCGCCTGGTCGAGCAGCCGGGCCACTTTGAACCGGCTGAGCCGGAACTCGTCCGCGATCTCGACCTTGGATCGTCCGTCGACGTAGTACCGGCGCGCGATCGACGCCGTGAGGACGAGCTGCGCCGGCCCGTAGGTGTTGGTGCTGGGCTCCATTTGACCTCCCCGCTCATATGAGCATGCCTGCGCCCTAGTGTTGCACAGACTCTTGACAACGCGCTCGCGCGCCAGTTGACTCATACATGAGCAGGGTCATGCTCATCTGAGCGGACGGAGCACCATGCCCGAGAAGACGTGGAGGTAGCTATGCGCAGCAAGTTCACGAGGGGGAGGACCATCGCGTTGGCTCTGCCGGCGGTTGTTGGGCTGGCCCTGGCTGGCTGCTCGGGCGCCGGCGGTGGCGGTGGGGGCGGTGGCGGCGACGAGGCGAAGTCGATCAACGTCCTGATGGTCGGCAACCCGCAGATGGTCGACATCCAGAAGCTCACCGCGGACAGCTTCACCAAGGACACCGGCATCAAGGTGAATTACACCGTCCTGCCCGAGAACGAGCTGCGTGACAAGGTGACGCAGGACGTCGCGACCGGGGCCGGCCAGTACGACGTCGCCACCGTCGGCGCCTACGAGGTGCCGATCTGGGCCAAGAACGACTGGCTGCACGAGCTCGGCTCCTACGCGGACGCCGACACCAGCTTCGACAAGGCCGACCTGCTCAAGCCGATGGTGCAATCCCTGTCCGGTCAGGACGGCAAGCTCTACGGCCTGCCCTTCTACGGAGAGTCGTCGTTCCTCATGTACCGCAAGGACATCTTCGCGAGCAAGGGCATCACGATGCCCGAGCGTCCCACCTGGCAGCAGGTCGCCGACATGGCCGCGAAGGTGGACGGCGCGGCGCCCGGCATGAAGGGCATCTGTCTGCGCGGTCTGCCTGGGTGGGGCGAGTTGGGCGCCGCGCTGACCACGGTGGTCAACACGTTCGGTGGCACCTGGTTCACCAAGGACTGGCAGGCGCAGGTCAACTCCCCGGAGTTCAAGGAAGCGACCAACTTCTACGTCAACCTGGTCAAGGCCCACGGCGAGCCGGGCGCCTCGCAGGCGGGCTTCACCGAGTGCCTCAACGCGATGAGCCAGAGCAAGGTCGCGATGTGGTACGACGCCACCTCGGCCGCCGGCTCGCTCGAGGACCCCAGTGTCAGCAAGGTCGCCGGCAAGGTCGGCTACGTCTTCGCCCCGGTGGTGAAGACCAAGACCTCCGGATGGTTGTGGACCTGGGCGTGGGTGATGCCGAAGACCACGAAGAAGGCTGACGACGCGTCGAAGTTCATGCTCTGGGCATCGAGCAAGGGCTACGAGCAGCTGGCGGGCCAGAAGCTCGGTTGGTCCCGGGTCCCGGCCGGAAAGCGGGCCAGCACCTATGAGATCCCGGAGTACAAGAAGGCCGCCGCCGCATTCGGTGCGATGACGCTGAACTCGATCCAGGAGGTCGACCCGACCAACCCCGGCGTGCAACCCCGGCCGACGGTCGGAATCCAGTTCGTCGACATCCCGGAGTTCCAGGACCTCGGCACCAAGGTGACCCAGGACGTCGCCGCGGCCATCGCCGGCCGAGGAACGGTCGACGACGCGCTCGCCAAGGGTCAGAAGCTGGCCGAGGACGTGGCAGGCAAGCAGAAGTAGACCCGCTCGGGGCGGACCGGTGCATCCGGTTCGCCCCGATCCGCCGACCTTGTGATCCGTGAGGTCTCACCTGGAGGAACCATGGCTGCTCTGGCCACTTCGGCCCCCGCCGGCATGACCCAGCCTCGTACCAGCCGCGAGAAATGGCGTCGAAGGGGTCCGCTGCTCCCCGCGCTGATCTTCATCATCATCATCACCCAGATCCCGTTCCTGCTGACGATCGCTATCTCCACGCTGCACTGGAACATCCTGCAACCCGGCGAGAAGAGCTTCCTGGGACTGGGGGACTACCAGTCGTTCGCCGGCCTGAAGAACTACGCGACGGTGTTCAGTGATGCCCGGCTGAGGAACGCGGTGGTCAACACCGTCGTCCTGACCACATCGGTGGTGGTGATCAGTGTGCTGATCGGGCTCCTGCTGGCGATCCTCCTGGACAAGCGATTCCCGGGCCGCGGGCTCGCCCGGACCCTCCTGATCGCCCCGTTCCTGGTGATGCCGGTCGCCGCGGCGCTGCTCTGGAAGCACGCGTTGTACAACCCGGACTACGGCCTGTTCAACGGTGTCCTCAACTGGATCTGGCAACTCTTCGGCGCCGACCAGGGGCCGACGATCGATTACGTGTCACGCTGGCCGATGCCTTCGGTGATCGCCGCTCTGGTTTGGCAGTGGACGCCGTTCATGATGCTGATCCTGCTGGCCGGGCTGCAGTCGCAGCCTGGCGACGTGCTCGAGGCTGCCAAGATCGACCGTGCCGGGAGCCTCCAGACCTTCCGGTTCATCACCTTGCCCCACCTGCGGCAGTACATCGAGCTGGCTGCCCTGCTCGGCTCGATCTACGTCCTGCAGACGTTCGACGCCATCTTCACGATCACGCAGGGTGGACCTGGCTCGGCCACGACCAACCTGCCGTACGAGATCTACCTGACCACGTTCCGCAAGTACGAGTACGGCGAGGCTGCTGCCGCCGGCGTGGTGACCGTCATCGCCACCATCATCGTCGCCACCTTCGCGCTCCGCACCATCTCGTCCCTGTTCCAGGAGGAGGTCTCCCGATGACCACCGTGGTGGACAAACCGCAGACCGAGCGGCCCGTGCCCAACCAGCGCGGCCGCCGGCGCAGGCGCCGGGACGACCCCCGCAATTCCGTGTCCCCGTGGTGGGCGGTGGGCACCTGGATCGTCACCCTGCTGTTCTTCCTGCCCGTTGCGTGGATGGTGCTCACCTCGTTCCACGACGAGGCCGACGCGGCAACCAACCCGCCGTCGCCCTTCGCACCCATCACCTTCTCCAACTACAGCGCGCTGTTCGACCGTGACATCGCCCCGTACCTGATCAATTCGGCGACAGCCAGCATCGTCTCGACGCTGCTGGTGCTGGTGCTGGCCGTGCCGGCGGCGTACGCGCTGTCCATCAAGCCGGTCGAGAAGTGGACGGACGTGATGTTCTTCTTCCTGTCCACCAAGTTCCTGCCGCTGATCGCCGCCTTGCTGCCGATCTACCTGATCGTCAAGTATCTCGGGATGCTCGACAACGTGTTCACGCTGGTCATCCTCTACACGTCGATGAACCTGCCGATCGCGGTGTGGATGATGCGCTCCTTCCTGGCCGAGGTGCCCGTCGAGGTCCTCGAGGCCGCACAGGTGGACGGTGCGGGCTTCATCCGCACCCTGGTCTCCATCATCACGCCCATCACCATGCCGGGGCTGGCGGCCACCAGCCTGATCTGCTTCATCTTCAGCTGGAACGAGTTCATGTTCGCGGTGAACCTCACCGCGGTGCGTGCCGCGACGGCCCCGATCTTCCTGGTGGGATTCATCTCCAGCCAGGGCCTCTTCCTCGCCAAGCTCTGCGCGGCCGCGACCCTCGTGTCGCTCCCGGTGCTCATCGCCGGCTTCGCGGCTCAGGACAAGCTCGTCCGCGGACTCTCGTTGGGGGCAGTCAAGTGACCCAGATGCTCAGCCAGGCCAAGATGGATGCCCTTAGCGACAAGGTGGCCATGCCGGAGTACGACCGTACTGCGGTCCGCCCGGGCATCGTGCACTTCGGCGTCGGCGGGTTCCACCGCGCCCACCAGGCCATGTACCTGGACCGGCTGATGAACGACAGCAAAGCGCTCGAATGGGGCATCCGCGGGGTCGGCACGATGCCGGCGGACCAGCGGATGCGGGACGTGCTGCAGGCGCAGGACGGGCTGTACACCCTGGTGATCAAGCACCCGGACGGGACGCTCGAGCCGCGGGTGATCGGCTCGATCATCGAGTACCTGTACGCGCCGGACGACCCCGAGGCGGTGCTGGCGCGGATGACGGCCCCGGCCACCCGGATCGTGTCGCTGACCATCACCGAGGGCGGATATCACGTCAACCAGGTGACCGGTGAGTTCGACCCGGACGATCCCGGCCTCCAGCACGACCTGGAACCGGGGGTGGTGCCGACGAGTGCGTTCGGGCTGGTGGTCGAGGGGCTTGCCCGGCGGCGGGCGGCCGGCGTACCGGCGTACACCGTGATGTCCTGCGACAACATCCCGGGCAACGGGCACGTGGCGAAGAAGATGCTGACCTCGTTCGCCCGGCTGAAGGACCCCGAGCTGGCGGACTGGATCGAGCGCGAGGTGCGGTTCCCGAACTCGATGGTGGACCGGATCACCCCGGTCACCGCGGATGCCGACAAGGAGGCGCTGGCGGACGAGTTCGGCATCGAGGACGGCTGGCCGGTGGTCTGCGAGCCGTTCACCCAGTGGGTGCTGGAGGACGACTTCGGCGATGACCGGCCGCCGTTCGAGGACGTCGGCGTGCAACTGGTGACCGACGTCGAGCCGTACGAGTTGATGAAGCTGCGGCTGTTGAACGCAAGCCACCAGGCGCTCTGTTATCTGGGGTATCTGGCCGGGTACCGCTACGCGCACGAAGTGTGCCAGGACAAGCTGTTCGTCGACTTCCTGCTCCGCTACATGGACGAGGAGGCGACGCCGACGCTGCCGCCGGTGCCGGGCGTCGATCTGGACCGGTACAAGCACCAGCTGATCGAGCGGTTCGCCAACCCGGAGGTGCGCGACACGCTCGCCCGCCTCTGCGCGGAGAGCTCGGACCGGATCCCGAAGTGGCTGCTGCCCGTCGTTCGCGAGCAACTCGCCGCGGGTCGCGGGATCGAGCGGGTCGCGCTGGTCGTCGCCGCCTGGGCCCGGTACGCCGAAGGCACCGACGAGCAGGGCGAGCCGATCGAGGTGGTGGATCGGCTGCGCGACAGGCTGGTCGAGCGGGCGCAGCGGAACCGCGAGGATCCGCTGGTCTTCATCTCCGACCGGGACCTGTTCGGCGACCTGGCCGACGACGAGCGCTTCGTGCGGGCATACACGTCGGCGTTGGCCTCGCTGCACGAGCGCGGCGCCCGGGCGACCCTCGAAGACCTGGCCCGCTGACGGCTGGGTGGGTGCGGTTACCGTTGGCTCGAGCCTGCCGCTCTGAGAAGAAGGGCCCAACATGAGTCAGCAGAGACTGGTCGCCGGAGTGGACTGCTCCACCCAGGCGACCAAGGTCGTCGTGGTCGACGCCGCCACCGGCGAGGTACTGCGGGAGGGCCGCGCGCCGCATCCCGACGCCACCCAGGTCGATCCGGCCGAGTGGTGGAACGCCTGGGAGATCGCGTCCGACGGCCTGCTCGACGGGGTCGAGGCGATCTCGGTCGCGGGCCAGCAGCACGGCATGGTCCTGCTTGACGGCTCTGGCGAGGTCGTCCACCCGGCAGTCCTCTGGAACGACACCAGCTCGGCCGACGCGACCCAGGAGCTCGTCTCGGAGCTCGGCGGACCCGAGGCCTGGGCTGCTGCCACCGGGTCCGTGCCGGTGCCGAGCTTCACGGTCACCAAGCTGCGCTGGGTCCGCGGTGCCGCTCCCGACGCGGCCGCCCGGGCCGAGGCGGTGGCGCTGCCGCACGACTGGATGACCCACAAGCTGGCCGCCGACCGCTCCGGCATCGAGGACCTCACCACCGACCGCGGTGACGCGTCCGGCACCGGCTGGTGGTCGCCGACCTCCAACTCCTACCGACCGGATCTGGTCGAGCTCGCCTTCGGCCGGCCGCTGACCCTGCCGCGGGTTGCCGACCCAGCCGAGATCGTAGGCCGTACTTCTACCGGCATCGCCTTGGCCGCCGGTACCGGCGACAACATGGCCGCCGCCCTCGGCCTGGACCTCCAGCCGGGCGACGTCGCGGTCTCACTCGGAACCAGCGGTACCGCGTTCGCCAGGTGCGCCGAGCCGACGACGGACCCGAGTGGTTTCGTAGCCGGCTTCGCCGACGCCACCGGCGGCTACCTGCCCTTGGTGTGCACGCTCAACGCGGCCCGCGTGCTGTCGGCGACCGCCCAGCTCCTCGGGATGGACCTTGCCGAACTCGACGATGCCGCCCTCAACTCATCCGGCAGCGCCGGCCTGGTGATGCTCCCGTACCTCGACGGCGAGCGCACCCCGGACCTGCCGCACTCGACCGGCCTGATCTACGGCCTCACCCGCGCGACCGCACAGCCCGCCACGATGGCCCGCGCCGCTGTGGAAGGCATGCTCTGTGGACTCGCCGACGCGGTCGACGCCCTCCGTGCTCAGGGTCTCCCGGTCCGACGCGTCCTTTTGCTCGGCGGCGCGGCCCGCTCCCGTGCAGTACAGGCTCTCGCTCCGGCGCTCCTCGGTGCGTCGGTCGTGCTCCCGGAGCCAGGTGAGTACGTCGCGCTCGGCGCCGCCCGCCAGGCCGCCTGGGCCATCTCGGGCACTCTCCCGACCTGGGAAGTTGCCGTAGGCAAGCCCGAGTCTCCGGTGATGACCGACGAAGAGGCAACCCGAGTCCGCGAGCTGTACGCGTCGGTGCTGGCCGGCTCTCGCCCATTGCTTGCCGCTGGCAAGGACTGGCCCGCCCACCGCTGACTGCGGGCCGACTTGGCCCCGCGCGTTGCCATGCTGGGCCGCGCTGGGCCGGGCCGCGCTGATGTGCGCTGCGCCGGGCGGCGCTGGTGTCATGGATCGGTGGCCTTGTGTGGCTCGTCCGGTCCGCGGTAGCGGCGACCCGTCGGGCTGGTCCAGCTGTAAGTGCCGTCCGGGTTGTGGTGGATCTGCCAGTTGCCCTCATGCTTGAGGCGGTGGTGGTGGCGACACAAGCAGTGCAGGTTGGCGGCAGTCGTCCTTCCACCAGCGGCGAAGGCAACGCGGTGATCGAGGTCGGTGTATTCGGCCGGTCGGTTGCAGCCGGGGAACTGGCAGACCTGGTCGCGCCAGCGGACATACCTGTCCGTCGCAGCTGAGGGCGTGTACCGGTTTGGGTCGCCTGGGGGCTCCTGGTCGGTGACGCGGAGCTCAATCCTTGAACCGGGCGTGCCGGCGTACGGCGCGTCGGCGTGCGGCAGATCGGGGAGCATGGTCCGGCTGATGGCTTTCACGAGGTGCTTGCGGAGCGAGCCTTGTGGGATGGGACCGTGGGCTTCGACCTGGCCGCCGGTGCCGACCTGTCCGGTGAGGAGCGCGGCCAACTCGGCGCCGCTCGCGTGAATGACGATCACCGCATCCGCACCTGTCTCGGTCTCAGTCCATTCACACCCATCCTCGTCGCCCGCGTCGAAAGCCGGGGCAGGGGGAGGAGCCAGGGCAGGGGCTGGGGCAGGAGCAGGCGCTGGGGCCGGAGCGGGTGCCGGAGCTGGGGCAGGAGCAGGAGCAGAGGTGGGAGCGGAAGCAGGGGCAGGACCCGTGGGGGCTGGAGAAGGGGTGGGAGCGGAAGCAGGGGCAGGACCCGTGGGGGCTGGAGAAGGGGTGGGAGCGGAGGGGCGGGTGCGAGCAGGGGCAGTGGTCGGGCTGGCGGGGGCCGTTGGGGTGCGGGTGCTGGGGGTGGCGGTGCTAGAGCTTGAGGGGGTTGGGGTGTGGCGGGAGCGGGGGAGGAGGCGGGCCAGGGCGATGTCGGCGCGGAGTTGGTCCAGGCTGCGGGGGTCGCCGTTGCGGCGGGATCGGATTGCTGCCCGCGACAGGCTCGTCATCACGGCGGCCGCGTCGACCGCGTCCTGGGTGTGGATGAGTTCGGCGGTGCCGAAATCGGTGCTCACCATCCGCACCGACCGCTCGTTGTGAGCCCGATCATGGGCCTTGTCGGTCGCGGCCGGGTCGCGCCGCGCGGCCTCGGCCCGGGCGAACTGCTTGATGCCCTGTAGTGGATGCCGCCGGGCCCAGTCGAGCACCGCCGCCTCAGCCGCGCGGAGGTCGTCCAGGTTGCTCAGCACCGACAGTTCGGCCACCAGAGTGAACGCCGCCCGCTCGGTCAGGACGCCCTCGATGAGCGCGTGCTGGGTGGCAGGGAAGTTGTGGACCAGTTCCCACGACGAATGGATCCGCCGGGTCGCGGCGGAGCGGTGCAGGTTCAACGCCAGACCGATCTCGTCCGACACCGACCGCAGCTCACCACCGTGCCAGCGCCGTTCACCAGGCGCCGCCTGACGGTCGCCCGGCTCCGGGTGCCGGTGACCCAGATCGGCCGACACCCCGTGCATCTCGTCGTCGAAGCCCGTGACCGCCTCGGCCTTCAACCCGGCCAGCCGGGCCTCCAGCCTGGCGATCATCTCGACCCGCTCCAGCCAGCCCAGCTCGGTCAACTGCGAGGTGTCTTGGAACACCACCGCCTCATACAGCCCCGCGCCACGGTCCGGGTCGTCGTCCTTGTCGAGCCGCGACAAGCCGCCACAACCGTCGAAGCTGCGCGTCTGGCTCCGCATCAAGGGGGCAGCGGGAGCCAGTCCCTGGGACCCCTCTCCCGCCCGTCCGGGCGGCCCGCCCAGACTGGAAACCGCGGTCAGCCGTGCCCGCCCTGCTGAACCCGACGTCGGATCCAGCGTCTCACCCGCAGGCGGGGCAGCCGGGCATTCGCTCATAAAATCGAGTATATGTTCGAATACTCTCCGCAATCAAATCGGTTCCGGAGACCCCTTGTTGCACGCCGCGATCGCTACTTCAGAAGTCTGCCGGCATGGACCGAGGGGCCTTCAGAGGCGTGGACCCAGCGGGTCTTCGGTGGGTGGGGTAGGCGTTCGGCGGGTGGTGTTGGTGAGGGAGCGTTCGGGGAGCCAGAGGGTGAAGGTGCTGCCTACGCCTAGTTCGGAGTGGAGGGCTACGGAGCCGCCGTGGGATTCGACGATCTGGCGGACGATGGCGAGGCCCAGGCCGGCTCGGCGTTGGCCGGTCGAGGCGACGGCCGCGGCGGGCTGGCGTTGGCCTGAGCGGAAGAAGCGGTCGAAGACGCGGTCGGCGTCCTCGTCGGCGATTCCCGGGCCTTCGTCTCGGACGGCGATCCAGGCCCAGCCGCTGCGGCTGCCCACCGCGAGGACGAGTTCGCTGCCGCCGCGAGCCAGCCGGACCGCGTTGGAGAGCAGGTTGTCTACCGCCCGGCGGAGCGCCTGAGGATCTCCGGCGGCGATCGGCCCGGGCGCGAGCCGGCGTACCAGGTGGAGTTCGCGATCGGCCGCCAGTAGGGCGTATTCCTCGGCTGCCTCACCAGCGATCGCGGCCAGATCCACGTCGGCGTCGACGAAGGCTGGGGACGAGCGGCGAGCCGACGCGAGCAGGTCCTCCACCAGCCGGGTCATCCGCTGGATCGCGCGGCTGACGATCGCGGTCGCCTGCGCGCGATCGTCCGGTGGAGTGTCGTCATGCGCTAGTACTGCGTCGACGTTGGCCTGGATCACTGCCAGCGGGTTGCGGAGTTCGTGCGAGGCGTCGTCGACGAGTTGTCGCTGGGCGACGAAGGCGGACTCCAGCCGGCCGAGCATGTCGTCCACGGTGTCGGCCAGGTTGCGCAGTTCGTCGCGCGGTCCCTGCAGCGCGATCCGCCGGGACAGGTCGGTGGCCGAGATGTCCTGCGCCGTCGCGGTGATCTGCCGGACGGGCCGGAGTGCGCGACCGGACAACCACCAGCCGGTGCCGAGGCTGACGAGGAACAGCGCCCCCATCCCGGCGGCGGAGTAGTTCCTCAACGTCTGCAGGGTTTTGTAGTTCACCGCGGACTCGATGCTCGACAACTCCGCGGCCTGGAAGGTCTGGCCCGCCTTGGCCTTCAGGTTGCCCTCGTGGTCGCGGTAGACCTTGTTGACCGTGATCGGGTCCAGCGGTGTCGGATCGAGATAGGCCGACAGCGCGAAGTACAGGCCGCCCAGGACGAGCGCCGACAGGCCGATCAGGACGGCGGAGTACGCGACGGTGAGCCGGAAGCGGATCGTCTGGGTCCACGGCGGGAGCTTCATGTGTCACCTCTGAGCCGGTAGCCGCGCCCGATCACCGTTTCCAGCAAGGGATCCTCGCCGTCCAGGGTGAGCTTGCGCCGCAGCGTCCCGACGGTCACCCGCACGCTCTGGGTGAACGGGTCCGCGTTCTCGTCCCACACGTGCTCGAGCAGTTCCTCGGCCGACACGACATGCCCGGGCCGCGACATCAAGTACCGCAGTACGCCGAACTCCTTCAACGTCAGCGGCAGTTCCCGGCCCGCGCGGGTGGCGAGGTGGCGCGAGCTGTCCAGCACCAGGTCGCCGACGTGCAACTGGGTGGTCCCGTTCGTCACGTCCCGCCGGAGCAGCGCGCGGATCCGCGCCAGCAACTCCACCAGGGCGAACGGCTTGGTCAGGTAGTCGTCAGCACCCTCGTCGAGCCCCCGGACCCGGTCCGCCAGCGAAGCCCGCGCGGTCAGCATCAGCACCCGCAACTCCCGCCCGGACGCCACCTCGATCTCGCCCCGCCGTACCGCGCGGCACAGGTCGAGGCCGCTCAGGTCGGGCAGGGTGATGTCCAGGATCGCTAGGTCGTACGCCGTGGTCGCGAGCTTCTCCATCGCCACGGCGCCGTTCTCGGCCGTGTCCACGGCATAGCCGGCCCGGCCCAGTCCCGAGCGCAGCGCGCTGACCAGACCTTCCTCGTCCTCCACCACCAGTAATCGCACGAGACCAAGGTAGCCGCGCCGACCGCAAGTCCAGGTGAGCTCTTTCGGCGGACTTTCGCTCTGCTTTCCGGTCGTTTTCGGGCCGTCCTGATGATCTGGAGCCCAACATCCCGAACCAAGGAGCGAATTCATGAACCTCCCCGGCAAACGTCTCCTGCTCGGTACTGCGGTCGCCACCGCCGCGCTGGGCGTCGGCGGCATCGCGTATGCGGCCGGCAATGACCCCACGCCCGAGCAGGGCTACGTCACCATCGAGGACGGCGCGACCACCCCGAGTCCCGGCGCCGACCCGAGCACCGGGCCCGGCCAGGGCCAGAACGGCAGCGGCGCCCAGCGTGACGGTCGCGACTGCCCTGAGAAGAACGGCTCCGGCACCGAGAGCCCCGGCACCCAGGGCTCCCAGCCCACCCAACCTGAGCAGAGCGAGACCGACCCGCAGGGCAACGCATGACCGCAGTGCTCGAGCGCGCCCTCTTCGAGGTGAAGCGCGTGGTCGTCGGTCAGGACCAGTTGGTGGAGCGGATGCTCGTCGGCCTGCTGGCCCGCGGTCACTGCCTGCTGGAAGGTGTTCCCGGCGTCGCGAAGACGCTCGCCGTCCGGACCCTCGCGGAGGTGATCGGCGGCCGGTTCGCCCGCCTGCAGTTCACCCCCGACCTGGTCCCCGGCGACATCGTCGGCACGCGGATCTGGCGACCGTCCGCCGAGGGCTTCGACACCGAGCTCGGCCCGATCTTCGCGAACCTCGTGCTCGCCGACGAGATCAACCGGGCGCCGGCGAAGGTGCAGTCGGCGTTGCTCGAGGCAATGGCCGAGAACCAGGTCAGCATCGGCGGGGTCAGTTACCCGCTGCCCGAGCCGTTCCTGGTGCTCGCGACCCAGAACCCGATCGAGTCCGAGGGCGTCTACGCGTTGCCCGAGGCGCAGCGGGACCGGTTCCTGCTGAAGATCACGGTCGACTACCCGACGCCGATGGAGGAGCTCACCATCCTGCAGCGGATGAGCTCGCACCGGCCGCACGCCAACGCGGTACTCACTCCCGCCATGGTCAGTGAGTTGCAGGAGGCAACGGAAGACGTCTTCGTGCACAACGCCGTCGCGGAGTACGTCGTCCGGCTGGTCCACGCGACCAGGGCTCCGCAGCAGTACGGGATCGACGATCTCGGCGGAGTGCTGGACTTCGGCGTGAGTCCGCGGGCCACGCTCGGCCTGGTGGCGGCCGGTCGCGCGCTCGCACTCTTGCGGGGCCGGGACTACGTGCTGCCGGCCGACGTGTACGACGTGGCGCACGACGTGATGGCGCATCGTCTCGTGCTGACGTTCGACGCGCTCGCCGACGGGGTCGACCCGCGCGCGGTGGTGTCGAGGGTGCTGCACGCCGTTGAGCAGCCGCACGTCGTACCGGCGGACGACACGCCACCCGGTCCGGGCGTCAACAGCACCGGCGGGTTCGACCCGAGCGGCGGGGTCGGGGTACAGGGGTCGGCGGCATGACAGGTCCGGACCTGCTGGCGGGGCGGGAGCGGGCACTGCGCTCGCTGGAGCTGTCGGTGAAGCGGAAGCTCGAGGGCTTCCTGCACGGCGACATCACCGGCCTGCGCAGCGGTCCGGGCAGCGAGCCGAACGAGGCCAGGCCGTACCAGGCCGGCCAGGACGACGTCCGCCGGATGGACTGGAACGTCACCGCCCGCTCGCTCGAACCGCACGTCCGGGCGCCGCTGGCGGAGCGGGAGTTGGAAACCTGGGCCCTGGTGGACGCGTCCGCCAGCATGGACTTCGGCACCGCGCTCAGCGAGAAACGGGATCTGGCCGTCGCTGTCGTCGGAGCCGTCGGGCTGCTCGCGGACCGCCCCGGCAACCGGCTCGGCGTGCGCGTTGCCCTGGGCAACGAAGTCAGACGGATCCCGGACGTCGGCGGGGTGGCGGCGCTGCGGCGTACCTTGCGAACGCTGCTGTCCCTGCCGCGGCCGGAGCCGGGGGAGCACCCGGTCACCGATCTCGGCCACGCGATCACCCGGCTGAACCGGGAGCATCCGAGGCCCGGGTTGCGCGTGGTCGCCTCTGACTTCCATGGCGAAGGCTGGGCGGATCCGCTGCGCAGGCTGGGCGCGCGGCACGAGGTGATCGCCGTCGAGATCCTCGACCCCCGCGAGCTCGAACTCCCCGAGGTCGGCCTGCTGACGCTGGTCGATCCCGAGACCGGCCGGCGACGCGAGGTCCAGACCGGCAGGAAGCGGCTGCGCGAGCGGTACGCCGCGGCGATGGCCGAGCAACGCGCGCAGACCGCCCAGGCGATCCGTGCCGCCGGCGCGGCCCACCTGGTACTGCGAACCGACACCGACTGGGTCCGCGACGTGGCCGCCTTCGCCACCGCACGCCGCCGGGCCCACACCCGCCGAACCCCACGAGGGAGGACCGGTATCCGATGAAATTCGAGCAACCGCTGTGGCTCTGGCTGCTGCTGGTGGTCGCGGCGCTCGTCGTGGCCTACCTGGTCGCACAACGCCGCCGCAGCAAGTACGCCGTACGGTTCGCGACGCTGCCGATGCTGGAGAAGGTCGCGCCGCGGCGGCCCGGCTGGCGACGGCATGCGCCCGCGCTGGCCTTCCTGGCCGCGATGACCGTCCTCACCATCGCGATCGCCCGGCCCGTCACCGACGTCCGGGTGCCGCGGGAACGCGCGACCGTCGTGGTGGCGATGGACATCTCGAACTCGATGGCCGCCACCGACGTCGAGCCGAACCGGTTCGAGGTGGCGAAACAGGCCGCGACCGAGTTCGTGAACGACCTGCCCGAGCAGTTCAACGTCGGCCTGGTCTCGTTCGCCCGTACTGCGAACGTGGTGGCGCCGCCGAGCACGAACCACCAGGCCACCGTCGACGCGATCAACGGGCTGACCCTGACCGACAGCACCGCGATCGGCGAGGCCGTGATGACGAGCCTGCAGGCAGTCCGGTCGCTGGACGCGGATGCGGCGCAGGACCCGCCGCCGACCCGGATCGTGCTGCTGTCCGACGGTGGCAACACCTCCGGGCGGCCCGTCGAGGAGGCGGCCCAGGCGGCGACGGAGGCCGGCGTACCGGTCTCGACCATCGCCTACGGGACACCCGAGGGCACGGTCGACATCGAAGGCCGGTCCATCCCGGTCCCCGCCGACACCGAGTCCCTGCGCGGGCTGGCCGAGGCGACCAGCGGTTCCTTCTACGCCGCGGAGAGCGACGAGGAACTGCGCGACGTGTACTCCGATCTCCAGTCGTCGATCGGCTGGACCACCGAGGAACGCGAGATCACCAACCTGGTGGCGGGAATCGCCCTGGCCGTAGCCCTGCTGGCCGGCCTGGCATCGCTGCTCTGGTTCTCGCGCCTGCCCTAGTGCTGTACGTCAGGAGCCTGCTGTGAGCCCACATCTCGGTCAACCCTTCCGCGGGCCGCACTATCAGCCCGGACCGCCGCCGGCCGCCCCGCCCCAGCCACTGCCCGCCGGCATCCCGTTCCCCGTCACCCCGGCCTCCGCCACGCCGGCACCCCCCTCTCCGGCCGCGGCACCTCAGGTCGGGGTGACGGCCCCGACCCCGGTACGGCGTACCGGGCGGGTGCTCGCGACCGGGATCGCGTTGTCCGTCCTGGCGGGTGGCCTGGCCGGCGCCGTGACGGGTGGCGCCTTCGACTCGCCGGCCGCGGTCGCACCGGTGGAACTCCCCCAGGCCTCGGCTCCGTCGGGATCGGGTTCGTCGATCTCCTCAGCCGCGGCGGCGGTGCTGCCCGGCGTGGTGTCCGTCCGGGCCGGCCGGGCCACCGGCTCGGGTTTCGCGATCGACCGGCAGGGACACGTAGTCACGAACGCCCACGTGGTGGAAGGAGCGAGCAATGTGTCATTGGTCCTGTCGAACGGGCGCTCGCTCGACGCCGACATCATCGGGGTCGACTCGAACAACGACCTGGCCGTCCTCCAGGTCAACGGTGACACCTCCGGCCTGCGGGCGCTCACGCTCGGCCGGTCCTCGCAGCTCCAGGTGGGCGACCCGGTGCTCGCCGTCGGCTCACCCCTCGGGCTGGAGGGAACGGTGACGGCAGGCATCGTCAGCGCGGTGAACCGCCAGGCCCGCTTCGGCGACAGCGGCAACCGCCAGACCGCGATCCAGACCGACGCGGCCATCAACCCCGGCAACTCCGGCGGCCCACTGGTCAACGCGGCCGGCCAGGTCGTCGGCGTCAACACCGCCATCGCCACCCTCGGCACCTCCAGCCGCACCGGCGGCAACATCGGCATCGGCTTCGCCATCCCCGTCGACCGGATGACCACCATCGTCACAGGCCTGATCGACTGATCCGTCAACGCAGCAGGGCCCGCGGACTCCATGGTCCGCGGGCCCTACTGTGCCGATCTCGGGCCGGTTCGGGGCTACTTGACGCTAACGCCCAGGGCCACTGAAACGCCGGCCGCGTGCTGCTTGGTCGCCGGGCGGTAGACCCGGACCGACCAGGCGCCCGCGCTCGGGAACGCGTAGGCGAGGCGAGCGATCCGGCTGGTCGGAACCGCGACGCTCTTCACGGCGACCCACTTGGTCGTGCCGGATTTGCGAACCTGCAGTTGCGCGAGTGCGCCCGCGTCGTACGGGTTGGCGAGCACCTCGAAGACGACAGCCTTCCCGCGGGTCGCGGCGCGCGGAGCGAGACGCCAGCCGACGGTGGCGCTGGAGACTGCGCTGGTCACCGGGGAGACCGTCGTTTCAACTGGCACGGACGACAGCAGCACGGCCCGGAACGCACCGTTCGTGGTGCTGGTGAAGGGGATCGAGGCGATACCGCCGGCCACGGTCTTCGCGGAACCGACCGTCACCCAGCGAGTGGTCCCGACAGCCAGCCGCTGCAGGGAGACCGTGATGCCGGCCGGAGCCGCTGCCCAGGTGTTGAGCCTGGCCGAGTCCTGGACGACCACCGTCGACGTACCGCGAGCGCCGTACGGGACGGCGGGAGCGCGGACGGCGGCGCGCCGGGCGGAGTAGACGGTGGCCGCGACCGGGATGTTCCGGGTGTGGCCGTCGCTGGTGTTCAGATAGACGGTGAACGTGTTCGCCCCGGCTCGCCGGGGCGTGACCGCGGCGGTGGTGCGCAGGCTCGGGAGCGGCTTGACTATCGAGCACCACGAGCCGACCATGAACGCGTCGGCGCCCGCCGGACCGCTCAGGCCCAGCGCGCAGCTGTCGAACTGCCGGCCGGCCGGCGGATCGGCGGTCAGCGTGACCGTCGACTTGCGGCCGACCACCAGCTTCGGCGCGACCACGGTGGCCTGGGAGTCCGCGATCACCACGATGGTCCGGGTGGTCGGCGTCCCGATCACGCGTCCGGCCGGGTCCAGCAGGCGTAGCGCCACCTGGTGGCTGCCGACGCCGAGCGCGGGACCTTCCACGTAGAAGCCCGACTGCGCCTTGGTGCCGGGCTTCTGCCACTGCCCCGGGCCCCAGCCCGGGAGGAGGAGTACCGAGCGCTCGACGCCGTCGACGGTCGCCGTGGCGATGTCCGGCTTGCTGCCGCTCAGCAGCGGCCCCTGGACGGTCAGGTTGCCGCTGACCATCGCGGACCCGATCTGGGGGGCGTCCGTCCCCGTGTCGAAGATCGCCGGGTTCGTGTGGTTCACGCGGACGTCGAGTCTTCGGCCTTCGCCGTACAGCCCGTCTGTGCCGCGGGTCCGGCTGTGCAGCTCGTAGAACCCGTTCGGGACGGCGGTGAGGTCGAGGCTGAACACGGCGTCGTGCCAGACGCCCCGGGTGACGGTGAACGCCGCCGACTCCGTGACGAGTGCTGTGCCCGCGAGGTCGCGCAGCCGGACCTCGGCGACGGCGTCACCGGGCTCATTCGAGGCGCTGACCCGGAAGTTGCCGATGGCATCGACCACGGCGTCCTCGTACAGCTGGCCGTCGCGGACGTGCCGCATCTCGGAGATCGCCACCGGGCCGGAGAAGTACACCGTGCCGCCGCCGTACGTCGTGGCGTCGGCGGTGGTCAGCTTCGCGCTCAGCAGGACCGACCCCAGCCGCGGGTGGTCCCAGTCACCCATGTGCAAGGTGACGGTGACCTCGCAACCGGCCTCGCAGCTGCCCTCGGGGATGTCGGCGGCCCCGCTGATGTAGTACCCGAGGGAGACGTCGACGCGACCAGAGGTCGCCCCGGCCAGGTCGACGGTCATCTTCACCGGGACGTCGCCCAGCGCGTTGGTGCTCTCGGCAACCGGGCTGATCACCGTCACGGACGGCTCGCCCGCGGTCTGGGCCTCTGCTTCGGCCGGTGCGAGATGCACCACGGCCGCGGTCAGGCCGATGGCCGCCAGGACGGCCGGCGCGATGAGGCGCAAGGACGGACGCAACAGAACCCCCAGGAGGTAAAGGTGGGGAGAACCGGTGGGTTCTCGCTCCGCCCGCCTATCGGGTGGGAATCGCGGGCGTTACCGGATCCGCGGGAATGTGCCGGCTTTGTGATCGAGCTCGCCCTCGTGGTGGCGCAGAAGCCAGTCGGCGATGTCGTCGGCTGCTTCCTCCGGGTGGGTCGCGGCGAAGCGCTCGGGTGGGTTCGTGCCGTGGGCGTAGGCGTGGGCCGCTTCGAGGAGGTGGTGGGCGGTTGCGAGGAGTTGGTGTGCCTGGGCGAGGGCTGTGGCCGGGTCGCGGGTGGTGATCGCGAGGCGGGCGAGGTCGGCGATCTGGCAGGCCTCGTAGGCCGTCGCGATCCGGGCGCGGTCCTCGTCGGTGAGCACGGTTCGAGCATCGATGGTGTGGACCGAGCCGCACAATGCGCTATTTCCGAGGTCAGCCTATGGCTCAGCCTTAGGCTGGTGAGATGCGCTACGACTTGGATGATCTGCGACTGTTCGTGAATGTTGTTGCGGAGGGTTCGATCACGGCGGGAGCGGCGAGGATGCATCTAAGTCTGCCTTCGGCCAGCGCGCGGATCAGGGCGCTTGAATCCCAGGCCGGGGTTGCGTTGCTGATCCGGGAGCGGCGCGGAGTGCGGCCGACGCCGGCTGGTACGACGCTGGCCCGCCACGCCCGCGAAGTACTGGCTCAGACGGCCCGGCTCGACAGTGCTGTCGCGAGCTACACCGCCGCGAGGTCGCGGCCGCTTGTGCTGGTCGCTGGGACGTCTGCCATGGATCGGCTGGTGCCGGCCGCGCTCGCGTCGTTCCTGCGGGAGTATCCCGAGCATGACGTGACGGTGTCCGAGCAGCGGACTCCGCGGTCGCTGCGCCTGCTCAGCGAGGGCAAGGCCGACCTGGGCATCGTGTCGGACGACGAGGCCGGCTCGACCTCACTACGGACCGAACCCCTGGCCGACGACTCGCTCGTCGTGATCGGGCAGTCCGGTGGTGTGCTCGCCGGGCGGCAGTCGCTCTCGTATGCCGACGTGGCCGAGCACCCGATGGTCGGCCTGCCCGCCGATGCCGCCCTCCGCGGCTGGATCGACAAACACCTCGGCCCGCACGCGCCGGTCCCGCGGTACCGGACCCTCGTCCCCACCCTCCACGCGCTCATCACCCTCGCGACCGCGGGAGTGGGCCTGGCCATCGTCCCGCTCCGCTCTGTACCGCCGGGACCCCTGCTGGACATCCGCCCGCTCACCGACCCGTGGTCCACCCGCGCCCACCTGCTCTGCCACTCCGCCCACCGCCCGACCGCCGCCACCAAGTCCCTCGCCCACCACATCCACCTCGCCGCCGGGTAGATCCCCGCCACTCGTCCTCCCTGCCTATTGGGCTGGGGCGCACTAGGGTTGATGGATGCTGTACTTCGGTGGGTTGCTGGGCTTGATGGGGCTGGCGACATTGGTGTTCCGGGATGCCGATGTTGCCGGTTTGCCCGCGGCTGCGGCCGGGGTGGGCCTGCTCGTCGTGGGGGCTGCCGTGGCCGGCTTCGGCCTGCTTCGGCGGGCGCGTCGTCGGCGGCGGGTGGCCAGGGGAGAGCCGGTGCCCATCGGAGACTTCTTCGAACGGACCCGTGCGCTGCCGCGACTGCTGCGGGCGGCGCGTCAGGAGGGTTATGCCGGGTTGCCCAAGAGCCGGATGGCTTTGTGGGTGCTCGCGCTGGTGTACCTGGTCTCGCCGATCGACATCCTCCCCGAACTGCTGCCGATCATCGGGGTGGCCGACGATGCCGGGGTGGCGGTCTGGCTGCTCACCAGCGTGTCGACCGCGACGGGACTGTACCTCCGCCATGAGCGCGATCGGTCCAAGCTCCCGCCCGTTTAGGCCGGGTTGCTAGCGTCCGGAGTATGCCTGCTCTCACCGTGGAGGACGCCCGGATCCGGGCCGCCGCCGTCACCGTTCGCGGATACCACCTCGAGTTCGACCTGACCACCGGGGACACCACTTTCGGCTCGGTCAGCCGGATCCGGTTCGCAGCGTCGGCCGACAGCACCTTTGTCGACGTGAAGCCCGACGAGTTGACCTCGGTGACGCTGAACGGGGTTCCCGTTGACGTCGCCGGTCTGGTCGACGGGCGGTTGCCGCTCGAGGGGTTGCGTGCCGAGAACGAACTGGTCGTCACCAGCCGGATGGCGTACTCGGCCGACGGGGAAGGGCTGCAGCGGACGGTCGACGCCGCCGATGGCCGGGTCTACACCTACGGGATGTCCTCGCTGGAGTCCGCCCCGCGGTACTTCGCCTGCTTCGACCAGCCGGACCTGAAAGCGCCGTACACGATGTCGGTGCGGTGCCCCGAGGACTGGATCGTGCTCGGGAACGGAGCGGCGACGCAGACCGCGCCCGGCCAGTGGAAGCTCGCCGAGACCAAACCGCTCTCCACGTACTTCGTGACGCTGGTGGCGGGTCCCTACCACCTGATCCGGTCCGAGCACGACGGCATCCCGCTCGGCCTGGCCTGCCGGCAGAGCCTGAAGGAGCACCTGGACAAGGACCAGGACGACCTCTTCCGCACCACGGCACAGGCGTTCGACGAGTACCACCGGTTGTTCGGGTACCGGTATCCGTTCGGCGAGTACCACCAGGTGTTCGTGCCCGACTTCAACCTCGGCGCGATGGAGAACCCGGGGTGCGTGACGTTCGCGGACAGCCTGGTGTTCCGGTCCAAGGTGACGGACGCGGAACGCAGTACCAGGGCGCGGATCGTGGTGCACGAGATGGCGCACATGTGGTTCGGCGACACCGTCACGATGAAGTGGTGGAACGACCTGTGGCTGAACGAGTCCTTCGCGGAGTACATGGCGCACCGGGTCTCGCACGACGCGACGGATCACCGCGGGCACTGGACGGACTTCGCGTTCGTGCGCAAGTGGTGGGGTCTGCTGGCGGACCAGCGGACCTCGACGCATCCGGTCGCGGCTGACCCGGTCAAGGACGCGCGGGCGTCGCTCGACGACTTCGACGGGATCTCCTACGCCAAGGGCGCCGCGGTACTGAAGCAGCTCGCCACCTACCTCGGCGACGAGGTGTTCCTGAACGGCGTCAACGCGCACATCGACGCGCACGAGTTCGGCAACGCGGACCTGGCGGAGTTCATCGGCAAGCTCACCGAGGCCGGTGCCGAGGACCTGCCGAACTGGTCCGCGCAGTGGTTGCGCACGGCCGGCCTGGACACGATCAGCGCCGAACGCACGGAGACCGGGATCCGCCTGCACCGCAAGGCGCCCGCGGACCACCCGGCCGACCGTCCGCACCAGTTCACGGTCGCCGAGTACGACGAGCAGGGCCGCAGCACGTCCGTCCCGGTACTGCTGGACGGCGACCAGGTGGACGTGGAACTCGACCCCGCGCTGAAGGTGATCGTGCCCGATGCGGCCGACGACACCTGGGCCAAGATCAGGCTCGATGCGGAGAGCCTCGCGAACCTGCCCGCGGTACTGCCGAGGATCGAGAACGACACCACCCGCGCGGTGATCTGGAACAGCATCCGCGACTCGACCGCCGATGCCGAACTGGATCCGCGCCAGGCCTTCGAGATCCTGCTGGCTGCGCTGGCGCAGGAGGACAGCGACATCGCGGTGGGTTCGTTGCTGCGCTGGCTGGAAGACCGCCTGCTCGGGGTCTACCTCTTCCCATACGAGCCGTACCGCGCGCAGGCTGCCGACGTACTGACCGCCCGGCTCGCCCAGACGCCACCTGGCAGCAGCCTGCAGCTCGCCATCACGCGCGGAGTCGTCGCCACAACGGCGGACGAGCAGTTGCTGAAGGGCTGGCTCGACGGCGGCCAGATCCCCGAGGGCCTAGCTGTCGACGCCGATCTGCGCTGGTCACTGGTACTGCGACTCGTCCGGCTGGGCGCGTTCGGCAAGGCGGAGATCGACGCGGAGCTGGCCAGGGACCAGTCGACCGAGGGCGTCTCGCAGGCCGCGCGGTGCTACGCGGCGACCGCCGACGGCAAGGAGGCCGCCTGGACGCGGATCATGACGGATCCCGCGATCGGGGTGAACGAGTTGTTCGCCACCTGCGAGGGCTTCTGGCATCCCGCCCAGGCCGAGCTCACCGCGCCGTACGTGGACCGCTTCTTCGCGGAGATCGCCGGGACAGCCGATCACCGGGCCGGAATGGCGATCTCGCTGACGACGACCCGCATCTTTCCGCGGTTCGCGGTGGATCAGCGGGTGATCGACCAGGCCGAGGCACTGGTCGCCGACGACACCGTTGCCCCGAGCATCCGTCGGACCGTCTCCGACCTGACGGACGACCTGCGCCGGGCGGTCGTGGTCCGGAGCCGCTTCAGCTGAGGGGTCGCGGTTGTCCGTGCGGCCGCTTACTCTCTTCAGGAGTGTCGCCCCACACTGAGGAGCCTGCCGATGCGCCGGTTTGCCCGTCTTCCTGTTGTTGCACTGGTTCTTGCGCTGGTCGCGGGATCCGCGGTGACCACCGCGGCGGCCGCGCCCGCAGTACAGGCTGCTGATCCGGTGGCCGAGGTGGCGGCGAAGCTGGCCGCCATCCCCGGCTTGCGGATCGAGAGCAGCAGCCTGGTCGCGGGGAAGCCGTTCTTCGTGCTGCGGTACACCCAGCCGACGGATCACAAGAAGCCGAACGGCGAGAAGTTCGAGCAGCGGGTGACGTTGTGGCACCGCGGGTTCGACCGGCCGACCGTGCTGCACACCACCGGGTACGGCGGGGTCGGCGGCGCGTTCACCTCGGAGCCGACCCGGCTCGTCGACGGCAACCAGCTCAACGTCGAGCAGCGGTTCTTCAACACCTCCACCCCAGCCAGCAAGAATTGGTCGAAGCTGAACATCTGGCAGGCGGCGACCGACCACCACCGGATCGTCCAGGCCTTCAAGCAGAACCTCTACCTCGGCAAGTGGGTGTCGACGGGTGCCAGCAAGGGCGGCATGACGTCGGTGTACCACCGCCGGTTCTACCCGAACGACGTGGACGCGACCGTCGCCTACGTGGCGCCGCAGGACGTGATCAACAAGCGCGACTCGTATGTCGACTTCATCCAGCAGGCGGGGACCGACCCGGCCTGCAACGAGGCCCTGCGGAACATGCAGCGCAACACCCTGCTCCGGCGGCCCGCGATGGTCGCGAAGCTGACCGAGTACGCCGCGGCGAATGGGCTGACCTACGAGGACACATTCGGCTCGGTCGATCGTGCGCTGGAGGCGGCCGTGCTGGACACGCCGTTCGCGTTCTGGCAGTACAGCACGCAGGCGAGTTGCCCTTCCGTGCCCGGTACCGCGGCAGCGACGGACCAGGAGTTGTTCGACTTCATCGACGCGATCTCCGGCTGGTCGTTCTACTCCGACGAAGGCACCGCGGGCTTCCTGCCGTACTACTTCCAGGCGACCCAGCAGCTGAACTGGCCGGACGTGGCGAGCAAGACCACCTGGCTCAAGGGCTTGCTGCACTACCGCGAGGCGGGCGACGCGCCGGCCGCCGTACCGGACGCGATCGAGCCGAAGCACGAACCGGCCGCGATGCTGGACGTCGACCTGTGGCTGCGGCTGTCCGGTCGCCGGATGCTGTTCGTGTACGGCGAGAACGACCCGTGGAGCGCGGAGAAGTTCGCGCCGGGACCGGGCACCCGGGACTCCCACTGGTACACCGTGCCGAACGGCAACCACGGCTCGAGCATCGGGGCGCTGCCGACGCCGCTGCGCACCGAGGCGACCCAGACCCTGCAGAAGTGGATGGGCGTCGCGGTCAACACCGCGGTCCAGTCGAAGACGATCGACCCCGGCGCCCAGCGGTCTGCGCTGCGCTGAGGATCAGCGGACAGTGAGGTGCTCGGCGACTTCCTTGCGGGCCTGGTGGATCCGGGCCTTGACGGTCCCGAGCGGCACGGCCAGTTCGTCGGCGATCTCGGCATACGACATCGCGCCGAGATCGCGCAGTACCAGCGGCTGGACGAGTTGCGGGTGGTTCGACTCGAGCGCTTCGAGCGCCTCCAGCAGGTCGAGGCGTGAACCGGCGATGACGGAGGTGGTGCGCGGATCCACCGACTCCGGCAGCACCTCGGCGGACTGCTCGACGGACCGGCGCTTCAGCGAGCGGTAGGTCTGCCGGGCGCAGTTCGTCGCGACCACGGTCAGCCAGCCGGCGAAGCTGCCGGTGCCCTTGAAGGTGTGGATCTTGGTCGCCACCTGGAGCAGCGTGTCCTGCGCGGCCTCCTCGGCGTCCTCGCGGAACGGCAGGAACTTGGACACCCGGCGCAGCACCTGCGGACGGATCGCCTGCAGCAGTTCGGGGACGACCCCCTCCTCGCCGGCCGCCGCCCTCGCCGCGAGGTGTTCCAAGTCCTCGTTCATACTCCCCCAAACTGCTTTGTACTGCGTCGGTGTTCGCCTGGATCCGCCCAGTCACCGACAATAGCCGGGATGGATGTCATCGGAAGGTATCGGCTGCAGTCGAAGATCGGCGCAGGCGCCTTCGCGACGGTCTGGCGCGGGTACGACGACGACCTCGACGTCGACGTGGCCGTCAAGGTGCTGGCGGACAACTGGGCCTCCCGCGCGGACGTCCGCGAGCGGTTCCTGTCCGAGGCCCGGCTGATGCGCCGGATCGCCAGCGACCGGGTGGTCCGCGTCTTCGACCTCGGCCAACTGCCCGACGGCCGCCCATACTTCGTGATGGACTTCGTCAGCGGCGGATCGCTGGCCGAGGTGCTTGTCCACGGGCCGACCGACCCGGCCGACGCGCTCTGGTGGGGCGCGGACCTGGCACGAGCGGTCGCCGCCCTGCACGAAGAGGGTGTCGTGCACCGCGACATCACCCCGGCGAACCTCCTGCTCCGGCCCAACCAGGGCAGCGAGTCGGGCGGCGGAACGCATCGGATCGTGCTGGCCGATCTGGGGCTGGCGAAACGCGCCGCGGAGGCGTCGGGACTGACCCAGGCCGTCGGCACCCCGTCGTACATGGCTCCCGAGCAGGCGCGCGGGAGCGACGGTTTCGACGAGCGGGCGGACGTGTACGCGGTCGGCGCGGTGACCTACGCGCTGATGACCGGGCGGGCGCCGTTCGTCGCCTCCTCCATCAACGACGTGCTCGCACGCGACCCGGAGCTCAACCCACCCAGCCTGCGGCCGCTGCTGCACGACTCGCTCGGCCAGGTCGACGACATCCTGGCCCGCACGCTCGCCTACCGCGTCGGCGATCGCTGGGAGCGCGCGGACACCCTCGCCGAACACCTGGAGGCCGAGGCCTACCGGTTGGAGCAGGAGGCACCCCTGCTGGCAGGACAGCGAACCACCGTCAGCAACGACGACGAGATCAGTACGACGGTCGCGCAGGCGGCGCAGGCGCGCCGGAACAGGCGCGGGCTGTTGCTCCTGCTGGTCCCGGTGGTCTTCGGGCTCGCACTGGCCGGCGCCTGGTTCTTCGGCGGGCAGTGATCAGAAGGGGCCGGTAGCCGTCAGTAAGTGACGGTGATTCGCTCCGCGGCAGGGTCGATGGACACGTCGCCGCCGTATGGCAGGACGACCTGCGGATCGGTGTGGCCGATGTCCAGCCCGGTGACCAGCAGCGCGGAGGGGTTGTACTCCGCGAGCGCCCGCGCCACAGCGGCGTACTGCGAAGTGCGGTAGGCGGCGCCTTCGTCCGGAGTGGTCTGGCGGTCCAGGGCCCAGGTCTTGGGGCGACCCCACAGGACGGCGTCGAAGCGGGCGAGCAGACCGCGTTCGCCGAAGTTGCGGAGCGTCCGGTAGACCTGGGTATCGCTCGGGAGTTCCTCGCTGGTCTCGCAGAAGAGAACGCCGGCGTACTCCTCGACCGGGAGCATCCAGCGGCCGACGGCCAGCTGCCAGTCGAGGATCTCCAGGCAACCACCCCAGAGTCGCCCGCTGACCGGAGTCGACGGGCCGTGCCAGCTCCAGCCCTCACCCGGGAAGAGTTCGGGCTCGGTCTCCAGGTGGACGGGGTCGGCCCAGTCACGGTCCCGGTCGGTCCAGCCGGCTGCGGGAGTCAGCTCGAAGTCGCCGGAGGTGAAGAGCGCGGCTCGCAGCGACCGCTCACTGTCGGGATGCATGGCGCCGCCGCGGCCGAACTGCACCATCACACTGCCGCCGTGGAACGCCGGAAGCCCTTGTGAGTAAAGGAAGTTGAGCAGGTTCGTGTTGTCGCTGTAGCCGAAGAACGGCTTCGGGTCGGCCCGGAAGACCGTCGGATCGAGGTGCTTCAGCAGGGCGATCTGGTCGTCGCCGCCGATGCTCGCGATCACCGCGCGGACGTGCGGGTCCGACCACGCGGCGTGCAGGTCGGCCGCCCGCTCCTCCGGAGTGGACCGCAGTTTCCGGGTCGACGGATACTCCACCGGCTCCAGCCCGAAGGCACGGAGCCGCTGGAGTCCCAGCTCGTACGGCGCGGGGAACACCTCGGGCAGTCCGCCCGACGGCGACACGACCGCCACCTTGTCGTCCGGGATCGGCTTCGCGGCGAACAGCATCAGCGCGGGATCAGACGCCGATGGGATGCCAGACGGTCTTCAGTTCGAGGTACTGCGTGAGGCGGGACAGACCGGGCGACTCCGTCCAGTCCTCGTCGGCCGGACGGCGCACCCGCTTGAGGTTCTCCGCCGCCGCGACCTCCAGCGCCGTCGCCTCCTCGGGATCCGCCACACCGGCCAGATCGATCGCATTCACGTCGAGGTGACCGGCCAGCCACGGGCCGATCTCCGACGCCGAGCCGGTCAGGATGTTCACCACGCCACCCGGCAGGTCGGAGGTCGCCATCACCTCGCCCAGCGTGACCGCCGGCAGCGGGCGCTCGTACGACGTGACCGCGACGACCGTGTTGCCGGACACGATGGCCGGGGCGATCACGCTGGTCAGGCCGAGCAGGCTGGAGTCCTGCGGGGCCAGCACGGCCACCACACCAGTTGCCTCAGGCAAGGAGAAGTCGAAGTACGGGCCGGCCACCGGGTTGCTGGAGCCGACCACCTGGGCCAGCTTGTCCGCCCAGCCGGCGTACCAGACCCAGCGGTCGATGGCGGCGTCCACCACGGCCCGGGCCTTGCTGATCGAGAGCCCTTCGGCGGCGGCGACCTCGGCGCTGAACTGCTCGTGCCGGCCCTCCATCACCTCAGCGATCCGATACAGCACCTGGCCGCGGTTGTACGCGGTCTTGCCGGACCACCCACCGAATGCCTTGCGGGCCGCGACGACCGCGTCCCGCGCGTCCTTGCGGGAGGCCTGCGAGGCGTTCGCGAGGAACTTGCCCCTGGCGTTGTTCACCACGTACGACCGGCCCGACTCGCTGCGGGGGAAGGCGCCGCCGACGTACAGCTTGTAGGTCTTGCGCACGTCCAGGCGGGCACTGTCCTTAGTGGGCAAGGTAGGCCTCCAGACCATGGCGGCCGCCCTCGCGGCCGTAACCCGACTCCTTGTAGCCGCCGAACGGCGAAGTCGGGTCGAAACGGTTGAACGTGTTGGCCCAGACCACGCCGGCGCGCAGCTGGTCGGCCATCCACAGGATCCGGGAGCCCTTGTCGGTCCAGACCCCGGCGGACAGGCCGAAGGGGGTGTTGTTCGCCTTCTCCACGGCCTCGGCCGGAGTGCGGAAGGTGAGCACCGAGAGCACCGGCCCGAAGATCTCCTCGCGGGCGATCCGGTGCGCCTGGGAGACGCCGGTGAACACGGTCGGCGCGAACCAGTAGCCCTGGGTCGGCAGTTCGCACTCGGGCGACCAGCGCTCGGCGCCCTCGTCCTCGCCGACCTGCGACAGCTCGCGGATCCGGGCCAGCTGCTCGGCGGAGTTGATCGCGCCGATGTCGGTGTTCTTGTCCAGCGGGTCACCCACCCGCAGGGTGCTCATCCGGCGCTTCAGCCGGGCCAGCACCTCGTCGTACACGCTCTCCTGGACCAGCAGTCGCGAACCGGCGCAGCAGACGTGGCCCTGGTTGAAGAAGATGCCGTTGACGATGCCCTCGATGGTCTGGTCGATCGGCGCGTCCTCGAAGACGATGTTCGCCGCCTTGCCGCCCAGCTCGAGGGTGATCTTCTTGTCCGTGCCGGCCACCGACTTGGCGATCGCGCGGCCGACGGCGGTGGAGCCGGTGAACGCGACCTTGTCGACGCCCTCGTGCTCGACCAGCGCCTGACCGGTCCGGCCCGCGCCGGTGATGATGTTCACCACGCCCGGCGGCAGATCGGCCTGCTGGCAGATCTCGGCGAAGGCGAGCGCGGTCAGCGGCGTCGTCTCGGCCGGCTTCAGTACCACCGTGTTGCCCGCCGCCAGAGCCGGCGCGATCTTCCACGCGAGCATCATCAGCGGGAAGTTCCACGGGATCACCTGCGCGGCGACGCCCAGGGGCTGCGGGTTCTCCCCGGCGCCGGCGTACTCGAGCTTGTCGGCCCAGCCCGCGTAGTAGAAGAAGTGCGCGGCGACCAGCGGCAGGTCGACATCGCGGGACTCGCGGATCGGCTTGCCGTTGTCCAGGGACTCCAGCACGGCCAGTTCGCGGGAGCGCTCCTGGATCAGCCGGGCGATCCGGTACAGGTACTTCGCCCGGTCGCGGCCCGGCATCGGGCCCCAGACCTTGTCGTAGGCCTTGCGGGCGGCCTTGACCGCCTTGTCGACGTCAGCCGGACCAGCCTCGCTGATCTCGGCCAGCACCTCCTCCGAGGCAGGGCTGACGGTCTTGAACGGTTTGCCGTCGGTGGCCTCGGTGAAGACGCCGTTGATGAACAACCCGTACGACGACTTGATGTCCACTATCGCCCGCGACTCGGGCGCGGGTGCGTACTCGAATCTGCTCATGCCTCAGTCCAGCGTGAAGTAGTCGGGGCCGGGGTAGTTCCCGGTGGCCAGCTTGGTGCGTTGCATCAGCAGGTCGTTCAGCAGACTGGAGGCGCCGAAGCGGAACAGCTCCGGGTCCAGCCAATCCGGTCCGGCCGTCTCGTTGACGGTGACCAGGTACTTGATCGCGTCCTTCGCGGTCCGGATGCCACCGGCGGGTTTGACGCCGATGTGCAGGCCGGTCGCCTCGTGGTAGTCCCGGACGGCCTCCAGCATCACCAGGGTGACCGGCAGCGTCGCCGCGGGGGAGACCTTGCCGGTGGAGGTCTTGATGAAGTCCGCGCCGGCCAGCATCGCCAGCCAGGAGGCCCGCCGGACGTTGTCGTAGGTGACCAGCTCGCCGGTCTCCAGGATCACCTTGAGATGCGCGTCACCCGCCGCCTCGCGGATCGCGGTGATCTCGTCGAAGACCAGCCCGTACCGCCCGGACAGGAAGGCGCCCCGGTCGATCACCATGTCGACCTCGTCGGCCCCCGCCGCCACCGCGTCCTGAGTGTCCTGCACCTTGATCGCGAGGCTGGAACGGCCGCTCGGGAACGCGGTTGCCACGCTCGCCACGTTGATCCCCGACCCGCGCAGCTCGTACTTCGCGGTCGCCACCAGGTCGGGATATACACAGACCGCGGCCACCTGCGGCGCGGTCGGGTCCGCCGGGTCCGGGCGCTTCGCCTTCGAGCACAGCGCCCGCACCTTGCCCGGGGTGTCCTGGCCCTCCAGCGTGGTCAGGTCGATCATCTGGATGGCCAGATCGAGAGCGTAGGCCTTGGCGGTGGTCTTGATCGACCGGGTGCTCAAGGTGGCGGCCCGCGCCTCGGCGCCGACCTGGTCGACGCCCGGCAGGCCCAGCAGGAACCGGCGCAGCCGGTCCTCGGACGAGGTCACGTCGGCGAGACTGTCGACGCCAGTGTCGGTAGTGGTCACGCCTGGCAGTCTAGTGCGTTCCCGGGAGTGCGTTTCCGGTCACAAGACGGACCAGAGTGGCGGCCGGTTCTAGGCCGGTGACCAGGCGGCGGCTACTTTGTCGGGGTGAAACCGAAGGCCAGCGAGAGTGAGCGGTACCTGTCCACGTCGAACCGGATCACCGGCGTCGTGGTGATGGCGATCGGCGTGGTCGGCCTGATCGACATCGTGCTGGAGTGGCGCACCGTGGGCGGCCTGGAGGTCGCGGCCCTGATCGGGATCCTGATGGTGCTCGCCTACGTCGGTCTGGTCCGTCCGTCCGTCACGCTCCGCCCCGAGAACCTGCTGATCCGTAACCACATCCGTGATCACACCGTGCCGTGGGGCAAGATCACCGACGTCGACGTGACCGACATCCTGCGGGTGCACACCGAGAACGCGCGATTGCGCGCGCCGGGCGTGCAACTGGTGATGCGGGACCTGCGCAAGCAGCGGGTCGGCGGGCGCAAGCTGAGCCCGGAGAGCTCGATCTCGCGCGCGGAGTTCGTGGTCGACCGGATCGACAACCACGTCAACCTGTACGGCCAGTCCTCCGAGGGCGAGGTCGTCACCAGTTGGGCGCGGCCCGAGCTCACGATCGTCGGGGTGCTCGCGGTCATCGCCCTGCTGGCGGAGTTCCTCCGCTGACCCGGGTCTCCCGCCGCGGTCTGCTCATCGCGGCAGGCCTCACCGTCGCCGGAGGTGCCGGGCTGGTCGAAGCCGGGGTATTGCCCGGGCGGACGCGGGTTCACGACGTACTCGGGCTGACCGGCGAGGACGGTGTCGTGCCGGAGGTGGCGGCTGGGCCGGTGGAGTCCGGCAGCTTCGCATCAGCCGCACGGCGTACGGCGGTCGGGTGGACGGTGATGTACCCGCACGGACAACGGGCCGACGCGCGGCTTCACGTAGTACTGGTGCTGCACGGGCGCGGTGGCGACCACACCTCCGCGATCAACGACCTCGGCGCCGACCGCTACCTGACCGCCGCGGTGCAGGCCGGTACTGCGCCGTTCGCGCTCGCCGCGGTGGACGGCGGCACCGACAGCTACTGGCACCTGCGCGCAACCGGAGAAGACCCGCAGGCGATGCTGACGACGGAACTCCTTCCCCTGTTGGCCAAACGCGGACTTCGCACCGACCGGTACGGCGTACTCGGGTGGTCGATGGGCGGGTACGGCGCTCTTCTGCACGCGGCTGATGTTGGATCAGCCCGGGTGGCTGCGGCCGGCGCGCTGAGCCCTGCGCTCTGGCACGAGGCGTCACAGGCAACGGCGGGGGCGTACGACAGCCCCGAGGACTTCCAGGCGCATCCGGTCTTCGGGCGCGCGGAGGATCTCAAAGATGTTGCCTTGCGCATCGATTGTGGCCGGGACGACCCGTTCGCGGGCGCGGTCCGGGATCTGCGGGACGAGGTGACCGCGGCGGGCGGAGTACAGGCAGGGGCGCACACGGCCGGTTACTGGCGGCGGATGCTGCCGGACCAGCTCGCGTTCCTGGGCGCTGCTCTCGCTCGCTGAAGTTGTCGCGAATCGCGGGGAACTTCGTGGTGATCGGTGGCGTCCGACCCCGTGTCCGCTGCCGGGATGAACCTCCGGTTCGCCCAGGATGACACCTGTACGTCCCCGAACACTCGAGAGTGGAGCGCATGAAGAACCTCCCCAGCACGAAGCTGCGCGGTCTGGCCGCCGTCGTCGCGGTGGCCGGTTTCGCGGCCCTGGCGATGCCCGCCCAGGCAGCGCAGACCGCCGGTACCGCGGGTGAGCCGCTGCCGGCGGGCAAGACCGCCGAGTCCCAGGCGGTCCGGACCGAGGGCGTCCAGCGATCGACGGCGCTCGCCGCGGCCTGGAACAGCACCACGGCCAAGAACACCGTGCGGTACAACAAGCTCTACAAGGCGCCCGTGATCCCGCCCTCGAAGTGCAAAGAGGTCAAGGCCACGCTGACCACGGCCGCCGCCGTCAAGGCGTACGACCAGCAGATGCTCACCTGCATGTGGGCGGCCTGGGCACCGGTGCTGAAGGCCGCCGGGGCGAACTACAAGCTCAAGCCGACCCTGATCGTGCACAACTACAGCCGGGTCAACACGTACTGCGGCATCGTCCGCGGCCCGCAGTCGTACTACTGCGGCTACAAGAACGGGCAGATCTACATCCCGTGGGGCCTGATCCAGACCTACTGGAAGCAGAACCCGACCTTCGCCCGCGCGTACGCGACCAACACCATCGCGCACGAGTACGCCCACCACGTGCAGTTCGTCACCGGCATCCTGGACGCGTCCTGGTGGCGCCAGCGCGCCTTCACCACCCAGTCGACCAAGCTCGAGGAGAGCCGCCGTCGTGAGCTGCAGGCGTCCTGCCTCGGCTCGGCCTACATCGGCGCGAACAAGCGGTACTACCCGATGAGCGGCACGCTCTACACCCAGTGGAAGTACGTCGTCGCGCACTCCGGCGACCAGGCGGGCGCCGTCCGCGACCACGGGTCGCTGTCGAACCACAACTGGTGGTCGACCGCGGGCTTCAACGCGACCAGTTCCACCACGACGGCGAGCCGGTGCAATACCTTCGCCGCGATCTCCAGCCGCGTATCCTGACGCGCAATGCGTAGATTCGCGGGTGACAAAGCGTAGATTCGCGAGTAACCAAGCCGCCTGGCACGCGTTTGCGTTTCAGGCGGCTTTCGCGTTTTGCCGACACGTTCACGATCTGCGATCGTGTGGTTACCGTGTTTCGGGTCCGCACGCCTTACAGTCTTGGTCGACCGACGAACGGCAGGAGTCAAGGATCGTGAACTACGACGAGTTCAACACCGAGTACACCAAGGTGCTGGACAAGATCAGAGGCGGCAAGTGCAGTTGGTCGGAGCTGTCCGGGCACGTCACCCGGCTGCGCCAGGGCACCGCCAACATCATCACGCCGGTGGAGCGTGCGCAGATCGACAGCGATCTGGCCGCGCTCGGCCAGATGGTCGACCTGTCCCGCCGCACGAACGACCGCGAGGACGTCTGGACCATCACCTCCGAGGCGGTCCGCCGGGCCAGCAGCGGTGAAGGCACCGTGGCGGACCGGATCGCCCGGATCGCGGCGAGCATCGACGAGATCACCACCCTCGCGAACCGCAACCCCGACGAGCGGGAGGCGCTGATGCAGTCCACCAGCACCCTCCGCCTCCTCCACTCGTCCCTCAAGTCCTCCCTCCAAGCCGAACAAGCCGAAGCCGCCGCAGCCCACTGACCGGCTTCCCCGCCCAGGCCCCCGACCCGCTCGGGGGCCTTCGCACGCCCAGATCCCAGCAGCCACCCACCGCCAGCCCTCGGTGGGTGGCTGGTGGCGTTAGATGCCGGCGGCGGTGGAGAGGGATTGTTTGATGGCTGCCAGTTCCAGCGCGGCTTGGGTGCGGGCGGCGGGGACGTCGTCGGCTTGGACCGGGATTACGACTTCCAGGTAGCACTTGAGTTTGGGTTCGGTGCCGGAGGGGCGGACTACGACCCGGGCACCGTCCGACAGGGTGTAGCGGAGGCCTTCGGTGGGTGGGAGAGTCTCCGTGCCGTGGCTCAGGTCGTCTATGCGCTCGACCAAGTGGCCGCCGAGTTCCGTGGGCGGGGTGGCGCGGAGGCGGTCCATGGCGGCCGCGATCAGGCTCAGGTCGTCCACCCGCACGGACAGCTGGTCCGTCGCGTGCAGCCCGTATTTCTTCGCCAGGTCGTCCAGCAGGTCCAGCAGCGTCCGCCCCTCGGCCTTCGCCTGGGCACCGAGCTGGAGCACCCGAACCAGCGTCGACACGCCGTCCTTGTCCTTCACCGCCGCGGGGTCGACGCAATACCCGAGCGCCTCCTCGTACCCGAAGACCAGCTCCGGCACCCGCCCGATCCACTTGAACCCGGTGAGCGTCTCGACGTACCGGACGCCGTACGCCGCCGCGATCTTCCCCAGCAGCGACGACGACACGATCGAGCAGGCCGCGACCCCCTGCGCCCCGGACGACAGCAGGAACTCACCCAGCAACGACCCGAGCTCGTCGCCGCGCAGCATCCGCCAGCCACCCTCAGCAGCAGGATCCGGTACTGCGACCGCGCACCGGTCGGCGTCGGGATCGTTGGCGACGGCAAGATCCGCACCTTCCGCCCGAGCCAGGTCCAGGGCGGCGTCGATCGCCCCCGGCTCCTCCGGGTTCGGGAACGACACGGTCGGGAAGTCCGGATCCGGATCCGCCTGCGACGCCACCACAGCCGGAAGCGCGAACCCGGCGCGCTGCACCGCCTGCTCCACAAGGGCGCGCCCGACTCCGTGCAGCGGCGTGTACGCCACATTCAACGATCGGGGAGCATCCGCCGGCACCAGAGTCGCGATCCGGTCGAGGTAGGCGTCCAGCAGGTCGTCGCCGGTCGTGTGCCAGTCCTCCCCGCGCGGCACGGACGCCAGCGGGCCGACGGCCTCGATGGCGGCGGCGATCTCCACGTCGGCCGGCGGCACGATCTGCGAGCCGTCGCCCAGGTAGACCTTGTAACCGTTGTCCTGCGGGGGATTGTGCGAAGCCGTCACGACCACCCCGGCAACCGCTTTCAGGTGCCGGATCCCGAACGCCACCACCGGGGTCGGCGTCGGTCGGTCCAGCAGTACCGCGTCCAGCCCGGCGCCCCGGACCACCGCGGCCGTGTCCTGGGCGAAGATGTCGGACTTGTGGCGCGCGTCGTACCCGATCAGGACCGGGCCGTCGGTAAGGCCGTTCGCCTTCAGGTACGCGCAGAGGCCGGCGGCGGCGCGGATCACCACGACCCGGTTCATCCGGTTCGGCCCGGCGCCCACCGCGCCGCGCAGACCCGCGGTACCGAACTCGAGGGTGCCGGCGAAGCGGTCGGCCAGCTCGGCGTCAGCCTCGGCGCCGGCGTCGAGCAACTTCTGGAGCTCGGCGCGGGTGTCGGGATCCGGGTCCTCGGCGAGCCAGGCCTGGGCAGCGGTACGGGTCAGAGCGGCATCGTTGACGGTCACGAGCGCACGATACCGCCCGGTTAACTACTGATCTGTCCTAATGGCCCGAGCTCTGGCAGGGACGGGCGCGGAGATCGGCGACGTAGTCGTCCGGGGCGCCCGCGGCCTCGGCGGCCTCGGCGAGGATGCCCAGGTACCGCGCGGAGGGCAGGCCGCCCTCGTAGGCGTTCAGCACGTACATCCAGGCCAGCTGCTCGCCGTCCAGGGTCGCCACCCGCACCTGGATCTTGCGGTAGACGCCCTGGTCGATCCACTCCCACTCGTCCAGGCGCTCCGCGTCCTTGGGGTGGACGTCGTACAGGGCGACGAAGACCTGGTTGCTCGGGTCGGCCGGGTCCTCGACGACGGTCGCCATCGAGCCCTCCCAGCCGAGCTCCTCGCCTCCGAAGGTGAGGCGCCAGCCGACGATCCACCCGGTCCCGCGCAGGGGCGAGTACGGGCACCGCTCGGCCATCAGGTTCGGGTCCAGATTCGACGCAAACGCGGCGTACAGGGTCACGACGACACAGGATACGGAACAATGGCCTCTCGTGGCGCGAGTTGTGATCATCGGTGGCGGTCCTGGCGGGTACGAAGCGGCGAGTGCGGCCGCCCAGCTGGGAGCGGAGGTGACGGTTGTCGATTCCGACGGGATCGGCGGTTCCTGCGTGCTCACGGACTGCGTGCCGAGCAAGACCCTGATCGCCACGGCCGAGGTGATGACCGAGGTCGAGGAGGCCGGTGAGCTGGGTGTCAGAGTCACAAGCGACGGCGCCTCTGACCATTCTGATCCGGCGAATTCCGTACGTGTCGATCTCTCCGTCGTCAACAAACGGGTCAAGGCGCTGGCGACGGCCCAGTCGGAGGGGATCAGCCGGCGGCTCGCCGACGACAAGGTCCGGGTGATTCACGGCCGCGGCCGGCTGGACGGTCCCGAGGCCGTCGTGGTCGACGACGAGCGGCTGGACGCCGACGTGGTGCTGATCGCCACCGGTGCAAGGCCCCGCATCCTCCCGGGCTCCGAGCCGGACGGCGAGCGGATCCTGACCTGGGAGCAGGTCTATGAGCTCGAGGAACTGCCCGAGCGGCTGATCGTGGTCGGGTCCGGTGTCACCGGCGCCGAGTTCGCCAGCGCATACGACGCGCTCGGCAGCGACGTGGTGCTGGTCTCCTCCCGGGACCGGGTGCTGCCAGGTGAGGACCAGGACGCGGCCGCAGTACTGGAGGACGTCTTCAAGCGGCGCGGGATGACCGTGCTGGGCAAGTCCCGCGCGGAGTCGGTCAAGCGGCAGGGCGACGGGGTCGTGGTGACCCTGACGGACGGTCGCAAGGTGGAGGGGTCGCACGCGCTGCTGGCCGTCGGTTCGCTGCCGAACACCGAGAACCTGGGACTCGTTGACTCGGGCGTGTCGCTCGGCGACGGCGGCTTCATCACGGTCGACAAGGTGTCCCGGACGACGGCCCGGGGCGTGTACGCCGCCGGCGACTGCACCGGCGTCCTGATGCTCGCCTCGGTGGCGGCCATGCAGGGCCGGATCGCGATGTCGCACGCGCTCGGCGACGCGGTGGCCCCGCTGAACCTGTCGACCGTCTCCTCCAACGTCTTCACCGCGCCCGAGATCGCCACCGTCGGCCTCACGCAGGCCGTCGTCGACGCGGGCGGCAGTACCGCGATGGCGGTCAAGGTGCCGCTCGCGGACAACGCCCGGGCCAAGATGCAGGGTGTCCGGGACGGTTTCATCAAGCTCTTCTGCCTGCCGAACACCGGCATCATCGTCGGCGGCGTGGTGGTGGCGCCCCGGGCCAGCGAGTTGATCCACCCGATCTCCCTGGCTGTCGGCGCGCGTCTCACCGTCGACCAGATGGCCCAGTCGTTCACGGTCTACCCCTCGGTCTCCGGCTCGATCGCCGAGGCCGCCCGACGACTCCACCTGCGGTCATGAAGTTCCTCGTGCTCTGGCAGATGGAGCTGAGCCTGCTCTCGCCGGAGATGGCGCGCGCTGTCGGCGCCATGCCGGAGTACGGCGAACGGCTGCAGCGCGAGGGCAAGGTACTGGCCCGGTACCACGTGGTCGGCTCGCACGGCGGCGCGTGGATCTACGAGGTCGAGTCGCACGAGGAGTTCGAGCGGTTGCTCGGACGTGCGCCGGTCTTCAACTTCGCGCGCTATACCGTGCACGCGCTGGCCGACATGACCTGATTTCGCGCGTATTCCGTGATTGACGGACTTCCAGACCGGGAGGATGGTGGCAGGACGGGAGGTTGGGCATGTTCAACGACAACGACGACCTGGCCGTCGACCGCCACCTGATCGTCACGCACCGGCTGCGCGCGCGTCGGGTCCAGCTCGGCCTGACTCAGAAGCAGGTGGTGACCCGGCTGGCCCGCCGCGGCATCCGCACCACGAACAAGACGCTGAGCAGCTTCGAGCACGGCGCCGGCGTCGACGTCGTCCGCCTCCCGGAACTCGCCGCGGCACTCGACTGCACGGTCACCTATCTCCTCGGCCTCACCGAGGACCCGACCCACTGGGAACCCGACCGCCCGCGCCCGTTGCCGGCCCAGGGCTCGCACGAAGCAGCCCAGGGCAATTGGATCCTTGGCCCCGACGTACCGACGCGTGCCACCCACCAGACCTGAGCCCAGGAGCTCAGAGCGTGGGAGTGAGGCCGCCGTCGATCACGATGTCCTCGCCGGTGAGATTGCCGGCCCGGTCGCTGGCCAGGAAGACGACCAGCGCGGCCACCTCCTCCGGACTCGTGAAACGCCCGGTCACCGAGCCCGCCGCGGCCTGAGCGGCGACGGCACCCGGTTCCCCGCCGACGGCACCGGCGACCGTCTCGGCCACTCCTCCCTTGCCGAGCCAGAGATCCGTCGAGACCGGCCCTGGGCTGACCGTGTTCACCCGGACGCCTTGTGGCCCGACCTCCTTCGACAACGCCTTGAAGAAGTTGGCGGCAGCGGCTTTGGCGGCGCTGTAGTCGATCACCAGCGGATCGGGCAAGGTCGCGTTGACCGAGCAGACGGTGACGATCGTCCCGGTCCGCTCCAGCAACTGCGGCAGCGCGGCTCGCGTGGTCCGGACGGCCGACAGGAAGTCGAGCGTCCAGGTCGCCAGCCAGTCCTCGTCGGTCACCGAGACGAATCCGCCCGGTCGCGGATGCACCGCACCGACGTTGTTGACCAGGATGTCGAACCCGCCCGTCCGGGCCAGTGCCTCGGCGACGAAGTCCGCGGGACCCTCCGGGGTGCTGAGGTCGACGGCGACGGTCTCGACCGGCAGCGCGCCGAGCTGACCGTCGACGGTGCGCGCCCCGGCGACGACCTTCACTCCCTCGGCGAGCAACCCCTGGGTGATCGCAAGCCCGATGCCCTTGCTGGCGCCGGTGACGAGTGCGGTCTTGCCGGCCAGGTGCAGATCCATCGCGGACTCCAGTCGTGAGGGTCCGGCGAACCCGGACGATTCAGACTAATGCGAGGCGATTGTTGGTCAGCGTCAGGTGGTACGCCGAGTAGGTCCGCAGCGCGGTGACCCGGCGGAGGTCGATGCGGTCGCAGATCCACTGCCAGTGCAGGGTGACCCAGTCGCCGGGGGACAGCGGGCCGAGCAGGTCGATGCCGTCCGTGCCGCGGATGACCGTCTCCTTGCGGGGTGAGCCAAGAGCCAGGGCGCGGCCGTCCCAGGTGAGGGGCCGGGACTCGACCAGGACGTGGGTGCCCACATCGGCGATCACTCGGCCCCAGCGGATCCGGCACTGGTCGAGGACGTGCAGCGCCTGCTCGGTGGTCCGTTCGTCGCCGAGCAGGTCGGCCCACGGGTAGCAGCAGAACACCTGGTAGCTGTGGTGTGGCATCCCACCGGCCTTCAGCCGCGCACCCACATCGCCCAGCAGGGCGTTGCCGAGCCAGTAGGCCTCCACGATCCGGTAGTCCAGCGGATCTTTGATCCCCGCCGTGTCGGCGATCATCTCCAGGTACGGCCAGGCGCCCTCGAACTGCCGGACGCGCTCGCGCAGCCCGTCGTCCACCGCGGTACCGGCTCCGTAGGCCAGCATCGCGCTGCCGTCGGCGGGGCCGCAGTACCCGAGCAGGTTGGGCGCCAGCGCGTACCGGACGAACAGGATCGGTCCGGAGGTGGTCGCGACTGCCATCACTCGCCGCCGAAGAACGCCAAGGCGTCGGCGGCTCGCTCGGGCGTCATCCGCTCGAGTGCGAAGCCGCTGTGGATCAAGATGTACTCACCCGGGACGAACGGACCGTCCAGCAGCGCCAGGTTGATCTCGCGCACCACCCCGGCGACCTCGACCTGTCCGAGGTCGAGGCCGGGAGTGGTGCTGACGATCCGGCCCGGGATGCCGAGGCACATCGCCGCTACATGTCCCTCAGCCGGAAGTACCGCCGGGCGTCGGGCAGCACGAAGTAGAAAAGCCCGAATCCGAACAGCAGCACGATTGCGAGGATGACCCAGCGCATCACGATGTCCCTTCTCTAACTCTCACGCCGATGACCAGGTCGGTCACCAGTTGTGCCGCGGTCTGCACCGCGTCCTGGACGGACGGGGTGAGCCCGATCCCGGTGCCCAGGTCGGCCGGCTCGCAGCCGACCACCACCACTCGTCCCAAGGTCCCACCAAGTCGCGGTACAAGCGAGAGCACGGCGTCGGGGCCCAGGTCGTGCGCGTCCATGCTCACTTCTGGCCCGGGCTCCGGGTCCGGCTCGGCCTCCACCACGTAGACCGTCCCCGGCGGGCCCTCGCGGTGCACCGCATCGATCAGTACGACGAGGTCGTACGGCTCGAGCAGTTGGTAGGCCAGGTGGATGCCGCGGATGCCGAAGTCCTGCACCTCGACCCCGTCCGGCCAGCTTTGCTCGGCGAGCCTGGCGACCACCGACACTCCGAAGGCGTCGTCGGTGCAGAACATGTTGCCCAGGCCGGCGACCAGGATCCGCGGACTCATCCGGCACTCACCAGGGGCTCGATCTCGTCCGGGCTGAAGTAGAGATAGCGACCGTGCGAGCGTTGCACCTCACCCTCCTCACCATCCAGCGCGACGGCGAGGTGCGTCACGCCGTCCACGTCGGACAACACCGCGACGACCGTGCCCACCCGGTCCGCGAGGAACATGTCCTGCGCGTCGGCCCGCCGTACGCCGGGACGCAGCCGGACGCGGACTCCGTTGCCGACGGCGACGCCGCCGACCATCACGGTGTCGGTCTCGGGGGACACCGAGGTGTCGTTGCCGGGGTCCCACCAGGGCGCGTCGGCGGGAGCGGGCTCCGGCTCGGTGACCTTGCGCAGGTAGCGGACCGTGCCGTGCAGGCGGTCCAGGATCTCCTGCGGCATCGAGTCCACCCGGTCGAGCATCGCCGCCGCCCGCGGGTCGGTACCGCGGACCTCGCGCTTCTCCTCCTCGGTCAGCGTCATCGTGCGCAGGCTGAGGATCTCGTCGATCTCGGTGGCGTCGAACAGGTCGCCCTGGCTCTCCGGCGCGATCTGCGGCTGATCGTAGAGGATGATCGGGGACGACAGCAACAGGTCGCCGGCCAGCACCGGGAAGATGCCGAGGTTCTCGCATCCGGCCACGTAGCCGGTCGCCCATTCAGGGGGCTCGAGCAACGAAATGAAGCGGCAACCATCGGCGGCGACCAGCAGGTGATGCGCGATCAGTGCTTGCCGCAGCGCCCCGACTCGCTCGGAATCCTTGCCTGTACTGCGATTCTCCAACCGCAGCCGAAGCCGGTTCACTCCGTGGGGCCCGGGCAAATCTTCCTTGCTAAGGGCAAGCACACCTTCGAGTGGCAGTCGGGTCCGTTGCAGGAAGCCCGCATCGCCGACCGTTTCCAGCTCGGTGCCTCCGGCAACGGAGAATGCCTTCTCACCTGGCAGTTCGCGCAGATCCACGGTGACGTCCACGTGCTGCTCGACGGCCTCGTCCCATGGCACGTACGACGCGTCCTCGGTCTGGAGGGACTCCACCTCGACCCGTTCGGCGTTCAGCACGGTACGGCGCTGCGCCTGCAGGAAGCGGATCCGCACGGTCAGGACGGCCTCGTCCCCGTCGAGCAGGCAGTCGGTCTGCGACCAGGTCCGTTCGGACGGGTCGACCGCCCCGTAGGCGGGCGGCATCAGGACGCCGAATTGCCAGCGCACCCGGTTCTTCCCGTCGGACGCGCGGTACGGGTACAGCACGTACCCCTCGAACAGCAACGCGTCGGCGATCTGCTGGACACTCTCGAAGGACTGGGTCATTCCTGGCTCTCCTTCAGCAGCCGTTCGATCGCGTCGTCCCAGCCGGGCAGTGCCTCCCGGGCCCGGTAGCTGTAGAGCTTGTCGAAGGTGTCCCGCCGCAACCTCAGCCAGGCGGCCCCGGGGAAGTGCTGGTCCATCGCCTCGCGCCAGACCGGTACCGGCAGGGCGTAAGACGCCTCCTTCTGCCAGGCGACAGGGGTCACCGACAGGGTTCCGGCCCGGCCGGTGAAGATCGTGCCGTTGAACAGCAGGAGCAACGGCACCCCGCCCTCGCGGACTGCGTAGAGGTACTTGTGCGCCGCGACGTCGAAGTCGTAGCTGCACGGCAGATTCAGATCCACCTCGGTCGAGCCAGTGAACCCCGGCACCATCTGCGTGACGAAGGCGAGTTGGAGCGGTTTCAGCGTCTCGCCCCAGCGGGCGCGATCGCCGAACAGGTCCGCCAGCCCGTCGGCCTCTTCGTCGTCGTAGCGCCGCTTGATCGGCTCGATCCTGATCTGGCAGCGCAACGCGAGCGCGTGCACCGGCGTACCGGTCGTCTCGGTGATCTTCAGGTGCAGCAGCACGTTCGGCGTCGCGGCGTACCGGTCGGCGTCGGCGCCGATGCAGGCGAAGTCGAGGTCAACCACGGCAGCGCTCCTTCACCCGGGCGAAGAACTCGTCGATCCGTCCCCAGACCTCCTCGCCTCCCGCGAACCCCTCCCAGTACTGCCGGACGATGCCGACCAGTTCGTAGCAGGAGTCGATCGGGACCAGGTAGCACTCGAACCCGTCGTCGAGCCGGCGCAGCAGCACTGCCTCCACGTCTGGGATCAGCTCGCCCAGCAGGGGATCGGCCGCGACTACCTCGTCCCAGCTGGCCAGGTCGAGCAACGACTCGGTGGCGCCGCCCGGACTCGGGTAGAACGCGACATTCTTGTCCTGGTCGGTCTGGTGGAACAGGAAGGCCAGGTTCACCGGAATGCCGAGCGCCTCCCACTGCGCCGACGACATCGAGAAATCCTGGTTGAGCCGGTAGTTCTCCGGTACGGCGCGGTAATGCCCGCGCGAGGCCGCCTCGGCGTTGAAGAGCAGGTAACACGGCCGGCAGGTGCACAGCAGCCGGTGATCCGGCACATCCGCGATGTGCGAGTGCTCCGGACCGATCGGCACCGCGCACATCTCGCACTGCTCACCCGGCGCGAGTTGCTCCCGCACCCCGCCCGTGAAGCCGCGAAGCACCGCCACCGGATCAACAGGCGGCGGCGGTTTGGCCCGGGCGAGGGATCTCAGCGTCGACGAAGGTCTCACGCCGGCTGCCTTCCCGGTACTGCGACCTTCCAGCCGGTGGCGTCGGGCAGCAGCGGCAGCGCCTCGAGTGCCTCGGACCCGACGGGTGCGAGCGCACGACCGGCCAGACGTACGTCGTACACGGCGGTGCAGCGAGGGCAGGTGAGCTCGTCGCCGGTGAGTTCGCCGTGGTGCAGGACGGACGAGCAGGCGGGGCAGCTGTTCCGGTACGCGTAGTAGGTGCCACCGAGGTTCGCGACCAGGACCTCGAGATCCGCGACCACGAGCTTCTGGACTTGGCCGGGCGCCGTGACCAGGTCGAGCCGGTACCAGCCCTCGGTCTCCTGACTGGGCCGGAACGGCTCGATCGTCAGCAGGGTCTGCTTCTTGGCCGCGACCATTCCCTCCACGTCGACAGCGACGGCCTCGGGGGCGGCGTCCAGTACGGCGTTCTCCACCGTGAGCCGGACCGTTGCCGTCGAGCCAGGACAGCCTTCGCAGCTGCCCTGCAGCCGCAGGTGCACGACCCCGTCGTCATCGATGCCCAGGTAGTCGATCCCGCCGGCATGGGAGCCGAGGTACGGCCGGACGCTGTCGAGGGCGCCCTGGATCCGGGTCGCCACATCGTCAGGGTGGAGGTCGTGCAGCAACAGCATCCCGGTGACGAGATCGTCCTCCAGCAGAACCCGGACCTGGGGCTCGTCCAGCCGGGCGAGCAGTTGTTCAAGGCCCGCGCCGTGCAGGGACAACACGGCGCGAACCAGCTCCTCGACCTTCTCGGTCACCTCCGGCTCGGCGCGCCGCTGGACCTCGTCCAGCAGCACGTCGATCCGCTCGCTCAGCGCTTGCGCGTCGCGACGGTCCATGTCAGTACGGCTTGACCGCGAGCGTGGGCGAGTGCAGATGGGTCTTCTCTGTCCCGTTCCCGACGAACATGTGCACACCACACGGCAGGCAGGGATCGAAGCTGCGCACCGCGCGCATGATGTCGATGCCCTTGAACCGGTCGGGTGGATTCTCCTCGAAGATCGGCGTGTTCTGTACGGCGTCCTCGTACGGCCCGGGCGTCCCGTAGGAGTCGCGCACACTGCCGTTCCACGGGGTCGGCGGGTACGGGTGGTAGTTCGCGATCTTGCCTTCGCGGATCACCATGTGGTGCGACAGCACGCCCCGCACGGCCTCGGTGAAACCGCAGGAGATCGCGTTGTCCGGGACCTTGAACGGGGTCCAGGTCTCGGTCCGGCCGGCCCTGACCTCGGCCATCGCCTTCTCGCAGAAGTGCAGCGCCAGGCCGGCCGCGTACGCCTGGAAGTAGGTCCGGGCCCGGTTCCGCTCGATCGCGTTGCTCCACTGCGGGATCTTCCACTCGTACTCCGTGGCCGGCTTCAACGCGGTCCGGGGCAGCTGGATCTTCACGCTGTGGCCGGTGGCCTGGACGTAGGTGGTGTTGACCAGTCCGGACAGCGCGGTCGACCAGAGGCGCGCGATCGGGCCGCCGCCGGTGTCGAGTGCCAGGTGGTCGGTGCCGTCGAACCAGCGCGGCGACATCGTCCAGCTGTAGGCGTTCGAGAAGTCGCGCTTCTGCGGCTTCGGCAGGGTGTGCTGGTTCCACGGGTGTCGCACGTCGACGGGGTTGCCCAGCGGGTCCCGGTCGACGAACTTCTCGTGGCTGCCGTCGGCCCAGTCGTCGTAGAACGAACTGCCGAGCAGGATCCGCAGGCCGAGGTTGATGTCGACCAGGCTGTTGGTGACCAGCCGGCCGTCCACCACCACACCGGGGGTGACGAACATCCGCTTGCCCCAGGCCTCCATGTTCTCGTACTTGAAGTCGCAGATCGCCGGGTCGTTCAGACTGCCCCAGCAGCCGAGCAGGATGCGCCGCTCGCCGACGTGCTCATAACCGGGCAGCGCCTCGTAGAAGAAGTCGAACAGGTCGTCGTGCAACGGCACGACCTTCTTCATGAACTCGACGTAGCGCATCAGCCGGGTCAGGTAGTCGGTGAACAGCTGGATCGTCGCGACCGTGCCGACCCCGCCGGGGTACAGCGTGGACGGGTGGACGTGCCGGCCCTCCATCAGGCAGAACATCTCGCGGGTGTAGCGGCTGACGTGCAGCGCCTCGCGGTAGAAGTCGCCCTCCAGCGGGTTCAGCGACCGCATGATGTCGCCGATCGTGCGGTACCCGTGGTCGCCGGCGTGCGGCGCCTCGGTCCGGTTCGCCAGGTCGAGCACACCCGGGTTGGTCTCCCTGACCATCCGCTCGCAGTAGTCCACCCCGACCAGGTTCTCCTGGAAGATGTTGTGGTCGAACATGTACTCCGCGGCCTCGCCCAGGTTGACGATCCACTCGCCCAGGTGCGGCGGCGCGACGCCGTACGCCATGTTCTGCGCGTAGACCGAGCAGGTGGCGTGGTTGTCGCCGCAGATGCCGCAGATCCGGCTGGTGATGAAGTGCGCGTCGCGCGGGTCCTTGCCCTTCATGAAGATGCTGTAGCCGCGGAAGATCGACGAGGTGCTGTGGCACTCCTCGACCGTCTTGGACTTGAAGTTCACCTTGGCGTAGATGCCCAGGCTGCCGACGATCCGGGTGATCGGGTCCCAGGCCATCTCCACGACGTCGGAGCTCTTGTCGGCGTCCAGCGCGGAGCCGACCTTGGGTTCGGTGGTGGTCATGGCTGGATCACCTTTCGTAGCCGGTCGTCAGGGTCGATCCCTTGTGCCGCCACTGGGGCTCTTTGTTCGCGGTGTTCTGGGTGATCTTGCGCAGCCGCCGGATCACCGTGCCGTAGGCCGTGCTGGCGGCGACCGACACCTTGCTGCCCGGCGGTTCGTCCATGAACGGCATGAACTTGTCCGGGAACCCGGGCATCGTGCAGGCGATGCAGATACCACCCACGTTCGGGCAGCCGCCGACGCCGTTGATCCAGCCCCGCTTGGGCACGTTGCAGTTCACCACCGGACCCCAGCAGCCCAGTTTCACCAGGCACTTCGGCGATCCGTACTCCTTGGCGAAGTCGCCCTGCTCGTAGTACCCGGCGCGGTCGCAGCCCTCGTGCACGGTCCGGCCGAACAGCCATTGCGGTCGCAGTTCGGCGTCCAGTGGGATCATCGGCGCCTGGCCGGCCACCTGGTACAGCAGGTAGACGAGCGTCTCGGACAGGTTGTCGGGGTGGATAGGACAACCTGGCACGCACACGATCGGCAGTCCGGCCTTCGACTTCCAGCCCCAGCCGAGATAGTCCGGTACCCCCATCGCACCGGTCGGATTCCCTGCCATCGCGTGGATCCCGCCGTACGCCGCACAGGTGCCGACGGCAATCACCGCGGTCGCCTTCGGGGCCAGCCGGTCGAGCCACTCCGAGGTCTTCATCGGCTGTCCGGTGGCCGGGTTGTTGCCGAAGCCGGCCCAGTATCCGTCGGACTTGATCGCCTCGTTCGGAATGGATCCCTCCACCACCAGGACGAAGGGCTCAAGCTCACCGCGGTCGGCCTTGTGCCACCACTCGATGAAGTTGTCCGCACCCGTCTCCGGGCCGCACTCGAAGTCGATCAGCGGCCAGTGCACAGCGACCCTCGGCAGTCCCGGCAACGCCCCCAGCACGATCTCCTCGATGCTGGGCTGAGTCGCAGCGGTGAGTGCCACGGAGTCCCCGTCGCAGCTCAGCCCGCCGTTCATCCAGAGAATGTGGACGACACCTTCGTCGGCCGTCTCCTGCGCCTGATCTGGTTCGAGGGTCATCGACATCCGAGCCTCCTCCGGAGTTCTCCTTCGGACAGTACGTCCGGAATGCGCACTCGGACAGACACTTGTGTCGGGTATTAATGGCCCTTTCGCGTAATCCCGGATTCCGCGATTTCGCGACCTCTCCTTAGACCTTTGGCAAGGCTACGTCGATGATATTTCAACCTCATTCGTCAAGGTCACCGGCGAGTCGTCGACTACTACCTTCCGTGACAGCTACCTTTGAGCACCGAAGCATTCTCTGAGAGCCGTGCCGACATGTCCGATGATCCCCCGCCGGACGGCCTCGACGGCGGCGTGTTCATCTCGCCGGTGGTCGTCGTCGCCCACACCTTCCCGGCCCGGCCGGGTTCGCTGCCTGATGCCGAGCTGTTCGTCCGCGAGGCGATCGAGCCGCTGGAGCTGGAGCCGGCGGAGAACAAGGCGCTGTACGACGCGATCACGTCGGCCATGCTCGAGGCCGCCGGCCCCGACGACGGCGTCTTCGACGTGACCGTGCGGATCTTTCCCGACGGGGTCGAGGTAGAGGTCCTGCACGGTGCTGGACGGCGGGCCGGCGCGTCCCCACGGGTCGGCGAGGAGCCGTTCGCCGACTGGCTGACCGCCGTACTGCGCCGCCAGGGGCTGTCCCAGCAGGCGGCCGCGAGCCGGATCGGCGTCTCGGTCCGGACGGTCAGCCGGTGGCTCAGCGGGACGACGGAGCCCCGGATGCGCGACCTCCGCCGGGTGCACGCGATCTTCGGGCCGCCGCCCGAGTAAACACTCCGGAAATGGCGGTCCGGTATTTCCGGACTCTGGTGGACCTCAGCGCGCGGGGCTACGCTGCGAATTAGTCCGCATATGGCCGAATTCGTCACCGCACTCGGTCTTCTCACCCCGGAACATCGACAAATCCATCAGCAGGCGGTGGGTGCCACGACCGGTCCGGCTTCTCGCATCCGCGCCGCTGTCGCCGTGTCCGGCGTCGTCCAGGGCGTCGGTTTCCGGCCGTTCGTCTATGCCCTGGCGCGGGAGTTGGGGCTGTCCGGCGAGGTCGCGAACACCGCGGCCGGGGTGATCGCCGAGGTGGAGGGTCCGGCGGATGCGGTCGAGGCTTTCGGTCGCAGGATCGCGGCCGACGCGCCGCCGCTGGCCGTGGTGGAGACGGTGGAGTGCGAGGTGGTGCCCGCACGGGGTGGCACGGACTTCGTCATCCTCGACTCCACGGCCGGGGCGGGGCGCACCCTGGTCTCCCCGGATGTTGCCACCTGCAACGACTGCCTGGCCGAGTTCGACGATCCGGCCGGCCGCCGTTACCGGCATCCGTTCATCACCTGTACGAACTGCGGACCGCGCTTCACCATCATCACCGGCCTGCCCTACGACCGCCCCGCGACCACGATGGCGGCCTTCCCGTTGTGTTCCGACTGCGCCCGCGAGTACGGCGACCCCGGTGACCGCCGGTTCCACGCCCAGCCGATCGCGTGTCCCAACTGCGGCCCGAGCCTCTGCCTGACCACGCCCGCCACCGACCCGCAGTACGGCGAGGAGGCGTTGGCGGGAGCTCTGGGGATGTTGCGAGCCGGCGGGATCCTGGCGGTGAAGGGTCTCGGTGGGTTCCATCTGGTGTGCGACGCGACCGATGAGGCCGCCGTAACGACGCTGCGCAAGCGGAAGGATCGGGGGGACAAGCCGTTCGCGGTGATGGCCGCGGATCTCGAGACCGCCCGGCGGATGACGGAGGTGGACCAGGTCGAGGCCGCGCTGCTGACCGGGCATCGGCGGCCGATCGTGTTGCTCAGAAGGCTTCCCGCTGCGACCGTGGCTGCCGCAGTCGCACCAGGCAACCCGGATCTCGGCGTGATGTTGCCTTACACCCCATTGCACCGGTTGCTCTTCGAGGGCTTGTCGGTGCTGGTGATGACGAGTGGCAACGTGTCGGGCGAGCCGATCGTCACCTCCGACGAGGACGCGGCGGTCCGGTTGGCGCCGCTGGCCGACGGGTGGCTGGGGCACGACCGGGCGATTCACGTTCCCTGTGACGATTCCGTGGTCCGGATCGTCGCGGGCACGGAACTGCCGATCCGGCGCTCGCGCGGGTACGCGCCGTTCCCGGTCGCGCTGCCTGTTCCCGTCCGACCGGCCCTTGCTGTCGGTGGAGACCTGAAGAACACCTTCTGTCTCGGCGACGGCCGCTATGCCTGGCTTTCCGCGCACGTCGGCGACATGGACGACCTCGCCACCCTGGCCGCCTTCGAGAAGGCCGAGCGTCATCTCGAGGAACTCACCGGCGTCCGGCCCGAGGTACTCGTGACGGACAAGCACCCGGCGTACCGGTCCCGGCAATGGGCGGAACTGCATGCGGACGGGCGGCCGGTGATCGGCGTACAGCATCATCACGCGCACCTCGCGTCCGTGCTGGCGGAGCACGGGTACGACGGCGCGGAGCCGGTGATCGGGTTCGCCTTCGACGGGACCGGGTACGGCGACGACGGCGCGGTCTGGGGTGGTGAGGTACTGCTCGCCGGGTACGACGGCTTCGAGCGGTACGCGCATCTGCAGTACGTGCCCTTGCCTGGCGGGGATGCGGGGGTCCGGAATCCCTGTCGGATGGCGCTTTCGCACCTCGTCGCGGCCGGACTGCCGTGGGATCCGCGACTGCCGTCGGTACAGGTCTGCGCGGACGAGGAGTTGAAGCTGCTCCGGATCCAGTTGGAGCGGAACCTCGCTTGCGCGCCGACCTCGAGCATGGGCCGGTTGTTCGACGCGGTGTCCTCGCTGGCCGGTGTCTGCCACCGCGTCGGGTACGAAGCGCAGGCCGCGATCGAACTGGAAGGGCTGGCCGTCGGGCAGCCCGTCGACCGCGCCTACGAGTTCGGGCTGAGCTCGCCCGTCGCGGGCTTCCCCGGCCTGATCGATCCCGCGCCCGTCCTGGCGGAGGTGGTGCGGGACGTCCTCGCCGGCGTCGGCGCCGGGGTGGTCGGACTGCGGTTCCACCAGGCCGTTGCGCGGGCGATGGTCCGGATCGCCGAGCAGGTCAGAGCAGACCGCGGGCTGTCCATGGTCGCCCTGTCGGGTGGGGTATTCGTGAACCGATTGTTGCTCGCAGCAAGCAGTCGGGCGTTGTCCAAGGCCGGTTTCACCGTTCTGCGGCACGCGAAGGTGCCGCCGACCGATGCCGGCGTCGCACTCGGGCAGCTGGCCGTCGCGGCCCGAGTGCCAGCACGAAAGGAGCAATCAGCATGTGTCTAGCGGTACCGGGACGAGTGGTGGAGATCCGGGAAGAGGACGACACCCGGATGGGCAAGGTGGACTTCGGCGGCGTGATCAAGGACGTCTGCCTGGCCTATCTGCCCGACCTGCAGGTGGGGGAGTACACGATCGTGCACGTCGGGTTCGCGTTGCAGCGGCTGGACGAGGAGTCGGCGATGCAGTCGCTGGAGCTCTACCGGCAGTTGGGCGCACTGGAGGAGGAGTTCGGCGACCACTGGGGGATCGCCGCGCGGCAGGCCGGGGAACGGCGGCCGCCGGGGACAGAGGAGACACCGCAATGAAATATCTGGCCGAGTTCAGCGATCCCGATCTGGCCAAGAAGCTGGTCGACCAGATCCACGCCACGGTGACGAAGCCGTGGGCGATGATGGAGGTCTGCGGCGGGCAGACCCACACGATCGTGCGGCACGGCATCGACCAGTTGCTGCCGGACGGCGTCGAGATGATCCACGGACCGGGCTGCCCGGTCTGCGTCACCCCGCTGGAGATCATCGACAAGGCGCTGGAGATCGCGTCGCAGCCCGGGGTGATCTTCTGCTCGTTCGGCGACATGCTGCGGGTGCCTGGGAGTGGGCGTGACCTGTTCCGGATCAAGAGCGAGGGCGGCGACGTCCGGGTGGTCTACTCGCCGCTCGACGCGCTCAAGATCGCCAAGGACAACCCGGACAAACAGGTGGTCTTCTTCGGCATCGGCTTCGAGACCACCGCGCCGCCGAACGCGATGACGGTCTACCAGGCCAAGCGGCTGGGCATCGCGAACTTCAGCCTGCTGGTCTCGCACGTCCGGGTACCGCCCGCGATCGCGGCGATCATGCAGTCGCCCGACTGCCGGGTGCAGGCGTTCCTTGCCGCCGGCCACGTCTGCAGCGTGATGGGCATCTCGGAGTACCCGGAGCTGGCCGCGAAGTACAAGGTGCCGATCGTGGTGACCGGCTTCGAACCGCTGGACATCCTGGCCGGCATCCTGCGCACGGTGACCCAGCTGGAGCGCGGCGAGTACTTCGTCGAGAACGCGTACCGGCGGGCCGTGCAGGACGAGGGCAACCCCGCGGCGAAGGAGATGCTCGCCGACGTCTTCGAGACCACCGATCGCGCCTGGCGGGGGATCGGGATGATCCCGCAGAGCGGCTGGCGGTTGTCCCCGCGCTACCGGGAGTACGACGCGGAGTACCGCTTCCAGGTCAGGGACATCGCCACCGAGGAGTCGTCGATCTGCCGCAGCGGCGAGGTGCTGCAGGGGCACATCAAGCCGCACGAGTGCGAGGCGTTCGGCACGCTCTGCACGCCACGCAACCCGCTCGGCGCCACCATGGTCTCGAGCGAGGGCGCCTGCGCCGCCTACTACCTCTACCGCCGGCTCCAGACGCCGGCCCCGAAGACTGGCTCGAAGGCGGTGAGTTCTGTTGGCTGAGCGGGTGATGCTTCCTGATCCGGCTCTTCCTCCTTCTTCCGAGGCACAGCCGCCGAACTTCGACGGGTGGACGTGTCCGCTGCCGTTGCGCGATTACCCGACCATCGTGATGGGGCACGGGGGTGGTGGTCAGCTCTCGGGGGAGCTGATCGAGCACCTCTTCGTCCCGGCGTTCTCGAATCCGCTGCTGGAGGGGTTGACGGATTCGGCCGTGGTCACGCTGGGCGGCGCGCGGTTGGCGTTCTCGACCGACTCGTTCGTCGTGCAACCGCTGTTCTTCCCGGGCGGCAGCATCGGCGACCTGGCGGTGAACGGCACCGTGAACGACCTGGCCATGTCGGGTGCGCAGCCGGCGTACCTGTCCTGCGGCTTCATCCTCGAGGAAGGAGTCGAACTGTCCGTCGTCGGCCGGATCGCCAAGGACCTCGGTACGGCGGCCGAGCGCGCGGGAGTCACCATCGCGACCGGCGACACGAAGGTGGTCGACTCCGGTCACGGTGACGGCGTCTACATCAACACGGCCGGCATCGGGCTCGTCCGCGAAGGAGTGGACATCCGGCCGCAACGTGCGGTCCCGGGTGACGTGGTGATCGTCAGCGGCATGATCGGCGTGCATGGGATCGCGATCATGAGTGTGCGCGAAGGCATCTCGTTCGGCACCGAGGTGACCAGCGACTGCGCCCCGCTGAACGGCCTGGTCGACGCGATGCTCGACGCCACGCTCGACCTGCATGTACTCCGGGATCCCACCCGCGGCGGCGTCGCCACCTCGCTGAACGAGATCGCCAAGACGGCTGGCGTCGGGGTGGAGTTGGTCGAACGCGACCTGCCGATCCCCGAGACGGTTGCCAACGCCTGCGCCTTCCTCGGCCTCGACCCGCTCTACGTCGCGAACGAAGGCAAGCTCCTCGCGATCGTCGCCCGCGAGGACACAGACCAGGTCCTGGCCGCGATGCGAGCCCATCCCCTGGGCGCCGACGCCGCGATCATCGGCGAATGCGTAGAAGCCCACCCCGGCATGGTCGTCACCAGAACCACCTTCGGCGCCACCCGAGTCGTCGACACCCCGATCGGAGAACAACTACCCCGGATCTGCTGATTACCTCGGACCACCGGCCGGGCACCTGCTGTCCGGCCGGTCCCGCCCTACCTAGACGGCCTTTCAGAGGGTGTCGAGCCAGGCTTGCCAGTCGGCGAGGCCGTCGCCCTTGGTGGCGGAGAGCTGCAGGATCTGCGCGTCGGGCTTGAGTTGGTGGATAAGGCTGAGGCAGAGGTCGATGTCGAAGTCGACGTACGGGAGCAGGTCGATCTTGTTGAGCAGGACGAGATCGGCGGTGCGGAACATGTACGGGTACTTGGCGGGTTTGTCGGCGCCTTCGGTGACCGAGATGATCACCACTCGCGCGGTCTCGCCGAGGTCGAACAGCGCGGGACAGACCAGGTTGCCGACGTTCTCCACGAACACGAGCGAGTTGTCCGGCGGAGCCAGCTCGGCCAGGCCGCCGGCGAGCATCTGGGCGTCGAGGTGACAGCCCGCACCGGTGTTGATCTGCACCACCTTGCTCCCGGTCGCGCGGATCCGCTGGGCATCGAGCCAGGTCTCCTGATCCCCTTCGATCACAAGGGTTTCGCGGGTGCCGGCGTACGCGCGGACCGTGCTCTCCAGCAGCGTGGTCTTGCCGGAGCCGGGGGAGCTCATCAGGTTGATCGCGGTGATCCCGCGCTCCTGCAGGCGATGCCGGTTCGCCGCCGCCAGCCCGTCGTTCTTCGCCAGAATCTCCTGCTCCAGCAGAATCGTCCGGGTCTCCTCGACCGTTGGCGCGTGCCCGTGTCCCTGGCTGTGTTCGTGTCCTTGGCCCGCTGCGTGCTCGTGCGGGTGCTCGTGCGGGTGCTGGTGGTCGTGCGGGTGTTCGTGGTCCTGGGGGTGCTGGTGGTCGGCGTCGTACGGGTGGTCGTGCTCGGGGACGAGGCTGATCCTGGTGCCGCTGCCTTCGCCGGAACATCCACAGGTGCTGCACATGTCAGTGCACCTCCACCGAGATGATCCTCAGCTGCTGGCCGCTGAGGATGTCGAGATCCGCGCTGCCACACGCGCACAGCATGATCGGGTCGTCCAGGACGAACTCGTCACCACAATCCCGACAGTACGCTCGCCCGGACGGCTCGTCGATGTCCAGCCGGGCGTCCTGCAGACCCGTGCCGTTCGCAACGATCTCGAAGCAGAACCGGATCGAGTCCACCACCACCCCGGACAACTTCCCGATCTCCAGGCGCACCGCCGCGATCGGTCCGTCGCCGACCTTCTCGACGATCGCATCGACCACGCTCTCCGTAATGGCGAGCTCATGCACACCCCGACGCTAAGCCGCCCCCCACCCACCCACAACCCCACCACCGCCCGGGTGTTGCAGCCGCGTGCCGGGCATTGCCGAGTTCGGGGTCGGTGGCGTACGGACCGACAGGATGTACTGCGTTGTCCGTGCGCCTGAACACCCTCGTTACGCGTGGGGGTTGCCCCGCGAGCGAGGTCATCCTGTCGCTCGGTACAGCCGTGCCGGGGCAGCGGCTCGGTGTGGACCTTATGAGGCGACCCGGCCAGCCTGATCACCTGACGGCGGCCTGGTGATGGCTGGTGACAACTCGCCCCACTGCGATCACCCGGCATTCGCTGGGTCGCGACGGAGGTGCCGCGACCCGAGGTGGGTGAGACCTGGGCGACGTAGGAGCCGCACGGGGTCGCAGTACTCAGAAACAAACAGCCGGTGGTACCGCGAGGTCCGCACCGCTGCTGTGTGTGTGGGTTCAGAAGTCGCCGCCGCCCAACCCCAGACCACCCGCAACCACCCACGCCCCAGCACCGCGTGCGTTTGCGTGTACTCCGGCCGCGTGCCGGAATTGCCGAGTTCGGGTGAGTGGCGTACGGACCGACAGACACCCCAGGTGTTAAGGGTGTCAAGCGGCGGTGGTTTGGGTGCGGTGTGCCCAGGCGGTGT
>NZ_JBHSKE010000024.1:0-85846 GCF_042657745.1 Kribbella qitaiheensis | reverse complement strand
TTCGCCTTCCGCAGCAGGTGCTGCAGGCCATCAGGCGAGTCATGGCCGGCGTGTTCGGCCAGCGTCCAACAGTTCTTCACCGCCAACCCCGACATCAACCCCGCGACCGCATCCCGCCCCAGCCGCCGCGACTCCACCCGCGCGAACCGAGACGCGATCCGCGCCATCAACCTGTCAAACTCCATCCGCCAACAACCAGGGTCTATGCTTTGGCCCGCGGCCACCGCGAGATCATCTTGAGTCCACACAACCCGAGATCATCGAGCGGTGGCCGCCTCGCGTCCGGGACCGCCACACCGCCAGATCACGAACTACGGCTGCCGTACTAGCACCATCACGCAGCGGAGACCGCGAACCACCCCGCTGATGCGGGTGAGACGGCCCGCACTCTGCAGGGTGAGAACGGAGCACGCTCGGCCGGGTGGGAACGCGTGCGCCGCGGGATGGGAACAGGCCGCTCGGCCGGGTGGGACCGGCCTCGCTCGGCCAGTCCGAGTTGGGCAACCACGTGCGCTGCGGATGGGAGTGGCGGGCGCTGTGCCCGGGTGGGAACGACGGCGCTGCGGCCGAGCGCTCAGCTGATCAGCGACTGGAGGGCAGGGGCGTAGAGGTCGGCGACCTGGGCGGGGTCGGCGGAGGCGGTCGGGCCGGTCTTGTCGACGGCGAGGGCGGCGCCGAGGCCGAGCAGGTGGGCGACGATGAGGTCTGCTCGCAGCTTGATGTCGTCGCCGGAGAGACGGTCCGCGAAGGCCTGGACGACCTGGTCGTGGAACCGCTCGCGGAGGAGTTTCCGTTCGTCGCTGATGCCGATGGCGAAGACCACCCGGAGCAGAAGGTCGCTGCCGTTGTCGCGGCGCCACTGGATCAGGGTCACCACCGCGTGCCGGCCAAGCTCGGCATCAGGGGCCGCCAGCAACAGTTCGGCCGCGTCGCTGAAGTCGGCGACCTGGTCGAACAGGGACTCCTTGCCGCCGAAGTGCTTGACGATCAGCGAAGCGCTGACATTAGCGTCCTTGGCGATCCCCCGCAGCGTCACCGCCGCATAGGGCTGCCGCGCGAACGCCCTGCGCGCCGCCCGGAGGATCGCGGTACGGCCGACGTCGGTCACGTGGTCCGGCCCGCCTCGGCCAGTGCGGGGTGGCGCGCCGGCCTGGCCCCGCGGGCCGGGATCAACAGGGTGAGGCCGACCGCGACCAGCGCGGCGGCGCCGGCGATCACGAAGATGATCAGGTAGGCGCCGAGCGTCGGGGCCGTCCGGCCCGCGTGCGTGGCGACCACGTTGGCCAGGACAGTGGCCACGATCGCGCTGCAGACTGCCTGCCCGATCGTGCGCATCAAGGTGTTGAGGCCGTTCGCGGCGGCCGTTTCGGTCACGGGCACAGCATGCATGATCAGAGCCGGAAGTGCCGAGTAGGCCACGGCGGTTCCGGCCGCGACCACGGTCGCACCCGCCACGATCGCGATCAGGTTCTCGCTGGTGAACAGTCGTACGACGTACCCGGCGGCCATCAGGGCGGCCGCGATCGCGAGGGTGAAGCGCGGCCCACGAGCCTTGGAGATCCGCGCGGAGACGGGCGAGAGCAGCACCATCGCGATACCGCCGGGCAGCAGGCACAACCCGCTGACCACGATCGAGGCGCCCAGCCCGTACCCGGTCGACGTCGGCTCCTGCACGAGTTGCGCGGTGGTCAGCGAGTTCGCGTAGAAGGCGAAGCCGATCAGCAGCGCGGCGAGGTTGGTGAACAGCACGGCCGGTCGCGCCGACACCCGCAGATCCACCAGCGGTGCTGAGGTCCGCAGCTCGAACAGGATCCACAGCGGCACGATCACGACCGCGCCGGCGAACAACCCGAGCGTCGCCGCGGACGCCCAGCCCCAGGCGCTCCCCTTGGACACCGCCAGCAGCAGGCAGACCAGGAACGCGCTCAACCCGAGAGCACCCGGTACGTCGAACCGCCCGCTCGTGCGCAGCTTCGACTCGGGCACGATCAGCAGCACCAGCAGGATGTCGAGCAGGCCGAGCGCGAGGCAGATCCAGAACATCGTGTGCCAGTTGGCGTACTGCACCACCAGCGTCGCGGCCGGGATGCCGAACGCGGCGCCGACGCCCAGGGTGGAACTCATGATCGCGATGGACGGGATCACCCGGTCCGGCGGCAACTCGTCGCGCAGGATGCTGATGCCGAGCGGGACGACGGCGACCGCCGCCCCTTGGAAGGCGCGGCCCGCGATCAGCACCGGCAGCAGGGAACTGATTGCGCAGAGCAACGAACCGAGCACCATCGACGCGAGCGCGACGATCAGCACCCGGCGCTTGCCGTACATGTCGCCGGCCCGGCCGAGCAACGGGGTGAACACGGCGCCGGTGAGCAGGGTGATGGTGACCAGCCAACTGACGTCGGCCGGGCGGCTGTTGGTGAGCGAGGGCAGTTCGGGCAGCAACGGCACGACGATCGTCTGCATCACCGACACCAGCACGCCACAGGAGGCGAGTGCGGCCAGAACCAGACGCGGGTGAGCAGCGGGACGGACGGTCAAGGAAGTCCTTACGAGGAAGGGCTGCGGTGGAGCGGCCGCAGTGAACAGCTGTTCACCTCTACAGTAAACGCCCGTTCACCCCTTCCTCAACTCGACTCCGGCGCTACTCAACTCGACTCTGGCGCTACTCAACTCGAGTACGGCGCTGCTCAGCTCGCCTGCGGGCCTCTCAGCTCGAATGCGGCGAAATGGACCATCGAACAACCGGCGAAGTGGACCAGTTGAGGGGTCATTCGGGCTTTTACGTTGGGAGCATGGAATCGAACTCGCAGTTGACGATGCTGCTGGATGTGGTGCCACCGCGGATCCCCGCCGGGACTGAGGTGATGACGGCGACCGTCGACCTACCGCCGGGCGATCCGGGGACCCCTCCCCACCGGCACTCGGGACCGGTGTTCGGCTACCTGCTTGAGGGCGAGCTGCTCTTCGAGCTCGAAGGCGAGGCCCCGCGCGTGATCAAAGAGGGCGAGGCCTTCTGGGAGCCCGGCGGCGACCTGATCCACTACCAGGCCGCCAACCACCTCGCCGACCGGCCGACCCGCTTCGTGGTCGTGATGCTCGGTGTACCGGGACAGCCGATGCTCACGCTCGTCGATGCCGAGGAACTCGACGCCCGGCGCGACCGGCGGGGAGCCCGGACCGCGGACGCCGACCTCTCGGAGGCGAACTGATGCGGGTCTTCCTGGCCGGGGCAACAGGAGTGATCGGTCGCATCCTCGTCCCTGAGTTGATCGCTGCGGGACATCAGGTCACTGGACTGGTTCGGCGTGCGGCACACGTCGACGTCCTGAAGGCGCAGGGTGCCGAGGCGGTGCAGGCAGATGTCTACGACGCAGCGGCGCTGACGGCTGCCGTGATCGCGGCACAGCCCGACGTGGTGATGCACCAGCTGACCGACCTGGGCAGAGGCGACTTCGCCGCGAACTCGACCATCCGGAAGACCGGTACGCGGAACCTTGTCGACGCGGCACTCGCCGCGGGCGCTCGTCGGGTGATCGCGCAGAGCATTGCCTGGGCTTATGAAGCCGGCGACTCGCCGGCAGTCGAACGGACTCCGCTCGATCTCGGCGCGTCGATGCCTCGGCTGGGGTCCGTGGAGGGCGTGGCCACACTGGAGGAGATCGTGGCCGAGGTGCCCGAGTGGGTGGTTCTCCGCTACGGCACGCTCTACGGTCCGGGCACCTGGTACTCGAAGGGCGGGCTGATGGACGACAAGGTCGGTGCCGGTGAGCTCGTCCCGAACTCCGACGTCAGCAGCTTCGTACAGGTGGAGGACGCTGCCGCGGCCGCGGTCCAGGCACTCGGCTGGCCGAGCGGACCGGTCAACATCGTCGACGACGAGCCCACTGCGGCCGCCGAGTGGATTCCCGCTTTCGCCCGTTCCGTCGGTGCTCCTGAGCCGGCACCGGTCGACACCGGGCGGACGCCTTGGGCCCGCGGCGCGGACAACCACTACGCCCGCAACCGCCTGCACTGGACACCGCAGTACCCGACCTGGCGCGAGGGCTTTCTCAGCTGAAATGACAAACGATCGGGCCCGCGCGCTCTGAGGGGAGAGGAGCGCCGCGGGCCCAATCTGGCGGTTCGCCGATGGAGGCGTCAGCGAACCGGGCCGGTGGCCAGTTCGATCGTGGCGGAGTGGTGACCGCCGGTCTGGTCGGTCCAGGTGACGGCTACCTTGTCGCCTGGGTGGTGCTGGTCGAGCAGGTTGGAGAGCGCGTCGGCCGAGTCGACGGTCTTGCCGCCGAGGGAGGTGATCACGTCGCCCGCGGTGATGCCGGCCTCCTCGGCCTTGCCGTTGGCGAGGACGTCGTTGACGACGGCGCCCGAGGTGCCGGTGGCGTTGGCGAGAACCGAGATGCCGAGCATCGGGGAGCCGCCGATGTGGACGGTCGAGGACGAGTCGCCCTTGTCGATCTGCTGGGCGATCTCCAGTGCCTGGTTGATCGGCACCGCGAAGCCCTGCGTCGTCGTCTGGCCCTGGCCGTCGCCCTGTCCCTGACCTTGGCCGTTGCCTTGTCCCTGGCCGTCGCCGAAGCCCTGGCCGCCGAAGCCCGGGCCGTTGCCGTCTCCGAAGCCGCTGCCGTCGCCGTCGCCGAAGGGCGAGCCGTTGCCGGTGCCGTCACCCGAGGCGGTCAGCGTCGCGGTGGCTGAGGTCGCACTGGGGCTGTAGGCGGTCTCGCCGGAGCCGCCCGGAGTCGGGTTGCTCGAGCCACCCGCGGTGTCGACGCCGATCACCTCGCCGGCGGCGTTGGCGAGCGGTCCGCCCGAGTCACCCGCCTGGATGTTGGCGTCGGTCTGGATCAGGCCGGTGAGGTTCTCCGGGTCGGAACCGGACGCGTCGGTCGCGGTGATCGCCTGGTTCAGGCCGGTCACCTTGCCGGCGGCGAAGCTCGGCGTACCGCCCACTCCCCCGGCGTTGCCGATGCCGACCACCTGGTCGCCGATCGCGACCTTGGAGGAGTCACCGGTCTTGGCGGTCTGCAGCCCGGACGCGTCCTTCAGCTTCAGGACCGCGATGTCGTGGGTCGCGTCGTAGCCCTCGACGCTGGCCGAGTAGGTCTTGCCGTTGCCGATGTCCACGACGGAGATCTGCGTCGCACCCTCCACCACGTGGTGGTTGGTCAGCACCTCGCCGTCGGACGTCAGCACGATCCCGGTACCGGCGGCGCGAGCGCCCTCGAAGCCGAGCACCGTGTTCACGTCGACCAGCCCGGGCGAGACCTGCGCGGCCACCGAGGCCGCGTTCATCGGCTGGGAGAGCTTGGAGCTGTTCGCGTTCGAGTGCTGATCGATGCCCCAGGCAACCGATCCGAGGACCAGGGCGGCGGCCACTCCGAACGCCCCGATCAGCGCCGGCATCCGCCTCCGCCGCTTCGGCGGCTGGTGGTGGAACGGCATCGGGCCCCAGTGCCCGCCATGCGGCTGCCCATACGGATACCCGTACGGCGCCTGCCCGTACTGCGGCTGCCCCTGCGCCGCGTAGTGCGGCTGACCCGGATGCCCGTACTGCGGCTGCCCTGGCTGCCCGTACGGCGGCTGCGCCGGCTGACCCTGCTGACCGAACTGCGGCTGCCCCTGCTGGCCGTACGGCGCCTGCCCGGGTTGACCTTGCTGCCCGTACTGCGGGTGTTCCTGCGGCCTGTAGTGCGACGGCCCGTACTGCGGCGTCCATCCCTGCTGGCCCTGCTGGCTCTGCGGGTTCTGCTGGTTCCCCGGCTGCTGGGGCTGCGGCGACGGCGGCGGGGTGTTCGGACCCTGTCCCTGTTGCTGCCCCGAACCCTGCCGACCGGTCTGGTCCGGCGTCGGTCCCTGCTCTCCGTCGATCTCGCTCATTCCGATTGCCTCCTCAGCCCATTTCCCTGCTGATTCGAGTAGAGCGCGCGATCCTGAGAGCACCATCGACCCGATGGAGGAATCACCTGAGAATCCACCGTGACCCGCACCACACCCCAGCCGGCCACTCTCACGCAGGTACCGCGGCGGGGCGCCGACCACACTCCAGTGGCTCAGCTGCTGAGCAACCGCTCGACCGCGTCCACCACGGTCCGGCGGCGGTGGGCACGGTCGGCGGGCACCGCGCTGCCGTACTCCGGGTTCATCGTCGACCAACTGGTGGCGATCGACTGGATCAGGGACAGCAGTTCCACCGGGCTGAAGTCTGCCGGGATCACGCCATCGGCCTGAGCCCGCTCCAACTCGGCGAGCCGGTCCGCGTTGACCGCCAGCACAGCGTCCAGTCGAGCCCCCTGCGGTCGCTCCAACCGGTACCAGGTGGCGAGCCGCAGGTGCCCCGGTTGCTCCTCGAAGTAGTCGAAGACGCGACCGGCGTACGACGGCAGGTCGTCCGCGTCGAAGCCCACCTCGTCGAGGTACGCGTCGATATAGGCGGTGAACACCGCGTCGAACAACTGGTCCTTGTTGCCGTAGTACGCGTACAGCATCGCCTTGTTGCAGCCGGCCACCTCGGCGATCCGGTTCACCCGGGCGCCGGCGATGCCGAGCGCGGCGAACTCCTCGGTCGCGGCCTCGAGGATCCGTTGCCTGGTCCGTCCGGCGTCTCTCTGCATGCTCCCGAGTCTACCAACCAACTGGTCAGTTGATTATTGCCGCCGAGCGAGGTTCCATAGAACTATCCAACCAGTCGGTTAGTTAGTGGAGAAAGATCATGAGCAAGACCTGGCTCATCACCGGCAGTTCCCGCGGCCTCGGGCGCGAGCTCACCAGGGCGGTCCTGGACAGCGGCGACCGCGTGGTCGCGACCGCTCGCCGGCCCGAGCAGCTCGACGACCTGGTGAAGGAGTACGGCGACGCCATCCGCGCCGTCGCCCTGGACGTCACCGACGCCGAGGCTGCCCGGGGCGCCGTGCAGACCGCGATCGACGAGTTCGGCGGCCTGGATGTGGTCGCGAACAACGCCGGCTACGCGAACAGCGCGCCGATCGAGGAGACCACCGACGAGGACTTCCGAGCGCAGATCGAGACCAACCTGTACGGCGTCGTCAACGTCACCAAAGCCGCCCTGCCGGTGTTCCGCAAGCAGCGCTCCGGCCACTTCCTGCAGTTCTCCTCGATCGGCGGACGCGTCGGCGGCACCCCGGGGATGGGCGCGTACCAGACCGCGAAGTTTGCCGTCGAAGGCTTCTCAGAGGTGCTCAACAACGAGGTCAGGCCGTTCGGCGTCAAGGTGACGATCATCGAGCCGGGCGCCTTCCGCACCGACTGGGGTGGCTCGTCGATGACGATCGCGCCGGTCGGCGAGGACTACGCGTCGACCGTCGGCGAGCTCAACCGGTACCGCGTGAGCGTCGACGGCAAGCAGGCGGGCGATCCCGCCAGGGCAGCCCAGGCCGTCGTCGACATCGCCGCCCTGGACGAGCCGCCGCTGCGACTGCTGCTCGGCAAGGACGCCCTGGAGCACGCCGATCGCGCCTCCCGGTCCCGCGCCGACGAGGCCGCCCAATGGGCCCACGTCAGCACCTCGACGGACTACGAGTGATCGGCTAGGAACTTGTCGATCAGGACGTTCACTCGTCCGGGCACTCCAGCGCGGCGAGGTGAGCGGCCTTCTCCAGTACGACGAACCGCGCGCCAGGCACCCTCCGACGCAGGACACTAACGACGCAGTGAGGCGATGGTGTCTGCAAGCAGGTCGATGCCTTCGACAACGGCCGGCTCGGTCAGTCCGCCGTACCCGAAGACGAGACCCTCAGGTCCGGCATTCCGCACCCAGTAGGGCTTCAGGCCGTAGACGCCGAGCCCGCGTTCCCGCGCGGCCTGGGTCACCGCGCTCTCGGACACGTCCGCCGGCAGCCAGGCCATCACGTGCAGCCCGGCGGAGACCCCGATCGGCTCCAGGTCCGGCAACCGCTCGGCCAGCCGGCCGACCAGGGCATCGCGCAACCGCCGGTACCGCGGTCGCATCCGGCGCAGGTGCCGGTCGAACTCGCCGCGCGCGACGAAGTCGGCGAAGGTCAACTGGTCCAGCACCGGCGAGCCGCGGTCGTCGACGATCTTGGCGGCCGCCATCGGCTCGACCAGCCGCGCAGGCAGGATCAGCCAACCAAGCCGGAGCCCCGGCGCCAGCGTCTTACTCGCAGTCCCCGCGTAGACCACCCGATCCGGCGCGAGCCCTTGCATCGCGCCGATCGGCTCACGGTCGTACCGGTACTCCGCGTCGTAGTCGTCCTCGATGATCAGCGCATCGCGCCGCGCGGCCCACTCGACCAGCGCCGCCCGCGTCTCGGCCGAGGTGACCGCCCCGGTCGGGAACTGATGCGCGGCAGTCACCAGTACTACGTCTGCTCCGGACCGCTCGAGTGCCTCCACATCCAGGCCGGACTCCAGCACCGGTACTCCGACAGCCTCGAGTCCGGCGGTGGTCGCGACCTCCCGCAGTTCGTTGTCCGACGGGTCCTCGACTGCGAGCCGCTTATACCCGGAGGCGGCGAGCACCTGGAGGAGCAACCGCGATCCCTGCGCGAATCCGTTGCAGACCAGCATATTCTCGGGCTGGGCCGAGGTGCCGCGCACCCGGTTGAGGTAGTCGGCCAATGCCTCGCGCAACTCCCCAGCGCCGCGGCCGTCGAGGTAGGCGAAACTCAGGTGCGGCGTCTCGTTCAGCACCCGGCGGATCGAGCGCAGCCAGGCCGCCCGGGGGAACTGCGAGACATCGGGACGGCTGTACTTGAAGTCGATCCTCGGCGGACCGATCGGCGCCGTTTTCCCCTTGTCTTGCGGAGTTGCCCGGGCTGCCGCGGGCGCGACCTGCGTGTAGCCGCCCGTACGGCTGACGAGATACCCCTCGGCGACCAGTTGCTGGTAGGCCTCGACGACAACGCCGCGGGACAGGCCGAGGTCCGTCGCGAGCGCCCGGGTCGACGGCATCACCGTGTCCGCCCGCAGCAGGCCCTGCCGGATCCGCTCCCGGATCCCACTCTCCAACTGCTGGTGCAGCGGCACGGTCGTCTCCCGGCGGAGCTCGACCAACAGCTCCCCGGAACCGGAATTGGTCCTGGATCGGCTCATGGAACTGGACCTTATCCGGGTACCGCTTCGCTGTCATGGTCGTGAGTACCAAGACTTTCCAGCAGAGGGGCAAGCTCATGACCGCCATCCAGCTCCAGACCGAGACCTTGATCCGCGAGGGCGAGCCCGGCTACGACGAGGCCCGGAGCGTCTGGAACGCGATGGTCGACCGCCGCCCGGCCGCGATCGCCAGGTGCCACACCACCGCCGAGGTCGCCGCCGCGGTCCGGTACGCGCGCCAGCACGACCTGGAGATCGGCGTTCGGTGCGGCGGCCACAGCATCGCCGGCCTCGCCGTACCCGACGGCGGCCTGATGATCGACCTCACCCCGATGAGCGAGGTCCGGGTCGACCCCGACCGGCGGCTCGCCTGGGTCCAGGGCGGCGCCCTACTAGGCGAACTGGATCGCGCGGCGCAGCAGCACGGTCTGGCCACCACCGCGGGCAACGTGTCCCACACCGGGGTCGGCGGCCTCACCCTCGGCGGCGGCATGGGCTGGCTGGCCCGGCAGTTCGGCCTCGCCTGCGACAACGTCGTCCGCTGCGAGATGGTGACTGCGACCGGCGACGTCGTGCACGCCAGCGCGACGGAGAACCCGGACCTCTTCTGGGGTCTGCGCGGTGGCGGCGGCAACTTCGGCATCGTCACCTCGTTCGAGTTCCGGCTGCACGCCATCGGCACCCAGGCACGCGTCGCCGAGTTCACCTACCCCGCCGCCGAGAGTTTCGCAGTACTGCGGGCCTGGCGCGAGCTGAACGCGACCGCTCCGCGGCAGGCGACCTTCACCGCGAGCATAGGCGGCGACGGGATCACCGTGGGCTTCGTCTGGGTCGGCGACCCGGCTGGGCGCGAGCAGTTGTTGCAGGCCTTCGACGGCCTCGGCCAGGTCGTTGCCAAGAGCATCGAAGAGGTTCCTTACCTGGCCTTGCAGAGCCGCGACGACGGCATCCAGGGGCACCGGTACCGCCGCTACTGGAAGGGCCACTACTTCAAGGCCCTCACGGACGACGCGATCCGGGCACTGCTGCGGAATCCCGGTGTCGGTGCGAGCCTCCAGGCCTACGGCGGCGCCATCTCCGACGTACCGGACGAGGAGGCCGCGTTCAGCCAGCGGGACACGTTGTTCGAGTTCGTCACCGCGACCCGGTGGGAGGACCCGGCCGACGACGAGGAGCGGATCGCCACGATCCGCGCGTACGCCGCTTCACTCGACCAGTACGCCGGGGGCGCGTACCTCAACACCCTCAACGGCGAGAGCGTACGCCGGGCCTTCCCGCCCGCGAAGCTGGCCCGCCTGACCACGCTGAAGACCACCTGGGACCCCGAGAACACGTTCCACCTGAACCAGAACATCAAGCCGGCGTAGCCGCTCCGAGGCGGGCGGTGAGGGTGCGGACGTGGTCGATCAGTTCGGGTGGGGACTCGACCTGGAAGTCGAAGCCGAGGAGGCCGACATAGAGGGTGAGTTCGTCGAGGGAGTTCGAGCCGGTGGAGAGGATGCAGGTCGAGGCGTCGACCGGCTCGACCGTGCCGATGGTGTTGGCGATCCGGTCGGCGACCTCCTCGGCGGGCGCACGGACCAGGAAGCGAGCCTGGTAGCGATACGCGCCCGAGGCGACTCCTCGACTGGTGTCTTCGAGTCCGGGCGCCTGTCGAGGCGTGAAGCGTGGGCCGGTAGGGATCCGCGGGTTCAGTCGGTCCAGGCGGAAGGTTCGCCAGTCCTCGCGATTCAGATCCCAGGCCACGAGGTACCACCGGCGTCCGGTCTGGACCAGGCGATGCGGCTCCGTAGTACGGATCGTCGAGGTGCCGTCGTGGCTGCGGTAGTCGAAGCGGAGGCGCTGGTGATCGCGGCAAGCGGCCGCGACGGCCATCACCACGTCGGGCGCCACCGACGCTCCGACAGTCGGAGTCACTGCCACCGACTGGAGTAGGCGGACCCGATGGCGCAGTCGCGAGGGCAGAACCTGCTCGAGCTTGGTCAGGGCGCGCACCGACGACTCCTCGATGCCCGAGACACCCCCGGTCGCGGCCGCCCGTAGTCCGATCGCGACGGCGACCGCCTCCTCGTCGTCGAGCAGAAGCGGCGGCAGGGATGCGCCGGCACCCAGGCGATAGCCGGCCACCCCGGGTACGGCGTCGACGGGGTAGCCGAGGTTGCGGAGCTTGTCGACATCGCGGCGGACGGTCCGTACTCCGACGCCGAGTTCCTCCGCGAGCGCGGTACCGCTCCAGTCGCGCGGGGACTGCAGCAAGGAGAGCAATTTGAGCAGTCGCGCCGAGGTCTCCAACATGTTCCCCAGTCTGCCATCGAGCTAGGACTGAACCTGTCCTAACCAGGTGACAGAGTCGGGGACATGATCAAGCCCTTCGTCATCGACATCCCGCAGAGCACTCTCGACGATCTCCAGGACCGGCTCGCCGCCGCGCGATTCCCGGCCGCACTACCCGGCGACGACTGGGACACCGGCGTCCCGGTCGCCTGGCTGTCCGAAATGGTCGAGTACTGGCGGACCGGCTACGACTGGCGAGCCGCCGAGAAGCAGTTGAACGAGTTCCCGCAGTACACGACCGAGATCGATGGCCAGCAGATCCACTTCCTGCACGTGAGGTCGGCTGAGCCGGATGCGCTGCCGCTGATGCTGACCCACGGGTGGCCGGGGTCGATCGTGGAGTTCCTCGACTTGATCGGTCCGTTGACCGACCCCGCGTCGTACGGCGGGGACGCGGCGGATGCCTTCCATCTGGTGATCCCGTCGCTGCCGGGGTTCGGGTTCTCCGGGCCGACGAGTGAAGGCGGCTGGACCACTAACCGGACCGGCCGAGCCTGGGCGGAGCTGATGAACCGCCTCGGCTACGACCGGTACGCCGTACAGGGTGGTGACATCGGCGCGACCGTCTCGGCAGAGGTGGGACGGGCGGATCGCGAGCACGTGATCGGAGTCCACACGAACGGCGGGCCCGGTCCGATCGCGCCGTACCCGATGCCGGCGGAGGAGCTGGCGAGCCTGTCGCCGATCGAGCAGGACCGGGTCGCGCGGATCAACGCGTTCATGCAGGAGGAGTTCGGCTATGTCGCGATCCAGTCGACTCGTCCGCAGACGCTCGCCTACGGGCTCGTCGACTCGCCCGTCGGGCAGCTCGCGTGGATCATGGACAAGTTCCGCGAGTGGACCCACCCGCGTGCAACGTTGCCGGACGCAATCATCGACCGGGACCGGCTGCTCACCAACGTGATGCTCTACTGGCTCACGGGCACGGCCGGCACGGCCGCGTACGTCGGCTATGCGCAGGCGGCGCCGTGGGGCGTGACGAAGGAGAACTCCGGCGTCCCGACCGCTGCCCTCATCTTCGCCCACGACGTAGCGATCCGCCGCTACGTCGAACAGGAGAACACCATCACCCGCTGGACCGACGTCCCCCGAGGCGGCCACTTCGCCGCCCTGGAAGAGCCCGAACTACTGACGACGGACGTCCGCGAGTTCTTCCGGGACCTGCGCTAGAGGTCCGTGATCGGGATGCCGAGGGCGCGCAGGATGTAGCCGGCCTCGGCGAGTTGCTGGCGGGCCTCACCTGGATCACGACGAGATGACCGGGCAACGACAATTCGTTGCCCGGTCATCCGTCAGGAGCCGCGTGGGGAGGACTATCGGCGTTCGAGGATGACGATGGGGATCTGGCGGTCGGTCTTGGTGGTGTAGGTGTCGTAGTCCGGCCAGATCTCGGTCATCAGCGGCCAGATCCGGGCGCGCTCCTCGTCGTCGGCGACGCGGGCGTGGGCGGCGAAACGGTCGGCCTTGACCTGGACCTTGACGTCCGGGTCGGCCTCGAGGTTGAAGTGCCAACCGGGGTGTGCGTCGGCGCCGCCGGCGGAGGAGACGATCGCGTATCCACCCTCGACCTCGCGGTAGATCAGCGCGTTCTTGCGCTCGACCCCGGACTTCCGGCCGATCGTGGTGAGGATGAGGATGTGCGCGCCGTGGTCGCCGAAGTCGTAGCCTTCCTCGCCATCGGTCTCCTCGTAGCGCTTGACGTGCTCCTGTCCGTACAGCATCTAATCTCCTTGCTCACGCGGGTAGTTAAATCCTTCAACAGCCGCACGGTACCCAGATGTTCCCGGCCGCGAACACGCTCAGCGGCGTGTCGGCACGGAGACCCGCGTCAGGTCCGCGGCGACGACGATCTCACCGTCGAACTCGGCCGCGGCCTCCTCGTGGAAGCGATCCGGCTCGGTGTAGCGCTGGGAGAAGTGGGTCAGCACGAGCTTGCGGACCCCGCACTCCCGCGCCACCCGGGCGGCCTGCCGTGCGGTCAGGTGCCCGAAGCGCCTGGCCAGTTCCCCTTCCGAGGACAGGTAGGTCGACTCGATCACCAGCAGGTCCGCGCCGTCGGCCAGCCGGAAGACCCCTTCGCAGAGCCGGGTGTCCATCACGAATGCGAACCGCTGGCCCGGCCGCGGCTCGCTCACCTGCTCGACGGTCACCGTACGCCCGTCGACCTCCAGCGATCCCGCCTGCTGCAGGCGACTCACCGCCGGCCCCACCACGCCGTACTGCGCCAGCCGGTCGGGGAGCATCCGCCGGCCGTCGGGCTCGACCAGTTGGTACCCGAACGACTCGACCGGGTGCTCCAGCCGCCAGGCCCACAACTGGCCGAACGACCCGACCGAGAGCAGACCCTCCTCCTCGACCGGCTCCTCCCGGACCTCGGCCCGCTCGAAGAACGACGCGGCGTACCGGAGCCGGGTGAAGTACTCCTGGCCGGACGCCGGGTAGTGCGCGTGCACAGGATGCCGCACGTCGTCGAGCGACAACCGCTGAATCACCCCCGGTACTCCGAGGCAGTGGTCGCCGTGGAAGTGGGTAACGCACAACCGGGTGATCGCGCCGGCCGAGACCCCGGCGTACAGCATCTGCCGTTGGGTCCCCTCGCCCGGATCGAAGAGGAAGCCGTCGCTGTCCCAGCGTAGGAAGTACCCGTTCTGGCTGCGCTCCCGCGACGCCACCTGACTCCCGGTGCCAAGGACGACCAGTTCGCGCACGGACCTCAGGCTAGTGCAGCCTCGAAAGCCTTGAGGAAATAGTCGACGTGGCCCTGGTCCCAGATCAGCGGCGGGCGGATCTTGAGGACGGTGCCGCCTGGTCCGGTGGTGCCGACGAAGACGCCCTGTTCCCGCAGTAGTTCGGCCAGGTCGGTTGCCTTCAGCGGGGTCTCCGGCGGAACCTCGACCCCGACCATCAGGCCCTGGCCCCGGACCCGCGCGGCCGGGTGCAGCCTGGGCGCGAGGCGGGCCAGGCCGGCCGACAAGTCCGCGCCGATCCGGCCGGACCGTTCGACCAGGCCGTTCTGCTCGATCACGTCCAGCACGGTCAGCGCGGCGACACAGGACACCGGGTTGCCGGCGAAGGTGCTGAAGAACTCGTCGATCGCGATGAACTGCTCGACGATCTCCCGCCGGGTGATCAGCGCGGCGATCGGGTGCCCGTTGCCCATCGGCTTGCCCAGCGTGACGAAGTCGGGCGTCAGGCCGAAGTCGGTGAACCGCCAGAGGTTGCGACCGCCGCGGCCGAAGCCCGCCTGCACCTCGTCGGCGAGGAACAGCCCGCCGAGCGTATGGGTCTCGTCCTGCAGACCGCGCATGAACCGTCCGGTCGGCGTGAGGATCCCCGCGCTGCTGAACACGGAGTCGACGGCGAGCAACGCCACGTCCTGACCGGCCCGGCGCAACACGTCGTGGGCCAGCCGAACCCGCCGGCCGGCCTCGACGCCACTGGGCTGCTGCCCGTCCGAATCCAGCCGCGGCGCGTCGAACACGGCCACGTGCGCGGGACGCGCCGACGGCGGGTAGGTGTTGGTCGACCAAGCGGCCGTCGCCTCGCTGACCCCGTGGTACGCGAGATCGGCGACCATCACTCCGGACCGGCCGGTGACTACTCGGGCCATCCGCCACGCGAGGTCGTTGGCCTCGCTGCCAGAGTTGACGAAGACACAGGTGTCCAAGCCCGGCGGCATCGAGGCGGTGAGCCGCTCCGCGAGCTCGACGGCGTTGGGGTGCAGGTAGCGGGAGTTGATGTTCAGCACCGCGGCTTGGCGTGAGATCGCCTGGACCACCGCCGGGTGAGCATGGCCTACGACGGGAACGTTGTTGTAGGCATCGAGATAGCGACGCCCGTCCGCGGTGTGCACCCAGGCTCCGGCAGCCCGGACCACCTGCAGCGGTTCGCGGTAGAACAAGGGCGACAGCTGCCCGCCCAGTGCTGCTCCCCGACGCTCCGACAGCGACGGATCAAGCCGTTGGGCAGATTTCACCCGCGAGGTCCCGCAAAGCTGGTGGAAGCGATCCGCGAGTTCGGTGGCCTCCATCCCCGCCAGCAGATCGAGTCCGTGCCAACTGCCGGCGACGAGGCTCGTCAGGTACTCGTAGTTGTCGGGATAGAGCGGCGCCCGCCACGCCGACATGAGCACGCTCGCCGCCATCCGGGCGAGCACCAGCTCACCGATCAGCTCCACTTCCTCGGGCTCGAGCGGCAACACCCGCTGATAGGCGTCGAGGAACGCCGCGGCCGCCGGCCACGGATCGGCGGACTCCCGTAGCAGCGAGGTCAGGCTGATCGCGAGATCGGCCACCCGGGCGGTGTGGTGCATGTCGCCGAAGTCGATCACCCCGGAGATCCCGTCCGCGTCGATCAGCACATTGCTCAAGGTGACGTCACCGTGCAGCACGAACGCCGGCAGCCGCTTGGTCGCCTCCTCCAAGCTCTCGAAGCGATCCAGCAGCTTCTCCAGCGGCGCCCGGCGGCTCGCGTCGGGCAACTGCTCCGCGAACGGCCGCAGTGCGGTCACCAGCCGGGGATCCCAGTCCAGTCGTCGATCGGCCGACGGGTGACCGAAGCCCTGGAGCGCACGAGCAAGCCGCGCGCAGACCTCGCCGAAGTCGGCGGCGAACCGGTCCGGCAGGACCGCGAGGTCGCCGACCGCACCCGGCATCACCGTCATCACCCGGACCTGGTGCACCCGGCCGTCGTCGGCCTTCAGCGTGACCACCTGCTCGCCGTCCACGGTGTCGACGATGCGCGGGATCGGGAGACCGGGATCGACCAGGGCGACGTGACGCATCGCCGCGCTCTCCATCGCGATCTGGCCGGGATCGTCGCCGGAGTTCGACACCTTCAGCACCAACTGCCGGCCGTCGTCGGCAACGGCCAGGAAGTTCAGGTCACGCTCACTCCGCAACGCCTGCAACTCGGGGTCGATCCCGTACTGCGCGCGCAGGAACTCCGCGGCGGTGGCCAGGTCGACCTCGGGTGGTTCCTCGACCAGGCTCGACGTCTGTCCCACGGTCTGGTTCACGGTGTCTCCTCGAAGGACTGGGGTGGTGGGGTGGGCGAGGAATTGAATACAGCGCGGCTTTGGCCCCGGAAGACCAGCGGTTCTGGGCTCACGACGTACTCCAGGTTCCCACTGGCGCTGATCCGGAAGGGAGCGTCGTGTCCGGGGCAGACGAGGTCGGCCAGGCGGGCAACCCGGTCGACCGAGGCATCCGCCTTGGCCGCGTCGTACGGACGACCCGACGCGCGGCGGGCCCGCAGTACTGCGGCAGTGGGTACGGCGTCACCGGTGAGCACGGTGATTCCGGCGTCGGTAGTCACGGCGAGGCCGATCGAGCCAGGGGTGTGCCCGGGCAGCTCCAGTACCTGGACGCCGGGGATGAGCTGGTCGCCCTCCCCCGTCGGATGGATGTCCAGCCCGTCGAGCACAGCCTTGGCCCAGCGGGGTGTGCCGAGGTCCCTGGCGGGTGGCTCGTCCAGATTGCGTAGCTCATCCTCGTGCAGCAGCACCCGGGCCTGCCGGAAGAAGTCGGCGTTCTGCAGATGGTCCCAGTGGCCGTGGGACAGCACGACGGTGTCGATATCGGCCGGCTCGAGTCCACGAGCAGACATTGCCTCCAGCAACATCCGGCGCCGGCCGGCGTGGCCGCAGTCGAACAGCACCCGCCCGGCCTCGCTCTCGACCAGGTGGACGGAGCAGAACGCCGGATTGCCCTGGTCGGTGGTCAGTGAATACCCATTGAGCAGAGTGGTGAGCGTCGGTGTCACTTGCACCCTCGTTGCGGTGATTCCTGATCAGGAAATTCTTGATCAGGAGATGGAGCAGCAGCGCCCCGCGCCTTCTATGAGCACGCACGGCCCGGGGCGCTGCTGGTTCAGGGGAGGACGAGCGGACCGGCGTCGATCAGCAGCGACGGAACCACGATGCTCTCCATGAAGGTCTGGTCGCAGCGCTCGCGCACGGCGCCGACCCCGAGGATCGCGTTCATCACGTCGTCCATCTTGAAGGTGAAGCGCAACTGCGGGTGCCAGCCGACGAGCTTGCCGTCCTCAGCCCAGTACGTCGCGTCGCGCGTCGTACCGGTGACCAGGGTCTCCTTCGGGTGCAGCACCCGCAGGTAGTCGAGCCGGTTCACCACCAGCCCGCTGCCGACCTCGGCGAGCAACTCGTCCTCGGTGGACTCACCGGGCGCGAGCAACAGGTGCGACGGGACCGGGTCGCCGCCGAACCGCCAGCCATCCGGTACCGCGTGACCGGTCGGCACGCCGCCGGTCAGCCCGGCCCGGCGCTGGTCGGAGACGACGCCAGTGAGCACGCCCTTGTCGATCAGCGTGGTCCTTCGCCGAACGTTGCCCTCAGCATCGAATCCGCTGGGCAGTCCGTCGGCGTCGCAACCATCGTCGACCAGGGTGATCAGCTCGCTCGCGACCTTCTCGCCGAGACGGCCCGCGACCAGCGACCGTCCGGTGGCATAGGCGTTCGCGCCCAGAACCGCGTACCCGTAGGTGGCGATCAGGCTGTTGACCGCCTGCGGCTTCAGCAGCACCCTGCAGGTGCCGTGGTGAGCGTCCACGGAAGGCAGCGGAGTCAGCGCCGCCCGAAGGCGGCCGGGGATCTCCTCGATCGGGATCTGGTCGGCGTCGCGGTGCAGTAGCTTGACGCTCGCGGACCGCCCGTCCTGCTTGGCGATCGCCTGGATCGAGGCCTTGGTCAACGTCTCGGCCCGGAACAGCCCGGTCGAGTCGGCCACCACCCGCTCCATCACGTCGTACCGGATGGCGCCGCCGAGCTTCATCTCGGGGTCCAGGCCGGCCCGCACCGTGTTGAACCACTGGTGGCGGACAGCCGGATCGGACTCCAGCACGGACCGAGCCGGCGCGATCTCAGGCGTGGCAGCCGCTGTGCTGCTGGAGTCCGTCTCTGCCGGTGACTCCGGGGCACCACTCGAGGCTGGCAGGTCGGCCAGGGCTGCGGAGAGGCGGTCGGCGAGGGTGCGGACCGCTTCGGGATCGAGGGTCTCCAGCGAACCGGCGGCCGCCCGGCCGTCGCGGTTGATCCGGACCCGGACCCGGAGCCTGCGCTCGCTGTGCTGGGCGGTGATCTCCGACTCGGCGTAGCGGAGCAGGTCCGCGTTCTCGCCGAGGATGTCGAGCCGGGTGCCGTCGCCGAGGATCTCCAGCGCCCGGGCGACCTCTGCCTGATCGATGCTCATCGTCCCACCTGCACATTCTGGAAGCGTCCGGGTACGGTGCCGTGGCCGACGTGGGCCACCTGCAGGGGCTCGCCCTTGTTGCAGGACGGGACGCCGTGCACCTTCCACTCGTCCGGCCCGCCGAGGGCGTCGAGCTCGGCCCAGAACTGCGGCGTGACGCCCTGGTACGTGCAGTTCTTCAGCATCCGGCCGATCTTGCCGTCGCGGATCTCCCAGCCCATCTCGGTCTGGAACCGGAACGACATCCGCTGGTCGTCGATCGAGAAGCCCCGGTTGGTGTCCACCAGGATGCCGCGCTTGGTGCCGGCGATCATCTCAGCCAGCGAGGACTCGCCCGGCTCGAGGCAGATGTTGGTCATCCGGACCAGCGGCAGCCGCTGCCAGCCGTCGGCGCGGGATGCCCCGGTCGGTTCGTCGCCGAGCGCCGCCGCGGACTCGCGCCCGGACATGTACCCCTGGAAGATGCCGTCCTTCACCAGTTGGGTGCGCTGGGCCGGAATGCCCTCGTCGTCGTAGGCGTACGAGCCGAGCGCGCCGGGGATGGTCGCGTCGGCGTACGCCGAGACGATCTCCGATCCCCAGCGGAAGTTGCCGCGGCGCTCCGGGGTGGCGTAGGTGCCACCGGCCAGGCTGGCCTCGGTGCCGAGGGCGCGGTCGGCCTCCATCGGGTGGCCGGCGCACTCGTGCAGCACCATCGCCAGCTGGTTGCTACCAGCAACAAGTGTGGTGACCTCGTCGGGACACTGCGGCGCGGTCAGCAGCGCGACCGCCTCCGAGGCGACCCGGGCCGCGTTCTCCGGCAGGCCGATCACCAGCACGTGCTCCCAGCCGGCCGTGGCGAAGTCGCCGCGGTGACCGCGGATCTGGCGCGGCACTCCCTGCGGGAAGGAGCGGCGCTGGACGTCGTTGCCGTCGCCGGCGTTGACCATCAGGCCGCCGCCGCTCTCGGTCAGGGTCTGCTCGATCAACGCGCCCTCGGTGTTCGCGAACACCTTCTCGTCGCGGTAGAAGTCGACCGACGCCTCGACCTGCTGGACCAGCGGACCCGCGGTCGACGCCTCCTTCACGGTGGCGGACAGCAGGTCGAGCTTGGTGGACAGCGGGACGAGGAACGGGTCGACCTCCATCGGCGACGACCAGGTCGCGCGCGTCGTCACGGGCTGCCCCAGCGCGACGTGACCGCCGCCGCCGGCGGCGCGGGCCTGGCCGACGGCCTGGGCGATGACGGCGTCGATCCCGTTCGGGTCGAGCCGGTGCGTCGCGGCAAAGCCCCAGTGGCCGCCGATCACGACGCGCAGGCCGAGGCCGAGGGAGTCGTCGTAGCCGACCTCACCCGGGCCCTCGAGCTCGACCAGCACCAGTTCGTGGGTCCGCCGGACGACGCGGACATCGCCGTACTGGACGTCGGAGGGGAGCAGGGCGAGCACGGTCTCAGCGGTGTCTCGCATCATTGGAGCCTCCTCAGTGGGCGGGAGTCAGCATTCACGTCTGGATCCTCCGAATCGTCTGGCCGGGCACCTCGGAACTGACTGTAGCAGATACTACGAGATTACTGAATAGCGTTGTGTTCACTACAGGACACCTCTCGGACATGCGCCGGCCCCGCACGGACTGGTATCCACGTGCGGGGCCGGACGTCAACAGGGCAAGGGATTCAGGCCCTCACCGCCGCTTCGGACGGACGTCGATGGCGAGGCTGATCGCGAACGCGACCACGATCCCGGCGCCACCCAGCAGGGTCAGCGCGGTGTCGCCGAGCACGTCGGCCTTCATCACCGCGAACAGCGCGACCAGGGCGATCACCACGGCGACGGCGATCTTCCAGTCGTCACCGATCAGGAAGTCGTACCAGAACTGGCCGAAGGACTTCAGGAACTTCATTTCTTCACCTCCACAGGGACATTGACTGGGGCGACCGGGGCCGCGGGGGTCTTCAGCACGGCGACGAAGATCCGGCTGAGCACCAGCCACGCGAGCAGCAGGCCGATGATCGCGAGGTCATGACCAGGCCAGTCGAGGCTCTCGCGACCGGACTGGAAGATGCCGATCCCCTCGACCGCCCAGTAGGTGCCGAACGACGCCAGCAGCAGGCCGACGCCGTACTTGAGCAGGTTCTCGTTGATCATCGACAGCGGCCGGCGCAGTGCGATCGCGATGATCAGCACGATCACGACGGCGGCGAGCGCCCCGGCGCTGGCGCCCGGGATGTTGTCCGCGTTCAGGCCGAAGGTGATCACGATGAAGACCACCTCCATGCCCTCCAGGAAGACACCCTTGAAGGACACCATGAAGGAGAACATGTCGATGCTACCGGTGCTCTGCCCGGCGGCCTTGGCCGCCGCGACCTCTTCCTTGTAGATCGCCGCCTCGTCGTGCACGGCTTTGCGGCCCGATGACCGCAGGATCGCCTTTCTCAGCCACTGCAACCCGAAGATCAGCAGCAGTCCGCCGATCGCCAGCTGCAGCGCCGACTCCGGCAGCCAGGTCGCCAGCGCGTAGCCGGCGAACAGCGTCACCACCGCCAGCGCGCCGAGCGCCGCCAGCGTGCCGACCAGCGCCGACTTCCAGCTCCGGGTGTAGCCCATCGCCATCACGATCGTGGTGGCTTCCACCATCTCCACGAAACACGCGACGAACGTCGCGATGATGAGGCCCCACGTTGCCGCGTCCATCTCTCACTTCCTTCGCTCGATGCAACATATGCTGCATTTAACGATAGTTACGTTGTTCTTTCCGTGTCAATGTGACGGGGAGTTTATTTGCCAAGGGCAACTTTTAGGCATGACGAGGCGCCCGAAGGGACCCGGGGGCCGGGGTCTCTTCGGGCGCCACCGCGCGGGCCCGGGGAGGGGTCAGGCCAGCGCGGCCACCAGCGTGCTGGCCGAGATGTTGCCGCCGCAGGACACGATCGCGACCCGCTGGCCTTCCAGTTCGGTACGCCGGGCCCGGGCGGCGGCGAACGCCATCGCCGCGGAACCCTCGATCAGCTGGTGCTCGGTGTCGATCACCATCCGCAGCGCGGCGCTGATCGCGTCCTCACTGACCAGGATCCAGTCGTCCACCAGCGTCCGGCACAGCTCGAAGGTGATGCTGCCGGGCTCGACACTGCCTGCCGTGCCGTCCGACAGGGTCGCCTGGGCGTCGACCTGGACCACCTTGCCGGCCTCGATCGACGCCACCATCGGGGCGTCGCGGACGGGCGAGGCGCCGTACACCTTGATCTCCGGCCGGTACCGCTTCAGCACCGAGGCGATCCCGCTGACCAGGCCGCCGCCACCGACGGCCACGAAGACCGCGTCCAGCTGCTGTCCGGCCAGTTGCTCGAGGATCTCCACGCCCACCGTGCCCTGCCCGGCGACGATGTCCGGGTCGTTGTACGGCGGGACGTAGGTGAGGTCGTTCTCGGCGGCGTGCTGCCGGGCGACCAGTTCCAGCGCACCGGAGTCGGTACCCTGACTGCGCACCTCGACGCCGAAGCGCTTGATCGCCGCGACCTTGCTGACCGACGCGTTCTCCGGCACGTAGACGATGCCCCGGCCGCCCAGGGTGGCCAGCGCATTGCTGACCCCGAGTCCGTGGTTGCCGGTGGACGCGGTGACCACGCCACGTTCACGCTGCTCATCCGTCAGCGTGAGGATCTTCGCCATCGAGCCGCGCGCCTTGAAGGAACCGGTGCGCTGCAGGTGCTCGCACTTCACCAGCACCTCCGCGCCCAGTTCCTCGCTGAACGCCCCGAACGGCACGAACGGCGTGACCTCGAGGTGTTCGCGCAACCGCGGCGCCACCCGCTGCGACCGGCTGGCGATCTCGGCCGGGGTGACCGCTTCGGTCAGGGCCTGCTCTGTCATGCGTTGCTCCCCTTCGTCGGGTTCATCCGGTGGCCACCGCCAGGTTTGCACGATCGCGCAGGCCGGCGCGCAAGGGGATGCACATCGGCTTCCCGCTGACCGGGTGCGGCACCACCTTGGACTCCACACCGAAGACGTCGCGGATGATGTCGCAGGTGAACACGTCTTCCGGCGTCCCCTGGGTGACGAGGCTGCCGGACTTCATCACGAACACGTGGTCGGCGTACTCGGCCGCCATGTTGAAGTCGTGCAGCACCATCGCGACGGTCTTGCCCTGCTCCTGGTTGAGCTGGTGCAGCAGGTCGAGCACCTCGAGCTGGTAGGCCACATCGAGGTACGTCGTGGGCTCGTCCAGCAGGATCAGGTCGGTACCTTGGGCCAGGCAGAGCGCGATCCACACCCGCTGCCGCTGACCACCTGACAGTTGGTCGACGTGCTGGTGCCGCAGTTCGGCCGTGCTCGTGACCTTCAGGGCCCACTCGACGGCCTCCTTGTCGGCCTCGCTGGGCACCTTCAAGGATGTGCGGTGCGGATGCCGCCCGAACCAGACCAGGTCCTCCACCGAAATGGATTCCGGGGTGACCAGCACCTGCGGCAGGATGGCCAGCAGCCGGGCCACCTCCTTGGTCGGGGTGTCCTGGATGGACTTGCCGTCCAGGACCACGCTGCCCTTGGTGGGCGGCAGCAGCCGGGCCAGAGCGCGCAGCGCGGTGCTCTTGCCCGAGCCGTTCGGCCCGATCAGCACGCTGACCTTGCCGTCGGGGATGTTCAGGGTCAGGTCCTTGGCGATGACGGTGCGGTCGTATGCCAGCTCGACACCTTGTGCCTGCAGACGCATGGCGGATCTCCTACTTTCCGGTCTTCACGAGCAGGTACAGGAAGTACGGGCCCCCGACGACGGCTGTCACCAGGCCGGCGGGGATCTCGAGCGGCGGCGCGAGGCCACGCCCGAGCATGTCGGCGATCAACATCAGCAGGACGCCGAACAGCGCGGCGGCCGGGATCGAGGCGATGTGCTTGCCGCCGAAGACCCGCCGTGCCATGTGCGGCGCGATCAGGCCGACGAAGCCGATCGTGCCGGACACCGCCACCGCGGCCGCGGCCAGCGCGACGGCGAAGAACAGCAGCACCCGGCGGGTCCGCTCCACCGGCTCCCCCAGGCCCGAGGCCAGGTCGTCGCCGAGACCGAGGACGTCGAGCTTGCGGGCCCACACGATGATCAGCGGGACCAGCACCAGCACCCACGGCAGGATCTGCAGCACCGAGGTCATCGACCGGCCGAACAGGCTCCCGGTCAGCCAGATCAGCGCCGCGGACACGTCGAGGGGGTTGCGGACCAGCAGGAAGCGGATGCCGGCCTCGAACGCGGCGCTGACCGCGATCCCGACCAGCGCGATCCGTACCGGGGTGGCGCCCTTGCGGTAGGCGAACACGTACACCATCCCGGCCGCCAGGAGGCCGCCGGCGAAGGCGGCCGGGACGACCGCCACCACCGGCAGGGTGGGGATCGCGAGCAGCAACAGCATGCCGGCGAAGCCCGCGCCCTTGGTGACACCGATGATGTCCGGCGCCGCCAGCGGGTTGCGGATCACGCCCTGCATCACGGCCCCCGACACCGCGAGCGCGATGCCGACCAGCCAGCAGAGCAGGACCCGCGGCAACTGGAAGTCGATCACGATCCGCGACGCCTGGGTCGAGGTGTCACCGACCAGGGCTCGGAGCACGTCTCCCAGCGGGACCTCGGTGGCTCCGACGCTGAGCCCGTAGAAACTCAGCACCACGGCCAGGACGGTGAGCGACCCCATCAGGATGGCCGGATGCTTGCGAGCCAGGGAGGTACGCCGGATGTTCTGCGCGACGATCGCAGTACTCATGAGGTCACCTTCTGTCGACGCGCGAGGTACACGAAGATCGGTGCGCCGATCAGCGCCGTGACGACACCGGCCGGTACCTCGAAGGGCGGCTTGACGTAGCGGGACACGATGTCGGCGTACAGCACCAGCACACCTCCGCCGACCGCGCAGAGCGGGAGCAGGACGGTGTAGCTGGAGCCGACCAGCCGGCGGAAGATGTGCGGCACGATGAGACCGATGAACGCGACCGGACCGGCCACGGACACGGCGGCACCACACAACACGACCACCAGCGCCGACCCGAACAACCGGGTCCGCTCGACGTTCTGACCCAGACCGCGGGCCATGTCGTCGCCGAGCGCCAGCAGGTTCAGCGGCCGGGCCATCGCGAACGCGCCGATCAGGCCGAGGACCAGCCAGGGCAGCAGGTTGCGGATGTCGTGCCAGCCCGCGTAGTTGACACCGCCGACCAGCCAGAACAGCACGCTGTCGGTGGAGTTCTCGTCGAAGATGATCAGCACCTGGGTCAGCGAGATCAGCAGACTGCTCGCGGTCACCCCGGCCAGCGCGAGCCGGACCGGGCTGACCCGGCCGCGCCCCGAACCGGCCAGCAGCATCACCGAGACACCGGCCGCGGCGGCACCGCCGAAGGCCAGCAGGATCGTCGGCGCGCCGGACAGCGAGGGCACCACGGTGACGGCCAGAACGACCATCAGCACCGCACCGGCGTTGACGCCCATGATCTCGGGCGCCGCCAACGGGTTCGCGGCGACCGCCTGCATCAACGCACCGGCCACCGCCAGGGCGGCGCCGACGCACAGCGCCAGCACCACCCTCGGCAGCCGGATCGACTGGAGGATCAGCTCATCGGGCTCGTCGGCCTTGAAGATCGCCCCGGGCAAGCGGGACAACGAGATGTGCTGACTACCGATCGAGAGAGCCCAGACGAGACCCACGACCAGGACCACCAGCAGCGCCAGCGTCACCCAGGTGACCCGCTGCTTGTTGGTGGTGATCCGAGGACGCCGGTGGGCGGCGTCCTCGGCGGTGGGCGCAGTTTCCAGGGACAGAGACATGTCACTTCCCGTAGAGCAGCTTGATGGCTTCGGTGGCGACCACTTCGGCGGAGATCAGGCCACGCGACCTGGACCAGCTGTCCGGGTCGACCTCGAACGTCCGGTTGTCCTTCACCGCGGGGACCTGCTTCCACAGCGGGCTCTTCTCCCACTGGTCGGTCAGCGTCGGGCCGGGGTTCGGGGCGATGAACATCACCTCGGGCTTGGTCGTGGTCAGCGTCTCCAGCGTGAGCGAGACCGACGCGTCACCGTTCTCGTCCGGCAATGCCGTCCCGATGCCGACCGCGGCCAGCACCCCCGGGGTGTAGGCCTTCGGCGGGAAGCCGGTGAAGCCCTTCTCCGAGGCCCGGACGAACAGCGCCTTGCGCTCCTCACCGGCCGGCACCTTGGCCTTCAGCTCGGTCAGCAGTTTGGCGTGCTCGGCCAGCCGGGTCTTCATCTCGTCACACTTGTTCAGCGCGATCGCGGTCGACATCTCGCTGTCCAGCACCTGCTGGTAGTTGCCGTTCAGACTCGGGTAGGCGATCGTCGGCGCGATCTTGGACAGCTGGGCGTAGATCGCCTTGTGCCGGCCGCTGTCGGCGATGATCAGATCCGGCTTCAGCGACGTGATCACCTGGATGTTCGGCGTGGCGCGCAGCCCGACCGAGGTGTACTTGCCGGTCTTCTCCCGGATCGGCGCGATGATCCGTTCCGGGTGGTCGTCGTCGGCGACGCCGACCGGAGACATCCCGACCGCTGCCATCGCGTCCACGAACGAGTACTCCAGCGCCACCACCTTGGTCGGGTTGCCGGTGATGGTGGTGGTGCCCAGGTCGTGCTTGATCGTGCGGGTGGACTTGCCGCACTGCTCGTCGTTGACGTCCGAGCTGACACCGGCAGCGGCGGCGGCACGGTTGGCGTTCGGGGCCGCACCGGTGGCCGGTGAGGAAGCAGAGCCGCCGCAGCCGGACAGGGCGACCGCGGCGGCGGTCAGGGTGAGTACGGCGACGGTGCGCCGGAACTTCGTGGCGGAAAGGGACATGGCATTCGCTCCTCGAGTCGAAGATGCCTTGCAGGGGTGGGATTCACCCGGCGACGGCAAGAGCCTGCGCCGGACCGGGGACGTGCGGACGGTCCTCGGGACCAGGACCGTCGTAGAGGTTCCACGGAGCCTGCTGATAGCTGTTGCTGCAGGGCAGACCGGGAGTCAGCCGATACGTGCCGGTGGTCAGATCGACCAGGCTGGACACGATCGTGGAGTAGCGGTCGAGCTCGTGCCGGCGCGGGTCGACGTGCTGGCAGACGGCGTTGGGGTGGCTGAAGTGGTCGCTCATCGTGGTCTGCACGATGCTCTGGACCGCTTCCTCGGTGGTGCCGTCGACGCGGGCCCGGGACAGGCCCTCCTCGACGCGCGGCGTCCGGTAGAGCGAGTCCACTGAGAAGGGCTTGTAGGACTGTTCGATCTGCGGCGGGATGAAGGACTGGAAGTGGTTGCCGTGGACCAGCAGCCCATCCGTGGGGTACATCCAGCCGTGCCGTCCGGGCGTGGTCTCGACGTCGATGGCGAAACCGTCCCGGTGGGTCAGGAGGAGATTGCTGGACAGGCTCTGCCGGACGCCGAAGACGGCGGCCAGGGCGTCGTGCATGTCCCAGCTCTCGAGGACTTTCCTGCGGACGAAGGTGCCCGGCACCCCGAGGCCGGTACCGAAGCCCGCGCCGAGCCCGTTGGCGTTCAGGGCCAGGCCGGCGGAGTTGGCGCCGTGGCGACCGACCTGGCCGGCCTCGACGTGGCAGATGATGGTCGGCTTGCCCGGCTGGGCGATCCGCAGTACCACGATGGTGTCGGCGATGCCGTCCCACAGGTCCCAGTTCTGCCCGGCCCAGACGCGGCCCAGCGCGTTGGCCTGCTGCAGCATCGCGAACGAGGTACAGCCGTCGTCGTCCGTACTGCGGTCCGTGGTGGCGTCGGTCTCGGCGAACGGGTTGCCCTTCGTGAGCTCGCCGCGGCTGTTCAGGGCCAGGATCTCCTCGAAGCTGCGGCCCGCGCCCTCGGCGATGCCGCGCAGCTCCTCCAGGATGTCCGGCAGGTAGCCGTCGATCACCGGCACCCACGCAGGCGCCCGGTCGAGGATCTCCTGCCAGGGAAGGCCTGTCGCGCGAGCCACCGACTCGGCGTAGAAGGCGACCGAGCGGGCGATCTGTTCGCGGGCGGCCTCGCCGTACTGGCGGCCTCGCTCACGGGCATCCGCGGCGGTGAGGTCGATCGTGATGAGCTGTGACACGGAGTCGCTCCAGTGGACGGAAGAAGTCTGGAAAGTGACGATTCGTTGTGTTCGCTACGAATATCCATATGACGGTAGTGATTGCTACAGTGGCTGTCAACGGGTCCGGCGATCGTTTACCTGCCGGTGATCTGGGCCCGCCGGGTGACATGATCGGTGCGTACCGGCAGAACTACTGCGAGGCGAAGGAGCCGTCATGACTGTTGCGGACCCCAAGACGCCCACGTTGCAGGAGCGGGTCGCGGCCCGGATCGGGACGCTCACCGCGACCGAACGCAGGGTCGCCGAATACCTGTCCGCCCATCCCCAGGAGGCGGCCTTCTCTTCTGCCGAGGAGCTCGGCCGGGCCACCGGCACCAGCGATGCCAGCGTGGTCCGGACCGCGAAAGCACTTGGCTTCGACGGCCTGCCGGGCCTGAAGCGGTCACTGCAGGGCCATCTGCAGAGCCTCCTCACGCCGGCGAACCGGCTGAGCAACAGCATCGAGTCCGTCGGCAACGGACCCGAGGCGGTGCTCAGCGCGACGCTGCGCGACCACATCGAGCGCCTGGCCCAGGCCGAGCGCACCCTCGACACGGACGAGTTCCGCCGTGCCGTGGAACTGGTCGGCGCCGCCCGCGAGACGATCATCTGCGGCTTCGCCGGCCTCGAAGGCGTCTCCGAGTACATCGCCACCCACCTGGTCCGGATCGGGCACCGGGCCCGGTCCGCCTCGGACACCGGCTACCGCCTGGCCGATCGGCTGCTACTGATCGGCCCGGAGGACGTGGTGGTCGTGCTGGCGCACAACCGCCTCGTCCGGGAGAGCCGGGTGATCCTCGACCTCTGCACCGAGGCCGGCGTACCGGTGATCCTGCTGACCGACACCCTCGGCGAAGCGTTGCGTGACGAGGTCGCGGTGGTGCTGTCCGCGCCGATGAGCCGGCCCGGCACGTTCACCAGCCAGGCCACCGTGCTGATCCTGCTGGAGGCGGTCACGATCGCGGTCGCCGCGGCGGACCGCGAACGCTCACTCGACACCACCGGCCGGATGAACCAGCTCCGCGAGGAACTGACGGGCTACTCCCGCTTGGACGAGGGCTACGCGACCCTGCCCAGGGCGAAGCGCAAACCCGAGCGCCGCAAGTAGCGACACCGGCCGGCGCCCTGCTTCAGACGCCGCTCACGCCCTGCCACGGATCCGCCCTCAGATCTTGCCCTCGGTCCGCTCGTAGACGTCCGCCTCGAACTCCTCCAGCAGGCGTTCGCAGTCGGCCACCTTGGCCCGTGCAAGATCCTTGCCCTCGGCATCCATCCAGTCCCGGCCCTCCACCTTGGCCAGCCAGCGCCGCAGCTTCTCCAGGTCCTGGCGGATCTCCTCGGCCTCCTCGAAGGTGTAGTTCTCCCGGAACCGCTCGAACTCGATCTCCTTGGCGAACTTCGTCTCACACTCCTCGACGATCTCGGCATACTCCTTCGCGGACTGGCTCCGGAAGCCCTCCACGAACTGGTCGCGCGCGTCGTCGTCGACATCGGTCAGGGTGAGGAAGACGCTCGAGCCACCCAGCTCGGCCACCTTCTCCCGCACCTTCTCCATGCCGGCCCGCAGCTCCTCGCGATCCGGTAGTACGCACACCGCCTGCTGGACGTAGAACCCGCCCAGCCGCTTCAGCTCCCGCCACACCGCCACCCGGGCCCGCGACGAGTCGCTGGGCACCTTGTAGATCAGCAGCAGCCAGGAGGCCGACGCAGCGTCGGACAACTCCGCAGTGCTCTTGGCCTTGGTACGTCGGGTCGCCATGCCGGACAGGTTATCCGGCGGCGCCTCAGGCGGCCGTCGCACCGCGTTCTCGCAGCCCGTCGAAGAGACTGAGTCCATCGACCAAGTAGGGCATCACCTCCTGCCAATCCGCGACCAGCCCCACGTCGCAGTGCGCGAAGATCTCCGCCGCGGGGTCGTTGTTGATGGCCAGTACTGTCCCGGCCCGGCTCGCGCCGGCCAGGTGGTTCATGTTGCCGGACAGGCCGATCGCGAGATACAGCCGCGGCGCGACGCTCCGTCCGGTGATGCCGAGCTGGCGGCCGTGCGCCATCCAGCCCTGGTCGGTGACCTTGCGGGTGGCGGCGAGCTCGGCTCCGAGCAGCACCCGCATCGGCTCGAGCTCGGCGTACAAAGCGGGGTCGACGCCTCGGCCGACACCGATCACGACCTCCGCACGGTCGAGTGCGTCCCCCTCGCCGCCGCTGCTCCGGTCGGCTCGCGCGATCGCGGGATCCGGCGACACGGAAAGGACGGTGTGCGAGGCCCGCTCGGAGGTACGCGGCTTGCGCAGCGGCAGCATGCCGGTCCGCAAGGTGGCGATCTGCGGTGACCCGTGGCTGACGATCTCGGCCAGCGTGCCGCCACCGGACGGCTTGAGGCCGGTCAGTCGCGTGCCGTCCACTTTGAGGCTGACCAGGTCCGACATCAGGCCGGCGCCGAAGGCGACAGCCAGCCGGGCCAGTACCTCGCGATCCCACGGGAGCGCGGCGCCGAGGACGGCCCAGGGCGACCTGGCTGCCATCCACTCAGCCAGCGCACTCGCGGCGGGCCGCGGTTCGTCGCTTGTCAGTGTTACTACTGCATCGGCACCCCAGCGGGCCAGATCCGGCGCATCCGCGCCGCCGTCAGTCCGGACGGCGGTCACGGATCCACCGGCGCCCGCCGCCAGTACCGCGGCAGCGCCTAGCAGCGCCCGGGTGCCTGCTTCAGGCCCAGGGCCGACCATGACGACTACCTCCGGCTGGCCCTGACCCGGCGGCGGGACGACCTCATCCCACTCGGTCAGCAGTTCGAGCTCGTCGAGGCATCCGCGGGCCCGGAGCTCCGCGAGCGCACGGCTCGCCTGGACCTGCGGAGTGCCACGGAAGATCACCGGCTCCCGGGTCAGCTCGACCGGGCGAACACCGGCCACCTTGGTCGGGCTGCCGGCCAGGCCCCAACTGCCGGGGGTGAGGTCCGCCGTCGAGATCCGGCGGACGACGTCCTCGGGCGGCCAGGTCTCGACGGGAGCCTTGCAGGGGTTGCACGACCGCTCCGCGACGGCGACGACCGCAGGCAGATCCACCAGGACGGACTCGGTCCAGTCGTCGTGCTGCACGGTCGCCCGCAGCCGGACCGCCTGCTCGCTGGCCGGAGTGCTTGCTGGCGAGTCGCCCGGCTCGGTTTCGACGGCGAGGACGGGGCCGACGTACGGCAGGCCGAGCAGCTCGGCGAGCATCGTGCCGACCGCTCCCGTGCTGCCGTCGACCGAGCTGGCGCCGACGAGGATGAGGTCTGTCGCACCGAGGGTCCCGATCGTGGCGGCCAGCGCCCGGGCGGTGACGAGGCAGTCGGAACCCGCCAGGGCCCGGTCGCTCAGCTGCACCGCGTCGTCGATCCCCCAGGCCACCGCTTCCCGCAGTACGTCGGCCGCGGCGGGCGGTCCCATCGTGACGGCGGTACTGCGGCCGCCGGACTCCTCCGCCAGGCGGACCGCCTGGGCGACGGCCCGACGGCACCATGGGTTCATCTCGGTGACGGCACCCGCACGCTCGAGCCGTCCGTCCGCGTCGAGGCGACCGCTGTGGTCGCCCTTCGGCACCTGCTTCACCAGCGCGGTGATCCGCAGCGGCCGGTGGCTCACGCCAGCTACGTCGTTCATGACAGGCCGGTACCGACCAGGAGGCCGATCGCGTACGTCACCGCGGCGGACAGGCCGCCGAGCAGCAACTGCCGGCCGCCGCCGTACCAGAACGGGCGGGCGGTGATCCGCGCGACGATGCCGCCGGTGACGACCAGGCCGACCACGCTCAGCAGCAGGGCCGGGAGCACGCTGGCCGCGCCGAAGAGGAACGGCAGCAGCGGGATCACGGCACCGAGCGCGAACGCGGCGAACGAGGACCCGGCCGCCAGCCAGGGCGAGGGCAGGTCGTTGGGGTCGACGCCGAGCTCCTCGCGAACGTGCACGTCGAGGGCGATCGCCGGGTCCGAGGTCAGCTCGCGGGCGACCTCCGCGGCCAGCTCGGGGCGCAGGCCCTTCGCCTCGTACATCATCGCGAGCTCCTTGAGCTCTTCCTCGGGGTGGACCTTCAGCTCACGCCGCTCGGTCTCGATCTCGGCCTTCATCAGCTCGGTCTGCGAGGAGACCGAGGTGAACTCGCCCGAGGCCATCGAGCAGGCGCCGGCGACCAGCCCGGCCAGGCCGGTCATGATCACCACCTTGCCGGTGGCGCCACCGCCGACCACTCCGGCCACCAGGGCGAAGTTCGACACCAGGCCGTCCATCACCCCGAAGGTCGCCGGGCGCAGCCAGCCTCCGGTCACATCCCGGTGCGAGTGGTGCTGCTCGGCCGGTCGTTCTGCCACTTCCGTGCTCATCTGCTGGTGTTCCTTCCGAAAATGAAGGTGAGCGTAACCTTAGTTAAATTGCATCACCTGTTACATCAGCGTACTAGTTACTTTCCTGCTGCGGCAACGACTGGCCGCCTTCGGGATTCGAGCCGATCAAGACTGAGCCGATCAAGGACGTACGGCAGCACTCCGCCTTGGCGGTAGTAGTCGTGCTCCCGCGGAGTGTCGAGCCGGATCCGCAGCCGGTAGGTCTTGCCCGCCGACGAAACCGTGGCGAAGCCGTTGCCACCGAGGGTGATGTCGATCGGCTCCTCGCCGGTCAGGTCGTCGCCCTCGCCCGGGAGGAACTCGAGCGGGAGGACGCCCATCCCAACCAGGTTGGACCGGTGGATCCGCTCGAACGACTGGGCGAGCACCGCCCGCACGCCGAGCAGGGCCGGGCCCTTGGCCGCCCAGTCCCGCGACGAGCCGGTGCCGTAATCCTTGCCCGCGACAACAACGACCGGCACATCCTCCCGCTGGTAGGCCATCGCGGCCTCGAACACCGACGTCACCACCCCGTCCTTGCGGGTGACACCGCCTTCGGTGCCCTCGGCAAGGGAGTTCCGGAGCCGGAGGTTGCAGAACGCACCGCGCATCATCACCAGGTGGTTACCCCGGCGTGACGCATAGGTGTTCAACTCACCGGCCGGTACGCCGAGGCTCCGCAGGTAGCGGCCCGCAACGCTGTCAGGCGGAATCGCGCCCGCCGGAGACAGGTGATCCGTGGTGACGGCGTCACCGAGCCTGACCAGGGCTCGCGCCCCGACCAGATCACCCGGCCTGGCCGGCGACTCGAAGTACGGCGGTCGTCGCAGGTAGGTGGACGCCTCGTCCCAGGCGAAGGTCTCGCCGGCCTCGCTGCCGAGGCCCTGCCAGCGGTGGTCGCCGGCGAACACGTCCGCGTAGGCCTTGGTGAACATCTCGGGCCGCAGCGCCTCGCGGATCACTCCGTCGATCTCGGTCGGCCGCGGCCAGATGTCCTTGAGGTACACCGGTTCCCCGTCGCTGCCCTGACCGAGCGGCTCGGTGAGCAGGTCGACGTCCATCCGGCCGACCAGCGCGTAGGCGACCACCAGTGGCGGAGAAGCCAGGTAGTTGGAGCGCACGTCCGGCTGGATCCGGCCCTCGAAGTTCCGGTTGCCCGACAACACCGCCGCGACCGACAGCCCTTCGGCCCGGACCCGCTGGGCGACCTCGTCGATCAGCGCGCCGGACGCCCCGATGCAGGTCATGCAGCCGAACCCGGCCAGGTGGAATCCCAGCTTCTCGAGGTACGGCGTGAGGCCCGCCTCGGAGAGGTAGTCCATCACCACCCGGGATCCGGGCGACAGGGTCGTCTTCACCCACGGCTTGCTCGTCAGCCCTTTGTGCACGGCGTTCCTGGCGAGCAGACCCGCGGCCACCATCACCGCCGGGTTGGAGGTGTTCGTGCAAGAGGTGATCGCCGCGACCACCACCGCACCGTGCCCCGGCTCCGACTTGGAGGTCCGGGGACCGGCCGGGAGGGCGGCTTCGATGATCTGCTTGGACTCGGCCAGGCGGATGCGTTGCTGCGGGCGGCTGGGTCCCGCGATCGACGGGACCACCTCGCCCAGGTCGACCTCGACCCGCTCGTCGAACACCAGGGCCGCGTCCGGGACGTGCCAGAGGCCTTGTTCCTTGGCGTAGGCCTCGACGAGCGCGACCTTCTCGGCCGACCGGCCGGTGAACGTCAGGTACCGAAGCGTCTGCTCGTCGATCGGGAACCACGCGGCGGTCGAGCCGAACTCGGGGCTCATGTTGGCGATCGTCGCTCGGTCCGCCACCGGCAGGCCGACCAGGCCGGGTCCGTGGAACTCGACCAGTTTGCCGACCACGCCGTGTGCGCGCAGTCGCTCGGTGATCGTGAGGACGAGGTCGGTCGCGGTGGCACCGGCCGGCAGCGAGCCGGTCAGCCGGACGCCGACGACGGGCGGCAGGACCATCGACACGGACTGGCCGAGCATCGCCGCCTCGGCCTCGATCCCGCCGATCCCCCAGCCCAGCACGCCGAGGCCGTTGATCATCGTGGTGTGCGAATCCGTGCCCAGGCAGAGATCCGGGAACACCAGGCCGTCGCGCTCGTCGACGACGCGGGCCAGGTACTCCAGGTTGACCTGGTGCATGATCCCCGAGCCGGGCGGGACCACCTCGAGCTGCTCCAGCGCCTGCTGACCCCAGCGCAGGAAGCGGTACCGCTCGCCGTTGCGCTGGTACTCCAGCTCCACGTTCAGCTGCAGCGCGTCCGGACGGCCGAACACGTCGGCGATCACCGAGTGGTCGATCACCAGCTCCGCCGGTACCAGCGGATCGACGGACGCCGGGTCTCCCCCGCGGCTGGCGACCGCATCCCGCATTGCCGCTAGATCCGCCAGCACCGGTACGCCGTTGGTGTCGTGCAGGAACACCCGCGACGCGTAGACCTCGATCTCACCGGTCGCCCCTGGCGTCCAGTTCCGCAAGGACTCGCTGGGCGATCCGTGCCGAAGCGCGTTCTCCAGCAGGATCCGCAGTGTGCGCGGCAGGTGGTCGGGCGCGACACCTCGCAGTGGCTGGAAGGCGACTTTGCGCTCTCCCACCACCAGCTCGGCTTGGCGCGGATCCGCAACGGTCATGCCGCGCCGATCGTGGCGGCCACCGCGGCCGCGAAGTCCGACGTACCGGCTGTGCCGCCGAGGTCCGCAGTACTGACGCCAGACCCGACTGTTGCCTCTAGCCCCTTTTCGATCAGTACCGCGGCCGCCTGCGCCCGCGGGTCGTCGTACCGGGTGCCGAGCCAGTCCAGCAGCATGGCGCCGGAGTTGATCATCGCGATCGGGTTCGCCAGGTTCTGCCCGGCGATGTCCGGGGCGGATCCGTGCGCGGCCTGCGCCATCGCCCGCTCGTGCGAGGCGTTGATCGACGGCGCGATGCCGAGCGAGCCGGCCAGCTCGCCGGTCAGGTCGGACAGGATGTCGCCGAACATATTCTCGGTGACCAGCACGTCGAACGCCTCGGCCCGGCGGACCAGGTGCACGGTCATCGCGTCCATGTGGAAGTCGTCCAGCTCGACATCGGGGTACTGCGCGCCGATCTCGCGGCAGATGTCGAGGAAGAAGCCGGTGCTGGTGCGCAGCACGTTCGCCTTGTGCACGACAGTGACGTGCTTTCGCCGCCGGGTCGCGAGCTCGAAGGCGGTGCGGGCGATCCGCTCGATCGCGGGCCGGGTGAAGATGCCCATCGCGATCGCCACGTCCGGGGTCGGCATGAACTCGCCGGTACCGCGGTAGGTGCTGCGGTCGGCGTAGAAGCCTTCGGTGTTCTCCCGGACCACGACCAGGTCGATGCCGGGCCGCAGCGCCGGCGTGCCCTCGAAGGCCTTCGCCGGCCGGATGTTGGCGAACAGGTCGAAGTGCTTGCGGATGGCCCCGCTCGGGTTGAGCTGGGAGCGGTGCGGCTCCGGGTAGGCGGCGCTGTCGTGCGGGCCGAGCAGCCAGCCGTCGAGCTCGCCGAGCGTTTCCAGGGTTTCGGCCGGCAGCGCGCTGCCGTGGGTCTCGATCACAGCTCCGCCGAGCGGCAGCGGCACCCAGTCGGCGGGCTTCGCACCGGCGGCGGCGAGCGCCGCATCCATCACCTGGACGGCGGCCGGCACGATCTCCGGGCCGATGCCGTCGCCAAGCAGGATGCCGAGCCGGTAGGGCTCCGGGTGGGCGGTGGTGGCCACGCTGGGTCCTCTCGTCGAGTGATGCAGCTACTGTGCTTCGTTATAACCTGTTCCGTCAAGAGATCGGGCCAGACCGTCTCAGGCCTTGAAATGCGCTGATTGTGCCTACTTGAGGGTTATAACGGGTTGTTGAACGACTGTCGAGATGGTGCCGGCGGGCGTCGCGGCGGCGGCTGGGCTGCGGTAGGTTATAACCTCCCCACCGCGTGAACGGAGGACCGATGGACGAGCAGAACGGGAGCCGCCCGACCAAGGCCGAGCTCGCGTACGGGCTGGTCCGCGACCAGATCCTGCGCGGTGAGCTCGAGCCCGGCGCCGTCATCCAGCAAGGCCGGCTGGCCGGGGACCTGGGGATCAGCACGACGCCGCTGCGGGAGGCCTTGCGGCGGCTGATGAGCGACGGCCTGGTCGAGCTGGACGCCCACCGGGACGCCCGGGTGAGCACCCTGAACGCCGAGGAGGCGCGGGATCTCGTCGAGATCCGCCGGTCGCTGGACCCGCTCGCCGCCGGACTCGCGGCGGAGCGGCGGACCCGGGCCGACCTCGAGCTGATCCGCGCCACCGCCGCCGACCTGGCTCCGCTGCGGACCGACCCCAAGGTCGAGGAGCTCAGTACGCACCGGCTCTTCCACCACGCGATCTACTCCGCCTCGCACAACGACCTGCTGGTCCAGACCCTTGACGGACTCTGGGACAAAGCAGACCGCTACCGCCGGCTGGCGCTGAAGGTCGAACGCAGCCAGGAGGACCTGGACCGCACCCACGCCGAGCACCTCGCCCTCGTCGAGGCGGTTGCCGCGGGTGACGCCGACACCGCCGCCGCAGTGATGCGCGACCACGTGGACGCCAGCCTCGGCGCTAAGGCCGCGACCCGCCTGCACACCTCGGCCGCCGCCACACCGTCCACCCCTGCAGCACGTGCGACCCCGCGTGCGAGCGCAGTACCGTCGTCCGCGCGGCGCGGAGCCGGTGCGGCGGAGAGGGCGGTGCGTAGTGGGAGCTGAACCGCTCTGGACCGGCTACCGGCATCGGGAGATCGATGCCGCCGGGTGGATGACGTTCTGGCGGCTGGATCCGCGCGAGCAGTCGTTCGCCTTGACGGACTGGGTCGGCGTGCCGGACCGGCCGGGCCACCGGTTGTGGTCGCGGGCGGCGACACCGGCCGGCGTACGGGCTGCCTGGCTGACCTCGGCGGCCGCGGTCAGCCTCGAGATCCGGGCCGAGCTGGACATCTACTCGCTGATCGCACCGGTCGACTTCCTGGTCGACGGTGTCCTGCATGCGCGTCGCCCGGTCGAGCCAGGCGAGCAGCGGATCACCGTGGAGCTACCACCCGGGTCTGTGCGGCTGGAGATCTGGCTGCCGCAGGCGGGCGCGATCGGCGTACGGGCGGTGTCGTTCTACGGGGCGGCCGAGCCACTGCCGCCGGTCGGGCCGCGGTGGATCGCTTACGGCAGCTCGATCACCCAGTGCACGGGCGCGTTCGGGCCGTCCGAGACGTGGCCGGCGTTGGTGGCCCGCGAACACGGCTGGGACCTGGTCGCGCTCGGCTTCGCGGGCGAGTGCCATCTCGACCCGATCGCGGCGCGGACCATCCGGGACACACCGGCGCGGCTGATCTCGCTGTGCCTGGGCATCAACATCTACGGCGGCGAGACGTTCAGCGGGCGGACCCTGCCCGGGCAGGTCGAGTCGTTCCTGGCGACCGTGCGCGACGGGCATCCACACACACCGATCGTGGTGATCACCCCGCTGCACGCGCCCAACGTCGAGGGCAAGCCGAACGCTCTCGGCCTCACCCTCGACGACGTGCGCGCCTGCGTGGAGCTCGGCGCGCGGGCGCTCGGCGATCCCGAGCTGCAGCTGATCGACGGCCGCACCGTGCTCAGCATCGAGGAAGCCCAGGCCCTGTACGTCGACGACCTGCACCCGGGACCCGAGGGCTACCGGCTGATCGGCGAGCGCCTCGCACCCCTGCTCACGTTGCCGCTCTGAGGATCTTCTCCAGCCTGGCGGCGAACTCCTGGTGCTCGGTGCCGAAACCACCGTGGTCTCCGGGGAGCGCGACCGCTTCCGTTCCCAGTTGCTCGGCCAGGACATTGGCGGCTCGCACCCAGGGCTCGCCGTTCGAACCTTCACCGACAGCCGGTACTACGCGCGTCGGCGCCGCGGCGAGCGCCGCGAGGTCCGGCCGGTAAGCCGCGAACGGCGGAACCTCGTAACCCACGAAGAACGCGAAGTTCCCCTGCATCCGCGCCACAGTCTCCGCATCAGCCTCCGCATCCGGTCCGGGCGGCCGCTCGGCATCCGCTTCCGGCTCGTCGGCCCCGGCCGCCGCCCCTTCGCCCGCCGCGGCGTCGGCGGCGAAGCCGGCGTTCATGGTTTCCAGGGCGGCCCAGGGGCCGGCGGACTGGAAGGTCTCGTCGACCGATCGGATCAGCGTGCGCCAGTGGTCGCGGTCGTCCAGCAGCTCGAACAGCGGCGGTTCGTGGGCGACGAGAGTGCGGACCAGTTCGGGATGGCGAGCTACCAGGTCGAGCGCGATGATCGCGCCCGAGCTGTTGCCGAAGACCTCAGCCGGCGCCTCCGCGGTGACGCCCACCGCCGCGAGCACGCGCGCGGCGTCGTCGCTGTGCACCTCGATGCTCTGCCGCTCGGCCGGACCGTCGAGCGGACTGCGGGAGTTGCCCCGACGGTCGTAGGTCACCACCGTGTACTGATCGGTGAAGTGCTGGGCCAGATCGGCGTACCCAGCGGCGTCGTAGACCCCGCCGCACACCAGCAGCAGAACAGGGCCGGCCCCGCGGACCTCGTAGTACAGGCTCGCTCCGGGGACGGACAGGATGTCGGTTCTCATGGCACCTCCGCTGGACGGTGACCGGCCAGGCGGCCGGTCACCTACTGGTCGGGACCATGATCAGGTTCTTGACATCCCGCCCGACCGACGACGTCAGGACGCCAAGCTGGTACCGAGAGCTTGCCAGTCGAGCACCGGGGCGGCCAGGTCGCGGATGGTGGCGAGCAAGCCGAGGCGCGCCGCGCGGACCTCGGGGTCCTCGGCCATCACCAGGATCTCCTCGAAGAACGTGGTGATCGGCTCGACCAGCACCTCGGCCGCCGTCACGAACTCGCCCAGCGCGGTCGGCGCCGTACCGACCTTCTGGACCGCCTCGTGCAGCACCAGCTCGGCCGGCTCGGTGAGCTTGGACGGGTCGTACTGCGCGGTCACGTCGGCCGGGACGATCCGGCGTACGCGCTGCAGTACTGCGACCAGCTCGGCGAACGACTCGTTCTCCACCTGGCGCTGGAGCTCGGCGAGGGTCTCGTCGGCGGCGGCGGGAGCCTCGGCGAGGGACAGCACCGCGGCGACCTGGTGGTGGTCGTCGCCGCGGTCGATCAACTGCTGCTCGTACCGCCGGATGGTGAAGTCGGCGACGTCGGCCAGCGCGGACTCGGACACCTCGATGCCCTGGTCGCGGATCTGCTCGGCGGCCGCCGCCAGACCGGTGGACAGCGTGATCGCCCGGAGCTCCGGGTGCTCGCGCAGGATCGCGACCACCCCGGCTGCGGCACGACGCAACGCGAACGGGTCCGAGCTGCCGGTCGGCTTCGCGCCGATCGCGAACAGCCCGGCCAGCAGGTCGAACCGGTCCGCCAGCGCCAGGATCGCGCCCGGCGTCGTCGACGGCACCGGGTCGCCGGCGGCGCGCGGCAGTTCCATGTCGAACAGCGCCTGCGCAACGGCCTCGGACTCACCGGCACGGCGCGCGTACTCGCGGGCCATCGTGCCGGCCAGGCTGGTCAGCTCGACCACCATCTGCGAGCCGAGGTCGAACTTGGCCAGCTCGGCAGCCCGCCGCAGCGCGGTCAGGTCGTCACCCTCGAGCCCGACCTTCTCCGCCAGCGTCTCGGCGACCTTGGCGATCCGCCCGGCCCGCTGCGCCATCGAGCCGAGCCGCTCCTCGAACGCGAGCTTCTCCAGCCCCTGCTTCATCGCCTCGGGCGTGCTCTGCAAGTCCGCCCGCCAGAAGAAGGCGGCGTCCTCGTACCGGGCGCGCAGTACGCCTTCGTTGCCGTTGCGCACCGTCGCCTCGTCGATCGAACCGTTGGCGACGGCAACGAAATGCGGCAGCAGCTTGCCACCGGCGTCGCGGACCGGCAGATAGCGCTGGTGCTTGCGCATCACCGTGGTGAGGATCTCCGACGGGAGGTCCAGGTAGTCCGGTGAGAAGTTGCCGAGGATCGCGGTCGGCTCCTCGATCAGGTTGACGATCTGGTCGACCAGCGCGGACTCGCCCTCGAGGTCGACGGTGCCGTCGACCTCGGCCGTGAGCCGCTGCGCCGCGTCGATGATCTGCGCGCGCCGCTTGGCCGGATCGGCCTCGATGCCGTGGATCCGCAGCAGGTCCAGGTACCCCTCGGCCGCGGCGATCTCGACCGTCGGCTGCGCGGCCGTGCGGTGCACCCGAGTCGTCCGGCCGGCGGCGAGCGTCGACACGGAGACCGGGACGACCTGGTCGCCCAGCAGCGCGACCAGCCAGCGGACCGGACGGGTGAAGGAGAGCTTGGAGTCGTTCCAGCGCATGTTCTTGTCCGAGCGCAGGCCGCTGACGATCTCGGCCAGCACACCGCTGAGCACCTCGGCGGCACCACGGCCCGGATCCGGCTTGGTCACCGCGACGTACTCGACGCCGTCGACCTCCAGGTCGTGCAGCTCGGAGGTCTCGACGCCCTGGCCGCGGGCGAACCCGGCGGCCGCCTTCGTAACGTTGCCCTCGGCATCGAATGCGGCCGCCTTGCGCGGGCCGCGGACGACCCGCTCGGCGTCCGGCTCCCCCGCCTGTACTCCGGCGACGAACGCGACCACGCGGCGAGGGGTGGCGTAGGTGGTGATGTCGCCGTGCGCGAGCCGGGTCGCGGCCAGCTTCTCGGTGAGCGCCGCGCGGACCGACTCGGCGGTCTTGGTCACCTCCGACGGCGGCATCTCCTCAGTACCGATCTCGAACAGCAACTGCCGAGTGCCGCTCATGGTCGGGAACTCGGTCGGCTCCGGCGCAGCGGCCGGCAGCTCGGCAATCCCCAGCGGATGCTCGAGCTCGGTCCGCCGCTCGGCCCAGAGCTGGGCGACCTCCCGGGCCAGCGTGCGCATCCGGCCGAACGCCTTCGCGCGTTCCGTCGTACTGACCGCGCCGCGGGCGTCGAGCACGTTGAACGCGTGGGAGCAGCGCAGCACCATCAGATGAGCGGGGACCGGCAGCCGCGCGTCGAGCATCCGGCGGGCCTCGTGCGCGTACTCCTCGAACAGCCGCCGCTCACTGTCGACATCGGCGTCGTCCAGGTAGTACCGGCTCATCTCGTACTCCGCCTGGCCGAACGCCTCGCCGTACGAGATGCCCGGGGCGTAGGCGATGTCCTTGAAGTGCGAGACGCCCTGCAGCGCCATCATGATCCGCTCGATGCCGTAGGTGATCTCCACCGACACCGGGTCCAGCGTCATCCCGCCGGCCTGCTGGAAGTAGGTGAACTGGGTGATCTCCAGGCCGTCCAGCCAGACCTCCCAGCCCAGCCCCCAGGAGCCGGTGGCCGGGTTGGCCCAGTTGTCCTCGACGAACCGGACGTCGTGCGCGTCGGTGTCGATGCCGAGCGCCTCCAGGCTGGCCAGGAACAGCTCCTGCGGGTTACCCGGGTCCGGCTTGAGCACCACCTGGAACTGGGTGTGCGTCTGCAGCCGGTTCGGGTTCTCCCCGTAGCGGGCGTCGTCGGGGCGCACGGAGGGCTCGACGTACGCGACGCGCCACGGCTCGGGGCCCAGCACCCGCAGGATGGTCGCCGGGTTCAGCGTGCCGGCTCCCACCTCGGTGTTGAACGGCTGCACCACCATGCAGCCCCGGTCGGTCCAGTACTTCGTGAGCGCGAGCAGCGCGTCCTGCATGGTGAGCACGACAACCTCAGGTTCGGTCAAGGGGATCTCGGCGGCCGGGCCTGCCACCGCATTCGGTCCCCGAGTCTATTCGCCCCCTGAGTTGGTCTGGTCACGCAGGACCACCAGTCGCCCGCTGCCGCCGCTGATCCACCCGGACGCGCGGGCCTCCACGGCCGCCGCGGTCTGCCGATCGCCGGGCCGGTCGCGTTGCCTCAGGGTGGCAGCCAGCTCGCGTGCGGTCGCGGCGGCGAACGGCCAGAGCCCGGCCGATTCGTTGCGGCCAAGAGCCGTCTGCAGGTGGTGAACGGCCGTATCGAGTTCGCCGACCGTCCGGGCGAGAAGTCCGACATGGTGCCCGGCGAACCCCGCGATGGTGATCCCAGTGCCACCGATGACGAGCCGGTCCTCGTACGGCGCCAGCTGCGCATACAGCTCCCGGGCAGCCTCCGCTGAGCCCAGGGCGGACCAGAGCTCGGCGCGGATCGCGAGATGCGTCAGCCAGAGATAGTCAGGCGGTACCTCGGGCTGCTGACGCCAAGGCCCCAGCGCTGCGGCCGCCTCCTCGATCCGCCCGGCGCTCACCAACGCCAAGGCGTGCCACTCGCGCAGCAACGCCAGCCCGGAGAAGGCGGCTGCTTCGGCAAGCATCGGCTCGATGGCCGCCAGCGTGCCCCGCGCCAGACCGAGCGTCGCCGCCAGAGCGATCGGAAGCGAGGCGGCGCCGGCCAGCGTCGTGCCTGCGTGGAACTCGGCCGCCGTCGCGGTGGCTTGCTCGGCGTCGTCGAACCGGCCCCTGCCCACAGCCACGACCGCGTCGGCCCAGACGAGGGTGACCAGCACGGGCGCGAGCGAGTACGTCTCGGCCAGCCCGCGGGCACGCTGATAGTCCCGCAGTCCCGCGGCCACCTCACCCTGCTCGAGCTGATCCCGGCCAAGGAACACCAGTGCCCGGCAGACCGCCACCGGATCGTCCGCCGCCTCCGCGAGTTCCAGCAATTCGCGAGCAGCCGACAACCGCTCGCCCAGCAGTCCCGGACGCTCGTAGGCGAGATGGCGGAGCTCCAGGATCCTCGCCAGATCCTCCGAGCTTCCGTAACTCCGTGCGAGTGACTCTGCCTCCGTCGAGAGCTCCACGGCCCGGTCGACCGTGTCCGGTTGGTAGTAGATCTCGGCCGCCAGTGCCGCCAGCAGATGTGCCCGCACCACCTCGTGTCCCGCCGGAAGCTCCCGCAGTAGTCGCTCGAACAGGGCGACACCGGTGAAGTCGACCACCAGGTATTCGCGCCAACTCCAGATCGCGTCGGTGGTGACCGCCACCGCGGCAGTCGCTGCCGCGACCACATCTCCGGCCTCGAGGGCGACCTCCGCAGCCTCGCGTGCGGCGGCCCAGGCCTGGATCTCCTGCCCCGCCCGCTTCCGGGCCCGCGCCAGACCGAGCAGTACGTCGAACCGGTCTGTGGCGGAGGCGGTGCGGTCCCGCGACACGGAGGTCAACGCCAGATCCTGCAGCCGGGCCGCCTCGGCGGGAGCGGACTGCCGCGCGGCGAGCTCGGACGCGCGGACGGCATAGGTCCAGGCCGCACGCGCGTGTTCCGGGCCGGCTTCACCGTAGTGGTGGGCGAGCTCGGCCAGTCCGATCCGCCCGGTCCGCTGCTCCAGCAGCCCGGCGATCGCGGCGTGCAACTCGCGCCGCCGCCCCAGTGGCAGCCGGACGTAGACGGCCTCCCTCACCAGAGCGTGGGTGAATCTGAGATCGGGGCCATCGGCAACGATCAGTCCGGCCAGCAACGCGGCCTCGGTGGCGGTGACAGCCTCTGCGGCGGTCAGGCCTGACGCCTCCTCGACGAGGTCGGCATCGAAGGTGGCTCCGTAGGCCGCGGCAGCCTCCAGATACCGTCCCACCTCATCGGGTAGTTGAGCGATCCGCCGGCGCACCACGTCACGGACGCCGTCCGGAACCCGTAGCTCGGCCGCACCCGTTTCGGTCAGCTGCCGCTGGTCCGCCAGCAACCGGATCAGCTCGCCGACGAAGAACGGGTTGCCGTTCGTCCGTCGAGCCAACGCTTCCGCGACCGCGGCGGGGAGCTCGATGTCGTGATGGAGCCGGGCATAGGTCTGGATGCCTGTCTCGTCCAGCCCGCGAAGGCCGATCCGGACCAGTTCCGCACGGGCGAGCTCGGCCAGCACTTCGGCGACCTCCGGCGTGATGTCCGCTTCCGCATCGCGGCTGGTGAGAACCAGCAGCACCGGCAGGCCGGTCAGCATCTGGCCGAGGCTCCCCACCAGGCGGAGAGTGTCCCCGTCCGCGCGGTGCAGGTCGTCCAGCACCAGCAAGGTCGCGCCGGCCTCGCGCAACAACGCAGCCGCCGCCTCGGCCAACCGGAAGACCGCAGTATTCGCATCCAACACTTCCGCGGCCGGATCTGGAATGAGCGCCGCCAGCGGTGTTCTCGCCCTCACGGTGTCGCCGGTCGCCGGGTTCAGGTCTGCCAAGGCCTGCGACCACGGCCAGAAGGGCGGCGCTCCGGCGGTCTCCTCGCAGCGACCCCAGCCGGTGTTGAGGCCCATCGCCGCGGCCGTCGCGGTCAACGCCCGGGCCAGACCGGTCTTGCCGATCCCCGGCTCCCCGGTGATCAGCACCACGTTCCCCCGCCCCGCGGCCGCCTCGACGAGAAGTCCGGCTAGCCGAGTCAACGGCTCCTCCCGGCCGACCAGGTGATTCCCACCGGCACCCGGCCAACTGCCCGCGTCCGGCGGACCGTCCGTGTCCGACGGGCTGCCTGCGCCCGGGCGGTTGTTCGCCATACCGGGGGTTGGCGCGGTGCTGACGGCGCGCGGGGAGGCGTCCAGGGTTGGTTCCTGGTCGAGGATTGCCTTCTCCAGGCGCCTCAGCTCCGGGCCGGGGTCGACGCCGAGCTCGTCGGCGAGGATTCGCCTGGCTCGCCGCAACGCGTCCAGCGCGGCGCCCTGGCGCTGGGATCTGTAGAGGGCGACCGCGAGCAGTCCCCAGGCTGATTCACGCAGCGGATGGGCGGCGGCCAGTTGCTCGATCTTGCCGACCACCTGTTCGTGGTGGCCCGACGCGAGGTCGGCCCGGAACAGGTCCTCGGTGGCGAGCAGGCTGAGCTCCACCAATCTGGCGGCCTCGGCTGCCAGCGCAGGTGCGACGGCGATGAGGTCGGCGTACGGGTCACCACGCCAGAGGTCTGCCGCAGCCCGGAGGAGTTCGCCGGCTCGGCCAGGATCCCTCGACAGGGCTTCGCGGCCAGCGCTCACCAACTCCTCGAACTCGACCACGTCGAGCTGGGCGGCGGCCAGCGAATAGCCCGGCGGCTGAGTGACGATGACCCGGGCGGGCGCTCTGGCCGCCCGGTCGGGCTCGAGCACGCGGCGGAGATTCGCCACGTAGGACTGCACCGACACCAGCACCTTCGGCGGTGGGTTCTCCCCCCACAGCTCATCCACCAGGCGGGATACCGGGACGACTCTGCCGCCGGACGCGATCAGCAGGCCGAGCAGGGCTCGCTGCTTCTGGCCACCGAGCTGGACCAGCCCTCCGTCGGCATCGAGAACCTCGACTGGCCCCAACACCCGAAACCGCACGCCTCGAACCTAACCGGCCGGGCCTCCGGTTGTCAGCGGATGCCTCCAAGTCGGCTCCAGGCGACTTCCAAGGCCCCGGTCCCAGGATCGGATCACCCGAGAGGAATCGGATCACCTGAGAGGAAGGAAGGGCGATGACGAACCGGACCACGGACGAGCACCGGCTGCACGGACCCGGGCTCACCGACGTACGGATGATGAAGGTGGCGCACAGCAACTTCCGCCGCGAGCTAGGGCTGAGCCCGGCCGCCGTACGGCGGACTGCGGCCGGCGACCGGCGACGTACCGCGGCGGTGGCGGACCACGTGGAGTTGTTCCTGTCGCTGCTGCATCACCACCACACCATCGAGGACGACCTGTTGTGGGAGGCGTTGCTCGAGCGCGTTCCGCAGGAGCTCGCGCCGCTGGTGCACGTGATGCAGAGCCAGCACGAGCAGGTGGCCGAGCAGCTGGATCAGGCTCACAAAGCGGTGGACACGTGGCGTCGTACGTCATCGGACGCCGACGGCGAGCGGCTGGCGACAGTCCTCGAAAGCCTGTGCACGGCCCTGTTCGAGCACTTGCACGCGGAGGAGACGCACCTGCTGCCGATCATGGCCAGGCAGCTCACGGCGGCGGAGTGGGAGGAGTTCACCGAGCAGGGCATGTCCTCGATCCCCAAGCGGAAGATGGTGCTGGGCTTCGGGATGATGCTCTACGAAGGCGATCCGGAAGTGATCGGCCTCGAGCTTCGCAAGCTCCCCGCGCCCGTACGCCGCCTGCTGCCGCCGCTCGGCCGCCGCGCCTTCCGCCGCTACGCCCGCCGGATGCACGGAACCGCCACGCCGCCACGCGGTGTCGGCCTCATCGCCTGACCCCTTCGAACCGAAGCCGCCCGACCTTGTCGAACCCGAACCTGTGAGTTGAGGAGAACCATCATGAGCACGAACACCATCCCCGCCGTCGATCTCGTCGCCGCCCGGAGCAGGAACGAAGCGATCTGGAGCCGCTCCAGCAAGCTGCTGTACGCCGGTGACATCGAGGCGTTCATCGGCTGCTGGACCGAGGACGGTCGCTACGAGGCGGCCTTGCCGGTGCCCGGTCTGCCACCTGTCCTGACCGGCCACGAGACGCTGCGCGCAGCCTTCAACGGACTGGTCGCACAGGCCCGGAGCATCAACGTCCACGATGTCCTGTTCCACCAGACGGACGATCCCGCCGTCGCCGTCATCGAGGAGCGGATGGTCGCGGAGTTCCTCAACGGCGACAAGTACGAGAACCGGCTGATCATTCGCGCGACCTTCCGGGACGACCGGATCGCCGAGCTGGTCGAGTACTACGGCCAGTTCGCCCACCAGAACCTGCTCCGCAAGCTCGGTTTCGCGGCCTGATCGCACGCGGGGATCGCGGGCGCGGCGGTGAGCGATCAGCGCGGCTACGACACGTACTGGAAAGAACGCTTCCTCGGGCACCCGGCAGCGAACCCCGAGGCCTACCGGCGCACCTCGCTGCCGCCGTACGTCGACCAACTGACCCGGCCGCTGCTGATCATCCAGGGCCTCGCCGACACGAACGTCTGGCCGTCGCACGGCCACAGCATCTCCGACCCGCAGACGATCGAGAACCTCCTGCACCTGGAACTCGCCTTCCTCCGCCGATCCCTACTCGGCTGATCTCGTGGAGATGGTTCTGGATGCCTCGGGTTCGGGGAGCCAGGCTCCGGGCGGAATCGACAACCAGTCGTCGGCCGCGAGCTCGTCGACCGCCTCGTTGAGCGCATCCAGCGCGGGATGGACGAGGTCGGCTCGCCACATCATCGACCACGGGTAGAGGACCACCGGATCCACGAGAGGTCGCAGTACGGCGCCTGCAACCGCGGGCTGGGTAGTCATCGTGAGGATCGGGGCGTCGCGGTCGCGCACGTGTTGCGCGAGTTCGTCGGCACCCTGGACGTGGGGATGAGCACCGCCACTGTCGACCCCGAAGGGCGCGAGCAACTGGAGTACTGCGTGGTCCCAGGCCGGCGTCGCGTGATTCCCAGCCCGGAAGCACACGCCGGTCCCCCGCAGGGCCTCCAGCGGTACGGCGGCAAGCTCGGCTAGCGGGTGCCGCTCAGGGATCAGGACCGCCAGCGGTTCATGCCGTACTACGCGCTCCCGCAGGCCGTCGGCCTGGGTGAGATTGCGGCCGAAACTCACGTCGAGGCGCTCGGACAGGAGCAACGGCACCGCCAGCTCGGTACCGGTGTGGAAGCGGGCGAAGAACTCCAGCTCGGGCGCTTTCCGCCTGGCTGCGGCTAGCACGAGCGCTGGGGTGAGCCCTGGGCCGACCACGTCGACCGTCAACGACGGAGCCTCGCCGCGGAGTTCGCGGACGGTCAGGTCGTGCAGAGCGAGAAGTTCGCGGGCGCGGACCAGGAGCTTGCGTCCCGAGGGCGTCAGCTCGACGCGGCGGGTGGTGCGGTCGAGCAGCCGGACGCCGAGGCGATCCTCCAGCCGTCGGATGTCGCGGCTGAGCGCCTGCTGCGCGATGAAGAGCCGCTGGGCGGCGCGGCTGAAGTGCAGCTCCTCCGCCACGACGACGAAGTACCGCAGCAGCCGGATCTCGAGGTCGTCGGGCACCTCACCTTATTAACACACCAGCTGCGTGAATAGGCGCCGAACAGGTGTTGGAGTCCGGGCCGCCGGCTGCCTCATGGTCGAGGCATGGGAGCACGAGGACGGACCGCTGGCTGCTACGGGGTGACCGGCGTACTGAACGCGTTGTGGGGCGCGACGTTGCCGGCCACCGACGCGCGGCTCGATCTCGGCGCCGGACGGCTCGGCGAGCTGCTGATGGCTCTGGCTGTCGGCGCCTTGGTCGCGATGCCGATCGCCGGGCGTCTGCCCGATCGGTGGACTGGTCGGTGTTTGCTGCGGTGGACGATGCCAAGCGCGGCGCTGGCGCTGGCTCTCACCGCCCTCGCACCATCGGCCGGCGTACTGATCGTCTCGGCTGTCGTGCTCGGGATTGTGTCCGGCGCGCTCAATGTCGCTCTGAGTCTGCAGGCGGTAGCTGTCGAACGGGCGAGCGGCCGGCCGGTGATGGCGACGATGCACGGCACCTGGACCCTCGGCGCAGTCCTCGGAGGCGCTCTGGTCACCGCGGGTCTACACCTCGGCGTAGACGTCCAGCCGCTGCTGCTGAGCGGAGCCGCTGTCCTGTTCACGACGACCCTCGCCCTCAGCAGGAAACTCCGCACGCCTGACACCAGGCAGAGCAGCACCCCATCGGAAGACACCCGGGAGGGCGTCGCCCGGGACGAGGCCGCCCGGGAGGACGCCGCGCGAGCCACCCGAGGCGAGGTTCGGCGGGGCGGGGTTCGGCGGGGTGGGCTTGTGGTCGGGCTTGGGGTGGTGGGGGCGGCGGCCTTTATCACCGAAGGCGCGGCGACGGACTGGGCCGGGGTGCACGCGACGCGGGTACTGGGGGCGACTCCTGCGGTTGGGTCACTCGTCTACACCGCTTTCTTCGTCGCGATGACGGTCGTGCGCTTCGTCGGCGACCCGGTACGTGCCCGGCTTGGGCCGGCGTTAACGATCCGGATCGCCGGCGGAACCGCGACGACGGGGTACGGGCTGGTCCTGCTGGCAGGCGCCACCCAAACGCCGCGGGTCGGCACAGCCATCGTCGGCTGGGTACTCGCCGGCGCCGGGATGGCGGTGGTCTGGCCCGTCGTGGTCAGCGCTCTGGGCACGTCCGGCGCCTCCGCCCGCCGGCTGTCGACCGTCACCACCATCAGCTACGGCGGCGGCCTCGTTGGCCCCGCGCTGATCGGCTCCGTCGCTAGTCGGGCCGGTCTGCCGATCGCCCTCCTGATCCCGGCGGCGCTGGCTGTCCTGGTGGCCGCCGCAGCACCCGCCGTCCTGAACCAGTACCTCGCGACCAGCGAGGCCGAAAGAGGAACCACCACGATGAGGAGCACCCGATGAACCAGACCCTGACCGCCCAAACCCTCGACCTCGACGACACCCGCCTGTACTACGAAGTGCGCGGTACCGGTCCGCTCGTCGTCCTAGTGGGCGCACCCATGGACGCCCGGTCGTTCGCGCCGCTGGCGGACCTGCTCGCCACGGAGTACACGGTGTTGACGACCGACTCGCGCGGGATCAACCGCAGCCTGCTCGACGATCCCGCGCAGGACTCGACCCCGGAGCTGCGAGCCGGTGACCTCGCCGCCCTGATCACCCACGTCGGCGCCGGACCGGCCATCGCCTTCGGTTCGAGCGGTGGCGCAGTCAGCGTGCTCGCGCTGGCGCAGCACCATCCCGACCTGGTCAGCACCGTGATCGCCCACGAACCACCGCTGCTGAACCTGCTCGACGACCGGGCCGAGCAACACGCGCTGTCGGCAGATCAGCGCGCGACCTATCTGTCCGGCGACGTGATCGGAGCGTGGCGGAAGTTCTTCGCGCAGGCGAACCTCTTCCTGCCCGAGGACGCGATCGACGGTATGTTCGGCGGCGAGCGGGATCCGCAGGCGGTCGCGGACGAGCGGTTCTGGTTCCTGCACGAGCTGGGCGAGAGCGTCAGCTGGCAGCCGGATGTCGACGCCCTGCGAGACGGCCCGGTTCACATCGTGGTCGGCATCGGCGAGGACTCGGCCGGCCAGCTCTGCGAGCGGACCTCGACCGCGCTGGCCGCCGGCCTGGGCATCGTCCCGACCCGCTTCCCGGGCGACCACACCGGCTTCGCGGAAGACCCCGACGCCTTCGATCCCACCCTGCGCGCGGTCCTGGCCGACAGCTGACGACGGACTTGCACACCCACCGTTCGGCCTTCCCGCCGGCCGGTGGGTGGTGCGCGTCCGGCTCATCGGCGACCACCTTCCAGCCCTCGAGCGACCGCGGGTCCGGCTCCTTGAACGACCACAAGGTGAACTGTTGCGAGGCCGCCTACGGACCGGTGGACGGAAGGGGCAGACTAGGACCTGCAGGTGGGCCCGAGTGGTTCACCGACCGCGACTGGCCGGAGCGGGTCGGGCGGCACGGTGTGTCGCTTGACCTCAACACTGGTTGAAGTTTCAAGGTAGAGCCTGGAGGTGGGTTAGGCCGGGCGCCCCGACGGGCACCGGGTCGGCGCACCTCTCGGACTCGCAGCAGACCGGCCCTTCGGGGCCCTGACGAAGGAGCAGAGTTGACCACGTCGTACACGCTTCCGGACCTCTCCTACGACTACGGCGCCCTCGCGCCGCATATCTCCGGCGAGATCATGGAGCTGCACCACAGCAAGCACCACCAGACGTACGTGAACGGCCTGAACGACACCCTGGAGAAGCTGGCCGCGGCCCGCGAGAAGGGTGACTTCGGCTCGATCGTCGGCCTGGAGAAGACGCTCGCCTTCAACCTCGGCGGACACGTCAACCACTCCATCTTCTGGAAGAACCTGTCCCCGGACGGCGGCGACAAGCCGGACGGCGAGCTCGGCGCCGCGCTGGACGAGGCGTTCGGCTCGTTCGACGCGTTCCAGGCCCACTTCACCGCGGCGGCGACCACGATCCAGGGCTCCGGCTGGGCGATCCTCGGCTGGGACGCGCTGCAGGGCAACCTGCTGATCCACCAGCTGTACGACCAGCAGGCCAACCTGCCGGCCGGGCAGATCCCGCTCGTGATGCTGGACATGTGGGAGCACGCCTTCTACCTGCAGTACAAGAACGTGAAGCCGGAGTACGTCAAGGCCTGGTGGAACATCGTGAACTGGGCGGACGCCCAGGCCCGCTTCGACGCGGCTCGCGCGAACGCAGGCGGTCTGATCACGCTCTGATCGACCTCTCACGTCCGAAGAACCTCGGCTTCAAGGCCAAGGTTCTTCGGACGTAACGGGTGGGTGCGGCTCAGCGCTGGCCGCGGCCGGAGGCGAGCCGCTCGACCGCCTTCTCGATCCGGTTCCGCCGGGTCTCCGGCTTCTTCGCCTCCTCGATCCCGAGTACGAACCAGCTGCGCTGGCTGTACGACAGCCCGTCGAAGAACGCCCGCGCCTTCGGCTCCGCGTCGAGCGCCGCCGCGAAGTCATCCGGTACGGCGACGTCCCGCGGCTCGGTGTCCAGCTCGAGCTCGACCTCGATCTCGTCCCCGCCGGCCACCCCGGCCGCTTCGCGGTTCTTCGCGCTCAGCGAGATCATGTACCGACCACCCATCACCGCGACGGTGTTGCGATAGGTGTATCCGGCAACCGTGACGACCACCGGCGGCTTCTTGCCCTTGCCGAGGGCAACGATGACCTCCGCGGGCACCTCGATCCCGGTCGTGGTGGTGCCCAGCAACGTGGTCCGGAACTTCATCGCGATCCACCTCCGAAGAACTCCGTCAGCACCGGCGCGATCGCCGTCGCCTTGATCATGTGGTTCTGCCCAGGGATCTCCCGGTGCGACGCTCCTGGTACCGCGTCCGCGACCGCCCTGACGGAGGTACGCATCCACGCCGGGCTCTTGCCGCCGCCCACGACCAGCACCGGCGCGGTCACCCCGCTCCACTGCGACGCGTCGAGCGGCTTGCCCCGGACGTTGTCGCCGAGGATCGCCGCGTCGTACCAGACTGTGTGCGCGACCGCCTTCATCGGCTTCCAGGCCGGCATCACCTTCATCATCGTGACGACGAAGCCGGGCAGCCCGATGCCCTTGGTCATGAAGTACTTGATCGCGTCGCCCGGGCGGTCGGCGAGGCCGCGCAGGTCCGCGACCCAGGTCGGTGGGATCTGGCGCTGGTCGTCGACCACGAATGGCGCCTCGAACAGGACCAGCTTGGTCACCGGTACTCCGGCCGCCGCGGCCCGCAGCGCCAGCGCCGCACCGGAGGACGTGCCGTACACGTACGCCGACCCGCCCGCCTCCTCGATCACCGCGGCCAGATCCTCCACCTCGCGATCGACGTCGTACTCCGCGGTGTCGCCGCTGTCACCGCGGCCGCGCCGGTCGTAGTTGTAGACGGTGAACCCCGCGGCGAGCAGTTCGGCCAGCTCGGGCATCGGTCCCTGCGCGCGACTGCAGAGCGCGCCGTCGACCAGGACGACCGCGGGCCCCTCGCCACGCCGGTCGTAGGCGATCTTCGTTCCATCCTTCGAGACCACGGCGTTCATCCCCAGAACTCCTTCAACGCGGGCGCCAGAACGGCGGGGTCGACGTTGTGCTCCTGGTCGGGCAGCACCCGGTGGCTGCCGTCCTTCAACTGATCCACGACGGCCTGGTTGCCGAGCTTCATCCACTCGGGGGCGGCTCCGCCGGTCAGCACCTGCGTCGGAGGAATGACGGCGGCGATCGCCTCGACCGGGACCGAGTAGTCGCCCATCACCGTCGCGTCGTACGCGAGCGTGTGCGCGATCGCCTCCTGAGCGGGCCACCACGGCGACGCCTTCGCCATCTCGACGAACTCGGCCGGCAGCCCGACCACCTCAGCCATGAAGTACTCCGCGGCCTTGTCCCGGCGCCCGGCCGCGACGAAACCACGGTAGATCGACGCGGTATCGGCCGGCGGGCGCTCCCGGGTGCCTTCGAGGATGTACGGCGGCTCCCACAGCGCCAGGCGGTTCACCGGGCGGCCGGCGGCGGTGGCGAGCAGTGCGAGGGCGGCTCCGGACGAGGTCCCGTAAAGGTGCGCCGAGCCGCCCGCGACGGCGAAGACCGCGTCCAGGTCCTCGAACTCCCGCTCGATCTCGTAGACCTCGGCGTCGCCGCTGTCGCCGCGGCCCCGGCGGTCGTAGTTGTAGACGGTGTAGTCCTGCGCGAGCAACGCGGCCAGCGGGGCGTTCGACATCCGGTCCACCGATCCACCGCAGACCAGGACGACAGCCGGGCCGTCGCCGAGCCGGTCGTACGCGATGGAGGTGCCGTCGGCCGAGATGACGTTTTCCATGATGGTGCTCCTTCTCAGGGGGCCGACGTCTCGGAAGGCCCGGGGTGAGCAGACCCGGTGCCGTTCACCTGGCCGCACCACTGCGTCGAACGTCAAAGGGCTGGATCGACACCCCCCGGCCGAGAATTTCTAGCAGGCCGCCGCCCGGTCGAGCAGGAGAGCGCGCTCGCGCTCATTGCGGGTCAGCCCGGCGGCCTTCTCGAACTCCACCCGCGCCTCCTCGAACCGGCCCAGCTTGAACAGCAGATCGCCCCGCACACTCGGTAGCAGGTGATAGTCCTTCAACGACGGCTCGTCAGCCAGCACATCCACCGCGACGAGTCCCCGCTCGGGCCCGAAGGCCATCGAGATCGCCACTGCCCGGTTGAGATCCACCACCGGAGACGGCGTCACCTGCGCCAGTACGTCGTACAGACCCGCGATGCGAGCCCAATCGGTGTCGTCGGCCTCGGCGGCCCGGGCATGACAGGCTGCGATGGCTGCCTGCAGGAGATAGGGACCGGGAGTACCTTTGAGGGTCCAGGCGCGGTCGATGCTCTCCAAGCCGCGGCGGATCAGCAGCCGGTCCCAGCGGCGACGGTCCTGGTCGAGCAGCAGCACGGGCTCGCCGTTCGGGCCGACCCGGGCGTTCGCGCGCGAGGCCTGGAGCTCCATCAGCGCGAGTAGACCGTGGACCTCCGGCTCCTCCGGCATCAACTCGGCGAGCAACCGGCCGAGCCGAATCGCCTCGTTGCACAGGGTCGGACGCATCCAGTCGTCGCCGGCGGTCGCGGAGTACCCCTCGTTGTAGATCAGGTAGACGACCTCGAGCACCGACGACAGGCGCTGGATCAGGTCGTCGCCGGTGGGGACCTCGAACTGCACGTCGGCCTTCGCAAGGTTGCGCTTGGCCCGCACGATCCGCTGCGCGATGGTCGCCTCGGGAGCCAGGAACGCCCGGGCGATCTCGTCGGTCTTCAGGCCGCCGAGCAGCCGGAGCGTCAGCGACACCCGGGCATCCGTGGTCAGCACCGGGTGGCACGCGGTGAAGACGAGCCGGAGCAGGTCGTCCTCGATGGTGTCCTCGAGGATCGCCTCGACGTCGTCCTCGACACTGTCGCCGTCGATCTCCAGCTCGTGGCCCATCTCGGCGAGCTTGCGCTGGTAGGTCTCCTTGCGCCGGATCAGGTCGATCGCACGGCGCTTGGCGATCGCCATCAGCCAGGCGCCGGGGTTGTTCGGCACGCCCGACTCCGGCCACTGCTCCAGCGCGGCCACCAGCGCGTCCTGGGCCAGCTCCTCGGCCAGCCCGACATCCCGCACGATCCGCGCAACGCCGGCAATGATCCTCGCCGACTCGATCCGCCAGACCGCATCGATCGCCCCGTGCGTATCCCCGTACGTGTCCGCTACCGTCACCCGACCGATAGAACCCCACCCCCGCCCCAACAGCAAGCGCCACCCCGAAGCAGCAGGCCCGCGTCGGTCACGCGGGCCTGCTGGATTGCTGCTGGTTGAGCTTCTCGACTGGCGGCAGCGACTACTGCTGGTAGAGGCCTGAGTCCGGGGCGAAGTCGGCTTCCTCGACGACCTTGCGGAGCTCGACCTCGGCATCGAGCGCCTCCGCCAGCCGGGCAGCCCACTCGATCGCCTCGTCCTTGTTCCGGACGTCGATGACGATGATGCCGCCGATCAACTCCTTGGTCTCGGCGAACGGGCCGTCCGTGACGGTCCGCTTACCCCCGGACACCTTCACCCGAGCACCCAGCGCGCTGCGGTGCACACCCTCGCCGATCAGCAGCACACCCGCCTTGGTCAGGTCGTCCATCAGCTTGCCGACCCCCTCGACAACCTCGTCACTGGGAAACCGCCCCGCCTCGGTGTCCTCGTCAGCCTTGTTGATGATCATGTAGCGCATCGCTGTCTACTCCCCTGGTCGAAGTCTCCGAACACTTACTCTCACGTCGACCGGCCCACCACCAGATCGACACCCAACATCCACAACCTTTTCGCCGCACCGCCTAACAGCCACCCGAGCCACTCCGCAGCGCCGACGGACAGGTCGCGTTCCCAGCCCCGCCTCCCCAACCCCGGATGGCACCACCCGGCCGGCCCCTCACCTGGGCAGACAGGCATCTCTGCCACACCGACGGCCAGCCATGCGTTGGCCGTACCGGCGACAGGCCGGCCACGCGGTCTAGTCGCACAGCCGAGCGGGCAGGCGTACGAGGCGGGCCACCGTCTTCGCCGTACCGACGGACAGGCGGTTTCGCGGTACGGGCGGTCATGCGGCCCAGGGGACGATGAGTACTGCGAGATCGCCCGGGTGAGCAGATCGTCTGGAGCGAGGTGCACGAGGGAGCGCCGATTTCGGCCTCACCCCGCGGGCTTACCCCCGCAGGACCAGGTCCGGCGTGTTCGCGCCGCCGCCGACGACGGCCCCAGGGCACGGCAATCAGCAGCCGCGACTCGGAGTACTGAGTGGGCGCACGCCGGCCAGGGCGGCCGCGAGGTCCGGGCGGTTGCGCCGGCTCCCCGTGGCGCACGCCCGGCAGGCCGGCCGCGAGGTCCAGGCGGTTGCGCCGGCACCTCTTGGCGCACGGCAACTGCCGGTGCCGCGGCGCCACACGAACTGGTAGGTCCGTGCCTGGTAGGCGGCGCGCAGACAGCTCGTCGGGTGGTTCGCGCCGGTCCGGTGGGCGGTGGCGGTCCGTAGGCGGCGGTCACGGGCCTGGGGAGGCGGTGTTGTCGGTTCCCCAGGGATTGAGGCGGTTGGCCTCAGCTGCGGTGATCCAAGGGACGTCGGTGACGTAAGGCCATGCTCGTAGGGCGCGCGCCGGTGCCTGTGCCGGTGCGGGTGCCCCGGCAGGCGCGCGAGTCGGTGCGGGTGGCGGTGCCGGTGTGGATGCGGGTGCAGGGGGCGGGGTCACACCCCTGGCAGTGGACGTCGGACCAGCGTGGGTGGCGGAAGAGGTAGAGCAAGGGTCTGTGGCCGTCGGGGCAAGGGCAGAGCCAGTGGAGGCAGGGGTGTGCGCCCGGCCGGGTGTCCGGGTGGAGGTTGTGGTTGGTGGTGCTGGGGTCGGTGGATCACCGTCTGCGAGGCGCCGCGATGGGGTTCGGCGCGTGGCGGCGGGTGGGTCGGCCCAGGTGGGGCGGGATACGGCGACGGTGCCGTTGTTGATCTTGATGGTCCAGTAGCCGGCGTGGACGCCGCGGTGGTAGGCCTTACAAAGCAGGACGAGGTTCCACAGGGCGGTTGGGCCGCCGTCTGCCCAGTGGATCAGGTGGTGGGCGTCGCAGTGGATCGGTGGCGCTCCACACACCACGCAGCCCTTGTCTCTCCTGATCAGCGCCCGGCGGATTGCGCGGTTGACGAATCGTTGCAGCATGCCGACGTCTAGAGGCTCGGAGTTCGAGCCGAGCACGATCGGGATGATGCCCGCGTCACAGGCGAGCCGCCGGATCGCGCCCGCGGACAGGCTGCCGCCGTAGATGAGATCGCCGGTACCAGTCGCGCGTTGATCCCCGTACGCCGTTGGGATGCTGCTGGCCTCGACGCCAGTGGTTCGCCCGGCGGATTGCTCCGGGGACGTCGCGCTGGAGTCGTTGGTGATGCCGCCGTCGGTGTTGGAGATGGCGGCTTTGAGATCGGTGTAGTCGATCGTGACCGAGATGGCGAGGTTGCGGTGGCCGGTGTCGTCAGCGCCGGCGGCGATGGCGAGCACGGTGGACAGGGCGTCGGCTTGGCGCTTGTCGCGGGGGCGGGGATCCAGTTCACCGTCGATGGTCTTGTGGGGCTTCGCGAGGGCATGGATCGCGGTCTTCAGTGCTTCGGCGTTCTCGTTCGCCAGGAAGCCGCCGAACTTGATGCCGTGGTCGGCATCCTTCAGCCAGAGGTTCTCGCGGAGGTAGGCCTTGTCCTCGGCGGGTTCGGGGCCGTCGGTGTCGAGAGTGTCGCGGACTCGTTTGCCGAGCTTTCGCAACTCGGTGGGGGCCAGGTGGCGGGCCGCCTCCACCATTTCTCTCTCCGCGACCTCCAGGTCCTCAACTGGCACCTTCGCGGCGGTGGGGATCTTCTCCAACGCAGTGACGATCGCCTCTGCCTGGGCAGGATGCAGCACAACCGGCAACGACTGTGGCGTTTCGACCACACCGTCGCAGTCACCGTGACCGGCATCGGCATCGGCCGGGTCGTGAACAGTCGCTGCGAGAGGGTCAGGGAGCGCGGCGGCGACGGCCGGGTACTTGCTCAAGGTGGTGGCGAGCTCGAGGTCTCGGCGAACGTCGCCGGGGTCGAGGCGGTGGCGCAGTGACAGCAGGTGGATGGTGTCGGGAGCGCCGAGTTCCTTGGCGTGGCCGATCTCGTCGAGGCGTTCGAGGATCTGCAGCCGGTAGGTCAGGCGCGTGGAGATGTCGGCGTGCAGTGCGTCGAGAGCGGTCAGCAGTTCGCTGCCGCTCATCGAGCACGCCGGTCGCAGATCCACGAGTTCCATACCCAGGAGCCTAGACACCGCCACGGACAGTTTTCGAACCAGAAAGCCCTTATTTACAAGAATTCTGGCGATTGGCCGGATGCGGTCAAGTTGTCCACAGTGGCACCGCTGATGGATCCGATGATTGGCAGGATCAGGACAGCTCGTCCACAGGGACACGGCCGCCCGCTGCGGACTGGGGCGTGGTCAGCTGAAGTGGTCGCCCACCGACTGCCGGTGCCGCGGCGCGCCGCGCACTGGTCGGCCGGCGCCTGGCAGGAAGCGTAGACAGCGCTGCCGGGTGGTTGGCGCCGGCCCGGTTGGCGGCAACATACTCGATTGGTCCAGCCAATGGGTCCTAGTCAACGTGCGATCGGACTCCCGCTCTGTAGGCGTCAATCTGACGTGTCATCGAAGGGTGTATGTCGAGCTGCGCCAGTTCGCCGAATTCGAACCAGGCAACCTCGCTCGCCTCGTCGTTGACTGTGGGCCTACCCCCTGTCGGCCGACCGATGAATGTGATCTCAAATTCTTGACGAGTTTCACCATCGTCATACCTGACGATGTGGCCCGGATCAGAATAGATTCCCAGCAGACCGGTGATCTCAGCCGTGACGCCGGTTTCTTCCCAGCATTCTCTCAGCGCACACTCGCTCGGAGTCTCGCCTATTTCCTGCGCGCCACCGGGAAGCGCCCATTGACCTGTATCACGGCGCCGCTGCATGAGCAACTGACCGGCATCATTGACAACCAACATGTTGCATGCCGGGATCAGCGTGTTAGGGGTCGGCGCATCAGGGTCGCCGTAATACTCAGTGCGCGCCATTTCAATTCCTCAAATATCAGGGTTCCAACGGACCGCTGACTTCCAAACAGCTTCGAAGCTCTCACGGTAGTGATCAAAAAATCCTGTCCCGATATCGAGCCGACGGAAGTGCAAAAGAGGATTGGCGCTCGCCGGCTGTCCCCAGGCATGGGGGTTGGCCAGCAGATCATCATCGAACCGGAATATTGAGTTATACAACGTGGTCTCATGTAGTCGAACCTCGCAGTTGTCCTCCGACGTTATCGACCGGAAATAGGTTCGCGCGGCGCGAATCTTTGCAGCCAGAGTATCTTCAAGACCTTCCTCTTTGTCTCTCATTGCTACTGCCTGAGAATCTGGGTCACCGAAGCAGATTCTGACCTCAACTCCAGCGCGGGCGCGATCGGCAAGCAACTTGCCGATATTTGGCATCTGCGACAGAAAGGTGCCAGAAAATACCAGCACGTCGATCGCCTCTTCTGATTCGCTGATGAGCTTGTGCCAGGTATCTCGCGAGACTGCGGCCCGATTGAGATGGAGCCGAACCAGTTCCGAATTCGATTCCGCCTGGCGTCTGTGCAACTTCTGCTCAGCGACTGCCGGCCACAGGTACACCTCATCGGCACCAAGTTGCTCGGCTGCCTTCCAGCGGTAACGCCTGTGCGGCACTCGGCTCTTGGACAGCCAGCGCTCGACGGTCTTCGGGTCCACCGCGCAGGCCTCTGCCAGCGCTTGGACCGTCATACACTGCTGGAGCATCACGGATCGTAGGCGGTCGTTCATCGTACGTATCATTCAGGACACCCAGGGACTTTTCAAGAACGTACTAGGATGGGCGCCTGGGCGAGAGGCGAGTCGTGCGCTTCACAGGCCGTAGTGTCGAACCCGTGAGACGGCTGCTCCTCTGGGATATCGACCACACACTCATTGAGAATTCGGGTGTCAGTAAAGCAATATATGCTGGCGCGTACTGTCGATTGACATCCCGCGCACCTACTGTGCCGCCGGCAACGGAGGGCAAGACTGACCGCCTGATCATGCGTGAGATGTTCGAATCCAATGAAATGCCAACCCCAGAGTGGCCTGATATTCAGGCTGCACTCCAAGCCGCCGCCCTAGATCACCAGGACGAGTTGCGTGAGATCGGCTTCGTATTACCTGGCGTCCATGAAGTGCTGGAGAGATTGGCAGGCAGAGGCGATGTGGCGCAAACCATCGTCACGGGGAACATCTTGGAGAACGCTATTGTCAAACTCTCCGCTTTCGCGCTCGATGGACTATTTGACTTCCGCGCCGGCGCGTACGGGTCTGATAGCGAAGACCGCCACGAGCTGGTCAGGTTGGCAAAAGCTCGCTCGACCCGGCTCTACGGAGTCAGGTTTGATGCCAGGAACACAACCGTAGTCGGTGATACGCCGCGCGATATCGAAGCCGCGCACCGTGGTGGCGCACGAATCGTCGCCGTTGCGACTGGTCCCGACTCGGAGACTCAACTCCGGCTCAGCGGAGCCGACATAGTGCTCCCCAATCTCATCGACATCGAGCGCGCTATCAACCTGATGTTGGACATCGAGAACCCCTGAGATCGCCCAGGGCGGTGGGGCTCGACTCCACCAGACCAGTCAGGTTCCGCTGACGCCACACAGCCCCCGGGACGTTTCGCGCATCTCAGGACGTCCCTGAAGCGTCCCTCAGAGTGGTGACGGCGTCCGCCTGCCTGCCCATAGGTTCTTCCACATCAAGGCCGACTCATTACAGGGACCGGGCGGCGGCGTGGAGGGATTCAGCTGTGGAGACCGAGACAATCGAGAACCTGCGAGTTGTCCGAGTCTGGCTCGGATCGCACGTCATTCTCAGCTACGAGAATGACGTACCAACCGCAGCCGCCTACGAGAGGGCGATGCGGCGCCGCTACGCGGCTTGCCAGGTCACCAATGATCCTGCCGAAGCAGTGCACGGGGAGGGTGATCACGCTGGCGACCTTTGGCTATTTCAAGAAGCATTTTCTGATGACGAGCCGAGAGGTCGCGGCGACGCGGGAACTGATTCTTGAATGCGCGGCATCCAATGACAGACAGCTGGATACCCTGTATATCGACGAAATAGAAACCGCTCCGTATGAACTGCATCAGTGTTTGCAAAAGGCAGGAGCCTCCCGCGATGCGGTGTTGATCATTCCGAGTCTGTTGCACCTCGCGGGTGAGGGCGATCCGCGCAGACTGCGTCAGCAGCTTGAAAATCACGGTCTGGTTGTGCTGATTGCGCAACCACAACAGGCGGGGCGGACGTGCTGAGTATGGGAGTTTGCGTTCTCCTCATCCTTCCCTCGCAACTCCGCTTCCGTTCCGCCGCGCCGGCCGTGCCGAGCCCAGGCCACCGAGACCCGCTGATGGATCCGATGGCTGGGGTCTAGTCAGCCGTCGGGTTCGTCGGTGGTGGGGTGGTAGGCGCAGGCGTCTTCAAGGTTCTCGGTCGGGGCGGGGCGCGTCGCCTTGACGGAGGTGCCTGGCTTGCCAGGCGAGGTGGTCTTGCCGGGCTGGGTGCTCTTGCTTGGGGCTGGGCCGGCGCCGGGGGCGGTACTGGGGGGTTCCGGCTTGGCGGACAGGGCTTTCTCGACCGTTTCGCGGAGGCCCTTGTAGTCGGGGTGGAGGTACTTGAGGCGGAGCTTCGCGACGTCGAGGGCGACGTTCGAGACGGTGGCCGACTTGACCTTGAAGGCGAGCTGGATCAGGGCGGGCAGGAGTTCCTGCGGGATGTCGGTGCGAAGCAGGTTCTTGCCGGCCTTCGCGATGGCCTGGTACTTCGTGGCCAGGGTGGTCGGGTCGGCCGCGTCGACGATGCCCTTGATCGCGCAGCGCTGACGGATCTGCCGCTGGTCGTCATCGGCGCCGTACCGGCCGCGGGCGAACCAGAGGGCGCGGAAGCCGTTCAGGTGCTGGTTCGGGCCGGGGTTGATCCACTGGCCGGGCGGGATGTGTGCGCTGCTGATACCGCCCATCGCGACCCGCTCGTTGACGTTGACGGTGATGCCGCCGAGCGCGTCCACCATGTCGTCGAAGCCTTGCAGGTTGACCTGCAGGTAGTAGTCGATCTTCAGCCCGGTCGCCTCGCCGACCGACTGCTTCACCACGTCGGCGCCCTCGTTGTCGGATGGTCCGAGGATGCCGGGATGCGCCTCCGGGATGTTCTGGTACATCGCGGTCAGCATCCACTCCAGCCGGCCCTCGAGACTCAGGCCCTCCTGACCGAAGCCGTTCGGGTAGAACCTGCGCAGCGGCGAGTCCTTCGGGAACGGCATGAAGGTCAACTGTCGCGGCATCGAGATCAGCGAGGTGTCGCCGGTCTTCGTGTCGATGCTGGCCACGATCACCGTGTCGGCGCGGACTCCGATCCGCGTCGGACCGTCGTCGCCGCCGAGCAGCAGCAGGTTGAGCCGGGGCCGGTCCTCCCACGGGTCCTTCACGTCGACGGTCGACGGCCGGGTCGCGCTCTCGCTCTCGTCCTGGGCGACGAAGACGTTCTGCACCAGGTCGCGCTGGGCCAGCACGTTCTGTACTGCGACCGCGGCCGGCGCGGCGATCGCGAACGTGAGCGCTCCGACCAGCAGGGCACCGGTGAGCCGGGCAACTCGGCCACCAGTTGCCGGACGCAACAACCGGTGCGAGCCGACGATCACCACGATCCAGAGCAGCGCCACCGTGGCGATCACGACGCTGGCGGCCAGCAATAGGCTCGGCACCACCGCGGCTGCGAGCACCTCCTCGCGCCGGGTCAGCGCGACGTAGACGGCGAGGCCGACCAGCCCGATCCACAGGGTCAGCACGAACGCCCCGAGCCGCTTGCGTCCGCCGAACATCAGGCCGAGGCCGGGCAGCAGCGCGCCGACCAGCGTCAGCCACAGCGAGAGCGGCAGCGACCGGTACTTTGGACGGCTCGCGGGCGCGTCGCTAGCCGGCGCATCGGAGGCAGGCGCATCGGAGGCGGAGGCGTCGGAGGCGGGCGCGTCGGAGGCGTCCGACGCATCGGACGGCGCGGCGTCGGACGAACTGTCGGCGCGCTTCGCGCGGGATCGACGACCCATGGCCTCCCCTGTCAGCCCTGAGGGTTCGTGCGACAGGTACCCACGCCGCACACCTCTTCAGACGCCGGACCGGGTCGAACGGTTTACCCCCACCTCATGTGTACCTCACCGACGGTGACAACCGTGAGGGTTGGTTCACCCACAGTTCATCCTGCGACGTCCCGGTCACCAAAAGTCCACCTGCCCTTGCGGCACCCTGGACGGCTCCAGCGGGCGCAACAACCCGGCCGCGAACCAGGCCTCGACGGACTTCGCCTCCTTGGGGTTCGGCACGTAGACCACCCGGGCCATCCAGTCGTCGGAGTTGCTCCGCCGCCACTCCAGGATCAGCCCGGGCCACGGGCCCCGCTCGTACGCAGTACCGAGAACCCAGCAGTGGCGCCGCTTGTGATCCGGCGGCGGTTCGCGCGGATAGCGCCTGTTGCTCCCCATTCCCCAAGCATCGCACAGAGGTTCGAATACTGCGCAAGCCGCTGTCTGGGGTTGTGGACAGCGGCCTTGGTCACACCGGAATGCGGGCGCCCCTGACGCCGTCGGTCTCAGCCAGGAAGCGCAGCACGGTGGCGATCCGGGACGGCGGCGTCCACTTGCTGGTGTCTGCCTTGGGCCTGGCGGCGCGGTTGGCCGGGGTGTCGATGGTGCTCGGCAGGATCACGTTCACGCGGATGCCGTCCTTCGCGTACTCCGCGTTCAGCGCGTCGGCGAAAGCGAGCACGCCCGCCTTGGCGGTGATGTAACCGGCCGCGCCCGAGAACGGCTTCAGCGCCGAACCACTCGACGTACAGACGATCGATCCGCCACCGCCGGCTAGCAGGTGCGGCAGGACCGCCTGCGTGATCAGGTACGTCGGGCGCAGGTTTAGCCGGAGTTGCTTCTCGAAGTCCTCGATCGGCGTCTCGTGCACGCGCTCGCCGGAGGCGAATCCGCCCACCAGGTTGAGCAAGGCCCGCACCGGCGCACCCTCATCCGCGGCCGCGACCCGAGCAACCTCAGCCGCGTCAGCAGGATCAGACAGATCGGCCACCAGGGTCTGCAGGCGCTCGTGCGACCCCAACTCAGCCAGCGACTCGGCCCGTCGCCCGGGCACGACAACCCGCCACCCGGCCCCGAGGAACTCCCCCGTAACCGCCGACCCAAGCCCACCGGTGCCACCAGCAACAACCACAGTCCGACTCATACCCCGCACCCTAATCCGGTCGCACCTGCGCGGACAGAACACTACGGTCGAGCCCATGCGGATCCTGGTTCTCGGCGGTACGTCGTTCATCGGCCGGGCGATCGTGAGCGACGCGCTGCGCCACGAGGCCGAGGTCACCCTCTTCAGCCGGGGCAAGACCGGCACCGACCTCTTCCCCGAGGCCGCGCGGCTGATCGGCGATCGCGACAACGGTGACTACCAGGCTCTCGAACGCGGCGAGTGGGACGCCGTCGTCGATGTCAGTGCCTACCAGAGCCGCGAGGTGAACGGCGCCATGGACGTGCTCGGCGACCGGGTCGGCCGCTACGTCTTCATCTCCAGCCACGCGGTCTATCTGCGGACCGGAGTGGCACCGGGATCGGATGAGTCCACGCCTCGCCGGGAGCCGTTGCGTGCCGCTGACCAGCTCGACAACGAGACCTACGGGCGTTGCAAGGTCGCCTGCGAGGACGACGTAGTCGCCCGCTACGGAGACCGCGCCACGATCGTCCGGCCGGGCAAGGTCGCCGGTCCCTACGACCCCTCGGACACAGTCCTCTACTGGGTACGACGAGGCGCCCGCGGCGGCCGGGTGGCTCTTCCGGGCAGCGCGGACCAGCCGATCCAGCTCATCGACAGCCGGGATCTCGCTCGGTTGGTGGTCCAACTGATCGCTGACGACAGGTCCGGCGCCTTCAACGCGGTGGGGCCGCTCGAGCCCATTACGATCGGCGGCGTGATCCGGACGGCGGCCGAGATCGCCGGTCAGGACGTGGAGATCGTGCCGGTGCCGGCGGACGCCGTACAGGGGCCGTTGTTGCTGCCGGAGGAGGAGTGGCCGTCGCGGCAGCGGAGTTCGGCGAAGGCGCGGTCGGCGGGGATGCCGGCGACTCCCCTGCCTGTCACGATCGCCGACGTGCTCGCCTGGGACCGTCATCGCGGTGAACCGCCGCTGCAAGCCGGGTTGTCGGCTGAGGAAGAGGCAGCGCTACTCGGCAGGCAGGGCTAGGGTCCGACCGGCGTCTTGCTCGGACACTCAGCGTTGCGGAGCCCGCATCCGCTGCAACTTCACCGCGAGCCCGTCGAGCAGGATTCCGAGACCGAACTCGAACAACTGGTCCAGGTCGTAGTCGAAATCGAAGTTGCCGAAGTCGAGGGCCCGGAAGCCGGCCAGATCGTGCGCGCCGATCAGCGCGACGAACTGGTCCGTCTGGTGCTCGGCCCACTCGTCCGCGGTCATCCCGGTGTCCTGCTCGGCCCGGGCTTCCGGCTCCAGGTTCAGCGCGACGCCGCGGACGTAGCCGAACACGGTGATCGCGGCGTACAGCGAGGTGCTCGCGTCGACGCCGAACCCGGACACGGCTCGCAGTACGGCGTCGGTGTGGGGCAGCAGGTTCGGCAGGGCCTGGGGACGGCTGAGGCTGACGGCTCCCGGCAGCCAGAGATGAGCCCGGTACGCCGACCACTGCAGGCGGGCCGCCGTCTCGATGCCCTCGCGCCAACTCGTGGGACGTTTCGCCGGGAACGGGAAGTCGCCGACCGCGGTGTCGACCATCTGCAGGACGAGGGCGTCCTTGCCGCCGACATATCGGTACAGCGCCATGGTGGAGACGCCGAGGTCGGTGGCGATTCCCCGCATCGACAAGGCCGCGAGACCCTCCTCGTCGGCGATCGCGATCGCCGCCCGAACCACTTCCTCCCGGCTCAGCGACGGCTCCGGCCGGCCGGCCGGCCGCTGCTGGGCTACCGATGGGCGAGGTGCCGGGCCGACGACGGTGCCGACGCCGGGGCGGGAGTGGACGAGACCCTCCTGCTGGAGCGTGGCGAGCACCTTCGTGGCCGTCGCCATCGCGATGCCGTGGTCGCGCACTAGTGCACGCGTCGACGGCGCCCGCTCCCCCGCGCGCAGCTTGCCGCTCTCGATCGCCCGCCGGATCTCCGCCGCGATCTGCTGGTACGGCGCCGCCTCCGCTGTCATCGCTCACCTTCCCGCACTAGTGCACCTGGACTCGTCGAGCTCTGTCTGTGACCTTGTACGTGTACACCGTACGTGCACTACCCCACGGAAGGAAGTTCCATGTCGAAGACCGTCCTGATCTCCGGCGCCGGTATCGCCGGTCCCGCCCTGGCCTACTGGTTGCACCGGTACGGGTTCCGCCCGACCGTCGTCGAGATCGCCCCGGCGCCGCGCCCGGGCGGTCAGACCGTCGACCTGCGCGGCGTCGCCCGCGAGGTGGTCGAGCGGATGGGCCTGATGCCGGCCGTCCGCGACCGCCAGCTGCACGAGCGCGGCCTCGAGTACGTCCGCGCCGACGGCAGCCGGTCCGCCGCGCTCCCCGCCGAACTGCTCGACGGCGCCGGACCTGTCGCCGAGATCGAGATCCTCCGCGGCGACCTGTCCGCGATCCTGCTCGAGGCCACCTCGACCGGCATCGAATACCTGTACGGCGACGCGGTGACCGCCCTGCGCCAGGACGACCAGGGCGTCGCGGTCACCTTCCAGCACGGAGCCGAGCGCCGCTTCGACCTGGTCGTCGGGGCGGACGGAGTGCACTCGCGAGTCCGCTCGCTCGCGTTCGGCCCGGAGTCGGAGTACGTGCAGCACCTCGGCGGCTACGGGTCCTTCTTCACCGTCAGGACCCCCGAGCCGCTGAACCACTGGATGAAGATCCACACCGCCCCCGGAGGTCGCTGGGTCGGGCTCCGGCCGGACCACGACCCGCAGTACGCGAAGGCGCTGCTGAGCTTCCGGTCGCCGGTACTGAGCCACGACCGGCGTGACGTCGAGCAGCAGAAAGCCCTGCTGGAGAAGACGTTCGCGGATGCCGGCTGGCATGCTCGCTACCTGCTGGACGCGTTGCGCGACGCGGACGACTTCTACTTCGACTCCACCAGCCGCGTCGTCGTACCGAGGTGGTCGCGCGGCCGGGTCGTGCTGCTCGGCGACGCCGGGTACTGCGGTTCACCGCTCGCCGGACACGGTACTGCGTTGTCACTCGTTGGGGCGTACGTGCTCGCGGGCGAGCTGGCAAGGTCCGACGGAGACCACCAGCAGGCGTTTCCGGCGTACCAGGCCCGGATGCAGGCCTACGTCGAGCAGCGGATGGAACTGCCGCCGGGTGGTATCAAGCTGGCCATGCCACTCACCAAGACAGGGATCCGGCTGCGCAACGCCTCGACGAGGCTGATGATGTCCCGCCCGTTCCGCGGCCTGATCGCCAAGGCCGCCATCGGGCAGCCAGATGCCATCGACCTCGACCCCTACCTGGCGCTGGCGACGCCGACTGTGCGAGGCCTATGAGTCCTTGGCCGGCCAGGGGACGTCGGCAGGGCGCAGGGTGTCGAAGCCGTCGCCGTTGAGGGCAGTCCAGGCCGCGAGCGAGCCCATGACCAGGGTCGGGTTGTGGAGGTCACCGGCGAGCACCGCCTTCACCACGTCGGCCAAGGGAGCCCACACGGTCTCCATGTCGGCCTCTTCGTGCAGGCGGTCGTAGACCTCGTTCGCCTCCGAGAGGTCCCGGGCCAGGAAGATGCGGAGCGCCTCGTTGGTCAGCCCCGGCGAGGTGAACGCGTCGACCAGGACCCGCCAGTCGGCAGCCTTGGTTGCGGCCTCCTCCCAGAGCTCCCGCTCGGCCCCCAGCCGATAAGCCTCACCCTGTACGTCGAGCAGCCCCGCGGGTGGTTCCAGCAGCCGGTAGCCGACGGGGTGCCGGTACTGGCGGACCAGGAGCATCCGGTTGTCCTCGTCCAGGGCGACCACGCCGACGGCGCCCGGGTGGACGACGACGTCGCGGACGAAGGGTTCGCCACCGGTGGGCGGGACCACCTGGTCCCGCCGTACGGCGATCACTCGCCCGGTCTGGTATACGACCTCCGAGGACGCGACCGGCCAGGTCTCCCGGGCGTCGGCCAGGCCGGCGCCGTACCGGAGCTCCGAGTGGTCCGTCATCGGGCCTTCGCCGCTTCGGCCTTCGGCTTCGCGGTCGAACCGGAGGTCTTCTTGGCGGAGGCGAGGTCCTCGACCGGCAGGCGGGACTCCCGCTGCCGGACCAGGGCGGCCGCGATCAGCCCGGAGAACAGCGGGTGCGGCTTGGTCGGCCGGGACCGCAGCTCCGGGTGCGCCTGGGTGGCGACGAAGAACGGGTGCATGGCCCTGTCCAGCTCGATGAACTCGACCAGTTCGTTGTCCGGGGACAGTCCGCTGAAGACCAGGCCGGCCGTCTCGAGCTTGTCGCGGTACGCGTTGTTCACCTCGTAGCGGTGCCGGTGGCGCTCCTGCACCGACGGCGCGTCGTACAGGCCGCGGACGATCGAGCCGTCGGCCAGGTTCGCCGGGTAGAGGCCGAGCCGCATGGTGCCGCCGAGATCGCCGGAGCCGGAGACGATGTGCTTCTGCTCCTCCATGGTGGCGACCACCGGCTGCTCGGCATCCGGGTCGAATTCGCTGGAGTTCGCCGAGTCCAGGCCGGCCAGGTCGCGGGCCACCTCGATCACCATGCACTGCAGGCCGAGGCAGAGGCCGAGGATCGGGATGCCGGACTCGCGGGCGTACCGGATCGCGCCGATCTTGCCCTCGATGCCGCGGACGCCGAAGCCGCCCGGGATGCAGATCGCGTCCACGTCACCGAGCAGTCGCGCGGCCGCCTCGGGAGTGGCGCACTCGTCGGAGGCGATCCAGCGCAGGTTGACCCTTGCGTCGTTGTCGAAACCGCCCGCGCGCAGCGCCTCGGCGACCGAAAGGTACGCGTCCGGCAGGTCGATGTACTTGCCGACCAGCGCGACGGTGACCTGGTCCGCCGGGTGGTGCACGACCTTCAGCAACTCGTCCCAGCGAGTCCAGTCGACGTCACGGAACGGCAGGTTGAGCCGCCGTACGACGAAGGCGTCCAGGCCTTCGCCGTGCAGCACCTTCGGGATGTCGTAGATGCTCGGCGCGTCCGGCGCGGCCACCACGGCCTCGACGTCGACATCGCACATCAGCGAGATCTTGCGCTTCACGCTGTCCGGGATCGGCCGGTCCGCACGGCACACGATGGCGTCGGGCTGGATACCGATCGAGCGCAGCGCGGCCACCGAGTGCTGGGTCGGCTTGGTCTTCAGCTCGCCGCTGGGCGCCATGTAGGGCACCAGCGAGATGTGCAGGAAGAACACGTTGTCGCGGCCGACGTCGTGCCGGACCTGGCGCGCGGCCTCGAGGAACGGCAGCGACTCGATGTCGCCGACGGTGCCGCCGATCTCGTGCAGGACCACGTCCACGTCGGGGCCGGCCATGGCCACCATGCGGTCCTTGATCTCGTTGGTGATGTGCGGGATCACCTGGACGGTGTCGCCCAGGTACTCACCGCGGCGCTCCTTCGCGATCACCGACGAGTAGACCTGGCCGGTGGTGACGTTCGCGACCTGGGAGAGATCCCGGTCGAGGAAGCGCTCGTAGTGCCCGATGTCCAGGTCGGTCTCGGCGCCGTCGTTGGTGACGAACACCTCGCCGTGCTGGAACGGGTTCATGGTGCCGGGATCCACGTTGAGGTACGGATCCAGCTTCTGCATGGTGACCCGGATGCCCCGTGCCGTCAGCAGACTGCCGAGGCTGGAAGCTGTCAGCCCCTTGCCGAGACTGGAGGCCACGCCACCGGTGACGAATACGTGCTTGGTCTGCTGCCCGAACGAAGCTCTGTCCACGGGCTTTTAGCCTACCGCCTGTCAAGCAGTGGTCGCGACGAGACCCGCGTAGATGTCCAGGAGAATCTTCGCCACCTCGTCCTCGTCCGGCCATCCAGCGGCCAACTCCAGGCCTTCTGTCCGCATAGCGGCCGCAGTCTCAGGTTCCGATAGAACCGTCCGTACTCCGGACGCCAGCCCGGCCGAGTCCCCAGGGAACGCCAGTACTGCGCTGTCGCCCACGAGCTCGGGTACTCCGCCCACAGCCGTCGCCACGACGGGCACACCGACCTGCAGCGCCTCCTGCAGCACCAGAGCCCGGGCCTCCCAGTGCGAGGTGAGCAGGAAGACGTCAGCGGCGCCCAGGAGGTCCGCCACATCGTTCCGGTGGCCCAGCAGCCGCACCGGCAGGTTCTCCGCGTCGATCCGCGCCTGCAGGTTGTCGCGCAGTGGGCCGTCCCCCACAACGGCGAACACCACGTCCGGGTGGGTGGCAGCAACGTCGGCGGCCACGGACAGCAGGGTCGGGTAGTCCTTCTGCGGAGCCAGCCGGCCCACAGTGAGCACCAGCGGCGCCTCACCGATCCCTAGCGCCGTCCGCACGTCTGAAGCGGGAGTTCGCACCTCCGGCATCGCGGGGGCCGCCACAGGGGCCAGCCGAGCTTCCCGTGCGCCCAGGCTGCGCGCGAGCTCTACCAGGTCGCTAGACGCTCCAAGAGTCAGATCAGCTCCACGGGCAACCACCCGCTGGCCGAGCCGCATCACGAGCCCTCGCGGCCCAGGAGCGATTACCGCGTTGTGCCAGGTGACCACGAGCGGCCGCAGGTGCGAGCGGTCGCGCAGGGCGGTCATGCCGGCCCGGTAGCCATGTGCGTGGATCACGTCGCAGCCACGGAGTCCAGGCGCCTGCCCGACCACCGTGGCGTCGCCGAAGTCGAAGTGCTCCGCTGTGCCGGGTGGCGCGCAGACGACCACCTCGTGGCCCGCAGCGAGGTACCGCGGCACGAGTGAGGCGACGTGCTGGCCGATCCCGCCTCGGGCCTCCGCCAGCAGCAGGCCGATCCTCATTGCTTCTCCTCCACAGCGGTTGGGACTCCCCGGCGCAACAACACCCGGACATCCTGACGATCCACGGCCACCGCGACCACGGCGTACACGATCACGACGGCGAGGCCGGAGAGCACCGAGAACAGCAGGGCGCTCTCCCAGCCGCCGTCGGCAGCAGGTAGCGCCACTGCCCAGCCGGCAGCTCCAGCCAGAACTGCGCCGACCAGCGCGGCGACCGTGGCGCGCGGCAACCCGCTGAGCACAGCAGGTCCTGCTACCCGCCGCAACACCACGAGCATGACGACCGCGCCCACGAGCATGCCCACGGACATCGCCGCAGCAAGAGCGCCAACCGCGTCCAGGCCGTCCCACTGCAAGGTCAGGAGCACTCCGGCGACTGCCACGGCCAGCCAGGCTCCGCCGGTGACGAGGGCGACCTGGCGGCCCGCATGCCTTGCGTACAGGACCCGGCCGAGGTGCATGAGCACAGCGAAGCCGATGACCGCCGGACCGAACGCGACCAGCCCGGCGCCCAGCGAGGACGCCTGCCCCTCCTGCACAGCGCCATCGTTGTACGCGAAGATCCGCGCGACCGGGACCGCAGTACCGACGAGCAGGGCGGCACCTGCGCCTCCGGCGAGCATCACGGCCCGCGTGGAGGTTGCGGCGTACAGGTCGAAGGCTGCGGTGTCTGAAGACTGGTAGGCGGCCGCCAGCCGCGGGAAGACCGCAGTGGTGATCGGCACAGCCAGTACGGCGTAGGGCAGGAGGTAGATCGCGTTTGCCCACGTGTACACGGCGATACTGCCTGCGGCGCCTCGGTGGTTCGCCAGGTACGTCGTGACGACGAAGGCCACCTGCTGCGCCACCAGGACGGCCAGACCAGCCGCAGCGAGTCTCCGCAGTACGGGGCCGACGCCGGGGTCGAGACGCAGCGTGGGCCTGATCGGCAAGCGCAGGAACAGCATCGGCACGAGCACTGTGAGAGCAAGGGCGAAGACGCCGGCAGTGGTGCCCCAGGCAAGCAGATCGGCGGCCCCTCGCGACGCCTCATCAGCCTTCGGAGCCGTGGCGGCGAACAGGAAGTATGTGGCCACGACGACCAGGCTGGAGATCAGCGGAGCCAGCGCGCCCGCGGCGAATCGCTTGTGGGATTGGAGAACCGCGGTCGCGACCACGGCGATGGCGTAGCCGAAGACCTGCGGCACGAAGATGACCAGCATCCGGGTCGCCGTGCTGCCCGACCCGGCGCATTCGAGACTGGTGTCGAGCATCGCGGCGGTGTAACGCCCGGCGAAAAGCCAAGCCAGCAAGGCGAAAGGTGTCAGCAGCACGACGGACCAGGTCAGCAGGGCGCCGATGATCCGGCCCTGGGCAGCGCGATCGCCACGAGCCACCGGCCCGGCCAGCACCGGAATCACCGCACCCGCGAGCGCACCGCCGACGACGATCTCGAACACCACGTTGGGCAACTGGTTGGCGGTCGCATAGGCGTCCGCCAGACACCCCGCGCCCACCGTCTTCGAGAAGACCAGCCACCGGCCGAACCCGACCACCCGGGCCAGCACCGTGACCCCGGCGATGATCAGGGCGGCCCGGGCGATCCGGCCGCCCGTGCTCACCGCGCCATCACTGCTCGGTCATCGGGGCCGTCGGCCCCACTGGTCGATCTTGTCCAGCGCGGGCGTCTCGGCGATCACCTTGGTGAAGCTGACCTTCTCGCTGGCCAGGTTGAGCGCGACGACCGCGCCCAGCGCCAGCACTTTCAGCGGACGCGGCAGCGACGCGGCCAGCGCCGTACCGGTGATGGCGCCGAGGCCGTTGGCTCCGCAGTCACCGAGCATCGACCGCTCGCCCAGGTCGGACGGCGCCGACGCCACGGCCGCGCCGATGACCGCCGAGGCCGGACCACCGGTGACAGCGACCGGCGCGCTCAACGCGGTGACCGCCTTGAGAGCACGTCCCGGGCGGAGATCCATCAGGTTCGTGAGGTTCGCGGTCCCGGCGATCAAGGCGCCGTCGGCAACGATCTCGGCGACCGCGCCGAAGCCCTTGGAGCGACGAGGCAGCAACGCCGCCGCGACCAGACCGGCCGCGCCGACTCCGAGGATCTTCACCGCGCCGCTCGTCACCTCGCCCCTGCGGAGTGCGCTCAGGTGGCCGCGGAATCCCTTGGTTTCCGTGGCTCCCGCCAGGTCGTCGTACGCGCCGACGGCACCGGACACGGAGCCCGCCACCAGGGCGGCGGCCTTGACCCGGCTGTCGGAACGACTGGCCGCGACGCCCGCCAGCGCGCCGAGTACGGCGATCGGGCCCTCCAGCAGCGTGACCGTTTCGCCACGGTGGTTCGTGCGCTCGAACGGCGCTCGGTTCTCCTTCGGCAACTTGGCGGCGGCCCGCTCCAGGCCCGCCGTCGCGGCAGCGGAGATCACCGCACCGAGCAGACCCATCTCAGTTGCCCTTCGCCTGGTCGGCCGACGGAGCGACCCCGTTCTTGGCGTCGACCGCGCCGTACTGGCCGGCCTTGCCGCCGGCCTGCTCGACCAGCGCGAAGACGACCGTCATCTGCCCGCTCGGGATGTTCGCGACGTCGACGGTGGACAGGATCTTGGTGGCGGCCGAGTCGCCGCGCAGCGACTTCAGCATGCCGCCGTTCTGCGCGCTCTCCGGGACCCCGGCGACGACCGCGCCGCCACTGCCCTGGTCGAGCCCCTCGGCGAAGTCCACCGCGTCGTTGTACGACGAGTTGTCCGGAGCGGGCGTCGGCGGCTTGGCCGCGACGACGACGACCAGGCTGGCCCGGTCCTTCGGCGTCGGCTTCAGCGACACCAGCTTGGAACCGGTCACCCCGCTGAGGATCCGGGTGGCCTCGGTGTCGACCGGCTTGCCCTCCTCGCGGGCGGCGATACCGCGGGCGAGCAGCGTGCCGGCGCGCTGGTAGGTGTTGCTGTCCGGGTCGAAGGTGATGTCCGCGGTGACGAGCTCGTTCACCAGCGACTCGACCAGCTGACGCTGACCCGGGTCGAACAGCTTCGCGTCCAGCGAGACTCGCGTGGTGACCTGGCCGCCGGCCGCCTCGAGCGCGTCCTGGATCGAGTTGGTCATGTCGTTGTCGGCCGACGGCATCGTCACGACGACGATCTTCTTGCCGGTCAGCTTGCCGTCGGTCAGGCCCGTCGTCACCTTGGCGACGTAGTCGTCGCGGTACTTGTCCAGCGCCTTGGCCTGGATCAGGTCCGCGCGGGCGTCCTCGAGCGCGGCCCGGTCCTTGTCGGCCTGGCTCTGGACGATCTCGCTGCCGGTGCCCTTCAGCGGCCCGGCACCCAGGACCACACCGGCTCCGAGGGCGAAGAAGATCGCCACGATCGAGACGATGTGGTAGCGAAAGTCGATCACGTGAACAGCTCCCGGATCCAGTAGACGAGGTCGTTCCAGCGCGCCCGCAGGATCGACCAGAGCACGTCGTCGGCTCCGATGGCGACCATCGCCACCCCGAGCGCGAACAGGCCGGACGCGATCAGCGCGACCACCTGGAAGGTCGAGACCCGGCTGCGGTACAGCCGGCCGACGCCCTTGGCATCTACCAGCTTCGCACCCACACGCAACCTGGTGATGAAGGTGCTCGCCATGCCGGAGCGTCCCTTGTCGAGGAACTCGACCAGTGAGTTGTGGGTGCCCACCGCGACGATCAGCGAGGCGCCCTTGGAGTCGGCCAGCAGCATCGCGACGTCCTCGCTGGTGCCGGTGGCGGGGAACTCGATCGAGTCGACGCCGAGCCGCTCGAGCCGCTCCGAGCCCGGCGCACGGCCGTCCCGGTAGGCGTGCACGACGACCTCGGCCCCGCTCTTCAGCGTCTCGTCCTTCACCGAGTCCATGTCGCCGACGATCAGGTCGGGGACGTACCCGTTCTCCACCAGCGCGTCGGCGCCGCCGTCCACGCCGATCAGCACCGGCCGGTACTCGCGGATGTACGGCCGCAGGGCGACCAGGTCCTCGCGGTAGTCGTAGCCGCGGACCACGATCAGCACGTGCTTGCCGTCCATCGGCGTGTGGATCTCCGGTACGCCGACGCCGTCGAGCAGCAGATCGCGCTCGCGGCGCAGATACTCCAGGGTGTTCGCGGTGAACGCCTCGAGCTGGGTGGACAGGCCGGCCCGCGCCTCGTCCATCTGCTCCGCGACGGTCTGGCTGTCCTGCGAGATGCCCTTGGCGACGACCTCCTCGCCGCGGTACAGCACGCCGTCGTGCAGCCGGATCCGCTCGCCCTCGTGCAGCACCGAGAACACCTCGGGGCCGATCCCGTCGACCAGCGGGATGCCGGCCTCGACCAGGATCTCGGGCCCGAGGTTCGGGTAGCGGCCGCTGATCGAGTCGGCCACGTTCACCACCGCGGCGACCCGGCAGTCCACCAGGGCCTCGGCGCTGACCCGGTCCAGGTCGACGTGGTCGATGATCGCGATCTCGCCCGGCTTCAGCCGTTTGGTGAGATTCTTGGTACGACGATCGAGCCGGACCACTCCGGCGATACCGGGCAGTTCAGTCGGGCGTGCTCTCCGCAGGCTGGGCAGTTTCATCGCGCTCTCATCCTGCCATGTCAAGAGCCCTCGACCCGCCTTTTAACCGCCCGCGGAGCCTAAACACTGACAGATACCCCGGTGACGGTCCGTTAAATCATCCTTTTGGCCGATCCGGGTGCCACCGGGGATCGTCGCTCAGCGCATTTCTGCCGTGTTCGTGTCGTGGCTCAGCGCTTCTTCTTACGCGGTTTGGTGTGCCGCTCGGCCGCCAGCGCGAGCAGTTCCTCGGCGTGTGCCTGGGCAGCGTCGGAGTTCTCCAGCCCTGCCATCATCCGGGACAGTTCCTTCAGCCGGGCGTCGTCGTCGAGCGCGACCAGGCCGCTCGTGGTGACCGAACCGTCGTCACTCTTCAGCACCACCGCGTGACGGTCCGCGAAAGCGGCCACCTGCGGCAGATGGGTGACCACGATCACCTGGGCCTTCTCGGCCAGCCGGGCCAACCGCTTGCCGACCTCCACCGCCGCGCGACCGCCGATGCCGGCGTCGATCTCGTCGAACACCAGCGTCGGCACCGGGTGCGTGTCGGACAGGATCACCTCGAGCGCCAGCATCACCCGGGACAGCTCACCGCCCGACGCCGCCTTCTGCAGCGGGCGCGCCGGGCTCCCCGGGTTCGCCGCGAAGCAGAACTCGATCTCGTCGGCGCCGAACGGCCCGGCCGTGGTCTCGTGGACCTCCACCGTCAGCGTCGCGTGCGGCATCGCGAGCCCGCTCAGCTCCTCGGACACCGCCACGCCGAGCCGCGCGGCCGCTTCCTTGCGGGCCGCGCTGACCTGCTCACCGAGATCCTTCAACTGGGCCTGGAGCTCGGCCTGCTCGGCAGTCAACTGCTCGACCCGCTCGTCGCTGCCCTCGATCTCGGCCAGCCGCTGGGCCGACCGCTTCGACCACTCGAGCACCTCGTCCACGGTGCCGTCGTCGGCGCCGTACTTGCGGACCAGCCCGGTCAGCACCGACCGCCGCTCGCTGACCACGGAGAGCCGCGCCGGGTCGGTGTCCACATCAGCCGCGTACGACGAGAGCTCGCCGGCCAGGTCCGCCGCGAGGTACCCGAGCTCGCTCGCGCGATCGGCGAGCTCCGCCAGCTTCGCGTCGTGCTCCCGCTCGCCGTCGAGGACCTGCTTCGCCAGCTGGAGGAGTCCGAGTACGTCGCTGGGGCGGTTCGAGTCCAGGTCGTCCGACGCGAGGGCATCCGCCGCCGAGGTCGCCGCAGTACGGAGGCCGTCGGCGTACGCGAGGCGCTCCTCCTCGGCCGCGAGCTCCACATCCTCACCAGGCAAGGGTTCTACCTTGGCGATCTCCTCCAGCCCGAAGCGCAGCAGGTCCGCCTCGGCCAGGCGATCACGCTCGCGCGTGGTCAGGTCGATCAGCTCCGCCTCGACCTCACGATGCCGCCGGTACGCGCCTGTGTACTCCCCCAGCGGGACGAGCACCGGCTTGCCCGCGAAGGTGTCGAGGGTCTCCCGCTGCCGCGCGGGCTGCAGGAGACGCCATTGGTCGGCCTGACCATGGATCGCGACCAGATCGCCGGACACCTCGGCCAGCACCGAGACCGGCACGGACGCACCGCCGAGGAAGGCCCGGGACCGCCCCTCGGAAGACAGCTCGCGCGCGATCAGCAGCTCGTCGTCGTCCAGCTCGCCGCCACGGTCCTCGGCCTGCTGCACGATCGACCTCGGCACCGCGGTGGCCCGGCCCTCGACCCGCGCGCGGCGCACGCCGTGCCGCACCAGCCCGCTGTCGGCCCGGCCGCCGAGCAGCATGCTCACACCTGTCACGACCATCGTCTTGCCGGCGCCGGTCTCGCCGGTGACCGCGGTGAAGCCCGGGTCGAGCTCCAGCGTGGCGTCCTCGATCACGCCCAGTCCGGTGATGCGGATCTCAGCGAGCATGGCTACTCAGGTCTCCTCTTGTGCGCTTCGGTTGCGCCGATGATTCAGCTCTGCCGCGCCCCGCCAGCCCAGGACCGGCAGGTCGAACTTGGCCACCAGCCGGTCGGTGAAGGACGCCTCGTGCGCCCTCGCCAGCCGGACCGGTGTCTTGCCGCGCCGGACGGTGATCCGGGCGCCCGGCGGTACCTCGACCATCCGGCGGCCGTCGCACCACAGCACTCCGCGCCCGTGCCACGCCGCCACCAGCTCGATCGACAGCTCCGAGGTCGGCGCCACCACGATCGGCCGGGAGAACAACGCGTGCGCGCTCAGCGGGACCAGCAGGATCGCCTCGACCTCGGGCCAGACGATCGGCCCGCCGGCCGAGAACGCGTACGCCGTACTGCCGGTCGGCGTCGCGACGACCACTCCGTCACAGCCCCAGCGGGACAGCGGGCGGCCGTCGACCTCGACCATCACCTCGAGCATCTTCTCGCGGGCCGCCTTCTCCACGCTGGCCTCGTTCAGCGCCCAGGTGTCGAAGATCCGCTCGCCGTCGTACCAGACGTCCACCGCCAGCGTCATCCGCTCCTCGACCGTGTAGCTGCGGCCGACGACCACCTCCACGATCCGCCCGAGGTCGTCCCGCTCCGCCTCGGCGAGGAACCCGACATGGCCAAGGTTCACGCCCAGGACCGGCGTGGCGTGCGGGCGGGCCAGCTCGGCGGCGCGCAGGATCGAGCCGTCGCCGCCGAGCACGATGATCAGCTCGACGTCCTGGGCGGCCTTCTCCGGGTCGTCGGCGATCTCGACCGGGTCCAGCTTGAGCGCCTCCGCCTCCTCGGCGAGCAGGCGCACGACCAGACCCGCGTCGGTCAGCAACCGGTGCGCCTCGCGCGCCACCTCGACCGCCTGGTCGCGGCCGGTATGCGTGACCACAAGCACCCGCCGGGGCTCGGACGCCGGCTCAACCACTGGTTCTCCCGCCTTCGATCGCCTTGCTCGTGCCGCCCGGCGGGTCGCTCGAGCGGCTCACTGGGGACCGCTCTCGATGGCGGTCCGCAGCATCGTCTCATCGAGCGGGGACGCCGAACGCCGTATCCACAGGAAGTATTCGACATTTCCCGACGGTCCGGGCAACGGGCTGGCCGCCACCCCCGCCACTCCCCAGCCGAGCTCGGCCGCCTTCCGGGCCACCCCGCGGACCGCGTCGGCGCGCAACTCCGGGTCGCGCACCACGCCGCCCTTGCCGAGCCGCTCCTTGCCGACCTCGAACTGCGGCTTCACCATCAGCACCAGATCACCCTCAGGCTTGACCACTCCGAGCAGCGCCGGCAGCACCAGCGTGAGCGAGATGAAGCTCAGATCGCTCACCACCAGGTCGACCGGCTCCCCACCGATGTCCTCCAGCGTCAGGGTCCGGACGTTCGTGCGGTCCATCACGGTCACCCGGTCGTCGGTCTGCAGCGCCCAGACGAGCTGCCCGTAACCGACGTCGACGGCGATCACGCTCGCCGCCTCGTTCCTGAGCAGGACGTCGGTGAAGCCGCCGGTGGAAGCTCCCGCGTCCAGGCAGCGGCGGCCCTTCACCTGGATCTCGCTGAACGCCTCCAGCGCACCGACGAGCTTGTGCGCTCCCCGTGATGCGTACCCCGGGTCGTCGACCTCAGAGGTGTCCACCAGGATGGGCGCGTCCGCACCGACTCCGGTGGCGGCCTTGGTCGCCACCGTGCCCGAGACCTTCACCTTGCCGGCCGCGACCAGCTCACTCGCGTGATCCCGCGAGCGGGCCAGCCCACGCCGTACCAGTTCGGCGTCGAGCCGGGACCGCTTCACTGCCTTGGCCACTCAGACGCGGTCGCCGTGCTCGGCGTCCGCCTCCACCAAAGCGCTCTGCAGCCGCTCGTGCAGGTCCGCATACACCTCGGCATGCTCCCCGACCGGCCGCTCCCGCAACTCGTCCAGCCGAGCCATCGTCTCCTCCACCAACGGATGCGCCCCTTCCTCATCCGCCACCCGCTCCGGCTGCGGCTGGTACTGCGCCTGCTGGTACTGCGAACCACCCGATGGCGGCCCGGGCCTCGCCATCACCGCAGGTGAAGGCATCACCGCCTCGACGGGCTCGGGGGCTACCTCAGCCTCCTCGAACGGCTCCTCCACCTCGGCTGCGGGCTCTTCCTCCAGCGAAGCCTCGAAGGCGTGCTCGGAGTCGTCCGCCGCCAGGAAGTCGTCAGCGGCCGGCGGCGGGTCGCCGTACATGGTGAAGCCGGCCAGGAGTGGGTCGGTGTGGGAGCGGGCCTGCAGCGTCGGGTTGACCCAGCCGGCGGAGTTCATCGACTCCGGTCCCGGCTCGGAGTCGTAGTCCGGCTCGGTGGGCTCGTCGGTGCGCGGGTCGGCACCCGGCTCGACGTCGGGGTCGACCGCCGGGGGGAACTGCTCGCCGGGGTGTTCGGTCACGTCACGCCTTCTTCGCCGGCGCCGTCTTGGCCGCCTTCTTCGCCGTCTTCTTGGCCGCCTCGCCGTGGTGGACGCTCTTCTTCGCGGCCTTCTTCGCAGCGGCCTTCCTCGCCTCTGGAGCCGACTCGGCGAAAGGCGCCGCGGCAGCGTGGACAGTCGTGGCATCGGTCTCGTCGACGTCGGCGAGCTCGCGCTCGAGCCTCTCGACCCGACGGGTCAGCGCCGCGACCTCCTCGGACCGGACGAAGCCCAGCCGCGCGACAGCGCCCTCGACCTCGTTCGCCACGATCGCCTGCAGCAACTGGCGATTGCTCTTGCTGGTGGCAACGATCTCGTCGGCCAGCTCGGTCACCTTGGTGCTCAGGCCGGTGGTCAGCGTGTCCGCGCCGGTCTGCTGCAGCAGGGCCTTCGCGGCCTGCTGGGCGCGCTGCTTCGTGACCTCGGTCAGGCCGCTCGCCAGCTGTACGTAGCCGCGCAGTGCGTCCATCACCATGACTGCCTCCTCGCTGAATCCTGTCCCCAACGGCCCGGTCCGAGCGGGAGGCTGTCCCCGCCCACTGCGCCGGTCCGGGCTTCGTTGCCAGCCACGTTATCGCGCTAGGACCGCAATACCACGTCAGCCCGACAGGCCGACCCGGTGCAGCGCCTCGTCGATCTTGATCGACCCGGGAGCCGGACCGGGCTTGGGCAACGGCCGCCGGGCCAGCGAGGCCCCCTTGGCGGCCGTCTTGGCTACGGGCTTGGGAGCAGCGTCCACCGCAGCCCAGGTCGCCGACAGGATCGCGCGGAGCCCGTCGAACGGCTCGCCCTCTCCCTTGACCACCACGGCCTGGTCGACCACCTCGGCCGTCCAGCCCTTGCAGGTGTGCTTGCTGCCCTCGACCGTCACGCCCGGGTGCTTCTCGGCCAACGCGCTCAGCCCGGCCCCGACGTACGTCGGTCGCTGGTTCTTCGGAGCGGCGGCGAGATCGTACGCGTCGTTCACCCCGGTGGCGACCCAGAGGCTGGCGATGCCGACCGCGTGCGCGCCGGCGATGTCAGAGTCCAGCCGGTCGCCGATCATCAACGGGCGTTCCGCCTTCAGCCGCTCGATGCTCGTCTCCAGCAACGGCGGTTCGGGCTTGCCGGCGACGGTCGGGTCGACCTCGACGGCGGCGCGGACCGCCTGCACAAGGGTGCCGTTGCCCGGCGCCTTGCCACCCGCGGTCGGGATGGTCAGGTCGAGGTTGGTGGCGTACCAGCGAGCGCCTTCGTTGATCGCGTGCGCCCCGTCCGCGAGCATCACCCAGTTCACGTCCGGGTGGAACCCCTGTACGACGGCGACCGGGTTGGCGTCGCTGCTGCGGACCGCCTCCAGGCCGTACTCCTCCAGCGCGACGTACAGGCCCTCGCCGCCGATCACGAGCACCGGCGAGCCCTTGGGGAAGTCCTGCGAGATCAGCTTGGCGGCCGCCTGGGCCGAGGTCACCACGTCCTCGCCGATCACGTCGAGGCCGAACGACGCCAGGTGCTCGGCGACCACCGAGGCGGGCCGGCTGGCGTTGTTGGTGATGTAGCCGATCCGCATCCCCTCCTTGGCGGCCTTGCGGAGGTTCTCTGGCGCCTCCGGGACGGGATCCGGCCCGACGTAGACGACACCGTCCAGGTCGAGCAGCGCCACGTCGTACGCGGTGGCGAGCGGTTCGTCACACGCCGACAGCGGGGCGGGCGATTCACGTGTCGTGCTCATGCTTCCCCCCGTACGATGCCGCCCATGTCAGAAGCGTCCGCCAGCGTGTTGCGGCTCGAGCCGCTGCGGGCCTGGCGGTTCGTCGCGGGCAAGGTGAGCGCGCTCGGCGCGGTGACCTCGCCGCCGTACGACGTGCTGGAACCCGCCCTGGTCCGGCGGCTGACTGACTCTGATCTGCACAACATGGTGAGGCTCATCCTTCCACGCGATCCGGACCTCGGTCCCAGCCGGTACGACGAGCCCGCGCGCAGGCTGGCCGGCTGGCAGCGCGACGGTGTGGTGATCCAGGACGAGCGGCCCTCGCTGTACGTCTACGAGCAGCAGTACGGCGACGCCGTGCTCTGCGGGCTGGTCGGCTCGCTCGGCCTTGATCCGGCCCAGCGGGTGGTGCTGCCGCACGAGGACGTGATGCCTCAGTGGGTCGACGACCGGTTCGAACTGATGGAGGCCACCGAGGCCGACCTCGAGCCGATCCTGCTCGCGTACGGGGGTGGCGGCGTGGCCAGTGACGCCGTGGACGCCGCCCGCGCGGGTGAGCCGTGGCTGGTCGCGGACACCGAGAACGGCGCGCACCACCGGATCTGGCGGATCGAGGACCCCGCGGTGCTCGCCGCGATCGCCCAGGAACTGGCTGGCCACGAGGCCCTGATCGCCGACGGGCACCACCGCTATGCGGCGTACCTGGAACGGAACCGGCGCGAGCCGGACCGCCCGGGAACCGAAGCAGGGCTGGCGATGCTGGTCGACAACGACCGCCACCCGCTCACCCTTGATCCGATCCACCGCGTCGTCCCGGGTCTGTCACTCGACCTGGTCTCCGCCCGTACTCCGCAGGGCTGGCAGGTGCTCCCCGGCCGGGTGGAGGGCGTGCCGGACCGCATCGCCATCACCGACGGGACCTCCTGGGTGACCCTGAGCTCCACCGAGGGCCAGGTGACTCCCACGGTCGCCCTGCTGCACCGGGTCCTGCTACCGGCGTGGGGAGTCGCCGCGGACGAGATCAGCTTCCACCACGCGCTGTCCGATGCCATAGCGCTGGCAAGCCCTCAGCAGGCCGCAGTGGAGCTGGTAGCGCCCCGCATGGACCAGGTGCTCCGGTCAGCCGCTCGGGGCGTCATCCTGCCCCAGAAGGCCACCTCCTTCGGCCCCAAGCCTCGGGTGGGCCTCCTCTTCCGCACACTCGACTAGAGATCGCTCCTGCCTGCTCGCAACATCCCTGGCCGCGCCAGGCCTATGGGCGGTGATAGAGGCTGAGGAACTCTTCGCGGAGGGGCTTGCGGGCCGCGCGGTGGCGCTCGGTGAGGCGGCCGAGTGAGAACAGCAGCTCCGCATCGCCCTGGTCAGCGGCGTCTCGCGCCTGCGCACTGAGGACCTCCGCGGCCGCGCAGTGATCCTGGTGCTGCCCCAGCAGTTCCTGGTACTTCGCCGCTTGGGCCGCCGTCTCCTTCGCTTCCTCACCCAGGACGGAGGCGGTCGTGCTGGCCGCGTAGCGCACGCGTTTGGCCAGCAACCGCACCTCGTGCCAGTCGTCGTCCTCGGTCCACGGCTTCAGCTGGTCGGCCGCGCCGGTGAATGTCTGTTGAGCCGATGCAAGCAGCCGAGGAAGCACCTCGACGGCAGGTGTCGCCGCCTTCTTGTTCAGGTCCGGGGCCGCTACCACCGCGTCGAGATCGTCCAGCAGCAAGGCTGTCCGCTCTCCCATGACTACCTCGGCAGACTGTGCGGCCGCCCGCTCCAACCCGACCGTCAGCGTGGTCAGAATCGTCGCCACATGATCCGGATCGTCCTCACTGGTCACACTGTCCCGAACCAGCGCCGCGATCACCTCGAGATCCCGAGCCTCCCCACAACTGGCCGCCAAAAAGGCCAGCTCCGATCGCAGGTCCCCGGCCCAATCCCCCGCCAGCACCTTCCGGAACAGCTTCAGATCACTCCGCAACCGCCGGCAAGCCACCCGCACCTGATGGATCGCGTCATCCTCCCCCTTCTCCACCATCCGCACAGCCCGCCCCAACCGCCCGGCTCCCTTCCCCAAGGCAGCCGCCACGAGTTCCCCGACGAGCACCCCCTCGGCCTCGCCATCCATCGGTTCGCCCGCCACCCCACCGGCGACCGACCCCAAAACCACGCTCTCCACCATCTCCCCATTCTCCCCGCACCGTCACCACCCCGCCATGGGCTCGCAGCCCACCCCCGCGTGCAGGAGAGCCCGGGCATGCAAAAGCGGCCCGGACGGGCAGCGGGTTTGTGACCCACCGGCCTGTCCGGGCCGCTCAGAAGCTGTCAGTCCTTCGGCTTCTCGTCGTCCTCGTCCTGCTCCGCGACCTCGGCGTCGGATCCGACGGCGGTGCCCTCGGCTACCGGCAGCTCGTCCTCGGCGTCGGGTGCGACGTCGACGTCGCCGTCCAGGGCGTCGTCCACTACGACGTCGTCCTGGTCATCCGTGGTCTCGTCCAGCTCCTCCGCGGGCTCGTCCAGGGCGTCTGCTGTCTCGTCCACATCATCGTCGGCGACTTCCTGGATGACGTAGTCGTCTTCGTCGTCGAGGTCGGTGAACTGGAGGCCTTCCAGCTCGGCGGCGCGTTCGGCGGCACCGGTGGAGCCGTCCTGATCGGCACCGGCGGCCCGGTGGAACCAGACCAGGGCCTCCTCGGTGCGACCAGCCTCGGCCAGCGCGTCGGCGTACGCGTAGCGCAGGCGCGGCAGCCAGTCGGCGCGGGTCCGCTTGGTCAGCTCGGGTACCTCGAGCGTCTGGATCGCCGCCGCGGTCTGTCCCATGTCACGCCGGGCACCGGCCGCGACGATCAGCATCTCGATCTGCGAACCCTCTTCGAGGTCCTTGACCTGCTTCTCCCGCGACAGCGCGAGCGCCTTCTCCGGCCGGCCGAGCGCACGCTCGCAGTCCGCCATGGTCGGCAGCACCTCGTGGTTGCCCGTCATCCGCCGCACCGCACGGAACTCGGTCAACGCCTCGTCATAGTGCTCAGACAGGTACGCAGTAACAGCCACAGCCTCCCGTACGCCGCCCAGGCGCGCCGCGAGCCGTCGAGCGGTCTTGGCGTGCTGGTAAGCCAGTTCGGGATCGTCGTCCAGGAACCGGCCGGAAGCGACCAGGTGCTGCGCGACGAGGTCCGCCAGGCTGCGCGGAAGCGACCTGAGCTCGGCCTTCACCGACCGATCGAGCTCGGCACCGGTGATCCCGGCCGGAATGACCGGGTCGTCCTTGCGCGGACCGACCTTCTCCTCGTCGTGCCGGCTCGCACCACTGCCACGGCCACCACGCTCGTTACGCCGCCCACCACGCTCGTCCCGACGCGGTCCGCCACGGTCATCCCGCCGCGGCCCACCCCGGTCGTCCCTGCGCGGCCCAGAACGCTCGCCACCCTGATAACCGGTCCTGTCGTCCCGACGCGGCCCCGAACGCTCGCCCACGCGGTCATCCCCACGCGGCCCGGTCCGCTCACCACCTCGGTACCCAGTAGGCCCTTCCCGCCGCGGCCCAGACCGCTCGCCACCCTGGTATCCACCACGGTCATCACGACGCGCCGCAGGACGATCCCCGCCCTGGTAGCCACCACGATCATCACGTCGCGGCGCCGGACGGTCGCCACCCTGGTAACCACCGCGATCGCCACCACGCGGCGCGGAACGGTCCCCACCCTGGTAGCCGCCGCGGTCGTCGCGCCGAGGTGCGGAGCGATCGCCGCTCTGGTAACCACCGCGATCATCACGACGCGGCGCCGAGCGCTCACCGGCCTGGTAACCACCACGGTCGTCGCGCCTCGGGGCGGAGCGGTCGCCACTCTGGTAGCCACCGCGGTCGTCGCGCCTCGGGGCGGACCGGTTGTCGCGGCTGCTCGGAGGGTACTGACCACGGAAGGGGTCACGCTCGCCGCCGACGTTCTTGTCGTCCCACTTGGTGTTCCGACGCGGTGCGCGCTCATCCGAGCGCGCCCCGGAACGGTCGTCCCGACGCGGGCCCGAACGGTCGTCCCGGCGCGGCGCGGAACGGTCGTCCGAGCGCGGCCCGGAGCGATCGTCGCGGCGAGGAGCCGACCTGTCATCCCGGCGAGGACCGGAACGGTCGTCGCGACGGGGAGCTGAGCGGTCGTCGCGGGATGAGCTCGAGCTCCGAGGACCGCTGCCAGCACTGCGGGGAGCCCCACCGCCAGAGCCACCGGTACCGCCAGTACGCGGCGCACCGCCACTACCGCCGGTGCGCGGAGCACCGCCACGGCTGGACGAGCTGCCACCGCGGCTGCCAGGGCCGCCTGAACTGCCCGCACCGCCTCTGTAGCCGCCGCCCGAGCGGCTGCCTCCAGTGGAGTCGGAACGCCCACCGCCGGATCGGCCGGCACCGCCGGACGAACCACGGCCGGAGCGATCGCCCGGGCCAGAGCGAGGGTTGCGAGGTGGCGTAGCCACGGTGACTCCTATCGGTCGTACGAGGTGTTGACGCTCAGACAAAAATACAGGCACAAACATTAAGGGCCACCCGGTGTGGGTGGCCCTTAACAGTGTGAATGTCCGGCGACGTCCTACTCTCCCACGACCTCCCGGTCGCAGTACCATCGGCGCTGTCGGGCTTAACTTCCAGGTTCGGAATGGAGACTGGGTGTTTCCCCGACGCTATGGTCACCGTAACTCTATAGAAATATCAACCAACCACACTGCAGTCACTCCAACCCCCTGTTGAGGGGGTTGTGGGCTGGGGGTTGACCGTATTTCGGGAACCGTATAGCGGACGCGTGTATCTTCGCAGCAAGTCTTTGTTGACCACCCGTGGGTGGTGTTGAGACAAGCCCTCGGCCTATTAGTACCAGTCAGCTCCACACCTTG
>NZ_JBHSKE010000023.1:0-15738 GCF_042657745.1 Kribbella qitaiheensis | reverse complement strand
CATCGCCAGATCACTCCTCGAGACCGGTGGCTTCAGGCCCCGACTACACCCTGGATCGTGAAGAGCCCCATTCCTCCCACTCTGTCTTCTCATGATCGACAACGATCATCGTTCGGTCCTTCCTCGTCAGCTAGTGCCTCGTGAAGCAACGACTCTTCTATGTTTGTCAAGCTGCCGGTTCCTCGGTGTGGAGTGTGTTGAGGGTCCGGTAGATCTGGCGGGCGAGGTAGCGCTTGAGGCAGCGGCGGATCTCCTTCTTGGTGCGTCCTTGCGCGCGTCGTTTCTCAACGTAGGCACGGGTTTCGGGATCGTGGGTCATGCGGGTCACGGTGGCGATGTGCAGGGCGCGGTTGAGCCGTCTGTCGCCGCCGCGGTTGAGCCGGTGACGGGTGGTGTTTCCCGAGGATGCTGGGATGGGGTTGACGCCGGCGAGGCAAGCGAACGCGGCCTCGTTGCGGATCCGGCCGGGGTGCGACCAGGCCGCGTATGCGACGGCGGCGGTGACCGGGCCGATGCCGGTCTTGTCGAGCAGGGGCGCGGCCTTGCTGGACTCGATCAGCGCCTTCATCTGGGTCTTGTTCGCGGCGAGTTCGTCGTCGAGTGCGTGGATGCGCTTGGCGAGGCGGACGGCCTCGGCGCGAGCGGTCGCTGTGGCGATGTCACGAGCGAGCTCGTCGGTGCGCGTGCGCCAGGCAGCGGCCTGGCCGATCTGCTTGCCGGTCAGCGGTTTGCGGGCGTCGATGCCGAGGTCGACCACTCGCAGCAGTGCTGTGAGCGCGTTGACGCACGCGGTGCGCTCATCGGTCATGTGCTCGCGGGCGGTGACCAGGACCCGCAGGGCGGCACGTATGCCGTCGTCGGCGCGGGGGCGGCGCAGTTGGGTGGTGTCGAGGGACAACACCGCGGCCGCGATTCGGCGGGCGTCGAGCGGGTCGGACTTCCCGCTGCCACGATGAGTCCGGGCGTCCATCTGAGCGGCCTCGACGACCTTGTAGCCGGCGTGCGTCGCGACACGTGCCAGACGGGCACCGTAGCTGGCGACGCCCTCGATGACCCACAAGGCTGCGAGGTCACCGCCGGTGCGGCGCGCGACCCAGGCAACCGCCCGGTTCAAGCCGGTGGCCGTGGCGGGGAACTGTTCGCTGGCGACCAGCGCTCCGGTGGCTGCGACGAGGATCGCGAGGGTGTGGTTGCGAGCGTGGGTGTCTACGCCGATGACGAGCGGGTGAGCATGCGCGACGATGGTCACGGCGGTTCGGGCTTCCTTCCAGGCGGGAGTGACGGTCCGGCCGCTGCGGGCCGGCGCCGGCCTGGATGGAAGTCACTTCGGGGCAGCACTGTGACGAGCCACGAACCCGCTATGCAGGCGGGACGGGCAGTCTTCTGATCAAGCCATCGGAGTGGGCCAGGTCGGCGCCGGCCACCCCAACCTTCGGACGGACAAGTCGTTGCAAAGAGCACCCGTATGGGCGGCCAGTTGGGTAGCGAGTCACGTCCAAGGTCGAGGCGGCCCGGCGCCTACCTTGCCAGCCAGTTCCAGACCAGCCACCAAAAGACTCACAGTTGGGTAGGTAATCGGGTCGGCGGATCTTGGAGTCGACTGCGAACTGTCGTTTGGGTTGGGCGTGTTTGTTGTGCCAGCGGACGTAGCCGGCGATGGCTGCTTCTTGGGCGGTGTGGCTGGGGTAGTCGCTGCCGTCGAGGGTGAAGTACCGAAGTGCGGTGAACTCGCACTCGATCCAGTTCAGCCATGACGCGTTGCTCGGGGTGAACACCAGATCGACCTGGTTGGCCTGGCACCACGCAACGACTTCGGCCTTCTTGTGGGGTGAGAAGTTGTCGCAGATCACGTGCAGGTTCCCTCTGGGGAATCGGGTCCGGAGTTGCTTGAGGAACCCGAGGAACTCGGTCCAGCGTTTGCGGTCGCGGAACCGGTAGAACATCTGCCCGGTGCCCAGGTCCAGCGCGGCGAACATGTGCCGTACTCCGCCGGTGCGGTTGAACGTGGCTCGCAGCCGGGCAGGACGCCGGGCGGGGAGCCAGCCTCTGCCCGGCCGGGGCTGCAGGTTCAGCGGGCCGAACTCGTCGACACAGACCACCCGGGCGTCTGAGGGCAGATGGTCGTACAGATCCAGAACGCGGGCCATCTTCTGGGCGAAGTCGGGGTCCCGGCTGCCTTTCCAGGTCTTGGTCGCCTGCCACCTGATACCCGCCGTGCGCAGGATCTGGCGGACCGACTCGGTGCTGATCCGGATCTTGCTGTGCTCGGCCAGGTACTCGACCAGCTTCGACAGGCTCCAGGTCGTGACCGGCCGGCCAAGCTGCTGCGGCGGGGTCTTGGCGACCCGGCACACCGTCTCACGGACCGGGGGGCCGAACCGAGGAGGTCGACCCCCGCTCCATTTTGGGTCCAACGCCGCGAACCCCGACTCGTTGAACGCGTGAATCACCTCCCGCGCATACTGCGGCTTCATCGCGAACATCGCCGCCGCCTCCGACGCGCTGCGGCCCTGAACCGAGGCCAAAACAATCCCGGCCCGGCGAAGCCGAACCCGATCCCTCGTGGTCCGCGTGACCTTCACCAACCGCTGCGCCTCGTCCGGTTCCAACGAGCGCACGAACACCTCAGCCTGCCGAGCCATCACCACCTCCGACAGCAAGCCTTCAGACTCACCACCAGACCGGTCAACCCGACACGGTTACAACCCCAACGTTTCTTGACGAGGCACTAGTTTAAAGGTGGGTCTCAGGAGGCACGCGTGAACGATTCCGGCCGGGCAGGTCCCGATAGGCGTATCTCGGTCGCAGCTCTGATTCCTTCGCGGCTCGCATACCGACGCACCGCAACAACCATGTTGCCTGCGACAACCAATTTGACCCGGGAACACCAAGGCACGCAGCTCGCCGTCCGCGAAGACAGCGGATTCTCGACATGGCGCCATCAAGGTCGCATCACCGCCCAACCCATTTAGGCGAACAGCCTCCTCGACAACCGCGCTGCCATCGCTGCCCGGTTTACACTGAGCCGGACTTCACTGACGTCGCCTGCAAGGGTGGTGGCGGAGACGTCCCGTCTCCGCCACCGCGCATTGGGGGTTCCCCCGAGTGAACCCCACCAAATGGATTCGCCCGCCGAGGCTGGTCCCAACGCGGGCGGGAGAACGACCAGGCTGCCGGTTGCGAATGCATAGCTGATAGGCGTCATCGACTCGGCCCGCCGTACATACCGCCGATGTCACGTAGTCAGGAACGTTGGTAGAGCTATGCCGGATCGACGTTGTGGTTGGCCAGGATCAGGCTGTCGGGATCGTACGTCGCCCGAACGGCACGCAGCCGGTCGACGATCTCCTTGGTGAACAACCGGTCGAGTGGCTTCCGCGACTCGGCGAAGTTGAGGTAGTCCCTCCCTATAGCCCATTCGGTCAACGCGGCGACCGCCCTCTCCACCTGTAGACGGGCGATCTCCAGCTCGTCCGGGCTAGGTACGATGACGGCCGCGAACGCAGCGATGTCCGCATCGGGGTACTCCACGACGCCGCCGTGCGCGGACGCGAACGCACCATCGAGATGACGCAGCTCGAAGGAGACCAATGGCGGCTGGAAGGCCTCGATCATCGCGTCTACGGCCTCAGCCGGCAGGGCGTCGAGGAGGATGCCCTCGCCGGTGCCCGACGCTGGACCGTCCGGGTCGCCGTGAAGCTGCCACAGCTGTGAGACCGGCAGCTCGGTCACAGTGTCCGTCGACGGCGACAGCGCGCGCAACGGCGCCAGCAGTTCGTTGGTGCGTTCGGCACTCAGTTGGCTGACGAGCTCGATCACGGCGAACGCCTTGCCACGGATCGCCTCCGGAATAGCCGACAGCGGTGGGAAGCTCAGCAGCCGGCCCACCGAGGTGATCTCCCGCGGAACCGTTGCGATCCACCTCTGCCACTCGTGCAGGACCTGCGATGCGGACTCGATCGGCCAGAGGAGCCTGCCGCCCTGCACGGTGCTGATCGGCAGCAGGTCGAACTCAAGCGCAGTCACGACGCCGAAGCTGCCGCCGCCTCCACACACCGCCCAGAAAAGCTCGGGCTCGGTGTTCGCGTCTATCCGGCGGAACCGGCCATCGGCCGTGACCAGCTCGATCGCGGTCACATAGTCCGCAGCCGGACCGTGTGATCTGACCAACCAGCTCATACCGCCACCGAGCAGATAGCCAGCTACGCCGACGTCGCGCGATGTACCCCCCAACGCGGCCATGCCGTGCTGCGCGGCTACCTCGATCACGTCCGACCACCGGGCGCCACCACCGGCGCGGGCGGTGCGCTCCTCCGCGTCAACGATGACGTCACGCAAGGCCCCCAGCTTGAGCAGGACGACCCCCTCGAGGTTCGGGAGCGCGCCGGCGTTGTGGCCGGTGGACATTGGGGCAACCCTCAGGCCAATCCGACGGGCCAGGTTGACGACCGTGACCACGTCGTCGACCGAGGCTACCTCGGCGACTGCAGTGGGCCGCAGGTTCGCGCTCAGGTTCCACGCCTGCCGGGCCTCGTCCCACTCGGCACTGGATGGGCGGACTAGCCGGCCCGTCGTGGACGCATTGAGCCGGTGGAGCTCATCGTCAAGCCGGGTCGGTTTCGACGCCGGGAAAGTCTCCGCTGATGTCATGGCGTCAGTACAGGCGGGGCCGATTGACAGACGATAGACGGCGGTCGCGCAGGCCACTCCGCCCTCGTCGTCGTCAACGGCATGATCGACGAGCGTCCGGCGGATGACTTGGCGGCCGCGATGCGGCACGGCGTCGACAGCGGGCTGTAGGTCGCCCTCCGGGGCGGCGGGCACAGCGCCTGCGGCAGCGGGATCATGAGGCGGCCTGGTCGTCGACCTGCGGTAAATGAACAAAGTCGAGATCGACCTGTACGACGAGTCGCGCGAATCGGTTCAGAGGCGACCAGGTCTGACTTCGACCGCGCGGCACAGCGGCACCGCCCCGCGACTACCTGCTGCCGGAGCAGGACGACCCGGGTCGCTGGACAAACGGTGCCCACAGGGACGGTCGCGAAGATTGAAGTCTCCGCCATCGTTGGTGTTCTGAGAGGCCAAGACCACCTGATGGGCTCTCCGCCGAGACCGCCCCCGGCTCCGGCGACACAACGGCTACAGTCTGCAGGTCGCTGATAGCGTTCGCCGGCATCATCGCCGCCGGCCCACACCACGCTGCCCGGCATTGGCGAGGACGACCTCACCGTCGCCAACCTCGGGGCCACCGGCATCTCCACCGGACGGCACCCGGTCGAACACGTCCGCGCCGACCTCGACGCCGCGTGGACCCTGTCCGCCAAGGCGCTGCGCGAGGCGCCGGCGATGCGCGTGCCGCAGCAGTGCGCTGATGCGTGCGAGTCGCGCGTGCCGGCCGGTGAGGTCGACTCGAACGATGCAGCGAGCCTTCAACAGGGGTCCGTGATGCGAGCGCTGCAACGGCGAGTCGCGCGCGGCCGGGGCGGTCGTTCGAGGTCGCGACGTTTCGCTAGACGACGCAGGAGGACATCTCAACCAGGTTCAACCCTCACGAGGCGTGGATCGGCATGTGGTCCAGCCTTACGGTGAGCAAGTGGCTTTGGGTCGAGCACAACTCGCGGCACGGCGAAATGCGTCAGCAAGGAGGTCTCGATGACTGACACGCCAGGTCCACCGAACGCCGATCGACCGGACAGCGATGGAAGCGTGCAGGACGACAAGTTCGCGGTCAAGATCTCGGTTACCCCCGACACTGTCACCGAACTGCTCCGCAGGTTCGACCTGGACGTCGGCGACAGGCCCCATGTCGAGCAAACCACGGAAACCCGAGGAGCGCTCTACGCATTTGCGCCCCACGAGCAGATCCGGGAGATGGAAGCCGCGGGCTACACCATCGAGGTCGGCGAGAACGTCTCCGAGACGGGCCGGCAGCGGATGGCAGAGGTCTCCGAAGGTGATCGCTTCGACGGCGGGCGCGTCCCTCCCCGCGGCCTCGGTCGGAAGCCGGGCCGCCACGACGATGGCCAGGGTCGGGAATCCAGGAAGGATGGGCGGGCCCGATGAGCTTCCTCAACGTCGCCGAGATCGAGTCGGCGGTCATCGCCCTGGGCGCCGCGTATCCGTCGGCAGCCCAAGTAGTCACCTTGCCGTTCGCTACGGCTCAGAACCGCCGGAGCCACGCCCTCCGAATCACGACAGGTTCATGCCAGCGGACCGGCGTCCTCCTCATCAGCGGAACCCACGCGCGTGAGTGGGGAGGCCCTGACATCCTCATCAACCTGGCGGCCGATCTCCTCGAGGCTTGGTCTGCCGGCTCCGGCCTGGTCTACGGCGGGACACAGTACAGCGCCGCCGAGGTTCGGCGGATCCTCGAACGAGTCGAACTGATCGTCTTCCCGGACATCAACCCAGACGGTCGGCACCACAGCCAGACCGTCAATGCGATGTGGCGCAAAATCGCAACACGGCCAGCAGCGGCGACGACCCCAACAAGATCGGCGTCGACAACAACCGGAACTACGACTTCCTGTGGGACTACCCGGTCTACTTCGACCCGGCTGCCAACAACGGCACGCTCGCGTCGACCAGCCCTGGGAGCGATCTGTTCCACGGCACCGCACCGTTCTCGGAGGCCGAAAGGAAAAACGTCCGTTGGCTGTTCGACAGCTACCCGAGGATCCGCCGTTTCATCGACATCCATTCCTATGGCGGGAACATCCTGCATCCGTGGGGTGACGACGCGAACCAGACGACTACGACGCATAAACTTCACGAACCCAATCTGGAACGGCAAGCGCGGCGTCGATGGCGACCCGTACGCCGAATACATCATGGCCAGCGATCAAACCGCGTTGCAGACGGCAGGCAACGCGATGAAGGCGGCGATCTCCGGCGTCCGCGGTGAGTCGTACAACGTCGCCCAATCATTCTTCATGCCCGGCTGGTCAACCCCATATCCGACATCCGGCGCCAGCGATGACTGGGCCTTCAGTCGCCACTACGCGGACGCTGCCAAACCGCGCGTGCTGGGGCTACGTCCTCGAGTTCAACAAAGTCTGGGGCCAGTTCTTCCCCACGTGGACCGAGATGGAGAAGATGATTCTCGACGTCGACGCGGGCCTCGTCCGGTTCTGCCTAGACGCGACACCGTCGTGGCGGTGGTGGTGGATCTTCGATTGGTGCTGGTGGAAGGACCACGTCTGGGCAATCTGGAAGCGCCTGTTCCCGCGAGACCTGTGGGGTCCGTATGGACCGTGGCGCCGGATCTGGCAGGTCATCCTGGCGGTCGTCAAACCGCTCATCAGAGTGGTCGCCGACATGGTTGTTCGGGTCCTGAGCAGGCGCTCGACAACCGTTCCCCTGCTGTTCCGGTCCCACAGCGATGTGAAGCCAGAACCTTTGACGAGGTCATCCGGAAGCCGGTCCTTGCCGCCGCTGGTCTGATCCGAGTACCGACCGAGGACGCCCGCGGCCGACGCCGAGCGGTCCGTAGGCTGAATCCTGCTGGAGCGCCACGGGCACCCAAGACATTGCGCGGTCGTGGTCTTGGGCCCGCGGCTGGCGGCCGTCGGCATAGCAGTCAGGGCGCGGCCGATGACATGCAAAATGGGCGATAACTCCGCGTAGCTCCGAGTTGATGTCCTAGCAGCTATCCACAGGCCGCTTGAAACGCGAACGTCTGGCGGCCAGAGTTCTTCCCGTGACCGAAACTACGCACTTCTTAACGCACCCTTATCAACGAGCTGCGTTGACGCAGGACGGCAAACGCTGCGAGGTGCATTCCGCAAGCGCGCAGGTCACGGGGCATTTCGGCAATCTACGGCAGACTTTGGTCTTTCTGGGCTGCTAATCAGCGGGTTCGGGGTTCGAGTCGCCCGTTTCCTAGCTCAGCCATTGACCTCTAGGCGTGTGGTTAAGGTGTGTGTTCCTCCTCGGACGCCCGTGGGGTGCGAGTCGGGAAAGGCAACATCTGTATCCGGGGAAACACCCGGCGTCCATCGACACCGACCTGGAGGCGTGCCCCTGTTGACGGGTAACAGCCCCGGTCCGTGGGAGCCTCCCCGAGGGCGGCGCTGTACATGGCGTTGAGCTCGCCCGGCATCCCCACCGCCGTGCCTTTGGCCGGGCTCTCGGGGCTGAGTCGGAGCCGCAGGTCATCATGCGGATGCGGTGCACCGGTCACGGTGTCGAACGACTTGAACACGGGATCCCCGAGCACGCTCTCGTGCTCGTATTCGTCGACCCCGTCTGGCCAGTAATGATTCCGGTACGCATCGAGGTCGACGAAGTTTCTGCTCTCGGCGTCGACGATTCGGCGCTGCACCATGAAGTTGGGCTCCGAATCGGCCTGCGGGATGCGGAAGAACGTGTTCCCGTCGGTCTCAACGTCGAAGGACTCCGGTGCCAGGAAGGCGATCGGTTTGACCATCCCGGGCGTGAACGCCGCCACCATGATGTTGTTCAAGGCGTTCCGCGGCAGCTCGCCCCTTCCGATGGTGACGTAGTAGGAGAATCCGGCATCGTTCACATCATCGAGGTCGTCCCCCTTCGCGCCCGGATCAAGCACCAGACACGTGTTGTGGAACAGCTGGATCGAGCCTTCGTCGGCGCCATCCTTGAAGAAGTGCCCCTGTCGCAACGAGTCCGGGACGCCGCAGTCCTTCCCCGACGGCCGGATCCCCAGCGTTGGTTCCCGGAGGTCGATCAGGTTGCCGTAGATGTACACCGGGCCGACAGCCGTATTCGCCGCGAAGCTGAGAGCTGTCAGGCACTGTGTCACCACGTTGCAGAAGATCCTGGCGTTCTTGGTCTGCGCCTCCGCGGACAGCGCGATCGCGTCGTCGTTCATGTTGTGGACCCAGTTGTGGTGGAACTCCATCCCGTCGCCGAACACGTAGCTGTCGTGCCCGTTGAAGATCTCGCAGTGATGCACAACGACCCCGGCACTGCGCTCGTTGCCAGACAGCTGCACGCCACTGGTCGCGTAGCCCAGCATGTTCACGTGAACCTCTGCCGCGGTGGCAGTCTCCTGCTCGTTGGGCCCGACCAGGTAAGTGTCCTTGCGGTCGCTGCGGAAGGACCAGGTCGGCAGGCCGCCGTCGATCACGCAGTGCTCGACCCTGATGTTCTCGTTCTGGTGATCAGTCTCGGCCAGAAGGAAGATCGCGCGGCTGCCGGACCGGATCCGGCAATGGTCGAAGCCGATGTCGTTGCAGCCGTTCAGACGGACGGTGTCGGGGTTTCCGAACCGAAGCGTCAGGTTCTTGAACTCGATGTGGTGGCAGTTCCTCAGGAAGATCGCGTACTTCTCTTCGAGGGACAGAGCCAGCCTGAGTTGGTTCGGGTCGGAGACGGCCGGATCGTAGTCCGGCCAGTTCGGGATGTTGTTCGTCGTCGGCGCCAACCTGACGTGGATCCGTCTGCCGTGCTCGGGGTCATCCTCAAGCATCTTCTGGTCGAACCAGATTCCGGGTCCCATGTATACCCATGGCCGGCGGTGCGGCTTGTTGTTGCGGTCCTCGTGAATGAAAGTGCCGGGCACCCCCGGCTTGGCCCGCCAAACGATGTTGCCGACGTCGTCAGGCCAGTGCTGGTTGTCCGCACGCAGATCCTCCAACTCCGCATAGCCGACCAACCGCGTGTGCACCGGCTCGTCGAGGAACGCGCCCCGATTCACCCGACCGACCCCCGCAGTTGTTCCGGCCGGCGGGTACTGACGAACGGACTCGTACTCCCCGGTGAAGCCGTCGGGAGGGACCTCCACCGGCACCCACTGAGGCCCGGCATCCGGATCGAGGAACTCAGATAGACACGAGTCGATGAAGACTTCGCCGCCCTCCCCGGACGGGCACACCACGATCGGGTGGTCTGCGTTCGGGCCCGAGACAGCTGCCAGATCAACAGACTCGACGAAGTGCCCGCCGTCCAGGAAGACCATCCCACCGCCGTCCTCACTCGCCTTCTTGATGCCATTCGCGACCGAGTGGAACGGATTCGCCAGACTCCCATCACCACCATCCAGGCCCTCGGACACCGCAGCTGGGCTCACAAACACGTCCGTTGCCATCTCGCCCTCCCGTTGAGTCGACGATGTGAGCGGCCCACGCCGAGCGCGGTCCCTACCCGGGCTACCACGGACCGGGGGCGAAGGCTACGTCTATTCCAGGGTCGGTCAAATTCGCTGAAGCGGATCTCCCTCACTCTGGTGTCGGGCGCTACCCGACGGCCGTCTCCTGACATCGATCCGTTGAAGGTGTTCGCAGGTTCGGACGGCTGCGTGATCGCAGTTGTCGTGCCACTGTCTGGCGTCTCCCCGGGCGGAGCTACGACCGAAAGGATTGCCTTGATCAGGGCTCTGAGCAGGTCTCTCTGAGCCGCTAGGCCTCTGTAGAGACCGCTAGTGGTGACGGCGAGGTAGTCCTGGTCGAGGTTCACCACCGCGTTGACCCAGGCGTCGTCCGACGCGGTCTCCTCAATCCGCTCGGTATGGAGAACCGGCGCGAGCAGCGCGGACAATCGCACAACCGTCACGTCCCCAACCTGCCGGGCGTCCTCGAGGTCATGGACAGCTCGGGCGAGGGCTCGCGTGAACGCCGCGGCTGGCGGCAGAGGCAGCATCAGGTTGGCACGTCGCTGGAACAACACATGGTCCTGCGCCACGGGATAGGAAGGCTGAGGCGCATTGAGCCCTGGCTGCATTGGGGGGTGCTGCCCCGGTGCGCCGCGACCGGGAAAGACAAGTTCCGTCCGCCGGATGGTCGTCCGGGCGACCGCATACGCGAATGCGAGCTCATTGTCCGACTTGAGAACCTGCACAACTACATCGCTTGTGTGTGCCCAGCCAATGAAGCGACGGCGCTGGTCGTCAATCGTTGCAACGAACACCACTGCTGCGGGGCTGCCTTGCAGCTCGGCTCCGGCACAGAGCAGGAGCAAGCGGCTGTCCCACCAGGCATGGCCATCCTCGAGATCCACCACCACGACCTCGGCGCGCGATGCTTCCCTCAGCACCGACTGGACTTCGCTGTGACCAGAATCATCGATGTTCGTGCCTTCGCTGACATTGCGCGGTATCGAGATCACCGAGCTGGTGAGGGCGACGGCTTGCGCGGCCGTGCCAAAGTTCACCGAGAATCCGCGGAAGGACACGCTGCCCTGCGACTCTGCCACCCTGCCCAGGACAAGCAGCCCTATCGGGACAAGGCTGACTAGCACGGCGGCGAGTGCAAAGGCTCCCTCCCACCGAGCATCCGGCCAGTCGGCTCTGATGCGGAGCAGGGCGAGGCCGCCGACCAGCACGACAAAAAGAAGAACGCTGCTAGCTAACGCTGCTCGTCGACTCACGGGCCACAGGATGCCCGAAGCGGCGCGCTGATCTCTGCGTGCCATGGAGTCTCACCCCACATTCGGCGCTGCCGATGGTCGTCACTGACCGGGCCGTCCGCGCCAAGTTCTGATCCGCACGGACAGCGTCCGTGTCCCGAAGTACGCCGCCGCAGCGGAAACGGCAACAAGCGGAATGTCGACGAGGAGGAATCCCCAGCTGATCAGGTATTCCCCGCTGACGATGGTGGCGACTGCGCCGACGATGATGGCAGAGATACCGCCGAAGAGGAGTCTCGTGCGTAGGGAATGTGCCCGCTGGAGCACGACGCCGAGGAGCAGACCGCCAAGAATCGGAAGAAGTTCATTCATGACATAGCGCGTTCCGGCTCGATCTGGTCCGGCAGTTCGGCTGCGGCGCCCGCGGAGAGGCTGCCCGTAGCGTCGCTGACGGCCGACTCAGTGATCGGCCGATCCGTTGCCGGACGCGTGATCGCTGGAGCCCCCGGTGTCATTGACAACTCTTGCAGCGTAGGGGCGGGGCCCGCCGAGATAGCCCCGATCTCCCGGGCTCGGGCGGCAAGGTCGCCGGGAGGTGTCGACCCGTCCGTGGCTGCGGCGACAACTGTTCCTTGGTCCTTACTGCCTGGTTCGGCTTCGTCGTCGATCTGGATTGTGACGCGCATGGTGCCTGCTCCTAGTTGAGTACGGCGTACCTGCCCTCGAAGGTGACCGGTACCGGAGTGAGGTTCTTGACTGTGATCCAGTAGGTGCATCTGGTCGCATCGCCTCGTTCGACCGCTACGTCCCACTCAAGCTCGGGAGCGCCTAGCCTTACGGTCGTCGGCATCATGTACCAAACGACATGCCAGGTCGCCGGCCAGTTGAACGTGAACCAGCGCTGGGTCTGGTTGGGGTTGAGTGATCCGGTGAACTGAACGTTCGTCCACATCTCGGCTCCTAGTAGCGGCTGAGGATTGCGTACCGTCCCTCGAAGGAGACGGGGTTCGAGGTCAGGTTCCTGACCGTGATCCAGTACGTTGCGAACTCTGCGTCCGCACGCTCGACCTGCGTCTGCCAGGTGATCTGCGGAGCGCCGAGGGCAACCGAGGTGGGCATGACTGTCCACACGACGTGCCAGGCTGCGGGCCAGCGGAAGGTGAACCAACGTCGCGTCTCGTTCGGCTGAAGAACCCCAGTCCATTGGGTACCGCAGACGGGCTGAGTCATCCATCCGTCGACCGGGATCTCCCAAACGCCCCGGTCGCGAGTCCCGGCGCGAAGGACACGCGAGTGTGGGTGGTAGATCAGGTCGCCGATGAATGCGTTCGGCAATGAGTTCGAGAATGTCGCCCACGTATTGCCGGCGTCTCTGCTTTCGTAGACGCCCAGATCAGCTGCCACCCAGATCCGGTTGTGGTTCCGGTTGTCGACTGCGACGGCGTTGATGGGGAGCGGCGGAAGACCGGCGGTGCGATCCGTCCAGCTGGTGCCGCCATCGTCCGAAACGAATAAGCGTCCGCCGCCTGCTGCACGACTTGTGGCGATGAGCCGTCCTGTCGCGCCTGGTTCGGCGTAGAGGTCGCTGACACCCGCATTCGTCCGCGGCGTGGTGACGGCAGTGAGTGGTGACCACGCGGTCGAGAAGGTCGTCCGGAGCACGCTGCCGTCGGTCAACCCCACGACAACGGTATCCGGGTCCGGGATGTACATGGCCGAGGCGATACCGCCGCCCGGGAAGCCGAGTCTGGTCCAGCCACTGCCGTTGTCGCGCGAGACATACAGCGCCTGCATCCCGATTGCGATGGTGTTGCCGGTTGTGGCGCTGCTTTCGATCGGTGGGTAGAAGAGTCCGGCCCCCTCCCCGGCAGGACGGGCCGGATTGATCCAGGTCCAGGTGTTGAACGATCCACGCGACAGCGACCTTCGTAGGCCTCCCCATTGACGGCTGAGAACGACGGTGTCGGGTGTCTGCCGATTGACCAGAACGTCACCACCGTCGGCATCTTCGACGTGCTCCCAGGTGGAGGAGCCGGTCCAGCGGTTGGTGCCATTGTCCTGCGTACCACCGATCAGCCAGCGCGCCGACCCCCACTCCTGCGCCAAGTACTCGAACTCGCTGACCACCAGACCGTTGTTGCAGCTTCGCCAGGTTATTCCACGGTCCGGTGATCGGTAGAGGCCACCGTCATTGCCCGCATAGACGGTGTCCGGATCGCCGGGCTCGAAGTCGATGGAGTGCTGGTCCGGGTGGATCGAATCGCCCGTCGTTCCCTTGTTGGTGAGCAAACGCCAAGTCCAGCCGCCCGCCGCGAGGTCGCCCCGATGTATTTCGATGGCCCCGCAGTAGACCTGGGTGTCTCTGTCGGGAGCCACGGCGACGTACCAGTCGTACCAAGCTTGTCCTGTCGCCACTCCTGGTGGGGGTGCGACGGCGGTCCAATTCGCCCCGGCGCGTCGCCACATGTAAGCGGTCGGAATCTGGCCACCTCCTGGTTGTGGGATGTACGGCGGGCCTGCTCCCCACGCATACGCGACAGCAGTATTCGACGGCGCGATCGCTACGGCCAGACGATCGAAGCTGGCCGGCGCTCCATCGAGCGCCACGGCGGTCCAAGAGGTCCCGGAGTCGGTCGACTGGAACACCCCGTCCCGGCAGGCTGCCAGCAACTGTCCTCCGCCCGCGGCAACAGTCCACGTCTGGCTGTTACGTCGCCGAGTCCAGGTTGTACCACTGTCCGCGGAGACATAGAGGCCGCCCGTCGTTCCTGCAAAGAGTCGCTGACCGGCCGCTGCATCGACGATCAGCGAGTAGAACCCCTGGCCGATGAACGGCGTCGTACAAACGGACGTCCACGAGGAACCGCCGTTGGTGGATCTCAGCACGCCATTGCCGAGGAAGGACCACCAGTCACCCTCACCCGTTCCGCAGTACACGATCGACGGCGTCGACGGATCAAACGCCAGCGCACCCACTGTGAGGGTGGCCTCGTAGTCGGTGCAAGGCCGCCAGGATGCCCCGCGGTCGTTGCTCGCCCACACGCCGCCGTTGGCTGCTCCCGCGAGAACATGTGCGGGAGACGATGGATCGACGGCGAGGGCGGAGATCCGCCCCGAGACATTGACCCTGCTGCTGCCGTAAGTTTGTCCGTTGGTCACAGTCCACGGACCGATCGACCGCCACTGCGGCCCAGCGGCGGTTGGTGGACCGGCCAGATCCGTCGCGACCGCCGCGTAAGTGCGCGCGACGCTTTCCGGCGCGGCAGTACTCGGTGCAACCGCGTAGTCATCCGTGGCCTCGCGGTCGATCGCGTCCGGTGCGGTACTCAAGAAGCCCAGGTCTCTGGCGCGGTCGACCGCGGCGTTCTCTGCTTCTGCGGAGGCGGCATCGCGGACCAGCTTTTCTGCCACGCCGGTCAACGCCTGGCTCTCGAGAAGCTCCAGCAGTCGCAGCATCGGCTTTCCACCATAGGGGCGGCCCGGCAAATCCTCTACGTCGAGCACGATGCCACTCGCGCCCTCGTCTCCCGTTCCACGCATCTCCGCTCCTGTCAGCCCAGAGAGCCCTTGTCATCCGATTCGGACTCAGAATCGTCTTGCTGAGGGACCGAGTCATCGGTCACAGCGTCGATCTCGTCATCGTCCTGCGAAGCCGGGTGGTAGAAATCGTCATCGTCAGGCAGGCCGCGATCGCTCAGAAACTGAGTGCGGCGATCACGCGGTCCCTGATCCGAATCGCCTGGCTGGCCATGCTCGCTGTCTGAAGCCGCCATATTCCTCACCTGCTCCGCCGAACCACGGACTGCAGCGCCCGATCACGGCCGCTCCACCGGCGACGATGGCGAACTGCCAAGATGAGAATCTGGACGCGTCGTTGACGGTCTACAACTGCTGTCGCAGTGGACCGTTCGAAAACCCCTACCAGCACCATGAACCTGAGAGCGAGCAAGGTCAAGAGGCTGTTCTATATGCCGGCAATGCGACATCACGGTACTTGGCCAATTCCATGGCTATCGAATTCACCAACAAGTAATTGGTTGAAGCAATTGACGGGGTAGGGATTCAAAACTGGGTGACGAGTTCGATGAGCATGCCGACAAGACAGGCGTGGCAGCGCAGTGCAGCGGCCCGGGAGGGCTCCGGTTCGGCGGCCGCGGTGACACGCGGCTAGCGCGGCTGTGGTGTTGGTGCGGTTGACGGCCTCCAGCCAGATCTTCGAAAGTTCAATCACGGCTGATCTCACTGGCCTTGATTCGTTGAGCACCGAAGGCTGGTACGACACCCGCCGCCACTCCACCCTCGGCTACCTTTATGCTCGGTTTTCGTCATCCCGGCCGCGTCAGAAGAGGGGCTCTTCACAGTTGAGGGTGTAGAGCTGATCGGCGCGTCGGTGGCCGGGTAGGGGTCGAGGTCTTC
>NZ_JBHSKE010000022.1:0-252373 GCF_042657745.1 Kribbella qitaiheensis | reverse complement strand
CATCGCCAGATCACTCCTCGAGACCGGTGGCTTCAGGCCCCGACTACACCCTGGATCGTGAAGAGCCCGAAACCCTGCGGGATCATCACTGCGCCGAGCAGTCCTTGCGCGACCCGGCTGCCGATCAGCATCTCCGGTGAGGTGGCGAGCCCGCAGATCGCGGAGGCGACGGTGAAGCCGACCGCGCCGATCACGAAAAGCCGGCGCCGCCCGACCAGGTCGCCGAGCCGGCCGAAGCTGATCAGCCCGATCGCGAACGCGAGCGTGTAGCCGGCCAGCATCCACTGCAGCGCGGCCTCGGAGCCGCCGAGTTCGGCGCGGATCGACGGTGCCGCGATATTCACGATGGTGGCGTCGACCAGGTCCATGATCTCGGCGACCAGCACGGTGCCGAGCACGATCCAGCGCCACTTGTACGCCGGTGCGTCGGCTGGCGCCGGTGGATCGACCTGCGCCGGGGAGGTGGTTGAGGTGCTCATCGATGGCGCCCCTTTCGAATGGGCGAACAGTGTTCGTTGACGAACACTGTTCTACCGACGAACGGTGTTCCTGTCAAGTACGGTGTTCGCTACAGTGGGGCCATGAACCAGTCGCGGTGGCAGCCCATCAGCCCCGAGAAGCCGGCCCGCCCGGTCCGTGAACCGCTGACCCGCGACCGGATCGTCGACGCGGCGATGGAGTTGCTCGTCGACCAGGGGTATGAGGCGGTCTCGATGCGGAAGGTCGCCCAGGCGCTCAACACCGGGCCGGCCTCGCTCTACGCGCACGTCGCGAACAAGAAGGAACTGGATCAACTGCTGGTCGACCGCGCGGCCCAGGGGATGGAGTTTCCGGCCGAGCCGGATCCGGAGCACTGGCAGGAGCAACTCAAGGACTGTATGCGCTCGATGCTGAAGGTGATGCGCGCCTACCCCGGGGTCGCACGGGCTGCCATCGGGCAGGTCCCGCTCGGTGAACGGGCGATGCAGAGCACGGAGCAGATGCTCGCGATCCTCAAGGCGGGCAACGTTCCCGACCAGGCGGCCGCCTGGGCCGTCGACCTGATCCCGCTCTATGTCACCGCGACCGCGTTCGAGGAGAGCGTGCAGCGGGCCTGGGAGTGGACCGAGGACGACATCGCCAAGTTCGTCGGCGACCTCCGGCAGTTCTTCCAGTCGCTGCCGGCCGAGAAGTTCCCCTTCACCGTCGCGCTCGCCGCCTCGATGACCTCCGGCGCGAGCGGCGACGAACGCTTCGAGTTCGGCATCCAGGTGATCACCGCTGGCCTGGCCTCTTTCGCCGATCCCGCCTAACTCGAACCGGCTAAGGCCTGATTGGTTCTTGCAACTCGGTGACCCAGAGCGTTGGGTCTTCCGGGCAGTCCAGGTAGAGCTCGCGCGCCGGCCCGCCGGACCGATGACCGTTGTCGTCGATCCAGCGGGCCAGCGCCTGCCAGGCGGGCAGTACGGCGTCGATCCGGCCGCGGTGCACGATCGTCGCGGCGCGGGTGGCCGGCAGGTCCACCACCAGCAGACCGTTGAGCTCACCTCTGACCTCGACGGCCGCGGGCACGCCGGCGTGGATGACGACCTCGTCGCCGGCGGCTGCGTACCAGCAGGTCAGTCGCCCGGACGGCCTGACAGCCGTTGCCTCAGGCAAACGTCGGCCGAGCTCGGCGCACAGTGGATTGACCACCGGGCCGATGTCCTCCGGCGTGAAACTGGCGGCGGTGCTCGACAATGCGACCAGCCGGGCGGCCGGAAGATCCTTCAGCACAACGGCCGGTACCTCGTCGCCGAGCTCGATGCTGCGCAGGCGGGACTCGACCTGGGCGAGCCTCGCGGCGCTCTCGGCGACCTCGGACTCGAGCTCGGCCCGTCGGAGCGTGAGCATCGCCCGCACTTCGACCAGGCCGACCTCGTCGGCGAGCATCGTGCGGACCTGCTCCAGGGTGAAGCCGAGGTCCTTCAGCGCGACGAGCCGGTTCAGCTCGGCGAGTTGCGCGGCCTCGTAGCTGCGGTAGCCCGTCGCCTCGTCCACGTGCGCCGGGCGCAGCAGGCCGATGGCGTCGTAGTGGCGCAACATCCGCACCGACACCCGCCCGTGTCTGGCGAAGTCTCCGATCGCGAACAAGTCCCGCTCCCGTCTGTCTCGATCAGAGTCAACCAGCAACCGGCCCGATGACGTCGGCGGCGAGCTCGGCGAAGGTGATCACAGTGTCGTCCGCATGCCACGGACCGATCACCTGTACTCCGACCGGCAGCCCGCTCGTTGCCACCGGCATGCTCAGCGCGGGGAGACCGGTCAAGGAGGCGTGCGAGATCCAGAACGCCTGCGCGTCGTACGGCGTGCCGTCGATCGCCCGCTCCTCGAAGGGCCGCTCGTCGTGAGGGAAGGCTGTGGTGAAACTGGTCGGGCAGAGGAACACGTCGACGTCCGCGAAGTAGCGCTGCCAGGCGACTCGCGCCGCGATCCGCCGATGCTCCTGCTCGATCACCTCGGCCAGGCTCGAGAAGTCCGGGTTATCGCCGTTCAGCGCGAAGAACAAGCCGAGCTGGAAGCCCAGGGCCTGGGCCTGGCCGACCGGGTCGACGTCTGCGGGCCAGCCCTCGACGATCTCCACGCCGTTCTTGCTGAGGGCATCCACGGCGTCGGAGAGCGCGGCGCCTACCTCGCTCGTCAGGGGCGCCTGCTCATGATCGAGGACGACGCCGACGCGGTAGTCGGAGAGCCTCTCGTACCGCGGCGGTCGCAGCTTCCACGAGTAGGGAAGCTCGGGGGAGTAGGGAACTGCGGGTCCGCCGGTGACCTGCAGAGCGATCCGCAGATCACCCGCGGACCGTGCCAATGGGCCGAGGCTGGACAGCTCGGGGAACTCGGTCGGGATCGCTGGAGGTCCTGGAGGTTGGAAGCCATGCATGGGCACGACGCCTGTCGTAGGCCTGAGCCCGTAGACGCCGCAGTAGCTTGCGGGCAGCCGGATCGACCCGACCAGGTCGGACCCGTACTCCAGATACGTCATCCCCGCCGCCAATGCCGCGGCGGCACCTCCGCTCGAGCCTCCCGGCGTACGGGTCGGATCGTGCGGGTTGTTCGTCCGCCCGTAGACCTCGTTGGAGGTCTGGCCGAAGTCGGCGAGCATCATGGGCACGTTGCTCTTGCCGATGATGATCGCGCCGGCCGCAACGAGGCGCTCAACCACGGTGGCATCCCAGTCGGCGACGTAATCCGCGAAGGCCGGATTGCCCCAAGTCGTGTGCAGTCCGGTCACGTTGAAGCTGTCCTTCACCGTCATCGGCACCCCGTGCAGCGGCCCCAACTCACGACCCGCCGCAACTGCTTGATCAGCCGCGGCCGCGGCCGCCAAGGCGAACTCCGCTCGTGTCTCCACCACCGCGTTCACCGTGGAATCCGCCGCGATCCGCTCCAGCAGCCGCGCCGTCACCTCACGAGACGACACCGCCCCACCTCGGATCCCCGACGCGATCTCCCTGGCAGTCCAGTACTCCAGTTCAGTCATACAGGCAGGTCTACGGCCTGACACGGTGTCAGAGTCAACAAGAACCGGCGCTTTGCGAGGATGTCGCACCCTCACAAAGCGCCGGTTCTTTGCCTGGGGTCAGTTCGTGTCGCGGCGGTAGAGGAGAACGGTGCCGATGATCAGGAGGGCGAAGGTGTAGCCGCCGAAGAGCAATGCGTTCTCCGGGCGAGTGAGGGCGACGGCGATCGAGTCAGCGGTGGCCGTGTCGGACTGGATGGCCAGCAGACCGTTGCCCGCGAAGAACGGGAGGAAGCGGGCGACGGTCGCGGGCAGGAACAGGGTGAGCAGGTTCTCGACGACGAGCCACCAGACCAGCAGGCTCGAGATCGCGCCGGAGCCGTGGCGGACGACCATCCCGACGCCCAGGCCGAAGAGCGCGGCCAGTGAGGTGAACAGCAGCGCCCACAGGGTTGTCGCGGCCATGCCGGAGGTGTCGCCCATTTCGAGGCCACCGACCACGGCGCCGACGTACCCGGCAGCCATCCCGCCTGCTCCGAGCACCAGTCCGATCGTGGTGGCGGTGACCGTCTTGGCGGCAGCGATCACCCAGCGCGCGGGCTGGGCGGTCAGGGTCGTGGCGAGGGTGCCGTGCTGGGCCTCGGAGGTGAAGAGCAGGATCCCGGCGACCGCGGCGAACACCGCGGTGAGCACTGTCGAGTAGATGTAGACGACGGAGACCACCAGAACCTCGTCGGTGATCAGTGTCGCCACCGCCCAGGAGGTGAAGCCGCCGGCCAGGATGGTCAGGGCGAGGATGGCCCGGTTCGCCCGCAGGGTGGACAGCTTGATCCACTCGCTCTTGAGCACGGCCGGGAACGCCTTGAAGTCGTCAGCGCCGCTCCGTACGGCGATGCGCCGGTCGGGCTGGCTGATGGTGGTCGGGCTGGTGGTGGTCGGGGTGGAGAGAATGGCAGTCATCGCTGGTCCTTCACTGAACAGTCGGCTGGAAGTCGGGCTGGGTATCGGGATGGGCAGTGGGCGGACCTGCGGCAGGAACGGTAGGACTCAGGCGGACGCGAACTCCGCTGACGCGCGGGTCAGGTCGAGCAGGCTGTCCTCGAGGGAACGCGAGGTCTCGGTCAGCTCGACCAGGCGGATGCCGTGGTCGAAGGCGATCTGCGAGACGGCGGCCTTCGTCGTCCCTCGCACCTCCAGCCGGTCACCCTCGATCTCGACCTGGACATCATGCGAAGCCAGTACTGCGGCCATCGCCGCGGCCTGAGGTGTCTCGGCGATCACGGTGCCGGCACTCCGAGCCGTGATCGCGTCGACGGACTCCGCCGCGAGCAGCTGTCCACCGCCAACCACTACGAGGTCATCGGCGAACATGCTGAGCTCGGCGATCAGGTGGCTCGACACGAAGACCGTGCCACCGCGATCGGCGAAGTTCCGCAGGTAGGTGCGCAACCACCGGATACCGTCCGGGTCCAGACCGTTGGACGGCTCGTCAAGCAGCAGGATTCCGGGATCGCCCAGCAGTGCGCCGGCAAGCGCCAGACGCTGACGCATGCCGAGGGAGAATCCACCGGCCCGCTGATCCGCGGCCGTCTCCAGCCCGACCTCGGCCAGGACCTCCTCGGCCCGCTTCGCCGGTACTCTGCTCAGCGCCGCCGTGGCCCGCAGGTGATTCCGGGCGGTGCGTCCGGGGTGCATGCAGCGGGCGTCGAGAACCGATCCGACGATCCGCGCGGGGTTCTTCAGGCTGGTGTAGCCGATGCCGTGGTACCTGACGTTGCCGCTGTCCGGCCGCGTGAGGCCGACCATCATCCGCATGGTCGTCGACTTGCCGGCGCCGTTCGGGCCGACGAATCCCGTCACGCGACCGGGAGCCACCTCGAACGTCATGTCGTGGACGGCAAGGCGCTTGCCGTAGTGCTTGGTGAGTCCGGAGACGGTGATCATGCGCTGCACTCCATGCCTTTCGCAGGGGCCTTCCGAGAAGGCGACCTTACGCTGTAAGGTTGGCTCTGACACTAGACTTACGGTGTAAGGTTGTCAAGGAAGCAACCGAACGAAGGAAAGAGATCACCCGTGGCGAAGAAGACGGCAGCGCGAGTTCCGGTGACTCGGGAGCGAGCTCTGCAGGCCGCCGTGGCGCTGGCCGACAAGGAGGGGCTGGGGTCGCTCTCGATGCGCAAGCTCGCGCAGGAGCTCGGCGTCGAGGCGATGTCGCTCTATCACCACGTGAAGAACAAGGAGGACATCCTCGACGGGATGGTCGACCTGGTCTTCGCCGAGATCGAACTGCCGGTCGAGGGTGACGAGTGGAAGCCCGCGATGCGGGACCGGGCGCGCTCGGCCCGGGCGACCCTGACCCGTCACCCCTGGGCGATCAGCATCATGGACTCCCGCGCGGCGCCGGGCCCGGCGACCTTGCGGCACCACAACGCGGTGATCGGTGCCTGCCGGCGGGCCGGCTTCTCGGTCCAGATGGCAGCGCACGCGTTCTCACTGCTCGACAGCTACATCTTCGGTTTCGTGCTGCAGGAGGTGAACCTGCCGTTCGACGAATCGTCGGTGATCCCGGACGTGGTCGATTCGATGATGCTGCCCTACTCGCCCGAGGACTACCCGTACCTGACCGAGTTCACCACGGAGTACATTCTCGAACCGGGTTACAAGTTCGGCGCCGAGTTCGAGTACGGCCTCGCTCTTCTGATCGACACTCTCGAAGCCGCGGCCCATCCGTGACCGCGGTCCCTTGCAGCGATGCAACCCTTGCAGAGAAGGCAAATCATGGCGACTGCCATCACCACCAACCAAGCGATCACGCAAGAGGCCTACGGGTCTGCTGACGTACTGCGACTCGGGCAGCTCGCGGTGCCGGAGATCAAGGACAGCGAGGCGCTCGTCCGGGTCGGCGCGGCCGGCCTCGATCGGGGGACGTGGCACGTCATGACGGGCAAGCCGTACCTGCTGCGCCTCGTCTTCGGCCTGCGCAAACCGAGGAACCCGGTGCCTGGGCGAGCCCTCGCCGGGACGGTTGTCGCCGTGGGGTCGGCCGTGACCAGGTTCTCCGCCGGCGATGAGGTGTACGGGGTCGGCCACGGATCGTTCGCGCAGTACTGCGCTGCGCCGGAGAGCAAGCTGGCTCGCAAGCCGGCGAACACCTCGTTCGAAGAGGCCGCGGTGGTTCCGATCTCCGGGCACACCGCGCTGCAGGCGCTGACCGATGTCGGCAAGGTGCAGGCCGGCCAGAAGGTGTTGGTCACCGGGGCATCAGGTGGCGTCGGCAGCTACGCGGTCCAGTTGGCGAAGGCCTTCGGTGCCGAGGTCACCGGCGTGGCCAGTACTGCGAAGCTCGACCTGGTGCGGTCACTCGGTGCCGACCACGTCATCGACTACACCAAGGAAGACTTCGCCGACGGCGTGAACCACTACGACCTGATCATCGACATCGCCGGCAATCCGAAGCTCTCGCGGTTGCGTCGCGCCCTCACCCCGACCGGTACGGCCGTCCTCACCGGCGGCGAGGAGGGCGACAGGGTGACCGGCGGCATGGGCCGCCAGATCCGCGCCCTGGTCACCTCCTGGTTCTCCCGCCAACGAGTCGCCAGCTTCATCGGCAACGAACGCGGCGCCGAACTTGACCGCCTCACCGAGCTGATCGAGGCCGGCAAGGTCAAGCCGGCCATCGACAAGAGCTACCCGCTGGCCGAAGCCGCCGAAGCCATGCGTCAGCTCGAAGCCGGCCAGGTCCGCGGCAAGATCGCCATCAAGGTCTGACGGGCAGGGACATGGACGACAGCCGGCCGTTGCGTAGTACAACGGTTCTCATCACAGGGGCCACCAGCGGCATCGGCAAGGCGACCGCACTGGGCCTGGCCGGGATGGGCGCGCACGTTGCCATCACCGGCCGGGATCGTGAGCGCACCGAGGGCGCGGCGCGCGAGATCCGGGCCGTGGGCGGCGGGGACGTGGACGTGTTCGTCGCGGACCTGTCGTCCCAGGCGGAGGTGCGGAGCTTGGCCGACGAGGTGCTGCAGAGGTTGCCTCGGCTCGACGTGCTGATCAACAACGTGGGCGGCTACTGGGACAACCGGCACGTCACCGCGGATGGGCTCGAGCGGACCTTCGCCCTCAACCACCTAGCGCCGTTCCTGCTCACGAATCTGTTGCTGGACAGGCTGAAACAGAGCGCGCCGGCGCGGGTGGTCACGGTCTCCTCCAACGCACAACGGATCGGCCGGATCGATTTCGACGACCTGCAAGGGGAGAAGGCGTACTCCGGGTCGCGGGCTTACGACCAGTCGAAGCTGGCCAATCTCCTGTTCAGCTACGAGCTGGCCCGGCGGCTGCAGGGAGACGGCGTCACCGCGAACGCCCTACATCCCGGGGTCGTCAGCACCTCCTTCGGCGCTGAGGATCCGGGGTGGATCCAGCGGCTGTTCGTGCCCTTCTTCCGGCCCTTCATGAAGACGCCTGCTCAGGGTGCGGCGACGTCGATCCACCTGGCATCGTCGCCGGAGTTGGAGAACGTGACCGGTCTCTACTTCGCGAACAGCAAGGCCAAGAAGTCCTCCGAGCGTAGTTACGACCTCTCCGCGGCCACCCGGCTCTGGAAGGTCAGCGATGAGCTGGTCAGCCCGTCGAGACCACGCGGGTCCACACGTCGATGACGAGAATCGGCCGCATGCCGACTCCCAGGTAGAGCCCGAGGGCCGGGGTCGGGTTGGCGCTGTCCACATGAAGGATCGTGCCGGCCCGGCCTGCGGCTGCATCGATGGCGAAGGCGTTCTGGAGCAGGTACTTCGCCAGGCCGCGTCCGCGTGCTTCCGGCAGGACGCCGACGCGCCCCACGTAGCCACAGTCGTCGCTGTCCAGGAAGTCGTCCCGGCACTCCATCGCTGCCACCGCACGGCCGTCGATTTCGAGCACAGTGAGCTGGGACCAGTCGAAGGTCGTCCGCTTCTCCCGGGTTTCGACCCAGTCGTCGTACGGGAGCGGTGTTGCGCCGTCCTGGCCTTCGAACGACTCGACCATCATCTGGTGAGCGGCGCGGCTGACGTCCTCGCCGGTGCGCTGGAACACGCCTGCGGGCAAGGTGGGAGCGGTGACTGGGCTGTGGTGGTCGATGCGCAGGCGCTGGAAGGTGGTGCTCTGGGCCAGCCCTTGCTCGGCGACGACCTCCAGCAGTTGCTGGTCGGCGCGGAGCAGGCCGAGTCCCACCGTCACCTCGGCGTGGCCCTGCTCGCGGCCGAGCTGCCGGGACCGATCGAGCGCTTGGGTCAGCAGCCAGGTCGCAACCTCCCGCGACTCCGTCACGAGATCGATGTCGAAGCGATCGCCGGCACCCTGCTTGCTGGTGGTCGCATAGCCGATCAGTCGGCCCGCTTCGTCATGCGCGGCCCAGCCATCGAGTGCTGGGTCGAAGCCGGGTGAGCTGAGCTGGTTGGCGATGTTCGCCAGCGGCCTGCCCACCCGGCCGAGGAGCCGCACGCTGTACGCCGAGATGAGCTCCGCCATGTCCTTGGCATCGCCCAGGTGCAGTGGTCGAGTCGAGAACCCAGCGGCGAGCGTCATGGCCGCAAAGCTACTGCGTGATGGGTTGAGTCTTCACCAACGACCTCCGCCGCGCCCCCCGGGTCGCCGAGTCGATCGAGACCGGCGTGGTCGGGCTCAACCAGGGTGTCGTCTCCAACCCCGCCGATCCCTTCGGCGGTGTCAAACAGTCCGGCCTCGGTCGCGAGGGTGGATCGATCGGCATCGACGAGTTCCTCGAGACCAAGTACATCGGAATCGCGTTCGCCTGACCCCGTCCGCCCGGCTACTGTCGGTCCCGATGCAAACCAACTCCTGAAGACGTGCGCAGCACTGAGGCACCCCTGATCGCCTAGCCGGGTCCGGCTGAGCTACGGGGCGAGTGCCGCTGCCCGCATGTCGTGTCGCTCATCGACCGCATTCGGCACTCTTCGGGAGTCACCCCATGTCCCACCCCGGCCTCGGCCTGCCCTGCTCCAGCCTGCCTTCCCTCGATCTCGCCCACCCTGTCGACGACCTCGTCGTCCTCCGCACGATCGCCGGCGGCGAGGATCTCCTCAACGGCCTCGATGTCATCAACCGATCGCCAGGCCGCGTGGCCTGCCGCGTCCGCGGCAATCTCCAGCAGTTGCACGCCCTCAGGCTCTTCAGCGGCGTCACCCCGACCGCGTTCTGCCTGACGCGGATCCGGCCGAGGCGTTGACAAGATTTAGACGGTGTGCAAATGTTTCGAACTGTGGTAAAGACTTCGGTGGCGAGTGGATGGCGGGAGGCTCGGCGGGAGAACGCCCGGGCGGCCGTCCTGGCGGCCGCGTGGGACCTGGTGCGGGAGGACGGCCTCGCTGCCCTGTCGTTGCGGGAGCTGGCGAGGCGAGCGGGGATCACCACGCCGACGGTCTACGCGTACTACGAGTCGAAGAACGCGATCTTCGACGCGATGTTCGCCGAGGCGGCGCAGGAATTCGTCGACCTCAAGGCCTCGCTTCCCGCCACCGACGATCCACGCCGGGACCTGCTGACCGAGACGAGGGCTTTCGTCGACTTCTGTGTGTCGGACGTGCCCCGCTACCAGCTTCTGTTCCAGCGCTCGGTGCCCGGCTTCCAGCCGTCGCCGGAGTCCTACGAGCTCGCGGTCAGTGCCCTGGAGGTCACTCGCGAGCTCCTCGCACGCAACGGCGTGCACGATCCGCGGTACCTCGACATCTGGACCGCCGTGACGACCGGCCTGGTCGATCAGCAGGTCGCCAACGACCCAGGCGGTGACCGGTGGAGCCGGCTCGTCGACGACGTCGTGCAGATGTTCCTGGCCCAGTTCTCGAAGAACTGAGCCGCCGAACCAAGGGGGCAAGTCATGTCCACAGTCAGTCCAGCAAGCCTTCATCATCTGGCGCTCACCGTCACCGACCTGGAGAGCAGCGTCGAGTGGTACGGGGCGGTGTTCGACGTCCACCCGGTGATGGACGTCCCGCACCCCGGCGGCGTCGGGCGGATCCTCGCCGATGCCGACCACCAATTGATGATCGCGCTGCACCGGCACGAGACCAACGGCGGCGAGCTCTGCACGGAGACGAGGACCGGGCTCGACCACGCCGGCTTCACTGTGCCCAGCCGCGCCGACCTCGAGCAGTGGCAGGACCATCTCGAAGCGCACGGCGTCATCCGCAGCGACCAGGCCGACAAGCCGCTGACCCAGTCGCCCATCACCGACGAGCCGTACGCCTCGATCCTGGTCTTCCGCGACCGCGACAACATCCAGCTGGAACTCTTCGCACCGGCCCAGCAGTAGCTGCGGGATTGACCTGTACTGCGAACGGGTGCGGGCGTCAGCGGATGGTCAGGCGGGTGATGGCGTCGTCCATATGGGCGGTGAGGAGGTGGTCGACGAGGGCCGGGTCGCCGGTCTTGATGGCTTCGGCCAGGGCTCGGTGTTCCTCGCCCCGGACCTCGGAGGCCGAGTAGGTCTCCTCCAGGGCGGCGTGGATGCACATCCGGGTCTCGGTGATGAAGGTCTGGTGCATGCGGGACAGGCGGGGGCTGCCGGCCAAGTGGACGAGGTGCTCGTGGAACGCGATGTCCACCTCGCCGACCGAGGTGATGACCACCGGCAGCTGAACCGCGCCGTCGAGCCGGGCCTCGAGCGCCGGGTAGTCGTCCTCCGCGCTGTGACCCGGGTAGAGCAGCCCCACCGTGACCATCTGTCCTCCTGGCTGACCCGCACCGGAATGGGTAGATTGTCGACAATGCTGACCCGAGCGCGGTGTCCCCAGCGATCAGTCAGGAGTTCCCGCCGATGAGCCAGTACGACGTACCGCGGCTCGCCCGGGAACTCGGGGGACAACTGCGCGGGTCCGTCGGCGCTGACGCGAGGAGCCGGGCGCTCTATGCGGCCGATGGGTCGAACTACCGGGCCGTGCCGGATCTGGTCGTAGTACCGGCTGATCGGGAGGATCTGGCTGCTGCGGTGGCGGTGACTGCGGCAGCGGGTGCCCCGGTGACGTTGCGCGGCGGTGGCACATCGATGGCGGGGAACGCGATCGGCGGGGTCGTCATAGACGCGTCGCGGCACGTGAATCGGATCCTGGCCGTCGACGCGGAGTCGCAGACGGCCGTGGTCGAGCCGGGGGTGATTCTGACCCACCTGCTGGCCGCCGCGAAACCGCACGGGCTGGCGTTCGGTGCGGACCCGTCGTCGGGCAGCCGGGCGACGCTGGGCGGCATGATCGCGAACAATGCCTGCGGCGCCCATTCCGTTGCCTGGGGCACCACCGCGGACAACCTGGTCGACCTCGACCTGGTGCTTGCCGACGGCACCAGGCTCACCGTCGATGCCCCCGGCACCAAAGGACGCGAGTACTACGCCGCCCGGCCCGGCCGCGAAGGGGAGATCCATCGGGCACTGCAGGCGTTCGTGGACCGGCACGAGCTGCTGATCGGCCGGAGATTCGGCCAATTCAGCCGGCAGATCTCCGGGTACGCACTGCACAGGTTGCTGCCTCGGCACGGCTATGACGTGGCGCGGTTGCTGGCCGGGAGCGAAGGAGGCTTCGCGGCGACGCTGCAGGCGACTGTGCGGTTGACCCCGTTGCCTGCGGCAAAGGTGCTTTGCGTACTCGGGTTCGCCGACTCGATCACGTCGGCTGATTGCGTGCCGGTGGTGTTGCGGCACGGTCCGCTAACGATGGAGTCGATCAACAGCGATCTCGTCGAGCGGCTGCCCGCGGAGGTCCGCGAGGCGGCCGTCCATGCGGGGCTGCCGGCCGGACGAGCCTGGCTGCTGGTGGAGCTGGGCGGCAGCGATCAGGCCGCCGCCACGATCGCCGCGGAGAAGATGCTCGAGGAGCTTCGCGATTCGGGTTCGCCGGCGACTGCTTCGCTGGTCACTGATCCTCGCGCGCAGGGAGTGCTCTGGCGCTGCCGTACAGATGCCGCCGGACTCGCGACCCGCCGGGCCGATGGCGCCGAAGCATGGGGTGGCTGGGAGGACGCTGCCGTTCCACCCGAACGACTCGGCGCCTACTTGCGTGGACTCGACGAACTGCTCGCGGGCCACGGGTTGTCCGGCGCGTCGTACGGGCACTTCGGTGAGGGCTGCATGCATATGCGGATCGACTTCGACCTGTTCAGCGCGCGCGGCCTCGCGACGTACCGGGAGTTCGTCGAGCAAGCGACCGACCTCGTCGTCGGGCTGGGTGGATCGGTGTCCGGCGAGCACGGCGACGGGCGCGCGCGGTCGGAGTTGCTCGCCCGGATGTACGGCGCTGACGGCGTGCGGCTGTTCCGCGAGGTGAAGGAGATCTGGGATCCGGCCGGGGTGATGAACCCCGGGATTATCGTCGATCCACCGCCACTGGACGCGAACATCCGGCACGACGGGCCGGCCAAGGACCGCGAACTCCTGACAGTGTTCGCCTATCACGACGACGACCACGACTTCGCCCGGGCGCAGCGGCGCTGTGTCGGGATCGGCAAGTGCAGGCAGACCTCCGGCGGGGTGATGTGCCCCAGCTATCAGGTCACTCGGGAGGAGTTGCACTCGACGCGGGGACGCGCACACCTGCTCTGGGAGATGCTCCAAGGGGACGTCGTCACGGATGGCTGGCGGTCGACCGAGGTACGCGACGCGCTCGATCTCTGCCTGTCCTGCAAGGGCTGCCTCTCCGACTGCCCGGTCAACGTGGACATGGCGACCTACAAGGCCGAATTCACCCACCACCACTACGCGAGAAGGCCGTGGGCCCGACCCCTGTCGCACTGGTCGATGGGCTGGCTACCTCTCTGGGCACGACTGGCCGCCCGCGCTCCGCGTCTCGCCAATCGGTTTGCCGGCCTCGCACTGACCAAGCGCCTCGGCGGAATCGCCCCCGAACGCGAGGTCCCAGAGTTTGCGCAGCAGACCTTCACGGATTGGTTCCTTGCCCGGAGCAAGCATGGTCGGGGTGAGCGCGGGAAAGTGGTGCTCTGGCCGGATACGTTCACCGACCATCTGTCGCCGGAGGTTGGGCGGGCGACCGTCGAGGTGCTGGAGGCGGCGGGGTTCGAGGTGATGCTGCCGGACAAGCGGGTCTGTTGCGGGCTCACCTGGATCTCGACCGGTCAGCTCGGTGTCGCCCAGCGAGTCATGAAGCGCTCTCTCGCGATCCTCGCACCGCACCTGGCAGCCGGTACGCCGATCATCGGCCTCGAGCCGAGCTGCACAGCCGCCTTCCGCCACGACGCCCCCGACCTACTGAGCGACAACCCGCTGGCCCACGCAGCCGCCAAGTCCACCGTCACCCTCGCCGAGTTCCTCACAAAGTCGAACTGGAAACCGCCACAGGTAGGAGGAGAAGCCCTGGTCCAGCCCCACTGCCACCAACACGCCGTCCTAGGCTTCGACGCCGACAAAGCCCTGATGGCAGCCGCCGGCATTGTTGCCACCATCCCCGACGCCGGCTGCTGCGGCCTAGCCGGCAACTTCGGCTTCGAACGCAACCACTACACCGTCTCCATAGCTGTAGGAGAGCGCGCGTTACTACCCGCCGTCCGCGCGGCAAGCGACGACACCACCATCCTCGCCGACGGCTTCAGCTGCCGAACCCAGATCACCCAGGCCACCGACCGCCATCCGATTCACCTTGCCGAGCTCCTGGCAGCAGCCCTCAAGAGGTAACTGGGCTGCTGAGTGCTCGCCGCAAGTCCGCGGCCAGACACCTACGCTTCCCAGGGCCGGAAGCAGTAGAGGACAGAAATTGTCCGGTACTGGTCGTAGCGTCTGGGGATAGGAAGCCGAACGCAGGAGGAAAAGATGACGGTCAACGCGATTCCCGAGGGCTACACGAGTGTCACGCCGTGGATCATCGGCAAGGACACGGCCGGGTTGATGGACTATCTGAGCCGCGCGTTCGGCGCCGAGGAGATCAGTCGGCTGGCGGACGAGAACGGCGTCATTGGGCACGCGGAGATGCGGATCGGGAACGCGATGGTGATGATGTTCGATGCCCGGCCGGACTGGCCGCCGACTCCGTCCTTCCTGCGCCTGTACGTCGAAGACGTGGACGCGGTGCATCGTCAGGCGGTCGAGGCGGGCGGCACGTCGGTCACCGACGTCACGCACCTGTTCTTCGGCGACCGGGTCGGTCGGGTCCGCGATCCCTTCGGCAACCTCTACTGGATCCAGACTAGGATCGAGGACGTCACCGAGGAACAGCTGGTCGAGCGGCTGAGCGACCCGACGTGGACCAAGGCGATGGAATACGTCCAAGGCGCCGACTTCTTCCCGAGCCGCCCGAGCTGAGCCGGGATCCGTGGCTTGAGCGGTCGGCGTGTGATGTCTCAGGACTTCGGTGACGGTTCTGCATCAGGACATCGGTGACACTCGATGTGTCAGGACATCGGTGACGTTTCAGTGGTCTTGCCGTAGGCCGCGGGGCCGGCCGTTGCCGACGTAGGTCACTCCAGGTGCGGGTCTGGTGTGCTCGATGAGGATCTCGCCTTCGAGGTCGGCGACGGTGATCTTGTCGCCGTCGGTGATGACCAGGACCTGCTGGAAGCCGTATGGTCCGCCGACCATGTAGTGGACCCCTGCCAGCCAGAAGGAGCCGGCGCTTGTCAGCTTCTTCACGCGGGTGCCGGCGGGCAGATCGGTTGGTGCCGGTGCAGGGCGTAGGCGTTTGGCGACCTGCTGGACGGACAAGGGCTGCTCGGGCTTGGGGCGAGGAGCCTCGGCTTTCTCGGTGGCCTGCCAGGCGGTCTGGGGTGTGACGCGGCCCGGTAGGCCCTGGTGGGGGCGTTCGGTGTTGTAGATGCGGTCGAACGCATCGACCTGGGCCTGTAGTTCGGCCAGTGTGTCGGCGAGCGGCTGCTTGTCCAGGTAGCGGAACAACGTCTGGTGGAAGCGTTCGTTCTTGCCCTGGGTGGTCGGCTTGTAGGGCTTGCCGGTGATCGCCTCGGTGCCCAGGCTCGAGACGTGCTCGACGAGCTGGCCTGTGAATCCGCGCCGTGAGGGGTTGAGTGCGACGCCGTTGTCGGACAGCAGCCGCTGGGGCACCCCGTGCGCGGCCACTGCCTTGTCGAACACGACGATCGCGGCCTGGGAGTTCTCGCTCGAAGCGACATGGGAGGCAACCGCGTAGCGGGAGTGATCGTCGATGAGCTGGAAGATCACGCACTTGCGCCCACCGGTCAGCACGTACTCGGTGGCGTCGAGTTGCCAGCACGCGTTCGGGGCGGGATACACGAACCGGCGCCACGCCGAGCGTGGCTTCTTCTTCGGCTCAAGACGAGCCACACCAGCCTCGCGGAAGATCCGGGCCAGCGACGCCGTCGATGGCACCGGGGCCAGCCCCATCGCGTGCATCTTGTCGCGCACGCTGATCGGCCCGTGGTCCAGCCCGGACGCCTCCAACGCCGCCCGCACCTGCACCGCCTGCTCCTTGACCTCGTTGGTCAGCTTCGAGGGGCTCGACCTCGGACGCCGGGTCCGGGGCTCGAGCACCTCGGCCGGCCCCTCGACCTGAGCACGTCTGCGCAGCTCGTAGAACGACTTGCGGGAGATGCCGTGCTCGGCACAGAACGTCGAGACCGCACCACGTGGAGCGTCATCTGGCCACTGCGCGATCGCGAGACGGACACGAGGATCGATGGGTTCATTGGCAGCCACCGCCCGAGCCTCGGGGCGGAAGTGTCACCACCAAGAACCCCTTGGAGTGTCACCGATGTCCTGACGCAGAACTGTCACCGATGTCTTGCGACATGACAATTGAGCGTTCGGCGGGATTTGGCGCAATCGAACAGATGTTCTATTGTCAAGGCATGAGCGCGACGCTGATTGATCCTCAGTACGGCGAACACGAGTTCGCCGCGGAGGTGGCTGCGCTGATCGAGTCGGGGCTGATCTCGGTCCCTGAGAATCCTGAGGCGCCGGCTGGTCCGACCCTTGTCGACGAGACGGACTTCTTCGACGACGGGTCCAGTCTGCAGATGTCGCAGGTGGACGCGTTGGAGTGGGAACTGTGGGCGGGGGTCGAGCAGGACGAGGCTGAGCGTCTCCTGCTGGAACTCAAGGCCCCTGCGTGGGTGTTCCTGCCTCCGGGCGGCGAGTTGGCGGCGGCACTGGAACAGGTGCGACCGCAGACCGAGTCACCGATCGCCCTGATCGAACTGATGAAGGCCACCGCGCGGCTGACTGCCTGGAGTGAGGCGATCAGGATGTCGGCGATGGCGTCGTTCTACCGGCAGCGCCAGGCCCAGGCGACCGAGATCCCACGCCCCAGCGAGGTCGACTCCCATGGGCGACCGATCGATCCCGAGCGTTCCTGGGTCGCGGAGATCGCCGCCGCTCTGAAGATCGGGCCCGAGACCGCGAGCGGCCACGTCGATACCGCGTTGCGCCTGACCAGTGTGCTGCGCGCAACCCACACGGCGCTGCGTTGCGGGGCGATCAGCTTGTCCAAGGCGATCGCGATCAACGATGCCACCCGGACCCTGACCGTCGACCAGGCGCGGGCGGTCGAGGCGCACGTTCTCAAGCGGGCGCCGTCGCAGTCGCACGCGAATCTGCGGCGCTCGCTGCGCAAGCAGGTCGCCTACTACGACGCCAAGAACGAATCCGATCGGCATCGCGAAGCCAGGGCTGAGCGTGAGGTCCGGCTCGTTCCATTGCCCGACGGCATGGCCGGCCTGTGGATCGTCCACACCGCCGACAAGGTCCAGCAGATGTGGATCGTCATCCAGGCCATGGCCGACCTCGCCAAGCGCCCTGCCCCTGCCCCTGCTCCTGCTCCTGCTCCTGCTCCTGCTCCTGCTCCTGCTCCTGCTCCTGCCCCTGCCCCTGCCCCTGCCCCTGGTGCCGGTGCCGGTGCGGATGCCGGTACCGCCGCAGACCCGGCGCGCACCGGTGATGCCGACGTCAACCCGGTCGCTCGCACTCCTCGGCGGCGCAGTGCTGGGCAGCGGCGGGCGGATGTGGCTGCGGAGCTGTTCGAGTTCATGCTCTGGAACGGACTGGACTGGCTCGGAAGACGGCTACCTGATCAACACCGACGCCGGCCGCACATCGAGGTCCTCACACCGGCCAGCACCTTGCTGGGGCTCGACGACGAACCGTGCGAGCTGACCGGGTACGGACCGGTCCCGGCCGAGATGGCCCGACGCATCGCCACCGACGGCACCTGGCGACGCATTCTCACCGACCCCACCAACGGGTCGGTCCTGGAAGCATCCACCACCCGCCACGACCCGGGCGCGCTGGTCTCGGAGACGCTCCTTGCGGCCCACCCGGTCTGCGACTGGATCAACTGCAACCGCCCCGCCCGCGAGTGCGACCGCGATCACGGCACCCCGTTCGCTCGGACCGGCACCACCAACCTGGCCGATCTGCGCACGTACTGCGAACTCCACCACATCATCAAAGACACCCCGGTCTGGGGTTGGACAGCCACCAACAACCCCGACGGATCCACCACCCTCACCACCCCCACCGGCCATCGCTACACCACCGTCCCTGCACGACCAGGACCGACCATTCACCACCGGACCCAAACCAACGCGGACCCACCCGGCACCGATCCACCCGGCACCGATCCACCCGACGATGAAGCCCCACCGTTCTGACGCGTTGCGGGTGGGCACTTTCACCTGACGAGCAACCGGAGTGCGGTGAGGACGTAGGCCCGGGTGGCGATCAAGAGTTCGTCGATCGAGACAGACTCGTCGGCTCGATGGGCCTGGCTGGTTACCGAGCCGGGGCCGAGGACGACTACTGGTATGTCGAGGTCGCGGGCAACGAATCCGCCGTCGCAAGCGGCGGTCCATCCGCCCAGCGGTAGGCCGGGACCACCGGCGTCGGCAAGAGCAGCGTCGGTGATCTTCACCAGGTCGGCATCTGCGGCGGTCTCGAAGGCGGGCATCTCCATCGGCATCTCGAGGTCGACCGACAGGCCACGCTCCTCGAGCTTCAACCCCGCCACCCGACTGCGGAGATCGTCGAGCACCGCCGCGGGGGACTCACCCGGAAGCAGCCGTCGATCGGCGACGATGACGCATTCGGCCGGAACGATCGAGCCGCCCGTGCCGCCGTTGATCTGGCCGACGCTCCAGGTGGCCGGGCCGAGCAGGGGATGCGGGGCGGCGGGGAGCTCCGCGTGCAGGCGCTCGATCTCGGCGACCACCGCGGCTGCGCCGTAGATCGCGTTGGCGCCGTCGGCTGGGTTACCCGCGTGGCTCGCACGCCCGTGGATCTCGACCCGCAGGTAGGAGTCACCGCGCGCGCCGATGATGGTCTGCAGGTCCGTCGGCTCGGCGGTGATGCACCCGAGCCACGAGCGAGACGCAGTACGGACGTACGAGCGGATGCCTTTGCCGGTCTCCTCCTCGTCCACGAGTGCGGCGAGTTCGACTGGGCCGCTGAGCTCGGCGCCGCGCAAGGCTGCGAGGGCGACCAGTGCGGCTGCGAGGCCGCCCTTCATGTCGGATGCGCCGCGGCCGTAGATCCGGCAGTCGGCGACCTCCCCACCGAACGGGTCCTTCGTCCAGCCTTCCCCGACCGGTACGACGTCGGTGTGGCCGAGCAGGAGCAGGCCCGGACCGTTGCCGCCAGCAAGGATGATGCTCAGGTTGTCCCGGCCGGGCTCGACCCGGGTCGCGACCACGTCCAGGTCGAGCTCGATCCCGGCGGCACTCAACGCCCCGACCGTCGCCGCCTCGTCACCGGGCGGGTTCTGCCCGGTCGCCTGAAGCAGACTCCGGGTGACTCGGACAAGGAGCTCCTCGTCGATCCGGTCGAGAACCTGCTGTTCCGCGGTCGTGATCGTCATGCAAGGCAGCCTAGTGTCCTGCGCTAGGTGGACTCGGCGAGCACGTTGGTAACACGCCAGGTCGGAGCGGTGACTGTTGTACCCGTTGGCGCCTGCCAGTCCGCACGGTTGCTCGGGAATCGGGTCGCGGCATCGGCGCTGGGCTGGGCTGGGTGGTCGAGCGGACAGCCACCACTCAGCAACCTCGCCAGTACTTCTCTGACCCGGCGTCACCAGGCGGCGGGCCAGGGGTTCGCGCGCGGTTGGTGAGTGCTGGCGGTCCGGGCTACCCCAGCCATCACGCCCGTCCAGGTGTCTGCTCGGCCGCGCACATGTGGTGGTCCGAACACCATCCGGGGACCTCGGACAGGGAATTGTGTGTCCGAGGTCCCCTCTTGGTGTTCGCACCCCCGACACGCGCCGTTGCCACCGCTGGCACCACTCGGCCGGGAGCGTCGTCAACGTCCTGACCGGCTACAACTGGGCGAGATAGCTGCGCCAACTGCCATGGCGAGTGATCTCGTGGTCGGGGTCGGCGCCTTCGGCGGTGCAGACGAAACCGAGGACGCGCTGTCCGTCGGACAGCTCCAGCGGTCCGAGCGCCAACGGTGGCTCGATCGTCGCCGCGAACCCGGCGAACTCGCCGGCCGGCAGACTCCATACCTCCACCTCGATCCCCGGGCCGGTCGCTGGCTCGACTGTGCGGGTGAGTCCGGGCCGAGGACCTTCCAGCAAGTACATCCGGTACTCCGGTGCCGTGCGCGCGCCGAACGCCAACCGCGCGCCACGTCGTACCAGTTCGTGGTTCAGCGGCTGGCCGGACAGGTGCGCACCCGCGACGGCGAGCAGCACCTCGGACGAGCGGGTGGCTTCACCGCACCAGACAGCGGCGAGGTCGATCACCACGTCGTCGTGACCGGCCGGTGCCAGCAGCTGGATCCCGAAGGGGAGCCCGTCGGCCCGAGCAGGACCAGGAAAGGCGACCGCGCAGAGGTCGAGCAGGTTGACCATGTTCGTGAACCGCCCGAGCTGACTGTTCACTCCGATCGGATCCGCCGCCACCTCGGCCAGGGTCGGATGGGTCGACGTGACCGGCAACAACAACGCGTCCAGTTGCGCCCACGAGGATTCGCTCGCCCGGGCGAGCGTGGCCAACCGGTCGAAGCCCGCGAACGCCTCAGCCGCGGTAAGCCCAGCGCCGTTCCGGACGATCGTGCGCACGGTCGGGTCCACCGCCGGGTCGTCGACCATCTTGTCCCCAAAGGCCAGCCATCTCTCGGCGAGCCACGGCCCGGAGTACAGCAGTTCGGCGGCTTCGAGCAGCGGCTGGACGTCCACCTTCACCACCTCGCCCAGCCGATAGGCCTGGTCGAGGGTCTCCTGCCAGGCCTGCTCGTGCAGGGGGTCGAGATCCAGCGGAATGTCCGGTACGCCGATCACCGCCGCGGCGCCCGGCGTACGCGTCGAGCGGCCGCGCGGGAGATCGGAGGCCCGCCGCGACCAGGCATCCTGCGGATCGAAGGTCGCCATCACGTCGAAGGCCTTCCGCGCGGTCCCGACTGTCCGCGCCATCACGGTGACGCAGTCGAGCGAGCGACAGGCGGGCACCACCCCTCGCGCGGACACGAGGCCACGGCTCGGCTTGATCCCCACCAGAGCGTTGAACGCCGCAGGCACCCGACCACTCCCAGCGGTATCCGTCCCGAGCGCGAAGTCCACCGCACCCGTCGCCACCGCGACCGCACTGCCCGAGCTCGAACCACCCGACACATGCAGCTCGGAGAACACCGAATGGCAGGCCCCGTACGGCGAACGCGTGCCGACCAGACCCGTCGCGTACTGGTCCAGGTTGGTCTTCCCGAGCGGCACAGCGCCGGCCTCGATCAGCCGGTCCACCACGAACGCGTTGTGCTCCGCCGGCTGAGAGTTGCGCGGATCGCCGGCCGTGGTCGGTACTCCGGCCAGGTCGATGTTGTCCTTGAGCGCCATCGTCAACCCGTGCAGCGGACCCGCCGCAGGCTCGACCGGATCCACTCGAGTGATCCAGACCGTCATGCTCCCCACCTGGCCCTCTCGGCCTCGAAGGCCGCTCGTCGCTTCGCGCGCAAGGTTGCTATGTCCACGGGTGCTTCCTGCTCGATCCGGTGGATGTCGGCGATCGAGAACGTCGCCGGGCTGACCCGCAGGTCCGCGCGTCCGGCCGCGATCTCGGTCCGCTCGTGCGCGAGCTGTTCCGCACTCACCGGGGTGAATCTGATCAGGTCGAACTGCCGGAGCAACCACGGCTGCTCATCGGTCCGCGAGATCCGCCAGACAGGCACGGTTCGCCCGACCAACTGGTAGCCGCCCGGTCCTTCCATCCCGTACACGCACAGGTAGATCCCGCCGATCCCGACGGCGTTCTGCGGCGTCCAGGTCCGAGCCGGGTTGTACTTCGTCGTCACCAGCCGGTGCCGCGGATCGACGGGTACGGCGACCGGGGCGCCGAGGTAGACGTCGCCGAGTCCCACGACCAGGTACGTCGCAGCCTGGATGATCTCGAAGACCTCGTCCCGGCGGCCGAGGTCGTTGACCCTCCGGATGAACTCCACGTTGTCCGGGCACCAGGGCGCATCGGGCCGGACCGAGGTCGCGTACCGCCGCATCGCCTCGTGCGTCTCCGGATGGTCGAACGCGATCGGCAGCGTCACCTCGCGAGCGGGCAGCACCACCGTCGCCGGATCGGCCAGCCCGGCGGCGAGGAACACCAAACGCTCGGCCAGCTCGACCAGCCCCAGCCGCGACGAGTCCACCGCCACCAACAGCGACCGGACGCCCTCGACGATCTCGGCCACGCCCGCGGGCCGATCGTGGCGCAACGCCTGCGCCAGCAGGTGAATCCAGACCCGCACGGTGAGGTCGAGCTCCGCCGGCCCGGCCTCCACCAGCAGGTGCCGTTCACCCGCACATCTGATCGTGTACGCCGGGGAGGTGGTCCCGGCGCCGCCCTGGTGGAGATCCTTCGGGCGCTCGGAACCGCTCACCCCAGCCCCGACCACGACGGGTTCCTGCCGGAGATCCGCGAACCACGCTCGCCGAGCGCGGATCGCCTCGGCCGCGGCCTCCATCGTCACGGGAACCAGCTCCACGGAGTCGCCCGGCCGCAACTGCCCGAGCATCCACCGATCCGCTTCGATCACCACCGCCGGTACGACGAAGCCGCCGAGCGACGGCCCGTCCTTTCCGACGATCACCGGGGTGTCCCCGGAGAGCATGATCCCGCCGACCGGATAGGCCGAGTCGTGCACGTTCGACGGATGCAGCCCGGCCTCGCCACCATCGGTCCGGGCCCAGTCCGGACTCGGCCCGACCAGCCGTACTCCGGTGCGGTCGGACCGGTGATCCACCAGCCACGAGGTCCCGAAGAACGCCTCGACGCCTTCGTCCGTGAGGTGATCCGGAGCGCCATGCGGGCCGGGAATCACGCGTACCTGCCAGCTGTCCGACAGCGCGGGCAACTCGACCGGCGTTGGACTGAGCAGGTTCTCCCGCCGGCCGAGGGGGAGCAGGTCGCCCGCGGCGAGAGGTCTCCCGTCCTGACCACCGAAGCCGCCGAGAATGAAGGTCGACCGGCTGCCCAGGACCCGCGGTACGTCCAGGCCACCTTCGATCGCCAGGTAGCCGCGCATCCCCGGACCGTCGAGCTGGCCGACGTCCAGGACAACGCCGGCCGGTAGCCGCACCACTCTGCCGGGGCGCAGCGGGCGTCCGCCGATCATTGCCCGCGTGGCCGCACCGCCGACGCAGACCAGCCGGTCCTCGTCGCTGGTCAGTACCGGGCCGGTCAGCACACATTCCAAGCCTGCCGCGCTGTCAGGGTTACCCACGGCCGCGTTGACCAGCGCGAAGCTGAGTTCGTCGGCCGCGCCGGAAGGTGGTACGCCGACATCCCACAGCCCCTGACGGCCGGCCAGGTCCTGAATCGTCGTTTGGGTGCCGGGGGCAACGATGGTGATGGTTTCCACCGTCACCACCAGCCCAGCAGCTGCACGGGGGTCGGGTTCCACCCGTTGCAGGGGTTGTTGAGTTGCGGGCAGTTGCTGATCAGCACCAGGAGATCCCGGCTGGCGGTGATCTCGACGTACCGCCCGGGCGCCGATAGGCCGTCCTCGAAGGAGAGGTCGCCGTCCGGACTGACCGGCACGTTCATGAAGAAGTTGACGTTGTGCGTGAGCTGCCGTTGCCCGATGCCGGCCCGTGCGCCGTAGCGCAGGAAGGTCTGACGGCAGGCGTGCTGGTGCCGGGTGAACTCGCCGTACCGGATCACGTTGCTGTCCTGCGAGCAGGCGCCGCCGACGGTGTCGTGCCGGCCGCAGGTGTCGTCGCTGATCACGGCAAGCTCGTCGAGTCTGCTGGAGAGCAACCGCGATCCGGTGGTCAGGAAGACGGCCTGCTGCTCGCGGATCGTGTCGAACGCCGAGTAGCGGTTGTCCACATCGCTCGCGTCGTAGAACAGCGTGTCGACGGCCTGGTTGCCGTGCAGATCGACGATCCGCAGTCGACCACCGGAAGGCACGGCGAGCAGAGTGCCGTCTCCAGGTTGGATGACGGTGTCGAGCGCGGTGGTCGTTTCCACGATGGTCATACCAGCAACCCCCTGGTCACCTCGAGGGCCCGAACCGCTTCCTCGCGCAGTTCCGACGGATCGCCGACCTCACCAACACCTTCGATCTGTACTGCGACCCCGGCCGGGCTGGACTCGGAGGCGAGCTGATGAGGTGCCGTCGACACGAAGACCACCAGGTCCTGGTCGACCCGGAGCGTGACCGTGTCGCCTGCCGTGGCGTGGTCCGGCACGAAGGTCAGCGAGGCGCGCGAGTCGTCGCTGATCCCGACCTTCGAGAAGAAGTTGATGCAGGCGTGCAGGTCCGCCTCGCCGAAGCCGTGCTTGGCGAGTTCGAGCTGCAGGAGCCGGTCAGGTCCGCGTCCGGCCAGGCAGTCATGCCAGTCGAGAGACGACGCGAGCACGGTCGCCAGCGCAGTACCGCGGTCGGACATCAGCACCATCCCCGCTCGGATGCGTGCGGACATCTGGGACTTCAGGGTGTCGGGAATGTTGAGGCGGTCGAGGCGGTCGGCGCCGATGATGAGGACCGAGGCGTTCGCGCCGTCGTCGAGCGCGGTCAAGGTGAGCGTGCGTCCGGCTTTGACGGAAGCCGACCAGGCGGCTCCGCCGGGGATGTTGTGGCTCATGCTTCCGCCCCGACGGCGACAGTGCCGATGGAGGCGTGGTACCGGCTGTGCTGGGTGCGGTAGGCGATCAGTCCGCCGATCGCGACGATCGCGAGCGTGATCAAGGGGAGGTAGTGCAGGTACCAGCCCTCGCCGGCCGGGTCGTAGACCTCGGCGCGCGGCAAGCCCAGGTTGATAGCCATCGCGAGGCCGTAGGTGACGGCGACGATGTTCACGAACAAGCCCGCGCGGCCGAGGGAGAAGAGCGGGCGGCCGTCCTCGTCGACACCGGCGGTCAGCGGGTTGCCCTTGAAACGCTGGATCAGCAGGGGAGCGGTGACCATCAGGTACGCCAGGTACAGCAGCATGATGCAGACGCTCGCCAGTCCGAGGAACAGCCCAGCGTTGCCGACGTTGACCACCAGGCAGAAGCCGGCGAGCACGCCCGGCACGATCGTGGCAGCCACCGGAGTACCGGTTCGGTCCGACACCTGACGAAGCTTGGCGGAGAACGGCAGGACGTTGTCGCGCGCCATCGAGAAGATCATCCGCGCGGCCGCCGTCTGGATCGCCAGCGTGCAGACACACACCGCGAGCGCGACGTCGAGCAGCAACAGCTTGCCCGTTGTCGTGCCGAGTCGGCTGGTCAGCACGTACGGCAGCCCTTGCCCGGCGAGGTCGCCGTCGGTCAGGGAGGGAGCGGCCATCAGCGCGGCGATGATCAGGAAGGCGCCGCCGATGCCCGACGCGATCACCGCGCGGAGGATCGTCCTCGGCGTGGTGGCGCGCGGCTTGTGCGTCTCCTCGGACAGCTCGCCCGCGCTGTCGAAGCCGACCAGCACGTAGGCCGCCATCAACGCCGAGATCAGCAGCGGTACGACGTACCCGGTGCTGCTGTCGAGGTTGGTCGTGTGCAGAACGACGGACGGGCCGCGCTCCGCGTGACTGGCCAGCAGGATGATGATCAGGACGACGCCGACGAGTTCACAGGTCACTCCCGCGGAGTTCACGATCGCCGTCGTCCGGACGCTGGTCGCGTTGAGCACCGTGGTCGCCACCAGCAGGATGCAGCCGAGTACGACGGCGTTCGCCGCGCCGTCCCTCGACGCGAGCGTGGAGTCGGTGCCGACCAGCTGGAAGCCCGACCACACGGCGGGAAGCACCACCTGCAAGGCGATCGCCGCAGTCGCCAGAGTGATGATCTGCGCGATCACCATCGTCCAGCCCGCGAACCAGCCGACCACGGCGCCACCGAGACGCCGGGCCCACTGGTAGATCGCGCCGGAGAGGGGATAACGCGCGGCGAGCTCGGCGAAGCAGAGGGCCACCGTCAGCTGGCCGACGAGGACGGCGGGCCACGTCCAGAAGAACGCCGTACCGCCGAAACTGAAGCCCAGCCCGAACAGCTGGAAGACGGTGGTGAGGATCGAGACGAACGAGAAGCCGGCGGCGAACGAGGCGTAGCTGCCGACGCGGCGCGAGAGTTGCTGGGGGTAGCCGAAGGTCCGGAGGTCCTCGGCCCCGTCCGATGAGAGTGATCCGTTCGACGGCAGTGTTTCGGTGCTGGCTGACATTCCGGCCTCCGCAGAGAGTCGGCCCGGAATGCGCACGGCAGCCCGGGGCCATCAAGGCCTCCCGGGCTTTTGTCCCGCCGTGGAGCGGCACCACGTGCACGGCGCCGCCTCCCCTCTCGGACCAGGCCTGCCGTCACCGGCAGCGGAACCCTAGGGGCGCCCCACCGTCTCGGTGGGTCTCCAACAGTTCAGGGCGCGGCTGTTTCAGTCGCCCGCGTCCTGTGTAACAAGGACGTTAACGAATCCTCTCACCCTGTCTTTAGTTGCTGCAAGCAACGATCAGCCGAGGAGATCGACGGCTCGCCGCAGCCGGGCGGCGCCCGCGACAAGACCCTGACTTTCACCCGTCGCGACCAGGCGTCCCTCAAGGGGCGTGGGAGATGACGCCCAGGCCGTGGTCGGCGGTGACGACCCTGACGGTGTGGAAGCCGGCCGCCTTCACGGCCTCCGCGACCAACGCAGTGACCCGGTCGCCGCCGGTCGGCCCCTCGGACCCGTACAGGATGAACAGGGGAGCACCCGAGCGCAGAGCTTGCCGGAGTACGGCGAGTTCGGCCTCGGCGTGGCTGATCCAGAAGAGGTTCACGTTGACGCAGAACGCCTTGTCGATGCTGTCCTCGGACAGCTTCAGCTCATCCAGCGCGGTGCGTTGAACGGTGAGACGTCCCGCCTTGACGTGCTGCGGATTCCGCCCCGTCGTCCGATTCACCGCCACCGCCGATCGGTCAGTGGCGAGCAGGTGACCGGTGGTGAGCCGCTCGCAGACCAACTGCGCGGCGGCCCCTGGCCCACAGCCGATCTCGAGGATCTGCTCGCCGGGCTGGGGATCCACCGCTTCAACGGCCCACCGGATCCGATCGGGAACGGTCGGCATCTGCCCTCCTCGGGGAGTACTCAACTCCCCTCAGAGTTCTAGTCCCCTAGAGGCCGTGGCGGAAGCCCTGGCGCCAGGAGGTGTAGGTGGGTTCCCAGTCGAAGGTTGCCTTGGCCAGGGAGTTGTCGGCGCCGCGGATCTTGGTGAAGGCGGAGACGCCGACCTCGCCGACGGCCAGGCGGGCCAGCCAGACGGGGATGTGCCGCGGTGGTTTGGCGCCGAGGATCTTGGCGAACTCCGGCAGCCAGACCGAGGCGGGCGCGGGGTCGTCGTCGGCGATCTGGTAGATCCCGGTGGCGCTGCTCTCGACCGCCTTGACGGTGGCGTCGGCGGCATCGTCGTAGTGGATGAACGACCAGACGCCCGAGCCGTCGCCGACCACCGGCAACTTGCGCTGCTCGATCAGCTTGACGATCTCGCCGCCCTTGCCGATGAAACCGGTCGGACCGTAGAAGCCCGCGTAGCGCAGTACGACGCCTTCGATGCCCTCGGCACCGGTCACGGCCGACTCCAGGTGGCGCAGCCCGGCCATCGTCTTGCTCGTCGCCGGCACCGGGTCGGGATCCATCGGGATCCGCTCGCTCTTGATCTCGGAGCCACCGCGTTCCAGGTTCCAGCCGGCATAGCTCTGGATGACGAACCGACGTACGCCGGCGGCCTGGGAGGCGGCGAGCAGGTTGTCCGTGCCTTCGGTCCGCAGCCGGTTCGTCAGCGCGAAGCTCTCGTCGAACTTCTTGAAGTCGATGCCACCCTTCAACGCGGTCATCTGATGGACGACGACCTCGGGCTGGGCGGCAGCGACCGCGGCCTTCACCGCGCCGGCGTTCAGCCCGTCGGCGAGGACCACCTCAGCACCCAGCGCCCGGAGGCTGTCCGCACTCGACTCGGACCGCACCATCCCGGTGACGTCGTGTCCTGCCGCGATCAGCTTCGGCACCAGCGAACGTCCGAGCCCGCCGGTCGCGCCTGCCACTAGAACCTTCATCTCGTCCTCCATGTCACCTTTAGTCGACCCAGGGGACACGGCGAACGCCGCCAGTGTGACAGTGACCTAGCTCACATCACAGCGAGTGCAGGGTGAACTCCGTCCGACCGAAGGAGACGTTGTACCGGACATCGATCGTCAGGGAGTCGCCGTCCGGGCGGCAGGTGAACGTCGCCACGTACGGGGTTTCCAGGTAGCGGAAGGTGGCTACGAAGGCGCCGTTGTCGGTGGACGCGTTGGTGACCATGCGCTGCGGTGGATCCACCAGGTCGTCGGTCAGTTCGCGCCAGTCGCCGGGAGCGCAGACGACGTCCTGCGTGGTGCCAGGCGGAACCGTGGCGTCGAAGTCGTGGGAGCTGACCTCGAAGGTGAAGGTGCCGGTGCCGTCCGGGTCCAGCCTGACCGCCGTCAGCGACGCGACCTTCGGGTCGAACCGGTAGGTGCGCCCGTCCCCGCTCCAAGCTTGGCCCTCGGGCGCTGCGAGCTCGAGCTTCGCGGGCCGAGCCAGGTCAGCTCCCGATTCCCCCTGAAGAGCCGGGAGAAGGTGCTCCCAGACGACGTCAAGGGTCGCCTGCATGTCGGGTGAGGCGCTAGTAATGATGAGGGCGGCGTCGTGCTCCGGGAAGACCAGGCAGTACTGCCCGAAGGCGCCGTCGCCGCGGTAGGTGTCGTGCCGCGACCGCCAGAACTGGTACCCGTAGCCCTGCTGCCAGTCGGGGTTGTCCTGGTTGTTCGGCACCTGCTTCGAGGTGGCCGCGTCGATCCAGCTCGCCGGCACGAGCTGCTGCCCGTCCCACGACCCTCGCTGCAGCAGGAGCTGCCCGAAGCGCGCCAGCGACTCGGTGTTGAGGCTCAGACCCCAGCCACCCTTGGTGATGCCCTCGCGGGAGATCTCCCAGGTCGCCTCGCTCGCACCAAGCGGCTCGAACAGCCGGGGCCGGAGGTAGTCGAGCAGGGTCTCGCCGGTGATCTTCTGGAGGATGGCGGACAGCAGGTACGTCGCGCCGGTGTTGTAGACGAACACCGTGCCCGGCTCGTGCTCCACCTCGAGGTCGAGGAAGATCCGCACCATCCGGCGGTCCCGCGACAGCGCCTCGACGGTGTCCTGCGAGTGCCCGGTCGTCATCGTGAGCAGATGGCGGATCTCCATCGCGGCCAGGTTGTCGCTGATCTTGTCGGGCAGGTCGTCGGCGTCGAAGAACGACACCACCTTGTCGTCGACCGACAGCTTGCCGTCCTCGACCAGCAGGCCGATGCCCATCGAGGTGAAGGACTTCGACACCGAGAACAGCAGGTGCCGGTCCCGCAACCGGTACGGCGCCCACTCCTCCTCCAGCACGACGTGACCGTGCCGGAGCAGCATCAGGGTCTGGATCTCCTGGTCGGACGCGTCGAGCGCGGCGACGAAGGAGTCGAGGGCGGTGGGGAACAAGTTCTGGGCTTCTGGCGTACTCCGTGGAAGGCTGCTCACCTCATGAACGCTATCCCCTCGAACGGACAAAACTGACGTGAGCCCTCGTGCCGCCGTGATCATGAACCCGATCAAGGTTCCCGACCCGGACGAATTCCGCAAGAAGGTCGACACGGCTCTGACCGAGCGGGGCTACGAAGACGCCCTCTGGCTCGAGACGACCGCGGAGGACCCCGGCTCGGCGATGGCGAAACAGGCGATCGAGGAGACCGTCGACCTGGTCGTGGTGGCCGGCGGCGACGGCACCGTCCGGGTCGCCTGCGCGGAACTGGCCCGGACGAACATCCCGGTCGCGGTGCTGCCCGCCGGCACCGGCAACCTGCTCGCCCGCAACCTGGGCATCACCCTCGATCTCGACGACGCGCTGGCCGAACTGCTCGGCGGCAACGAGCGGCGGATCGACAGCGTCCAGGTGGAAGGTGATGAGCTCGGTGCCGACCGCTTCGTGGTGATGGCCGGGCTCGGTCTGGACGCCGCGATCATCGCCGACGCCCCTGACGAGCTGAAGAAGCGCGTCGGCTGGGCGGCGTACGTGGTGTCGACGGTGAAGAATCTCAACCACCCGTTCGTCCGGGTCGAGATCATCGTGGACGACCGGCCGCCGCTGGTCCGCCGGGCCCGCACGGTGGTGATCGGGAACGTCGGCACCCTGCAGGCGAACATCCCGTTGCTGCCGGACGCCGTGCCCGACGACGGCATGATCGACGCGGTCGTGCTGGCTCCGCGCCGGATCAGCGACTGGCCCCGGCTCGCGCTCAGCCTGGTGATGAAGTCGATGCGGGAGGGCCGAAACATCGAGCGATTCACGGGTAAAAGCATCCAGGTCAAGGCGAGCCGGGCCGTGCGCCGTGAGCTGGACGGTGATCAGATCGAGGACGGCCGGACTCTCAGCGCGCAAGTGGACCCGTCAGCCCTGCTCGTCCGCGTCCCCTGAACCCACGGGCTGAAGGTGGGTGAGCTTGTCCGGGTTCACCACGCCGTGGATCGCCACGACGACACCCTCGGCGACCAGCAATGACCAGACCGCCAGGGTCCGGTCCTCGGAGTCGGACATCCTGAGGGCCGGTTGCCCACCGACGTGCACCGGCTCGATCCGCAGCCCGAGCCGATCGAGTTTTCCGAACGCCCCGATCAGCGTCCGGGCAACCCGGTCGGCGCCGAGGATCGGCCGAGGGAAGGCGTCAGCCTTGCCGCCGCCATCGCCGGTGAACGTCGCATCCGGCGCGAGCAGCTCGAGGAGTCCCTCGAGCTCACCCTCACGGCACGCGGCGAGGAACCGCTCGGCGAGCTCGTCCCGCTCACGCGGCGAAGCGTCGTATCGGGGTCTGCCGTCCGCCAGCTGCCGACGAGCCCGTACTGCGAGTTGCCGGCAGGCCGCCTGGCTCTTCAGCACAACGGCGGCGACCTCCTCGTAGGAGTAGCCGAACACGTCGTGCAGCAAGAACACGGCCCGCTGGTCCGGCGACAGCCTCTCCAGGACAACGAGGAAGGCAGTGGACAGGGAGTCCGACAGAGCCGCCCGGTCGGCGAGATCGACGTACTCGTCGACGGCCGGCTCGGGCAGCCAGGGGCCGACGTAGGTCTCGCGTTGACGTCTGGCCGAGCGGAGCTGGTCGATCGCGAGCCGGGTGGTGACCGTGGTCAGGAAGGCCTTGTCCGACTCGACCTCGGGCTCGCGGTGCAGGCGCAGGTACGCCTCCTGTACGACGTCCTCCGCGTCGCCGAAGCTGCCGAGCATCCGGTACGCGATCGACAGCAGCAGCGGCCTGAGCGCAGTACTGGTCTGTTCCATCACGTCCTCTAGGACGGTCGAGGGCCTGTCCCTGTGACAGTCACGGGGAAGCGCCGTCATTCGTCTCCGACCGTAACCGAACAGTTGGAGGACTGAAGATGAACGTCGCAGCCTGGATCGTCACCGGACTGCTCGTGGTCGTGTTCACGCTGTCCGGCGTGGCCAAGTCGACGATGTCCCGCGACCGCCTGATCGCCACCGGACAGACCGGTATCGCGCCCTTCCCGATGCCGCTCGTCCGCGCGGTCGCACTCTGCGAACTCCTGGCCGTCGTGGGCCTGCTCGCGCCCTGGCTGACGGACACCGCTCGCTTCCTGACGCCGACAGCAGCAGTCGGTCTCGGCATCGTCATGATGGGCGCCGCCACCTCCCACGCCTCCCTGAAGGAGCCGGGGCCGGTGGCGGCGAACGTCCTACTCCTCTCCGCCTGCGCCTTCGTAGCCGCCGAACGCTTCGCCGCCCTCAACTGACCAAGAGACACTGCCTACTTCTGGACCAGTACTGCGACCGTGCGGGCCGGGACTGAGACCGTGCCGGTCGACGCGGTCCAGGTGGTCTGCTTGACGATCGGGTCGGGGCCGGTGGCCTGGATGGGGGACAGGGACAAGTTGGCGCCGGTCAGGGCCTGGATCTGCTGGGTGACCGGAGCGCCGGTGGAGTTGAAGACGACCAGGGCGCCCTTGAGCGCGGGGTCGACGTTCGGGCCGGCGGTGTCGTCGATCCGCATGACGACAACGCCGGGTACGGCGGCCGGCGTACCGCTCAGCGGGTAGGAGACCTTCTCGTTGATCAGGTCGGCCGAGCCCAGCCGGAACAGGGGAGTGGAGAACCGCAACTTCAGCAGGTCGACAGCCTGGTCGTTCGCCGTCGCCACGTCCACCGCAGACGGCTTCAACGCCGCGTTGCCGAGGAGCGGCTTCATGAACGACCACTTCGCCTCGTTGTCCGGCTTCGGCGGCAGACCGTGGCCGAAGCCGTTGTCCGCGCCGGTCCAGTCGAGCGTGTTGAACCAGTCGCCTGAGTCATATGAGTTCCGGTCGAGCGACTTGCTTCGCAGCAGATCCGCGCCGGCGTGCCAGAACGACGGCGTCTGGGCCAGCGCGGTGGTTGCCAGCGACAACGTGTTCATCCGGACCCGGTCCGCCATCGGCAGGTCCGCCGGCAGCTTGAAGGTGAGCGAGTCCCACAGCGTCTCGTTGTCGTGGGCATCCACATAGGTGATCACCTCGACCGGCTGATCGGCATACCCAGCGGGTGATCCGTTGTAATCGACCCCGTCACCTCGTACGACCGCGCCGGTCTCCGCGGACTTGAACGAGAATGCCCGCAGGTTCCCCGCCAGCCCGAGCTGGACGAGATCCGTGTCGTGCGCGAGCCGCTTCGCCCGGTCCTCCGGTGAACCGTTGACCGGGGCACCGTTCGGGTCGCTGGCCGCACCGGAGCCGAAGCCCTGCACCCTCGGGTCCTCGTCGAACGGGCCGCCACCGCGGACCGCGTCGCGCAGGCGGTCGGAGAAGGTGCCGATCCCGGTGCCGCCGAGCTGGCCCTGGGTGGCCTGGACGAACAGCGCGTTGTTGGCAACCTCGCCGAAGTTCCACCCCTCGCCGTACAGGTAGATCTTCTTGCCGTCCACCCCGTCGCGAGCCAGGGTCAGCTTGTCCAGCGCGGCGCGGACCTTGAGCATGTTCGCCTTGCTGTGGTGGCCCATCAGGTCGAACCGGAAGCCGTCGACGCGGTAGTTCTTCGCCCACGACACGGTGCTGTCGACCATGATCTTCTCCGCCATCGCGTGCTCGGTTGCGATGTTGCTGCAGCAGGTCGAGGTCTCGACGCCACCGGTCGAGTTCAGCCGCTGGTAGTAGCCGGGCACGACCTTGTCGAGCACGGACGTCGGTGCCTGACCGGCCGCCGGCGTATGGTTGTAGACCTGGTCGAGCACGACCCGCAGGCCGGACTTGTGCAGCCCGCCGACCATCGTGCGGAACTCGGCCACCCGCGCCAGTCCGTCCTTGGCCGTCGCGTACGAGCCCTCCGGCGCAAGCCAGTGGTACGGGTCGTAACCCCAGTTGAAGCCGTCCTTCGCGGCCACCGCGGTGACGCACGCCTGCTGCTGCTCGGAGTCCGGCGGGAACGACTTGAGATCACAGGCGGGAGTCTGCTGCCCGGTCTCCGGGATCGAGGCGATGTCGAACGTCGGCAGCAGGTGCACCGTGTTCAGCCCCGCTGCCGCCAGCTTCCGCAGGTGCTTTGTGCCGTTGCCCTCGTCCGCGAATGCCAGGTACGTCCCGCGGTGTGCGGCCGGGACGGTGGAGTCGCTGATCGAGAAGTCCCGCACGTGCAACTCGTAGATCGTCGAGTCCACCGCCCGAGCCAGCTTCGGCGACGGCGCGCGAGACCACAGCGACGGCATGCCGGCCGGATCGTCGAGATCCACCGCCACCGAGTACGCCGAATCCGTGGTGAGCGCGAGCGAGTACGGATCGGTGACGACGTTGGTCTCCACCTTGCCGGTGCTCGGTGCGAAGACCGTCACCTCGTACCGGTACTGCGCGTTCTTCCAGGACCGCGACCCGTTCACGTACCACGAGCCGTCGTCGGTGGCTCCCATCGGCACCCGCTGCGATCCGACGAGCAACGTGACCTTCTGGGCGGTTGGCGCCCAGAGCGTGAAGGTCGGAGCGCCCCCGCGCCACGTCACGCCGTACGAGCGCCCGGCGGCCGGTCCGCCGTACAGGTCGTCAAGGACACCGGGGATCTGTACTCCGGTCGCGTCGAGCAACCGCCCGGCATCGTCGTACTGCGCGAGTCCGAGTTGTCCCTTGAGGATCGTCCGGGCATCGCCATGATCGAGCCGGAGCGCCGTGTACCCCTTCAACGCGGGGAACTTGGCGAGCACCTTCGGCGGGATCCCGGCCGGGTCGACGCGCAGCCCGGCAGAGGATCCACCGATGTCGTCGGCATCCACCGCGAGAGAGCCCGTCGCCGACCAGTGCAGGCGCCAGCGGGACCGCTCAGGATGAGCGACCGGCGGTACGGCGAGGAGGTCCTTGCCGAGCCAGTGCGCCTTGGCCTGCTTGAGGTCGGGTTGTGCGCCCGGCTTGGCCGTGGTCACCGTCAGCACGTGCGTCGCCAGGACGTAGGAGAAGGTGACGACGAGTCCGTCCCCGGGCACGGTGATGGGGATGTTGCCACCGGTCGGGCTGCCCCCGGCGCCGTAGCTCTCGTCCCAGGACAGGCCGTGCGCGACCTTCGCCTCATAGCTGCCCGCTCCGATCTTGCTCGTCGACCAGGTGAACGTGCCGTCGCCGTCCTGGTCGGTCAACCAGGGTCGCATGCAGTCGGGCGACCAGTCGGCCGGACAGCCCAGCTCGGACTGGAACGAGCCCGGCACGGTGACGATCGGCCCCTGCGCGGTCGACGTGACGAAGTGCCGGCCGTGCTCGTAGTAGAACGTCACCGGTCCCGTGGGTCCGGTGTAGGAGATGTTGGCACCGTTCGCGGCGCCGCCGGCTCCGTAGTTCTCGTCCCAGGTCTTGTTGATCGCGGCCTTGTAGGCGTGCTCGCCCTGCAGCCCGGTGAAGGTTCCCTTCCAGACGTTGTCCTTCGGGTCGAGCGTCAACTGGGCCTGGTCGCAGTCCGGGGACCAGTCCGCGGGACAGCCCATCTCGCTGTTGTGGTCGCCGGGCACGCTCACGTTCGCGGGCTGCGTCGCCGGGTCCTCGCCGCCGCCTCCACCGCCACCGCCGGGCGTCGGGGCGTCGCCGACGATCCCGTACGACCCGGAGACCGAGTAGTTGCCGGACGCATCCTTGAGGACGGCCCGGTACTCGAGCAGCGTCCCCTTCGGCACGCCGCTCACGTCGTGGAACACCCGGTACGGCGCGTTGTCGTCCGCCCCGAGCCGCTGCCACGCCGCAGTACCGACCGGGCGGTAGCCGAAGGTGACGGTGACGGGTGTGTTCTCCGGCACGGCCGCGGCGATCTCCGCGCGGCCGCCGACCGACGCGCCGGCCTCGGGCGAGCTCATGTAGACGGCGGGCGCCTTCGAGCGGTGCGGCAGCGTCGACGTCGCGCGGTAGACCGTCACGGACAGCGGAGCCGCCGTGACCGACACACGGCCTTCACGGTCGGTCCTGAGGTCGCCGCCACCGCCGTAGATCGGCTTGAACCGGCTGTTCTTCATGTACGTCGGGATCGTCGCCGACTTCGCGGTGGTCGCGTTGTTCGCGACGACCACGTACTCCGTCTTGTCGTTCCCGATCCGGCTGAACGCGTACAGCCCGCCCGCGTTCGACGAATAGCGGTGCACCTGGGTGCCGTCGGCAAGCGTCGGGTACTGCGCGCGGAGCTTCTGCAGCGCGGCGATGTGCTTGTACATCGGCGCGTTGACGTCGAAGCGGTCCTGGCTGCCGATCGTGGTGGTGCCGGTGCCGTCGACCACCTCGTCGTCGGTGTAGTCGGCGGTCTTGGTCGCGAACATGTCCTGCCGGGCGTCCTTGTCGCCACCCGGACCGGTGAAGCCCTGCTCGTCGCCGTAGTAGATCACCGGCTGGCCGCGGGTCAGGAACATCAGCGAGTGCGCGAGCTTGTCCCGGGCCAGCAGTTCCTGCCCGGCAGCGCCGCCCTGTTTGAGGAACAGGCCGATGCGACCCATGTCGTGGTTGCCGAGGAAGGTCGGCAGTTGGTAGGCGTTCGAGTCGGCGTCGGTGTAGTAGTCGTCGTTCGCGTAGAAGTCGCGGAGCTGGGTGCTCGGCTTGCCCTGGGCGAAGGCGACCGCGTTCTGCTGGAAACCGAAGTCGAGCGTCGCCTGCAACGCGCCCTGGGTCGTATAGGTCGACATGAACCTCGGGTCGGCGTCGAACACCTCGCCGAACATGAAGAAGTCCTCCTTGCCCGTGGCCTTGGCGGCTTCCAGGATCTTGGGCGAGAACTTCTGCCAGAACTCCATGTTCACGTGCTTGACGGTGTCGATCCGGAACCCGTCGATGCCGAGCTCGGCCCACGTCTTGTAGACGTCGATCATCCCGTCGCGCACCTTCGGCTGCTCGGTGAACAGGTCGTCCAGCCCGACGAAGTCGCCGTACTCGGCCGATTCGCCGGCGAAGGTCGAGTCGCCGCGGTTGTGGTAGAGCGTCGGGTCGTTCAGCCAGGCCGGCTGCTTCACGGTCGCGTCGGCCGGGGTCTTGAACACCGGCACGTTCGGGAACGAGGTGTTGGGGTCCAGCGGCGGGAAGGTGTCGCCACCGGCGTACTGCTTGTCGTCGAAGACGTTGCCGTTAGCGTCCTTGTACGGGCTCGTCGACTTCGGGATGTAGCCGTACTGGCCGGACTGGTACGCGATCACGTCCGCGGTGTGGTTGGTGATGATGTCGAAGAAGACCTTCATGCCCTTCTGGTGGGCGAGGTCGATCAGCTGCTGCATGTCCGCGTTGGTGCCCAGGTGCGGGTCGATCTGGGTGAAGTCGGTGATCCAGTAACCGTGGTACCCGGCGCTGACGTTCGCGCCCTCACCCTGCACCGGACGGTTCTTGAACGACGGGGTCAGCCAGATGGAGGTGGTCCCGAGCGACTTGATGTAGTCGAGCTTCTGCATCACGCCGGCGAGGTCGCCACCGTGGTAGAAGCCCTTGTCGGTCGGGTCGAGGCCGGTGGTCAGCCGGTCGCCGGTCAGGCCACCCGCGTCGTTGGACTTGTCACCGTTGGCGAACCTGTCCGCCATCAGGAAGTAGAACCGCTCCTTGGTGAGGTCCTTGCGCAGGCTCGGGCTCGCCAGTGCCTTGTCGGCCGGGGTCAGCCCGCCGGCCAGGTCGACCGGCTTCACCGACACCACGTGGCTGGTGTCGTCGTAGCTGAACTGCACCTTGGCCGGACCCTCGAGCCGCAGCGGGATGTTCGGCCCGTTCAGGACCCCACCGGCGCCGTAGTTCTCGTCCCAACTGCCGTTGACGGTCACCTTGTACTCATAGGCACCCGCGGGCACGTCGAAGATCTTGCTGTACTGCGTGCCTGTGGTGCTCTTCGTGAGCTCGCTCTGGGAGCAGGACGGAGTCCAGTCGCTGGGGCAACCCAGCTCACTCTGCAGAGACCCGGCGACGGTGATCACCCGGTCGGCGGCGACGTCCGCGGGTGCGGCGACCGGCGTACCGAGGCCGAGCGCGACCACGGCCACCGCCGTCACCGCTGCGGTCAGACGTGCATGGGCATGGCGCAATCTGAACATCACGGGACCCCTCCCAAGGCAGGACAACCTGCGGGGACGCTAACCCGCGCACCCATCCAGCGGAAGACCTCGAAGGTCGCGGTCAGGTCACTGCGGTCCACAAGACGTCGACCGGCAACGCCGCCAGCCTCGGCCCGAACCGGGTTGCCTCGGGGGCGGTGTGCAGCAGCAGACCGAAGGCGAAGCGATCTCCCAGCCGGTCAGCCAGGAACCGAAGCCCGCGCAGATCATCCGAAGTCGGAGTACTGGTCGCCTTGACCTCGATACCGATCACCCGCCCATCGGGGTGCTCCAGCACAAGGTCGACCTCGGCGCCGCTCCGATCGCGGAAGTGCCACAACGTCGGACGGGAGGCAGACCAGGTCAGCTGCTTGCGGATCTCGTTGGCGACGAAGGTCTCGAGCAGTTGACCGAACGGCCCACCGTTGCGATCGACCGTCGCACTGGTCGCGCCGACGAGATGTGCCGCCAGCCCGGTGTCGGTGACCACGAGCTTCGGTCGTCTGACCACCTTGCTGCTCAGATTCGTGGACCACGCCGGAATGCGGTCGATCAAGAAGGCTTCGGTGAGCAAGCCGAGGTATCCGTCCACAGTGCGTGCCGGAAAGCCCAGGTCGCTGGCGATCGCGCTCACGTTGAGTTCGTTGCCGGTTCGGGCAGCACAGAGCTGCAGAAGGCGGGGAATCTCTGCGAGCCGCTCGATTGAGGAGAGGTCCCGGATCACCGACTGGGTGATCGTCTTCACGTAGCTGTCGAACCAGGCCCTGCGACGGCCGGGCTGCCGGTTGACGACCTCCGGGTACCCGCCGGCGACGATCCGGTCCACGACGTCGGCTCTGGTGACGGAGCTGTTGCGGATCAGCTCGACGGGCGAATCGAACAGCAGGTCGACGAATGTCTCCGTGACACCGGCCATCTCGCCCTGGGAGAAGGGCCACAGGTCGATCGTTTCGACCCTGCCCACAAGCGATGGCGCCATGTCGTGCGCTGACAGCAGTCGGGATGAGCCGGTCAGCAGGAATCGCCCTGGCCGCCGGTCCCGGTCGATCTCCGCTTTCACCGCCCGGAAGAGCCCGGTCTCCAACTGCGCTTCATCAATCACGAAGGTGTCGACCGAGCGGGTGACGAAGTTTCGCGGGTCGTGCCGCGCGGCCTGCCTGCTGATCTCTTCGTCGAGATTCGCGAACTCCACCGTGCCCGGGTAGCGGAGGTTTCGCGTCAGAGTGGTCTTGCCGACTTGACGCGGACCGTTGACGACAATGACCGGCGTATCCCCGAGCGCAGCTTGGACAACCGCGGCGGCTGACCGGTCCAGAAGAGTCATGAGACGGATTGTACTGCGGATTCGTCCCCAGTTCAGTCGCCGATTCGTCCCAGGTGGTACTGCGGAATCGTCCCGCCGGTCGGAGCGGATACGTCCGGTTGGTCCATCGTGGATCTGCTGCGGGTGATCAAATCGTGGATCTGCTGCGGGTGATCAGTCGGACGAGGTGACGAGGACGGGGAGGCTTTGTTCGATGGGGGTCCTGACGACGGCGGCCGCTAGCTCGTCGTACGGCGTGGGCTCGGCATTCAGGATGAGCAGGTCGGCGCCGGCGGACAGGGCGACGTCGCAGAGGCCGGCGGCTGGGTAGACCTGGAGAGACGTGCCGATCGCGATGAAGAGGTCGGCTTGCTCGGTGGCGGCGATTGCCGCGTCCAGGACCGCCTGGTCGAGGGACTGGCCGAAGGAGACCGTCGCGGACTTGAGGATCCCGCCGCAGATCTCGCAGGCCGGGTCTTCGTCGCCTGCTTCGAGACGGGGAAGTACTTCGGCCATCGGGATCCGGCGGCCGCAGTTCAGGCAGTCGACATACCAGATAGTGCCGTGGAGTTCGTGCACAAGCGCGGGGGAGGAGCCGGCCTGCTGGTGGAGACCGTCGATGTTCTGGTGATCAGCCCGGTCAGGCGCCCCTGGCGTTCGAGGTCCACCAGCGCTCGGTGGCCGGCGTTCGGCTCGGCGGTCCAGGTCGGTGCGGCGAGGCGGAACTTCCAGGCCTCGATCCGTACCGCGGCCGTCGCGACGTACTCGTCGATGTCGAACATCAGCTGAGCGGCTGGGTTCTTCGTCCACACGCCCTGCGGACCGCGGAAGTCCGGGATACCCGACGCAGTGGAGATCCCCGCACCGGTCAGGATGGCGATCCGCTCGGCCTTGGCCACGAGTTCGAGGGTCACGCCTCCGAACGTAACGCAGCCTTCCAGTCCGGTGCCAAGACGGCCATCACGAGGTCGTCGTAGCGCTCGCCCTCCCACAGCAGCGCCTCGCGCCGGACGCCTTCGACGACGAACCCGGCCTTCTCGTAGGCACGCTGGGCACGCGGGTTGAAGCTGAAGACGCCGAGCTCGATCCGGTGCAGGCCGAGTTCCTCGATGCCGTAGCCGACGATCAGCCTGGTCGCCTCGGTGCCGAGCCCGCGGCCCTGACCGGCCGGACCGATCAGGATCCGGAAGCCGCAGGACTCGTCGTCCTTGCTCCAGTCGTTCAGCACGGCCTCGCCGACGGTCTCGCCGGTCGCCCTGTCGACGATGGCCAGATCCAGCCGGTCGGTCTGGTCCTTGCGGGTCCGCAGCCACTCGCGGTACTCCGGCTCGGTGATCTCGCCGCGCGACCCGGTGAACCTGGTGACGTCCGGATCCAGCATCGCCGCCATCAGCGCGACGTAGTCGCCTTCGTCCAGCGGCCGCAGGATCACCAGCTCACCGACCAATGTCGGCTTGTCCGAGAAGTCGCTCACGCCCCGGAGTCTCCCAACGAACCACCTCGCCCGGCCAACGGATTTAGCTCAGCCGGCGGACGACGTACTGGTGGTCGAGGGCGGAGACGAGTTCCTGGGCGCGCATCCGGCACCAGGCGGGGATGTCGGTGGCGGCGGCCGGATCGTCGGCCAGGATGGTGATGGTGTCCCCGACGGCGACGGTGGGTAGCGCCTGGGCCAGTTTGATCACCGGGAGTGGGCAGAGCAGCCCGCGGCAGTCCAGGTCGAGGTTCACATCCCCACCTCAGCACGGATCCGGCGGACCAGCCCGGGCAGCACCTGGGCGAACCGGTCGACCTCTTCGTAGGTCGTGGTCCGTCCGAGGGAGACCCGAACGTTGCCATGCGTGAGAACTCCCATCGCCGCCAGAACGTGCGACGGGCGCAGCGTGCTCGCAGTACAGGCCGAACCGCTGGAGACGGAGAAGCCCTCGGTGTCGAGCGCGGTGACCAGCGCCTCGCCGTCGACGTACAGGCAGGAGAAGGTCAGCACATGCGGCAACCGGTCGTCCGGATCGCCGACCACCTCGACGTCGGCGATGTCCGCCGCCACGCGCCGGCGCAGTTCGTCGATCCACGCGCGGTGCTGCCTGTCCAGCGCCGCCGACTCCTGGAGCCGCGCCTGCAGGGCGGCCGCCGCGGCCAGGGCTGCCGGGACGTTGGGATGCCCGGGGGAGAGGCCGTCCTCCCGCTCGTCCACCGGCCAGGCAGGAGCCAGCCGCGTCCCCTTCCGTACTGCGAGCAGGCCGACTCCGGCAGGTCCACCCCACTTGTGCGCACTGGCTGCCAGCACCGACCACCCGGCCGGTACTGCGTCGCGCCCGATCGAGGCGGCCGCGTCGACGAAGAGGGGGACGCCTGCCTGGGCACAGATCTCGGCCGCCCAGGCGATTGGTTGCCGCGTCCCTACTTCGTGATTCGCCGCCTGGAGCGCTGCCAGGGCGACTCCCGGCCGGGTCACCTGGGTGGAGAAGGCGTCCTGGTCGATCCGTCCCAGGGAGTCGACGCCCACCTCGGCCGCAGTACCGGCTGCTGCCGCGGCGTGCAGGACTGCCGAGTGCTCCACCGCGGAGTGCACGATCGTGGAGCCGACCCGGTGTCGGGCGGCGGCTACAGCGGGTAGCCCGGAGTGGATCGCGGCGGTGCCGGAGGAGGTCAGATAGAGCTCGTCAGGCCGTACTCCGAGGGCGTCCGCGAGCACCGCGCGAGCGTTGTCCAGCAGCAGCCTGGCGTTGCGTCCCTCATGGTGCAGCCGGGCCGGATCCGCCCAGCCGGAATCCAGTGCCGACAGCAGGATCTCCCGCGCTGCCGGATGCAACGATTCGGCCGATGCCGCATCCAAGTACGCACGCTTGCTCACAGGGGAAACGCTAAGCCCTACCTATGCGCAGAACCGCCGGAGGTGTCCAGTAGTGTTCTGTCGTCAGTCTCACCTGGGAAGGGAAAGGCGCCCCGTGGGTTCGAACGGCACGCCCGGAGTGCGCGCAGCAGGTCTGAAGAGGACCGGCGCGGGAGCACGTCCGGCGAAGCGACGCCTGCTGGTTCCGGCGGCAGTGGTGGTCGGCACATTGTTGCTGACCGGCTGTTCGCAGGCGAACAAGGAGCAGTGGAAACGACTCGGCCTGCCCGTGGGGGCATCTGACCGGACCGAGGCGATGGAGAGCCTGTGGATCGGTGCCTGGATCGCCGCGCTGATCGTCGGCGTGCTCGTCTGGGGCCTGATCCTGTGGGCGTCCGTGCGGTACCGCAAGCGCAACGACGACGCCCCGCGGCAGACGCGGTACAACCTGCCGCTCGAGGTGCTCTACACGCTGGCACCGTTCGCGATCATCGGAGTGCTCTTCTTCTACACGGTCGAGCACGGCAACGAGATCACTCACCGATCGAACAACCCGGCCCACACCATCAACGTGGTCGGCCAGCAGTGGCAGTGGACCTTCAACTACAAGGACACGGTCGACGGTCAGCAGGGGGTCTGGGAGACCGGCACCCTCGAGAAGCCGGCTGAGCTGTGGCTGCCGATGAACGAGTCGGTGCAGTTCGACCTGACCTCGCCGGACGTCATCCACTCCTTCTGGGTGCCCTCGTTCTACTTCAAGCTGGACGTCATTCCGGGGCGGACCAACAAGTTCGAGCTGACCCCGACCAAGACCGGCACCTTCGCCGGCAGGTGTGCGGAGCTGTGCGGCCTGTACCACAGCAGGATGGTGTTCACCGTCAAGGTGGTCACCCCCGACGAGTACCAGGCGCACCTCAGGGATCTGGCCGCCAAGGGCCAGACCGGCGCCGCCACCGGTGGCCAGGACGCGACCACCATCCCCGGTCACGGTGAGCAGGAGGGCGAGAAGTGACGGAGTACGCCGAGCGCACCGGCGCAGTCGGTGCGGCGACGGCGCTGCCCAGGCGGCGCAGCAAGGGCCAGATCGCGGTCAAGTGGCTCACCACCACCGACCACAAGGTGATCGGCCACCTGTACCTGATCACGTCGTTCGCGTTCTTCCTGATCGGCGGCGTGATGGCGCTGCTGATCCGCGCCGAGCTCGCCAGGCCGGGCCTGCAGATCGTGAACGAAGAGGTCTACAACCAGCTGTTCACGATGCACGGCACGATCATGCTGCTGCTGTTCGCGACGCCGCTGTTCGTCGGCTTCGCGAACGTCATCATGCCGGTCCAGATCGGCGCGCCCGACGTGGCGTTCCCGCGGCTGAACATGTTCAGCTTCTGGCTGTTCCTGTTCGGCGGCCTGATCACCCTCAGCGGCTTCTTCACCCCGGGCGGCGCGGCCGACTTCGGTTGGTTCGCCTACGCCCCGCTGTCCAACGCGGTCCGCTCGCCGGGCGTCGGCGGCGACCTGTGGATCATGGGTCTGTGGATGGCCGGTCTGGGCACGATCCTGGGTGCGGTCAACTTCGTCACCACGATCATCACGATGCGCGCGCCGGGGATGACGATGTTCCGGATGCCCATCTTCGTGTGGAACATCCTGATCACGTCGCTGCTCGTACTGATCGCGTTCCCGATCCTGGCCGGCGCGCTGCTGATGCTGGAGGCGGATCGAGCTCTAGGAGCTCACGTCTTTGACGCGGCTAATGGCGGGCCACTGCTGTGGCAACACTTGTTCTGGTTCTTCGGCCATCCCGAGGTCTACATCATCGCGCTGCCGTTCTTCGGCATCATCACCGAGATCCTGCCGGTCTTCAGCCGCAAACCGATCTTCGGCTACATCGGCCTGGTCGCCGCGACGCTGTCCATCGCCGTCCTGTCGGTGGCGGTGTGGGCGCACCACATGTTCGTCACGGGAGCGGTGAACCTACCGTTCTTCTCCTTCATGACGTTCTTGATCGCGGTTCCGACGGGGGTGAAGTTCTTCAACTGGATCGGCACGATGTGGGGCGGCTCCGTCTCCTTCGACACCCCGATGCTGTGGGCGGTGGGCTTCTTGACCACCTTCCTCTTCGGCGGCCTGACCGGCGTCATCCTGGCCTCGCCGGCGCTCGACTACCAGCTGTCCGACTCGTACTTCGTGGTCGCGCACTTCCACTACGTCGTGTTCGGCACGGTGGTGTTCGCGATGTTCGCCGGGTTCTACTTCTGGTGGCCGAAGATGACCGGCCGGATGCTCGACGAGAAGTTGGGGAAGCTGCACTTCTGGTTGCTGTTCATCGGCTTCCACACGACATTCCTGGTGCAGCACTGGCTGGGTGTCGAGGGCATGCCGCGCCGCTACGCGTCGTACGGGGCGAACGAGGGCTTCACCACGCTGAACGAGGTCTCTAGCATCGGGGCGTTCATCCTCGGGCTGTCGATGTTGCCGTTCTTCTACAACGTCTACAAGTCCCGTAAGTCGCCGCTGGTCGGCGTCGACGACCCGTGGGGCTGGGGCCGGTCGCTGGAGTGGGCCACCTCGTCCCCGCCGCCGCGGCACAACTTCGTCAGCCTGCCGCGGATCCGGTCCGAGAGCCCCGCGTTCGACCTGCACCACCCGGACATCGCGATGTCGGAGTACCCGGACTCCGGTGCACGCCGGGACAACCTGCTCGACGCGGGTGAGGACAAGGGCCGGGTGGAGAACCTGGAGCGCAACCTGAACACCGGCACCGGTGTGGACACGGAGGACAAGGCATGAAGGTCGAAGCCTGGGTCTTCGGCATCCTGACGCTGTTCGTACTGATCGTCACGCCGATCTACTGGATCATGTCCGAGGATCCGACCGGCACCACCGCGCTGGTGATGACGTTCTTCCTGGCGCTGCTGGTGGCGTTCTACCTGAGCGTCACCGGCCGGCGGATGGACGCCCGGCCGGAGGACCGCAAGGAAGCCGAGATCGTGGAGGGCGCCGGTGAGCTCGGCTTCTTCCCGCCCTACTCGTGGTGGCCGCTGTGGTGCGCGCTGACCCTGTCGGTGATCGTGCTCGGCCTGGTCTTCGGCTGGTGGCTGTTCATTGTCGGCAGCGGTCTGGGCATCATCGCGCTGTCCGGCTTCGTCTTCGAGTACTACCGCGGGGACCACGCCCACTGAGTTGCTTGAAACCGATCGGTTTCACCGATCGGATGTGATCCTTGTCGCGCCGGCCGTAACGTTTTCGGCCGGCGCGACGTCAACTAAAACGTGTGCTCGAACGTCACCAGTACTGCGGGCCTTCGACGGCCTCGCCGTACTGGTGATTTTGTGCAGTGCGCGGGTACGACCGGCCGGGCGAGGTACCGTTGCCCGGGCGGCAGATCGTTTCTCAGGGGAGCTCAGGTGTTGAGTAGTTCGGTGCGGAAGCACGGCCTTGCCGTGGCGGGGGTTTGCGCGATGCTGCTGGTCGGCACCGCCTGCAGTGACTCGGAAGCGGCGAATCCAGGGCCGTCGGCGAGTACGACGCAGAGCAACTCCACGCCTGGCGCATCCAGCAGTCCAGGCGGCAGCACGCCGTCACAGGACCCGGCCGCCGCGAACCTCCAGATCGTCCCGGCCAAGGGTGCCTCCGCGGTCCGTCCGGACAAGCCGGTCACCGTCGCCACCAGTTCCGGAACGATCGAGGACGTCACGCTGAAGGACTCCGACGGCGACAAGGTCGACGGCAGCCTCAACGACCAGAAGTCGCAGTGGACCTCCGAGTCGGGGCTCAAGCCCGGCGAGAAGTACACCCTGTCCGGTACCGCCAAGAGCAGCGATGGCAAGGACGTGCCGATCAGCTCGACCTTCCGGACGCTGGCCGCCGCGGGCAACCTGAAGGCCTCGGTCGCCCCGCTCAACGGCGAGACCGTCGGCGTCGCGATGCCGATCCAGATCTTCTGGAACCACACCGTCAAGGACCGCGCCGCGGTCGAGAAGCGGCTGTCGGTCAAGACCTCCGTCCCGGTCGAGGGCACCTGGCACTGGATGAACAGCAAGCAGGTCAACTACCGCCCGAAGACCTACTGGCCGGCGGGCACCAAGGTGTCGGTGAGCATCGACACCCAGGGCGTCAACGCCGGCGCCAACGTCTGGGGCTCCGCCAGCCGCAAGATCGACTTCACCATCGGCAAGTCCGTGGTCACCAACGTCGACGTGAAGCGCCACGTGATGACGGTCGCGATCAGCGGCAAACTGGCCCGCACCATCCCGATCACCGCCGGCAAGGACGGCTTCACCACCCGCAGCGGCGTGAAGGTGATCATGGAGAAGTTCGCCACCAAGCGGATGGACGCCCGGACCGTCGGCATCAAGCCGGGCGACCCGGAGTACTACGACATCCACGACGTGAAGTGGGCCCAGCGGGTGACGACATCCGGCGAGTTCATGCACGGCGCCCCCTGGTCGAGCGGCAGCCAGGGCAGCGCGAACGTAAGCCACGGCTGCGTCGGCATGAGCCTCAAGGACGGCGCCTGGTACTTCTCCCAGACCCTCCGTGGCGACCCGGTCGTCGTCACCGGCACCACCCGCAAGATGGAGACCGGCAACGGCTGGACCGACTGGAACCAGCCCTGGGCTGCCTACAAGGCCGGCTCGGCACTGGCCTGACCTACTCCTGGTTCTGCTCCGGGTCTATGTTCGTGGCATGGCGGACGAGGTGGGGAGTCGCCTGATCGAGCTGGCCGGTGGCCGGGCGGTTGAGGTGTGGGAGGGCGGGGACGCGGACGGCGTACCGGTGGTGTTTCACCATGGGACGCCGTCGGGGCGGCTGCAGGCGCGGCTTGGCGAGGACGCGGCGCGGCGGTCGGGTGTGCGGCTGGTCTCGTTCAACCGACCTGGCTACGGGCGGTCGACCGACACGCCGCCGAGCCTGGCATCCGTCGGCGTCGACACGCTAGCGGTGGCTGATGCCCTGGGTATCGGAGAGTTCGCCGTACTGGGTGCCTCGGGAGGCGGTCCGTACGCACTGGCTGCGGGGCTTGCCGACCAGAAGAGGGTGCGGGCGGTCGGGATCGCCGGTGGGGTCGGTCCGTGGCGGCTGGTCGAACCGACCGATCCTCTGGATCCTGATCTACCCATCCTCGCCCTCGCGGATGCCGGCGATATCGAGGGTGCGTTGAGGGGCTTCCGGGCGGAGGCCGGCGGACGGTACGAGAAGCTGCTGGCACTGCCCGACCCCGCCATGGCAGAGGAATTCTTCGACGGCCTGCCCGAGACCGACGCCGGCTGGCTCAGCGCGGAGAACAAGCGGCTCTTCGGCCTGGATCTTCGCGACACTCTGCGGACTCTCGACGGCTACGCCCGCGACAATGTCGCCTGGGGCACCGAGTGGGACATCGATCCGGCCCGTCTCGAGGTGCCGACCTGGCTCTGGTTCGGAGAGCTGGACCTGATGGTGCCGCCGTCGCACGGCCGTTGGTACGCCGAGAGGATCCCGAACTCGACCCTCGTCACCCGGTTGGGCATGGGCCACGGCAGCACGCTCTTCGAGTTCTGGGACGACATGCTCACCACCCTCCGCGATCAGCTAAACCGCTGACCCCAGGTGGTGCGCGACAAAGTCACGCCAGTGCGCTATCGCTTCCGCAGGCGTGGTCGCGTGCGACCCCGCAAAGGCCATCAGCTGCTTCTCAGGTGATCCCAGCAGGTCGAACAGCTCGAACTGGCCGGCGCGATCGAAGAGCTCGTCATCCCACTGCACATGGAAGAGAACCGGCGTAGTGACCCGCGGCGCATCCCGGGCGAACCGCGGAGCCATGTCCACCCCTGCAGGCATGGCGGACGGCTGCTGCATCCCGTACTTCCCCAGTACTGCGCACCGCAGCCGGCTGCCCATCACGGCCGCGAGCGGCAGGCCGAAGCGTGTCCCCATCGACAAGCCCACATATGCGAGGCGCCCCGCATCAACCGCATCGAGCTCGCCGAGAGCATCCACCGTCGCGAGCCAGTCGTCGACCATCCCGTCGGTGATCTGGTCCACCCCGGCGACTGCCATCCGCTGCTGGTAGTCGCTGCTCTCGACCGGCTCGGGCACCCGCTCACCGTGGTACGGGCCATCGATCGCGACGACCGCAAGCTGAGCCTCGCCGGCGAACCACCGCGCCAGACGCAGCTGACGATCGGCCCGCTTGTGTCCGCTGCCCCCATGCCCGAGCAGGACGAGCGGTACGGGTCGCCCAGGTGCTGCCGGCAGCCACAGGATCCCCGGGACGCCATCCGCCTCCCGCCCTCCATCCTGCACCAGGCGGAACGGACGTTCGGTTACCCCACCCTCGACAACCGCTTCGCCGACCCACCGCAGTCCGCCCATACCGCCTCCTCCGACCTCCGGGCCATCGAAAACTCCGCCCTCTCCTTCAAATCCTGACTGACGGCAGCACCCGCGATCAGCTGAGGTGCTTCTCGACGGCTGCTGCTAGGTCCTCGGTGTGGGCTGCGGGGAGGGAGTGGTGGGTGGCGGTTGGGAGGTGGGTGATGGTGGCTGCCGGGATGAGGCTCTGGACTCGGGTCGCGAGGTGAGCTGGGTTCTGGGACTTGCTGCGGTCAGCGATGACTACGAGGAGGTCTGGGTGGAGAGTGCGGAGGGCGTCGTCGGCGGGGCGCTTGGGGCGGACCACACGGGGCTTGGGGAACTCGGCGGCCAGGCCGGCTAGCTCGAGCCAGGCGGGGTTGATGGGCACGCCCTGCGTCTCCCAGCGGAGGAAGGACTTGGCGCGCGCTCTGGTGGGTTTGAGGAGGCTCGGGAGTGCTCGTAGTACGTAGGGGGTTCGCAGCGGGGTGAAGCAGTCTGTGGGGTCGATCAGGGCGAGCTTGTCGATCCGGTCCGGGGCGTGGAGCGCGTAGGTGAGCGCCAGCCAGGAGCCGTACGAGTGGCCGCAGAGGTTGGTGCGGGGGAGTTGCAGACCGTCGAGTACTGCGGTCAGCCACTGGTGGAGGTCTTCGGGCTTGGTGAGCCTGCGCCCGGAATTCACGCTCAGCCCGGCATCGACGATCAGGTCGATCGCGTAGATCCGATGGTTCTGCCCGAGGTGGTTGGCCTGGCCGAACCACACCGGAGAGGTCGCGCCATGGCCGGCCAGCAGGACCAGGGGAGGGGCGTCTGGTGGGCCGCAGGCGTTCACGTGGGTGGAGCCGAACTCGGACTCCAGCGTCAGCGACTCCACCGGGAGCGTCCAGTGGCGGAGCAGGTCGGCATAGGCGGTGCGGAAGGCTTGGTCCATGTTCGGCAGATTACCTCACTGAGTGAGGTAATCTGCAGCCTGTGGATACCCGCGAAGGAGTCACCCCGTCGGATCCCGAGCGCAAGGCGGCGCTCGAGCTGATCCACCAGCTGCGGGAGGTCGTCGTACGGCTGGAACTGGCCGCGGGGGAGTTCGCACGGAGTACCGGGCTGCATGCGACCGACGTACGGGCGCTGATCAGGCTCCTGGACGCCGAGAGAGCCGGGGTGGGGGCGACGCCCACCTGGCTCTCCCAGCAGCTTGGAATGACCTCTCAGGCGACCACAGCGGTAATCCACCGCCTGGAGGCCGCCGGCCACGTCGAACGCCGCAAAAGCCCGACAGACGCCCGCAGCATCCACCTAGCCGTCACCGAGTCCGCAGTAGCCCTCGGCTGGGACTTCTTCGGCCCTCTCCTAGACCGCCTGATCACAGTCACCACCCCCCTCACCCCCACCGCCCGCACCACCATCTCCACCTACCTAACCGCGATAGCCACCGCCACCGACCCCACCTGACCCGGACAAAGCGATAGGCCCCGGTTGGGTCAGCCGGGGCCTATCGGGGGGTGCTGTGGTTAGTGCTCGGCCACCTTGTGGGTGGTGTCCTCGTCGAGCTCGACCGTGCCGACGGGGCTTTCGACTGCCTCGTGGTCGTCCTCGTGGCCGTGGGCGGCGTGCGCGTGGGCTTCCTCGATCTCGGCGGCCGTGGGCTTCTGGACCGAGTCGGCGAAGTAGAACCGCGACAGGCTCGCGCGGATCTTCTTCAGAGCCCGATGGGGTGCCCGGACGCCGTTGTCGTCGGTCTCGGGACCGATCTCCAGCGGCAGGGCCCGCTCACGGGCGGTGAGCGAGTATGCCTCGTACTTCGAGATCGGGGTGTGCTTCTCGTAGTACTCGCCGTCGGGAGTCCGCACGATGATGCCGGATTCCAGGCCGTGCAGGAGCCGCTCGTTGTCGGCTCGCTGCAGGGAGATCGCGATCCGCCGGGTGACCCAGAAGGCGAGCACCGGGCCGAGGAAGACCGCGAACCGCAGGAACCACGTCACGTTGTTCAGCGAGAGCCCGAAATGGGTGGCGATCAAGTCGTTGCCACCGCCGATCCAGAGCAGGCCGTAGAACGTGATGAACGCGGCGCCGATACCCGTCCGGGTCGGCATGTTGCGCGGCCGGTCCAGCAGGTGGTGTTCGCGTTTGTCGCCGGTGATCCAGCCCTCGATGAACGGGTACGCCGCGACCAGCGTGACGAACGCGGGCGGTATCAGCAGGGCCGGGATGATCAGGTTCCAGCTGAGGGTGATGCCCCAGAAGGTTGACTCAAACCCCGGCATCAGGCGCACGGAGCCCTCCAGCCAGCCCATGTACCAGTCGGGCTGTGAGCCGGCTGTCACCTCGGCCGGGTTGTACGGGCCGTACAACCAGACCGGGTTGATCTGCAGCAGCGCGCCCATCAGGGCGGTGATGCCGAAGACGACGAAGAAGAAGCCACCGGCCTTGGCCATGTAGACCGGCATCAGCGGGTAGCCGACGACGTTCTTCTCGGTCCGGCCGGGACCCGGGTACTGCGTGTGCTTGTGGTACACGACCAGGAACAGGTGGGCCGTGACCAGGGCCAGGATCAAACCCGGAATGAGCAGCACATGGATGGTGAAGAAGCGGGAGACCATGTCGTCACCCGGGAACTCGCCACCGAAGATGAAGAAGGTCAGCCAGGTGCCGATCACCGGTGACGCCTGGATCATGCCCTGGGTGATTCGCAGGCCGGTTCCGGACAGCAGGTCGTCGGGGAGGCCGTAGCCGATGAAGCCCTCGATGATGCCGAGGAACAGCATCGTGAAGCCGATCACCCAGTTCAGCTCACGCGGCTTGCGGAACGCGCCGGTGAAGAAGATCCGGAGCAGGTGCACCATCATCGCGGCGATGAACAGCACCGCCGCCCAGTGGTGGATCTGCCGCATCAGCAGACCGCCGCGGACGTCGAACGAGAGGTCCAGCGTCGAGGCGTAGGCCTCGGACATGTGCAGGCCCTTGAGCAGGCTGTACGAGCCCTGGTACTCGACCTCGGCCATCGACGGCTTGAACCAGAAGGTCAGGAAGATGCCGGTGAGGATCAGGATGATGAAGCTGTAGAGCGCGATCTCGCCGAGCATGAAGGACCAGTGGTCGGGGAAGACCTTGCGCAGGTTCTTCTTACCGATCTTGCCAATGCCGAGTCGATCGTCGGCCCATTTGACCGGTGGGGGGAACTCTTTCGTAGCCACTGGTGTCACCCTCGTTCGAAGAAGCTCGGGCCGACCGGCTCATGGAAGCCGCTCTGCGCGACGATGTAGCCTTCCGCGTCCACTGCCAAGGGTAGCTGGGGCAGCGGACGGGCAGCCGGCCCGAAGATGACCTTGGCGCCGTCGGCCAGGTCGAAGGTCGACTGGTGGCACGGGCAGAGCACGTGGTGCGTGGTCTGCTCGTACAGCGAGATCGGGCAGCCGACATGGGTGCAGATCTTGGAGTAGCACAGGATCCCGTCGATGCCCCAGTTCTCCCGGCCGGGAGGCACCTGGATCTCGGCCGGTGGGATCCGGACCATGATCACCGCGGCCTTGGCCTTGGCATTCTGGTACTCGACCGGGCTGTCCTCCTGCATCGCCGCCAGGTTGGCCGGAGCCCCGTTGACCAGCTGGCCGACGACCAGGTCGGAGGGCTTGATCGGGCGCAGCGTGACGTCGTTGACGACCCGGATGCCCGCGGCCCAGATGGTGCCGAAGAGCTTGTTGCCCGGCGCCGGGCCGAGGTCGCGCAGCAGGACGATGACCGGCAGGCCGAGCAGCGCCATCGCGCCGATCAGCGAGCGGCGGATCAGCTTGCGGCGGGTGAAGCCCGACTCCTCGACCCCGACCTGGAAGGCCTCCGTGATCTCGGCCTTCTGCTCCGGCGAGGAGTACGCCGGGTGCCGGTCCTCGGAGATCTCGACGTCGACCATCAGCTTCTTGGCCCACTGGATCGCGCCGGCGCCGATCAGGAACAGCCCGAACCCGAGGCACAGGCCAATGCTGAGGTTGTTCGCGTTGCCGGTCAGCGGCCCGACGGTGACCTCGCTGTCGCGGGGGATCGCGAAGTACGCGACGCAGGCGAGCACCGCGAGCAGGCCCGCGAGGCTGAACATGGTGGCCACCTGGCGCTCGACCCGGTCGGCCGCCTTCGGGTCGATGTCGGTGATCCGGTGTTCGTGCGGCTCGATGCCCGGGTCCGGGATCGGTTCGGCCACCTGGACCTGACCGTGCTCCTCTTCCGCCGTCACGGCGGGAAGGTTCGGCTTCTCGTCGCTCATTCGGCCCTCACTCCCTTGGCCTTGACGCCCTTGGCGCCGATCCAGACCGCTACTCCCACCAGCAGGCCGATGCCGACCAGCCAGCCCCACAGACCCTCGGAGACCGGGCCGAGCCGGCCGAGGCCGAAGCCACCGGGGTCCTTCTGCTCCTGCAACGCGTTCAGGTACGCGATGATGTCGCGCTTGTCCTCAGGCTGCAGCACCTGGTCGGAGAAGACCGGCATCTGCTGCGGACCGGTGAGCATCGCCTCGTAGATGTGCTTGGGGTCGACCCCCATCAGGGACGGGGCGTAGCGGCCGTTCGGCAGCGCACCGCCCTTGCCGGCGAAGTTGTGGCACGCCGTGCAGTTCGTCCGGAACAGCTCGCCACCGCGGGTGACCTGCTCGTCGGTGGCGTTGCTGACGTCGTACGACTCCTGGGCCGGTACGGCCGGGCCCGGGGCCAGCGACGCGACGTACGCGGCCAGGGCCTCGATCTCTGCCGGCGTGTATGCCGGGGTCTTCTGCGGAATCTGGGCACCGGTCTGGGTCGCGGGCATCCGGCCGGTGCCGACCTGGAAGTCGACCGCGGCGGCGCCGACGCCGATCAGCGAGGGTCCGGCCATCTTGCCTTCGCCGTTGCCGCCGCCTTCGGCGTTCAGGCCATGGCAGCTGGCACAGCCGACCGCGAAGAGCTTCTTGCCCTCTTCGATCTGCTGGGACTGGGCCGAGGTGTCGGCCACCGCATTGTCAGGGGCGAACGCGGCGTACGCGGAGCCCACCGCCAGGAGGCCGAAAAGAAGCACGACGAGGCCGGCTGACCGATGCCGTCGTCGCGCGGAAAGGAAACGCGCCGGTGACAAGGAAAGTCTCTTCTCACTCATTGGAGCAGGTAGATGGTCGCGAACAGGGCGATCCAGACCACGTCGACGAAGTGCCAGTAGTAGGACACGACGATCGCGGAGACGGCCTGTTCGTGGGTGAACTTGCGAGCCATGTACGTCCTGGCGAGGACGAACACGAAAGCGATGAGACCGCCGGTCACGTGCAGACCGTGGAACCCGGTGGTCAGGAAGAAGACCGATCCGTACGGCGACGACGAGATCGTCAGACCCTCGTGGACCAGGGCGGCGTACTCCGTCACCTGGCCGGCGATGAAGACCGCGCCCATCAGGTAGGTGAGGATGAACCACTCGCGCATGCCCCAGCCGCGGACGTTCGCCACCGAGCCGGACCGTCCGACCTTGCCGTGCTCGGCGGCGAAGACGCCTGCCTGGCAGGTGAACGACGAGGCGACCAGGACGAACGTGTTCACCGAGGCGAACGGGACGTTCAGCATCTCCGTGGAGGTCGCCCAGAGCGTTTCCGCTCCAGGTGCCGCCGCGGCGGTCGTCACCGACCGGATCGTGAAGTAGGCCGCGAACAGGGCGGCGAAGAACATCAGTTCGCTCGAGAGCCAGACGATCGTGCCGACACTGACCATGCTGGGACGGTCGTGGTGTCCGTGTTCACGGGACGCTGGGAGCGCGGTTGCAGTGGCCACGCGGTCATTATGTCGGTCCGGGGATCCGACAGCACGCCCACCCCCATGCATGTCGGCGACCAATGCTTTCTAGTGTGGAAGCGTGCTTCCCCTCCACGCCGGACCCGGCGACCAGATCGAACCGTTCACGCCGTCGCGTCTGCTGACCGCGTGGACCTTCGAGCCGGTGTTACTGGCTGTGATCATGGTCACCGGAGCCCTCTACCTGTACGGCGTGCACAAGCTCCGCGCGCGGGGTGACAAGTGGTCCCGCGGCAGGACCTTCTCCTTCGTCGGACTGGGTCTCGGCAGCGCGGTGATCGCCACCCAGTCGGCGCTGGGCACCTACGACACCGTGCTGTTGAGCGTGCACATGGCCCAGCACATGATGCTGTCGATGCTGACCCCGTTGGCGATGGCCCTCGGCGCGCCCGTGACTCTTGCCCTGCGCACCCTCCCGGGTCGGCCGCGGAACTGGTTGCTCTCCGTGTTGCATTCCCGGTTCGCCAAGGTCATCTGCTTCCCGATGATCGGCTTCACGCTGTTCGTGCTGAGCCCCTGGGCGCTCTACTTCAGCGGCTGGTACGACGCGACGCTGCGCTCGGCGCCGCTGCATGATCTTCTTCACGTCCACTTCATCGCGGTCGGCGCGTTGTTCTTCTGGCCGCTGCTCGGGCTGGATCCGGTCCCGGGCCGGGTGATCTACCCGTTCCGGCTGATGCTGGTCTTCCTGACGCTGCCGTTCCACGCGTTCCTGGGCATCACCATCATGTCGGCGAACAAGCTGATCGCGGAGGACTGGTACACCAGCTTCGGCCGCTCCTGGCCGCCCTCGCCCCTGCACGACCAGTACATCGCCGGTGGCTTGTTGTGGGGGTCCGGTGACATCGTCGGCCTGGTCTTCTTCGCAGTCCTGTTCGTCCAGTGGGTGAAGCAGTCGCAGCGCGAGGCCAGGCGCGAGGACCGCCGGCTGGACCGGTTGGAGGAGCAGGCGCGCAGAGCCGGGCCGGCTCCCCGGTAGCATTCGCGATGTCCACTCGTCACAGACATACAGCTTGGGATGAATCGATGAGTTCAGAGCGTCCTCTGAAGGTGCTGGTCTACAGCGACGACCGCACCACGCGGGAGTCCGTCCGGCTGGCGCTGGGGAAGCGGCCCGCCGCCGATCTGCCCCAGCTCGAGTACGTCGAGTGCGCCACCGAGCCGGCCGTGATCAAGACGATGGACAAGGGCGACGTCGACCTGGCCATCCTGGACGGCGAGGCCGTGCCCGCGGGCGGCCTCGGGATCGCCCGGCAGCTGAAGGACGAGATCTTCCAGTGCTGCCCGGTGCTCGTGCTCACCGGCCGCCCGCAGGACGCGTGGCTGGCGACCTGGTCCCGGGCCGAGGCGGCCGTCTCGCACCCGATCGACCCGATCCAGCTGGCCGAGGCCACCGCCGGACTGTTGCGGCAGCGGATCGCCTCGTTGCCCGCGACCACCTGATCCCGTGACCGTCTTGTCGGGTGACCCGGCACGCGAGCTGACCTGGCCACAGGTGCTCAACCCGTTGCTGCGGCACGAGGACCTGGACTCGTCCGCGACCGCGTGGGCGATGAAGCAGATCCTGTCCGGGGCGGCGTCTCCGGCGCAGCTGGCCGGGTTCGTGATCGCGCTGCGTTCCAAGGGCGAGACTGTGACCGAGGTCGAGGGGCTGGTCGCCACCATGCGCGACTTCGCCACCCGGATCGAGGTTCCCGGCCGCACCCTCGATGTCGTCGGCACCGGGGGTGACCAAGCGCACACCGTCAACATCTCCACGATGTCGGCGATCGTTGCCGCGGGCGCCGGTGCGAAGGTGCTCAAGCACGGCAACCGCGCGGCCTCCTCCGCCTGTGGTGCGGCCGACGTGCTCGAGGAGCTGGGGATTCCGCTCGACCTGCACGCGGAGCAGGTCGCCGCGGTGGGAGAGCTGGCCGGGATCACCTTCTGCTTCGCCCCCGCGTTCCACCCGGCGTTGCGGCACGCCGCCGTGCCGCGGCGCGAGCTGGGCGTGCCGACCACCTTCAACTTCCTCGGCCCGTTGGCGAATCCGGGCAATCCCTCCGCGCAGGCCGTTGGTGTGGGCGATGGGCGGATCGCCGGGCTGATGGCCGGAGTACTGGCGCGGCGAGGGATCGATGCGCTGGTGTTCCACGGGGACGACGGGCTGGACGAGCTGACCACGATGACCACGTCGCAGGTATGGACCGTGGGGCGCGGCGTGGTCGAGGGTCCCGAGACGCTGGATCCGCGGGAGCTGGGGATCACCGCGGTTCCGGCGGATTCGCTGCGCGGTGCGGATGCGACGTACAACGCGAAGGTCGTCCGGGCGCTGCTGGACGGGAAGCCCGGGGCGGTGCGGGATGTCGTGCTGCTGAACGCGGGCGCCGCGTTGGCCGCTCATGATGCGAGCACCGGGCCGCTGGTCGCGCGGATCCGGGCCGGGATGGATCGTGCGGCCGAGGCGATCGACTCCGGCGCCGCCAAGGACGTGCTGGACCGCTGGATCGCCGCCTGCGTCGAGGTCCGCGCCTAGTCTGCTGAACGCGCGACGGCCCGCCCCTGGTTGGGGGCGGGCCGTTGTCGTCTAGCTCACTGGCCGATCTTGATCTCGGAGACCTTGGCGCGCCAGACCGGGATCCACTTCGGGGTCGAGCCGGCGATGTCGCCGACCGCCACGTCCGCCGTACCGTCGCCGCGGTCGATCACCGCGACCATGACGGTGGAGAACGTCTCCTTCAGCTTCGGCTGGCTCACCACGACCTTGATGCTGAGCTCGTGGCCGGGGTGACCGTCGACCGTGATCGGCTTGTGCACCGCCTTGCCGATGAACCTCACGTTCTCGTCGTACAACCGGATGATCGCCCGCGACGCGGCCTGGACGGTCGCCTCCTTCCGGCCGGCCGGGGTGTTCGTGTACGGGATGTTCTTGGCCAGCCCGCCGAACGCGACGTAGTTGCCCCAGCTGGCGGTCTTGCCGTCGTAGTTCCTGTGCACGGTCAACCAGATCGCCGCACCGCCGTACAGGCCGGAGTTCTCGCCGTTGTCCGACCACGCCGAACCCATCAACGGCATCATGTCGTTGTTGGAGGCAACCAAGTTGGAGCCGACCACCTTGCCCATCGGCGGTGGGGTCGGCGTCGGCTTCACGGACGGGCTGATCGTCGTCAACGGCTCCGGCTTGGCCGACGGCAGGGCGATGGGCGTCACCGCGTTCGCTTTGTCCCAGATCCAGTTCACGCTCAACCCGGTAGTCAGCAGAGCAGCCGCCACCAACCCGACCACGCCGATCAACCGAGCCCGCTGCCCCTGATCCCCGCCACCACCACGAACCGCGTGCTCACCCTCCTCATACGGCCCAGCATCAGTCACCCCATACGGCTGCCCAACCCCGTGCTGACTTCCGCTGTGCTGCGCGTATTCCGGCAGTCCTAGCGGCTGCGCCCCAACCTGCGGCCCAGCTCCAAGCGCCTGCCCAGGTGGCCCATACGGCCCCGGCTGCCCAGCCCACTGCTGTCCGGCCCACGGCTGCGCCCACTGAGACTGCCCGCCCTGCGTTTGCTGCGGCGGCTGGCTTTGCCCGTACGACTGCGGCCCCTGTGGGCCGCCCGCGTGGGGCTGGCCATACGGCTGCTGTCCTTGAGATTGCCCAGCCTGATGCTGCCCATACGGCTGCGGCCCCCGAGGTCCACCTGCCTGGGGCTGGCTGTACGGCTGCTGTCCCTGCGGCTGGTGGCCCGGGTGCTGCGGGGTCTGCTGCCATGGTCCCGGTGCGCCCGGTCCTTGCGGCCGAATCCCGGGCGCCTGCGGCCGGGGTCCCTGCCCAGGTCCGTGAGCGGCTGGTCGCTGAGCAGCTGGTCCCTGGGGAGCCGGCCATTGTGGGGCTTGTGGTTGTTGTGCCTGGGGAGGCTGCTCCGCTGGCGGCTGCCATTTCGGTTGGTGGGCCGGCTGGGCAGGAGTTTCGGGCTGCGTCCACCAACCTGCTTCGCCTGGCTGCGGCGCCTGCTGCTCCTGCTCAAACCACGACTGGGCGGCCGGTTGCCTCCCCGGCTGCTCGGCCCCAGGCTGGGCGTCGGCGACTGGCTGGGCGGAGTGCTGTGGCCGCGCCGGGGGAGGAGGCGGCGGTGCCGGCGCGCGGAACTCGCCGAACAGCGGGTCCCCGGAAGACAACGGGTCCTGGCCATCCGCCCCACCTGCAGGCCGATCCGGCAGCGGGTCCTGGGCGGGGGAGGTTCGGGGAGAGGGGGGTTGGGGCTGCGGTTGGCGCGGGGGTGCGCTGTGCCGGGCCGGGGGGCGGGGCGGGTGGGGGTTCTCGTTCTCAGCCAACGTTGATTCCCTTGTAGACCTGGGCTTCGGCCGTCCTCAGATCCGGCCGGTTGACGGGGATGTCACTGATGTAGGCGACCGCGGTGCCGTCGCCCAGGTCGAAGACCGCAACGGTCAACGTCAGTACCCGTGATGTCACTTTCGTCGAGTTCACCGTGACGGTCTGCTGGTAGAACCAGCCCGCCTTGCCCGAACGCTTCACCGGGCCGTTCGCCCGCGGCTTGAACGTGACCGGGATGTCGCCGTACATCGAACTGCGGGCCTGCAGCATCAGGTCCGACGCGGTCGCCTGCGGGTTGCCGTTGAACGGCGTGCCGGTACCGAGCGCGCCGACGAACATGTCCGCGTACCAGTCGTTCTCGCCGTCGAAGTTCTCCTGCAACCGGACGTACTGCCCGCTGGAGTTGATCAACTGGGCGATCAGCCGCTTGCGTTCGGACCACGGCTGCCCTTGGCGCGGGAAGGAGATCGCCTCGGAGGCGACCCGCGGAGCCTCGTGCAGCTTGGGTTTCTTCGACTGGCCGGGCGCGCCGGTGGTCTGGTTGCCAGGCGTCGTCGGAGCGTTGGTCGGCGACGGCGGTGCGGAGGTGGGCGGAGGTGTCGGGTCCGGGCCGGCCGTCTTGTCGTCGCGTTGCGAGAGGAAGAACACACCCGCCGCGACGATCAGTACGAACGCCACGGCCGCCGCGACGATCAGCGGCAGCTTGCTCCCGCCACCCTTGCCTTCCCTGCCACCGCTGTCCGGCTTGATCCTTCCAGGTCCGCCGCCCTGCTGTACCGGCCACTGGCCGGCCCCACCGGACTGCCACTGCCCAGCACCCGGCTCCTGACCAACGCCCTGCTGCTGACCACCGCCCTGCTGACCGCCCTGCCAAGGCTCGGTCGCAGTCTGGCTCCCACCGCCGGTCTGCCACTGTCCAGCACCAGCCTGGTTGCCCTGCCACGGATCGGCAGCCTGCCCACCTCCGGAGCCCTGCCACTGACCCTCGCCAGCCTGCTGTTGCGCAGCAGCCGCCTCCCATTGAGTCGGAGCCACCTGCTGTCCCGCCGACGCCTCCCACTGGTCAGGCGCCGTCTGCTGCTCGACAGGGGCTTGCCACTGGATAGGTGCGGCCTTCTGCTCGCCGGAGACCCCCCACTGATTGGGCACACTCTGCTGGTCGCCGGAGGCTTGCCAATGGGTGGGCGCGGTCTGCTGGTCGCCCGAGACCTCCCACTGGTTGGGAGTCGGCTGCCACGGAGGCGGTGGCGTTTGCAGGTCGCCGTGGTCCGGAACCGCCTGCTCGTCAGGCAAGCCCCAGGTATTGACGGCTGTCTGCTCCTCGTCGGGCGTGCCTTGGGTGTTCCCGGCAGTCGTCTGCTCGTCGGGCAGCCCCCAGGTATTGGCGGCGACCGTCTGCTGCTCGTCGGGGAGCCCCCAAGTGTTGGCGGCGGGCTGCTGCTCGTCGGGCAGGCCCCAGGTGTTCGCGGGCGACTGGCTGTTGGCTACCTGCGTCGCCTCCTCGACCACAGGCTGGGCAGGCTGCTGCGTCCAGCTTGTCGGTCCCCAGCCTTCCGACTGCGGGGCAGCGCTGATCGGCTCCGTCCAGGAGTTCCCTTGCTCGTCCTCAACCTCGGCGCCGGCGTCCGATGAAGCTCCAGCATCGGCGAGCTTCAGGGTCCAGCCGTTCTGAACGGGCTCAGTGACGGGCCGAGTGACCGGCTCCGGAGCGGAGTCAGGCTCGTCCGGTGCAGGCTGCTGGGTCCAGTGGTTCGCGGCCGACGGGATCGTGGCCGGCTCCATCCAGGTCGACTTCGCCTTCTCCGCGGCACTGATCGCCGCAACCCCGGACTCCGCCTCGGCCGCGTCCGGCGTGACGTCTTCCTTCTCGGTCTTGTTGGTCCACTGGGTCCCGTTCCACCACCGAAGGGTGTTCGGCTGTCCAGTGGGATCCGGATACCAGCCGACGGGAGGGTTGCTCATGCGTTCACCGTAACTTCAGCGCGTGTCAGTCAGGCCTTCGAATTCCGGCGTTCAGACACCCTCGTCCTGACCGAGGCTGAAGGCCGCCTCGAGGTCGTGCGTGGAGTAGGCGCGGAAGGCGATGTGGGTCTCCGTGCTGACCACTCCGGGCACGCGGTTCACGTGGTCCGGGATCACCCGGGCGAGGTCGTCGTGGTGGGCCACCCGGACCATGGCGATCAGGTCCAGCGCGCCGGTCACGGAGTACACCTCACTGACGCCGTCGATCGCCGCCACCTGTTCGGCGACCTCCGGGATCCGTGCGACGTCGGCCTTGATGAACACAATCGCGGTGACCATGTCGTCCTCTCCTCGATAGCAGCGCCTACCGCGCTGAAGCATAGTGCCGGGTCGTGCCTGACGAGTCAGCTGGCGCGGGTGGCTCCGAGTGGCCGCATCCGGCGGCGGCGCTCGCTGGGGGCCCTGTGGTCGTCAGAGGCGTGCGCGTTGTCCAGGCGGCTGATGTGGCGGCCCGCTCCGCTCACCGGGCAGGTCCAGGTGCCGTCCATCTCGACCAGGCGGATGCCGGGGGAGTCGAGCCAGCGGAGTACGAGCTCGATCTCCTCCGCCGACGCGGACGCGACCGGTCCGATTCCGGGCAGAACCGTCTCGGCGGAGGCTCGCAGCATGTCCAGGTACTTGCGGGGATCCGTCCCGCGCGGGCTGATCCCGGCCGCGGCGAGCCGGCCGCGCCGGATCACGTGCAACTCCCAGCCGCCGTCCTCGGTTCGCCGGGCGGCACAGATCTCCGCGCACCCGGTGACCGAGGCCATCCGCTGCATCTTCGCGCTGCTCCGGACGAAGGCGCTCAGCCGATCGCGATGTACCGCGGCGTCCTCGAACCGCTCGTCCGCCGACAACAGGTCGATCCGCCGGTCCAGTGCCTCGACCACCGGGGCCGGATCCACTGTCAGCGCCGATCGCAGCGCGGTGACGAATTCGCCATAGGTCTCCGGGGCGATCCGTCCGTCGCAGGGCGCGACGCACTTGCCCATCTCGGCGAGCACGCAGGGCGACATCCGCGGCGTACGCGACATCCGGTCCGTGCATTGCCGGATCGGGAACGCCTCATGCAGCGCGGCCATCGCCCGCTCCGCCGTCTTGCGTGAGGTGAAGGGCCCGAGGTATCCCGCGTTGTCGTCGCGGACCTGTTTCACCAGCGAGAGCCGTGGAAAGGGCTCGACCGTGACCTTCAACCAGTGCTGGCGTTCGGGGAACTTGGAGCGCCGGTTGTACCGCGGCTTGTGTTCGGCGATCAGCCGGAGCTCGCGCACCTCGGCCTCCAGCGACGTGCCGCACTCGATGCCGCGGACGCCGGACGCGATGCCGATCATCTCGCCGATCCGGGTGCGCGTCTCGGAGGCGGTGAAGTACGACCGGACCCGGTTGCGCAGGTCCTTCGACTTGCCGACGTAGAGCACTTCGCCGCGGTCGTCGGTGAACAGGTACACACCAGGTGCGTGAGGCAACGACTCGGCCAGGTGCCGCTTCGCCCGCACCTGCGGGGCGACCCGGGAGGAGTACGTCTGCAGGTCCTCCAGCGTCTGCACCCCGAGCGATCCGACCCGCTCGAAGAGCCCGTGCAGTACGTCGACCGTGGCACGCGCGTCGGACAACGCGCGGTGGTTCGGCGTCGTCGTGGTGCGGAACAACTTCGCCAGCGTGCTGAGCTTGCAGTTCGGGGTCTCGTCCGGGGTCAGCACCCGGCGAGCCAGCAGGGCGGTGTCGACGACGGCGAAGTCGGGCCAGTCGTAGCCGTGCGCCTGGCTGTCGTGCTTGAGGAATCCCACGTCGAAGGGCGCGTTGTGCGCCACCAGCACGCAGCCGCGGGCGAACTCGAGGAAGGCCGGCAGCACCGAGTCGATCCGGGGTGACGAGGCAACCATCCGGTCGGTGATCCCGGTCAGCACAGCGATGAACGGCGGGATCGGCTCGGCCGGGTTCACCAGGGTCTGGAACTCGCCGAGCAGTTCGCCGCCGCGCACCTTGACCGCGCCGATCTCGGTGATGCCGGAATCGCCGGGCGCGCCGCCGGTGGTCTCCAGGTCGACCACGCAGAAGGTGACATCGCGCAGCGGCGTACCGAGGTCGTCGAAACTCGGCTGCACGCCGCGGATCGGCGTCACCGGTCCGGACGCCGGGGCAGCGGCTGGATCCGGCAGAGAACTGCTCATGCCCACGACGCTAGAAGCCCGCACCGACAATTCGTGGCTGACACGCTGCCGCCGGCGTCTCGCCCACGCTGAAACAACATGGCTAACGGGGCGCTACCGACTAGTCTCTGTGTATGCGTACACAAGCGATCACCGCGAATCCGGGCGCCGCGCCCGCTCGCTGTGGTCTGCGTCACTGGCTGAGCCAGACCACCGTTCCGGCCGGACTGCGGACCGGTGACTGAGGCAGGCACCGCCGCCGGCTCCGCTGCTACCACCTTGCCCGAACCCGTGCGGCAAAGAGTCCTGAACCTCGCCGCCCAGGCGCTGGGGCAGCTGCCCGCGACCGACATCCCACCCCCGCTGCGGCGGTTCGCCAGCTTCGCGCCCGGCAAGCGCGCGAAGCTCTCGGCGTCGGTGCTCGGACCCATCCTGGAGACCGACGAGCACTTCCGCCGCCTGGTCGCTTTCGAAGTGCGCCGGGAGCACCCCGAGCTCGGTGACGCCGTCGCCGAGGGAGTGCCGGTGCCCGCTGCGGAGCCGATCGAGGTCGCCGCGCTGGCGTACCTGCTCCGGCCCGAGGACTGGGAGCAGCGGATCGCCGACGCGGCCCAGTTGCCGCCCGAGAAGCCGCGGGTGGACGACGAGGCGCTCGGCCGCCTGACGGATCAGCTTGATCAGGCCCGCACCGAGACCCGCCAGGTGCGCGAACGCCTGCGCGAGCAGGTCTCCGAGCTCAAGGCCGAGAACGTCACCCTCCGGCGCAAGCTGAACGAGGCACGCCAGCGGATCGCCGGCCTGCAGACCGATCTCGCGAAGCGCACCGTCGAGGCGGAGACCGCCGACGAACGCGTCGACGCCGCCCGCGCCGAGGTCGAACGCGAGCTGCGCAAGCTCCGCGCCCGCATCACCGAGCTGGAAGCGGTCGAACACGCCGCACGCCGTACTGCGGGGCAGGAGCGCGAGCTGGCGTCCACGAGGACAAGGCTGCTGCTGGACACGTTGGTCGAGGCAGCGGGAGGACTCCGTCGCGAACTGGCTCTGCCGCCCGGGGGAGAGCTGCGTCCGGCCGATACCGTCGCCGGGGTGGAGCCGTCCGCGGCGCCGATCGGGCGGTCCGCGCCGGACGACGATCCGGCCTTGTTCGACGAGCTGCTCGCGCTGCCGCAGGTGCACCTGATCATCGACGGTTACAACGTCACCAAGACCGCCTGGCCGAACTCCCCGCTGCACTCCCAGCGGCAGCGGCTCGTCACCGCACTCGGCGCGTTGGTGGCGCAGCGGCGGATCGAGGTCACGGTGGTGTTCGACGGCGCCGAGCTGTCCGGCCCGGTCCAGCTGAACCCGCCGCGCGGTGTCCGGGTCCGGTTCAGCCCGGCGGGTGTGATCGCCGATGAGGTGATCCGGCAACTTGTCCGCGCGGAGCCACCGGGCCGTCCGGTGGTGGTCGTCTCCACCGACCGTGAAGTTGCCGAGAGCATCATCGCGATGGGCGGCCGCGCCCTGTCCGCGGCCAGCCTGATCGCCCGTATCGCCCGCGCCTGAACGGTACTGCGGTCCGCGGGGGCGGCGGCTCGCCGTACGGGGCCGGTGACGCGTGGTCCGCGGAAACTGTCGGTGGGGGTCTCTAGCGTCCTTCTCAGCCGGATGCAAATCCGGGTGCTTCCCCACCTTGGAGGACGTTGTGCTGATCGACTGCGACGCGTGTGCGATGAGAGGGCCGGGCTGCCCGGACTGCGTGGTCAGCGTGGTGCTCGGGATGCCGCCCGAGCAGAGTTCGCTGCGGGTCGACGACGAGGAGCTGGCCGCGCTCGACGTACTGGCCCAGTCCGGTCTGGTGCCGCCGCTGCGGCTGGTGCACGCGGTCAGCAGTATCGAGCCGAACACAGCTGGTGATGGCGAGACCGCGGCCGACGCGGTGTGATCCCGTCCGCTGCAAGGCCTTTCCCGACGTTAAGTTTGGATCAAACCAGAGGGGCGGATTGCACCGGTCACGAATCGGTTACTACTGTTACCTCTCGTTGCCACAGAGCGCCGGTCGACCTGACCGGCCGGGCAGCACCGATTCATGCCGAGGTGTGACCCGCCGGGCGTGCAGGAGTATCTGGTACTCCGGGCACCGCCGGGCGAGTTGACGGGGACGGCGTCGAGCAGAGGAAGGGACCGACCGGGCTGTGTCCATCGGCCGCACGAACCGCTTCAAAGGGATTGCCCTCGCCGCCATCACCACCACCGCCGTTGCGACGGGGGTGATTTTCATCCAGGCATCCGCGGACGCGGACCCCAAGCCGACGCTGCCTCAGGCGAAGGCCCAGGTCCAGGACTTGCAGCACAAGGCCGAGACCGCCGGTGAGGCGGCCAACGACCTGCGCGGCAAGATCCAGGCCTCCAACGCCCGGGTGAACGCGCTGAAGGTCGGCATAGCCAAGCAGCAGTCCCAGGTGGACGTGGTGAAGCGGCAGATCGGCTCCCTCGCGGTGGCCGGCTACCAGACCTCCGGGATGACGACGACGGCGCAGTTGCTGCTGTCGACGGACCCCGACCAGTTCCTCAGCCAGGCCTCCACCGCGCAGGCCTTCGCCGGCCAGCAGAACTCGGCGCTCCGCCGCTTCCAGGCCGCGCAGGGCAAGCTCACCGACCTGCAGGCCAGCGAGCAGACCGAACTCGCCGCGCTGCAGTCCGTGCAGGCTCAGCAGAACGCGCTGAAGAAGCAGATCCAGACGAACCTCAACGCCGCCGAGAAGGTCCTCGACAAGCTGAGTGACGCCGAGCGGGCCAAGATCGAGGCCGAGAACGAGAAGGAAGCGCAGGAGGCCCGGGACGAGCGCCCGAGCCGCGACGGCGACCGGATGGACGACAACCTGCCGGTGCCGGCGAACGGCCGCGCGGGCACCGCGGTCCAAGCCGCGATGGCCCAGCTGGGTGACAGCTACGTGTGGGGCGCCGACGGACCCGACTCGTTCGACTGCTCCGGCCTGATGATGTACGCCTGGGGCAAGGCGGGCGTCTCGCTGTCGCACTCCTCCAAGGCGCAGGCCAGCGAGGGCCGCCGGGTCAGCAAGGGCGATCTGATGCCCGGCGACCTGGTCTTCTACTACTCGCCGATCAGCCACGTCGGGATGTACATCGGCAACGGCCGGATCGTGCACGCGAGCCGCCCGGGCAAGCCGGTCAAGACCGACCCGATCGACCTGATGCCGTACAACACCGCGGTCCGCCCGGGCTGAAGCACGCCCGCTCAGACATGCTCGACGGCTCCGGGGATCCCTTCCCCGGAGCCGAGTCGTTTCCCCCCGCCCACATGTGTTTGACTTGTCTGAGGAGGCACCTGACGTGACTCCCCTGACTGGGGCAGGTGAGCAGCGAGGGGCCGAGGTGATCGACGAGCAGAGCGGTGCGCGGTCTCAATCCCCGGTGGATGGTTTTCCGGAGCAGGCCTCGCCGTCCGAGCAGACCACGATCCAGATTCCCGCCCAGCATGCTGCGGCGGACGCTCCCAAGCGGCCGCCGACGTTCGAGGCGCTCGGCACCTGGACGCTCGCTCACGGCACGCTGCTCCGCCGGGTGGCTCTGGGCCTCGCGATCAGCGTGGTCGCCGTCACCGGTTACGTCGGTCTGCAGAAGCTCGCCGACGCGCCCGCCGAGCCGGGTGCCCCAGGCAACACGGCGCAGCCGCAGACCTCCTCGACCCCGGACGAGGCCGCCGAGGGAGTACGCCGGGCCGCGGCCGGCCAGTCGGTTCTGCAGAAGATGGCGGACGCGGTCCTGAACGAGAGCCGCGGCAGCTTCCTCAGCACCGTCGACCCGGACTCGAAGGCGTTCGACGAGCAGGCCCGCACCATCTACACGAACCTCGGCAAGTTGCCGTTGGCCACCTTCCAGCTGCGCTACGTGAGCGACGACCCGGGCGCGCTGCCGCCGGACCGGCAGGCCCAGCTGGGTGGCACGGAGTCCTGGCTCGCCCAGGTCGAGGTGTCCTGGCAGCTCACCGGCTACGACAGCAAGCCGGCCCGGGAGACCCTGCCTGTGACCTTCGTCACCCGCGACGGTACGACGTACGCCGCGTCCTTCTCGGAGCGATTCGTGGCGGGGCAGCGGCGGCCGATCTGGGCGTTGGGCAGCATCGACGTTGCCAAGGGCGACGACAGCCTGGTGATCAGCCTCGACTCGCAGAAGGACGCCGACGACTACGCCGTGGTGGCCGATCGCGCGGTCGAGTCGGTCAGCAGGGTGTGGGGCAAGAACTGGAAGCAGAAGGCGGTCGTCTACCTGCCTGCCAAGCAGTCCGAGATGGAGTACGTGCTCGGCGCCCAGCCGAACACCTACACCCAGATCGCGGCGGTCACGATGGCCGAGCTGGACAGCCCGCAGGTCGGGGCGCCGGTGCGGATCGTGGCCAACCCGAAGCTGTTCGAGGAGCTCGGCAAGCAGGGTCGCCGGATCGTCCTGACGCACGAGACCACCCACGTCGCCTCGACCGCTACCGCCTCGCCGGTACCGTTGTGGCTGGCCGAGGGCTTCGCCGACTACGTCGCCTTCACCGCCGTGTCCGTCCAGGACGAATCGGCGGCGAAGGAGCTGTTCAAGGCGGTCCGCGCGGGTAAGGTGCCGAAGACGCTGCCCCCGCCGGAGGCGTTCGCCGCGTCGTCGGCGGACCTGCCCCAGGCTTACGAGTCGGGCTGGCTGGCCTGCCGGCTGATCAGCGAGCGGGAAGGGCAGAGCAAGTTGGTGAAGTTCTACCGCGCCGTGCACGCGTCGAAGAGTCCGACCGGCCTGGCCGACGCCTTCCGGACCGTGCTCGGCACCACCGAGGCGGAGTTCACCGCCGACTGGCAGAAGTACCTCAAGAGGCTCGCCGGTGTCTGAGCGGGCCGAGAAGTGGGCGCCCCGAGGTGCCGCTCTCGTGCTCGCCGCCGCCCTGGTCGTCGTCATCGTCACCACGACGCCCTGGCACCTGATCGACCTGCCGACACCGGACCCGACGCTGGACTTCACCGCGGCCGAGATCGCCCGGCAGGAGCAGTTCCGGCACGAGTTGTTGCCGTGGTCAACGACCTCCTGGGTGCTGTCGCTGCTGGTCCCGCTGGTGATCGGCTTCAGCCCGCTCGGCCGGCGCCTGTACGACGCGATCAAGCTGCGCCGCTGGTACCTCGCGGTCCCGGTGCTGGTGGCCGGGATCGGGCTGCTGACGAGCGTGATCACCCTGCCGACGGACATCATGGCCGAGCGGGTCACCCGGAAGTACGGGCTCTCCACCGAGGCGTGGGACCTGTGGCTGCGGGACCGGCTGGTGAACTGGGTGCTGACGTCCGTCGCGCTGATCGCCGTCGCCGTCGGGTTGATCGCGCTGGCCAAGCGGTGGCGGACGTGGTGGTGGGTGCCGGCGGCGATCGCCGGGGCCGTCCTGGTGCTCGGCGTCTCATTCGCGTACCCGGTGCTGGTCGAGCCGCGGTTCAACGACTTCACCTCGATGGCGCCCGGTCCGCAACGCGACGAGTTCATGCAGCTCGCCCGCGAGGACGGGGTACCGGTCAAGGACGTCCTCGTCGCGGACGCGTCGAAGCGGACGACCACGCTGAACGCGTACGTCTCAGGGTTCGGCTCGACCCGCCGGCTGGTCGTCTACGACACGTTGCTGAAGACCGCGCCACCCGGCCAGGTCCGGCTCGTGGTCGCGCACGAGCTCGGCCATGCCGCCGAGAACGACGTCCTGCACGGCACCCTGATCGGTGCCCTGGGCGCCGCCTTCGCGGTCGTCCTGCTGAAGTTGTTGCTCGGCGCCCGGATGGCCGATCCGCGCCGGACCGCGTTGCTGCTCGCGCTGATCGTGGCCGGGACATTCCTCGCGTCACCGGTGCAGAACCTGGTCAGCCGCAAGATCGAGGCCCGCGCGGATTACCACTCGCTGCGGCTGACGAACGACCCGACGACCTTCGTCGCGATGCAGCATCAGCTGGCGGTGACGAACCTGTCCGGCCTGACGCCGAGCCGCTGGCGGTACTGGTTGTTCGCGACCCATCCGACGCCACCCGAGCGGATCGCGATGGGCAGGGCTTGGGCCGAGGCCCACGGTCAGACGATCCCGCCGCTGGCGCCACGGTGACCGTCCTGGTCGTCACGAACGACTTCCCGCCCCGCCAGGGCGGTATCGAGACGTTCGTGCGCTCCCTGTGCGACGAACTCTCGAACGACTTGGTGGTGCTGACCGCCCGGATGCCCGGCGACGCGCAGTACGACGCGGGGTTGTCCTTCCCGGTCGAACGCGACCGTACGACGATGCTCCTGCCGACGCCACGCGTCACCCGGTCCGCCGTACAGGTGATGAAGCGGTACGGCGCTGACCGGGTGGTCTTCGGTGCGGCCGCGCCGCTCGGGCTGATCGGGCCCACGCTGCGCAAGGCGGGAGCAAGGCGGATCGTCGCGCTGACGCACGGGCACGAGACGTGGTGGGCCGGAACCCCGGGAGCACGCCAGGCGCTGCGGCGGATCGGCGAGGCGGCGGACACGATGACGACCGTGTCCTCGTGGTGCGCGGACCAGATCGCGCCGGCCCTCTCGACGGCTGCAGCCGAGCGCATGCGGCGGCTCGCGCCAGGGGTCGACACGTCGCGGTTCGTCCCGGGCTGCGGGGGAGATCAGGTGCGCAAGGGCCTCGGCCTCGAAGGTGTGCCGGTGGTGGCGTGCGTGTCGCGGCTGATCGCCCGCAAGGGGCAGGACACCTTGATCCGGGCTTGGCCGCAGGTGCTCGCCGCCGTGCCCGAGGCGGTCCTCCTGATCGTGGGGGGCGGATCTGATCGCGATCGGCTCGAACGACTCGCCGCCGACGTCGGTGTCGCCCGGTCGGTCCACTTCACCGGCGCCATGCCGTGGGAGGAGATCCCGCCGTACGTCGATGCCGCGGACGTGTTCGCGATGCCTTGCAGGACAAGGCGATTCGGCCTGGAGCCGGAGGCGCTCGGCATCGTCACACTCGAGGCCTCGGCGACGGGGAAACCGGTGGTGGTCGGCGATTCCGGTGGAGCCGGCGACACCGTGCGGCACGGCGAGACGGGGTATCTGGTCGATCCCTACAACCCGGTCGCGACCGCAGTACGGCTGGTCGAGCTGCTGACGGATCCTGGCAAGGCTCGGGCGATGGGCGCGGCCGGGCGAGCATGGGTGAGCCAGGAGTGGACCTGGTCGCGGTCCGGGGCAGTGTTGCGAGCGCTGCTGGACATCCGCTGACCGGGTGCCTGAAAAGGCAGTGACAGATCAGGTACTGTTGACGACATGCATCAGATGTCCCGACTTGCAGCAGCCGTACGAGCTTCCTGCTCTCCGGCTGCCGCTGCCTGACATCTTCTTCTCCCACACCGGCGACCGGAAACGGTCCGCCGGTGTTTTGCTGTTCAGCCTGGCCAGCGGTCCCTTTCCGGTCTTCCCCCGAAAGGACCACTCCCATGAACCTCGACAAGACCTTCATCGACTTTTTCGTCCAGCGCGGTCACATCCCCACCACGGGATCCTCGCTGATCCCGCGACCAGGCGACCCCGTCCTCTTCACCACCTCGGGCATGCATCCGCTGACCCCCTATCTGGAAGGCGAACCCCATCCACTCGGCCGCCGGCTGGTCGGGGTGCAGCGATGCCTGCGCACCACCGATCTCGACGAGGTCGGTGATCCGACCCACCTGACCGTGTTCGAGATGCTCGGGTCCTGGTCGCTGGGCGACTACGGCAGCGAGCAGACCCTGCGGTGGGGTTTCGAGCTGCTCCGCGACGGGTTCGGCATCGACCCCGGCCAGATGTATGTCACCGTCTTCGGTGGTGACGACCAGGTCGAGCTGGACGAGGAGTCGCTGCACACCTGGCAGTCCCTCGGCGTCCCGGTCGAGCTGACCACCGACGACAACTGGTGGTCCAACGGCCCGACCGGTCCGTGCGGCCCGGACTCGGAGATCTTCCTGTGGACCGGCGACGGCTCACCTGAAGGCACGCCGACCACCGACGACCGCTGGGTCGAGGTGTGGAACCACGTGATGATGCGCTACCGCCGGTACGACGACGGTTCGCTGGAACCCCTGCAGCAGCGCAACATCGACACCGGCCTCGGCCTCGAGCGGCTGAGCATGCTGCTCGAGGGCAAGAAGTCCGTCTACGAGATCGAGCTGTTCGAGCCGTGGATGCGGATCATCCCCGAGCTGTGGAAGCTGGACGAGGAGTCCGAGCGGATCGTGATCGATCACCTCCGCTCGAGCATGGTCATCATCGGCGACGGCGTCCACCCGTCGAACACCGGTCGCGGCTACGTGCTGCGCCGGCTGATCCGCCGGGTGCTGACCCTGCTCTGGCGGACCGACGACTCCAGGACGCTGTCGGACCTCCCGCTGGAGCTGTTCGAGCACACGCTGCACCACTTCCACCAGGGTGAGGTCGTCACGCTGGTGCGGCGGATGCTGATCGACGAGGAGATCCGGTTCACCAACCTGCTCGAACGGGGCCGGCGGATCCTCAGCCACGAACGCTTCCAGAAGACGCTCGACCAGAACGACTTCGAGTACCTGCACGAGACCCACGGCCTCCCGCGCGAGCTCGTGCTGTCGCTGGTCAGCTAACCCAGAGAGCGAGTTCGTCGGCTCGCGGATTCTCCAGCACCCGGGACTCCGGGTGCCCGAACGTCATCACCGGCCGGGCGGTCGCGTCGTACTGCGACCAGCCCGGGCTCCCGGTGGTCACGAAGCTCACCCAGGCGGCGTGCATCCGGTCGGCCAGCTGCTGCGGCGGATCCGGCTGGAACAGCGGGGAGGTCGCCGTGCCGAGGGTGTCGAACACGAACGGCAGTTCCAGCGCGTGGCACGAGCCCAGCCCGGCGAGCGGGGACCGCCAGCAGAACTCGTACCGGTACGTCGCTGCGTGCGCGGACTGCGCCTCGAGCAGGCGGATCGTCGGGAGCACGAAGAATCCGTCGCTGATGATCGCGCTGAGCAGATCGCCGGGGGACTGGCCCGGGCGGTTGGCCGCGTAGGTGTCCGCGATTGCGGGGTCGATGCCCTGGCTCCGAAGGAGCAGCGGGAGTGCTTCCGCGGTGACGGCCGCCGACTGGCCGGTGGGGACCGAGAACAGCCGGAACTCGTCGCTGGTGGCCCCCATCAGCAGCTCGACACCTCGCGCGGCACCGGCCGCGATTGCGTCGAATGGTCGCTCGTGGATCAGCTCGCCGTCGATCACCGGGAAGAACGGCATGATGCCGCCGCCCGCCTTGACCGTAGTGACGCCCCAGCGCTGCGGGTCCGGGAACTGCCGCAGCCCTTCAGATGCCGGCGGTGTCCAGGTCGAGGTCGCGCGCCGGGGGATCGGCGTCGGGGATCTCCGGCGGCGCCACCTTGCCGACCGAGGACTGCGCCACGAACGCGCCGAGCAGCACGATCACGCCGCCGATCACCTGGTTCGTCGAGAGAGTCTCGTTCAGCAGGATCCAGGCGAACAGGCTCGCCGCCACGACCTCGACGTACGCGACCGCGCCGCCGATCGCGGCGGAGAGGCGCTGTACCGCGGCCGCTCCCGCCAGGTAGGCGACGACCGTGCTGATCACGATCAGCCAGGCGGCGAAGATCCAGCCCGGCGCGGACCGATCGCCGATCGCGATCGTGTCCGTCAGCGCGTGCCACGGAATCGCCCAGGGTGCTGACACCGCGGTCAGCACCACCGCGCCGACCACGCTGCCGGCCGCCGTCATCACCAGCGGGTCGGCAACGCCGGTGAGCTTGTCGATCAGGATGAAGTACGTCGCCTGGCAGGCCGCCGCGCCGAGGCCCGCGAGCAACCCGATCAGGTCGAGTTGCAGACCGGACCAGATCTCGACCACGGTGGCCAGCCCGACCAGCGCGATCGCCACCCCCAGCGCCGCCGATCGCGGCACGGCGACCTTGCGCCCGAACTTGAGCCAGGCGACCACGAGTACCGGTCCGGAGAACTCCAGCAGGATCGCCACGCCGACGGGGAGCCGGCTCGCGGCGATGAAGAACAGCGTCTGGCAGCCGGCGATCCCAGTGAGTCCGTAGAGCACGAGCTGCGGCCACGAAGCGCGGGCCGCGCGCAGTCCGGCGCTACCACGGAAGATCAGCACGAGCGGGACGAGCAGCGCGGCGGCACCGAGGATCCGGATCCAGGCCGCCTGTTCGGGCGAGATCCCGGCCCCGATCAGCGCCTTCGCGAACGGCCCCGACCCTCCGAAAGTGATCGCCGAGAACACCGCGAACCCGAGCCCGACGGACTTGGTCCGGGCGGCGTCCTGCTCTCCCTGCATGTACATGGGCATAACGCTCTCACACCCATTACATCGACGTCGATAGGGATATGTCAGTAGATGGACAGCCAACCGCCTCCCTAGCTAGCCCGACGCGGCGCCCTTCCTTGGGTGATCAGAGGACGTTGATGGCGCGGGCGGCGACGATGGCGATGGTGAGGAGTGAGATCGCGGACTGGATGCCCATCAGGGTCTTCACCCGGGCGGTGAGGGGCATCGTGTCGGTGGGGCTGAAGGCGGTCGCGGCGGTGAAGGCGACGAAGAGGTAGTCGGTGAAGCCGGGGAGCCAGCCCTGCCAGCCGGGGATGTCGGCGGTCATCTGTGGGAAGAGCAGGTCCGGCCGTTCCTCCCGGTGCTCGTGCTCGGGCATGCGTGCGAATGGTCCGCCGCGGTCGACCTCCCAGTACCAGACCGCGAAGGCGACCACGTTCGTCACCCAGATCAGCAGCGCCGACTTCACCAGCACCTTGCCGTCGGCCGCGTTGCCGTCGCTCAGCAGCAGGATCAACCCGGTCAGGTAGACGGCGTTGGCCACCACGAGCACCGCGAGCAGCACGAGTTCGATCCACCTCAGCCAGGGCTCGTCCCGCTTCAGATGGAAGGGGTTCGTCCACACCAGCGGCACCAGCAGCAGTGCTCCGAGGGCGGGCATGATCCACCGCGGTGCGTCCATGACCTGCGCGGGCACGGCGACCTGCAGCGCGAGGACGACGATCACCGCCAACGAGGCCGGCCACCTGCGGGTATGCCTGGTGCTCGGCGCTGCCACTTTGGTCACCCCAGCATTCTCACCCGACCGAGGCGTCCACCACCGCCTGACCCACGTCCGTACGCCGGTAGTGGACTTGGTGACCCGTACGGCGCCGCGTGGCGAGCCCCGCTCCGTGCAAGGCGGCCAGGTGCTCCGCGACAGTCGCCAGGGCCAGCCCGTACTGCGCTGCGAGGGCGCTCGTCGTGGCGGGTGGATCCAACGCGACAAGCAGCGTCGCGCGGGTCCGCCCGAGCAACCGAGCAAGAGGATCAGGCGGCGCCGGTACGTCGGACCAGAGCCGGGCAGCCCCGCGTGCGGGGTACACCAGGGTCGGTTGGTAGCCGGGGTCAACGACCAGGACGAGGAACGGCCAGGCGAACACGCCGGGCACGAGGAGCAACCCCTGGCCGGTGAGCTCACGATCCTGCCCGCGGTACCGCGAGGCGATCAGCCGGTCGTCCTCCCAGCTCAGCGTCGGGTGGAGATCGTCGAACAGCTTCGCCAGCCCGCCGGAGGTGAGTTGTTCGCCGCGATAGGCGATGTCGTCCTCGAGAACGCGGCTGATCAGCGGCCAGTCCGGCTGGATCAGCGTGGTCCAGGCGCTCTCGATCTCGTCCGCCATCCGCTCGCGCGTGCCGGCCGGGTCGGCGAGCATCCGGTCGATCTCGGCGGCCGCCGGGTTGTTCAACTCGTCCCGCGAGCGGATCAGCTCCGCCCGGACCACGTCCAACGGAGCAATGCGAACCCGGGCGATCTCGGTCGCGAACCTGGCCCGCGAGGCCTTCGGTGGGGGCGTCAGGAAGTCCGGCGTGAAGCCAACGCGCGGCTGGACCGCCCGGAGCATCCGCAGGTCCAGCCCGGCGGCCGCCTCGGTCTTGGCCGCGACCCAGGGAGAGTAGAGCGGGCGGTGCTTGAGGCCGTGCAGGACTCGCACCGCGGACACCGTCTCCCACAGCGGCGACAGGCCGAACCGGCAGCGCAACGCGTCGGCCTGGGTGAACCGCAGCACCGTCACGCCGACCCCTGACTTTCGGTCACAACCGAAAATCTATCGCGTCGCAGGTCCGCCCAGGCAACCTCGGGCGTGTGACCACTGGCTATCGAGCTGTCCTGCGTGTTCCCGGCCTGCGCAACGTGTTCGTCGCGCACGCCGTCTCCATGGTCGGCACCGTGGCGGCGCAGGTCGCTCTCTCCATCCTGATCTTCGAGCGGACCGGATCGCCGCTGCTGTCCGCGCTGGTGCTGGTCTGCTCCTTCCTGCCCTACGCTCTCGGCGGGATCGCGCTCTCTTCGATCTCGGACCGGTTCCCGGCGCGCCGGGTGCTCGTCTGCTGCGACCTGATCAGCGCCGCCTGCATCGCGGTGATGCTGATCCCCGGCATCCCCGTCGGCGGTCTGCTCGGACTGCTCCTGCTGGCCGGCATCGTCGCCCCGATCTTCGCGGGCGCCCGCGCCGCCAGCCTGGCTCACCTGCTCGACGCCGACCTGTTCCCGATCGGCCGGTCGTTGCTGAGGGCAATCGGCCAGTTGACGGTGCTGACCGGGTTCGCCCTCGGCGCGGTCGCCGTCGCCGCGATCGGCCCGACCTGGCTGCTCGCCCTCGACGTCGCGAGCTTCGTCGTCTCGGCCGCCCTGATCGGCTTCGGTACGCCGTTCACCCCGGCCACGGGGACGGGTCGTAACACGGTGCGGGATTCGCTCAGCGGGCTCCGCTACATTTTCGGATCCGTGCGACTCCGGCGGCTGATCCTGTTGTCCTGGGTTGTTCCAGCGTTCTCGTCGATGCCCGACGGACTCGCGGTGGCCTACACCGCGCAGACCGGCGCCGCCGCCTCGACCGCCGGCGTCCTGTTCACCGGCTACGCCGTCGGATCCGTGCTCGGGGAGATCGCCGCGGCCCGGCTCACGCCGGCCACCCGCCGACGCCTGGTGGTTCCGCTCATCCTGCTGAGCCAGGTCCCCGCGATCGCGTTCCTCGCGACTCCGGGGATTCCGCTGGCTGCTGTGCTGCTGGCGCTCTCGGGCAGCGGCTATGCGTTCAACCAGGGCATCGATCCGATGATCCTGGCCGCCAGCGACCCGGCGTACCGGGGGAGGTTGTTCACGGTGCAGACCAGCGGGCTGATGGCGGTGCAGGGCGTGAGCATCGCGCTGGCCGGTGCCATCGGCACCGTGCTCCGCCCCAACCTCACAATCTGCCTGGCCGGTGTCGTCGGCACCGTCGTCACCATGGCCCTGGCCCGGAGAGCGCTCACTCGCCAAGAAGCAGAGGTCAATGTCTCGGCATCGTAGAAAGTGCTAGGCGCTGGCGCGGACGACCAGGGGAGCGGTGACGAGGCGGCCGGGCTGGTCGGGGGCGCCGCTGATCTCGCGCAGCGCCCGGTCGAACAGACAGGCGGCGATGTCCCGCAGCGGGATCCGCGCCGTCGTCAGCGGGGTGTCCAGCATGCTCGCGAACGGGAAGTCGTTGAACCCGGTGACCGCGATGTCCTGCCCGACCTTCACCCCATGCCGTTGCAGGGTCCGCATCGCCACCACCGCGAAGGCGTCGTTGTCGGCGACGAACACGTCCGGCTTGTCCTCGCAATCGAGGGTGCTCTCCACCCAGGCCGCGACCGCGTCCAGGTCGGCGAAGGACCGCAGCGAGTGCGGCGAGGTGAACTCCTGCAGGAATCCCTCCTGCCGCTGGTGCACCCAGGGGAGACTGCTCGCGGTCGCCAGGTAGGCGGCGCGCGTTCGCCCGGTCTCACGGACATGCCGGGCGATCGCCGCCATCGACACCTCGTTGTCGACGTCGACCCAGCACTGCCGCTGCTGCGGACCGGTCCGGCCGAAGGCGACGAACGGGAACCCCTTGGCGCTGAGGAACTCGATCCGCGGGTCGCGCGGCATCGTCTCCAGGACCACGACCGCGTCCACCTGCCGAGCCGCGAAAAGCCTTTCGTACAAGGCGATCTCGGTCGCCCCTTCGGTCGGCGTGGTCACGTGCACGCCGTACCCGGAGACGGCGGCGGACTTCACCAGACCGCCGAGTAGGCCGTGCAGGAAGCCGCCGAGTCCCGGGTTCTGGTCGCTGAACGCGTCGTCCTCGAGGTAGAGCGGCAGCCCGATCACGTGGCTGCGGCCGGACGACAACGCCCGCGCCGCGTGGTTCGGCGTGTACCCGAGCTCGTCGATCGCGGCCTGCACCATGCGGACGGTCGGCTCGCTCACCCGGTGGGGCGCGTTCAGCACGTTCGACACGGTCATCGCCGAGACCCCGGCCAACCGGGCCACGTCGGCCACGGTCGTCCGGCGTACCGGTCTCTTCTTCTCGACAGTCATCCAGCCCCCTCGTCAGACCCGTGCGATCCGGGCCACCCCGCCCACCGGCACATCGACCGCCCACAGTCCCGCGGGCGGCGTGGTCGTACTCCGGGCGACCTCAGCACCCGAGCAGTCCGACACTACGAGCTGAACGGGGCCAGACCCAGCACCTTCGACCAGTAGGCCCGGTGCGTGGCCGCCGTTGACCAGCAGGTTCACCGGTGTCGCGGCGCTCAAGCGCACCACAGGGTTGGCGAAAGCGGCCACCACGGTGGTCGAGTCGCCGGACGCCGTCACCTGCGTGTACCGCGCGTCCGGCCGCGACGGAGTCAGTACGCCGCGCAGCAACGTGTCCGCGTGATCCTTCATGAGGCCGAGCCAGTACCGCACGACGCGATCGTGCTCCTCGGGCAGACCGGCCAGCTCGACCGAGACCTGAGGAGTGCTGAAGAGGACCGCGATGAACTGCTGGGCAACCGCCTCGGCCGACGCGGTCGGGTGCCACATCAGCATGTCCGAGTGGACCGCCCGATCGCCGGCGAGCAGGCGGCTGTCGACCGTGCGGACCCGGTTCTCCACGGCGTCCATCGGGCAGTCCCCGGCGCGCAGGAACGTGCCGAACTGCCAGAGGCGCGGGTTCACGTAGTCCTGCCGGAACTCGATCAGCAGGCTCGGCCGCAGCTGGCGCAGTTCGGCGGTGATCGCGGCCATGATCAGCTCGACGCCCTCGTCGACGGTCTCGCAGTCACCGTCGGGAGCAGGGGGCGCGCTCTCCCACGCCCACGAGTCGATGAAGTCGATCTTCAGCCCATCGACACCCCAGTCGCGCACGGGCCGCACGCAGCACTCGACGATGTGCTCGCGGACCTCCGGGTAGCGCGGGTCGAGCACCGAAGCGCTCAGCCCGTCGACGTAGCCCAGCGTGCGGTCCTTGAACCGGTCCCACGCCTTCGAGTGCTCGCCGATCAGCGGCGGCGCGATCCACAGCACGTAGTCGAGTCCGAGGTCGTGAACCCGGCGGACGTGCTCGGCCATGTCGGGGAAGGTCGTGCTGGTCGGCTCCCAGTCACCGCAATGTGCGTAGCCGCGAGCGGTGTCCTCGGTCTGCCAGCCGTCATCGACGATCACCGCCTTGCACCCGTACTGCGCGCTGGCGCGGGCGTGGTGCTCGACTGATTCCGCCGAGACGTGCTGGTGGTCGCTGTACCAGGTCGAGTACATCGCCTGCCGCGCCAACTCCGGCACCGGCGCGATCCGCTCGCCCAGCTCGGCGGTCCACTGGTCTGTGACGTCGCGCAGGGCGTCCGCGAAGTGCAGGCCGCGCAGGTCGATCCGCAGGGTGAACCGGTAGATGCCGTCCACGGGCTCGACATCGTCCACCGCGAGCTGGACCAACTGCTCGGCGCTCTCCTCGTTCACGCCGACGGCGAAGTCGCAACCGCGGACGTCGGAGGACAGCGAGAGCGTCAGGGGTGACAGGTCGTCGACGCCGACGAACGACGCGACCGGCGCGGACCGCACGGAACGGATGTCGCGGTGCGAGCCCCAGTCGGTCGGGAGTTCCCGCCGCGAGCCCTGGGTCGCCCGCCACAACGTGACGGCCGAGTCGACCGGCCAGGTCCAGCGGATCCGTACCGGTCCCGCGGTCAGGTCGGCGGTGCTGATCTCGTAGCCGAGCACGCCGGGCTCGGGGGAGTCGATCTCGGTGACGGTGGCGCCGTCGGAGACCGTCCCGGTGCGGCGGATCGCGCCGTCGGGGGAGCGGACCTCGAACGAGGTCCTGGGCACTGCGGACGTCATGGACAACTCCCGTTCCTCACGCACTCACTCCACTGTAGAGCATCTACTATAGCGGTAAAATCAATTGCGTCGGAGATATTGACGAATGCTGATCCAGTGCTAGTTTTAGCGCTAATAATCTGCTTGACGACAAGTCTTCGACCTTGGAGGATCGCATGTCCGACCTGCTCGTGACGTCGGACAACCCATACGTGGAGGACGCGTTCGGGTGGGCCAGGAAGCGGGCGCTGGACTGGGTCCAGACCACTGCCGCGCCGGGCAACCTGCCGTCGTACTGGGCCGGTTACCCGTCCCGGCCGATGTTCTACTCGCGCGACGTCTGTCACCAGGCGATCGGCGCGCACCTGCTGGGGCTGGACGCGGAGAACTTCGCGATGTTCCGGCATTTCGCCCGCTCGGCGACCGCCGCCCGGAAGTGGTACCCGCTATGGGCGTTCCACTTCGACGGGCGGCCCGCCGCGCTGGACTATCACGGAGACGAGCACTTCGTCCGGGAGATCCCCGCGGTGTTCGACCTCACCTACCGGTCCCTCGGCCAGTACGACTGGACCGGCGACCGGCGCTGGATCGACGACCCCGACCTGTCCGCGTATTACCTGCGCTCGGTCTCGGACTTCGTCGCTGCCCACGACGCCGACGGCGACGGGATCCCCGAAGCACCCGGAACCGGCGACATCTTCGACGGCGCCGCGTCGTACAACGAACATCCCGAGCGTCCACTGACCGTCGCGGCCGACGGACTGGCGCTGCACTGCGCCGCCCTGGAGGCACTGGCTCGCCACCACGGCGACTCCTACCGGACGGCAGCCCGCTCGATCCATGAGAGGTTCCTGTCCACCTGGTGGCACGAGGAGAGCGGGAGCTTCGCGCGCGGTCGGCTGCAGGACCAGACGCTCGACTCCGGCTGGGGGCTGGAGACGAGCTGGTTCGTGCCGATGCTCGGCCTGAGTGGTACCGGCGAACGCAACGAGCGGTTCCTGGACTACATCGAGGAGCAGCTCGAGCTGAACCCGCCGCCCAACATCGAGGCGTTCACCTATCTGCCGGAGGTGTTCTTCCGGCACCGGCGTGACGAGTCGGCCTGGCGCTGGCTGCGGCACATCATCGACAGCCGTGACGACTACCCGGAGATCTCCTTCACCGTCGTCCAGCACCTGGTGGCTGGACTGCTCGGGCTGGAGCCGGACGCGGCGTCGGCGTCCCTGACCATCGACTCCCATCTGCCCGCCGACATCGGCCGGCTGAAGGCCGACCACGTGCGGGTCGGCGGCTGGGACCTAGCGATCACCCAAGAAGGACGGCACGCGACCGAGATCGCCGTACACAGCGGACCGGGGCCGCTGACGGTGACGGTCGGACCCGCCGGTACTTCGACCTCCACCAGGACGCTCGAGCCCGGCCAGACCGCCCGGGTCAGCCCTCACACGAAGGACCCCTCATGAAGCTCTTCAACCGCCGCTTGCTCCCGGTCGGTGCCGGGTTGGCCGCCCTCCTGCTCGCCGCCGGCTGCGCCACCGGCAGTCAGCCCGCCGCCAACAGTGGCGGCTCCGGCGAGAACGGCGACATCACCTTCTCCTTCTGGGGAACGAACTCCGAGGCCGCCTCGCTGAAGGCGATCGCGGCCGCGTTCGAGAAGGCCAACCCCGGCACCAAGGTGACGACGAACTGGATCCAGTCCGACTACGAGCAGAAGATCCAGACCTCGATCGCGGCCGGCACCCAGTCCACCGTGATGGAGATCAGCAACACCAGCCTGGCCGGGTTCGCGCCCAGCTTCGCCGAGCAGCAGGTCGATGCCGGCAAGTTCGTCCAGCCGAACGTCTCCGAGTCGCTCAAGTTCGACGGCAAGTACTACGCGATGCCGTTCACCGCCAAGCCCAAGGTGATGGCGATCAACGTGGACGCCTTCAAGGCCGCGGGTCTGCCATTGCCGAGCGCAACGACCCCGCTGACGCTGGACGAGTTCAAGACGGTGACCGCGAAGCTGTCCCACGGTGACGGCAAGACTCGTGTCTACGGCACCAGCAACCTGTGGTTCAAAGGCTGGCTGACCGCTGCTGGTGGCGGGTTCTACAACGCCGACGCGACCGCCTGCACCTTCGGCGACGAGCAGGGGCTGAAGACAGCGCAGTACGTCGTCGACATGCAGAAGGAGCGGTACGCGCCGACTTCTCTCGACATCGAGGGTCAGGACCAGGCGCAGTGGTTCGCGGCCGGGCGGCTCGGCACCTTCAGCGATTTCGGGCCGTGGACCGTCGCCGACTTCGCCAAGATCAGCAAGCCGAACTGGACGCTCGTGCCGGTCCCGGGCAAGGGATTCCCGATGGAGGTCGGTGGCCTGGCGATCGCGAAGAACGCGACCGGCAAGAAGGCCGAGACGGCCAAGAAGTTCGTCGAGTTCGCCAGCACGAACCCCGACGCGCAGAACCAGTTGATCCAGGGGAACACGGCCCTCGGCGTACCGATCATCGCCGAGTCCACCGCGACGCTGGAGAAGGTGCTGCCGGCCGACCGCAACCTGGCCGCGTTCACCACCGCGCTGAAGTCCGGTCTGGTCAGCCCGTCGGTACCGCGCGAGGCGCAGATCTCCGGTGACGCCGACAAGGGCATCACCAGCTACACGCCGCTCGGCAGCGGCAAGGACGACGTGGCGAAGATCCTGCCCGGGCTGAACGACAAGTGCACCGCCGCGCTGAAGCAGTGAGGTAGACCATGAACCCGACCATCGGCTGGATCCGCGCGCTCGCGGAGTCCTGGGGTGTTCCCGCGGTGCTGGTGCCGCTGGTCCCGTTCCTGGTCCTGCTGATCGTCCTGTACGCCGTCATCGGCCTGGCGGCGTACGGGGCGAGGCGGAAGTGGCCCCGGGCCGACAAGACGATCGCCTTCTGGCTGTTCATCTCGCCCTGGCTGATCGGCTTCCTGGTCTTCACCGTGGGCCCGATGATCTCCTCGATCTTCGTCAGCCTGACCTCGTGGGACCTGATCACGCCACCGAAGTACGTCGGAATCGCCAACTACACCGAGGCATTCCAGGATCCACGGGTGGCGCAGGCGATCAAGGTGACGCTGCTCTATGCGGTGATCAGCGTGCCGCTGCAGACCGCGCTGGCGTTCCTGGTCGCGTTGCTGATGAACGTGGACCTGCCCGGGATCCGGTTCTTCCGGACGGTCTGGTACCTGCCGAGCCTGGTGTCCGGCGTGGCGCAGATCGTGCTGTTCCTGTGGGTGTTCAACCCGCAGTACGGGCTGGCCAACGATCTGCTCGGCAAGCTCGGCGTCCAGGGTCCGGGGTGGTTCAACGACGCGTCGTGGGCGTTGCCGACGGTGATCCTGATGAGCCTGTGGACCGTCGGCGGCGCGATGGTGATCTACCTGGCGGGTCTCAAGGACGTTCCGTCGAACCTGTACGAAGCGGCTGCTCTGGACGGGGCCGGGCCGGTGCGGCTCTTCTGGCACATCACGCTGCCGCAGCTCTCGCCGATCATCCTCTTCAACGCGCTGACCGGGATCATCGGGGCGCTGCAGATCTTCACCCAGGGGTTCGTCGCGCGCGGTGGCCCGAAGGACTCGCTGCTGTTCTTCGTCTATTACCTCTACGACAACGCGTTCCAGAACTTCCGGATGGGTTACGCCTCGGCGCTGGCCTGGATCCTGTTCGTCATCATCCTGGCGCTGACCGCCGTGACGCTGCGCGGAAGTGCCTTAGCCGTCTACTACGAGACCGAACTCGGTGGCCGCCGTCGCCGGGTCCGGGTGAGGAAGGGCTGACGTCATGGCTGTCCTGGTCGAGACCCGTCCTCCCGTCGAATCCACCGCGGTCCACCGCCGCGCCGACCGCCCGTACTGGCGGCGCAACCTGCCGGTGACGATCGCGCTGTACGTCGTACTGGCGCTGGGGTCGCTCGCCTTCGTCTACCCGTTCCTGTGGATGATCGCGACGTCGCTGCGCTCGCTGGCCGGCGTAGGGAGCTCGGGGGCGAGCATCTGGCCGCGCGAGTTCCTCTGGGACAACTACACCCGCGCGATCACGTCGTTCCCGTTCTGGCGTTACGCGTTGAACTCCGTGCTGACGACGTTGATCCCGATCGTCGGCACCGTGTTCTCCTGCTCGTTGGCCGGCTTCGCCTTCGCGCGGCTACGGGTGCGCTTCTCCGGGGTCATCTTCGGGGTGGTGCTGGCGACGATGCTGCTGCCGGGGGAGGTGACGATGGTTCCCCAGTTCATGCTCTTCAACAACCTGGGCATGATCGACACCCTCTACCCGCTGATCCTGCCGGCCTTCTTCGGGTCACCGTTCTACATCTTCCTGTTCCGCCAGTTCTTCGCCCGGATGCCCTCCGAACTGGCGGACGCCGCGGTCGTCGACGGTTGCGGGTGGTTCCGCATGTTCCTCTCGGTCTACCTACCCCTGGCCCGGCCTGCGGTGGTGGCGGTCTCGATCCTGCTGTTCATGGGCTACTGGAACAACTTCCTCGGGCCTGCCATCTACATCAACTCCGACCAATGGAAGACCCTGCCCCTGGCCCTGGCCGGCTTCCAATCCGTCAACGGCACCGACACCCCCTTGCTGATGGCAACCTCAGTCCTCATCACCCTCCCCTGCCTGGCCATCTTCTTCTTCGCCCAGAAACAAATCACCAACGGCATAACCTTCACCGGCGGCCGCTAGGTACGACGCCCCGCGTCGCCGCCGTTGATCAGGCGAGTTCGGCGCAGATGTTGTGGGCGATGGTGCCGTGGTGGGACTCGATGGTGTTGGCGGGGGTGAAGGTGACGCGGCCGCGGGTCACGATCAGGAAGGTGCTGCCGACGTTCTGGCTGGCGGGTTGTCCGACGAGGGCGGTCCCGGTCAGAACCAGCCGGCCGGTCTCGGCGTCGATGAAGGTCGGGCCTGAGATGTTGTAGCGGCGCGATTCGTTGGTCTCGAGGTTCGTCACCGTCGCGGTCGCCGCCCCGGTGACGATCAGGTTGCCGCTCGCCGTACCGGGCCTGACGGTCGAGGAGCTGACACCTGCGATCCGGAGGGCGAACGGGCAGAACTCGCCGGCAGGTGCGACGACTTCGAAAGACGTTCCGTGCTGCCGCCGTGCTCATAGCTCGTTTGGCGAGTCAATGCCTCGTACTCCGCGCGGGCGATGCGGAGTACGAGGCATCGTCGCTGCAGCGGGTCAGTCTGTGGTGGCTTGTTCGCGGGCGGCGAGGATCTCCAGGTAGTGGGGGTTGTGCATGATGCCAAGGACGTTGCCGAAGGGGTCGACGACCGAGGCGGTGGTGAAGTCGCTGTCGCCGTGGGAGGTGATGGGGAGGTACTCCTTGGCGCCCATCGCCAGGAGCTTCTCGAAGGTGCGGGCGAGGTCGTCGACGTGCCAGTGCATCACCGCGCCGCCGGGGGCGTTCGACGCGCCGGGCGGGGCGTACTTGCGGTCGATGAAGCCGAGTTCGTCGCCGTCGTCGCCCACCCGGAACTCCATGTACGCCGGGGTGGCGGGCGCGGCCGGGAACGCGTAGTACGGCTCCTGTCCGAGCAACTCGGTGTACCAGTCCCGCGCGGCGGCGAGGTCGTCGGCGTAGAAGCTGATGGTGGCGAATCCTCGGAACATCGGCACTCCCTGAGTCGGTCTCGAGGCGGTGTTTCCACCTCGGTGAACACCATCATCACCCGCAGAAGTGCTCACCCAATGAGCACTTTTCCAGGCAATTCTTCAAGTCCTCCCGTCTTGAGCTCGCGCGCCTACTCGCAGTGGCTCTACTAGTAGTAATACATCAACGGCTCCCGCTTCCGCGTGTGAAGTTTCCCCTTGTGGATAACGAGAATCGAGCCTTTGGTTGAGTTGCGATCGGGTCATCACTCAGGGTAGTGTCGAACGCATGTTCGACAGGGATGTGGCTGAGTTGGGTGCGACCGAGACGCTGACCTCGGCCGCCGAGCTACATGGGCTGCGCACGCGGGCCGAGGTGCGGCTGATCGAGCTCGCGCAGCACTTCGCCGACCTGCACCCCGACCCCGCGACGGTGCCCGGCCGGGTGTTGTTGGCCGGTGGCGAACGCGGTGTGGTGTATGGCGGTGCGGGGTGTCCTGGTGTCGCGGAGTTCGCGGTCGCCGAGTTCGGGGCGGTGATCGGCCGCTCGGCGGGTTCGGCGGCGGTCTTCATCGGTCAGTCGCTCGCGTTGCGTCATCGGCTGCCGCGGATCTGGGCCCAGGTCAAGGGCGGTCACGGTGAGCCGTGGAAGGCCCGCACTGTCGCGACGGCGTGTTTGGCGCTGTCGGTGGAGGCCGCCGAGATTGTCGACCGTCGGGTCGCGGGGATTATCGATACCGTGACGCCGGTGCGGTTGGACAGGATCGTGAAGGCGGCTGTCCAGCAGGCCGACCCGGACGCGGCGCGGGCTGCGGCCGAGGCCAGAGCCAAGGAGCGCGGTGTCTGGGCGGGTCGCGCCGACGATCACGGCACCACCACGCTGTATGTCCGGGCGGCCACCGGCGACGTGATCCATTTCAAGGCGACCATTCGCCAGATCGCCGATGCGCTCGCGCAACTCGGCGATACCGACACCTTGCCGCTGCGCAAGGCCAAGGCGATCGGGATCATCGCCGACCCGGCCCTGACCAACGAACTCCTCACCGTCGCCCACCACCTCACCCCAACCACCACCACAGCCGACGGCGGAGCCGAGGCCGGAGCCGTCGGGACCACCGCACCTGCATCAGCAGAGGCAGAACCAGCCAAGGCCGGCACAGGTGCCGCGGCCAACCCCACTCCAGATACCACCGACCAGCCCGCGCATCCCGCCGACCTCCCGGTCCCGTTGGCAGACGAGACCGCGGATTTTGCGGGTGGTGGGGAGGATGGGGCGGCGGGACGGTTCGTTGTCGATGAGCCTGGCGAGCACGATGAGGCCGACCGGGAACCGCCGCACCCCAGTGACCCGGACTACGACCGCCAGTCTTGTTCGGCTGGTCTACCTGATCCAGAGTCGGTGGACGACCGTTGCGCGGAGTCCGCTGAACCTGCTCGAGTTGCTGGTCCAGAGATGGACAGTGCCGCGCGCCGGGAGGTCGCGAGGAAGCTGGCGGCGATCAGACAAGGTGCCTACAGCAGCCAGGGTTCCGGGGTGGCTGGGCGTGGGCCTGCCCGCACGACGGTCTATGTGCATATCACCGACGAGACGCTGTTGGCCGGCGGTGGGGTCGCGCGGGTGGAGCGCTTCGGTCCCGTGTTCGCGGCCCGGCTGGAGGAGTTGCTCGGCCATGACCGGATCGTCGTCAAGCCGGTGATCGATCTGAACGGCAAGGTCGGCGTCGACGCGTACGAGATTCCGCGCCGGATCCGGGAGCGGGTCAAGCTCACCCATCCGGTCGAGCAGTTCGTGTTCGGCGCCGCCGAGACCACCGACAGCCTCGATCTGGACCACATCGCGCCGTTCGACTTCGGCGCGACCGGGCCGCCACGGCAGACCAGCACCGACAACCTCACCCCGCTGCGGCGCTACAGCCACCGGGTCAAGACCCACGGCGGTTGGCGGGTACACCGCCTGGACGACGGTGCACTGGAGTGGACCACCAAGCACGGCTTCAAATTCCGCGTAGACCCCACCGGAACCCATCCACTCGCGAACCCCACCGGAACCCATCCACTCGTGGACCCCATCGGTACCCATCCACTCGTGGACCCCATCGGTACCCATCCACTCGTGGACCCCATCGGTACCCATCCACTCGTGGACCCCATCGGTACCCATCCACTCGTGGACCCCATCGGTACCCATCCACTCGCGGACCCCACCGGCACCTCCCGTCCACTCGGGGGTCGGTAGCGGCAGGCGGACCGGTAGCGCTTGTACGGCGACGGCCCGGATGATCGCGAACGTGCCGGCATCGGAGTCGAGGCCCGGGGGACAGCGTCCGGGCGACAGCTTGGAACGGCATCAGCGCACCTGAGTAGCGGGCGGGGTCTGGTCCCGCATTAGCAGGGCAGCTGAGTCGTGAACCTGGGTGCAGCTAGGTGCCGGGCTCGGTGGTCGGATCGTCAAGACCTGTGAAGCAAAGGGCCCGGTTATCGGTGCTGTTCGGCCAGTCGGCGGCGGGCGGCAGCACGAACCCGGCGCGTTCTTCCCTCGTCGGCGAGCAGGTGCAGAGCAGCAGATGAGGTCAGCACCTGCGCAGCTGTGCGCTGGAACCAGTCGGAGGCAGCGAGGAGATCCTCTGCTGACCAGGAGTCGTTGATGGCGATCGACCTCAACAACGTCCATTCCCGTAGCCGGTGGACCAGGAACTCTCTGTCTACGATCACGGTGGACAGGGCATCGGACCAGCCAGGAAATGCCGCGTCGGAAAGCAACTGGGCCGCTCGTCGATCCAGATGACGGACGACCGCCGACTGCGCCATCGTCTTGTCCGGATCACGCAGGACCGTCCGCACCAGGCCGGCTTCGTCCTCGGGGAGGACGTCGGCCAGTTCCTGCAGATAGCGACCGAACCGCAGATGCTCGACAGGTACTTCCTCCGTGGTCTCGCTCCCGCCGTGCATGCCGTGGCTCCCTCGGGTCGTTCAACAAGCCGGGAGCTTAAGGGAGCGGGGGATCGTCCTGGGGGATTAGGGAGTGGCAGGCGGCTCGAGGGTGAGGTCTCGCTGCATCGTCTGAGCGAGGTCCTCCAGCGCGTGGTCGACGCGGGGACGGACGAACTCGCCCCTCGCCGACACGATCGGGGTCGCCGTGCCCCCCGACATCACCGAGCGCGTGGCGCTGGCCGCCAAGCTCGCGGACGACCTGCCGCTGCGGCTTCACCTGCACGACACCCGCGATACCGGCGTCGCGAACGCCGTGGCCGCAGTACAGGCCGGCGTCACAACGCTGGACGCCAGCATCGGCGGAGCCGGTGGCTGCCCATTCGCCCCGGCAGCAACCGGCAACGTCGCCACGGAGGATCTCATCTATCTCTTCAACCGCATGGGCCGAACCACTGGGCTCGACCTGACGCAAACCATCGCCGCTGCCGGCTGGCTCCAACACCAACTCGGCAAACCCCTGCCCAGCGCTCTACTCAGCGCCGGCGACTTCCCCTCCTGACCGCCGCCAGTCGCGTGGGGTCATGCCGTAGGCGTGGCGGAAGCGGCGGGTGAAGTGGCCGGGATCCGCGAAGCCCCAGCGGGCGGCTATCGCGGCGATCGGTAGGTGCCGGGCAGCGGGGGAGGTGAGGTGGCGGCGGGCGCCCTCGAGGCGTTCGTTGATGAGCCACTGCTCGAAGCTGAGGTGGTGGCTGGCGAACAGCTTGTAGAGGTACCTCAGCGAGATGTAGTGCTCCGACGCCACCCGCGCCGGGGTGAGATCCGGATCGGCCAGGTGCTGACGTACGTACCAGGTGATCCGCGTGAAGAGGACGTCGGCCATCGCCGGGCGATGGTTTCGGTCGTCGTCGGCCGCTGAGGCGAGCAGAGCACGGACGAGATTGGTGGTCGCGGCGCCGAGCATCGGTCCGGAACGAGTGCCTTGCAGTGCGTCACTGATCGGTGGCAGCCCGCTCAGGTGGTGGAGCATCAGGTCATACACCGGGCTACTGGGCAGCCGCGAGGCCGCGGCACGGACGGTCTCGACACTCAACCCGAGATCGCTGTAGTCGATCTGGAACGCAAGAGACGCTCCGTGACCGCTCCAGGCGAATTCGTAAGGAGAGGTCAGGTCCACCAGCATCAGTTCACCGGTGTGCACCTGTTGAACGTGCTTGTCCTGACTGAATGCGCCGGTGCCGATCACTTGTACTGCGAGGGCGAGACGCTCGGGGGCTCCCTGCCGTACGTGCTTGGTGGTGCGGACCAATCGGATGCCGGAGCCTTCGTTGCGGAACAGATCCGGCGCTCCGAGCTGCCAGAAATCCATCCGGGCATGGACATCGCCGTGCCGATCCTCGTGCTCCACCCGCGACGGGACGCTCGCGGACATCATCGCCGCGTAGAAGGCCTCGGCGCGATCCTGGGGCGGCAGGTCGGTCGTGTCGAGGATGACCGCCATCGCCAGCCTCCGCTTCAGGGGGTAGGCGAACTGTGCACCAGCAGCCCGGAACCGTGCAGTCAGATCCTATGTCGGGCCGCTTTCCGCTGGCTATGTTTGCGCCCACGGTGCCTGGGGGGCCCTCACGTTCCCTTGCTCGAAGGAGAGTCATGTTCCTGCGCAAACGGCGTCTAGCCCACCTTCTCCTCGCGGTCGCGATGATCTTCGGCATCGCCGGATCGGCGTCCGCGGTCTCGCAGCACGGCCCGAAACCGACCATCGTGCTCGTGCACGGCGCTTTCGCCGACGCCTCCGGCTGGAACGACGTGATCCGCAATCTCCAGCGCAAGGGCTACCCGGTGCTGGCGCCCGCGAACCCGCTCCGCGGCGTCGACCCCGACTCGGCGTACCTGCGCAGCGTTCTCGCGACGGTGAAGGGCCCGATCGTGCTGGTCGGACACTCGTACGGCGGGTTCGTGCTGACCAACGCGGCCACTGGCAACAAGAACGTGAAGGCGCTGGTCTACATCGCCGCCTTCGCACCGGATCTGGGTGACACCGTCGGCGGCCTGTCCGGGCAGTTCCCCGGCAGCCAATTGACCCCGGACGCGCTGGACATCCGGCCGTACCCGGGTGGTGCCGACGGCTATATCAAGCTCTCGCTGTTCCGGAAGGTGTTCGCGGCCGACGTGTCCGCGTCCACCGCCGCCGTGATGGCGGTCTCGCAGCGCCCGGCCGATCTGGGCACGCTGGAGCAGCCCTCCGGAGTACCGGCGTGGAAGACGATCCCGTCGTGGACCCTCGTCGCCGCGAACGACCAGGTCATCCCGCCCGCCGCGCAGCGCTTCATGGCGAAGCGGGCCGGCGCCCACATCGTCGAGGTGAAGGCGTCGCACGTCGCGATGATCTCGAAGCCCGGCCCGACGACCGACCTCATCCTCGCCGCTGCCAGGAGAACCTCCTGATGCCGCGCCGCACCGACACACGCCGTCCTGACCGAAAGGGATTCTGATCATGGCTGCTCCGGACACGATCGTCTTGGTGCACGGCTTCTGGATGACGCCGCGAAGCTGGGAGAACTGGGTCAAGCACTACGAGGAGCGCGGCTTCCGCGTGCTCGCGCCCGGGTACCCGGGCTTCGAGGTGGAGGTCGAGTCGCTGAACGCCGACCCGACGCCGATCCTCAAGCTGACCGTGCCGATGATCATCGAGCACATCGAGTCGGTGATCCGGGAACTGCCCTCGCCGCCGATCATCATCGGTCACTCCGCGGGTGGCGCGTTCACCCAGATCCTGCTCGACCACGGCTTCGGCGCGGCCGGCGTGGCGATGAACTCGGCGCCGACCGAAGGCGTCCGCGTCGTACCGCTGTCGCAGGTGAAGTCGACCTTGCCGGTGCTGAAGAGCCCTGCGAACCGGCACAAGGCGATCCCGTTGTCGCTGGAGGAGTTCAAGTACGCCTTCACCAACACCTTCACCGACGAGGAGTCGAAGGCCCTGTACGAGCGGTACGCGATCCCGGCGAACGGCGGGATCCTGTGGGGGAGCGTGCTGGCGAACTTCCAGCCCGGGCACCAGGACACCTGGGTCGACTACCACAACGATCACCGGGCGCCGCTGCTGTTCGTCTCCGGCTCCGAGGACCACATCATGCCGCCCCACGTGCAGCGCTCGAACGCCAAGCACTACAAGTCGGACACCGTGACCGAGGTGAAGTTGTACGAGGGGTACGCGCACCTGCTGCCCGCGCAGGCCGGCTGGGAGACGATCGCCGACGAGGTCCTCGACTGGGCCCTGAGCCACGCGGCGACCGACAAGCCGTGACCGACGTCCGAATCACGCACATCGGCGGCCCGACCACCCTGATCGAGGTCGAAGGTTGGCGTCTCCTCACAGACCCGACCTTCGACCCGCCGGGCCGCCGGTACTCGTTCGGCTGGGGTTCGGCCTCCACCAAGGTGGTCGGTCCGGCCGAGCCTGCGGCGGACCTGCCGCCGGTCGACGCAGTACTGCTGACCCACGATCACCACGCCGACAACCTCGACGACGCCGGCCGGGCCCTGCTGCCTGGTGTCGGTGCTGTCGTGACCACCGTGGCAGGCGCCCGTCGGCTCGGCGGTAGCGCCGTGGGTCTTTCGCCCTGGTCGGTCCACTCGCTGGCGAAGCCCGGCCTGCCCACGCTCGAGATCACCGCGACTCCCTGCCGCCACGGCCCTCCGCTGAGCCGCCCGATCACCGGAGAAGTCACCGGCTTCGCCCTTCGCTGGCCCGGCCAGCAACACGGCGCCTTGTGGATCTCCGGCGACACAGTCCTGTACTCCGGTGTGCGCGAGGTCGCCAGCCGCGTGAACGTCGGCACGATGTTGCTTCACCTAGGCGCGGTCCAATTCAACGTCACCGGGCCTCTGCGCTACACGATGTCCGGACCCGAAGGCGTCGAACTCTGCGAACTCCTCCGGCCGCACACGGTCATCCCCGTCCACTACGAAGGCTGGAGCCACTTCACCCAGGGCCGCGACACCATCGAGAAGGCCTTCGCCGCGGCTCCTCCCGATGTCCGCGACTCGCTGACCTGGCTCACTTTGGGGGCCCCGAAGACGCTGGCGGTCTGATCCCCTGGCTGGTTCTGCTGGACCTAGGTTGAGGGCGGCCTGGTTCGATGCGACATGCTGCGCGAGGCTCGGTCGCATGACTGATTGGGAACTGGGCAAGGTCCGTCTCGGCATCGACGGACCGGTGGTGGGCCGGCAGGGCTTCGGCGCGATGGCGATGAACACCGGGTACTACGGGCCGACCGACGAGGCCGCCGCGCGGGCGACGCTCGAGCAGGCGCTGGAGGTCGGGATCACGCTCTTCGACACGGCGGACGCCTACGGCGACGGCGCGAACGAGCAGTTCCTCGCGCCGTTCCTGGCCGCGCACCGCGACGAGGTGGTGATCGCGACGAAGTTCGGCCTCGCTGATCGGGCGCGGGGAATCGTGAACGACCCGGCGTCGATCCGCGCTGCCGCCGAGGCCAGCCTGCGCCGGCTGGGTGTCGACCAAATCGACGTGTACTACATGCACCGCCGCGACGTGAACGTGCCGATCGAGGAGACCGTCGCCACTATGGCCGAGTTGGTCAAAGCCGGCAAAGTAGGTCACCTGGGCCTCAGCGAGGTGACCGCCGACGAGCTGCGCGCCGCGTACGCCGTACATCCGATCGCTGCTGTGCAGTCGGAGTGGTCGCTGTTCAGCCGCGACATCGAGACCCAGGTCGCGCCGGCGGCTGCCGAGCTCGGTACTGCGCTCGTCCCGTACTCGCCGTTGGGCCGAGGCGTCCTCACCGGCGCGGTGCCCTCGACGGACCACCTCGAGAGCAACGACGTACGCCGGAGCATGCCGCGGTTCTCTGGAGGCAACGACACGGCCAACCACGACCTGCTGGCTCCACTGCGGGCTATTGCCGCTGCGCGTGGTGCGACGCTCGCGCAGATCGCGCTGGCCTGGTTGCACGCGCAGGAGCGGGTGTTCGGCCTTCCCGTCGTACCGATCCCCGGTACGCGCAGCAGCGCGCGGGTGGTCGAGAACGCGCGCGGCGCGCTCATCACGCTGACCGACGAGGAACTGGCGCAGCTCGAACCGCTCGCCGACAGCGTGGCGGGCAGCCGCTACGCCGACATGACGTTCACCTCGGCTGGACGCGAGTAGGTCTGGCAGGGCCAGGCTGAGTTGGGCCGCCGGGCATACGGTGGAAGGGTGAATGCTCAGCTCGGCGACTTCCTCCGGTCCCGGCGCGCTCGCCTCAATCCGGGCGATGTCGGCCTGGTGCAGCACGGACAGCGACGCGTGCCCGGTCTGCGGCGCGAGGAGGTTGCGCAGCTCGCTGGCGTGAGCAGCGACTACTACACCCGCCTGGAGCAGGGGCGCGGTCGGCAGGTGTCGGACGCGGTGCTGGACGCGATCAGCCGCGCGCTGCGGCTCACCACCACTGAGAACGCGTACCTGCACGACCTCGCCCGGCCCCAGCGCTCCGACGGCGGGTCGCGGCCGATCATCCGCGCCAGCGTGCACCAGTTGCTCGACAGCCTGCGTGATGTCCCCGCGATCGTGGTCGACTACCGGATGGTGATCGTCACGGCGAATGCCCTCGGCAACGCTGTGTTCAGCCTCACCGAGGATCCGCGGACGCGCGACCGGGCCCGGAAATTCTTTCTTGATCCGGCGTCACGCGACTTCTTCCCCGACTGGTCGGCTGATGCCGAGACCGTGACCGCCGAGCTCCGGGTCCAGACCGCGCGCCACCCACATGACCGCTGGCTCGCGGAATTGGTGGGTGACCTGAGCATCAACAGCCCTGAGTTCCGCGCGCTGTGGGCCGACCACACGGTCAAGGAGAAGACGTTGGGCCGGAAACGCCTCAACCACCCGCTGGTCGGCTCGCTCGAACTCACCTACGAGCGCTTGTCCATTGCCCAGGACAACGAACAGACCCTGATCACGCACCTCGCCGCCCCGGACTCGCCGACCGCCGAACGCCTCGCGATGCTGGCCAGCTGGACCGCCGCCGGGGATCTGCCGGTCAGGCCCGGGCGAGAACCTGCTCATCGGCCGTCTTCTTCTCGGCGTCCGGAGGCGCGTCCGTGATCGCACGTTCGCGCCGGGCCAGGAGGATGAACGGCAGAACGAGCAACTGGATGCCGGCGCCGACGACGTACGCCGGGCCGAAGCCCCAGACATCGGCCGCCTTGCCGAGCGCGGGCTGGATGACGACGCCACCGCCAGAGGCGAGCAGGTTGTCCGAGGACAGTACCGTCGCGCGCTGGTCCGACGGGATCAGGCCGTTGAGGAATGCCTGCCTGACCGGCATGGCGGCCGCGAACATGGTGGCCCAGATCGCCAGCAGCACGAGCGCCGCCCAGAAGTTCGACACCAGACCGATCAGCACCAGCGACACCGCGATGAGCACGGAGGTGATCAGCAGTACCGAAGTACGCCGCCGGAACGCCCGGCTCACCAGCGATGCCGAGGCGCCACCGGCGATCTGTGCCCCGGCGACAAGTGCAGCGGCCAGCCCGGCAATCGCGTACGAGTCGCTGCTGCCATAAAGCTCGAGCAGGTAGGGCTGGGCGGCGTAGAACCCGTACCCGCTGACGCCCGCGGCGAAGGGGGCGGCGAGCATCAACCACCGCACCGGCGGATTGCCCAGTCCGTGACGCATGGACGCCCGCAGGATCCCGCGCATCTCGGCGGTCACCGACACCCGCGGCTTCGGCGCGAAGCCGACATCATGCATCGCCCGCCACGCCACCACGAAGGTGAGAGCGAGCAGCACCGCCCGCACGACGTACGGCACACCGAGGTTGGTCGTCTGAGCCAACACCCCACCGGCGATCGTGCCACCCATCATGGCGACCCCACCAGCTACTTGGCCCTTGGCGAAGGCCGCCTCCAGCGACCCTTGATACCCAGTGGCGTTCAACCCATCCACAAGCCACGCCTCGGTGGCCCCACTGAAGAACGTGAACCCCAGCCCCAACAACACCGACGCCCCCGCCCAGGCGGCAAACGGCGCCTGCGTCTGCCACAGCAGCAGATACAACAACGTCGCCCCCACCAACGTGGCCGCCCCCAGCAGATACGACATACGCCGCCCGACGGTGTCGGCAACGACGCCCGTAGGCACCTCGAACAGCACCATCCCCGCAGTGAAGAACGCATTGGCCGCAAACGCCTCGCCCACACTCAACCCGGCATCAAGCAGGAAGAGCGTATTGATGCCCCAGATCATCGACGAAGCACTAGTCGACACCACCACGAGCACCAAATACGTCCGCATAACCCGCTCCGCCGGACCCTTCATCACGAGCCTCTTCCGTCGCATAGCCACCACCCAGAACTGGGCTGTCACCTGCAACGTCGGAGCAGGGACGTTCCCCTCGACGTCCCTGTTCAGAGGCAGCGCGTTTACAGCGACATGATGCGGTCGCACGAACCCGGGGTGGGTGGGTCGAGCGGCGACGCAGGAGTCGCGAAGCGGGCCGAAGTACCAGCTACTTCTGGTAGAGGGCTTCTACGTCTGCGGCGTGCTTTTCCATCACGATGTGGCGGCGGAGGGAGAGTTTGAGGGAGAGTTCGCCGTTCTCCTGGGTCCAGTCGGTTTCCAGGATGGTGAACTTCTTGATGCCTTCGGCCTTCGAGACCGCGGTGTTGGCGTCGTCGACGGCGGACTGGATCTCGGCGATCAGGTCCTTGTCGGTCGCCAGGGTGGACATGTCGTTGGGCTTGCCGTTCTTGGCGGCCCAGGCGCCGATCGTCTCGGGGTCGATGGTGACGAGGGCGGCGATGAAGGGTTTGCCGTCGCCGACGACCATGCACTGGCTGACCAGGGGGTGCAGGCGGATGCGGTCCTCCAGGACGGCGGGGGCCACGTTCTTGCCGCCGGCCGTCACCAGGATCTCCTTCTTGCGGCCGGTGATCTTGATGAAGCCGTCGACGTCGAACTCGCCCAGGTCGCCGGTGTGGAACCAGCCGTCGGCGTCGATCGCGGCGGCCGTGGCCTCGTCGTTCTTCCAGTAGCCGAGCATCACCTGGCCGCCCTTGAAGCAGAGCTCGCCGTCCTCGGCGACGCCGACGGTGACGCCGGGCAGCGGCTTGCCGACGGTGCCGATGCGGATGTCGTCGGGCAGGTTCACGGCCAGCGCGGCGGTGGTCTCGGTGAGGCCGTAGCCCTCCAGGACCGGTACGCCGATGCCGCGGAAGAAGTGGCCGAGGCGGTCGCCGAGGGGAGCGCCGCCGGAGACGGCATAGTCGACCTGGCCGCCCAGGACGTTGCGGAGCTTGGCGTAGACGAGCTTGTCGAACAGGGTGTGCCTAGCCTTCAGGCCGAAGCTCGGGCCACCCTTGTCGAGCGCATGGGAGTACGCGATCGCGGTCTCCGCGGCGGCGTCGAAGATCTTGCCCTTGCCGGATGCGTGCGCGGTCTGGCTGGCGGTGTTGAACACCTTCTCGAAGACGCGCGGCACGCTGAGGATGAAGGTCGGCTTGAACTCGCCGAGGTCCGCGACCAGGTTCTTGACGTCCGCGGTGTGGCCGACCTTGACCCGCATCATCACGCAGCCGACCTGGATGATCCGGGCGAACACGTGCGCCAACGGCAGGAACAGCAGGGTGGAGGCGCCCGTCAGCTTGAACAGGCCCGGCAGTACCTTCACCGCGGTGCCGAGCTCGTCCATGAAGTTCGCGTGGCTGAGCTTGCAGCCCTTGGGACGGCCGGTGGTGCCGGAGGTGTAGATCAGCGTCGACAGGTCGGAGGGGACGACCGCGGTACGGCGCTTGTCCAGTTCGGCGTCGGAGATGTCCTGGCCGAGCACGGTGAGCTCGTCGACCGCGCCGGACTCGATCTGCCAGACCTCTTGCAGCGAAGGCGCCTCGGTCCGGGCGGACTCGACGACGGCGCCGTGCGCGGCGTTCTCGACGATCGCGACGACGGCCTCGGAGTCGGTCAGGATCCACTGGATCTGGGACGCGGAGGACGTCTCGTAGATCGGCACAGTGGCCGCGCCGACGCTCCAGATCGCGTAGTCGATCAGGATCCACTCGTACCGTGTGGCACTCAGCAGCGCGACGCGGTCGCCGTGCTTCACCCCGGCCGCGATCAGGCCCTTCGCCACCCCGCTCACCTGGCGGGCGAACTCGGCCGCCGAGATGTCCAGCCAGCCGCCTTCGACCCGGCGGCTGAAGACCGCGGTGTCAGGATGGGAGGACGCGTTCGCCCAGACGGGATCGCTCAGGCTGCCGGTGGTCGGTGGCTCGATCACCGCGGGGGTGGTGTACTCACGCATTCCGCGTCTCCTCAGTCGGTCACGAATAGTCGACTCCGGCGCACGCTACAGTCACCTACCCGGAAGTAGCCAGATGAGAGTGACCCAGGGAACTAGCTATGCCATCGCTCGACATCAGTTGCGACGACTTGGTCGTTGCTGATCCAGCCTACGTCGCGGATCGTCTCGGTGAGGACACCCTCTGGCGCGAGTGGTGGCCCGAGCTGACCCTGACCCCGTCGGAGCGCCGCGGCCTGGAGGGCGTCCGGTGGGCCGTCACCGGCGCCGCGATCGGTACTGCGGAGTGGTGGCTCGAGCAGGTCCGCGACGGCGTGGTGGTGCACTGGTACCTCCGGGTCGACCCGGTACGCCGGACCGGCCGCCGGGGGCTCGCGAAGCTGCAGGAGCAGTACGTCGCGCGGTACCGGGACAACATCTGGCAGTTCAAGGACGAAGTCGAAGGTGGCCGCGCCGCGGGCGAGCGCAGGTCCGGCTGGGAACCCGCGATAGTCTCCGGGGAGGGCGGCGGCGCCCCTTCCAAGTCCCGGCAGCGGAGAGGTGAATCGATGGCAGAGCAGACCACCTCGACCATCGTCGTGAACGCGACCCCGAAGGCGATCATGGCAGTGATCGCGGACTTCGAGGCGTATCCGGAGTGGGCCGACTCGATGCGCGAGACCGAGGTGCTGTCCACCGACGAGGCCGGCCGGCCGAAACAGGTGCGGTTCAAGGTGGATGCCGGGGCGATCTCCGACGAGTACACGCTGGACTACGTGTGGTCCCGCAACGAGGTCACCTGGACGCTCGTCCAGGCCAAGATGGTGAAAGGCATGGACGGCGCCTATGTGTTGCGCGACCTGGGCGACGAGGGCACCGAGGTGACGTACCGGCTCGCGGTCGACGTGGCCATCCCGATGATCGGGATGCTCAAGCGCAAGGCCGAGAAGGTCATCATCGACACCGCCCTGAAGGGGCTCAAGAAGCGCGTCGAGTCCTGACCCGTGACCCGGGTTCTGCTGTACACAGGGAAAGGCGGCGTGGGGAAGACCACGTCCGCGGCCGGCACCGCCACGCTCGCCGCGCTGCGCGGCCTGCGCACGCTGGTGCTGTCCACCGATGCCGCGCACTCGCTGTCGGACGCGTTCGACAGCGCCGTCGGCCAGGAGCCGACCGAGATCGATGACCTGCTGTTCGTCCAGCAGATCGACGCGCAGCGCCGGTTCGAGCGCTCCTGGGGCGACATCCAGGCGTACCTGCGCTCGGTCCTGCACGTGGTCGGGGTCGACCCGATCGAGGCCGACGAGCTGACCGTGTTGCCGGGCGCGGAGGAGGTCCTCGCGCTGCTCGAGGTGCGTGACCACGTCCGCTCCGGCCGCTGGGACGTGGTCGTGGTCGACTGCGCCCCGACCGCCGAGACGTTGCGGCTGCTCGCGCTGCCGGAGGCGCTGAACTGGTACATGGACCGGATCTTCAACGTCGAGCGCAAGGTGGTCCGCACCTTCCGGCCGTTGCTGAGCAAGGCCGCCGGCATCCCGATGCCGGACGACAACGTGTTCGACGCGTTGCGCCGGTTGCACCGCGACCTGGCCGACATCCGCGCGCTGCTGGCAGGGCCTGACGCCTCCGTGCGGCTCGTGCTGACCCCCGAGGCGGTCGTGGTCGCCGAGGCGCGCCGCTCGCTCACAACCTTGTCCCTGTACGGCTACCGCGTGGACGGGGTCGTGGCGAACCGGGTGTTCCCGGCCGCCGGCGCCGACAACTGGCGGCGGCAGTGGGTCGCTGCCCAGCGCGGGATCCTCGAGGACGTCGCCGACTCGTTCCGCCCGCTGCCGATCTGGGAGTCGCCGTACCGCGCCTGCGAGCCGGTCGGTGTCGAGGAGCTCGCGGCCTTCGCCGTGGAGATGTACGGCAAGGACGACCCGTTCGCGCGGGCCACCGACGAGACCTCGCTGTGGGTGGATCGCCACATCGACACCGACGGCCGGACCTACACGCTGACCATGCCGTTGCCGCTGGCATCCGCCAGTGACCTGGAGCTGGCCCGGCACGGCGACGAACTGATCATCACGATCGGCTCGTACCGCCGGGTGCTGCCGCTGCCGGCCGCGCTGGCGCGGGGTGTCGTCGCCGGGGCACGGCTGGAGGACGGACGCTTGCAGGTGCGGTTCGCGCCTCGCGAGCCGTTGCCGAAGCCCTCCGAGCTGCCGCTCGGGACTGGCCCGCTGGAGTCGGCGCAGGGACTGGCCCAGCAGGAGCTGCTGCCGGAGGGGTTGGCACAGGAGATCCGGGAACAGATGAGCCAGCAGCTCGATCCCGGCCCGGCCGCGATCACGGAGGGAACCAGGTGAGCAAGGAGCCGGTGGGAACCGTCGCCGAGGAGGCCGCGAAGCTGTTCGCCGTCCTCCAGCAGGCCGCACGCCAGCAGGACCCAGCGCCGCCGCGGGAGGAACCCGAAGCGGACGAGCCGGCTGCGGCCGAACCCGGAGTACAGGACGAGCAGGAGCACGGTACGGCGCGCTGTGGTGCGGCTGAGTGCCAGTGGTGTCCCGTCTGCCAGCTGATCGCGAAGGTGCGGCACACCAGCCCGGAGACGATCGATCAGCTGTCGATGGCGGCTGCCGGGGTGCTCGGATCGGTGCGGTCGTTGCTGGAGGCCGCCGCGGAGGCTGCGCGACAGGCCCGTGCGGACGCGGAGGCGCGGACAGCCGGGGCACAGGACACGGAACGGCCCGCCCGGTCCCGGGTGGACAGGATCGACGTGAGTGAGGACCCCGAACCATGGGACTGAGCATCGGCATCGACGTCGGTGGTACGAAGATCGCCGCCGGTGTGGTGGGTGCGGACGGCAAGATCGGCGCCCGCGCGTACCGCGACACCCCGGCGGACTCCACCGACGAGACCGCGCAGGCGATCTGCGACGCGGCCGCCGAGCTGATCAAGGACCACGAGGTCGAGGCGGTCGGGATCGGCGCCGCCGGGTTCGTCTCCTCGGACCGCTCGACGGTGCTGTTCGCCCCGAACCTTGCCTGGCGAGACGAGCCGCTGGGTCAGCGCGTCAGCGAAGTACTGAAGGTGCCGGTCGTGGTGGAGAACGACGCGAACGCGGCGGCCTGGGGTGAGTTCGCCTTCGGCGCCGCGAAGCACGTCGAGCACATGGTCTGCGTGACGGTCGGTACCGGCATCGGCGGCGGCGTCGTGATCGAAGGCGAGCTGCTGCGCGGCGCACAGGGCGTGGCGGCCGAGCTCGGGCACATGCGGGTGGTGCCCGGCGGGCATCGCTGCGGCTGTGGCGCGCGGGGCTGCTGGGAGCAGTACGCCTCCGGCCGGGCGCTGGTCCGCGAGGCCAGGGCGCAGGCGGAGTCCGGCTCGCTGGCCGCGGCGCAGATGCTCAGCGTCTGCGGGATCACGGACCCGGCGGAGCTGACCGGCCCGATGATCACCGAGGCCGCTGCGATCGGCGACCCCTGTGCGGTCGAGCTGCTGGACGACCTCGGCCGGTGGCTGGGGGAGGGCCTGGCGAGTATCGCGACGCTGTTCGACCCGAGCACGATCGTGATCGGCGGCGGGGTCAGCGCGGCGAAGGAACTACTGTTGAAGTCGGCGCAGGTCGCGTTCGAGAAGAACCTGCCGGCCAAGTCCAACCGGCCGCACCCCAGCTTCGGCCTGGCGGAACTGGGCAACGACGCCGGCATCATCGGCGCCGCGGACCTGGCCCGCCGCCCGGCCGGCCGTTAGGAGGGTCGATGGCTCTGACACAGGCGTTGACGATCGGGATCGACATCGGTGGCACCAAGGTGGCCGCCGGAGTGGTCGACCCGGAGGGCAACATCCTGGACCGGTTACGCCGGGACACCCCGACGAAGGACCCCCGGGAGACCGAGGACGCGATCGCCGAGATCGTGCACGACCTGGAGTCGCGGCACGACGTGATCGCGGTCGGGATCGGCGCGGCCGGGTTCGTCGACGGCACCCGGTCGTCCGTGCTGTTCGCCCCGCACCTCGCCTGGCGGCACGAACCGCTGCGCGACGCGGTCGAACGTCGCCTCGGGCTGCCCGTAGTGGTCGAGAACGACGCGAACGCGGCGGCCTGGTCGGAGTGGCGCTTCGGCGGCGGCCAGGGGGAGAGTCACCTGGTCTGCGTCACGCTCGGCACCGGGATCGGCGGCGCGATCCTCAATGACGGCGCCCTGCAGCGGGGCAAGTTCGGCATCGCCGGCGAGTTCGGGCACATGCAGGTCGTGCCCGGCGGGCATCGGTGCGAGTGCGGCAACCGCGGCTGCTGGGAGCAGTACGCCTCGGGCAACGCGTTGACCCGCGAGGCCCGGGAGCTGGCCCTGTCCGGCTCCCCGGTCGCGCACAACCTGCTCCGCGCGGCGGACGGTGATCCCCGCAAGATCAACGGTCCGATGGTGACCGAGCTGGCGAAGGACGGCGACCCGGTCGCGGTCGAGCTGCTCGAGGATGTCGGCCGCTGGCTGGGCATCGGCCTGGCGAACCTCGCGGCCGCGCTCGACCCCGGCACATTCGTCATCGGCGGCGGCGTCTCCGATGCCGGCGAGTTGCTGCTCGCTCCCGCCCGGGAGGCGTTCAAGCGCACGCTGACCGGCCGTGGATTCCGCCCGGAGGCGCGGATCGTGCGCGCCGTACTGGGTCCGGAGGCCGGCATGGTCGGGGCCGCGGACCTCGCCCGCGAAGAGGCCACCTGGCTGCGGCGGGTGCGGGTCAAGACGACCGCGGTGACGGCGAAGACCGCAGCCCGCAGCGGCCGGTCCACCCGGCTGGAGCGGGCCGCCCGCAAGTCGGTCGGCCGACGTACCGGGATGCGTACCGCGGCACCGGAGCCCGAGCGGGAGTTGCAAGACGAGTCTGAGGTATGACGGCAGGCCCGTCGCTGCGGGTGCTGTCGTACAACGTGCACCGCTGGGGTGATGATCGCGACGCGCTAGCCCGGGTCGTTCGCGCCTGCGCGCCCGATGTCGCACTGATCCAGGAGGCGCCGACCTGGTGGGGGACCAGGCGCAAGCGCGAGGCGATGGCGGCGACGTTCGGCCTCCGGTACGTCGCGGCGTCCGCGCGCAACGCGATCCTGGTTGCCGACGGCACCGAGCTTGGGGATCCCTTGCACTGGCGGGTCTGGCGGCCGTTCGTACGCCGCCGCCTCCGGCTGATCGCCACCCAGCTCCCGGGCGGAGCGGTCGGCGGCCGGGTCAACCTCGGCGGCGTGGACCTCGCGATGGTTGTGTGTCACCTCGGACTCCACATCGGAGGTCGCCAGCGCGAACTCGAGCAGGTGCTGAAGGGCTGCAACTCCTTCAACCTGCCCTACCTCCTCGTCGGCGACCTCAACGAGGAACCGGACGGCCCGGTCTGGGAACGCCTTGCGGCTGAGGGACTGACCGACCTCGGCGCCGAGGCCGGCCCGACGTACCACTCGAACAACCCCGTCAAGCGAATCGACGGCGCGCTGCTCTCCCCGGGCCTCGACGGTCACGTGATTCCGCTCGACTCGGTCGAAGGGGTCACCCGCGACGACCTGGCCGCGGGCTCGGACCACCTGCCGATGCTGCTCGAGATCAGCCCGGCTGGAACTCCAGCAGCGGATCGCTGACAGCCTCGCGCCAGTCATGGAGGCAAGTGCAGCAAGCACTGCTTCCGCACCGCAACTGGTTATCGGAAACCCTTTGTGTGCTGGGGATCCCGGCGGCAGGATGGCGGGATGAGCGAGCTGAAGAGACCGGTTGTGCTGGTGACGGGAGTGGGTCGCCGGGTCGGCATCGGGGCCGGGATCGCGGAGCGGCTGGCGGCGACCGGGTGGGACGTCGCCTTCACCTACCTGAGCCGGTACGACGACCGCATGCCGTGGGGCCAGGACACCGCCGCCCGCGACGAGATCACCGAGGTGCTCGAGACGCATGGCGCGCGGGTGTTCACGGTCGAGGGCGACTTCGAGAACACCGCCGCGCCGGCAGAGGTGTTCCGCGCGACCAACAAGGCCCTGGGACCGGTGCAGGCACTGGTGATGTCGCACTGCGAGTCCGTGGACAGCGGGATCCTCGACACCACGATCGAGAGTTTCGACCGGCACTTCGCGGTGAACGCCCGGGCCGGCTGGCTGCTGATCAAGGCATTCGCCGAGCAGTACGCCGCGCCGTACGGGGACGGCCGGATCGTGGCGCTCACCAGCGACCACACGGTTCACAACCTGCCGTACGGCGCGAGCAAGGGCGCGCTGGACAGGATCACTCTCGCGGCAGGTCAGGAGCTCAGCCACCTTGGCATCACCGCCAACGTGATCAACCCCGGCCCGATCGACACCGGCTGGATGACGCCCGAGATGGTCGAGCAGTTCACCGCCGAGAACCCGCTGAAGCGAGCCGGCCGGCCCACTGACACGGCGAATCTGGTCGCCTTCCTCTGCTCACCCGAAGGCGGTTGGATCAACAGCCAGCTCCTGACCAGCAACGGCGGCTGGCGGGCGGGCTAGGCCTTCCTGCGGTTCAAGAAGGCGAGCATCGCCTCCTGGGCGGCGGGGGAGCCGAACAGTCCGGCGGAGAGCTCGGCCAGGTCGGTGCCGCGGGCATCGATGTCGGCGAGGAGCTCCCGGTTGAGCAGCTTCTTGGTCTCCCTGAGCCCCTGCGGCACACCCTTGAGCAGTGACTTCAGTACTGCGGCCAGCGCGGCGTCCAGGTCGTCGTCCGGGACGGCGCGGGTGACCAGCCCCAGCCGGGCCGCCTCGGCGCCGCCGAATCCGTCGCCGGTCAGGAACGTCAGAGACGCGGCGCGATCGGTCAGCCGGGGAATCACGGTGAGGGAGATCGTGGCAGCGACGAGCCCGAGCCGGACCTCGGTCAGGGCGAATGTGGAACTCTCACCGGCGACACTGATGTCGGCGGCCGCGACGATCCCGATCCCCCCGGCACGCACCGGCCCGGCCACGCGAGCCACCACGGGCTTGGAGTTCGCCACGATCGCCCGCTGCACGTCCACCATCCGCTGGGCGCCGACCCCCATCCCGACCGTCGTCGCCTCGGACAGGTCGGCACCTGAGCAGAACACGTCGAGCGCGGAGCGGATCACGATCACCCGCACCGCGTCGTCGGCGTCAGCGGCCGCCAGGTGAGCGAGGAGCTCGCTGGTCAGCTGCTGGGAGAGCGCGTTCTTGTTGTGCGGCGAGTCCAGCGTGATCGTCGCAACGCCCTCGTCGACACCCAGGTGCACCAGTACGGTCATACCGACATCCTGCCCGCTGCAGGTCCGCGTCGCCGTAACCAGCCCCACACGCGGCTAGTCGACGTACAGGCAGAACGGATGGCCGTCCGGGTCGAGCATGACCCGCACGTCCTTCTGAGGCTGGTACGCCGCCAGTTCGGCGCCGGCCTCGACCGCGTGCGAGACCGCCTCGTCCAGGTCGTCCACCTCGAGGTCGAGGTGGATCGACATCTGCGGCTTGCCCTGCTCGGCGGGCCACACGGGTCTCTCGTAAAGCTCCTCGCGCTGGAAGGCCAGGTTGTACCCCGCCTCCTTGGACGGTGCCAGGGTCACCCAGTCGGGTTCGTCGGCATGCAGCGTCCAGCCGAGCAACCGCTGGTAGAAGCGGCCGAGCTTCTGTGGGTCCGGCGAGTTGAGCGCGACGCCGAACCAGTGCGCCTTCGTTCTCAGTGCCATGCCCCCAGCCTGGACCAGACCACCGACAGTTTGGCCGCCAGAGAACTACTTGCTGTCTCCTGTGTAGTCGGGGGCCAGTTCACGGGCGAGGTGCTCGATGAACAGGCCGACGTCGGTGACGATGCCGCGGGCCTGCGAGGAGCCGCGGTCGGCCAGCTTCGTCACGGTCGCCGGGTTGATGTCCACGCAGGTGAGCGGGATCGAGGCCGGCAGGATGTTGCCGGTAGCAACGGAGTGGAGCATGGTCGCCGCCATCAGGCAGTAGCCGACGCCGGGCAGTTCGGCCCGCATGGCGCGCTGGCCCTCCAACACGTCGGTGTAGACGTCCGGCAGCGGGCCGTCGTCACGCACCGAGCCGACCAGCACGAAGCTCTTCCCGTTCTTCACCAGCGAGTGCATCACGCCCGAGGTCAGCACGCCCTTGTCGACGGCCTCGGCGATCGAGCCGGCCTTGCGGATCGTGTTGATCGCGCGGATGTGGTGCTCGTGACCGTGCTCCACCCCACGACCGCGGGCCAGGTCGACGCCCAGCGACGTACCGTAGAGCGACGACTCGATGTCGTGCGTCGCGAGCGCGTTCCCGGCGAACAGCACGTCGACGTACCCGGCTTCGACCAGGGCGACCATGGCCGGCGCGGCGCCGGTGTGGACGATGCCGGGACCGCCGACCCAGAGCACCTTCTGGCCGTTCGCCTTGGCCTCGCGCATGCCGTCCGCGACCTGCATGACGAGCACCCGCTGGGGCTTCTCGCTGGACACGTCGGACTCCATGAAGCCGAACGACTCCTCGGTGTTCGCGACCAGCGGGGGAGTGACCTTGACGCCCTGCGCGCTCGAGATGATCCTCATCCCGGCCTTCACCTCGGACATCGGGATGGTCCGGACCGATTCGCCCTCGACCAGCAGGCCGCAGTCCATCTCCGGGTTCCGCACCTGCACCCAGTGGCCGCTCAGCCGCACGCTGGTCGGCAGGTTCGTGGTGGAGTAGAAGCCGTCCGGGAAGACGCCGTCCTGGGTCACCTCGGAGATCTCCGGCGTGCCCGGGTCGACCAGGTTCGCGCCCTTGGTCTGGATCCGCATCAGCAGCCGCTGCAGGGCTTCCTCGTCCTCCGCGCCGACCGTCATCCGGACCGTCGACGGGTCGTCCTTGTCGTAGCCCAGGTCGAACCGGTCCAGCGTGTACTCGCCGCCGTACCCGCGGATGTCGTCCAGGACGCGGGACAGCAGCCCGGAATCCATCAGGTGGCCGGTGATCTCCACCGTCTCGGTGACCTGCACGGGTGCCTCCTCCGCCTCAGCTCGTCGGATTGTCCGACGATCCGAACTCTAGCGTCAGACGACCGCGCCGTCGTCGGGCGTGTCATCTGGTGGAAGGCGGTCCTTCATCCGGATCACCAGGGTGAGGAAGCCGGCGATGAAGCCGACCACCGCGATCGTGGTGATCCGGCCGGTGCCGAAGTCCAGCAGCGCGGCCAGGATCAGCAGCACCGGGCCGCCGAGCAGGCCGAGCCAGGCGGCCCGGCTGATCCAGTCCAGCTTCGGTCCGCGCGGCGGTTCCGGCGGGACGAAGTGGTCGTGCGGGTCCTCGGTCCGGCGGGCCGGCGGTTCCTCGGGCGGGTCCTCGTCGGTGTCGCCGACGACCAGCCCGGCCGGTACGTCGATCAGCGGCTCGTAGTTCTCGTCCACGTCCTCGCTGGCCGGCCACCGCGGTTCCGGGTTCGCGTCGTGCCCCGGCGCGGACGGCGCGTTGAACTGCTCGACCAGCGACGCCCGCTCGGCGTCCTCGGTACTGCGCTCGATCACCGCGCGAGCGTCGTCCTCAGCACCAGAGGCGACGAAGATCTCCTCGAAGCCGGCCGGGATCTTCGCCGCGGCCTCATCCGCCTTCGCGGGCGCCGGACTCGGGGTCTCGGCGGTCGACGTGCCTTCGCCGGCGGGCTCGGCCTGGGCCTCGGCGGCCGACGGACCGGGCTCGCCCGGCGCACCGGAGTACGCGGCGATGCCGGCCTCGGCCAGCGCGGCGAGGACGGGCTCGGCGACGAGCGGATCGATCCCGCCCAGCGACGTGTAGGCCGAAGCGGTCAGGCCGTTGTCACGCATCGGTACCGACCCGCCGGATGAAGGCCGTCGAGTCGGCGAAGATGCGCGGTGCGTCGTTGTCCAGAGTGGCCACGTGATAGCTGTCCTCGAGCAGGGTCTCGGTCACGTCGCGGGACGAGATCGACGCCAGCACCGTCCGGCCCGAGCTCGGCTCCACGACGTGATCGACAGTACTGCGGAACAGAAGAACCGGCTGCGTCACCTTGCCCAGATCGTCCCGGGTGAGCTGCCAGAGCTGCGACAGCGAGTGGAGCGCGCGCAGCGGCATCCGGTCGTAGGCGCCCTCGTCGACACCGGGTTTCTTGATGTCGTTCGAGATGCCCGGGAAGGACGGGACCAGCCGCTGCAGCACCGGGAGCAGCACCAGCCGCTTGTCGTCGGTGCGCACGGACGGGTTGACCAGGATCAGCCCGGCGATGTCGGCGCCGTGCTCCTCGGCCAGCCGGAGTGTCAGGCAGCCACCCATCGACAGCCCGGCGACGAACACCCGATCGTGCTCCTTGCGGAGCCGCTCGAGCTCGTTGTCGAGGACGGCGTACCAGTCCTGCCAGCGGGTGGTGTTCATCTCCCGCCAGTGAGTGCCGTGCCCAGGCAGCCGCGGTACGGCGACGCCGTACCCCTCGGCGGCGAGGTGCTCGGCGAATGGGCGCATCGACCGCGGTGATCCGGTGAAGCCGTGGCTCAGCAGGATCCCGGTCGAGGCGTTCTCACCGGATCCTGGGCTGCGGAACTCTTCCGCATGAGCTTGCACTGGCACGGGTGCTCCTAGACGGTCGCGGACATCCTGAGACGCCAATGGTCGCAGCCGCGGAGCCACCCGCCCACCCCGGCGCGGGTGTCGTTCGGGTCTCGTGACCGACGTCGCACCCAGTCTGCAACCAGATGCCAACACAGAGTGCTACTCGCGTATTCCTGGCGGTGACGTTGCCCGAGGAGGAGAGTGGAACGTAGGGTGTCGGCCGAGTGACGGAGGTGAAGGCGTTGCTGTACCTGTTCCTCAGGCGGTTCTTCGTCGGACCGATTACGAAGCTCCTCTTCCGTCCCAGGGTCGAGGGGCTGGAGAACATTCCCTCGTCAGGGCCGGCGCTGCTGGTCAGCAATCACCTGGCCTTCTGCGACTCGGTGTTCCTGCCGGTCGCGGTGCCCCGGCAGATCGTCTTCCCGGCCAAGTCGGAGTACTTCACCGCGCCCGGGCTGAAGGGCCGGCTGGTCGCCACCTTCTTCCGCTCGGTCGGGCAGATCCCCATCGACCGGTCCGGCGGCCGGGCCTCGCTGGCCGCGCTCAACACCGGTCTGGAGATCCTGCAGAAGGGCGAGCTCTTCGGCATCTACCCCGAGGGCACCCGCTCACCGGACGGTCGGCTCTACAAGGGCAAGACCGGCGTGGCCCGGATGGCGATCGTGGCCGGCGTGCCGGTCATCCCGGTCGCGATGATCGACACCGAGAAGCTGAACCCGCCCGGCACGGTCTGGCCGCAGTGGCTGATCCGCGAGCCCGGCCGGCGGCTGCCGCGCCTGGTCCGTCCCGGCGTCTCGATCGGCAAGCCGCTGGACTTCTCCCGCTACGAGGGGATGGAGCGCGACCGGTTCGTGCTGCGCTCGGTCACGGATGAGATCATGTACGCGCTGATGGAGCTGTCCGGCCAGGAGTACGTCGACATGTACGCCGAGAAGGCCAAGGAGCTCATCAAGGCCGGCGAGTCCGTCGACGACCACATCAAGCCCCGCCACGGCGACACCAAGGCCTCCTGACCGTACCGGTGGAGACCGATCTGAACGTGCTCGGCGAGCCGTTGGAGGAGTGCGGCACCGACCCGATCACCGGGTTCTTCCGCGACGGGTGCTGCACCACCGGCCCCGAGGACCTCGGCAGCCACACGGTCTGCGCGGTGATGACCACGGAGTTCCTCGCCCACCAGAGCGCGGTCGGCAACGACCTGGTCACCCCGCGGCCCGAGTTCGGCTTCGCGGGGCTCAAGCCGGGCGACCGCTGGTGCGTAGTCGCTGCGCGCTGGCTGCAGGCGTACCACGCGGGCGCCGCCGCTCCGGTGGTCCTCGCCTCCACCCACGCCCGATCCCTCGAAACCATCCCGCTGACGGTCCTCCGCAGCCACGCGGTCGACGTACCGCCGGATCCCAGCTCGCTGGCCAGGTGAGACGGGAACGCGGGCCTGGGGACGGCTGGAATAGGGTTGGGCCATGCAATTTGCCACGTTGAGTGCGGGGGTCGTGCCCGGGGTTCCGAGTCTCGAGGAGCTGCGGGCGCTGAAGCCGCTGCAGCAGCCCGAGTGGCCGGATCCGGTGGCGCTGGACCAGGTGATCGGGCAGCTGAGGAAGTTGCCGCCGCTGGTGTTCGCCGGTGAGTGCGACGACCTGACCACCAAGATCGGGGCCGTCGCGCGCGGTGAGGCGTTCATGCTGCAGGGCGGGGACTGCGCCGAGACCTTCGACGGGGTGACCGCCGAGAACATCCGGGCCAAGCTCCGGGTGCTGCTGCAGATGGCCGTGGTGCTCCAGTACGCGGCGAGCGTGCCGGTGGTGAAGGTCGGCCGGATCGCCGGTCAGTACGCGAAGCCCCGCAGCTCCGGCGATGAGACCCGCGACGGCGTCACCCTCCCGTCGTACCGGGGTGATGCGGTCAACGGGCTGGAGTTCACCGAGGAGTCGCGGATCCCGGATCCGGAGCGCCTGCGCGGCGTCTACAACGCGGCCGCCGCCACGCTGAACCTGACCCGCGCGTTCACCACCGGTGGGTACGCCGACCTGCACCAGGTGCACGCCTGGAACACCGACTTCGTGAAGTCCTCCCCGGTCGGGCAGAAGTACGAGCGGCTCGCCTCCGAGATCGAGCGGGCGCTGGCCTTCATGCGGGCCTGCGGAGCCATCGCGGACGAGTTCAAGACGGTCGACTTCTACGCGTCGCACGAGGCGCTCATCCTCGAGTACGAGCACGCCCTGACCCGGATCGACTCCCGCACCGAGCAGCCGTACGACGTGTCCGGCCACCTGCTGTGGGTGGGGGAGCGCACCCGGCAACTGGACGGGGCGCACGTGGAGTTCCTGGCCTCGCTGACCAACCCGCTGGGCGTGAAGATCGGCCCGACCACGACCCCGGAGTACATCCGGGCCCTGATCGACAAGCTGAACCCGAAGGGCATCGAGGGCCGGCTGACCTTCATCACCCGGATGGGCGCGGGCAAGATCCGCGACGGGCTGCCGCCGCTGCTGGAGGCCGTCCGCGACCACGGCTCGCCGATCGCCTGGGTCTGCGACCCGATGCACGGCAACACCTACGAGACCCCGAACGGCTACAAGACCCGCAACTTCGACGACGTGATCAACGAGGTACAGGGCTTCTTCGACGCGCACGAGCAGGTCGGCACCTGGCCGGGCGGCATGCACATCGAGCTCACCGGCGACGACGTCACCGAGTGCCTCGGCGGCGGCGAGGCATTGGTCGCGGAAGACCTGGTGAACCGGTACGAGACGGCCTGCGACCCGCGGCTGAACCGGCACCAGTCGCTCGAGCTCGCCTTCCTGGTGGCCGAGCGGCTGCGGAGCGCCCAGGCATGATCGACCTCCGCTCCGACACCGTCACCAAGCCCTCGGCGGGGATGCTGGCCGCGATGACCAGCGCCCCGGTCGGCGACGACGTGTACGGCGAGGACCCCACCGTCACCGAGCTCGAGAACGAGATCGCCGCGCTGCTCGGGCACGAGGCCGGGTTGTTCACGGTGACCGGCTCGCTGGCCAACATCCTCGGCGTCCGCGCCCTGGCGGCTGCGGGCACCGAGGTGCTCTGCGAGGCGAGCGCGCACATCGCCCGCGCCGAGCTGGGCGCCCACGCCGCGATCAGCGGCATCACCACTCGCACGTGGAGCGCACCCGGCGGCCAGATCGACCTCGACCAGATCCGCGCCCTGATCGCCCCCGACCTCGGCCCGTACTTCGTGACGACGTCCGCCGTGTCCGTCGAGAACACGCACAACTTCGGCGGCGGCACGATCCAGACCTCATACGACTTACTCGCTGACGAGCTGGAGGTGCTCGGTCTGCCGCTTCACCTGGACGGGGCTCGGCTGTGGAATGCGTCGGTGGCGTCCGGAGTACCGCTGTCGGCCTATGCGTCTCGCGCTGCGGCTGCGAGTGTTTGCCTGTCGAAGGGACTCGGTGCTCCGGTCGGCTCCGTTTTGGTCGGCTCTACGGAGCTGATCAAGGAGGCGCGGGTCTGGCGGAAGCGCCTGGGCGCGGGGTGGCGGCAGGCCGGCGTACTGGCTGCCGCGGGTCTCTACGCGGTACGGAACAACGTCGAGCGCCTGGCCGAGGACCACGCCCACGCGCGGCAGATCGCCGAGCTGCTGGCAGACGCCGCACCCGGCTCGGTCAAGCCCGACCAGGTGGACACGAACATCGTCGTCGCCGACATCGCAACCACCGGCAAATCAGTCGCCGAGGTCATCGAAGCAACCAAAGCCCAGGGAGTCCTGATCGGCGGAGTAGGCGCCACCCAACTCCGCCTGGTAACCCACCTGGACGCCTCAGCGGCGGACTGCCGCCAGGCCGCCGAAACCATCGCCCGCCTCCTCCAGTAATCCGCGCCGGCAAGGTTGGTCTCGGGCTGGCAAGTCCCGCGGGCTAGCTGCGGTTGATTGTGGCGAGCCAAGCTGGTGCGCCGTTGTCGTCGTGGAATCTCGTCTGGACTCGGTCTGGTTTGATGGCGGCGAGGTTCCATCCCGTGCTGGAGTTGAAGGCTGTTCTCAGGTCTTCCTGAGTGACGGGGTGCGGGCCGGTGTCGGGGCCGTCGTCGCTGAAGCACAACACGTAGAGGGTCCCGTCGTGCTCGGTCACCGACGCGAGACTCGCGACGTATCCAGGTCGCTCGTCGCTGATGAAGGTGTGGAACAGCCCGCAGTCCAGCACCGTCTCGAACCGGCGCCCCAAGCGGTCCAGGTGGAAGGCGTCAGCCGTAGCGAACTCAGCCTCGATCCCACGGTCCTCGGCCTTCGCTCGGGCCATCGCCACTGCCGTCTCAGCCACATCAACGCCCAGAACCTTGAATCCCAACCCGGCGACATGGAGGGCGTTCTCACCGGTCCCGCAGCCTGCATCTAGGACCGCTCCGGCGATCGCGCCTTCGGATGCCAAACGCACTATCGCCGGCTGCGGATGGCCGACATCCCAAGGCGCAGGGTCATCGTCGTGGTACGACGCGTCCCACGGCCGTCCCGTCAGTCGTTCGTGACTGGTCGGCTGCCGCCCGCCGAACGGATCGTCAGCGAGGTTCCCTGATCGCTCAGACAACGTCGTCCCCTTCCTCCACCCGAGCTTGCTTCCCCATCGTGGCACGCAAACTGAGTGTTGGCTCAGTCGTGGATTCCGGTTGCTGGCAATCGGTTTCCTCTGGCCGGGATCCACGAATGAGTGACCGCTCATCGGCAAGGCTCCGATGTCGTTCACCCCGGGAGTGGGAGCCCGCCGGGCACTTTGGTGTAGCCGAGTTGCTCGATGACGCGTCCGCCGCTCACGCGGCTCACGTTCACGCCGAGCACTGATTCCGCGTCCGTGGGCCCGAAGCGGTAGCGCCACCGGACCGTTGCCCAGGCGCCATCGGAGAAGACGTGGTCGACCTCGAAGGTGCTGGCCTCGTCGGCCATCAGCTCCGCCCAGAAGTCCACGCACGCCTCCTTTCCGACGTACGCGGTGCCGTCCGGTGCCGGTTGCGCCGACACCATCAGGCACTCGTCGTGGACCAGCGCGGCCATCGCCTCGGTGTCGCGGCGCCGGAAAGCGTCGTTGAACAGGCGGATGGTTTCGGCGGTCTCAGTGGTCGAAGGAGCGTCCGGTGCAGTCATTTCGAGGATCCTCCAGGAGTAGACTGATTGGTCTATCGGTACCGTATAGACCGATCGATCTACTTTGCAAGGGGAGAGAGCCGAATATGAATGGCAAGGCCGAGACCGCGGGGCCTCGGGAGCGACTGCTCCTCGCTGCCGAGAGACTCCTCTACTCGCGTGGCGGCTCGGTGGGCGTGAGCGCCTTGCTGGAGGAGGCGAACGTCGCCCGTAGATCGCTCTACGAGCACTTCGGCGGCAAGGACGGCCTGGTGGCCGCTGTGCTACGTCGTACCGCCGATGAGGATCTGGCGTGGTACGAGAGCGCTCTGGGTGACGGTGATTCGCCCCGAGGCCGGCTCCTGGCGCTGTTCGACCGGCTGGACGAGCTTGTGTCGAACGCGGACTTCCGCGGCTGCCGGTACCTTGCGATCGACCTAGCCTTCGCGGATCAGGACCATCCGGCCCATGCCGAGACGGATGCGTACCGGGGGCGGATCCGTGCCCTGCTGGTCCGCGAGCTCGAGGCCCTCGGTCATGCCCGGCCCGAGCACGCTGCGGAGCAACTGCACCTGCTGATCGAGGGAACACTGGTCATGGGCGCCACCCAGAATCAGCAGCACCCCGCCCGGGCCGCCCGAGACCTCGCCGCGATCGTGCTAGACGGCTAACCTCGTCGACACTTGTTGCGTACACCCGGGTGAGTGTTGGCTCAGTCGTGGATTCCGGTGGCTGGCAATCGGTTTCCCCAGGCCGAGATCCACGAATGAGTGACCGCTCATCGGCATGGCCGCCGATGAGCTGCCGTCGCCCCTCGAACGCGTCGAGCAGCGTGAGCGGCCCGTCGGGCCCGATCAGCGGGGTCTTGGCGTCCATCTCGACCATGGTTAGGCGCCGCCGGGCCGCGGCGCACTGCCGCGAGATAGGCTGCGGTTGTCGGGTCGGAGCGTTCGGGGAGAGCCGTGCGAGAGATCGTCGTGTTCAGCGGAAGTGCCCATTCCAGTCTTGCCGAGCAGATCTGTAGGGATCTCGGCGTGCGGCTGTCTCCGGTGGAGATCCATCGGTTCAGCAATGACTGCTTACAGGTTCAGTTGCAGGTGAATTGCCGCCAGCGCGACGTGTACATCGTCCAGCCGCTGGTTCCGCCGACGCAGGAACACTTGATGGAGTTGCTCCTGATGATCGATGCGGCGCGCGGCGCGTCGGCCGCGCAGATCACGGCGGTGATCCCGCACTACGCATACGCGAGATCCGACAAGAAGGACGCCTCGCGGATCTCCATCGGCGCCCGCCTGGTCGCCGACCTGCTGGTCGCGGCCGGGGTCGACCGGGTGCTGACGATGACGCTGCACGCGCCGCAGGTGCACGGGTTCTTCTCGGTGCCGGTGGATCACCTGACGGCGATCGGCGTACTGGCGGAGCACTTCCGCGGTACGGACCTCACGAACACCGTCGTGGTCAGCCCGGACCTGGGCAATGCGAAGACCGCAACCCAGTTCGCGCGGCTGCTCGGGCTGCCGGTGGCGGCGGGTAGCAAGCAGCGGTTGTCCGACGACCGGGTCGTGATCGACGCGATCGTCGGCGACGTGGCCGGCAAGCGGGCGATCATCCTGGACGACGAGATCGCCACCGGTGGGTCGATCATCGAGCTGCTCGACCGGCTGAAGGATCTCGGTTGCACACAGGCGGCGGTGGCGACCACGCACGGCCTGTTCGCGGGCAAGGCGGTCGAGCGGCTGCGGTCGCACCCCTCGATCACCGAGGTGATCAGCACCGACACGGTGCCGCGGCCGGACGGTTTCCCCGAGCTGCAGGTCAGCTCGGTTTCGGGCCTGTTTGCCGAGGCGATCAAGCGCATCCACGAGGGCGAGTCCGTCAGCAGCCTCTTCGACGGCGTCGACCCGACGCACGCGCCACCACAGCCCAAACTGCCCTTCTAGAAGTCGATCCGCATCACATAGCGCCTGAGCGTCGGATGGCTGACCTCCAGGAAGCCGGCCTCCTCGAAGACGCTGTAGCTGCCTACGTACAGCTCGCCCCAGGTCACCTCTTTGCCGGCCGGCGGCATCATCGGGTACGCCTCCAGCGCCTTGGCGCCGCGTTCACGGGCGAAGTCGATGGTGGCCCGGGCCAGGCCGTAGGTGACCCCGCGGCGGCGGTAGCCCACCCGGGTGACGATGCACGAGACGACCCACACGGAGTCGTCCTCCTTGTCCTCGTTCCGGCCGGCCCACGGCACGCGGGTTCGCCCGAAGTACTTCGGGTACGCCGTCCGCGGCTCGACCGCGCCCCAGCCGACGGGTTCGTCGTCGAGGTAGGCGACGATGCCGCTCGTAGTACGGGCGTCCGGGTTGTCGCAGTTGGTCTGTTCGCGCAGGGATGCGGCGCGTTCCGCCTCGGTGGTGGTCTGCCACATCCAGCCCGGCGCCTTGAACCGCTGGCAGTGGCATTGCCCGGCATCGCTGGTGCCGAAGACGGCCCGCAACTCCTCCCAGGTCGCTTCGTTCGCGGGCTTGAACGTGAGCTTGTCGTCGATCACGTCCGGCAGATTACTATCGAACGCGGACGATCCCCTTCCGGGAATGCGGGTTTACTAGTGATCGTGGACGAGACGAGCCCCACTGCCAAGGCGTTGCTGGCGCTCGAGTTGATCCAGAACAGCCCGGGCGTCACCGGCGAGCGGTTGGGCCGACGGCTCGGCGTCACCGACAGAGCGGCCCGCCGGTACGTCGGGATCCTGCGCGAGGCCGGCATCCCGATCGAGTCCACCCCCGGCCGGTACGGCGGGTATCGCGTCGGCCGGGGATTCCGGCTGCCGCCGCTGATGTTCTCCACGGCAGAGGCGCTCGGGTTGATGATGGCCGCACTCGAGGGACACCACCGGGCGTCGGACCCGGCCGATCCGGCGGGCAGCGCGCTCGACAAGATCATCCGGGTCCTGCCGACCGCCGTCGCCGAATCGGCCGAGGCGATCCGCCAGTTGATCGCCACGCCCAGAGGCGACGAGACCGCCTATCCCGACCCGGAGACCACCGCCGCGCTCGTCCAGGCCTGCGTCAACCGCCACCGGCTGCGGCTCGGCTACCGCCGCGGAGACGACGACCTGGCAATGGAGGTCGACCCTTGGGCGGTCTCGATCCGCCACGGTCGGTGGTACCTGCTGTGCTGGTCCCACACGAAGAACGCCCGCCGCGTACTGCGGGTCGACCGCGTCACCACGATCGACGTCCTGCCGGACACGTTCGTCCCACCGGCGGACCTCGATCCGATCCGGGCGATCCTGGAGCACTTCTCGGAGGGCTGGAAGTACCAGGTCGAGGTCCTCATCGACGCGCCGATCACGGACGTCGAGCGATGGATCGCCCGCAACCTCGGCCGCCTGGAGGAGGTGGACGCCACCCACACCCGCCTCTTCGGCAGCACCGACGAACCGGACTGGTACGCCTACCGGTTAGCAGGAATCCCGGTCGCCTTCCAGGTAGTCAACCCACCCGAACTCCGCGACGCCATGCACACCCTCGCCCAGAACCTGCTCAACGCAGCCGGAACAGCGGGCGGACGCTAGCCAAGCTCGAATGTCGTGGTCCCGAAGATCCCGTCCTGGTCGACAACGGGAGCCGGTCCCGCGTACATCCGGGCGCACTCGAAGACCGGCTCGAACCCGAGCCCCTCGACCAGCCTGATCGCCTTCCGATTGACGTCAGGAACATCGATCGCCACCTCGACACCCGACGCGAGACCGCTCACCAGCGCCAGCGCGATCTCATCCGAAGCCGCATAGAGCGGGCCGATGCGCATCCCCGACTCGGCCGCCCGAAGCACCCCGAAACCAACCAGCCGACCATCGCGCAAAGCCGCCAGCGACGTATGACCGGGCAGGCCCACCCACAGAGACAGGAACGCGTCCCGCTCAGCAGGAAAGAACCGCCGATCGTAAGCGGCCAACTCCCGGAACGGCACCGACCGGCCGTCGACCAACTCGACGTCGCTGGAGCCGGCGTCCGCTGCGGGCACCCCGGCGTACCGGACATGCGTGAAGGCCCGTCGGAATCCCGACTTCTGGTAGTTGTCCTGCTGGTCGACGACGCCGTCCAGCCCGACGGTCCGCCCGGCGAGCAGTTCCATCACCGCCTGCCACAGCCGGAGGCCGTAGCCCCGAGCACGCAGATCCGGCCGAACGAGGTAGAACCCGAGGAAGCCGTAGTCTGCGCCGTACCGAACGCCAGAGCATGAGGCAACCAGTTCATCGTCCAGCCGGCCGACGAGGTAGCCGGCGGGATCGGCCGCCGCGAAGGCCAGGACGTCGGACTGCCCTGGGTTCCATCCCTCGTCGGCGGCCCACTGCCGCAGGGTCAAGAGGTCGGCTGTACTCGCCGTCGATATCCGGAGATCGCCCACCTCTCGACCCTAGCGGTCACCCTTCACAGCAGAGCCGGTGCAGCCACTCCGGCTCGTGCCACCAGTACTCCGAATCGTGGGCGTGCGCCTTCTCCCTGGTCAGTGGAACCGGTGCCGTCGCGGCCAGGACCGCAGGAGCGGACGTGGTCTTTCCGGCGAACGGTGCAAGGAGTTCCTCGACGGTGTGGAGTCTGCCGGCGACCATCACCTGCTGTACCGCGGCCGCGTGGCGGATGTCGGCCAGCGGGTTGCCCCGCACGAACGACAGATCCGCCTGCGCCCCTGGCCGCACGACGCCGAGTTGGTCCTCGACGTTCAGCCACTTCGCCGGATTGCGAGTGGCCGTGGTCAGCGCCTCGTACGGGGTGAAGCCGCCGCCCACCATCGCGCGGAGGTTGGCGTGCAGCGAGACGGCGACGTTGTCCAAGGGAGCGTCCGTGCCGGCGATCACCAGCCCACCGCCCCGGTGGATCCGCAGCACCATGTCGACGTTGCCCGCGAGTTGGGTTCGGGTGGTCGCCCCGGCCGGTCCCGCGGCCGTGGCCACCTCGGTCCTGAGGGCGGCGTACTCCCACGACGGGTAGAGCGTCGTGGTCCGCGGGTCGTCGAGCAGGGACGGGTCGTCCACGTGCACCATCGTCGACGTGAACAGTGTCGGCATGACGGACAGCCCGGCCTTCGTGAAGAGCGTGATCACGTCGGCATACGCCCGGCCGAGTCTGCTGACGGTGTGCGAGTAACCGAGGCGGTTGGTGGCACCCGTGTGCTCCATCCCGTCCATGCCGAGATGCTCGGCCGGGTAGAGGTAGTGCGACGACAACTGCAGACCGAGGCGATGCACCGCCGCGATCGCCCGGCGCTGGTACTCGATCGGCAGCCGGACGTAGGTCTTCACCAGGTCGTAGGCGAGCCCTTCGACCCGGTCGATCTCGAGTGCGAGTTGCTCGAGGGACAGCGTCGGCCGCATGAAGTTGTAGTAGACCCGCGACCCGTCGATCGCCTCGCCGGTGGCGAAGTACCGCGGGCCTAGCAGAGACCCGTGCGAGAGCGCTTCCCGCGTCTCCTGCATCTGGTAGACGGGATCGCCGGGAGAGCGCGTACTCGTGATCCCGTAGGACAGCCAGAGGTTGCCCTGGCGCGCACCCCAGGCCCGCCCGCGCAGGTGCCAGTGGTTGTGCGCGTCGATCAGCCCGGGCATCACCGTCAGCCCGGACGCGTCGATGTCCGCCTTGCCGTTGTGCGGTCGGACCGCCGCGATCTTGCCGCCGTCGAGTACGACGTCAACGTCCTCGCGGAGGTCCTTCGCCCGACCGTCCCAGAGTGCTCCGGCATGGATGGTCACATGCTGGTTCACCGACGCCCGTTGCCAGTGCAGGTCGACCTTCACGGTCTTCGGACGTGATCCGTGCAGGTCGGTACGGCGCAACTGCCCGTTGTGCAGGTAGAGCAACGTCCGCTCGTCCTGCCAGACCGGCGAGTCCGTCACCTCGGAGGTGACCGCCCGGGGTTTCCCGGTGAACCGGCCGCGCCGATCCACCGGAACGACGTACAGGAGACTCTCGACGACGAAGGCGAGCCACTTGCCGTCGGGGGAGAACGCGGGCCCGTCGTCCCCCCGGGTGGCGAGCGACCTGAACGGCATCGGCTCGACGTACTCGAAGGCGGTGCTCGCGACGTCGACATACAGGAGTTGGCTGGTGCCTTCGCGGAAGCGCTTGGAGAACGGCTTCACCGCGGCCAGCACGATCGTGCGGCCGTCGGCTGACCAGCTCACCCGGCCCGGCTGGAACAGCGTCGGGGTGAGCTGGCGGACCTGACCCGAGCCCAGGTCGAGCACCCAGGCGATGCCGTCCTGGTCCTGGTACGCGACCTGCCGGCCGTCCGGGGAGTAACGCGGCGCGGTCTGTGCCCCGGGCAACGACGAGAGCTTGGAATCGGCGCCTGTGGCGAGGTCATGCAGCCACAGGTCGGCGGTGCCGTCCCGATCGCTTGCGTAGAGCAACTTCTTGCCGTCCGGCGAGAAGTCCGGGTCCGAGTTGAAGTAGCCGTCGGCAACGAGCTTGCGTGGTTGCCCGCGGCCGCTCGTTGCTGCGAGCCACAGTGCGTTGAGCGCGCGGAACGCGAGCCACCGCCCGTCCGGCGAGACCGTCGGACTCGCGATGCCGAGCACCGGACGGCGCTTCGTCGAGTCGAGATCCCGCGCCTTCGGCCGCGGTCGCCGCGATGTCACGGGTACTACGGCGGTGAACGCGACGACGGTGTGTGCGCCGCCGACGCGATGCTTCAGCACCTTGCCGTCCGCGGCATAGAAGATCTCCTCGGCCGAGGACCAAGAAGGCGGTACCGCGAAGACATCCTTGCCGCTGGTCACGGCGGTGTCGCCGATCACCAGGTCCACGGTCGGACCACCGAGCCGGACGTAGGCGAGTTGTCCGCTGGGGGAGTAGGCCGGCCCGAAGAGCGTGATCCCGGCCTTCGCCGCGACCGTGGTACGTCGCTGGCCGGTGGTCAGGTCAAGCTCGATGATCGCGGTCGTATCGGTGGTGAAGGCGATCTTCCTGCCGTCCGGGGACACCGCCGGCTCCGCCTCCTCTGCCGGGTCGTCGGTGAGCGCGACGATCGCGGCCGTGCCGACGTCCAGCCGGTGGATCCCGTAACTGCCGTTGCCGCCGCGATCCGAGGAGAAGACCAGGGATCGTCCGTCCGGCGTGAAATGCGGTTCGCGGTGGTCGAAGCGCCCGGTGGTCAACTGGTGCAACCCTGTGCCGTCCGGGCGGATCGACCAGAGGTGGAAGTTGCCGTCCCGGTAGGACTGGAACACGATCTGCCGTCCGTCCGGCGACCAGCACGGCCGGGTGGCGTCCTGCAGGTCGTCGGTGAGGCGCTTGGACGAGCCGCCGGTGGCAGGCGTCACCCAGATCGCGGTCACAAGGTCGAAGGCGAGCCACTTGCCGTCGGGGGAGACGGCGACCATGAGGTTGGTGCCCTCGGTCAAGGTGGCCTGCTGGGCGGTCGTAGTACTGGCTTCGGTACTGCGGACGCCGGCGGTCGCTGAGGTGGCGGGCAGGGTTCCGGCGGCGGCCAGGCCGCCGGTGAGTTGGAGGGCGCGGCGTCGGGAAACGCTCCACGCGTTGGGGCGCTCGATGTCGTCGTGGTGGTTCACAGTGGATCCAATCCCTAGGGGCGGTGGGACGGGACAGAATCTGCCAGTAGCGTCGAGGCCTGTTGAGACTGTCGCACAGGCCGGTCGGTGAACGGCTGGTGCGCTGCGACGAACGGCCGCGCTCTATCGTCAGCGCCATGAATTCTGTGTCGCCCCGCCTCCGCGCGGGCATCGCGGGCGTGGCCTGCCTGGTGATCGCGCTCGCCGCCGCACTCGCGGTCGACAGCCGGCTCGACCGGCACTGGGTGCTGCGGGGGATCACCTTGCTGCTCGCGTTGGGTTGTGTCGCGGTGCTGGCCGACCGAAGTGGGCGAAAGGCCCGGCCGATCATCGGGTTCGTCGGCGTGCTGATGTTCGGCCTGGTGTTCCCGGTGACGTCGACGACCTGGGCGACGCCGCCGGAGATCGACTTCGCGCTGGCGGTCGCCGACGACGCGACCGCCGCGGCAAACAAGGACGCCCGGAGCATCGTGTCGGTGGAGGATGTGCGGGTCGCGGCCGAGGCGCGGGGCGGCGCGGTCGGCTCGCTCAAGACCGACCGGACGCCCGAGGTCCGCGGGGCCGACGCCTATCCGCTGATCGTCCGCCCGAAGAAGGACCAGGGCCGCCCGTGGGCCTGCCTCTCCTTCGACAACGGCATCGAGGCCAAGATCCGCTCCTGCTAGCTGCTGTACTCCGCGGCGAGTTCCTCGGCTCGTTCCGCGCCTGGGCCGGAGCTGCTGGGTCCGAGTTTGACCACCAGGTGAGAAATCGATTTCCATTCCACCAATCCAGCCGTCGCGGAACCTAGGCTCTCCCGCATGACTCTTGGGAACCTGTCCGGAATCAGCGCGGTCGTCGACGTCCAGACCCGCTCCATCAGCGCCGAGAACCCGACCGGGGAGCCCGGTCAGGGCGGCCGCCGGACCGAGGGGACCGGCGCCCGTGCGGCGCGTGACCTCGGCCTCGGCTGGAAGGTGTCGCCGTCCATCGAGATCGCCCCCGGCGAGACCGTGACCCTGGCCGACATCGCCGGCCCGGGCTGCATCTCCCACATCTGGCTGACCACCCACACCGACCACTGGCGCCGCCTGGTGCTGCGCGGCCACTGGGACGGGGACGAGGCGCCCGCGATCGAAGCGCCGGTGGGGGACTTCTTCTGCTCCGGCTGGGGCCGGTTCGCACAGGTGAACTCGCTGCCGGTCGCCGTGAACCCCAACGGCGGCTTCAACTGCTACTGGGAGATGCCGTTCCGCTCGCAGGCCCAACTGACGCTGGAGAACACCCACGACGAGGCGGTGATCGTCTACTTCCAGGTCGACTACTGGCTCGGCGAGGTACCCGAGGGATCGGCATACCTGCACACGCAGTGGCGGCGGAGCAACCCACTGACCGCCAAGACCGTGCACACGTTGCTCGACGGCGTGGAAGGACCCGGGCACTACGTCGGGACGTACCTCGCGTGGGGTGTGAACAGCACCGGCTGGTGGGGCGAGGGCGAGGTGAAGTTCTACCTGGACGACGACGAGGAGTTCCCGACGATCTGCGGCACTGGCACCGAGGACTACTTCGGCGGCGCCTGGAACTTCGACCTCGGCCGGGACCGCGGCGGTTACACCGAGTTCAGTACGCCGTACCTCGGTCTGCCGCAGGTGATCCGCCCGGACGGGCTGTACCAGAGCCAGCAGCGGTTCGGGATGTACCGGTTCCACCTGCCCGACCCGATCCGCTTCCGGACCAAGCTGCGGGTGGACGTCCAAGCGCTCGGCTGGCGCTCGGGTGGTCGCTACCTGCCGTTGCAGGACGACATCGCCTCGACCGCGTTCTTCTACTCGACGGCGACGAGCACGACCAGGCCGGAAGCGCCGACCCACGACGTGATGGAGATCTGCTGATTCTCTAAGGGATGGGCAGCGGGTGGTTCAAAGCGGAGGCGGTGAGGATCACCAGCGAGGTGGTCCACGCCAGCGGCGCCTCGCCGGCGGGGGAGAGGTCGCGGTTCACCTTCTCCGGCAGGGCTCCGGTGGGAGTCCGGTGCTCATCCAGCCAAGCAAGCAAGGCTTCTGCGGTACTACGGTCGCCCCGGGCCGCCGCGCTCAACGCGAACAGCGCGGTCTGGGGCGTCCAGGAGACGCCGTCCGTCCGCCACTGCTCGCCTGGGGTGACACCTCCGTTGGGCTGGGTCAGAACCTGATGAGCGCGCTCGATCGCCGCTGTCACCGCGTCACGCCGCGGCGCGAACGGCGGGCCGAGGATGGTCACGATGGCGTCTGCTCCGCCTTCGAGGCCGATCGGCTCGACTCCTGGCTCGACGAAGCTCACGGCCTCGGCCGGAGTCCGCGGGTAGTCGGGGCCGAAGTGCCGATCGGTCGCCGCTGACAACCTGTCCAGCGCGGCCTGCCAGGAGCTGACCTCGTCCGTGTGGCCCAGCTTGGTGGCGATCGCTACGCCGGAACGAAGGCCGGTCAGTAGGGGAGCGATGGTGCCCAAGGTCACCTCGGACTCGGGCCGCTCCCAGTAGTCCGGCGATGCCGCCGGCAGATCGTCCGGTCCGAGCTCGGCGACGATCTGGTCGCCGGACTCCTTCACCATCGGCCAGTACTTCGCCAGCTCGATGCCGTCGGCACAGAACCACGTTGCCCACAGCACCCATCCGGACCCGTCGAGCTGCGGTTCCCGCCCGTCCTGGAGCTCGCCGCCCTCCGGTGCGGAGTACCGGGCGCCCCACCGGCCGGCGGTCGGCCTGATCCGGTCGAGGAATCCCAGCACCCGGCCGGCCTCGGAGTACTGCTTGACCGAGCAACGGGCGGCGGCGACGAACGACGCGTCCCGCGGCCAGACGTACCGCCAGGGTCCGTCCCAGCCGGCCAGGGTCGCGCCGTCCGGCAGAGTCAGCGCGTCCAGGTCGGCCAGTGCGTGCCGGACCAGGTCGTACGGGACGCCGGTGGCCGGCATCTGACGCCCAGGGACGCCCTCGGCGACGAGCTGGGGTTGCGGGTTGCGCTCGAGGTTCGACAGCGTGCCGGCCGCGAGGAACGCGAGCAGGACGGCGATCACGGCAAGCGGGAACCACCGCACCCGCCGCGCGCTGTCGTCCCGCATCTCCGGCCCTCTCCTGCTACTGGACGAGGTGCTGGACCTCGGCCTCGATCTTGCGGCGAGGGGCCAGTTCGACCAGGTACATCGCCGACATCACCAGCGCGCCGCCGATCAGCATCCGCGCGGTCACACTCTCCGATCCGAAGAGTACGGCGAACGCGGAGGCGAAGACGGGTTCCATCGTCATCGCGATCGCGGCCCGGGTCGGGGTCAGGTGCGCCTGGGCCCAGGTCTGCACGATCAGCGCGAGCGCTCCGGCGATCAGCGCCATGTAGATCACCCGGAGCCAGTCGCCGCTACCACTGGGCAGGGTGAAGCCGCCCGGGAGCGCACCGATCGCACAGACGACCGTGATCACCACCATCTGCAGGGCGGACAGGCCGAAGGCGTTCGAGGGCGTCGACCAGGCACCGAGACCGATGATGTGCAACGCGTAGAGGCCTGCGGAGGCGAGGGTGAGCAGCTCGCCCGTGCCCATGCTGAAGCCGTTCAAGGACAGGACGCCCAGGCCGACCGTCGCGAGGGTGACCGCTACCCAGGCCCAGCGCCCGATCTTGTGCCGCAGGATGACCGCGGCCAGGAGCGGGGTGAACACGACGTACATGCCGGTGACGAAGCCGGAGACGCTGGCCGAGGTGTGCCGCAGGCCTTCGGTCTGGACCAGCTGCGCGATGCCGTAGGTGATGCCGAGGGCGATGCCCCGGCCGCGATCCAGCCGGCTGAGCCGGGAGATCGCGGGCGGATGGATGGCGATCAGGGCGATCGACGCGATCGCGAACCGCAGCGCCAGGTAGTCGGCGACGTCCATCCGCGTGAGCAGATCCTTGGTCAGGAAGAACGTCGAACCCCAAGCCGCGGCCACCGCGAGCAGGGCCAGTACGGCGATGCGGGGGTGAGTCACCCGCAAAGCTTCTCAGACACCTGTCTGGCTCAGGTCGTCTGGTGCTCCACCACACAGTCGGGGCCCGGGAAGACCAGCGCTTCATGGCCGTCCTCGAACCGGATCAGGTAGGGCGGGGCGCCGTTCTCGCCGCGGACCTCGAGTACCTGGCCGAGCCGGTCGTGGTCGCCGACCTTCCGGCCCCGGACGTGCAAGCGGTCACCGATCTCGGCATGCATCTCCGATCACCTCCAGGTCGTTCAGCCTAGGCCTGAAGTCTCTTCGCCGGTAGACGCCAGGAGCCCGATGAGGAGGTGGATCAGACGATGGTCACGATGACCGTGCTGCCGGGCTTCGCCTTCTTCCCCGCGCCCGGGTTCTGACCGGCCACCAGGTTCAGCCCGAGGTGGTACGGCGCCTGCTCGACCTTCACCTGGAACCCCGCCTCGGTGAGGATCTTCTGCGCCTCCGCGAGCCCCTTGCTCCGCACGTTCGGTACTTCGCGCTCCGCCGGGCCCTTCGAGACGACCAGCCGCACCTTGTCCTTGGCGAACAACGTGCCGCTGCTCGGGGTCTGGCTGATCACCTGACCCTCGGGGATCTTCTCGTCGGTCTGGTCCGTCCGGGCGACCCCGAACCCGGCCTTCCTCAGCGTCCGGGTGGCTTCCTTGACCTGCTTGCCGACGGTGTTCGGCACGTCGATCGGCTTCTTGCCCAGGCTGACCCAGAGGTTCACCGTCGCGCCGGGCTTCACCACCGTGTCGAACTTCGGCGTGAAGGTGACCACTCGGCCGGCCGGCACGCTCTCGTTGTAGTTCTCGGTGATCTGCCCGGTGACGAGCTTGATCGAGTCGAGCGCGCGCTTGGCCGCCTCCTGGTCGAGCCCCGCGAGCTGCGGCACGCGGTACCGCTCGGGGCCCTTGGAGACGGTGAGCCCGATCTCGCCCTCCTTGCGGACCCTGGCTCCGGGCGCCGGGTCGGTGTCCATCACCTGTCCGCGCGGCACGTCCTCCGAGAAGTCCTGGTTCGACAGGGTCGTGGTCAGCCCGACCTCGGCCGCCTTGGCGTTCGCCTGTGTAGCGGTCAGCCTGAGCAGCTCCGGGGTGGACGTGTAGCGGTGAACGCCGTAGTACCAGGCGGCCGAGCCGACGCCGATCGCGAGCGCCAGCACGGCGATCAGCGCGATCAGCCCGCGGCCCTTCGGGCGTTGCCGCGGCTGCGGTCGCTGGTTCAGTCGCATTGCCGGCTGTGGCTGCCGTGACGGCTGCTGAGGCGGCTCGAACGGTACGACGATCGTGTCGTTGCGCGGTGGATCGAAGTACCCGTTGTCGCGGGAGTACCCGTCGTCGTACCCGCTGTCCTGGCGCATCTGCTGGATCGGCACGGTCAGGTCGCCGGTCAGCTCCGGGTCGTCCGGCAGCCCTTCCTCGAGCGCGCTGCGGACCCTGTGCACCTGGCGGCTGAACACCCGGGCGTCCGCCGGCCGGAGATCCCGGTCCCGCGCGGTCGCCCGCTGCACCAGCGCGTCGACGTACGGCGGGATGCCCGGGCAGAGCTTCGAGGGCGGCGGCACATCGGCATGGACGTGCGCGTACGCGACCTGGATCGGGGTGTCGCCGGTGTGCGGCTTGCTGCCGGTGAGGAGTTCGTAGAGCAGGATGCCGGCCGAGTAGACGTCGGAGCGGGCGTCCGCGCTGCCGTCCGTGACGAGCTCGGGTGCGAGGTAGGACACCGTGCCCATCAGAAGACCCTGGGTGGCGGTGTTGCCGGTCGTGGTGACGGCCCGGGCGAGCCCGAAATCGGCGACCTTCACCGTGCCATCGTTCGAGATCAGCACGTTCTCGGGCTTGATGTCGCGGTGCACGATGCCCGCGTCGTGCGCGGCCGACAGCGCCGACAGCACCGGCGCGAGCAGGGCCAGCGCCCGGGCGGGGGACAGCGGAGCCTGCTGGCGGATGACGTCACGCAGCGTGCGACCGGGCACGTACTCCATCGCGAGGAACAGCGTCCCGTTGTCGTCGCCCTGGTCGAACACGGCGACCACGTTCGGGTGGGACAGCCGTGCGGCGGCCCGGGCCTCGGCCACGAACCGGCGGCCGAACTCGGCGTCGTCACCGAGGCCGAGGTGCATCACCTTGAGCGCGACGAGGCGGTCCAGCCGCATGTCCAGCGCCTCGTAAACGGTCGCCATGCCGCCCTTGGCGACGCGCGCACCCACGCGGTACCGTCCGTCGAGCACTCGCCCGACAAGGCGGTCGCCGACCTGGGTGTCTACGTCATCCGTCACGTGCGGTGAGCCGCCTCTCGAAGCCTGTCTGCTCTGAGAGTGTAAATAAGGGGTCAGGCAGTGGCTTCGTCGCCGCGCCGGGACCACCCTCGGTCACGGCTCATCCACGCTCAGGCGGCCGGGTTCCAGCCCTTCTCGAGCTGCGCCTTCAGCCGCAGCACGTTCTTCACGTAGAGCTTCGTATCCGGGTACATCCCGTTGCGGCGGACCCCGCCGAGCCCCTGGTAGTAGCCGGCCACGGCGATGTCGAGCTTGACCGCGGCGGTCAGCCGGCTGAGCAGCACCACCCCGGCGGTCACGTTGTCCTGCGGTTTCAGCAGATCGAGCCTGCGGCCGACGATGCTGGACGCGAACTGGCCGGTAGAGGGGATCACCTGCATCGCCCCGATCGCGTTCGCGGGAGAGACCACCCGGTGCTTCCAGCCGGACTCCTGCCAGGAGACGGCCAGCGCGAGCTCCGGGTCGACGCCGTACCGCTTCGAGGTGGAGATGATCACTGTCCGCAGCTGCCCGCGGGTCGGCAGCTTCCGCTTCTTCAGCGTGGCCCGGTTCCGGTTCGCCGCGGCGACCACGTGGTCGGCGTACGTGCGGCCCGCGAAGGTGTTGTCCTTCGTCTTCTTCGCGACGGGCTTCGCGACCGGCTTCGGCTTGAGCTTGACCGGCACCTGCAAGGGCTTGCCCGCATAGATGTGATCGGTCGCCTTCAGCCCGTTCGCCGCCAGCAGGCTGGCCTGCGAGCACCTGTACCGCTTGGCGATCTTGCTGATCGTGTCACCCGGCTTGACCACGTAGGTGACCCGGCCGAGCCGCGAGCGCTTCGTCGTCGGCTTCGGCTTCGGCCTGCCTGTCGAGGCCTGGCCCGGAAGCTTCAGCGTCTCACCGGCGTAGATGGCGTTGCCGTTGCCGGGCAGGCTGTTCAGCGCGACCAGTGCCTTGACGGTCGTGCCGTACCGCGCGGCGATGTGGCTGAGCGTGTCGCCTTTCTTCACCTTGTAATGGCTGAAGCCCGGCGAGCCGGCGGTGATCACCCCGGCGGCGAGCAGCGGGACCGCGATCCCGGTCAGTACCTGGACGACGGTGCGTCGCCTGCTGCGGGATCGGCTGCACGGTCGGCTGGGTGGCCGCTGGTTCTGGACGTCGTGCTCGGGTTCGGGTGGTCGGGCGTGCGTGGTACTCATATCCATCTCCCCGTGTGAACGTCCCCTGACGGTAAGTGGTGGTACAGATGTGACAACAGGGGCGCGGGGGTCAGTTGTTACGGCTGTGATCCAATGTTTACAATTCAACGCTGAACTACACGGTTGTGGTTCACAATCTCAGCACGCAGCGCGTTCGGATGCACGCGGAAACCGTTCAGCTGCGAGCCTTCCGGCTCAGTCATTTGCTCCCGGCAACTGGTGCCCCGGGCAACTGAGGCCGGGTCGCGACCGGGTCAGAACGAGGCGCGGCCCTCCAGTGGGGACGAGGCCTGGGCGGTGTGGTGTCGCCGCGGGATCCGGCCGGCCAGGCGAGCGTTCCGGCCGGCGGTGACGGCGTCCCGCATCGCGGCGGCCATCAGCGCGGGGCGCTCGGCCCGGGTGACAGCGGTGGCGAGGAGGACTGCGTCACAGCCGAGCTCCATCGCCAGCGCGGCATCGCTGGCGGTCCCGATCCCGGCGTCGAGCACGATCGGCACCTTGGCGGCTTCGACGATCATGCTGATGTTGTGCGGGTTGCGGATGCCCAGGCCCGAACCGATCGGCGAGCCGAGCGGCATCACCGCGACACAGCCCACCTGCTCCAGCCGGCGGGCGAGGATCGGATCGTCGTTCGTGTAGGCGAGAACCGAGAAACCGTCCGCGGCCAGGATCTCCGCCGCGTCCAGGAGTTCGACCGGGTCGGGCAGCAGGGTGTGGTCGTCGGCAACGACCTCCAGCTTGATCAGGTCGGTCTCCAGGGCTTCACGGGCCAGGCGTGCCGTCAGCACGGCCTCGCCGGCGGTGAAACACCCGGCCGTGTTCGGCAGCACGGCGATGGCGTGCTTGCGCAGTACGTCGAGGACGGAACCCTGCTGGCTCGGGTCGAGCCGCCGGAGCGCCACGGTGGTGAGCTGCGTCCCGGACGCGACCAGCGCTTCCTCCAGTACTTCGAGGCTCGGCGCGCCGCCGGTTCCCATCACCAGCCGGGAGGTCAGCTCGCGTCCCGCGATCACCAGGGTGTCGTCACTCATCGGGTCTCCTCAACCGCCCTGGACCGCGGTGAGGATCTCCACCCGGTCGCCTTCGCCCAGTGTGGTCCCGGTCCAGTCGGCCCGGGTCACCACCGCCTCGTTCACAGCGACAGCCACTCCGATCGGGCTGCGGGCCCAGCGGTCGACCACCTCGGCAACAGAGGTACCTGCCGCGATCTGCTCGGTCCTGCCGTTCACGAGCACCTTCACACCGCTGTCCATGGCCTCACTCACCTGGCTACCTTAGGCATCTCGCCGTCGGTGTCCGCACGCCGGGCATCCGCATGCTGGGCAGGGCCGAATCTGGCGGCCAGGAACGGCTGTGCCAACTCTGGAAGTACCCCAGTACGAATAGTTTCGGCTATCAACTGGGCCGTGATCGGAGTCAGCAGTACTCCGTTGCGGTAATGCCCGGTGGCCCACAGAAGCCCGTCGAGCCCGGAGGCGCCCAGGATCGGCGCGTTGTCCGGTGTGGCCGGGCGAAGGCCCGCCACCGTCTCCACGAGTTCCAGCTCGTCCGTGATGGGCAGGACCGTCCGGGCGTCACGCAGCAGGGCGAACACCCCGCCGGCCAGGACGCGGGTGTCGTAGCCGAGCTCGGAGGTGGTCGCGCCGACCACCAGCTCGCCACCTGGCCGGGGGACCAGGTAGACGGAGAACCCTCGGGCGGTCGCCCGTACTGTGTGGTGCAGGGCAGGGCGGTAGGCCTCAGGGACCCGCAGGCGCAGGATTTCGCCCTTGAGCGGCCGGACCGGCACTCGGAGTTCCTGCGGGATCCCTTCCAGCTGCGAGGACCACGGACCAGCCGCTGCAACGATCCGGTCCGCCATCAGCGACTGGCCGTCTTCCAGTTGCACGCCGACGGCCGCAGTACCGGAGGTGAGGACGCGGGCGACTCGCTGGCGGATGAAGGTGACGCCGACCAGCTCGGCTGCGCGCAAGAGGGTGGCGACGGCCTGGCGGTTGTCCACCGAGTGGTCGCCGGGCACCCAGACGCCACCGGAGACCCCTGCGGCCAGCAGTGGTTCCCGTTTGCGTGCCTCGCGGCCGGAGAGCTCCTCGACGTCGAGTCCGAGCCGGCGCTGGTAGTCCGCGAGCCGGTGGAGTGCCGCCGCGTCGTCGACGTCGTACGCGACTGAGAGGGTGCCGGTGCGGTTGAGCCCGGCGGACTGGCCGGTGAGGGCTTCGAGCTCCTCCGCGAAGGAGGGCCAGGCCGCGACGCCGGCCAGATTCAGGGCCAGCAGGGCGTCCTCGCCGTACTCGACCTCGGTGACCGGCGCGAGCATGCCGGCCGCGACCGAGGAGGTCTGACTGCCGGGTGTCGGGTCGCATACCGTCACCTGGATACCGTCTGCCGCGAGTCGCCAGGCGGTGGCCAGACCGATCAGTCCGGCGCCGATGATCACGACATCGGAGGATTTCTCAGCCATGCGCCAACAGTACGGCCGGTCTTCCATGGCAGGCTGGGCGGTGTGACTGAGCACACCGCCGACGCAGGATTGCGTGACCGACTGGCCGATGCCCGGCTCTACCTGTGCACCGACGCACGGGAGAAGCAGGGCGACCTCGAGCAGTTCCTCGATGCCGCTCTGAGCGGTGGCGTCGACATCGTGCAACTCCGTCAGAAGGACCTGGAGGCAGCGGACGAACTCGCCGCGCTGGAGGTGTTCGCGGACGCCTGCAAGCGGCACGGCAAGCTCCTGGCCGTCAACGACCGTGCCGACATCGCCTTCACCGCCGGAGCAGACGTGCTGCACCTCGGCCAGCGAGACCTCCCGGTCCAGGCCGCGCGTGCGATCACCGGGCTCGAGCCGGTGATCGGCCGCTCGACCCACACCTTCAGCCAGGTGAACGCAGCCATCGCCGAACAGGGCTCGGACTACTTCTGCGTCGGCCCGACCTGGGAGACGCCGACCAAGCCCGGCCGGAGCGCCGCCGGCCTTGAACTCGTCTCGTACGCCGCCAGCCGGCCGCCGGTGAAGCCCTGGTTCGCCATCGGCGGGATCGACCTCGGCAGGCTCGACCAGGTGATCGAGGCCGGCGCGGAGCGCGTGGTCGTCGTACGGGCCATCACCGAGGCGGACGACCCGGCCGTGGCGGCCGGCGAGTTCAGCAGGCGCCTGCGAGGTGCCGGGTGATGAACAACCCGAAGGTGGCGCGGATCATCGCCGCCGTGGTGATCGCGATGCTGGTGATCACCCTCGCCGCCGCGCTGTTCGGCTGCAGTGCGAGTAAGCCGGCCACCAGCGCGCCAAGCACCGACCCGGACAGCGGCCTCGCCGTCGTGGCCGTGGCCGGTCTTCCCCAGGAAGCGCAGCAGGGCGATGAGCGTTATTACACCGACGATCACTACAAGTCGTTCCGCCGGATCGCGGCGGACGGGGGAACGCCCAATGACTGACCTGCGCGCCCTGCTGGACGCCGGGCTGCCGCCGGGTGTGTACCGCAGGCGCTGCGATCTGCCCTCCGACGAGGTACGGCGCGTCGTGGTGAAGGAAGGCTGGAACTTCGTCCTCCTCGACACCACCCAGGTGCACGACAAGGCCGGGTTCCTGGACGTCTGCGCCACCGCGTTCGATCTGCCGCGCTGGTTCGGCCGGAACTGGGACGCCCTGGCCGACTCGCTGAGCGACAGGTCCACCGGCGAGCCCGAGGTGGTGCTGTGGGACGGCTGGCGCGAACTGCTCGACCACGACCACGAGACGGTCGACGTAGTCCTCCAGATCTTCGCCGAGGACGCCAACGAGTCAGGCCAGCTCCGAGTCTTCCTCCGCGAAGCTGACGACGTCCCGGACCTCCTCAGCGCAGTACAGATCGTCTAGGTCCGGTGGGTTCCTCGATGAGCCAGCCGGCGTTCTCAGTGGCGGGAGTGAGTCAGGCGCTCGGCGTACCGGTGGCAGGCGTGGACGTGGTCGAGACTTTTGCGGCGTCGTCCGCCGAGGTGGCGCGACTCCGCGTCGAGTTGGCCAATGGTCGCGCTCTCACCGTGATCGGCAAGCACGCGACGGGCGCCGGGGCGGTCGGGGCCCGCCGCGAGGTCCGGTTCTTCGAGCAGCTCGCGCCGCAGTGGGACCACCCGGCGCCGCACTTGCTGGGTGTCACCGACACCGGCGAGGATCGCATCCTGTTGCTGACCGAGGACCTGGACGCGGCCGGCTATCGCCTCGTCGGAGGTGGCGTCTCGGAGGATCAGATGCGGGGCACGATCGAGACCTTGGTCGGCTTGCACGCGCGATTCTGGGACGACGTCCCGTTCGAGCTGCTCGACGCTGCCCACCCGGAGCCGTCGGCGACCCGGTCTGTCCAGGCCTGGCCGCCGGAAGTGATCACGATGCATGCCGCGGCCGTGCGGTCGGAGGCGGCGAGCTTCTTTGCCGAGGCCATTGAGCTCACGGCCGCGGAACGCACGCTGCTCGAGGAGATTCTCGACGCCTGGGAGCCCCAGTTCCTCGCGCGCGTCGCCGGCGGCCGGGCGATCACCCTGATCCACGGCGACTTTCACTTTCTCGGCAACGTGTTCTTCGCGCCCGACGATGCGCGGCCGAAGGTGATCGACTGGTCGGAGCTGAAGCCCGGGCTCGGGCCGCACGATCTCGCCTTCTGCCTGACCGTGGTGCCCTGTGACGATCGGCTCGCGCGGGACCGGGTGCTGCTGCGGCACTACTGGGACGGCTTGTGCGGCGCCGGTGTCCAGAACTACAGCTGGGAGCTCTGCGAGTGGGACTTCCGGTTCTCGGTGATCAGCAATCTGTTCCAGTCGGTCTTCCAGCACAGCATCGGGTGGTACCGGAAGTCCGTGGCCGCGATCGAGGCACTCGACTGCCGCACGGTGCTCGCCGAGCCACCGCCAGTGCGCTGACGGCCGGACGTCCTCAGCGCAGTACCGGTGGTCTCGGCGTTGAGGCGAGGGTCGGGCGGCCGAAGCGAGCCGGTACGCCGTCGCTGAAGGCCAGGTGGTCGGGCGGGCGCTTGCTGAGCTCGCCTAGTCCGACAGAGGCGAGCAGGCCGTTGTCCTCGAATCGCTCCTGCGCAGCCTCACGCAGTACCCAGGCGGGGTGTTCGTTCGGCAGGTACCAGGTGCGGCCTGCGCGGGCCACGTGCAGGCCCCAGCGAGCGGTCAGGAAGTGCTCGAGCGGCCCTGGCTCCAACCTGCGGCCTATTCGCGTCACGACCGTGCTGCTCGCGGTCGTTCCGGGCCAGCGCAGGGTCGAGGTGTAGGTGTGCAGGTCGCCCCGCTGCTCGTGGCGCATCCGGGCCCAGCGGTAGGGAAGTCCGAAGGTACTTCGGGCTGCCGCCACCACTGCCGCTCGATCGGCGTCCAGGCTGAGGAACACCACACCTCGGCGACCGGTCGTGTCGACTGAGTAGAGCCGGATGTTGGACTCCAGGAACGTGCCGAGCCAGGGGACCGGCGGTCCTTGCAGGAGTCCGCTGTCGACCATCCTGAACGGCACCAGCCCGACGTAGGTCAATCCCTCGAAAGTGTCCGGCCTGGTGCCGGGCGGGAAGAACCTGGCGATCTCGTCCGGATCGACGGCCCAGTGCAGGAAGGAAAGATCTCGCCAGTCCTGCCTGATGACGTGGGGCCGGGCCAGCTCAGGCGCCCGCGCCGTCACTTCCTCCGCCATACCGAGAATCTAGCCGCTCGTCGAAGGCCGCCAGGTCAGGCACGAACCAGAGGCTGCGGCCCTCGTTCGTCTCCCGGACCCAGTCGCGGAACGCCTCGCTGGCGTGCTCGTGCACCGACACGTCCCCGACGATCGCCAGCTTCATCCGGTAGTTGACGAACTTCTGCGCGATGGCGCCCGCCACCCCGGTCTGGAGCCGGAAGAAGTCGGCTGGCAACAGGTCGACCGGCAGCAGGACCCATTCCGCCTGGTGCTCGTAGTGCGCCTCGGCGATCAGGTCGACGGCGTCCCGGTCGTCGTGCATGACTTTGCCGGCGGTGAAGGCGATAGGCAGCGTGGTCATGGGCTGTAAACTACCTCAAACGTCCCTATCGAGTCATTTATAGGGAATTCTAAGGAAGGCGAGCGGAATCTAGTGGCGCAGGAGTTGTACTCGGTCGAGCAAGTGGCGGACCGGCTCGGGCTGCACGTGCGGACGATCCGGAACTACGTCCGCGATGGTCGCCTGAAGGCCGTCCGGATCGGCAAGCAGTACCGGATCTCCCGTGAGGATCTGGAGGCCTTCACCGGTACCAGTACCGCGGCGTCCGACGCCGAGTCCGGCCCACGCCACGTCGAGGTGTCGAGCATCGTCCAGGTGGACGCGATCGACCGGGCCGGCGTGGATCGGATCACCACCCACGTGATGGCGTCCCTCAACCAGGGTGGCATCGGCCACCTGCGCGTCGAGGCGGCGTACGACGAGGACCGCGCCACGCTCAAGCTGATCGTGCTGGGCGAGCCGGAGGCTTCCGCCGATCTCCTCCGGCTGATCGCCCTGCTGGCGAAGGCCTCCTAGCAAAAGGCTCTTAGACGTGCCGGGCGGTGGCGGCGATGGCGAGGTCGGCCAGTGCCTTGCGCGAGGCCTCGTCGTCGATCGGTGACCGCTCGAGCGCGTCCAGGGCGTCCTCGGTGCGCTCGGTGATCAGGTTCTCGCAGGCCTGGACCGCGCGGCTGTCCTGCAGGATCTCGCGCAGCAACTGGATCTCGTCGTCATCGAGGTCCGCGCGGCCGAAGAGCCGGTCGAACTCGGTCAATTGGACCTCTGAAGCGTGCTCGACGGCGTAGGCGGTGAGCACGGTGCGCTTGCCTTCGCGCAGGTCGTCGCCGGCCGGCTTGCCTGTCACGGTGGGGTCGCCGAAGACGCCGAGCAGGTCGTCGCGCAACTGGAACGCCTCACCCAGCGGGAGCCCGTACGCCGACAGCGAGTCGACCAGGTGCTGCCCGCCACCACCGAGCGCGGCACCGATGTGCAGCGGGCGCTCGACCGTGTAGGTGGCCGACTTGTACCGGAGCACTCGCAGGGCCCGGTCCATGTCCGCCTCGCCGGAGGCCTGCGCGACCAGGTCGAGGTACTGCCCGGCCGTCACCTCGACCCGCACCGCGTCGAAGAACTTGGAGGCACTCGCCAGCGCGGCCGCGTCGAACCCGGAGGTGTGCATCATCTCGTCGGCCCAGATCAGGCAGAGGTCACCCAGCAGGATGGCCGCGCCGATCCCGAAGCCGACGGGATCCCCGCCCTTTCCGGAGGCCTCGGACCGGGCCTGCTGCAGCCCTTCGAACCGCCGGTGCGCGGCTGGCGCCCCGCGGCGTACGTCCGAGGAGTCCATCACGTCGTCATGCACCAGGGCGCTGACGTGCAGCATCTCCAGGCTGGCGGCGGCCTTCAGGATCGGCAGCTCGGGATCGCCGCCGGCGGCCCGGAAGCCCCAGTAGCAGAAGGACGGCCGCAGCCGCTTGCCGCCACTGGTCGCGTCGCGCGCGGCCTGGACCTGCTCGGTCAGCTCAGGCCCGATGGCGGCGAGCCGTTCCTGCTGGATGTCCAGGAAGCTGGTCAGGGCGCGCTGGATCTCGGTCGGGATGTCCGCGTCGGCATACACGTCTCGGAGGGTAGTCGGTCACGGCGCGGAGGCCCACGTCCCGGTAGTCTTGCCGAATGGCAACCGGTCTCCCGTCCACGCGTCCCGGCAACACGCCGACGATCCGTGAGCTGCTCTCGACCGGGCAGCCTTCGTTCTCCTTCGAGTTCTTCCCACCGAAGACGCCCGAGGCCGAGGAGGTGCTGTGGCGGTCGATCCGCGAGATCGAGCAGCTCCGGCCGACCTTCGTCTCGATCACGTACGGCGCCGGCGGGACCACGCGCGACGGCACCATCCGGGTCACCGAGCGGGTCGCGCAGGACACCTCGCTCACCCCGCTCGGGCATCTCACCTGTGTCTCGCACTCGCGCGACGAGCTGAGGTCCGTGATCGGCGCGTACGCCGGGTCGGGCGTCCGCAACATCCTGGCGCTGCGCGGTGACCCCAAGGGCGGACCTTCGCAGCCCTGGGTCGCGCACACCGAAGGCCTGAACCACGCGGTGGAACTGGTCGAGCTGGTCCGATCGCTCGGCGACTTCTGTGTCGGCGTGGCGGCGTTCCCCGACAAGCATCCCGAGGCGTCCGACCTCGAGGCCGACGCTCAGGTGCTCGCGGCCAAGGCAGCGGCCGGCGCGGACTACGCGATCACCCAGATGTTCTTCGGCGCGGACGACTACTTCCGGCTGATCGACCGGGCTGCTGCGCTCGGCTGCGACATCCCGGTCCTGCCGGGCGTCATGCCGGTCACGAACATCAAGCAGATTGAGCGGATGGCCGAGCTGACCGGCATGGCGCTGCCCAAGCCGGTGACCGACCGGCTGAACGCGGTTGCCGAGGACCCCGCGGCGGTCCGTGCCGTCGGCATCGAGATCGCCACCGAGCTGTCCGACAAGCTGCTCGCCGGCGGCGCACCCGGCATCCACTTCATAACCCTGAACCGGTCGACGGCGACGCGTCAGGTCTTCCGCAACCTCCAGTCCGCGGTCGTCTGACCTTCGCCGCACCATCGGGGCGTTCGACGCTCTATCCTGAGCCGATGGCTGACCCGTCGGACCTGCTGATCGACCGCACCCTGGTGCTGCTCCGGCATGCGAAGGCGGTGCCGCCCGAGACGATGCCCGACCTGGACCGGCCGCTCTCGGACCGCGGCCGGGCCGATGCCGCCGCGGCCGGCCGCTATCTGGTTGCTCAGGGCATCGAGCCGGACCTGGTGCTGTGCTCGCCGTCGACCCGCACCCGGGAGACCTGGGAGTACGCCGCCGGAGCCGGCGTGATCGCGACGGACGTCTGGTACGACCGTCGCATCTACAGCGCGGACAGCGAAGAACTCCTCGACGTCCTGCACGACGTGCCGGCCGATGTCCGCACCGTGATCCTGGTCGGCCATGGGCCGGGCGTCCCCTGGCTGGCCGACGAGCTCACGCTGGACGGCACGAGTCCCCAGCGGGTCGAGCTCACCCAGAAGTACCCGACCAGCGGCCTGGCCGTGCTGCACCACACCACTCGCTGGTCGGACCTGGCCGCCGACGACGCCGACCTCGTGGACTACGTCATCCCGCGTGGCTAGTGCCCTTACTGGGGCAGCCAGTGCGTTGTGCTGTTGACGGTGATCATCCGCTGGGTGGCGCGGGTCAGGACGACGTAGAGGGCGCGGACGCCGCCCAGGGTGTCGCTGACGATCCGGTCGGGCTCGACCACCACGACGGCGTCGTACTCGAGACCCTTGGACTCGAGGGGGCTCAGGGCAACCACCCGCGGGTCGCCGAGCTCGGCGAGCGACGGCTCGATCGAGGGTCGGAGTCTCGGCGGCACGATGACCCCGACGGTTCCCTCCACCAGTTGCAGGAGCTCGCCCGCCGCGTCGGCCGCTGCCTCGGCCACCTTGCCCGCGTCGAAGATCCGGTGCTCCGGCTCCACCCCGGTACGCCGTACCGCATCGGGCAGGTCCGCGTCCGGGATCTGGCGGCGGATCACCTCACCGGCGAAGGAGTAGATCTCGGCCGAGTTCCGGTAGTTCGTCGACAGCCGGAACGTGTGCCGCTGCAGGTGCGACAGCATCGAGTCCATCGCCGCGCGGGCCTCGTCCGGGTCGGGCCAGGAGCTCTGCGCCGGGTCGCCGACGATCGTCCAGCTCGCCTGCGGCCCCCGCCGCGTCACCATCCGCCACTGCATGGGGGAGAGGTCCTGCGCCTCGTCGACGAGCACGTGCGCGTACTCCTCGGGCTCGTCGGCCTCGGCGGCGGCAGTCGCCCGCGCGCGGCGCTCCGAGGTGGTCAGCACCTCGTTCACGCCGTCCGACAAGCCCTCGAGCCAGTCGAACTCCTCGTCCTTGCCGGCCTCCTGGACCGGCGGCCGCCCGAGCACGTTGGTGAGCTCGTCCAGCAGTGCCACGTCCGCGATGGTGAACTCGTCCGTACTACGAACAGCCGCTGCCAGCTGGTCGATCTCAGCCGGGGTGAAGTCGCCCCGGGACCACCGCTGCGCGCGCCGGGGGTCACCCAGCCAGCGCAGTACGGCGCCGGGCGTCAGGACGGGCCACCAGGACGCGAAGAACGTCTTGAAGGCCGGCAGATCCGTGACGATGTCGCCGAACGACTCGCGGTCGGCGTACACGCCGTTGCGCAGGTCCTCGGGGAAGCGGGTCCACAGCGCCGCGACGAGCGCCTTGCGAGCCTCCGAGCCGGCCCGGTTGCGCGGAGTACGGCGCAGGGCGTTGCGGCGGACGTTGTCGAGCTGGTTCGCGTCCAGCTCGACGGTGGCGCCGCCGACGAAGACCCGCAGGGTGGTCGGAGCACCGGGCACTCGGTCGCGTGCGGCTCGGGAGAGGAGGCCGCGCATCCGCAGGGAACCCTTGATCGCCGCGACCTCTGCCTCGTCCACAGCGGTGGCCCTGACGCCGTCCACGAGCTCACCGACGGCCCGGAGGGACACGGTGTTCTCGCCGAGGCTGGGTAGCACCCGCTCGATGTAGGCCATGAAGGCGGCCGACGGACCGACCACGAGCACGCCGCCGCGCTCGAACCGCCTGCGGTCGGAGTACAGCAGGTAGGCCGCGCGGTGCAGCGCGACCACCGTCTTGCCGGTGCCGGGGCCGCCGCCGATGACGGTGACGCCGCGGGCAGGTGCGCGGATCGCCTTGTCCTGCTCGGCCTGGATCGTGGCGACGATGTCGCGCATCGTGTGACCACGAGCACGCGACAGTGACGCCATCAGCGCGCCCTCACCCATCACCGGCAGATCCTCGGGAGCCCGCTCCGGAGCCAGCAGGTCGTCCTCGATGCCGACGATCCGCGGGCCCTTGTTGCGCAGCACCCGGCGCCGCACGACGCCGAGCCGGTCGGTCGAGGTCGCCCGGTAGAACGGTTCCGCGGCCGGTGCACGCCAGTCGATCACCAGCGGCTCGTACTCCTCGTCGCGGACGCCGATCCGCCCGACGTACAGCTTCTCCAGGTCCTCGGCGGTCGCGGCGGGCTCGTTCTCGTCGCCCTGGTCGGAGTCGAGCCGGCCGAACACCAGGCCCTCGTGCTCGGCGTCCAGCTCGGCGATCCGGCGGGCGGCGGCGAACACCAGCACGTCCCGCTCGTACAGGCCGGTCTGCTCCTCGTCACGGACCCGGCCGACGTTCTGCGCCTGACCGCGCTGGTGCCCTTCGACCGCGATCCGGGAGGCGGATCGAGCGGCTTCGGCGACCCTCGTGTACACCCGGTCGACGTGCTGCTGCTCAGCTTCGAGCTCAGCCCGTTCGACGTTCTCGAGATCGGTCGACGTGGGGGATTGATCCACCGGGGTCCTCTCTACTGCCGGGCCTGCCCACCTTCGAGTTGGCCCCGACACGGAACACATGAACGGTCAATCTTAGTGCGCCGGGTTCGCCGACCCCAGGCCGGTCAGGCTTTTCCGACGGCGTCGGCGACGATCGCCGCGCCCAGGGTGGTCGCCGGGACACCTGTGCCCGGGTGAGCGCCCGCGCCCACGCAGTACAGGCCCTTGACCGGGGAGACGTTCGCAGCGCGTCGCCGGGCGGTCCGGAAGCCCTCCCAGGCCACTCCGGCCAGCCAGGAGGCGGAGGTCTGTCTGGAGACCACCTTGTCCCGGATGTGCAGGCCACGAGCGACCAGGAGGTCCAGTACGTCGTCGGTGGGGTAGCCGTGGACCAGGACCGACCATGCGTGGTGTCCGGCCGGGGCTTGGCCGCCGGTACGAACCACGACGGTCGGGCTGCCGTGCAGCACCGTCTCGAACGGCAGGTCCGGTACGGGATCCTTCAGCCCCAGGTGGACGACGTACGCGGCCTGGGCCTGGTGGGTCGAGAGGACCTTGCGGCGGACCTTCTTGGCGGCCGGGTCGTCCACCAGTCGGCCGTAGAGGTCCTTGGGGTCGATGTCGCTGACCACGATCTCGGCGGGCAGTTCTGTGCCGTCCGCCAGCCTCACGCCGGTCACCGTGCCGCTGTTGGTGGTCACCGCGACCACCTCGGCACCCGTGTGGATGTCGATCTTGCGCTCGCTGGCTCGCTGCGCCAGGGCATCCGCGAGGACGCCGAACCCGCCCTGGACGGTCCACCGGCCGAAGGTGCGCTCGAGGTACGACCAGACCCCGACGTACGCGGGTGTGAGCTTCGGGTCGGACCCGTGCTGCGTCGCGTAGTACCGCAGTACTGTGCGCGCCCGCTCGTCGTCGAGGCTCCGTTGGGCGACGCGCTGCAGCGACTGCCAGGGTTTGAGCTGCAGGACCGCCTTGGGTGGGATGCGGTTGTGTAGCGGTGGTTCGAGCGAGGTCTTGCGGAGGATCTGCCAGGTCTCGCCATACCCGTCGACCAGCGAGGTCCATCGCTTCGCGGCCTTCTCCCCGGCAAGGTCGGTCCAGGCCGCAGCCTGGGGCGCGCGGTCGCCGATTGGCAGGTCGAGAATCGACCCGTCGCTGAACAGGTGCCGCCGCGGCTCGGTGATGGGCTCCAGCTGCACCAGCCTCTCGATCGGCCGGCCACTCTTGCGGAACAGGTCGCGGAGCGCGGCCGGCAGCGTAGTACTGGCTGCTCCTGCGTCCCAGCAGAAGCCGTCGGCCTCGACCCGGCCGATTGCGCCGCCGAGTCGGTCACTCTCCTCGCAGATGGTGACCTGATGCCCGAGCTTGGCCAGCCGTACGGCGGTGGCGAGACCGGCGAGGCCGGCCCCGATGACGATCACGCGAGCCATCAGACGGCACTGCTCCCGGTTGCTGGGGTGGTTCGTCGTTCTCGCCAGGCCCTGAACCTGGCCAGGCCGCGGCGGATCGCGCGGAAGGCGAAGTACACGCCGATCAGTCCGAGCAGCAGTAGGACGGCCGCGATGATGAGCGCCGCCGTCGGGTGGAACACGGCCAGCGACACCACGCCGATGACCGCGACGTCCTCGCCGGACGATGCCGCGATGTTGCTCGCGGGTTCGGGGGAGGTGTTGATCGCGAGCCGGAGGCTGGATTTCACCAGGTGTGACAGCAACGCGACCACACCGCCGGTGGCCGCGATGAACGCCTGGTTCAGGGTGCTCGCGTCGCCGGCTACCAGCAGGGCGATGATCGCCCCGACCGTCGGCCGGATCAAGGTGGAGATCCCGTCCCAGGCGGAGTCGAGGTAGGGGATCTTGTCGGCGACGAACTCGAAGACGAACAAGGCGCCGGCCGCGATCAGCACCGCGTTGCCGGTCAGCCCCACCGGGACCTCGTCGACGCCGCCGAAGCGGCCGAGCAGACCGAGGATCAGCACGCAGGCGTAGGCGTTGATGCCGCTCGCCCAGCCCGTCGTGAACGCCAACGGCAACGCTTCCATGGTCGTGCTCCGTAACCCTCTGTCGCTACCCCGATAGGACGCCGCGTGTGGTCAGAATCGAACCGCCCGACCCCAGTTTTGGTTAACCGTTGACATCCACGTTCCCACGACCCAAAGTAATGAGATTGCCGGTCTGAGTGACCGGCCTTCCCATCAGGGTCAGGGAGAACCACATGCGTCGTCGTTCGAAGATTCTCGCCGCACTGGCAGCGGTAGCGCTGCCCATGACCGTGACCGGCGTGTCGTCCGGCGGTCCGCCCGCGGCGGTCGCCTCCACTCCCGGACCTGCGTCCGCCGTCGCCGCCGGCGCCTTCAAGGCCGCCTCGCAGCAGTACGGCGTACCGGAGTCCGTACTGCTGGCTGTCTCTTATGCCGAGACCAGGTGGGACGACCACCAGGGCAAGGCGAGCACGTCGGGCGGTTACGGACCGATGCACCTCACCGCGGTCGCACCCGCCGAAGCGGTCGACCTGTCGGGCGGCGAGAAGGTCGCCAAGGGCGAGTCGCTGCGCACCCTCGACAAAGCTTCCGAGCTGACCGGACTCGACCCGGCGGCGCTGCGGAACGACACCGCCGCCAACATCGCCGGTGGCGCGGCACTGCTCGCGGAGTATCAGCGCTCGCTCAAGCTGCCCGTCGGCGCGAGCACGTCCGCAGCCGACTGGTACGGCGCGATCAGCTCGTACGCCGGGGCTGCGGACAAGACGAGCGCCTCCGCCTTCGCCGACGACGTCTACGCGATCATGGCGCGCGGAGCGGCCCGGACCACCAACACCGGCCAGCAGATCGTGATGCCCGCGCTGCAGGTGGCGCCAGCCAAGTCACAACTCGCCCGTACTGCGCTGCCGGCCGGAACCAAGGCCGCCGGGGCGACGGAGTGCCCCACGACGATCACCTGTGAGTGGCTGCCGGCTCCGTACCAGGTCACGACTCCTGGTGACTACGGCAACCACGACCTCGCGAACCGGCCGAAGACCGGCAAGATCGACTACATCGTCATCCACGACACCGAAGGCGGCTGGCAGGGCACGCTGAACCTGGTGCAGGACCCGACGTACGTCTCGTGGCAGTACACGATGCGCTCGTCCGACGGGCACGTCTGGCAGCACGTGAAGGCCAACGACGTCGCCTGGCACGCGGGCAACTGGTACGTGAACATGCACAGCATCGGGATCGAGCACGAGGGCTTCGCGGCCCAGGGCGCGACCTGGTTCACCGAGTCGCTCTACCGCAACTCGGCCAAGCTGGTCCGTTACCTGGCCGCCAAGAACGACATCCCGCTGGACCGCGCGCACATCATCGGCCACGACCAGGTGCCGGGCACGATCCCGTCCACCGTCGCGGGCATGCACTGGGATCCGGGACCCTACTGGGACTGGGAGCACTACTTCGACCTGCTCGGCGCGCCGATCTACGGCCACAACGTCTTCCCGGTCAAGGCCGGCTCGATCGTCACGATCAAACCCGGCTTCGCCGACAACGTGCAGGTCGTGACCAACTGCAACGCCGACGGCACCTGCGCCCCGCAGGGCACGAACTTCGTCTACCTCCGGCAGGCGCCGGACGACGCTGCTCCGCTGGTGAAGGACCTCGGACTGCGGCCTGGTTCGAGTGCCAGCACCACGCAGGTGTCGGACATCGGAGCACGCGCGGCCGCCGGTTCGCAGTACGTGGTGGCCGAGCGGTCGGGTGACTGGGTGGCCGTCTGGTACCTGGGCGCCAAGGGTTGGTTCAAGAGCCCGGCTGGTACGCCGGATGCTTTTGCCAAGCCTGGTCTCGTGGTGAAGCCGAAGGCTGGCAGGACGTCCGTGCCGGTCTACGGCCGGGCCTACCCGGAGCAGTCCGCTTACCCGGCCGGTATTCCGTACCAGACCGTCACGCCGCTGCAGTACACGATCGGCGAGGGTCAGGCTTACCCGGTGGGCGACGCGTCCATCGAGACGGACTACTACCGCGCCACGACCTTCGACGGACAGCCGCCGACGGACCACGTGCAGGTGCTCGGCAACGACCAGTACTACCAGATCTGGTTCGGCCACCGCATGGCCTATGTCCGCGCCGCCGACGTGGATCTGCGCCCGGCCGTCTAGCATCCGCCGCATGACCTCAGACGAAGCCGTCCAGCTCCTGCTGGACGGCTTCGTCGCTTCTGTCCGTGGGCTCCTGCCGGTCCGGGCTGTGTGGGTGCACGGATCTCTTGCTCTCGGCGACTTCCAGGTCGGACGGAGCGACTTCGATCTGGTCGCTGTGCTGGACGGGCCGATCGCGGATCCCTCGGCGCTGTGTGCTCTTCATCTGTCGCTGGAGAAGGTGCACCCGCTGGCGGAGAAGCTGCACTGCAGTTACGTGCAGGTCGACCAGTTGGCCGATGCTTCGCTGCGTCACCCGACCTGGGCGCAGCAGCGGTACTTCGATCGGCCAGTGGGCGCGGTGACCCGGCGTGAGCTCGCCCTCGGCGATCGGAGCCTCTTCGGCCCGCCGCCGTCGTCCTTGCTGCCGGCAACCACCGACGAGGAGCTGGCCGCCTTCATCCGCGACGACCTCGAACACTTCTGGTATCCGGCCACCCGCAAGCTGACCCCGTGGTACACCGACATCTGGGTAGACCTAGGCCTCATCACAGTCGCCCGCGCCGGCATAACCCTCACCACCGGCCACCTAATCACCAAACAAGCAGCCCTAGCCCTCCTCCCATCCCTAGGCGCCCCCCAGTCAGTAGTCACCGACATCCACCACCGCCGCTACGCCGCGCCCACCCAGCACGCCGCGCCCACCCAGCACGCCGCGCCCACCCAGGGCACCGGCCCGAACCAAGGCGCCGCCCCGACCGAGGGCATCGCGCCCACCCAGGGCGTCACACCTACGCGCCATCCGGCTCTCGGCCGGTACGCCGCACTGGCGCTACCCTCCCCGCTCTGGCGCCTGCGACGCGGCCAACTGGCCCGCTCCTTCGTACGCAGGCAGATCGCCGAGCTCCTCGACCTCTAGCTCTGCCCGCCCAGCCGTCGGCTCGCTCCCGGCCGAAGGGTGCCAGCGGTGGATACGGGCGCGGGCACACCCAATCGGGACTGCGGACACCCAATCGGGACCGCGGACACCCAATCGGGACCGCGGACACCCAATCGGGACCGCGGACACCCAATCGGGACCGCGGACACCCAATCGGGACCGCGGACACCCAACTGGGACCGCGAACAACTTGTGTCCTGTTCGAGGTCCCCAGACGATGTCCGAACCCAGCACAGGCGCTCGGCCGAGGAGGCACCGCGGGTGCGCGTGGTGGTCGGTCAGGCCGGACATCCACCGCTCACCAACCACGCTCGATCCTCAGGCATGCCGCCTGGCCACCCCAGGCTTTCGGCTATCGGGGCGAGGTTGCTGAGTGGTGGCCGTCCGCTCGATCAACCAACCCCGCCTACGCCGCGACCCGATTCCCGGGTAGACCTACGGCCCGACTTCCAAGCCCGCAACAGCCGCAACCGTCGCCCCAGCCTGATGTGCCACCAATCCCCTGGCCGAGGCCCAGGGTGGTCACACGAGTTGGTCGCACGAGGTACCTCTAGTGCGACTCTCCAGCTCAGCTGTGCCTTTGCTGGAGGCGCACCTTGACCTCTTCGCCGGCCTGGCTCTTGCCGATCAGCTTGCAGAGGGCAATCTTCAGCGGCATCCAGTGCGGCCCCTTGCCGGACGGCATCAAGGTGACGGCGAACGGATGCCCGTCGATCGTGCCACTCACCTTGACGGCCCGCCGGGTGCCGAGCAGCTCGGCGGAGTCCGGGACGGTCAGGAACGTCGCGAACGCCCCGTCCTTCTCCAGTGCCGCGGTGAACTCGGTGTCGAGCGGTTGAGGGGTCTGCTGCACAGCCATGCCGGTCTCCTGTCATCGGTTGCGATCGACAGGTAGGACTCCCGGCGCGAGCCGAACTCATCGCTCCCGGCTCGATTGGCCAGTTGCTCTCGGCCCAACTCGTCAGTTGACCGTGACCGGCGTGCCGTTCGTGAGGTCCAGGAGTTCCTTGTAGCTGGTCGGGAAGACCGAGTGGGGGATCCCCGCCGCGGCCCAGACCTCGCCGTACTGCTCGAGCGCCGTGTCGACCAGCGTTCGCACCTGATGCGGGTGCCCGACCGGCGCGACGCCGCCGATCGACTGGCCGGTGTGCTCCTTGACGAACTCCGGCGTCGCCCGGCGCAGCTTGGCGATGCCGAGCTCGGCCGCGATCTTCGCGGTGTCCACCCGGTGCGCACCCGAGGTGAGGATCAGTACAGGCGAACCGTCGCCGTCGAAGATCAGGCTGTTCGCGATCGCGCCGACCTCGCAGCCGAGCTCCGCTGCCGCGGCCGCCGCGGTCGGGACCGCCTCGTCGAGGATCTTGATCTCGCCGGTAGCACCGGCCGCGGCCAATGCATCGGCGACCCGCTGGACGTTGGGATGCTTGCTCACGCTCGAAACCCTACTTCTCGTAGATCTTGATCAGTCGTCGGTACGCGGCCGGGTTGCTGAGGACGTCCGTGTTGTCCGCGAACTGGTCGACCGACCCCACCAGTCCGAGCTCCATCACCCGGGGATCCCGCACCTTCGCCAGACACGCCTCGACGAACCGGTCCGCGCCGATCACCTGCGCCGGGCGATCGAAGAACTGCCTGGGCTGTGGGTCCAGCGGCTCGGTGAGCCCGAGGTCGTTGTGCCTGCGCGCGACCTTCTCGTACGCCGAGACCAGCGCGCGTTCGCGATCCGCCAGGGTGTCGGCGGCGAGGGTGGTCTCCAGGTCGCGGTCGAGCCCGTCGCCGTGGTCGAGCCCGGCGAACGCAGTACCGAGCCATTTCGTGTACGGCGCGTAGGTCCGCGCCATGAGCAGGGCGAGTCGCATCACGTCGCGGACCAGGCGTGCGGCGACGATCCGCGAGCCGAGGTGGTCGCCGACTTCCGCGGTGCGCTGGACGAACGCCTCCTCCTGCGCGATCCGGGACCACTGGCAGGCGAGCAGCCAGGTCCAGACGTCGTCCGGATACCACCTGAGAGCCTCACGGATCGGCCTCAGGCGGCCGTCGTCGGCGTACACGGGGCCGGCCACGACGCCGAGCAGTTTCTGCTGTGGGGTGATCAGCCAGTCTTCCGTGGTCATGCCGTTGTCGACGCCGTTGTCGATGCCCAGGTCGTCCTTCAGCCAGGCCTGGACAGTGGTGATGGTGACGTGGTGGGTCGGCTGCTGGGTGTCCCAGCCAAAGCGGACGGGATGACCGCGGTAATGCTCGGGGAGACCGTCTTCGATCAGCTTGGCGGCGCGGGGGACCTGCTCCTCGTCGACGAAGACGTGGAGTCGTGGACCCCAGCCGTGGTCCGTGGAACGGGCGGTGTCGTAGCCGAGCACATCGGAGCCCCAGCCCAGCAAGCCTGCTGCATAAGGGATTCCGGCCAGCAACGGACGGAGCACCTCGTCGTGGAACCCGGCGCTGAGGTCTCTCGCGGAGATGAAGTCGCTGTCTGTTGCCATGGACCGACACTAATTCGCGCGGTCGGTCGACAACATCCGGTTTTCCGCAGAGTCGGGGTGTGGTTCTCCTCAAACCTTCAGGAGTTCCGCGGCGCCGAAGGAGACGTTGAACCGGTTGCACCAGATCGAGACGCTGGTGAAGTCGGCGAGCTCGACTGAGGCGGGGATCGGGTAGTTCTGGTTGCCGCGATTGCCCTTGAGTTGGCCGAGGCTGCGATACCGGCCGTCGTCGAACACGTGCCAGCCGGCCTTCCCCTCCAGTACCGGCGCGTCGCTGAGCCAGACCTCGAGGTCAGGACCGTCGGAGGTGTCGAGGCCCTCCAGTCGCAGGACCCGGCTGCCGTCAGCCAGCCGGACGATGGACGCGATGCCCTGAGTGTCGTGTTCATGGGTGATGAAGCGGCCGGTGGAGAGGCGTTCGGGGCCCCGGGGCTGGGGCTGGGCGGATGTCTTGGCAGGTGCCTCGGTCGGATTGGCGGAGGGGGTGCCGCTCCGCTCGCCGGAAATTGTCGGTGGCGCCGCAGAGGATGTGGTCATGGAGATTGGATCGGCGCCAGGCAGCGCTTCGTCGACCACCGTGTCGGTGAAGAGCCGCCACGGCTGGAAGAGCGGCAGCGCGACGGCTGCGACCACGGCGGCGACCGCCACCGCGGTCACGGCGACGGCGCGTCGGCTCGGCGTCGGCATCGGTCTCCTCGCCTCGATTCGGTCGGTGCGACCAGTCTGGCGGCAGGACCGCCCGCGCAGGGTCGTCCCGGGCTTACGGCCCGTTGACGATTGTCGGCGGGCAGGGTTAGGCTTCAAGCGTTCGAACAGATGTTCGATTGCCACCGAGTCGGAATCGTCGGGAGACCGGCCACGGGCGATCAGAGCAGCTGGAGGACTCCGGTGCGGAGTTGCGGCCGCATCGGTAACCGGTGGTCCCGGTGGGCCGGGCGCCGAGGTGGACCTCGACCCCCACCTCGCGTCCACCCACCGGGCCGCTGACCAGGGGAAGAAGTTCGCGCACAGGAGGCGATGGAGCATGTGGGAGTTCGACGAAGCCGTTGAGGTGCGTTCAGGCGTAGTGGACGGCATCGAGACTCCAGAGCAGTTCCTGTGGCGCGGGCGGTTGTGGCGGGTTTGCGCAGTCGAAGCCCACTGGGTGGAGACGGCGGCCTGGTGGGAGCGCGGCGTGATCGGTTCCGGTGTCGGCGTCGCTCCGGCCGTGGCGGGATCTTCGACTGTCGCGGGATCATCCGCGGCCGTCGGTGTGTTGGATGCAGATTGGGGGCCGCAGCGGGCGGTCTACCGAGTGGAGGCGGGGTGCGGCCGGCACGGTCGGCGGGAGATGTTCGATCTCGCGCACGACCCCGACTCCGGACGCTGGCAACTGGAGAGGGTGACGGACCGATGACAGTTTCACCGGTTGCACCGGCGGCCGCTGGTTCGGCCAGCCGCGATCTTTCCCGGGCCCGGATGGCGCTGTCCGAGGCGCGGGAGACCGACGACCACCTGATCCGCTACTCGAGCGCCCACGTGGCAGCCCTACGGGTGGCCGCCGCGGTCCTCGCGGTTCGTGCCCGCCCGGTCCGTTCCGGCCCGCGTCGCCGCGTCCAGCGCAACGCCTGGGTGCTGCTGGCCGAGGTTGCCCCCGAGTTCGGCGAATGGGCCACCTTCTTCGCCGCCGGCGCCACCCAACGCGCGGCCGCCGAAGCGGGCCTGGAGCGAGCAGTCACCATGCGTGAAGCCGACGATCTGGTCCGAGCCGTGGAAACCTTCTACGCCCTGGTCGAATCCAGCCTCCACCTGACCACCCAGTCCGTCCTCCCCGCCTCCTCCGACCCCCAATCAGTCCTAGCCCAGCCCTGGATGCAAGCCAGCTAGCACTTGGGTCCGCCCAATCGCCACTTGCCCGGCGTCCACCTGCCTCCAGCTCTTCCGGCTGCCCTGTGCCCGGCTCAGCGCCCGGCTGCCGCTCGTTTGGTCCAGTCGGGCCGGACCTCGTCCTGCTCTGGGAGGAGGTCGGCCGGACGGTGCAGGTCAGCTGCTGGGGAAGCGACTTGGTGGGTGGGGTTGGCGGGTGGGGGAGTTGGGGTTGGTGGGAAGTAGGGTGTTGCCCGCAGCGGATCCGTAGCCGAGGAGGGCATTCACGATGGTCGACCGACGTCGCCGCTCGGTACGTACGGCGCTGGTCGCCGAGGCCCTCCGCGTGGCACTCGCCGGCAGGGCGCGTACCGATCCCGGAGCAGGTCTCGACATCGTCGACCTCGGCGGTGGGACCGGTGGGTTCGCAGTACCGCTCGCAGTCGAGGGTCACCGCGTCACCGTCATCGATCCCAGTCCGGACGCATTGGCGTCTCTGGAGCGGCGCGCGAGTGACGAAGGCGTGAGCAAGCTCGTCCGTGGTGTCCAGGGTGATGCCAATGAGCTCCCTGGGCTGGCGGGGGACTCGAGTGCTGATGCCGTCTTGTGCCATGGAGTTCTCGAGGTTGTCGACGATCCCGCCCAGGCGCTTCAGGCGATGGCTTCCGTACTGCGAGAAGGTGGCGTGCTCAGCCTGTTGGTTGCCCAGCGCAACGCTGTGGTCCTGGCTCGCGCCCTCGCCGGTCACCTGACCGAAGCCCGCGTCGCACTCCAGGACGCCAACGGCCGCTGGGGCCCGAACGATCCCATGCCCCGCCGCTTCGACGAAGCCGGCATCACCGCTCAGCTGGCAGAAGCCGGATTCATGGTCCACACCATCCACGGAGTCCGCACCTTCGCCGACCTCGTCCCCTCGGCCTTCGTCGACTCCGAGCCAGGAGCCCCCGAAGCCCTCGCCGAACTGGAACGCGCCGCCAGCCAACACCCCGCCTTCCGGGCCCTAGCCCCCCAACTCCACATCCTCGCCACCCGCTAGACCCCCTTGCCCAACCTGCGGGCATCCATCTTTACCTCGAGCACCGCGTCTCCAGCCGAGCTCACCAGCTGACCCACCCGGCTGCCGCCTGGCCCCGTCGGGGCAGTCGGGTCTGGTGATGGCAGCAGTGGTTGGGTGCCGTCCGCCGGGTGCAGCGGCCGGGTGGTCGTTGTGGGGGTGCTGCAGTGGGGGCTTGGGTGGGACAGATGGTTACTGACTGTGGTCAGAAGGGGATGGGGCGACACGCCGGGGTGGTGGGTTGGTGGGGGCGGGGAAGGGTGGGAATTGGGGGTTTGGGCGGGTGGGGAGGGGTGGTTACGGGGTGGAGTTGTGCGACCGTGACGCGCGGGACAGGCGGTCAGGGTTTCGTGGACCGCACGGGCGGCCTAGACTGGACTCGGCCTATCGAGATCGCGCTCACCATGGAGGGATCGACGGTGCCCCTCTCGGAAGAAGAGCAGCGCCAGTTCGAGCAGCTCGAACGTGCCCTCGCTGCGGAAGACCCGAAGTTCGTCTCCGCCATGCGAGGCACAAATGTGCGCTTGTATTACAAGCGCCGGGCAGTGCTTGCCGGCGTTGGATTTGTGCTGGGCATCGGAATCCTGATGGCCGGCGCGATCATTCCCAACACCATCATCGGAGTCATCGGCTTCATAGTGATGGTTGCCTGTCTGTACATCGCGGCGCTGAGCATGAAGCGCCTGAGCGGTACGAGTGAAGACGATGACATGCCACCGCCTCCGCCGCCGTCCAAGCGGCACAGAACCAGACATGAGTCGTCCGGCAGCTTCATGGAGCGGATGGAAGACCGTTGGCGGCGTCGCCGCGACGAGGACCTCTGACGCGCCCCACAGTCTGACCTGAGTATCACCCGAACCACACCCACGCCCCGGCGCAGGGTGTGGTTCTGCTTTCCCCAGTACTCCGACACGCAGCGTCGCCAAGCGCCGTTCTGATCTCCCCGGTACTCCGACCCGCAGCGCCGCCGTCAGGCTGAGCCCTCCGAGGCGCCTGCCGGTGAGTGCTGCGTCCCTGAGGCCGACGTGAGAGTCCCTGGGGTCCGCTCGGGTCGTTGAGCTGATCGCCCGCGCGACTGCTCGTCCGGCTAGCGGATCTCGCGGTGCCCCCGAAGGGTGTCGGCTAAAGTACGCGGATGCCTGGGCGCGGCTCCGGCACCCCCGGCTGGCGGGGCAGCGGCCGGTTCTCGGTGGCCAGGTTGCCTGCGTCAGGGGGAAAGCAGCAGCCCCGCTCCGGTGGGAGCGGGGCTGCTTTGGGTCTGGTTAGCTGGCTCGGCGGGGGAGCAGGGCGGAGCGGATGCGGGCTAGGAGGAGGTCGAACTCGTCGAGGAGGTCGGAGGCCTCAGCGCTGCCTCGGTTGAGGTACCAGCGCCACGAGGGAGGCAGGATGCGGGCTCGCCAGCGGCGGGAGAGCTTGGCCTGACTCCACAGGGCCTTGCGGACCGCGGCGGCCTCTGTGCGGAGGTCCACCTCCGCGTCGGCCTGGCCGGCGTACCGGATGGACTCGACGCCTCGGGCCAGTTTCAGCGCCTGCGCGTGGTTCTCGGCGGGGAGCTTGGTGGTCAGCCAGATGCCGAGTTGCCGCGGGGTGGCGATCTCGGACCAGTCGAGTCCCAGGTCGCGCGACGTGTCGCGGACCTCGGCCCACAGGCCTTCCACCCCGATGCGACCCGGTAGGCGGGCGAAGCGGCGGCGGCGGGTCAGGCTACGGATCAGCCAGGGGATGCACAGCAGCGCGATCGCGCCGACGCCCAGGCCGACCGCTTTACCGCCACCGTTGGTCCACCAGTTGCCGGGGTCGATCACGCCGATGCCGTTGTCCTCCGGCAGTTCGCGCGGGTTGGCCGGCTTGCTGATGCCCGGGTCCTCGCTCTGGCCCGGGGACACCGGTCCGGTGCTCGGCGAGATGCTCGGCGTGTTGGTGCCCGGCGGTACTGCGTTCGTCCAGGTCGGGGGATTGGCCACTCGGGCCGACGGCGTCGGCTCGAAGCGGATCCAGCCGTAGCCCTGGAAGTACAGCTCGGGCCAGGCGTGCATGTCGTGCATCTTGACGGTGTTCTGGTTGTCCTTGCCGGGCTGGCCTGGCAGGAAGCCGATGCCGACCCGGGCAGGAATCCCGAGGATGCGGGCCATCAGCGCCATGCCGGTCGCGAACTGCTCGCAGTACCCGGTCTTGTTGTCCGTCAGGAAGGCTTCCAGCGCGCGCATCCCGCTCTCGCTGCTGGCCGCCGTGCTGTAGGTGAAGCCGCCGCTGGTCCGGAACCACTCCTGCAGCATGGCCGCTTCCTGGAAGTGGTTGCCGTTCGAACCCCGCGTGACCCGGCTCGCCAGATCCCTGATGCTCCTGGGCGTCCGGCTCGGGACCGAGCTGGTGAACTGGTCCGGCGCGGTGCCGTTGATGGCGTCGTTCAGCTGCTGGGCGGTCGGCGCCAGCTCGTAGTAGCTGAGCTCGTACTTCTGCCCGCCGACGACCTGCCCGTTCGCGGAGACGACGTCCAGCGAGCTGGTGTCGAAGCGCCACCGGTTCTTCAGCGAGATCGTCCGCAGCGGATACGGCACCGGCGCGAACTGGGAGCGGAAGTTCCGGGTCACCTCGATCTTCATCTTCGTCTGCCCCAGCTTGCCGAGGTCGCCGGAGAAGCCGGGCGGGGGGCTCAGCGGCGAGTTGGTGATCTTCTGGCCCTCCTGGCGCGGGGAGAGCCGCCAGGTCCGGCCGTCGAACAGGTCGAGCGAGGTGAGACGCAGGTACGTCGGCTTGCCCGTGTAGGTCAGCGCGGTCACGTTGTCGCCGCGCTTCAGGTTCTTGCCCATGTCGAGCATCGGGTCGGCCGTCGTGATGGAGGCGCCGATACCGCCCCCGGCTCCACCACCGGCCAGCCCGTTCCCGACCACACCTTCCGGCAGTGCGGGGAGCAGGGCCGGCAGCAGGGTGGCAAGGGCAACCACGGTCAGGCCGATCCGGCGGCCGGCCTGCCCGAGCGCCGAGGCCTCGATCGGCTCGGACGCGTCGAGGTGTGAGACACCGGAGATCCGGCGACCCCAGCGACTGAGTCTGGTCCGGCCCTCGGCCGACAGGAGCACGATGTAGCCGACGGCCGGCGGGATGAACAGCAGAGCCGGCAGTCCGCCGTGCACGGTCGCGGCAGGCACCGTGTACATGGTCAGCAACAACAGCCCCGCCCACGCCGCCTGCTTGAGCTGTACTGCGACCAGGTGGATCAGCAGCCCGGCGGCCGCGATTACGGAGGCGGCGAACAACGTCAGGTGCGAGTCCGGCGGCAGCGGCGCGCTGAAGCGGTTGATCGAGTCCATGGCGTTGACCATCTGGTCGTTGAACTCGATCACCGTCGCCTTCCAGGGGAACAGCCCGAACTTCAGCGTGTCCCGCAGGAAGAAGAAGGAGATCAGCTCGACCAGGACGGCCAGCTGCACGACCGGTACGACGAACCGGGGGACGCGCCAGTTCTGCAGCAGGATCCCTGTGCCGGTGACGGCGCCGCAGAGGAACGCGCTGATGAAGAGGAACGGTCCGGAGAAGACCGGGGTGAGCACCAGGGCGCCCAGCACGGTCGCCACCCAGGCGGCGAGGGAGATCCTGACGTGGCCGGTCATGCGATCCTTCCGCTCCGCAGTCCCAGGGTGGACCACACGGTCGGGAGATGGTCACCGCGCTGCACTCTGGCGACCCGCCAGCCGTTGCGGCGCAGTTCGTTCTCGGTGGCGTCGGTCTGAGCGGTCAGCCGGGCCGACTTCTCGGTTCCCTCCGCACCTACTGCCCAGCTTGCCGCATCGAGCAAGAGCGCCACCCCGGTCGCCTGGCTGGTCCGCCAGCGGTTGAGCGAGGTGATGTCCTCGGAGCCGCAGGCGCCGACGATCGCGACCACCAGGCTCGGCTCCTGGTAGTGCCGGTCGACGGTCAGCAGCGGACCGATCTCGGCGTACTTGTGCTCCTCCACCGTCGCGCACTCGGTCAGCAACTGCTGGGTGGTGAGCGGCTGGTGCACTGCGGCCGAGCTGCGGTGGCTGATCGCGGAGAGCGTGGTCGGTCCGCCGAGCAGGGTGGTCGCGTAGCCGCGGCGGATCCGGTCCGCGCCGACCGAGGCGGCCGCGCTGACGGCCCACTCGAGGCTGGACGACGGACCGTGCCCGTGGTGCGAGATGGTCCGCGCGTCCAGGAAGATCGAGCACCGACTCTGCCAGGGCTGCTCCTCCCGGCGGACCATCAACGAACCACGGCGTGCGGTCGACCGCCAGTGCACCCGGCGCAGGTCGTCGCCGTCGCGGTACTCGCGAACAGTGGCGTCCTCCTCACCCGCGGACGCGATCGCCCGCGGCCGGTTCTCGCCGGACCCCGCGCGGTCGGCGCCGAGCCGTACCTCGGGCAGCTTGAACACCCGCGGTGTCACCAGCAGGTGCTGGCTGCGGGTGAACGTCCGGCTGGTCTCCACCAGCCCGAAGGGGTCTGCGACCGTCAGCATCAACGGCCCGACCTGGAACAGGCCCCGGACGTCGGACTTCACCGGGTAGGAGACCGTACGCCGCCAGTTGGGGCTGACGCGGTCGACGACGAACCGCGGCCGGTGGCCCAGGACATAAGGGATGCGGTCCTCCAGCAGCAACAGCCCGGCGGGCATCCGGCCCTGGTTGCTGAGGGCCAGCTCGACGGTCGCCTGGCTGCCCACCGAGACCTGGTCCGGGGTGAGGCTGCGCCGGACCTGAAGCCGCAGCCGGGTCCGGCCGACCACCAGTGCCGCGATGATCGGCAGGGCCACCAGCAGGATGCCGACCCGCAGCAGGTCCTTCTGGCCGAGCAGGAGCGCACACAACGAAGCGGTGATCCCGGCTGCGACGAATGCCCGCCCCCGGGTGGTCAGTCCGCGCAGTGCCTGCCGCATGTCTCAGTCCCGACGAGTGCGGGGCAGCGGCACCGAGGCCACCAGCCCGGAGATGATGTCGGCGGCGCCCCGCCCACCGAGGTGGGCTTCGGCCGCCGGCAGGACGCGGTGAGCCAGCACCGGTACGGCGAGCTCCTGGATGTCGTCCGGGAGCACGAACTCGCGCGAGTCGAGCGCCGCCGCGGCCCGGGCGGCCCGGACCAGGTGCAGCGTGGCTCGTGGGCTCGCGCCCAGCCGCAACTCCTGCGACCGTCTGGTAGCCCCGACCAGGGCGACGGCGTACTCCTTGACCGACTCGGACACGTGCACCGAGTGCACGGTCTTCACCAGGCGCAGGATCTCCTGCCCGTCGGTCACCGGCTGGAGATCATCGAGGGGCTCGTTGGCGGCGTGCCCGTCGAGCATCCGCAGCTCGGCGGCCGGCTCGGGGTACCCCATCGAGAGCCGGGCCATGAAGCGGTCGCGCTGGGCCTCGGGGAGGGGATAGGTGCCCTCCATCTCGATCGGGTTCTGCGTCGCGATCACCATGAACGGCGCCTCGAGGTGGTACGTCGTGGTGTCGACGGTGACCTGGCGCTCCTCCATCGACTCCAGCAACGCGGCCTGGGTCTTGGGCGAGGCGCGGTTGATCTCGTCACCGACGACGATGTTCGCGAACACCGCTCCCGGCTTGAACTCGAAGTCGCGGACCTCCTGGTTGAAGACCGACACGCCGGTGATGTCCGACGGGAGCAGGTCCGGCGTGAACTGGATCCGCCGGACCGTGCAGTCGATCGACCGGGCCAGCGCCTTCGCGAGCATCGTCTTACCGACGCCCGGTACGTCCTCGATGAGTAGATGTCCTTCGGCCAGCAGCACGGTCACGGCTACTTCGACCACGTCGGGTTTGCCCTCGATCACTGTCTCGATGGCTCGGCGGACCCGTCCCGCCACCTCTGTCAGCTCGTCGAAATCCATGGCCGAGCTGGTCGCGGTGGTGCTCACCCTTGGTCCTCCCCATTGGTTGATGGCCGACTCATTCTCACCTGGCTCAGGGGTCCGGCCTAGATCTCCGCGCGTTTCGTTACCAGTCGTTTCGGCGTTCATCGAAATGGCCCTCACCCGTTGTTGCTGATCTGTGACCTCCAGCGTACGGGGGAGCGAAACGGGGCGTATTTGGTTGACGGTGGGGCAAAGTGGAGTAAGGTGGAGCGCAGTGGTACTGGAATGGTGGACAACAAGCTCGACCTGAGTCGGAGGGTCCGCAACGGGGAGGTGGAGCGTGTTCCTCGGAACTCACTTCCCCAAGCTCGACGACAAAGGCCGGCTGTTCCTGCCGGCGAAGTTCCGGGACGAACTGGCGGAGGGTCTGGTGATCACGCGCGGGCAGGAGCGGTCGCTGTTCGTGTGGCCCGAAGTGGAGTTCGTCCAACTGACAGAGCAGTTGAAGCAGGCCCCGATCACCAACAAGGGTGCGCGGGACTACCTGAGGATGTTGTTCGCCGGCGCCTCGAACGAGGTGCCGGACAAGCAGGGCCGGGTCACCATCCCGCCGATGCTGCGCGATTACGCCGGACTGGATCGCGATTGCGTCGTCATCGGGGCGATGAACAGGGTGGAGATCTGGAACACGGAGAACTGGAACAGGTACTCCGCGGAACAGGAGCAGGCATTCGCCGACCTGTCCGAGGAGGTACTGCCCGGCATCTTCTAGAAGCTGCCCGCGAGCAGAGCCGGAGCGTCCGGTGAGATCACGGGTCCGACTTCCGACCTCCGGACTTGGCGTCACTTCCCCGGCGCCAAGCCGACGAGGTACTTCCCCGGAAGGCGTACCCGCGATCTGACCGGACGACGCACCGCTCCACCGCGACGGCCGCTCAGCCGCCCAGCACCACAACGCACCACCCGGCACCACCCAGCCGGATCCAGGCCCGCCGCACACCGGGCCCAGGAACCGGTCACCAGCAGGACGCAGTGCAAGAGAACCCGCGGGGGCTGGGTCGCTCCCGCGGCTATGGAAGGGTCGAGATGGACGGTGCTGAGCGCGGTGCGAAGGGTTCGGTGGGCTGACGCCATGCCGACTCCCGAGCCCTCCTCGCGCCACGTCCCGGTGATGCTCGACCGCGTCGTCGCCATCCTCGCTCCCGCCCTCGCACACCCCGGTGCCGTCCTCGTCGACGCCACCCTGGGGCTCGGCGGTCACTCCGAGGCCTTCCTGCGCACTTGCCCCGAAGCCCACCTGATCGGGCTCGACCGCGACCCCGAAGCACTCCGCCTGGCCGGCGAGCGCCTCGCGCCGTACGCCGAGCGCACCACGCTGGTGCACGCCGTGTACGACGAGCTGCCCCAGGTGCTCGAGCGGCTGGGCATCCCCGCGATCGACGGGATCCTCTTCGACCTCGGTGTCTCCTCCATGCAGCTGGACGAGGCGGACCGCGGCTTCGCCTACGCGCAGGACGCGCCGCTCGACATGCGGATGGACAGCACCGCGCCGACCACGGCCGCGGACATCCTGAACACCTACAGCGCGGCCGACCTGGCCCGGATCCTGTTCCAGTACGGCGAGGAGAAGTTCGCCCGCCGGATCGCGGACCGGATCGTCAAGGCCCGTGAGGCCGAGCCCTTCACCAACAGCGCCCGGCTGTCCGAGCTGGTCCGCGACGCGATCCCGCAGGCGGCCCGCCGGACCGGGGGACACCCGGCCAAGCGGACCTTCCAGGCGCTGCGGATCGAGGTCAACGGCGAGCTCGAGGTACTGCGGCGCGCGCTGCCCTCGGCGATCGCGGCGCTCGCGCTGCACGGCCGGATCGTGGTGATGAGCTACCACTCGCTGGAGGACCGGATCGCCAAGCAGACGCTGGCGGCCGGCACCAAGACCGACGTGCCCGATGACCTGCCGGTGATTCCGGCCGGTCACGAGCCCTACCTCAAGCTGCTGACCCGTGGAGCCGAGCGGCCCACCGACGAAGAGCTCGCGGAGAACCCGCGCTCGGCCTCGGTCCGGGTGCGGGCGGCCGAACGCGTTCGCGAGAAGGGCTTGGTGGCCTGATGAGCACAGTGTTCAGCCCGTCCAAGGCGCGGGTCACCCCGGCGCCGGCTGCGAAGGCGGAGCCGAAGCTCAGGGTGGTGTACGGCGCGCCGTTCCGGCCGCCGCGGATGCCGTTCGTCATCTTCGTGCTGTCGCTGCTCGCAGCCGGCCTGGTTGGCCTGCTGCTGCTCAACACCGAGTTGCAGCGCGGCACGTTCCAAGTGACCAGCCTGAACCAGCAGGCGGACCACCTGCGCGACCAGCAGGAGCAGCTGGAGCGGCAGGTCCGCACGCTCGAGTCGCCGCAGAACCTGGCCGACCGCGCCCTGAAGATGGGCATGGTTCCGAACCCGAACCCGGTCTTCCTGCGGCTGTCCGACGGGCAGGTGCTCGGCGTGCCGGCCGAGGGCAAGGCCGGCACCGGTACGGCGATGTTCGGCCCGGGTACGCCGACCGGCGCCACTCCCTCCACACCGGTGGTCCCGAAGCCGCCTGCCGTCACGCCCAAGCCGCCCGCCACCGGCACCACGAACCCGCCCGCGAGCACCACCACGCCGAACACGGGGACCGCCAACCGGGCGAACAAGCCGCCGCCCAGCACGACCACGAAGCCGCCGGCCGGCACGACCACGAAGCCGCCGGCCGGTACCACCAAGAAGCCGCCGGCCAACAAGCCGCCCGCGACACCAGGAACCACGACATCGGGAAACACGACAGGGGCAGGCGCCAACACAGCGACCGGGGGCTGATCGGATGACGGAGCGACGGGGCAACGAGCCGCCACGCAGACGTGGCGGTGATCCGGAGCGGGGCGACCCGCTCCGGCGGGCCTCGCCCCGCCGTCCGGCCGCTACGGAGAGCGGGCGGTCCAATGCGCAGCGTCCCGCTCGCACCGGCGAACCCGGCAAGGGGGAGCCGCGGAGGCGCACCGGGGAGCCGCGCGGGGAAGCACCCCGCGTCCCACGGAAGGCGGCCGATGGCAAGGCAGCCCCCAGGAAGACAGCACCGCGTGCTGATGGACCGCGCAAGGCCACGGGAGAGCCTCGCAAGTCCGCAAGCCGCGCAGGTGAGCCCCGCAGGAACCCGAACGCCCCGCGGAATACTGCCGCCCGGAAGGCTGCGGATCCGAGGAAGAGCGCCGCGGCGAAGAAGGCTGCTCCGGGGCGTCCACGGAAGGCCGCGACTGGTGCGACAGGCAACGGCCGCGCCGCGCCGCGCCGTGCCGGGGGCCAGCCGCCCAGGAAGCGTCCGCCGCAGAACAGGCGGCCACCGCGCGAGCCGAGGCCGAAGCGTCCGCCGCGGACGCTGAAGCTCGGTCGTCCCGCGCTGCGGTTGCGGGTGACCTTCGGCGTGATGGCGTTCGTGCTGTCACTGTTCGCGGGTCGGCTGATCCTGCTGCAGGGTGTCGACCCCGACTCGTACGCGCTGGCGGCGACGAAGGAGAACACCAAGCCCTTCGTGCTGCACGCATCCCGTGGCGCGATCCTGGACCGCAACGGCGTGCCGCTGTCGGTGTCGGAGGACGCGGTGGCGGTCACCGCCGACCCGACCCAGACGACCGCCGTCGCACCTCAGCTCGCGTCCCTGCTGGCGGGCAAGATCGCCGGTACGTCGTACACCAAGCTGCTGGCGGACCTGACCCGCAAGGGCCGCTACGTGCTGCTCGCGCACCAGGTCAGCCCGCAGACGTGGAACCAGATCGAAGCCGAGCTCAAGGCCCGCAACGTCAAGATCAACGAGGCGAACAAGGGGCTTCCGAAGGAGCAGAAGGCGCCGCTGCTGGCCGGCCTCTACACCGAGTCCGACCCGATTCGCAGCCACCCGAACGGCACGATCGCCGCGAACGTGGTCGGCATCGTCGGCGCCGAGGGCAAGGGTCTGGCCGGGCTCGAGTACGGCCTGAACGACAAGCTGTCCGGCCAGGACGGCAAGGCGATGTACGAAGTGGATGCCAAGGGCAACAAGATCCCGAACGCGGACCACACCGTGGAGGAGCCGAAGCCGGGCGTCACCGCGCAGCTCACCCTGGACGCCGACCTGCAGTGGTTCGCGGAGAAGCGGATCGAGCAGGCGGTCAAGCAGTACAAGGCGGCCTCCGGCACCGTGGTCACCATGGACGTCAAGTCCGGTGAGGTGCTCGCGATGGCCAACTACCCGACCTACGACCCGAACAAGCCGGTCAAGGCGGCGGCGCTGAAGAACCCCGCGCTCGAGCAGGTCTACGAGCCGGGCAGCGTGCAGAAGGTCGTCACGATGGCCGCACTGGCCGATGCCGGCAAGATCTCGCTGGACACCAAGCTCAAGGTGCCCGGCAGCATCTCCGTGCAGCGGCGGACGATCCGGGACCACTTCGACCACGGCACGCTGAACCTCACCATCGCCGGCGTGATCGCCAAGTCGTCGAACATCGGCACGATCATCGCGTCGCAGCAGATGCGGATCCCCGAGTTCGTGCACTATCTGAAGGACTTCGGCTTCGGCGAGCCGACCGGGCTGAACTTCCCCGGCGAGAGCCGCGGCCTGATGCCCCCGGGTGACGAGTGGAGCGAACTGACCCGGTCGAACGTCGCGTTCGGTCAGGGTCTGTCCGCGAACGCCGTGCAGATGACCGCCGCGGTGAACGCGGTCGCCAACGGCGGTGTCTACATGCCGCCCAAGCTGGTGAAGAACTACGTCGACGGCAACGGCACCACGATCCCGAACACGGTCGCGCCGCCGCGCCGGGTGGTCAGCGACTCCGCGGCCAAGCAGGTCTCGATGATGATGGAGGCCGTCACCGCCAAGGGTGGTACGGCGACCCAGGCCGCGATCGACGGCTACCGCGTGGCCGGCAAGACCGGTACGGCGCAGGAAGTGGACTCGGCCTGCGGCTGCTACCGCAAGTGGGCGACTTCTTTCGCCGGATTCGCTCCGGCCGACAACCCGCGCTTCGTTACGTACGTCGTACTGCAGAACCCGACGAACGGGCGCAGCGGTGGTGGTCAGGGAGGTCCGGTGTTCCGCGATGTGATGAGTTACGCCCTGCAGAAGTACGTCGTCCCGCCGACCGGTGCGAAGCAGCCTGTCGTGCCGCTGACCTGGTGACGCTGGGTCAGGTAGGTGTGACAAGGCCCGGAGCGGTAGCCTCTGGGCCCGTGTCCACCCCAACCGCCGCAGGCGGAGCCGTTGCGGCGATCAGGCCTCAGCGGACCGTACCTGTCGGCCTTGCCGAGCTAGCCCGAACCGCCGGAGCCCACGTTCCGACGGACATCTCTGACGTCTCAGTGACCGGCGTGTCGCTCGACTCCCGCTCGATCCTGCCGGGAGACCTGTACGCCGCGCTGCCGGGCGCGATCACGCACGGAGCGGGCTTCTCGGCCAACGCGCACGCCGCGGGAGCGGTCGCGATCCTCACCGACCCGGCAGGCGAGGAGCGGGCGCGGGCCACTGGCCTGCCCGTGCTGGTCGCGGCCAAGCCGCGCGAGGTGCTCGGCGCCGTCGCCTCGAAGATCTACGGCGAGCCGACGAAGGAACTGCGCCTACTCGGCGTCACCGGCACCAACGGCAAGACCACCACCAGCTACCTGCTCGACTCGGTACTGCGGAACGTCGGCCGGACCGCGCTGATCGGCACGATCGAGACGCGGATCGGCGACGAGGTGGTGAAGAGCGTCCGCACCACGCCGGAAGCCACCGATCTGCAGGCGTTGTTCGCGGTGATGCGGGAGAGGGCCGTCGCCTCCTGCGCGATGGAGGTGTCCAGCCACGCGCTGGCGATGGGCCGGGTGGACGGCGCGCGCTACGCGGTCGCCGGGTTCACCAACCTGACCCAGGACCACCTGGACTTCCACAAGACCTTCGAGGAGTACTTCGCCGCGAAGGCATCGCTGTTCACGCCCGAGCGCTGCGACCTGGCCGTCGTGAACATCGACGACGAGTACGGCCGCCGCCTCGCCACGCAGACAGTGGTTCCGCTCGTCACGGTGTCGACCACCGGTGACGCCGACTGGACCGTCAGCGGGACGCATCAGTCGGAGCACGGCACCACGGTCGTCGACATCCAAGGGCCGTCGGAGTCGCTGACCGTCGAGATCGGGCTGCCGGGCGACTTCAATGTGGCGAACGCGCTGCTGGCGGTGGCGATGCTGCGGCAGCTCGACGTACCGGCTGAGGTGATCGCCGCGGGGCTGCAGCACGCGGCGGTGCCGGGGCGGATGGAGACCTTCTCCCGCGCCGACGGACTGTCCGTGATCGTCGACTACGCGCACACGCCGGATGCCGTCGAGTTGGCGCTGGTCGCTGCGCGCACGGCCACCAAGGGCCGGTTGTTCGCCGTGGTCGGCTGCGGCGGGGATCGCGACCCGTGGAAGCGGCCCGCGATGGGGGCGGCGGCGGCCCGGGCTGCGGACGTGGTGATCGTGACCGACGACAACCCGCGCAGCGAGGACCCGGCGGCGATCCGCGCGGCGGCGATCGAGGGAGCGCGAGCGGCGGTGCCGGACGTAGATCTGCGTGAGGTGGGTGACCGTCGGCAGGCGATCGCCACCGCGATCGAGCTGGCCGGCCCGGGCGACACCGTGGTGGTGCTCGGCAAGGGCCACGAGACAGGGCAGGACGTCGGCGGCGTGATCCACCCGTTCGACGATCGCGAGACCGTGCGTGAATTGATGGCGGCGACCCAGGAGACAGCACTGTGATCCCAGTCAGTTGCGGCCAGATCGCCGAAGCGGTGGGCGGTGAGCTCGCCGGTGTCGATCCGGCGGCCGTCGTCGACGCCGCGGTGGTGATCGACTCCCGCAAGATCGAGCCGGGCGGCCTGTTCGTCGCGCTCCCGGGCGAGCACGTCGACGGGCACGACTACGTGGCCGCCGTGGCCGAGGCAGGCGCGACCGTCTCGATCACGGCCCGGCCGATCGATGGCAGCCCGTGCATCGTGGTGGACGACGTACAGATCGCGCTCGGCGAGCTGGCGAAGTACGTGATCGCCCAGCTGCCGGACCTGACCGTGATCGGGCTGACCGGATCGCAGGGCAAGACCAGCACCAAGGACCTGATCGCCCAGCTGCTCCAGCCGTACGGCCCGACGGTTGCGCCGGTCGGCTCGTTCAACAACGAGCTCGGCCACCCGCTGACCGCGCTGCAGGCGGACGAGAACACCCGGTACCTGGTCGCGGAGATGGGCGCCCGGCACGTCGGCGACATCACCTACCTGTGCCGGATCACCCCGCCGAAGGTCGGCCTGGTGCTGAATGTCGGCTACTCGCACATCGGCGAGTTCGGCAGCCAGGACGCGATCGCCGTCGCCAAGGGCGAGCTGATCGAGGCCGTCGCGCCGGGCGGGACCGCGGTACTGAACGCCGACGACCCCCGGGTCGCCGCGATGGCGAGCCGGACCGAGCAGACGGTGATGACCTTCGGCGAGGCGCCCGCGGCCGACGTACGGGCCGGTGAGCCGAAGCTGGACGGCGACGGGCGGGCCGCCTTCACGCTGCAGCTCGACGGGGAGCAGCACCTCGTTCAGCTGCAGCTGGTCGGCGAGCACCACGTGGCGAACGCGCTCGCAGCCGCGACCGTGGCGCGGGCGCTGGGCCTCACTCCGCAGCAGATCGCCGACGGCCTCAACGCCGCCACTCTGGTGTCCAGCGCCCGGATGGAGGTCACCCGGCGGGCGGACGACGTGACTGTGATCAACGACGCCTACAACGCGAACCCGGACTCGGTCCGGGCCGCGCTCAAGTCGCTGGTCGCCATCGGCCGGAGCCGGGGCGCCCGGACCTGGGCGGTGCTCGGCGAGATGCTCGAGCTCGGCGACACCAGCAAGCAGGAGCATGACGCGGTGGGCCGGCTGGCCGTCCGGCTGGACGTGAACCGCCTGGTCGCGGTCGGCGAGGGGGCCCGGCCGATCCACCTGGGCGCTTCACTGGAAGGATCGTGGGGCAACGAGTCGGCCTTCGTGGAGACCATCGACGATGCGCTGCAGCTGCTCCGGACGGAATTGCGGCCGGGAGACCTGGTTCTGGTGAAGTCGTCGAAGGCGGCCGGCCTGAGACGGCTGGCCGACGCCCTGCTCGAGGAGGACTCGCAGTGATCTCCATCCTGCTCGCGGGCGCTGTGTCGATGGCGCTCACGCTGCTCGGCACCCGGCTGGCGATCAACCTGCTGGCCAGGCGCGGCTACGGCCAGCTGATCCGCGACGACGGCCCGACCTCGCACCACACCAAGCGCGGCACGCCCACGATGGGCGGCGCGGTGTTCATCATCGCCACCATCGTCGGGTACTTCGCGGCGAAGCTGTTCACGATGACCACGCCGAGCGCCTCGGCGCTGCTGGTGCTGTTCCTGTTCGCGGGGATGGGCGCGGTCGGCTTCCTGGACGACTTCATCAAGATCGTCCGGCAGCGCAGCCTCGGCCTGCGCAGCAAGGCGAAGCTGGCCGGCCAGACGGTGGTCGCGGTCGCGTTCGCCGTACTGGCGCTGCAGTTCCCCGACGACCGCGGTCAGAGCCCGGCATCGCCGTTCATCTCGTTCATCCGCGACATCCCGTGGCTGCACCTGGCGCCGGTGCTCGTGGTGATCTGGATCCTGCTGCTGATCGCCGGTATGTCGAACGGCGTCAACCTCGCCGACGGTCTGGACGGCCTGGCCACGGGCGCCTCGATGATGGTGTTCGGCGCCTACACCCTGATCTGCATCTGGCAGTTCAACCAGAGCTGCGCGACCGCCCCGGGCTCCAAGTGTTACGAGGTACGAGACCCGCACGACCTCGCCGTTGTCGCGGCGGCGCTGACCGGCGCCTTGTTCGGCTTCCTGTGGTGGAACGCGTCACCGGCCAAGATCTTCATGGGCGACACCGGATCGCTGTCGCTGGGCGGCGCGGTGGCCGGCTTCGGCGTGATGACCCGGACCGAGCTGCTGGTCCTGCTGCTCGGCGGCCTGTTCGTCATCATCACCGCCTCGGTGATCCTGCAGGTCGGGTGGTTCAAGATCACCAAGCACACCTCCGGCGTGGGCAAACGGCTGTTCCGGATGGCGCCCCTGCAGCACCACTTCGAGATGCTCGGCTGGGAACAGGTCAACGTGGTGATCCGGTTCTGGATCATCTCCGGCCTGTGTGTCGCCACCGGGCTCGGCTTGTTCTACGCGGAATGGGTGGCCGGATGACAGACCTGCGGGACCGGAACGGCAGGGGCTGGGCGACCACCCGGTTCGTCGTTCTCGGCTTCGGTACGGCGGGCTACGCGTGCGCGGACTCCTTGCTGCAGGTGGGCGCGGAGTACGTCACGGTCCTCGACGACCGGGACAACGAGGCGCTGCGCGAGAAGGCGCAGATCCTCGAGACCCTCGGCGCCACCATCAAGCTGGGCCCGGGCAGCACCGCCGAACTCCCGGCTGAGGTGGACGTGGTGGTCACCTCACCTGGGATCCCGCCGCACGCCCCGCTGCTGGCCGCCGCAGCCGAGCGGGACCTCCCGATCTGGAGCGAGATCGAGCTGGCCTGGCGGCTCCGTGATCCCGCCAACGCCGCCCCCTGGCTGTGTGTCACCGGGACCAACGGCAAGACCACCACGGTCCAGATGCTCACCTCGATCCTGACCGCGGCCGGCAAGCGAGCGGTTGCCGCCGGCAACGTCGGGCTGCCGCTGCTCGAGGTGGTGATGGACCCCGAGCCGTACGACGTGATCGCGGTCGAGCTGTCCAGCTACCAGCTGCACTTCACGCACTCGATGTCCGCGCACTCCGCGGTCGTGCTGAACCTCGCTCCGGACCACGTCGACTGGCACGGTTCGATGGATGCCTACGCCAAGGACAAGGGCCGGATCTACGAGAACTGCCAGGTGGCCTGCGTCTACAACGTGGCTGACCCGGCGACCGAGCAACTGGTGATGGACGCCGACGTGATCGAGGGCTGCCGGGCTATCGGCTTCACCCTCGGCACGCCCGCCATCTCGATGGTCGGCCTGGTGGACGAGCTCCTCGTCGACCGCGCGTTCGTCGAGCAGCGGGCCTCCTCCGCGCTGGAGCTGGCCACCGTCGAGGACATCACCCCGCCGGCTCCGCACAACGTGGCGAACGCGCTCGCGGCGGCCGCCCTGGCCCGGGCGTACGGCGTACCGGCGTCGGCGGTGCGGGAAGGGCTGCGGGCGTTCCGGCCGGACGCGCACCGGATCGCGCATGTCGCCGAAGTTGCCGGGGTCAACTATGTCGACGACTCCAAGGCCACCAATCCGCACGCGGCGCAGGCCTCGTTGCTCGCTTACGAGCATGTCGTCTGGATCGCCGGCGGGCAGGCGAAGGGAGCCACCTTCGACGGACTGGTGACCGCGGCGAGGGACCGGTTGCGGGGTGTCGTGCTGCTCGGCCAGGACAAGCAGGTGATCGCCGAAGCACTTGCCCGACACGCGCCGGATGTGCCGGTGATCACCGTGGAGGCAACGGACACTGGAGCCATGGAGATCGTGGTGGGGGAGGCGACGAAGCTGGCTCGGGTGGGTGACACCGTGCTGCTCGCGCCCGGCTGCGCATCCTGGGACATGTTCGCCAACTATGGAGCCCGCGGAGACGCCTTCGCGCAAGCCGTACACCGGCTGGGCGACCACTGATCCGGAGGTGATCGCATGACGACGATCACGGATCAGCCGAACACCGGTCAGTCGAAGGACGGGCCGGGCTCGAGCACCGAACGCCCTTGGCTGGCGGCGATCCGGGACGTGCTGGACCGCCCGCTGACGTCGTACCACATCCTGCTCGGCGCGACCGGGCTGCTGCTGGTGCTCGGGCTCCTGATGGTGCTGTCCGCGTCGAGCGTGCTGTCCCTGAACGCCAACGGGAACAGCTACACGATCTTCTACCGCCAGCTGATCTGGGTCGGCGTCGGCCTGCCGATGGCGTACGTCGCCTCCCGGATGACGCCGCGGCACTTCCGGATGCTCGCGTACGTCGCGCTGCTGGGGTCGGTGTTCCTGCTCGTCCTCACCTACGTGCCGGGACTCGGCGTCGGCGTCAAGGGCAACACGAACTGGCTGAACCTCGGCGGTCCGCTGCAGATCCAGCCGAGCGAGTTCGCCAAGCTGGCGCTGGTGATGTGGTGCGCGGACCTGTACGCCCGCAAGCAGAAGCTGCTGACCCAGTGGAAGCACCTGCTGGTGCCGATGGTGCCGGTCTGCGGCCTGGTGATCGCGCTGATCGTCGGCCAGCACGACCTCGGCACCGCGCTGGTGCTGATGGCCGTGATGATCGGGATGATCTGGGTGGTCGGCGCGCCGACCCGGCTGTTCGTCGCCACCATCGTGGTGGTCGGCACGATCGCCGCGTACTTCGTCACCACGGCGCAGCACCGGATGGATCGGCTGATGAACTTCACCAACCCGCTCTCGGACCCGTCCGGGATCGGCTGGCAGGCGTACCACTCGTTCTACGCCCTGTCCACCGGTGGCTGGTGGGGCGTCGGGATCGGCAACAGCCGGCAGAAGTGGGGCAACCTGCCCGAGGCGCACACCGACTTCATCTTCTCGGTGATCGGTGAGGAGCTCGGCCTGATCGGCTCGCTCACCGTGCTCGCGCTGTTCCTCACCCTGGCCTACGTCGGAGTCCGGATCGCGACCCGGAACACGGACCCCTTCGTCCGCTATGCGAGCGCCGGCATCACCGTCTGGCTGATGGCCCAGACGCTGGTCAACCTGGGCGCGGTGATCGGCCTGCTCCCCATCGTGGGTATCCCGCTCCCGCTTTTGTCGTACGGTGGGTCCGCACTGCTGCCGACGCTGATCGCGATCGGCATGCTGCTGTCCTTCGCGAAGGCCGAGCCCGGCGCGCAGGCCGCCCTCAAGGAGACCCGGCGGCCTCGGTTCGGGTGGATGTCCTCGTGGCGCACACCTGGCCGAACCGGCCGTGAGAACACGCGGGAGCGTTGAAAGCTGTGCCCAGCATCGTCCTGGCCGGTGGCGGTAGCGCCGGTCATACTTCCCCCCTGATCGCCACCGCCGACGCCCTGCGCCGGATCGACCCGACGGTCGAGATCCTCGCTCTCGGTACCGAGCGTGGTCTCGAGACGCGGGTGGTGCCCGAGGCCGGGTACCGGCTCGAGCTGATCCCGCCCGTCCCGCTGCCGAGGAAGCCGACGCCCGCGCTGTTCGCGGTACCCGGCAAGATGCTCAGTTCGGTGAACGCGACCCGCAAGGTGCTCGACGAGGCGAAGGCCGACGTGCTCGTCGGCTTCGGCGGCTACGTCTCGACGCCTGCGTACGTGGCCGCGTGGCGCCGCAAGACGCCGATCGTCGTGCACGAGGGCAACGCAGTACCGGGGATCGCGAACAAGTTCGCCGCTCGCTACTGCACCCGCAACGTCATCACCTCCTTCCCCGGCACAGACCTGCCCCACGCCCAGTACGTCGGGCTGCCGATCCGCCGGGCCATCTCCACGCTGGACCGGGCGGCTCTGCGGGCCGAGGCCAGGCAGTTCTTCGGGCTGGACCCGGACGCGCCGACCCTGTTCATCACGGGTGGCTCGCAGGGCGCGCAGCGGCTGAACGAGGCGTTCGCCGGTGCGGCCGCAGATCTGCAAGCCGCCGGGATCCAGGTGCTGCACGCGATCGGGCCGAAGAACTCGCTCGAGGTCGCGCAGACCGGCCCATACCCGTACAAGGTGCTGTCGTACGTTGACCGGATGGACTACGCCTATGCGGCCGCCGACCTGGTGGTCTGCCGGGCGGGGTCGAACACCGTCACAGAGGTGTCCGGCGTCGGACTGCCCGCCATCTACGTTCCGTTGCCGCACGGTAACGGTGAGCAGAGGCTGAACGCCAAGCCCGTGGTCGATGCGGGCGGCGGCCTGCTGGTCGACAACGCCGCCGTGACGCCGGACTGGGTCCGCGCGACGGTGCCGCAACTTCTGCACGACCGTGAGCGTCTGACAGCCATGTCCACCGCAGCGCAAGGCGTGATCCGCACCGACGCCGACGACCGGTTGGCGAAGATAATCCTCGATGTGGTGAGGTCTGCTTCGTGATCGTCACCGCACCTGACACGAATCTGCCCGCGGAGAAGTTGGGCAAGGTCCACTTCGTCGGTATCGGCGGCGCCGGGATGTCGGGCATCGCCCGCATCATGGCCGCTCGCGGTATCGAGGTCTCCGGCTCGGACGCCAAGGACGGCAAGGTGCTCGCCGCACTCCGTGCCCTCGGCGCGACCTGCTGGGTCGGCCATGCCGCGGAGCACGTCGCCGAGGCGGACACCGTCGTCGTCTCGACCGCGATCCGGGAGACCAACCCCGAGGTGGTCGCCGCCCGCGAGGCCGGGATCCCGATCCTGCCCCGGGCCGCCGCGCTCGCGTCGGTGATGGTCGGCCGGCGGACGATCGCCGTGGCCGGCACGCACGGCAAGACCACCACCACGTCGATGCTGACCGTCGCGCTGCAGCACTGCGCCGCCGACCCGTCGTACGCGATCGGTGGCAACCTGAACGAGTCCGGCTCGAACGCCCACGACGGCAGCGGCGACCTGTTCGTGGCCGAGGCCGACGAGTCCGACCGCTCCTTCCTGACCTACAGCCCCGAGGTGTCGATCGTCACCTCGGTGGAGCCGGACCACCTGGACAACTACGGCGACGAGGCCAGCTACCGGCTCGCCTTCGAGGAGTTCTGCGACCGGGTCATCCCCGGCGGCTTCATGGTGATCTGCTTCGACGACCCGGGCGCGCGCCGGCTGGCCGAATTCGCCCGCGCCCGCGGCATCGACGTACGGACGTACGGCGAGTCCGAGGACGCGGACACCCGGGTCACCGAGATCACCGCGACCGGGGCTAACCAGTCGTTCGTGCCGGTGTTCCACGGCCGCAAGCTCCCGGTGGTCGACCTGCAGCAGGCCGGCAAGCACAACGCGCTGAACGCAGCGGCCGCCCTGACCGTCGGGCTGGGCCTGGGCTTCTCCGCGGCCGACCTGGCCGAGGGCCTCGCCTCCTTTACCGGGACCGGCCGGCGGTTCGAGTTCAAGGGCCTGGAGGACGGCGTCCGGGTGTTCGACTCCTACGCGCACCACCCGACGGAGCTGGCGGTCGACCTGACCGCCGCCCGGCAGGTGGCGGGGGAGGGCCGCGTGATCGCGTGCTTCCAGCCGCACCTGTTCAGCCGGACCCGGATCTTCGCGACCCAGTTCTCCGAGGCGCTCGCGCTCGCCGACGAGGTCGTGGTGATGGACGTGTTCGCGGCCCGCGAGGACCCCGAGCCGGGCATCACCGGTGCGCTGATCGCGAACCACGTGCCGCTCAAGCCCGACCAGGTCCGGTTCGAGCCGTCCTGGTCCGTGGTACCGCGGCTGGTCGCGGACCTCGCCGAGCCGGGCGACCTGGTGGTCACCCTCGGTGCGGGCGACGTGACGCTGATCGGGCCCGAGGTGGTCGGTCTGCTGGCCGAGCGGGCGACCGCAGCGGCGGCGGCCGCGGAGTGAGCCGGTGGTGAGCGGGGGATGAGTCAGAGCACTGACCTGGCCCGGGCACAGCAGCGGTTCGCGCGCCGGCAGCGGTTGGTGCGATGGCGCGGCTGGCTGCCCTGGGCGGTCGGCGGCCTGGTCGTGGTGCTCGGCGGGATCACCGTCTGGTTGTTCTACTTCTCGTCCGTGTTCGCCGTCTCCGGGGTGAAGGTGTCCGGTGCCGATACGGTGCCGGTGGCAACCATCACCCAGGTGGCCGAGGCGCCGACCGGAACGCCGCTGGTGAGGGTCGACCTGGGCGCGATCGCCGAGCGGGTGCGGACCATCCAGGCGGTGGCGGACGCGCAGGTGACCCGGGCCTGGCCGAACCAGCTGAAGATCGTGGTGACCGAGCGGGTGCCGGTCGTGGTGGTGACGGACGGCAGCAACTTCGAGCTGGTCGACGCCACCGGGGTCGCGTTCAAGACGGTGCCGGCCAGGCCGGAGGGTTTGCCCGAGGCGCTGGTGGTCGGCAGCCGGCGCGATGTCACGATCCGTTCGGTGGTGACGGTCTCGGCCGCGCTGCCGGTCAAGCTGCGGTCGGAGGTGGAGTCGATCTCGGCCGCCTCGCCGGACTCGATCACCCTCAACCTCGGCTCCAAGGTGAAGGTCGTCTGGGGCAGCGCCGATGACAGCGCGCGCAAGGCCGAAGTACTGAGCGTGCTGATGCGCCGGGAGGCGAAGGTCTACGACGTGTCGGCACCCGATCTTCCTGTCACCAAAGGCGAAAAGAAGTGACTGCCGACACAACCGCACACATCGCGGGACGGGCGGCGAGGCGCGTGGACATTGCCGGATCGGGTCCCGTAGCGTTCGAATCAATCTACAGTTGAGATAACTCTAACCATCCACTTGAGGTTCAGGCTTTTCCGTGCCGGACAACGGGGATCGGTGCGCGGAAGGGTCCGAGGCAGGCGCAGCTCGGACGGCCAACCGGCCATAACGGGACAGAACGAGGCGAGAGGCGCGGACGTGGCGGCACCGCAGAACTATTTGGCACTCATCAAGGTCGTCGGCATCGGCGGAGGCGGCGTCAATGCCGTGAACCGGATGATCGAGCACGGTCTGAAGGGCGTTGAGTTCATCGCCATCAACACGGACGCGCAGGCGCTGTTGATGAGCGACGCGGACGTCAAGCTCGACATCGGCCGCGAGGAGACCCGCGGACTCGGTGCTGGTGCGAACCCCGCCATCGGCCAGAAGGCCGCCGAGGACCACGCGGAGGAGATCGAGGAGGCGCTGAAGGGCGCCGACATGGTCTTCGTCACCGCGGGCGAGGGCGGCGGCACCGGCACCGGTGGCGCGCCGGTGGTGTCTCGCATCGCGCGCTCCCTCGGTGCGCTGACGATCGGTGTGGTGACCCGGCCGTTCTCGTTCGAGGGCAAGCGCCGTGCGACCCAGGCGGAGGACGGTATCGCCGCCCTCCGTGAAGAAGTCGACACCCTGATAGTCATCCCGAATGACCGCCTGCTGACCATCTCCGACCGCGCCGTCTCCGTGCTGGACGCTTTCAAACAGGCCGACCAGGTGCTGCTGCAGGGTGTTTCCGGCATCACCGACCTGATCACGACGCCTGGCCTGATCAACGTGGACTTCGCCGACGTGAAGGCGGTCATGTCCAACGCCGGCTCCGCGCTGATGGGCATCGGCTCGTCCCGCGGCGAGGACCGCGCGGTCGCGGCCGCCGAGGCGGCGATCTCCTCGCCGTTGCTGGAGGCAAGCATCGAGGGCGCGCACGGCGTGCTGCTGTCGATCGCGGGCGGCTCCGACCTCGGCCTGTTCGAGATCAACGAGGCGGCCCAGCTCGTCTCGGAGTCCGCGCACACCGACGCGAACATCATCTTCGGCGCGGTCATCGACGACGCCCTCGGCGACGAGGTACGGGTGACGGTGATCGCGGCCGGTTTCGACGGCGGGATGCCGAAGCGCCGCGAGCAGGCGATGAACAGCGCCCGTCCGCAGAATCGCCTGCCCACTGTCGGCGGTGACGTGGCCACCCAGGGGGTGCCGCGCTCCACCCCGTCCGAGACGCAGGCATCCACCCCGCCTGCTCAGCAGCAGACGCCCAACCAGCAGTCGCCGTACGGCACGCCGCCGGCTCCGAGCCAGCCCGACGCTGGCTCGGCTGGTCAGGGTGGCGTCGGTGGCCCGGTCACGCAACAGACTCACCAGCCGCCGGCCGGTACGCCGGTGATGGATGACACGGTTCCGGTGCCGAACACGGACCAGAACCGCGGGACCACTCACTCTGCACGTCCGCAGGCGGGCGAGCCGGTCCGAACCGGGCAGCCTCAGACCAACCAGCCGCCGGTCCCGCACTCTCCGACTCCGACGCCGTCGGCACCGACGCAGCACACCTGGCCGACCACGGGCCCGTCGAACTCACCGTCATCGCAGCCGGCTCCGCAGCGCCAGCCGCGCAAGCCCGACAACGATGACGACGACCTGGACATCCCCGACTTCCTCAAGTAGTCCCGGCGACCGGCAGGTAATTCGGGAGACGCCTCGTCTTGGCGGTGCTTCACTGACCGCCATGCGCACAGACGAGATCAAGGCAGTCATCGATCAGGTCGCGGCCTTGATCCGCGAGCACTATGTGTTTCCCGACGTCGGCCAGGCGGTGGCCGACAGGTTGATAGCCGACCAGCTCGCGGGCAGGTACGACGAGTTCACCGAGCCGGTGCGGCTCGCCGAGCAGGTGACCACCGACCTCCAGGTGGGTAACGGCGACAAGCATCTGCGCCTGATCCACCACATCGACGAACTGTTCGAAGAGGACGAGGACCCGGTCGCGGAGGAGGCGGCCTGGGCACGCCATGTCGAGTTGACCGCCGCCGGGATGGCCCGGGCCGAACGTCTGGCCGGCAACATCGGCGTGCTGGCGATCAAGCCGACGCTCTACGACCCGAAGTACGCCGGTGCCGCGCTGGCCGGAGCGATGACGCTGCTGTGGGGCACCGACGCGCTGTTGCTGGATCTGCGCGGATGCCGCGGTGGATCGCCGGAGATGGTCGCTCTGGTGTGCAGCTATCTCCTGGACGGCGAACCGGTGCACTTGAACGACCTGGTCACGCCATCCACAGGAGCGGTCCGGCAGCACTGGACGGTCCCGGTGAGTGGGCCCCGCTTCGGCGGTACCAAGCCGATCTGGGTGCTGACCAGCTCGACCACGTTCTCCGGCGCCGAGGAGCTGACCTACAACCTTCAGCAGTTGGGCCGTGCGGTGGTGATCGGCGAGCGCACCCGGGGCGGCGCCCACCCGCGGGAGGGCTTCACCGTCCACCCGCACCTGGAGGCGTCTGTGCCGATCCAGCGCGCGCTCAATCCGATCTCCGGAACGAACTGGGAAGGAGTCGGCATCTCTCCAGAGGTCGAGGTGGACGCTGAGACCGCCTTCAGTGAGGCGTATCGACGGGCGCTCGAGCACGTGATCGCACTGCCGGTCGCCCCCGGCCGCCGCGAGGTCACCGACGAAGCGCGGGTGGCCGCCGGACTTGTTGCCGTCGCTGGATAACCTTCGGGTGTGTTCGGCTATGACGAGGTACTCGATGGTGTCCGCTTCGCCTTCACCGATCGCTACGGAGGAGCCAGCACAGCGCCGTACGGCGAGCTGAATCTGGGCAGTGCCGCGGGGGACGAGGCGGACGCGATCGCGGAGAACTTCCGCCGGCTGGCCGATGCCTTCGAGGTCGACCCGACGGCTGTGATCCGAGTCAGTCAGGTGCATGGACCCGATGTCCACGTCGTCCGGCCCGGCGACGAACTCCCGGTCCAGCCGAACCCGATCGCCGACGCGCTGGTGACCACCCGGACCGATGTGGCTCTCTGCGTCCGCGCGGCCGACTGCTTGCCGGTGCTGCTCGCGGACCGCGTCAACGGAGTCATCGGCGCCGCCCACTCCGGCCGCCGCGGCCTGTACGTCGGGGTCGTCCCGGCCACGGTGGAAGCGATGCGGGCACTCGGGGCCGAGCAGATCACCGCCGTGCTCGGGCCGTACGCCTGCGGCCGCTGCTACGAGGTCCCCGAGGACATGCGCACCGAGGTCGCTGAGCGCGTGCCCGCGTCGTACGCCGAGACAAGCTGGGGGACACCATCCATCGACGTGGCGGCGGGGGTCACGGCTCAGCTGAACGAGCTGGGGTGTGGCGTCATCGACGCGACGAGATGCACCATCGAGTCGGAGGACCTGTACTCCTACCGGCGCGAGGGTGCCGTCAGCGGCCGGCTGGCCGGCATCGTCAGGCTGGCCCCGTGACAGACGCCGTGAACCCCGAGATCGCCGTGGGCCGGGAGAATCAGCTGCGGGACAACCTGCGGGCCGTGCGGGAGCGGATCCAGACGGCCTGTGTGGCCGCTGGGAGGGCCGAGGACGCGGTGACCCTGGTCGCGATCACCAAAACCTTCCCGATCAGCGACGTACGGGCTCTGGCGGCGTTGGGAGTGCGTGACCTGGGGGAGAATCGCGAGCAGGAGCTGAAGGTGAAGGCTCCGGACTGCCAGGACGTCACCTGGCACTTCGTCGGGCAGTTGCAGTCGAACAAGGCCCGCTCGGTGGTCCGGTGCGCGGCCGCCGTGCACTCGGTCGACCGGTCGTCGCTGGTGAAGGCGTTGTCCCGGGCGGCTGTGGAGGAAGGGAAGACGCTGCGCTGCCTGCTGCAGGTGAGCCTCGCGGCGTACGGATCCGCGGACGCTGCGACCGGGATGAGCCGGGGTGGCGTGGGGCCGGACGACGTACCGGTGCTGGCGGCGGAGGTCGCGGGGGCGGACGGGCTGGAACTGGGTGGCGTGATGGCGGTGGCGCCGCTGGGGTCGGACCCTGACGAGGCGTTCGCCGGACTGGAATCCGTAGCGTCGCGGCTACGCTCCGAACATGCCGGCGCGGACTGGATCTCGGCGGGCATGAGCGGCGATCTGGAAGCCGCGATCAGGCACGGAGCGACACACGTTCGGCTCGGGCGCGCATTACTCGGTACGCGTCCTCCTCTGGGCTAGTGTCGACATCGAGCAGGTTTTCGACCCGCTCGCGTTGTCGTTGGACAGGACTGGACCGAGGGGCTGGAGGGCCATGAGCGGCGCGTTGCGCAAGATGGGTGTGTACCTCGGCTTGGTCGAGGACGGCGAGCGCTACAACGCGCGCTACGACGACGAGTTCGACGACGGCTACGACGATTACGAGGACGAAGCCGTCGACGGGGAGTCCCACGAGACCGAGTCGGTGCCGGCCCGGAGCAGCAGCTCCGAGGAGCAGGTCGGCACGGTCAGCAAGTTCCCAGATCGACGTGGCGTCACAGCTTCCCCGGAGGTTACCGAGTTGGCCCGCATCACCACCGTGCACCCGCGCAGCTACAACGAGGCGCGCGTGATCGGTGAGCACTTCCGCGACGGCACGCCCGTCATCATGAACCTGACCGAGATGGACCACGCGGACGCCAAGCGTCTGGTGGACTTCGCGGCCGGCCTGATCTTCTGCTGCCGTGGGTCGATCGAGCGGATCACCACCAAGGTGTTCCTGGTCTGCCCGCCGAACGTGACGCTGGCCGCGGAGGAGAAGGAGAAGATCGCCGCGGACGGGTTCTACAACCAGAGCTGACGCCCGGCTTCCCCGGTCTTCTACACTCTTGTCTGACTATGACTGCTCTCCTGCTCGTCCTCAGTGTTCTCAGTTGGGTGCTGCTCGCCTTCTTCCTGATGTTGGTGGCGAGGTTCGTGCTCAGTCTGATCGTGATGTTCGCGCCGCAGTGGCACCCGAAGGGGCCGATGCTGTTGCTGTTCGAGCTGATCTACTCGGTCACCGACCCGTTCCTACGGCCACTGCGGCGGATCCTGCCGCCGATCGGCGCGGGCGGCATCCGGATCGACCTGTCGATGCTGATGCTGTTCGTGCTCGTCTCGCTGGCGATGTCGATCAACTCGACCGCGATCAGGTCACTGTGATCACAAGCGTGAGGACGCGCACACCTGGGTAGGAGCAGACCCGAGAAACGGGGACACGGGGACCGTTATCGCCCGCCCGGATTCCGCCAGAACACAACGAAGCGATAACGTGATCTACTGAGTCGCCGAGGTCTAGGCCACGGGGACTCCGCCAAGACACAGACAAACGAGGTGAAAGATGCCGCTGACGCCGGATGACGTCCGCTCGAAGCAGTTCACGCCCGTCCGATTGCGGGAGGGCTACGACGTCACTGAGGTCGACTCCTTCCTCGACGAGGTCGAAGCTGAGCTCGAGCGACTTCTCGCCGAGAACGAGGAGCTGCGCGCGAAGCTTGCGGCGGCTCAGCGTGCCGGCGGTGGACAGGACCGCCCGATGGTCGACCAGACCGCCGCCCTACCCCCAGTCGTGCAACAGCCCAAGCCGGCTCCAGTCGTTGTGGAGAAGCCCGAGGAGAAGCCACCGCCAGTCGTTGCGCCCCCTGTAGCGGCCGCGGGTGCTGCCGCGGCAGCAGGAACCGTCGGCGACGCCTCCAGCTCCGCTGTGCGGCTGCTGGAGATGGCCACGAAGCACTCCGACGACCTGGTCCAAGAGGCGAAGGACACCGCCGACAAGATCATCGGTGAGGCCCGCGCCAAGGCCGAGCGCCTGGAGAACGAGGCTCGTGGCAAGGCCGACCGGATGACCGGCGAGGCCCGTGCCCGCGCCGAGAAGCTGGACGGCGAGATCGCCGAGCGTCGCGCGCAGATGCTGGGCACGCTGGAGAAGCAGAAGGGTCAGCTCGAGCGCACCATCGACGACCTGCACGCTTACGAGCGCGAGTACCGCAGCCGGCTGAAGACGTACTTCACCGAGCAGCTGAAGGCACTCGGCAACGGCGATGACACGCTGAGCCCGCGCAACGGCTTCCGCCCGGAGGCCCGCGCCCAGGCTCACGGCCACGGCGTTTAAGAACTACCTCGCTCTAGTTTGTCTGGCCTCTGACAGAGGCGGTGCTAATCCGGCAGCACCGCCTCTTCGTCATGTCTGGACAAATCTGACTGACTGTCGCCCCTTCGTGACGTTGGGTCCCCATCGGCCGCCGGATACTACGGCCAGGTGAGCGGGGCTTTCGTCCGCTGAGGGTGTCGGCGTCCTGACCTCGCGGGGTGAGCAGGTGATCGCGTCCGCGCGGCGGGTTTCCCCGCCGCGCTGAAGGCCTTCTGCCGGCAGAACTTCTCGCTCAGGCCTTGGTCAGCCAGTAGCTGAGGCCGAGCTCCTCGTCGGAGCCGGCGCTGAGCTCATCCGTTGCCGAGGGCGCCGACTGGGTCAGCTCGGTGGCCAGTACCTCGCGAGCGATCTCGTCGGCATGCTTGCCAAGGGCATCGGCCAGCTCACCGGACGCGGACAGCCAGACCGTGATCCGGTCCGAGACCTCCAGGCCGGCGCTCTTGCGGGCCTCCTGCAAGGTCCGGACGACCTCACGGGCGAGGCCGGCCTGCCTGAGCTCCGGTGTCACCTCCAGGTCGAGCGCGACCGTCTCGCCCTGCTCGTTGACCACGGACCAGCCCTCGCGCGGGCGTTCCGACAGCAGCACCTCGTCCGCGCCGACCTCGACGTTCTCGCCGTCGACCACCACGGTCGCAGTACCGGAGGCCTTGAGTGAGGCGGCCAGACCGGCGGCGTCCGCGGCGGCGATCGCGCCCGCGACCACCGGCGTCTGCTTGGCGAACCGCTTGCCGAGCTCGCGGAAGTTGCCCTTCGCTGAATACTCGACCAGGTCGGCGCCCGCGGAGGACAGCGGTTCGACCGAGCCGACGTTGAGCTCTTCCGCGATCTCCTTCAGCAGTTCGTCGTCGAGATCCGCGATCGCGGCCGACCCGACCAGCGCGCGACCGAGCGGCTGCCGGGTGCGGACCTTCGCCTCGGCCCGGGCCGACCGGCCCAGCTCGACGACCCGCCGGGCCATCGAGACGTGCGTCGCCAGCGTGTCGTCGATCAGCCCCTCGTCGTACGTCGGGAACGCGGTCAGGTGGACCGACTCGGGCAGGCCCGGGGTGACCGGGCGGAAGACGTCCTGCCAGACCCGCTCGGTGACGAACGGGGTGAGCGGCGACATCAGCCGGGTGAGCACGTCCAGCGTCTCGTGCAGCGTCGCCAGCGCGCCGGCGTCACCCGCCCAGAAGCGGCGGCGCGAGCGGCGGACGTACCAGTTCGACAGCACGTCGACGAACTGGCCGATCAGCGCGCCGAGCCGCTGGGTGTCGAAGGACGCGTAGGCCTCGTCGGTGTCGCGGACCAGCCGGTTCGTCTCGCTGACCAGCCAGCGGTCGAGCACCGACCGCTCCGCGACCGGCGGCGCCTCGGCCGTGGGTGACCAGTCGGCGAGCCGGGCGTAGAGCGCGTGGAAGGCGACCGTGTTCCAGTAGGTCAGCAGCACCTTGCGGACGATCTCGTTGAGCACGTTCGGCCCGATGCCGCGCGACTTCCACGGCGAGCCGGAGCAGGCCATGAACCAGCGCACCGCGTCCGCGCTGTGGTTGTCCATCAGCGGGAGCGGCTCGAGGATGTTGCCCAGGTGCTTGGACATCTTCCGGCCGTCCTCGGCCATGATGTGCCCGAGGCAGACGACGTTGCGGTACGACGACTCGTCGAACACCAGCGTGCCGATCGCCATCAGCGTGTAGAACCAGCCGCGCGTCTGGTCGATCGCCTCGGAGATGAAGTCCGCCGGGTAGGCCTGGTCGAACCGCTCCTTCGACCCCTCGACCCACGGGTAGCCCCACTGTGCGAACGGCATCGAGCCCGAGTCGTACCAGGCGTCGATCACCTCGGCGACCCGGCGCGACTCCTCGCCGCAGGTCGGGCAGGCGAAGGTGATGTCGTCGACGTACGGCCGGTGCGGATCCGTCGAGCTGACGTCGCGGCCGGCCAGCTCGCTCAGCTCGGCGAGCGACCCGACGCAGACCTGGTGGTCCTCGGCGCAGCGCCAGATCGGCAGCGGAGTACCCCAGTACCTGGAGCGGGAGACGGCCCAGTCGATGTTGTTGCGCAGCCAGTCGCCGTACCGGCCCCACTTGACCGACTCGGGGAACCAGTTGGTCTTCTCGTTCTCCCGCAGCAGCGCGTCCTTCACCTGGGTGGTGCGGATGTACCAGGACGGCAGCGCGTAGTACATGACCGGCGTGTGGCAGCGCCAGCAGTGCGGGTACGGGTGCTCGTACGGCACGTGCCTGAAGAGGACGCCGCGCTCCTGCAGGTCCTTGACCAGGTCCTCGTCGGCCTTCTTGAAGAACTGCCCGCCCACCAGCGGCACGTCGGCGGCGAAGTGGCCGTCCGACTCCACCGGGTTCACTACCGGCAGGTTGTAGGCCCGGGCGACCTGGAGGTCGTCGGCGCCGAACGCGGGGGACTGGTGCACCAGACCGGTGCCGTCCTCGGTGGTCACATACTCGGCCAGTACGACGTAGTGCGCCGGCTCGGGGAACTCCACCAGGTCGAACGGGCGCTGATAGGTCCAGTGCTCCATGTCCCGGCCGGAGAACCGCTCGGTGACGCCCCAGCCCTCGCCCAGCGCGCTGAGCAGCGGCTCGGCCACGACCAGCGACTCGTTCCCGTCGGTCGCCACTACGTAGGTGACGTCCGGGTGCACGGCGACGGCCGTGTTGGAGACCAGCGTCCACGGAGTGGTGGTCCAGACCAGCAGGGACGCCTTGCCCCCCAGCGGACCCGAGGTCAGCGGGAAGCGGACGTAGACCGACGGGTCGACGACCGTCTCGTACCCCTGGGCGAGCTCGTGGTCGGACAGGCCGGTGCCGCAGCGCGGGCAGTACGGCGTGATCCGGTAGTCCTCGACCAGCTGGCCCTTGTCGTGGATCTGCTTGAGCGACCACCAGACGGACTCGACGTACTGCGGGTCCATCGTCCGGTACGGGTGTTCCAGATCCACCCAGTAGCCCATCCGGGTGGTCAGCTCGGCGAACTCGTCGACGTACCGCAGTACCGACTCGCGGCACATCGCGTTGAACTCCGCGATGCCGTAGGCCTCGATGTCCTTCTTGCCGTTGAAGCCGAGCTCCTTCTCGACCGCCACCTCGACCGGGAGCCCGTGGCAGTCCCAGCCCGCCTTGCGCTCGACCCAGTGACCCTTCATGGTCCGGTAGCGCGGGAACACGTCCTTGAAGACGCGGGCCTCGATGTGGTGGGTGCCGGGATGGCCGTTCGCGGTCGGCGGGCCCTCGTAGAAGGTCCAGGGGGTGCCGCCGGCCGACTGCTCGAGGCTCTTGGCGAACGTGTCGTTGTCGTCCCAGTAGCCGAGCACGTCCCGCTCGATCGCGGGCAGATCGACCTGAGCCGGGACCTGCCGCCACGGGGTGCTGGGGTTCTCCGCCATTTTCCTGCGTCCTTCGTCGAGCCAGTTGCCTGCTGGACGAAGGGACGAGGCGCCGGCGCTGTCGCCGGGCTCCGCGGTACCACCCTTCTTGGTGACCCATTCGCGGCCACCCACTTCGTTGCGCGTCGCTGCCGGTTCTACTGGGTCCTGGCGGACTGTTCTTCCGGCGACTCCGGGGTGATAGCCCCATCAACGCCTTGCGGGTCGCGTTGGGAAAGTGTACGACTCCGCACCACGCGACTACGAATCGTTAATCGGTGGTCAGGAGAGAATTCGTCCATGAGAATTCTCGTGCGGGTGAAACCGGGCGCTTCCCGGACCGCGGTCGGGGGCCGGTACGACGGACCCTCGGGTGTGGCCCTGGTGGTCGCGGTGGCGGCCCGCGCGGTGGAGGGACAGGCGACGAAGGCTGTTCTGCAGGCGGTGGCGGAGGCACTGGGGGTGAGACGCTCCGCGGTGACGCTGGTACGCGGCGCGACCAGCCGGGACAAGCTGCTGGAGGTGGCGGGGAGTGAGGCTGAGATCGGGCCGAAACTGAAGCAATTGCTTGTCTGAACGGTGTCCGGCATGTGGCTGTAACGCGCGGAACATCGAGTGGGCTTGAAGAACCGACTACCGTATGTCCACGGTCTGCGCGTCGGGCTGGCACGTGGCCTTCGCGTGTCCTACTGTCTTGCGACCAGTCCGCTTCAGTCTCCGACGAAGGCAGGGGGTAGCCGACCATGGCTACATCGGCTCCGAAGAAGTCCGCCCCCAGACGAAAAGCCGCGGCCGAGAAGAGCGCCGCGAATTCCACTGATGCTCCGGTCAAGAAGACTGCTCCGGTCAAGAAGACCGCGGCGAAGAAGACCCCTGCCAAGCAGACATCGACGAAGAGGGTGGCTATGAAGACGAACGAGAACCGCACCCCGGCCACGGCGCCGCCCAAGTCGCCCGTGAAGAAGGCCGAGACGCTCACCGTCAGGGAGGGCGAGACTCCCTGGACCGCGGCCGAGATGGAAGAGCTGCGCGGTGAGCTCGAGGCGGACGCGGTGCACCTGAAGGAAGAGATCCGCGACGCCGAGCAGGAGATCGTCGGTCTGCTCCGCGACGGTGGCGACGGGGCCGGCAACGACCAGGCCGACGTCGGCTCGACCACCCTCGAGCGGGACCACGAGATGTCCCTGGCGAACAACGCCCGCGACATGCTGGACCAGATCGAGCGGGCGCTGTCTCGGATCGACGACGGCACCTACGGCGTCTGCGAGAGCTGCGGCAAGGCGATCGGCAAGGGGCGGTTGCAGGCGTTCCCGCGTGCGACACTGTGCGTGTCATGCAAAGAACGCGAAGAACGCCGCTGAGCGAATCAGAACCGTCCCACCTGCCAGGGGACGCGTCAGCTGACCCCCAGACCGAACCGGCCGACCTCGAGTCGGCCGGTTCTCCGTCATCCCCGCCTCCGGAGGACACCGGCTCGACTGACGAGAACGGTGGTGGCCGCACGCCGCGATCGTGGCGGCTGGTTGCGCTGTTCGGGGCTGTCGGGGTGCTGGTGCTGGGGCTGGATCAACTGACCAAGGCGCTGGCGTTGCAGCATCTGACGCCTGGGGACCCGGTGAACGTGATCGGTTCGCTGCTCAAGTTCAACCTGATCCGCAATCCCGGGGCCGCGTTCAGCCTGGGGTCCGACTTCACCCCGGTGATCAGCGCGATCCAGATCATCGTCGCGGTCGGCGTCGTCTGGTTGTCCCGGCGGCTCGGCTCGATCGGCTGGGCGGTCGCCTTCGGCTTGCTGTTCGGTGGCGCGGTCGGCAACATCACCGACCGGGTCTTCCGCGCGCCGTCGCCGTTCCACGGTCACGTGGTCGACTTCCTGCAGACCCCGCACTGGGCGATCTTCAACGTCGCCGACATGGCCGTCACCTCGGCAGCGGCGCTGCTGGTGATCCAGACCCTGCGGGGTATCAAGCTCGACGGCACCAAGGACGTGGGCAAGAAGTGAGCGGCGACTCTCGCACGGTGATGGTCCCCGACGGCCTCGCCGGTGAACGGCTCGACGCCGCGCTGTCGCGGTTGTTCGGCGTCTCGCGGACCAAGGCGGCCGAGCTGATCGAGTCCGGGCTGGTCCAGATGGACGGCTCCCCGGCGCTGAAGTCCGCCCGGGTGTCGGCCGGCGTGATGCTCGATGTCGAACTGCCCCCGCCGCCCGGCGAGATCACCGTCGTACCGGAGACCGTCGACAACCTGCGGATCGTGCACGACGACGACGAGATCATCGTCGTCGACAAGCCGGTCGGCGTGGCCGCGCACCCGTCGCCGGGCTGGACCGGGCCGACCGTGATCGGGCACCTGGCCGGCGCGGGGTTCTCCATCTCGACCAGTGGTGCCGCCGAGCGCAAGGGCATCGTGCACCGGCTCGACGTCGGTACTTCGGGCCTCATGGTGGTCGCCAAGACGGAGTACAGCTACACCGTGCTCAAGCGTGCCTTCAAGGACCGCACGGTCAAGAAGATCTACCACGCGCTCGTGCAGGGCCACCCGGATCCGTTCACCGGCACCGTGGACGCGCCGATCGACCGGCACCCGAACCACGACTACAAGTTCGGCGTCGTCGCGGGCGGCAAGCCGAGCGTGACGCACTACGAGACGCTCGAGGCCTTCCGGTTCGCGACGCTGCTCGAGATCACCCTGGAGACCGGCCGGACGCACCAGATCCGCGTCCACATGTCCGCCATCGGGCACCCGTGCTGCGGCGACCTCACGTACGGCGCCGACCCGGTGCTCGCCGAGCGCCTCCAACTCTCCCGCCAGTGGCTCCACGCGATGCGCCTCGGCTTCACCCACCCGGGCTCCGGCGAGTACGTCGAGTACACCTCGGAGTACCCGGCAGACCTCGACCAGGCCCTCGACCAACTGGCCGCCACCCAGTAAGCGAGAGCCGCGAACTCGTCTGGGCCCGTCGTGCTCGACTAGCTCACGGGGTTGTGGCGACCTGGTCGGCGAGTTCGACCACGGCCGCTACCAGTGCGGGGCCATGCCCGAGGACAGGGTCGTTGTGGTCCGCGCCTGGTATCTCGATCAGATTCTTGAGCGTGGGCGCTGCGGCTGCCACAGTTCGGCTCTGCTCGGGCGGGACGATGGAGTCGTCGGCTCCGAGTACCACTGTCACCGGCGCTCTTACTGTTCCCAGTTGATCGGCGAGCGGGTAGTCATCCCGGAGTAGCAGACTGACCGGGAGGAACGGGTAATGGGCCCGCCCCACCGCGGCGAGATCGACAAAGGGTGAGCGCAGTAGCAGTCCGCCCGGCGCGATCTCGGCGGCGAGCTCGGTGACGACCGCTGCCCCGAGGCTCTCGCCGTAGTACAGGATGCGGCCGGGTGGTAGACCGGCCTGGTGGACGAGGTACCGCTGCGCCGCGCGGACATCCCGGGCGAACCCGCGCTCACTGGGACCTCCTGCATTGCCGCCGTAGCCACGGTAGTCGAACAACAGGACCGTCAGCCCTTCAGCAGCTAGAGCTCGCGCCAGCGGCGCTCTGGACGCTCGGTTGCCCGCGTTGCCGTTGGCGACCAGTACCGCGATGCCGCGGTCCGGCTCGCCGGCCGGCATCAGCCAGGCTCCGAGATGGACGCCGTCGTCGGCCTCGAGCACGACGTCGCGGGCACCGGGCAGTACCGTCGCCGCCGACGAGACGCCGGCCGTGTCAGGCAGGTAGATGAGGCGGCGCTGAAATCCCCAGATCACGGCGAGCACCAGCAGCACCACCGCTGCCACGACCACCGCGAACCGGACCACGCTCTCAGTGTGCCGGATGCTCCGGCGACCGGATATCGGGCGGCCCGGTCCCGCATCGGAGCGCCGGTTCAAGGACTGTCGGAGGGCCGACATAAGGTGGGCTGGTCCCGCTCACTCACGCCTCTGGGAGGTCTGCGAAGACATGGCGTCCAGCGACAGTTTCGTGCATCTACACGTGCACACCGAGTACTCCATGCTGGACGGCGCCGCGCGGATCGACGAGTTGTTCAAAACCGCCCAGGAGATGGGCATGCCGGCGATCGCGACCACCGACCACGGGTACGTGTTCGGGGCCTACGAGTTCTGGAAGACGGCCCAGAAGTACGACGTCAAGCCGATCATCGGCGTGGAGGCGTACCTGACGCCGCACACCCACCGCAGCGAGCGGAAGCGGGTCAAGTGGGGCGACGCCAACTCCGGTCGCGACGACGTCTCCGGTAGCGGTGCGTACACCCACATGACACTGCTGGCGAAGAACACCAGCGGCATGCACAACCTGTTCAGGATGTCGTCGCTGGCCAGCCTCGAGGGCTACTACTTCAAGCCCCGGATGGACCGCGAACTGCTGCAGACGTACGGCAAGGGCCTGATCGCGACCACCGGCTGCCCGTCGGGCGAGGTGCAGACCCGGCTGCGGCTGGGGCAGTACAAGGAGGCCGTCGAGGCGGCCGCGGAGTTCCGCGACATCTTCGGCGCGGAGAACTACTACTGCGAGCTGATGGACCACGGGCTCGGCATCGAGCGCGACATCCAGCAGGACCTGCTGAAGCTGGCCCGCGAGCTCGGCCTGCCGCTCGTCGCGACGAACGACCTGCACTACACCAAGCCCGAGGACTCGGTCGCGCACGCGGCGCTGCTCTGCGTCCAGTCCGGCTCGACGCTGTCGGACCCGAACCGGTTCAAGTTCGACGCGAACGAGTTCTATGTGAAGACCGCCGCGGAGATGCGCGAGGTCTGGAAGGAACTGCCCGAGGCGTGTGACAACACGCTGCTGATCGCGGAGCAGTGCGACGTGTCCTTCACCGAGGGCGAGGGCCGGTTCATGCCGCGCTTCCCCTGCCCCGAGGGTCACAACGAGGAGTCCTGGTTCGTCGCCGAGGTGGAGACGGGTCTGCACAAGCGGTACCCGGAAGGCGTCCCGGACAACGTCCGCAAGCAAGCCGAGTACGAGATCGAGGTCATCGTCTCGAAGGGGTACGCGGGCTACTTCCTGGTCGTCGCGGACTTCATCAACTGGGCGAAGAACAACGGCATCCGGGTCGGCCCCGGCCGTGGTTCCGGCGCCGGCTCGATGTGCGCGTATTCGATGCGCATCACCGACCTGGACCCGCTGCGCCACGGTCTGATCTTCGAGCGGTTCCTGAACCCCGAACGCATGTCGATGCCCGACTTCGACATCGACTTCGACGACCGCCGCCGCCCCGAGGTGATCCGCTACGTCACCGAGAAGTACGGCGACGACCGGGTCGCGATGATCGTCACCTACGGCACGATCAAGGCCAAGCAGGCGATCAAGGACGCCGGCCGGGTGCTCGACTACCCGTTCGCGATGGGGGACCGGATCACCAAGGCGATGCCGCCCGCGGTGATGGGCAAGGACGTGCCGCTGTCCGGCATCTTCGACCCGCAGCACAAGCGGTACTCCGAGGCCGGCGAGTTCCGCCAGCTGTACGAGTCCGACCAGGACGTGCGCAAGATCGTCGACACCGCCCGCGGGCTGGAGAACCTGAAGCGCCAGTGGGGCGTTCACGCGGCCGGCGTGATCATGTCCAGCGAGCCGCTGATCGACCTGATCCCGATCATGCGCCGCGACCAGGACGGCCAGGTCATCACCCAGTTCGACTACCCGAGCTGCGAGACGCTCGGCCTGGTCAAGATGGACTTCCTGGGTCTGCGCAACCTGACGATCATGGACGACGCGATCAAGAACATCGAGGCCGCGCACGGCTTCACCGTCGACCTGGACGGACTGGGTAACACCCTCGACGACAAGGCGACGTTCGAGCTGCTGGGCCGGGGCGACACCCTCGGCGTCTTCCAGTTCGACGGCGGCCCGATGCGGGCGCTGCTGCGGCTGATGAAGCCGGACAGCTTCGAGGACATCTCCGCGGTCGGCGCGCTCTACCGGCCCGGCCCGATGGGGGCGAACTCGCACACCAACTACGCGCTCCGCAAGAACGGGCAGCAGGAGATCACCTACCTGCACCCCGAGTTGGAGACGGCGCTGGAGCCGATCCTGGGCCCGACGTACGGGCTGATCGTCTACCAGGAGCAGGTACTGAAGATCGCCCAGGAGCTGGCCGGCTACAGCCTGGGCAAGGCGGACCTGCTCCGCAAGGCGATGGGCAAGAAGAAGAAGGAAGTACTCGACGCCGAGTACGTCGGCTTCGAGGCCGGGATGAAGGACCACGGCTTCAGCGCCGCCTCGATCAAGGCGCTGTGGGACGTCCTGGTCCCGTTCTCCGACTACGCGTTCAACAAGGCCCACTCCGCGGCGTACGGGCTGGTCTCGTACTGGACCGCCTACCTGAAGGCGAACTACCCCGCGGAGTACATGGCCGCTGTTCTGACGTCCGTGAAGGACGACAAGGACAAGATGGCCATCTACCTGAACGAGTGCCGCCGGATGGGCATCAAGGTATTGCCGCCGGACGTGAACGAGTCGGACTCGAACTTCACCCCGGTCGGCACCGACATCCGCTTCGGCCTGTCCGCGATCCGCAACGTCGGCGTCAACGTGGTAGCCGAGATCGTCGGCGCGCGGGAGTCCGAGGGCAGGTTCACCGACTTCGTCGACTTCATCGACAAGGTGCCGCTGCCGGTCTGCAACAAGCGCGTGATCGAGTCGCTGGCCAAGGCCGGCTCGTTCGACTCGATGGGGCACGCCCGCCGGGCCGTCGTCGCCGTGCACGAGCAGGCGGTGGACGAGGCGATCGACCTCAAGCGGAACGAGGCGCACGGCCAGTTCGACCTGTTCTCGATGGGCGACGACTCCGACGAGGGCGAGGGCAACAGCCGGCTCACCGTGACGGTGCCCGAGATCGAGGAGTGGGACAAGGCGACCAAGCTCGCGCACGAGCGCGACATGCTCGGTCTGTATGTCTCGGACCACCCGCTGTTCGGTGTCGAGCACGTGCTGACCAACGGCACCGACTGCACCATCGGTCAGCTGCTCGCCGACGAGGACCGCCCCGACGGCACCCAGGTGACGATCGGCGGCCTGGTCACCGCGGTGCAGCGCAAGGTGAACAAGCGCGGTGACATCTACGCAATCGTCACCATCGAGGACCTCGAAGGTTCGATCGAGGTGATGATGTTCTCGTCGGCCTACCAGCTGGCCGCGCACCTGCTCACCAACGACGCGATCATCCTGATGAAGGGCCGGCTGCGTCGCCGCGACGACCGGGTGGAGCTGAGCGGCTCCGACGTCACCGTGCCCGACCTGACCGAGGGCCCGAGCGGGCCGGTCGTGATCACCATGCCGGTCAACCGCTGTACGCCGCCGCTGGTCGAGCAGCTGCGCGACGTGCTGCAGTCGCACCCGGGCATGACCGAGGTGCAGCTGCGACTCCAGGCCCGGCAGAAGACGACGGTGATGCGGATCGGCGACCGGTTCCGGGTCACCCCGACCTCGTCGCTGATGGCAGACCTGAAGGCGCTGCTCGGCCCGTCCTGTCTGGCCAGCTGAGGCACCCGGTGAGCGATGGTCCTTTGCCTGACCAGGGCGGTCGGCCGAGAGTTGCGGGAATGAGCCAGACTGGCAACGTGACACAGCAGCCAGGTCAGCAGCAGCAGCCGTACAGCCAGCAGCCCGAGTACGGGCAGCCCGCCCCTGGGCAGTACTCCTTCGGACAGGCGACGCCGGTGTTGCCGGATCCGAAGATGCCGTGGAGCAAGGCGATCGCTGTGACGATCGCGGTGTTCCTCGTCGCGGGAGTGGTGGCCGGCTGGGCGTGGCAGCAGTTCGCCCCGCTCGCGCAGTACGCGGTGGACGACCGAGGTGGGTCGCTCGGCGAAGAGCAGATGACCAAGATCTTCGGCCCGGACGGCACCTTCACGGCGATCGGCTTCCTGGCCGGGCTGGTGCTCGGGGCCGCTGTCTTCTGGTGGTTGCGCAACTACGGTCCGTGGGCAGTCGGGATCGTCGTGCTCGGTTCGGCGCTCGGCGCGGGCATCGCCTGGGGCGTCGGCATGCTGCTGGGGCACGATCGGCTGCAGCCGCGGCTGGAAGCCTCCAAGCCGGGTGACCTGCTCGCGGCGCCGCTGGAACTGCACACTTGGACTCCGCTGGCCTCCTGGCTGGTCGGAGCGGCCCTCGCAGCGGCAATAATCGCCGCTACCACTTGGCGGGCAGAACCGGTTGCAACCAGTTCGTCATCTGCCGCGTCACAAACCTCGCCGCAGGTGCACTAGCCTGTCCCGTCCGGTGGTGAGGCCATCGGCAACGCGAGGGGAATCATGTCCGACTACACCAATCCGCCGTCGGGCGAGCGCCACCAAGGCGCAGCCGGCGGACCACAGGGCCCGTACGGCGGCCCACCGCAAGGCCCGGGCTACCCGGGGCAGGGCCAACCGGGTCAGGGGCACCCGGGGCAGTACCCAGGGGATCAGGGTCAGCCGGGGCAGCATCAGCCGCAGCAGGGGCCGCAGTACGGGCCAGGGCCGCAGCAGGGGGCCGGGTCGTTGTGGCCGCAGCCTGGTTCGCCCGACTACCCGCAGAACAGCCAGCAGGGCGGTTACCAGCAGGGTGCCCCCGGCAACTACCAGGGCGGCCCTCAGCAGGGTGGCTACCAGCAAGGTGGTTACGAGCAGGGCAACTACCCGCCTGGCGGTCAGCCGCCGTACGGGGGCTTCCCGCAGGCGCAGCAGTGGCAGCCGGAGCCGAAGAAGAAGCGCGGCAAGCTGATCCCGCTCGTCGCCATCGTGGCGGTGCTTGCGGTGATCGGCGGCGGCGCGGTCTTCGCCTACGGGCGGTTGGCCGGCGGTGACCAGCCCGCCGCGGTGCTGCCGGGTACCGCCGTCGCGTACGCCCGGATCGACCTGAACCCGTCGGCCGGTCAGAAGGTGGCCGCGCTGCGGTACCTGATGAAGTTCCCGTCCGCCAAGGAGAAGATCGGCCTCAACAGCGACCAGGACGACCTGCGTCAGAAGCTGTTCGAGCTGATCAAGAAGGACGCCGGCGACGACCTGGCCGACGTCGACTTCGACAAGGACATCAAGCCGTGGCTCGGTGACCGAGCCGGTCTCGCCGCGGTCCCGGGCAAGGACGGCGAGGAGCCGGACGCCGTGGTCGCGGTCCAGGTGAAGGACGAGGGCAAGGCCACCCAGGGGCTGGACAAGCTGTTCGCGGACGAGAAGGACAAGCCGGGCCGGGCGTTCAGCAACGGCTACGTGATCCTGTCCGACGACCAGCCGACGGTCGACGCGGCCGTTGCCGCCAGCAAGGACAGCCCGCTGTCGGAGAACGCGAAGTTCAGCAAGGACATGTCCGACCTCGGCGAGCAGGGGTTCGCCTCCTTCTGGGCCGACACCAAGGGCATCGCGCTGGCCGCGGGCAAGCGGCTGACCGACGACCAGCGGGCGGCGCTGCCCGAGGGAAGTGCGGCCGCGGCGCTGCGGTTCGACTCGCAGTACGTCGAGCTGAAGGGCGTCGTGCACGGCGACCAGAGCATCAAGGTCAACGCGTCCGACGCCGGTGACCTGATCGGCAAGCTGCCCGACACGACCGCCGGGGCGGTCGCTCTGTCCGACGGCGCGAACCTCGTCGGCACGATCTGGACCCAGCTGGAGAAGTCCTCCTCCGGGCTGAACCTCGGTGAGCTGACGAAGCAGTTCACCGCGGAGACGGGGCTGGTGCTGCCGGACGACCTGAAGCCGCTGCTGGGCAAGAACCTCGCCATCGCGGTGGACAAGGAGACCTCGAACGGCCCGAAGATCGCCGCCCGGATGGAGACCGACCCGGGTAAGGCCGAGGCGGTGGTGGACAAGGTGAACAACCTGATCCGCACCCGCTCGTCGGTCAACATCCCGATCGAGAAGGCCAAGGACGGCGACACCCTGGTGATCGCCACCGACAAGGCGTACGCCGACCAGGTCCTGCAGGGCGGTAACCTCGGCCAGACCGAGAGCTTCAAGCAGGCGGTTCCGGACAGCTCGGGCGCCGTGACGGTCGGGTACGTCGACTTCGAGGCGGTCAAGTCGCTCAGCGACCGGGTCAGCTCGAACAAGGACTACGACGCGCTGCGCTCGGCCGGCTACTCCATCCGCGTCACCGGTGACGGCGAGGCCGACTTCACCCTGCGAGTGGTCGCGAAGTAACCCGCTCCACGAAGAAGACCCGGACGGCTGCCGCACAGCCGTCCGGGTCTTTCGTCGTCCACACGAGCAGCCCGGCCACCCCCGCCGGCACTGACACCGGCATCCGTCTGGTCACCCCCGACGCCGCCACCACCCACGCCACACTCACCGCCTCCGGCGTCTCCACCGACGACCTCCTCGTCTGGCCGGGCGTCCCGCCCATGTTCACCTTCCGCGACCCCGACCAGAACCAGCTCTACCTGGTCGAGGAGTGAGCTCAGGCGGTGAGCTCGACGCCGGTGAGCTGCTGGCAGGCTTTGAGGAAGTCGGTTTGGAGCTTGTGGTCCGCGGCGGCGCGGTCGTGGCGGTACGGGCGGAGGTGGTAGAAGTAGCCGCCCGTTGGTGGGTCTGGGGTGGTTGCCAGCCAGACCTGGGTTTCGGGGCCGTGGGACAGGTCGCCCGGCGCGCCCGCGCCGCCCATCTTGGTGGGAACCCAGCCGGGGTCGACGGCGTTCGAGGAGACGTCGGGCCAGAGACGGGCGACCGCGAAGGCCAGGATCACGTCGTAGAGCTTGGAGTCCGAGTAGGCCTGGGATCCGTTCCAGCGACGGCGTACCCACTGCAGGTCGTCGAGGGCGACCTCGCCGCCGAGGTGCATCCCCGAGCTGAGGTAGACCAGGCGGCTGGGGCGATCGATCAGCGCGGTGAGCAGGTACGGCGCGAGCACGTTGATCGCGAAGACATGCTCGAGGCCGTCCACCGTCTCGATCCGTGGCTCGCGATACCCGACCGCGACGTTGTGCACGACGACGTCGAACCGCCCGGACGCGTTCGCCTGGCCGGCCAGGTCCTCCGTCTCCGCGATGCTCGAGACGTCGCCGGTCAGCACCCCGCTCGCACCGGGGAGGGCGGTCCGGGCATCGCTGGCTCGGGACTCGTTGCGGGCATGTAGGACGACCTCGTGGCCCTCTTCCAGTAGCCGTTCGGCCACCATCAGACCCAGACCGTCGGCGGAACCGGTGATCAGAATGCGCGACACGTCGTCGCTCCTTTCGCTGTACGCCCTCCACTCTGCGCGGTCGGGCGGCCTGCGTCCAAGACCCGCTTCAGGCGCTGTCATACCCTGGGGGTATCAGGGAGGTGGCGTGGACATCGATCTGCGGAAGGTCCGGTACTTCGTCGCCGTGGCCGAGGAGTTGCACTTCGGGCGCGCGGCTGAGCGGTTGCACATCGCCCAGCCGGTGTTGTCGCGGCAGATCCGGGCCCTGGAGGACGAGCTCAAGGTCCAGTTGTTCGTGCGGACCAAGCGGGCCACCGAGCTGACCGGGGCCGGGCGTCAATTGCTCGAGGACGCGCGTCCGTTGCTCGCCTCGGCGGAAGCGGCGAGACGGCGGGTGGTGCGAGCGGCGCGCGGCGCGAAGACGTTCACCATCGGTTTCATGCCCGGGATCACCGTCACGGCGGCGGTGCGGGCGTTCACCGCCGAGCATCCCGGGCTGACGATCGAACTACTCCGGACCACTTGGGACGACCAGGTCGAGGTGCTGCACGACGGAAGGGCCGACGTGAGCATCGTGCGGCTGCCGATCGACCAGCAGGGCCTGACCGTCCGCCCGCTGTTCGACGAACCCCGGCTGGCGATGCTGCCGGCGGACCACCGGCTGGCAGGCAAACCGTCGATCGAGATCAGCGATCTCGCCGACGAGCACCTGCTGCAGCATCCGGACGCCGTACCGGAGTGGCGGGACATCGCGAGCGAGCTGCGCGACGGCCGACCCCGCCCCGTGCCGACCCTTCACAATGTCGAGGAGAAGCTCGAATACGTTGCTGCAGGCAACGGTATCTCGATCCTCCCGCTGTCCACGGCGAGCTTCTACACCCGCCCGGACGTGGTCAGCGTTCCCGTCGACGACCTCGGCCCGAACCACGTCTGCCTGGCCTGGACCGCCACTCGCCGGTCCAAGGTCGTCCACGACTTCGCCGACATCGCGGTCAGGGTGCTGAACGGTTAGCCCGTCCAGGCCGAGGATCTCCCGAGCAGGGCGATGATGTGGTCGAAGGTCTCTGCCGTGCTGACCGAGAGGCCGGGTTGGAACGCCGCGCCCGGTGCTGTGCGGTTGGCGCCGTCGGGTACGGCTTCGGCGATCGGCAGTGCGGCGGCCAGGACGTCGTCCTCGAAGGACACCGGTACGTCGATCGCGCGGGCCACGTCCCAGCTGTGCACCACGTAGTCGATGAAGTGGAAGCTGACCCCGGTCTCGGCGGGCAGCGTCACGCCGCCGCGGATCTCGGGTAGCCAGAACTGTCGCTCGTACAGGTCGTCCGCAGCGAAGGCCGACACCACCCGCTCTGCCGACGCCGCGTACTCCTTCGCAGGGTCCTCCACGACCGGCCGGTCCGCCCAGACGGAGCGGTCGCTCGTCTCGCCGTCCGCCACCGCGGCGAACCCGTGGTTCTGGCCGATCATGTGAGCCAGCAGTTGTCCGAGGTCCCACTCCGAGCAGGGCGTGCGCAGGTCGAGCTGATCCGGCCGGACCCGGGCGACCACTGAGGTCGAGACGTCCATCACCCGGCGATGCAGCTCACGCAGATCGTTCATGCCCGCCACGCTAACCGCCGGGCCCGACAGTTTTCGCGGTCGCATGACCCCCGGGACCCGGCACCATCAGGGAATGGCGAGGTCTGGGGTGAGAACGACTGTCGCTGTGCTGCTGCTCGCACTGGCCGGATGCTCGTCCGGGACGGACACCGCGATGCCGCCCAACGGGTCTCCTATCGACCTGAAGCTGCCCGATCCCGCCACCACGCCGCTCGATCCGGCCAAGGCGTCCGCGCTGCAGGCGGTGCTGGACAAGGTGGTCAGCCAGGGTGCCGCGACGCCGGACAGCGAATCCGCCTCCCGGGGAGTCACGGCCGCCCTGGTGAGTGACCAGTGGACCTGGCAGGGCGCCGCCGGTAAGGACGCCGCCGGGACGACGCTGACCCCGCGGACGAGCATGGGGGTCGCCAGCATCACGAAGACCTTCGTCGCCGCGGAGGTGCTCCTGCTCGCCAAGGCCGGGAAGATCGACCTCGACGTCGCGCTCTCGACGTACGTGAAGCACAAGCTGACGGCGAACAACGCGACCGTGCGGCAACACCTCGCCATGCGGTCCGGAGTACCGAACTATCTGCCCGACGACTATGCCAGGATGGACAAGGCGATCGCGGCGGCGCCGGGGAAGCACTGGACGGCGGAGCAGGTGCTGTCCTACGACACGGCCGAGCCTACGCAGGCAGACAGCCCGTACAACTACAGCAATCCCAGTTATGTGCTGATCGAGAAGATGACCGGCAAGCCGCTGGCGACCGTACTGCGCCGCGACCTCGCCAAGCCGTCCGGGCTAGAGCGGGCCGCCTTCCAGGACGGGGAGAAGCCACAGCCGCCGCTGGCCGAGGACCGCAATCCGGTGTGCGGCAAGGCTGTCGACGGGTTCACTCCCTGCCGCGATCGCCAGCCTGTCCGCGGCGAACGCGGGCCTGGCGGCGGATGCGCCGACGGTCGCTCGCTGGGGCTACGAGCTGTACGGGCAACGGGTGCTGCCGGCCGAGCTGGTCAAGCAGATGACCGGGGGCGAGGGGGAGTACGGGTTGGGGACGATGCTGTTCTCGCAGGCGTTCGGCCTGGGGACGGCGTACGGTCATCGCGGCGAGCTGCCCGACTACTCCAGCATCATGGTCGCCGTGCCGGAGAAGAAGGTTGCCGTCGCCGTTCTGCTTGCCAACGGCAACAAGAACTCGGACACGGTGGTCGCCGAACTCCTCGCCGCGGTCCAGCCGCTGCTAGGCGGCTAGCGCCTCGAGCACCCCTTCGCCGTACTTGGCGAGCTTGTTCTCGCCGACGCCGCTGATCTTGCCGAGCTCGGAGAGCGTGTCGGGCAGATCTGTAGCGATCTGCCGCAGCGTCGCGTCGTGGAAGATCACGTACGCCGGGACGCCCTGCTCCTTGGCGACGGCGGCCCGCCAGGTGCGCAGGCGCTCGAACACCTGGGTGGCCTCGGGGGAGAGGTCCACCGCGGCCTTCTTCTTGCCGCCACTGCTGGACCGGGAAGACCTCAGCGCACGCTCGGGCTCACGGCGCATCATCACCTCGCGGCGTCTCCCGAGCACCTCGGAGCTGGCCTCGGTGAGCAACAGCGTGCCGTAGTCGCCTTCCACCGTCAGCAATCCCTGCGCGAGCAACTGGCGGACCACGCCACGCCACTCGGTGTCCTTCAACTCGGTGCCGATCCCGAAGACCGAGAGTTCGTCGTGCCGGAACTGGGTCACCTTCGGCGTCGTCTTGCCGAGCAGGATGTCGATCACCTGGCCGGCGCCGAACTTTTGATTGCGTTCGTGCTGCAGCCGATAGACGGCCGAGAGCAGCTTCTGCGCCGGGATCGTGCCGTCCCAGGACTCCGGCGGGATCAGGCAGGTGTCGCAGTTGCCGCAGGGCTCGCCCTTCTGGCCGAAGTACGCCAGGAGTTGCTCGCGACGGCACTGCACGGTCTCGCAGAGCGCAAGCATTGCGTCGAGGTGGGTGCCGAGCCGCCGGCGGTGCGCGGCGTCGCCCTCGGACGTGTCGATCATCTTGCGCTGCTGCACGACGTCCTGCAGGCCGTACGCCAGCCAGGCGGTCGACGGCAGCCCGTCACGTCCCGCCCGTCCGGTCTCCTGGTAGTAGCCCTCCACTGATTTCGGCAGGTCCAGGTGCGCGACGAACCGTACGTCGGGCTTGTCGATGCCCATGCCGAACGCGATCGTCGCCACGACCACCAGCCCGTCCTCACGGAGGAAGCGGGACTGGTTCTGCTGACGGGTCCGGCTGTCCAGACCGGCGTGATACGGCACGGCCTCGATCCCGTTCTGGGTCAGGAAGACCGCGGTCTTCTCGACGCTGTTGCGGGACAGGCAGTAGACGATGCCGGCGTCGCCCGCGTGCTCGGTGCGCAGCAGGTCGAGCAACTGCCGCTGCGGGTTGTCCTTCGAGACGATCCGGTACTGGATGTTCGGCCGGTCGAAGCTGGCGACGAAGTGCTTGGCGTCGGTCAGGTTCAGCCGGGTCGCGATCTCCTTGTGCGTCGCCTCGGTCGCGGTCGCCGTCAGCGCGATCCGCGGTACGTCGGGCCAGCGCTCGTGCAACTCCGAGAGCATCAGGTAGTCGGGCCGGAAGTCGTGACCCCACTGGGAGACGCAGTGCGCCTCGTCGATCGCGAACAACGAGATCTTGCCCTGGTCGAGCAACCGCGTGGTCGACTCGACCCGGAGCCGCTCGGGGGCCAGGTAGAGCAGGTCGAGCTCGCCGGACAGGAAGGCCTGCTCGACCTCGCGGCGCTGCTCGTAGTCCTGGGTGGAGTTGAGGAATCCGGCGCGCACACCGAGCGCTCGCAGCGCGTCCACCTGGTCCTGCATCAGGGCGATCAACGGCGAGATCACCACGCCGACGCCGGGCCGGACGAGGGCAGGGATCTGGTAGCACAAGGACTTGCCGCCGCCGGTCGGCATCAGCACCAGGGCGTCACCGCCGCCGACGACGGTCTCGATGATGTCCCGCTGCTCACCACGGAACGAGGCATACCCGAACACCCGGTGGAGGACCTCCAGGGCCTCGCTCGCGGTGTCGTCCAGTGGCTGGCTCGTCTCGGTCACCCGGCGATTCTACGGAGATTGCCCAGTCACTGCTGCGCCCCTGTGGATGACGCGCCGATCTCGCCGCGATACGTGCCGATGCTCCACACGTTGCCCTCCGGATCCGTGACGCTGAACCCGCGCGAGCCGTAGTCCTCCTCGCGCATCTCCCGGACCACGGTCGCGCCCGCGGCCATCGCCTTCGGGAACAACGCGTCGGGGTCGTCGTGCACCAGATACACCGCGGACTTCTGGTCGGCGAACGCGTCGAACTCGTTCGGCTCGGCGTTGCGGTCGACCGAGCTGACCATCACCCCACCACCGACCGGCCAGGCCAGCTCGGCATGAGCGATCGACCCTTCGGCGACCCCGGCGTACGAGGCGACCAGGGTGAAGCCCAGCCCTTCGGTGAGGAACTTCAGCGCGGCCTGACCGTCGCGGTAGATCAACGTCGGCCAGACGCCGATCGCAGTTCCTTGCTGCGCTTGTTTCTGGGTCTCGTTCACGGTTGCGTTCATACCTCCGACTCTGGCAGCGGATCCTCGTTCCTGTCTTGGACGAATGGGAGTTCCTCGGTCATCCACTGCCGCGGCGAGCACCCGGCGATCGAGTGCCACTCGCGCGTCAGGTGTGCCTGGTCGGCATACCCGAGGTCCGCCGCGAGATCCGCCAGCCTGGTCGTGGGTCGCTGCTTCAGCCGGTTGACGGCCTGCTCGAATCGCATCACCCGCGCAGTGACCTTCGGCGCCAACCCGTACTCCGCGCGGAACCGCTCGGTGAGATGCCGCCGGCTCCACCCGACCTCCGTCGCCAACTCCTGTACTCCGACGCCGCCCGCCGTCTCGCACAACCGTCGCCAGGCCCAGCTGAGCTCGGCCCTCGGCTCGGGCACAGGCTCGTCGCGCCAGTTCTCCAGCAGCAGCCGTTCGACCAGGTCGAACCGTTGCTCCCAACTCGTCTTCGCGCGCAGTTGCTCGGAGAGCTCCCGCGCGGGCCGGCCGAGCACGTCGTCGAGGTTGATCACGATCGAGGCCAGCTCACCCGGTGGGATACCGAGCAGGACCCGCGAACCGGCCGGCGTCAGGGCGAGCTGGATGCCAGACACGTTGGGGGACTCGCCGATCCGCACGGCCGTCGAGTGCAGCCCGCCGACGAGAGTGTCGAACTTGTCCACCGGCGCACCGGGCCAGGCCACCCCGACCGGCTCGTCCAGGCTGATCACGATCGTCAGATACTGCGAGGGGAGTCCCCGGTGCACCTCCGGCGGCTCGTCGACGTACGCATAGCCGATCAGGGCGCCCAGGTACGGCCGCAGCGCCGGCACGGCCGCGCGGGCGTGGAACTCGAACCCGGACTCCATCTGCTCAGGCTAGATCCCCTCGCCGACAGAATCAGACCAAGCGGCGGCAGCCGGTTGGGTGGCGACCGCGATGCGGGACCGGAGTACCGGTATCTGGACGCGAGGTGGCACCATGCAAGCTGGGCGGAAGCCGCCGCACCGGATCAACCTGGAGAGATCGTCGTGCCTGAACTGAGGTCCCGCACTGTCACCCACGGCCGCAACATGGCGGGCGCCCGCGCCCTCATGCAGGCCTCCGGCGTCGCCAGAGAGGACTTCGGCAAGCCGATCATCGCCGTGGCGAACAGCTTCACCGAGTTCGTCCCCGGGCACACGCACCTGCAGCCGGTCGGCCGGATCGTCTCCGAGGCGATCCACGCGGCCGGCGGGATCGCGCGCGAGTTCAACACCATCGCGGTCGACGACGGCATCGCGATGGGTCACGGCGGGATGCTCTACAGCCTGCCGTCGCGGGACCTGATCGCCGACTCGGTCGAGTACATGGTCGAGGCGCACTGCGCCGACGCGCTGATCTGCATCTCCAACTGCGACAAGATCACCCCGGGCATGCTGATGGCCGCGCTGCGGCTGAACATCCCGACCGTGTTCGTCTCCGGCGGCCCGATGGAGGCAGGCCGGGCCACCCTCGTCGACGGCACCGTGCGCAAGCTCGACCTGATCGACGCGATGTCGGAGGCCGTGAACGAGAACGTCTCCGACGCCGACATCCTGCGGATCGAGGAGAACGCGTGCCCGACCTGCGGCTCCTGCTCCGGCATGTTCACCGCCAACTCGATGAACTGCCTGACCGAGGCGATCGGCCTGTCGCTGCCGGGCAACGGGTCCGTGCTCGCCACCCACACCGCCCGCAAGGCGCTGTACGAGAACGCCGGCCGGACCGTCGTCGAGATCACCAAGCGGTACTACGAGCAGGACGACGCCACCGTGCTGCCCCGGACGGTTGCCTCGCGCGCCGCCTTCGAGAACGCGATGGCGCTCGACATCGCGATGGGCGGTTCGACCAACACGATCCTGCACCTGCTCGCCGCGGCCCAGGAGGCCGAGGTCGACTTCGACCTGGACGACATCAACGACGTGTCCCGCCGGGTGCCCTGCCTGGCAAAGGTCGCACCGAACGTGGCACCGGGCGGCACCTACTACATGGAGGATGTGCACCGTGCCGGCGGCATCCCCGCCATCCTGGGCGAGCTGTACCGGGGCGGGCTGCTGAACGAGGACATTCACACGGTCCACAGCGCCTCGATCGACGAGTGGCTGAAGAACTGGGACCTGCGCGGCGGTTCGCCTTCGGCAGAGGCCGTCGAGCTTTGGCACGCGGCGCCCGGCTGTAAGCGATCGGCGACGGCCTTCTCGCAGTCCGAGCGCTGGGACACCCTCGATACGGATGCTGCCGGCGGCTGCATCCGCGACCGCGAGCACGCGTACTCGGTCGACGGCGGTCTCGCGGTCCTCAAGGGCAATCTGGCGATCGACGGTTGCGTGGTGAAGACGGCGGGCGTGGACGAGTCGATCTGGACCTTCGAGGGGCCGGCGGTCGTCTGCGAGTCGCAGGAAGAGGCGGTCGAGAAGATCCTCGCCAAGGCGGTCAAGCCCGGCGACGTGGTGGTGATCCGCTACGAAGGTCCCAAGGGCGGCCCGGGCATGCAGGAGATGCTCTACCCGACGTCGTTCCTGAAGGGCCGCGGCCTGGGCAAGGTGTGCGCGCTCGTCACCGACGGCCGCTTCTCCGGCGGTACTTCGGGGCTGTCGATCGGCCACGCCTCCCCGGAGGCGGCCTCGGGCGGCACGATCGCCCTGGTCCAGGACGGCGACCAGATCCGCATCGACATCCCGAACCGCTCGATCGACCTGCTCGTCCCCGACGAGGAACTCGACGCCCGGCGCGAGGCCCTGAACGGCGTCTACGCGCCGAAGGTCCGCGACCGCAAGGTCTCCGCCGCCCTCCGCGCCTACGCCGCGATGGCCACCAGCGCCGACAAGGGCGCAGTACGAGACGTCACCAAACTCGGCTGAGGTACTCGAGCACCAGAGGCGCGCGATCCCCATCGTCTTCGCGGCGACTGGGTGGTGCGGTCGGGTTTGCCGCTGGGTGACCTTGTGCACGAGGTGAGCAGTCGCATGCCCGGGCGCTGCTCAGGTGGTGCACAAGCTGACCGCTGCTGCTGGCGCTCGGTGGCTGTGTGGTTGGCGCGCGGTGGGCCAGCGCGGGTGCCGGGCGTGTGGCGTGCCGAGGGCAGTGCCGGTGCGAGGGTGCCGGGGCGGAGCGGGGTGCCAGGCGGGGGTGGGGAGATCAGGGGCTTAGATCGAACGCGCGGGTTATTCCTTCGGTCAGGAGGTGTTCCTGGTCGGGGGAGGAGATAACCGGACAGGCGGCTTACCTCCTCGGGGAGGGGTTCGCCCACTGGCAGAGCAAGGGGCGAACCCCCGCAAGAGGAGCGAACCCCGCTGAAGCCCAACCCGCCCACGCCGGACAGCGCCCACCCGGCACACCACCCGACCTGCCCACCCCAACCCAGCACGAACCCCCGAACAGGCGGCTTACCTCCTCGGGGAGGGGTTCGCCCACTGGCAGAGCAAGGGGCGAACCCCCGCAAGAGGGGCGAACCCCCGCAAGAGGAGCTAACCCCCGCAAGAGGAGCTAACCCGCGCAAGAGGGGCGAACCCGCGCAAGCGGGGCGATCCCCCGTAAGAGGGGCGAACCCCCGCTAGAGGAACTAACCTCCGCTGGAGCCCTGGCCCGGTCCACCCGCGCTCGCACGACCCCGATGTACAGCTTGCGCTCCGCGGCCACGCGAACACCCGACGCGCCGAGGCCGCATGAAACTGCTCCGCCCTCCGACGGCGCTCGGTTAGCGGAGGGGGTCCAGGTCGAAGGCGAGGGTTATGGATTCGGTGAGGAGGAGCTCCTGGTCGGGGAGGAGGTAGCCGATCAGGCGGCCGAGCTGGAGCTTGGGGATGGTCTGGATGTTGTCGCAGCTGATCGCGCTCGGGTGGTCGAGGCCGTTCTGGGTGCCGACCAGTACTTCGGTCGACAGGCCGCGGATCGTGCTGGTGATCGGGGCGACGGTGACGTTCTTCAGCCGCGGCCGGATCAGCTCGCGGGTCAGGACCACCACGGGCCGGGGCTTGTCCAGCCGGGCGACGTGCAGCGGCCGCATCAGTCGAGGTCGGACAGCGCAGTACCGCCGGCGTAGCTCGCGAGTCCGTCGAGGTCGGACGGCTCGCCGTACTCGGCCAGAATCGCGGCGTCCCGGGCAGCCAGTTCCCGGCGGCGCTCGCGCTCCATCGCCCGGGCCACCACGGAGGCCCGGCTGGATGCCTTGTTGTCGTCGACGAGCCGGTCCATGAACTCGACCAGCTCGTCCGGCAACCGCACAGTGATCTGCTTACTCATACCAGAACCATACCGCTCTGGGATTCACTTCACCACCAGTCGGCGGAGCGGACCGGTCGAGCGGGTCAGTTCGGTGACATGTCGGACCAGGGGAGGTCGGTGGCGGGGAGGGAGGGGAGGGCGGTGATAGCGGAGAGCTCGGTGTCCAGGAGGCCGACGAGCTGGGCCAGGCGGGTGGTGGTGTCGGTGGCCTCGAGGAGCTTCTGGCGGTCGGGGGTGACGAGCGTCATCGCGGCCGACATCAGGTACGAGAGGGTGGTCGGGTCGTCCGGCAGTGACTCGATGTGCAGGCCGGGCTGGGAGATCTCGGTGACCGCCGCGGCGTAGCGACGGAAGCGCTGGACCGCCACGGTCGCAGTACCGAGGGGGTCGTCGCCGGGTTCCTCGTCGAGAAACTCGACGTCGGCGACCAGGTAGTCGCCGCCGCTGTCGAGTTCGGCGACCTTGAAGCGGCGGTTGCCGGTCAGGGTGACCTCGACCGGGCCGTCGTCGCCCGGGTCCAGGGAGATCTCGGAGATGGTCGCGGCGCAGCCGGTGCCGTAGAGCGAGCGGAACACCCGGTCGCCGAGCTCGTAGCCGTCCCGGACCGCCACCGCTCCACAGACGAGTTCCCCGCCGTTCTCGACCAGGTCGCGGATCACCGACCGCCCCTGGACGTCGGTGACGGGGATCGGGAGCACCAGCCCTGGGAAGATCACTGTCTCGACAGTGAGGAGCGGCAGGCGGGAGTCCATGCCGTCGAGCCTAATGGCAACCGCCACCGGTCACCGTCCGTGCAGCAGACGGCGCGCGGGGACCGGGGGAGGCGACCACTAGACTGAGCCCCATGATTCGCCGCGTCGACCTGCGGGGCCGAGTGGCAGCCGGAGAGGTGCTCAACCTCCAAGCCCTGGTCCCCCGAGCCGTATTCGACGTCGAGGCAGCTCTCGACGTCGCCCGACCCATCTGCCTGGACGTCCGTCATCGGGGCCTCGAGGCGATCAGGGAGTACGGCGAGAAGTTCGACCATGTTCGGGTGGAGGACCTGAGGGTCCCGGCCGAGGCGCTGAAGACCGCGCTGGAGGAGCTCGACCCCGGGGTGCGCAGCGCGTTCGAGGAGTCGATCCGGCGGGTGCGCGAGGTCAGCGAGGACGAGCGCGGCGCGGACGTCGAGTCCCAGCCCGCTCCGGGTGGCCGGGTGACCCAGCGGCTGGTCCCGGTGCAGCGCGTCGGGCTGTACGTCCCAGGCGGCCGCGCGCCGCTCGCGTCCAGCGTGGTGATGAACGTCGTACCGGCCCAGGTCGCGGGAGTTCCGTCACTGGCTGTGGCGTCGCCGCCCCAGAAGGATTTCGGGGGACTGCCGCACCCGACGGTGCTCGCGGTCTGCGCGATGCTCGGCATCGACGAGGTCTACGCGATGGGCGGCGCCCAGGCGATCGCTGGGTTCGCGTACGGCTTCGAGGGCTGCCGCAAGGTCAACCTGATCACCGGTCCGGGCAACATCTACGTCGTCGCGGCCAAGCGGTTCCTGCTGGGCGAGGTCGGCATCGACTCCGAGGCCGGCCCGACCGAGATCGCCGTGCTCGCCGACGACAGCGCGAACGCCGCGCACGTCGCCGCGGACCTGATCAGCCAGGCCGAGCACGACCCGATGGCGGCCAGCGTGCTCGTCACCCCCAGCGAGACCCTTGCGGCCGAAGTGGAGGCCGAGCTCGGCGTGCAGGTCGCGCAGACGAAACACCGGGAGCGGGTGGAGGAAGCCCTCGCCGGGCAGCAGTCGGCCGTAGTACTGGTCGACGACCTGGAGCAGGGCACTGCGGTGGTGGACGCGTATGCGGCCGAGCACCTCGAGATCCAGACGGTTGACGCCGAAGAGCGGGCCGGGCTGATCAACAACGCGGGCGCGATCTTCGTCGGCGGCTGGTCGCCGGTGTCGCTGGGCGACTACTGCGCGGGGTCGAACCACGTGCTGCCCACGGCCGGCTGCGCGTGCCACTCGTCCGGCCTGTCCGTACGCAGCTTCCTGAAGGCGATGCACGTCGTGAACTACTCGCGCGAGGCGCTGGAGCAGGTTGCCGGCCACGTCGTCACTCTCGCGCACGCCGAGGACCTGCCCGCCCACGGCTCGGCCGTGTCCGTTCGCTTCAAGGCAGCGCGTCCCAAGGAAGGCGACTGATGGGCCGCTTCGACGGGCTGCCGCTGCGCGACGAGCTGAAGAGCTTCGAGCCGTACGGCGCGCCGCAACTGGACGTTCCCGTCCTGCTCAACGTCAACGAGAACCCGTACCCGCCGAGCGAGGCGACCGTCGCGGACATCACCGCGTCCGTGGCCGAAGCGGCACGCGGGCTGAACCGGTACCCGGACCGCGAGTTCCTCGACCTGCGGGCCGACCTCGCGGCGTACCTGGGTCGCGAGTCGGGGGCACAGCTCACCGCTGAGCAGGTGTGGGCCGCCAACGGGTCCAACGAGGTGATGCTGCACCTGCTGCAGGCCCTCGGTGGTCCGGGCCGTACTGCGCTGTCGTTCGCGCCGACGTACTCGATGTACCCGGAGTACGCGCGGGACACGAACACGGCCTGGGTCACCGGTCGCCGGTCCGAGGACTTCACCCTCGACCAGAGCAAGGCGCTCGCCGCGATCTCCCGGCACCGGCCGTCCGTAGTACTGCTGGCGTCGCCGAACAACCCCACCGGTACTGCGCTGCCGATCCAGCTGGTCGAGGCAGTCGCCGCCCGGACCTCCGCGATGGGGGCGGTCCTGGTGGTGGATGAGGCGTACGCGGAGTTCCGCCGCGCCGGTACGCCGAGCGCGGTCACGTTGTTGCCGTCGTACCCCAACCTGGCGGTGGCACGGACGACCTCGAAGGCGTTCGCGCTGGCCGGAGCCCGGGTCGGTTATCTTGCCGCCAGCAAGCAACTCGTGGACGCGCTGCGGATCGTCCGGCTGCCGTACCACCTGTCGGCCGTGACGCAGGCGGTCGCGCGGGCGGCGCTGCGGCACGCCGACGAGCTGCTCGGCCGGGTCGAGCAGCTCCGCATCGAGCGCGACGAGACGGTGGACTGGCTGCGGGCGCAGGGCCTGCGGGCGGTCGACTCCGACGCGAACTTCGTGCTGTTCGGCACCTTCGCCGACCGGCACGCGGTCTGGCAGTCGCTGCTGGACGACGGCGTGCTGATCCGCGAGACCGGACCGGCCGGCTGGCTGCGGGTGTCGATCGGCACCGGCGCCGAGATGGCGGCGTTCCGCGCCTCGCTGGAAAGAGTTCTGAAGACAGACGTGGGAAGGCAGACATGAGCAGGACAGGCCGGATCGATCGCGAGACCAGCGAGTCCAAGGTGCTGGTCGAGCTCGACCTGGACGGCACCGGGCGGGCGGACATCTCCACGGGGGTCGGCTTCTACGACCACATGCTCAACGCGCTGGCCAAGCACGCGCTGCTCGACCTGCACGTGAACACGGTCGGCGACCTGGAGATCGACGCGCACCACACCGTCGAGGACACCGCGATCGGCATCGGCCAGGCTTTGAAGGAAGCGCTGGGAGACAAGCGCGGGATCAGGCGGTTCGGCGACGCGACCGTGCCCTTGGACGAGGCGCTCGTGCACTGCACGGTCGACCTGTCCGGCCGGCCGTACTGCGTGCACACCGGTGAGCCCGACGGCCAGGTCTACGCGATCATCGGCGGCGACTACGCCGGTTCGCTGACCCAGCACGTCTTCGAGACGCTCGCGTTCAACGCCGCGATCTGCATCCACATCCGGGTGCTGTCCGGCCGCGACCCGCACCACATCGTCGAGGCCCAGTTCAAGGCCTTCGCGCGGGCGCTCCGGGCCGCGGCCGAGCTCGACCCGCGGCAGCCGGGCATACCCTCCACCAAGGGCGCCCTGTGAGCAAGAAGGTCGTCCTGCTCGACTACGGCTCGGGCAACATCCGCTCCGGCGAGCGTGCGTTGCAGCGGGTCGGTGCGGACGTCACCGTCACCGCGGACTTCCAACAGGCGTTGGACGCGGACGGCCTGCTGGTCCCCGGCGTCGGCGCCTTCGAAGCCTGTATGACGGGCCTGCGCGCAGTGCGCGGTGACGTCCTGGTGGATCGCCGGCTGACCCGCGGGCGGCCCGTGCTCGGCATTTGCGTCGGTATGCAGATCCTCTTCGGCAAGGGCATCGAGCACGGCGTCGAGACCGAGGGCTGCGACCAGTGGCCCGGCGTGGTGGAGCGGCTCCAGCCGAACGGTGCGGAGCCGGTTCCGCACATGGGCTGGAACACGGTCGGCGTGCCGTCCGGCAGCAAGCTGTTCGAGGGCATCGACAAGGAGCGGTTCTACTTCGTCCACTCCTACGGCGTCCGCGAGTGGGAGCTCAAGGACACCCGAGCGTCGGTGGCGCCGGCGGTCACCTGGACGTCGTACGGCAGTGACCGGTTCGTGGCGGCGGTGGAGAACGGACCGCTCAGCGCCACCCAGTTCCACCCCGAGAAGTCTGGCGACGCAGGCGCTGAACTGCTGGCCAACTGGGTCCGCTCGCTCTGACAGCAGCGCGGGCGAACGGCCTGCGGCTCATGCGGAGGGGGTGAGGACGGCTCCGGGCGTCCGGGTGTGGGATGGGTTGCGGCGACAAGTCATGTCGCCGCGATCAAGGGGTGATCGGCGATGGGCGGGAGCAGCAGCACCAGAGCACGGGCGGCCAGCGACCGATGAGGTCCTGGGCAGCCGGCTTCCGCGCCCGCCAGTTCGTCCGGCAGAGCCTGTGGGTGGTGCCGCTGATCGGTGGCGTGGTCGGTGCGGTGCTGGCCGACGTCGATCTGTGGCTCGAGGGCCGGATCACCTTGCCATCGGAGTGGTCGTACTCCGACAACACCGCGAACGCCGTCTTGTCGGCCGCCGCGGCCGCGATGATCGGGCTGATCGGCTTCGTGGTCACGATCGGTGTGCTGGTCGTGCAGATGGCGACCGGCACGCTGTCGCCACGCTTCATGCGGCTGTGGTACCGGGACCGGCTGCAGAAGCTCGTCCTCGCGGCCTTCACGGCCACGTTCACCTTCGCCTTCGCCCTGCTGCGCCACGTGGAGTCCGACTCCGTGCCCGATCTGGGCATCACCCTGGTCGGGCTGGCCGTCGCTGCCGACCTGATCCTCCTGCTGCTGTACTTCGACCGGTTCGTGCACGCCCTCCGGCCGGTCGCCGTCGCGGCCGCGATGGCACAGGCCGGTCTGGCGATCGAAGTCGAGGAGGACGGCCTCACCACGGCCGCCGAGTCCGGCGATCAAACCGACCGGCGCGGTGCGCCGGACGCACGGGTGCCGGCGCCCCGGTCGGGCGCCATCCAGGCCATCGACATCGCCGGCGTCGTCCGGTTCGCGGCGGCCCGCGGCCAGGTCTGCGTCGTACCGCACACGATCGGTGACTTCGTCACCGTGGGGAGCGTGCTGATGGAGGTTCACGGGGCGGCGAGCGAGACCGACCTGCGCCGGCTGGGTGGGATGGTCTCGCTGGGCCGCGAGCGCACGATCGACCAGGACCCGGCCTTCGCCCTGCGCATTCTGGTCGACATCGCCATCCGCGCACTGTCCCCGGCGGTCAATGACCCCACCACGGCGACCCAGGTGCTCAACCACATCGACGCCCTCCTGCTCGGGATCGGGTCCTCCGACCGCGCCTTCCGGGGGACCGCCCTCGACGCCGACGGCCGGGTCCGCCTGGTCGTCCGGACCCGCGGCTGGGCGGAGTATCTCGACATCGGGGTGACCGAGATCCGCCAGTACGGCGCCGCCTCGCCGCAGATCTGCCGGCGGTTGCGCGCCATGCTCGAGGATCTGCGGGCCGGCGTCCTGCCTGAACGCCGGGCGGCCGTGCAAACTCAGCTCGAGGCCCTGGACCGGGCCACCGACGCGGCGTTCGCCGACCCGTTCGATCGGGCCCTGGCGAGGATGAGCGACCGGCAGGGCCTTGGTACCACCCGGCCCGGCGAGACGTCCGATGCCCGCCGTTGACCCGAGACTGATCCGACGGACGCGGGCGGTCCGCGCGCTGTGGCTGCGGTCCACCGCGCTCGGACTCGCGACCGCGGCCTTGATCGTCGCGCAGGCCTGGCTGCTGTCCGGTCTCCTGTCAGAGTCGTTCCAGGACGGCGCCGGCCTTGCCGAACTGCGTGGCCCGCTGCTGATTCTGCTCGGCGTCGTCCTCGCCCGTGCCCTGCTCGCCTGGTGGGCAGAACTGATCGCGCACCGGGCCGGCGCCCAGGCCAAGGCGGAGCTGCGGATGACTCTGCTACGGCACGTTGTCGACCTCGGCCCAGCCTGGCTTGCCCGGCACCGCACCGCCGAGCTCGAGGCACTGGGTACCCGCGGCCTCGATGCACTCGACGGCTACTTCACCCGCTACCTGCCCCAACTGGTACTGGCGGTCGTCATCCCGACCGCGGTCATCGCCGCGGCAGTGACGCAGGACGTCGTGGCCGCGGCGATCATCGCCGGCACGGTTCCCCTGATCCCACTGCTGATGGCCGTCGTCGGTGCCGGCGCCAAGGCCCAGGCGGCAAAGCGTCTGGTCACCCTGCAGCGTCTGGGCGGCCACTTTCTCGACAGCATCGCCGGGCTGACGACGCTCAAGGTGTTCGGGCGGGCGCGTGCCCAGGCAGCGGTGGTACGACGTGCGACGGACGACTTCCGCCGGGAGTCAGTGAGCGCGCTGCGGGTGGCCTTCCTGTCGTCCCTCGTGCTGGAGTTGCTCGCCTCGTTGTCGGTGGCGGTGGTCGCGGTGGCTGTCGGAATCAGGCTCGTCAGCGGCGATCTCGAGCTCTCGACCGGCTTGTTCGTGCTCATCCTTGCTCCCGAGGCCTACCTCCCGCTGCGCACCTTGGGCGCGAGCTTTCACGCCGGCACGGATGGTGCCGCCGCGGCGGACCAAGTGTTCACGGTGCTGGACAGTCCGCTTCCGGCCCGCCGTACCGGCGCGGGTCTCCTGTGCGACCAGGCCGTGGAGCTGCGCGTGGACGAGGTGTGCGTGAGCTATTCGGACCGGGCCGAACCCGTGCTCGACCGGGTCAGCCTGTCGGTCCGGCCGGGTGAGGTGGTGGCCTTGACCGGTCCGAGCGGATGCGGCAAGTCGACCCTGATCGCCGTACTGCTGGGCTTCGCCGCCGTCGACTCCGGGCAGGTGACTGTCTGCGGGGTGGACCTCGCCCAGCTCGATCTCGACGTCTGGCGCCGGAATGTGGCCTGGGTCCCGCAGCGGCCCTACCTGCTGGCCGCGAGCCTGGCCGATAACGTCAGGCTCGGCAGGCCGGACGCTGCTGAGGAGGACGTACTTAGGGCGGTTCACGACGCCGGGCTGGCGCAGTTGACCGACCGGCTGCCGCACGGGCTCGCGACGCCACTGGGCGAGCGCGGCGCCGGTCTGTCCGCGGGGGAGAGGCAGCGCCTCGCACTGGCCCGGGCCTTCCTGATGGATGCGCCCCTGCTCCTGCTGGACGAACCGACGGCCAACCTGGACGGGGAGACCGAGGCGTCGGTGCTAGCTGCGGTTGCCCGCCTGACCGTCGGCCGCACCGCGCTGATCGCCGCGCATCGACCGGGCCTGGTCGCGTTGGCGGACACGGAGATCCGGCTGGAACACGCGACCATGCTGGACTACCGATGATTACCGGTGTGAGGGCCCGGCTGGCTGCGGCCAGTCTCCTCGGAGCGGGTGGCGCCGCCGCCGGCCTCGGTCTCGCGGCGACCGCCGGCTGGCTGATCGCCCGCGCCTCCGAGCAACCGAACATGGCCGCGCTCGGACTCGCTGTCGTCGGAGTGAGGTTCTTCGGGATCAGTCGCGGTCTGCTCCGGTATGGCGAGCGCTTGGTCGGCCATGATGCGGCGTTCCGCGTCCTGGCCGACGTACGGATGAAGGTCTACGCCAGACTCGAGCGTCTCGCGCCCGCAGGCCTGCCAGGTTTCCGGAGCGGTGATCTGCTGGCCCGGTTCGTGGACGACGTGGATTCACTGCAGGATCTGCTGCTGCGCGTAGTCCCGCCGTACGTGGTCTTCGTCGCCTCCATCGGGTTGACGGTCGGCCTGGTCGGGACCTTGGTACCGGCTGCCGGTGTGGTTGTCCTGGTCGCCGCGCTGCTCTGCGCGACCGCAGTCCCCGTCCTCGCTCGGCAGTTGGTGAAACGATCCGAGGCGCGCCAGTCCGAGACGCGAGGGGAGCTGTCGACCGCGGTGGTCGACCTGGTCCAGGGCGCGCCCGACCTCATCGCCTACGGTGCCGCGGAAGCGCAGCTGCGCCGGGCCGAGCGAGCCGATGCCGAGTTGACCAGGGTGGCCCGGGCGGCTGCTCGCACCGCCGGGACCGGCTCGGGGCTCACCACACTGCTCGCCGGGCTGTGCGTCTGGGGTGTGCTCGCGGCCGGAATCGTTGCCGTCGACAACGGCCAGCTTCCCGGTGTCCTGCTCACGGTCGTCGTCCTCGTCTGTCTGGCTGCCTTCGAGCTGGTCTCCGGACTCCCGCAGGCCTTCGCCACCTTCGAGCGGGTACGCCGTTGCCAGGAACGGGTCGATGCCCTCCTGGCTGTCGATGACCCGGTCCGCGAGCCCACGGATCCGGTGCCGCTGCCGGCCGCGCCGTACTCGATCCGCCTCCGCGGCGTGCGCGCCCGCTACCCGTCCGGACCGCTCGCGCTGGACGGGATCGACCTGGATCTGGCTCCCGGCGAGACCGTCGCGGTGGTCGGACCCAGCGGAGCAGGCAAGTCCACGCTGGCCGCCGTCCTGGTGCGGTTCCTCGACCTCGAGTCCGGTACGGCGTCGCTGAACGGGGTCTGTCTCGGCGACCTGGAACCCGATGCCCTCCGCCGGGTGGTCGGGCTGGCCGGACAGGACGCACACGTCTTCGACCGCACGATCGGCGACAACCTCCGGCTGGCGCGGCCGGACGCGACCGATGCCGAGTTCCGGGCCGTGCTGGCGGGGGTCGGTCTGCTGGCCTGGGTCGACGGTCTGCCGAACGGCCTGGCCACCGAGGTCGGCGAGCACGGTGCCCGGCTCTCGGGCGGCCAGCGGCAGCGGCTCGTCGTCGCTCGCGCCCTGCTGGCGGACTTTCCGGTGCTGATCCTGGACGAGCCGACCGAGCACCTCGACCCTCGGGCCGCCGACGCGCTGACCGCGAACCTGCTGGCCGCTGCCTCCGGGCGCACCACATTGCTCATCACCCACCGGCTGAGCGGCCTGCAGACCGTCGACCGGATCCTGCTGCTGGAGGCCGGGCGGGTGGTGGAATCGGGCACCCACACGGATCTGGTCGCGGCCGGCGGGACGTACTCCCGGATCTGGAACAGGGAGCAAGGGCACCTCATCCGTTCTGAGTGATGCGCCGACCGCTGACCAGGGACGAGCCTGCCAGAAACGACGAGCGATTCCGACGAAGGGTGATCAGCCCGAGGAGAGGTCTGCGATGGACCCGACCGACCTGGCTCGTATCCAGTTCGCCACCACGAGCATCTACCACTTCGTGTTCGTCCCGGTGACGATCGGGCTGGCGTTCCTGGTGGCCGTGCTGCACACCCAGTGGTACCGATCGGGCCAGGAGGACCACAAGCGGCTGACCCGGTTCTTCGGCCATCTGCTGCTGATCAACATCGCCGTCGGGGTCGTCACCGGGCTGGTGCAGGAGTTCCAGTTCGGCATGAACTGGTCGGTGTACTCACGGTTCGTCGGCGACGTGTTCGGCGCGCCCCTGGCGATGGAAGGGCTGGCGGCGTTCTTCCTGGAGTCGACCTTCCTAGGGTTGTGGGTCTTCGGCTGGAACGTACTGCCCCGGCGCGTCCACCTCGCCACGATCTGGCTGGTCGCCGTCGGGGCCTCGCTCTCGGCCGCGTTCATCATGGCCGCGAACTCGTGGATGCAGCACCCGGTGGGCTACACCACAGACGCCCAAACCGGGCGGCCGCAGCTCAGCTCGATCGGGGACCTGTTCACGAATCCGGTGTTCGTCTGGGGATACGTCCACGTGATCCTGGCTTCGTTGCTCACCGGAGCCGTGCTGATGCTGGCAGTGTCCGCGTGGCAACTCAGGCGCCGCGAGCACAGCGGACCCTTCCGCGGCTCGGCCAAACTCGCCATCCTCGTCCTGGTCCCGGTCTCGATCCTGGCGCTGGGGGTCGGCAGCCACCTCGGCGTGGTGGAGGCGGAGTACCAGCCGATGAAGATCTCGGCCGCCGAGGCACAGTGGGAGACCTGTCAGCCCTGCTCGTTCTCGCTGTTCCAGATCGGCGGCGGCAGGAACGACGAGACCCCGACCCAGTTGATCGAAGTACCCCATCTGCTGTCCTTGCTGGCCACGGGTACGTGGAACGGGCAGGTGGAAGGGCTCAACCAACTTCAGGCGGCCGACGTCCAGCAGTACGGCGACGGCAACTATGTGCCGGACGTGTTCGTGCAGTACTGGTCGATGCGGGTGATGGCCTACCTCGGCAGCCTGATGACGCTGATCGGCCTCTGGGGAGCCTGGCTGCTGTACCGCCGGAAGCTGACAGAGTCGCGAGTGTTCCTCGCGGTGGCGACCTGGGCGGTGCTGGCGCCTTTCCTGATGAACACGGCCGGCTGGCTGCTGACGGAGAACGGGCGCCAGCCATGGCTCGTCCAGGGACTGATGAAGACCGCGGACGGCGTGTCCACCTCGGTCAGCACGACCGAGCTCGCGATCAGCATCGGGGTGCTGGTCGCCGTCTACGTGCTGCTCGGGATCGTCTACCTCTTCCTGATGCTGCGCTACGCACGACGCGGTCTCGAGCTCGAGCACGCCGACGACGAGCCCACAGGTGATCCCCGGACGCCGGCGATCACCTACTAGCGACCCTGGAGGCGGCCGTGGGACTACCCGAGCTGTGGTTCGTGATCATCGCGATCCTGTGGACCGGCTTCTTCGTCCTGGAGGGTTTCGACTTCGGGGTCGGGATGCTGCACCGGGTACTCGGCCGGACCGGCCTGGAACGCCGGGTGGCGATCAACACCATCGGTCCGTTCTGGGACGGCAACGAGGTGTGGCTGGTGGTCGGCGGTGCGGCGATCTTCGCCGCGTTCCCCGACTGGTACGCCAGCTGGTTCTCCGCGAGCTACCTCGCGGTGGTGCTGCTGCTGGTGGCGCTGATCGCCCGAGGCGTGTCCTTCGAGTTCCGTGGCAAGGTCGACAGGCCCGGCTGGCGCCGGCTGTGGAGCGGCACGCTGACGATCGGCAGCCTGCTGGCGCCGCTCGTACTCGGGATCGCGCTGGGTGACCTGGTCGCCGGCCTGCCGCTCGACGCCGACGGCGAGTTCACGGGCACGTTCTGGGATCTCTTCACGCCGTTCGGCCTGTGGACCGGAGTGACGCTGGTGGTGCTCTGTCTCGTGAACGGGGCGACGTTCCTCGGCATCAGGACCACTGGTGAGCTGCGTGAGCGAGCGCATCGTGCCGCTCGCTGGTTCGGCTGGCTGAGCTTTGTGGTGGTCACGGTCTACGCGATCTGGATCCTGGTCATCGCGGACCACGGCTGGGCGCCGATCCTGCCGCTGGTCGTCGCCCCGGCCGCGCTGCCCGTCTCCGTCTGGGCGGTGCACCGGGCCCGCGATGGCGCCGCGTTCGTCCTGTCGGCGACCGCGATGGCAGGTGCCGTGGCGGGACTGTTCGCCGCCCTCTATCCCCAGGTCCTGGTGTCCAGCACGGACCCCGCGAACAGCCTCACCGTCGCCAACGCGGCGTCGGCCGACTATGCGCTCACGGTGATGAGCGTCGTCGCGTTGATCTTCTTTCCCTTGGTACTTCTCTACCAGGCTTGGTCGTACGTCGTCTTCCGTCACCGCCTGAGTACATAGGCCACGTCATCCATCGCGGATGAGGCATCTCGCGCGGATTCGACGAAGGGTGGAGAGATGGCTGGCGATCAGCACTACGACGTGATCATCATCGGCACCGGCGCAGGTGGCGGCACACTGGCCCATCGTCTGGCGCCGTCCGGTAGGCGGGTCCTCCTGCTCGAACGCGGTGACTATCTGCCGCGAGAACGCGAGAACTGGGACTCCACCGCCGTGTTCGTCGAGGGCCGGTACCGGGCTCCGGAGTACTGGTACGACCAGCACGGCCACGAGTTCCCGCCGGAGACCAACTACTACGTGGGTGGGAACACCAAGTTCTACGGCGCCGCTCTGTTCCGGTTGCGACCGCAGGACTTCGGGGAGCTGCGGCACCATGGCGGCGTCTCGCCCGCCTGGCCGCTGCGGTACGAGGACTTCGAGCCGTACTACACGGAGGCCGAGCACCTCTACCGGGTCCACGGTCGTCACGGCGAGGACCCCACCGAAGGTCCGGCCAGTGCGCCGTACCGCTTCGCGCCGGTCGAGCACGAGCCCCGGATCCAGCAGTTGAGCGACGACCTGGGCAAGCAGGGGCTGCATCCGTTCCATCTGCCGATCGGTGTCGATCTCATCCAGGACGCGCAAGGCCGCGCGAGCCGGGACAGCGTTTGCATCCGGTGTGACCGGGTGGACGGATTCCCGTGCCTGCTCCAGGCGAAGTCGGACGCGCAGGTGATCTGCGTCGACCCGGCGCTGAAGCACGAGAACGTCTCGATGCTGACGAACGCCCACGTGCTGCGGCTCGAGACCGACCCGGCCGGGCGGACGGTCTCGCAGGTCGTGGCCGAGGTCGACGGGTCGACCATGCAGTTCAGCGCGGACCTCGTGGTTGTCGCCTGCGGCGCGGTCAATTCCGCCGTACTGCTGCTGAAGTCGGCGAACGACCGCCATCCGAACGGCCTGGCGAACAGTTCGGACGTTGTCGGCCGCCACTACCTGCGGCACAACAACCTCGCGCTGATGGCGGTGTCGAAGGAGCCGAACCCGACCCTGTTCCAGAAGACCCTGGCGATGAACGACTGGTACCTCGGGGCCGACGACTGGGACTACCCGCTCGGCGGGATCCAGATGCTGGGCAAGTCCGACACCGAGCAGGTCCGCAGCGGCGCGCCGCGCTGGGCCGGCAAGATCTCGCCGGGCATGCCGTTCGAGATGATCGCCCACCACGCGGTCGACTTCTGGCTGTGCGGTGAAGACCTTCCGCAGCCGGACAACCGGGTCACCGTGCGCAAGGACGGCTCGATCCAGCTCGCCCTCGACGAGGAGAACAACATCGAGGGCGTCAAGCGGCTCAGGCACAAGTTGGAGGGCATGCTCGGTGACCTCGGGATGCACGAACACCGGCTGCTCGACCACAGCATCTACCTGTACAAGGGGATGCCCATCGGCGCCACCGCGCACCAGGCGGGCACGGTGCGGTTCGGCGACGACCGGCAGAGCTCGGTCCTCGACGTGAACTGCAAGGCCCACGACCTCGACAACCTCTACGTCGTCGACACCAGCTTCTTCCCGAGCATCGGCGCCGTGAACCCCTCGCTGACCGCGATCGCGAACGCGCTCCGGGTAGGCGACCACATCCTCGACCGGCTCCGCTGAGTCCAGCGGACCCGGACTGAACAGGAGAACCGCTATGCCAACCGCCGACATGGACGCGCTGGTCATCTTCGGTGCGACCGGTGATCTCGCGAAGCTGGAGACCTTCCCTGCCCTGGTCGGGCTGGTCGACCGGGGCGTGCTCGACGTACCGATCGTCGGGGTGGCCAAGAGCGGCTGGGGACTCGACCAGTTCCGCGCGTATGCGACCGCGTCGTTGAAGGCCAACGGGATCGACCCGGACAGCACCGCGGCGGCCGGCATGCTGGGCCTCCTGCGCTACATCGACGGCGACCTCGGCGATGCCGCGACGTACGCCATGATGGCCGACGAGGTCGGCGCCGGGAATCGGGCGCTGTTCTACCTCGAGGTGCCCCCGCCGTTGTTCGGCCGGATCGCCGAGGGCATCGCGGGTGCGGGCAAGGCCGACGGGGCCCGGGTGATGGTCGAGAAGCCGTTCGGCACCGACCTCGCCAGCGCCCGGAAGCTCAACGCGATCATGAACAAGGTCTTCCCCGAGGAGGCCATCTACCGCGTGGATCACTGGCTCGGCCTGGACCCGCTGGAGAACGTGCTGTTCGCCCGCTTCGCCAACTCGGTGCTCGAACCGCTGCTCAACCGCGAGCACGTGGAGAGCATCCAGATCACCATGGCGGAGAGCTTCGACGTCTCCGACCGAGGCAGCTTCTACGACCGTACCGGGGCGATCCGCGACGTCATCCAGAACCATATGCTGCAGGTGCTCGCGAGCGTGACCGCCGATCCGCCGGGCCATCTCGAGGACGCCAACTGGCGGACTCAGAAGGCCGCGGTCATCAGCTCACTGCGCCCGCTGACCAAGGACGACACGGTGCGCGGGCAGTACGACGGCTACCTGGACGTCGCGGGCGTCGAACCCGGGTCGCAGACCGAGTCGTACGTCGCGGTCCGGCTGGCCCTCGACACCTGGCGCTGGGCCGGTGTACCGATCGCGATTCGGGCCGGGAAGTGCCTGCCGGTCACCGCGACCGAGATCGTGATCCGGTTCCGCCGCCCACCGCGGGACCTCTTCGGGCTCGAGGGTTCCACCGCATCGAACGAGCTGCGGTTCCGGATCTGGCCGGAGAGCGAGGTTGGACTCACCCTGTGCGGCAAGAAGCCGGGCGCCGGCTGGACAGCGCAGGCCGAGCACCTCACCTTCGCCCAGGCGAAGGGATCCGACCAGCGACCGTACGACCGGCTGATCGGGGCGGCGCTCCTCGGCCGGCAGGCGCTCTTCGCCGCGCAGGACACCGTGGAAGCCGCCTGGCGAGTGGTCGAGCCCGTGCTTGGTGACGCCGTCCCTGTGATCCCGTATGCCAAGGGCAGTTGGGGGCCGAAGGAGGCCGACGCCTTGCTGCCGCCGGGGGCGATCTGGCATGACCCGGCCGGATGATCCAGGGGGCCCGGACGATGAGACAGCGGACCAGGAGCGGCGCGGAGGATCGATCGGAGCCTCGCCGGGTGGTGATCGTGGGCGGGGGCTTCGCCGGTTTGTTCGCGGCGCGCGCGTTCCGGCGCCGACGGGTGCAGGTCACCCTCGTGGACCGCGCCACCCACCACCTGTTCCAGCCGCTGCTGTACCAGTGCGCCACCGGGGTGCTGTCCGAGGGGCAGGTCGCGATGCCGCTGCGGGCGATCCTGCGCAAGCACGCCAACGTCGACTGCGTGCTCGCCGAGGTGACCGGTTTCGACGTCCAGGCCCGCATCGTCCACGCGCTGCGGCCGACCGGCGGCGAGCTCGAGTTCCCGTACGACGACCTGATCCTCGCCGCCGGCGTGCGGCAGTCGTACTTCGGGCATGAGGAGTTCGCCGCGTTCGCACCCGGGATGAAGACCCTGGCCGATGCGCTGCTGATCCGGCGCCGGGTCTTCGGTGCGTTCGAGATGGCCCAGTCGGCCACCGATCCGCAGGAGCGCCGGCGGTGGCTCTCGTTCGCTCTGGTCGGCGCCGGGCCGACCGGTGTCGAACTGGCCGGGCAGATCCGTGAGCTCGCCACGTCGACGCTGAGCAAGCAGTTCCACGACATCGATCCCACCGAGGCGAAGGTCCTGCTCTTCGACGGCGGCGACGCGCCGCTCGCGCCGTTCGGCCCGGAGCTGTCCGCCAAGGCCGCCGCCGCGCTGACCGACCTCGGCGTCGAGCTCCACCTGGGGTCGATCGTCACCAACGTGGACCAGAACGGGCTGGTGGTCCGAGGACCCGACGGCGCGAGTACGTCGTACGAGGTGGGAACCGTGCTGTGGGCCGCCGGGGTGGCGGCGCAGCCGGTCGCCGACCAGCTCGCGAAGGCCGCGGGCGCGGAGCAGGACAGGGCCGGACGGATCAAGGTCCAGCCTGACCTCACCCTGCCCGGCCACCCGGAGATCTCGGTGGTCGGTGACGTGATGAGCCTCGACGACCTTCCCGGTGTCGGCGAGGTGGCGATGCAGACCGGGTACTACGCGGCGAAGCGGATCAGGGACGAGGTGGACGGGAAGACCGATCCGCCGAAGCCGTTCCGGTACCGCGATCTGGGCTCCGCGGCCTACATCGCGCGCGGTCAGGCGGTCGTATCGGTCGGCCGGGTGCACCTGAGTGGCCGGATCGGCTGGCTGGCCTGGCTCGGCATCCACCTCGCCTTCCTGACCGGTTACCGCAACCGGTTCGGGGCGGTGCTCAGCTGGGCGATCGCCTTCAGCCGCGAGACCCGGCGCGAACGAGCTTTCACGATGCAGCAGGTCGCACCCGGTGGCGCCGACCTCTATCGCAACCGAAGAGGAGAAGACCCATCATGAGCGACTACCCACCCATCGCCGAACACGGGTTGATCGGCGACCTGCAGACCGCCGCACTGGTGACCACGGACGGATCCATCGACTGGTTCTGCTGTCCACGGTTCGACGCGCCGAGCGTCTTCGCCGCGCTGCTCGACCACGAGCGCGGCGGCTACTTCCGGGCCCGCGCGACCGGCACCGACGTCACGAGCCGGCAGCTGTACTTCCCGGACACCGCGATCCTGATCACCCGCTTCATGACCGAGGACGGCGTCGGCGAGGTCGTCGACTTCATGCCGCCGGCCGGCAAGCAGCCCACCGCGAACCACCGGATCCTGCGGATGATGCGGTGCGTGCGGGGGCGGATCAACTTCGAGGTGGACATCGCGCCCCGGTTCGACTACGGCCGCAAGGAGCACGAGACGCAGCTGGTCGAGCAAGGGGCGGTCTTCGTGACCGAGGACCTGAGCCTGACGCTGCACGCGGTCCGCGAGCCGGGTGACGAGCGGCTGGCGCAGGTGCGGGTGGACGGCGGCGACCTCCACATCGACTACGCGATGACAACCGGGGACGTCCGGGGGCTGATGCTGGAGTCGGCGGCCGAGGGGCCACCGCGTGAGATCGAGGTCGCGGAGTTCACGGCGATGTTCGACGACGCCACGACCTTCTGGCGAGAGTGGCTGTCCAAGTCGACGTACACCGGCCGGTGGCGGGAGATGCTGCAGCGCTCGGCGATCACGCTGAAACTGATGACGTACGCGCCGAGCGGCGCGCTGGTGGCCGCACCCACTGCCGGGTTGCCCGAGCAGGTCGGCGGCGAGCGCAACTGGGACTACCGCTACACCTGGGTGCGGGACGCCTCGTTCTCCGTGTACGCACTGCTCGGGATGGGCTTCACCGAGGAGGCGGACGAGTTCTGCGCGTGGTTGCGTGACCGCGTCCTGGAGAAGACCACCGGGCAAGGCGGTCCGCTCAACATCATGTACCGCGTGGACGGTTCGTCCGACCTGGTCGAGGAGTCGCTCGAGCATCTCGAGGGCTACCGGGGTTCCCGGCCGGTGCGGATCGGCAACGGCGCCTCGGACCAGCGGCAGATGGACATCTTCGGCGAGGCGCTGGACAGCATCTACTTCGCGGACCAGCACGGTATCGAGCTCGGCCACAAGGGCTGGATCGCGCTGCGTGGCATCGTCGACTGGCTGGCCGACAACTGGGACCTGCCGGGTGAGGGGATCTGGGAGACGCGCGGGGGGGAGAAGGACTTCACCTATGGCCGGGTGATGAGCTGGGTCGCCTTCGACCGGGCGATCCGGATGGCCGCGGAGCATGGCCGGCCGGGGGCGGTGGACCGCTGGAGCACCAGCCGGGACGCGGTCTACGACCAGGTGATGCAGCGCGGCTGGAACGAGAAGGTCGGAGCCTTCGTGCAGCACTACGACGACACCGTCCTCGACTCGTCGATGTTGCGGATGGCAACGGTCGGCATGATCACCCCCAACGACCCGATGTGGCTGTCCACGCTGGACGCGATGGATGCCGAACTCGTGGTCGACAGTCTGGTCTACCGCTACAACCCGGCCGCCTCGCCGGACGGGCTGGCCGGCGACGAGGGCACGTTCTCGCTCTGCACCTTCAACTACGTCGACGCGCTGGCGCGGGCCGGCCGCCTCGAGGAGGCCCGGCTCATCTTCGAGAAGATGCTCACCTACGCCAACCACGTGGGCCTGTACTCCGAGGAGATCGGCTCGACCGGCGAGCAGCTCGGCAACTTCCCGCAGGCGTTCACGCACCTGGCGCTGATCGACGCGGCCATCACCCTCAACGCCGCGCTGGATCAGGCGAAGGCCGGCGGGCGGGACGCCGCGACAGACGTCCCGGCCGCGCGCCGCAAGGCGGATGCGGCGGCGACCTGACCGGCTCCTGACACGGCGTCCTGACCACGCGTTCTGACTGGCGTGCGGGCTAGGGCCGGGTCTCGTCGGGTGCGTCGGGTGCGCCGAGGGTGCGGTCGAGTCTGCGGTCGATGGCGACGGCGATCGCGGGGTACACCAGCACCGACAGGACGCCGGCGCCCACCAGCGCGGCGGCGTTCTCGGGGAGCATCTTGCCGGTCTCGAGCCCGATCTCGCTGAGTGCGACGAGCAGCGGCAACGCCGTCGACACCACGAAGACGAGCTCGAAACGTCTCGACCAAGGCAGTGCGGATCGGTACACCAGCAGCGTCGGGAGGCCGCGCACGACGAGCAGCAGCAGGAAGAACAGCAACAGCCGCCCCGGTGCCTCGAGGATGGACTTCAGATCGAGACCCATCCCCGACGACACGAAGAAGATGGGGATGAAGAAGCCGTAGCCGACGGCATCGAGCTTGTGGTCCAGCGACTCGACGTCCCCGGGCGCCCATCGACGCAGCACGACGCCTGCCACGAAGGCACCCAGGACGACGTCGAGCCCGAAGTCGTTGGCGACGACGAGCAGGAGCAGCAGCAACGCGACCGTCCACCGCAGCGTGGTCTGCGAGGTCGCGTCCTTTCCCTCCGACAGGATTCGCGCGATCCGCCCACCACGTCCGAGCCTGGGCGCCACACTCAGCAGCAGGGCCAGGACTCCCACCGCGACCAGGGAGATGAGCCCGACGAACCGGCCGTTCGACCCGAGGAAGATCGCGATCGCCACGACGGGCAGGAACTCTCCGACCGCCCCCGCGGCGAGCACGTAGGAGCCGAACGACCCTTGCAGCATGTTGTTGTCCCGCAGGATCGGCAACAGCGTTCCCAGCGCCGTCGTCGTCAGACCGAGCGCGACCGGTACGAACGCGTGCACGAGGCCCGCCGCCGCCAGCAGGCCGACCACACCGATGGACAGCGCCACTGTGACCAGCCACCCCACGATGGCGAGCTTGCCGGCCCGCTGCCCGAAGACGGCCAGATCCAGCTCGTAGCCCGCCAGCAGGAACAGGAACCCCAGACCGACGTTCGCGAGCAGTTCGATGCTCTCGGGGTCCGCCAGATCGAGCACCTCCGGCCCGACGACGACACCGCCGAGAATGAGCACCACGACCTGAGGAATCCGCAGCCGGCCGAACAATCCGACCAGCACAGGAGTCACGGCCGCCACCAGCGCTACCACGAAGAGGCTGGTCAGTCCGAGACCGAGCTCACTGCCCATTCCTCCAGCCTGGCGGCCCGTCCCCGCCGGAACCTCCCCCGGCCCGGATGATCCTCACGGCATGCCTCAGCTGTACCACGGCGTTGCCGTAGTTTGCTCCTGACTGAGCGGAATGCGTTGTCAGGCAGCGTTTCCGGTCACGATCACGTTTTGGCGACCGGCGTCCGATTTCCGGGCCGGAGCCCTTCCGCAGATGACATCGGTGCTGTCACACTCACTCGCCAGGACGGTTGGAACCTTCGGGGATCCAGGAGGCCGGACGTGCTGGCAGCGACGAATCTCGAGGTCGTCTACGACGATGTGATGCTGGTGCTGCGCGGAGTCAGCCTCGAGGTCCCGCAGGGGCGGATCGTCGCCCTGCTGGGGGCCAACGGGGCGGGCAAGTCCACGCTGCTGCGCGCCATCTCGGGGCTGCTCGACGTGCACGGCGGCGAGGTGAGCCGCGGCGCGATCACGCTCGACGGCGAACCGATCCACGGTCTGGACCCCAGCCGGATCGCTGCCCTGGGCATCAAACAGGTGATGGAAGGCCGCCGGATCTTCAGCGATCTCACGGTCGAGGAGAACCTGCGGGTCGGCGGGCACGTCAAGCCGCGGTCGCTGAAGGTCAACCTGGACCGGACCTACCAGTTGTTCCCCGTGCTGGCCGATCGGCGGCGCAAGATCGCCGGCTACCTGTCCGGTGGTGAGCAGCAGATGCTGGCGATCGGGCGCGCGCTGATGTCCGACCCGCGGTACCTGCTGATGGACGAGCCGAGTCTGGGGCTGGCGCCGATGGTGGTGCAGCAGATCCGGGACGTGATCGTCGACATCAACGCGGCCGGCACCACCGTGCTGCTGGTCGAGCAGAACGCCGCGATGGCGCTGGCGATCGCCGAACACGGTTACGTGCTGGAGAACGGCGCGATGGTGATGGACAAGCCGGCCGCCGACCTGCTCGCCGACGGCGACGTCCGGGAGTTCTATCTCGGCCTCGGGGCGGAGGGCGCCTCCAGGTCGTTCCGCGACGTGAAGCACTACCGGCGCCGCAAGCGGTGGTTGTCATGACCGCGACCGAGACCCGGCCGGAGTCCACCCGCCCGGCGGTACAACCGGTGCTCACCTTCGACGACGTGCTGCTGGAGTTCTCCGGCGTGACCGCGCTCAACGGCGTGAGCTTCACCGTCGACCCCGGCGAACTGTTCGCGGTGATCGGCCCGAACGGCGCCGGCAAGACCTCGATCTTCAACGTGCTGTCCGGGGTGTACCGGCCGCAGCGGGGCTCCGTGCGCTTCGGCGACGAGGAATTGATCGGCCGCAAACCGCACGCGATCGCGCGACTCGGCATCGCCCGGACTTTCCAGAACATCGAGCTGTTCTCCAACCTGACCGTGCTCGACAACCTGATGCTCGGCCGCCATCACCACCACCCGTACGGCGTGCTGGCCGGGTTCGCCTGGCTCGGCAAGGCTCGCCGCAACGAACTCGCGAACCGGGTGGCGGTCGAGGAGATCGTCGACTTCCTCGAGCTCGCCCAGTGGCGGCGGATGCCGGTCGGCCTGCTCCCGTACGGCGTGCAGAAGCGGGTGGAACTCGGCCGGGCCCTCGCTTCGGAGCCGAAGTTGCTGCTGCTGGACGAACCTGTCGCCGGGATGAACCTGGAGGAGACCGAGGACATGGCACGGTTCATCCTCGACATCCGCGACGAGCTCGGCCTGCCGATGGTGATGGTGGAGCACGACATGGGTCTGGTGATGGACCTGGCCGACCGGATCATGGTGGTCGACTTCGGCCGGCCGATCCGGACCGGCCGGCCCCGGGAGGTGGCGACCGATCCCGACGTGGTGCGCGCCTACCTGGGCGAAGAACACAAGATCGTGCAGCAGGCGGGCGGCGAGCGGGCATGAGCACGGTCACCGCCGGAGTCCGGTTGTCCACGATCGCCGCCCGGGTGCGGGACCGCGCCACCGCGACCCCGGACGTGATCGCCCTGCGGGAGAAGGACCTCGGCCTGTGGCAGCAGGTCAGCTGGTCGCAGTACTGGCAGACCGCTGAGCTGGTCGGTCACGCGTTGCTTGCCCTGGGCATGGAAGCGGGCGACCGGGTGGCGATCCACTCGGAGAACCGCCGGGAGTGGCTCTACACCGACGTCGGAGCGGTCGCGGTACGTGCCGTCACGGTCGGTCTCTACCCGACGAACCCGGTCGCCGAGGTCGCCTATCTGCTGCGCCATTCCGGGACGCGGGTGTTGATCGCCGAGGACCAGGAGCAGGTCGACAAGGCACTGGCGGTCGCCGACGAGCTGCCTGCGCTGGAACACATCGTCTACCTGGAGCCGCGCGGCATCCGGCACCGGTACGACGACCCGCGGCTGCTGGCCTGGCCCGATTTCCTTGCCCTCGGCAAAGAGCACCGCGAGGTGCACCCGGATGCTGTGGACGAGCGGATGCGCCAGGTCCGCCCGGACGACCTCGCGACGCTGGTCTACACCTCGGGGACCACCGGTCCGCCTAAAGGCGTGATGCTCACCGTCGCCAATGTGGACTTCGCCATTCAGGAACTGGTCGAGCGCGGTGGATTCACCGCACCGCCGCCCTCGTCCAAGGACAGCGTGTTGTCCTACCTGCCGTTGTGCCATGTGGCCGAGCGAGTTTTCAGCTGCTGGTTCGGCGCGGGTGCGGGCGTCTGCGTGCACTTCGCGGAGTCGATCGAGACCGTCGCTCCCAACCTGCACGAGGTGCAGCCGACGATCCTGTTCGGCGTACCGAGGATCTGGGAGAAGATCGCGGCCGGCGTCCAGATCCGGATCGCCTCGGCCGGTCCGCTGAAGCGCCGCGTCGGCGGCTATTGGCTGCGCCGCGCCGACTGGATCGGCGACACCCTCGCCGCCAACGGCGGTCGGCACACCACGTCCTCCCGGCTGGTCCACGCGATCGGGTACGTCGTCTGCTACCGCGCGCTGCTCGACCGGATCGGCCTGCGCAAGGTCCGGTACTCCGCGTCCGGGGCCGCGCCGATCGCGCCCGAGGTGCTGCGGTTCTTCATGGGGCTCGGACTGCCGATGCACGAGGTGTACGGGATGACCGAGAACACCGCGGTGGCGACGGCCAACCGCCCGGGCCGGGTGAAGGTCGGCACGGTCGGCGAACGGCACGAGGGGGTGGAACTGCGGATCGACGAGACCACCGGCGAGATCCTGACCCGGCATGCGGGCACCTTCGCCGGGTACTGGCAGGACCCGGAGGCGACCGAGCGGATGATCGACCCGGACGGCTGGTTGCACACCGGCGACGTGGGGGAGTGGGTCGACGGCACCCATCTGCGGATCACCGACCGGATGAAGGACCTGATCGTCACCGCGGGCGGCAAGAACATCGCGCCGTCCGAGATCGAGAACGCGCTGAAGGCCTCGCCGTACGTCAAGGAGGCGGTGGTGATCGGCGACCGGCGCAAGTACCTGGCCGCGCTGATCGGGATCGAGCCGGACACCGTCGGCCACTGGGCGCAACTGCGCCGGCTGCCGTACTCGACGTACCGGGACCTGTCCTCGAAGGCGGAGGTGGTCGCGCTCGTGCAGGGGGTGGTCGACGAGGTGAACGAGCGGTTCGCGACGGTCGAGCAGGTGAAGACGTTCCGGCTGCTGCCGAAGCTCCTGGAGCACGAGGACGGTGAGCTGACCGCGACCCAGAAGGTGAAGCGGAGTGCCGTCACGAACGCTTTCGCCGAGCTCGTCGAGTCGATGTACCGCGGAGGTGTGCGGTGAACGAGTTCGTCGCCACGGTGGTCCGCGGTCTCGGCAACGGCTCGATCTACGCCCTGCTCGCGCTGGGTTTCGTGATCATCTACAAGTCCATGCGGGTGATCAGCTTCGCCCAGCCGGCCTTCATGATGACCGGCGGCGTGCTCGTCAGCTACCTGGTGCTCGAGATGAACTTCTTCCTGGCCGTCGTGGTCGGGCTGCTGCTCACCGGGTTGCTCGGCGCGGGGGTCGAACGGCTGGCGCTGCGGCCGATGATCGGCAAGCCGGTATTCGTGATCGCGATCATCACGCTCGGCGTCGACATCGTGATCCGCACGGTGGTGAACTCCTTCATCGGCCTGGACATCCGGCAGATGGGCGACCCCTGGGGCCTGAACCAGGTGAAGGTGCTCGGGGTGACCGTCGACCAGCGGAATCTCGCCACACTGGTCACCACGCTGGTGGTGGTCGCGGCGCTGTTCGCCTTCTACCGCTGGTCCCGCACCGGACTCGCGATGCGGGCGGCGTCGTCCGACCAGGAGGTGGCACAGGCTCAGGGCGTGTCCGTCGGCCGGGTGTTCTCGCTGTCGTGGGCGCTCGCGGCGATGCTCGCCGGACTGGCCGGGGTGTTCCTGTCGACCGGCATCGGGCTGGAGCAGAACCTCTGGCTGACCGCGCTCAAGGCGTTGCCGGTGATCATCCTGGGCGGCCTGGACTCGCTCGGCGGCGCGGTGGTCGCCGGACTCGCGATCGGAGTGGTCGAGGCGCTGGTCGGCAACTACGGCGGCGACCTGGCTCCGGTCTTCGGCGGTGACTTCTTCCTGGTCGTGCCGTACCTGCTGATGCTCCTGGTCCTGCTGGTCAGACCGTACGGCCTCTTCGGCACTCGGGAGGTGGAGCGGATATGAGCAGCACCAGGCTCGGCAGACCCCAGCTCTACCTGTCGTACGGGCAGGACATGGCGTTGCTGAACACCCCCGCGAAGCGCTGGTGGACCCTCTTCCTGGTGCTGGTCGCAGTACTGCTGCCGTTCATGCTCCAGGACGACCTGCTCGCCGTTCTGGCCACCGCCTTCGTGGCCGCGATCGGCGCCATCGGGCTCAACCTCGTCACCGGGTACGCCGGCCAGGTGTCCCTGGGGCACGCGTTCTTCCTCGGGCTCGGCGCCTACACGGCGGCGACGTTGTCGGGTGATCCGGACAGCACCCGGCTGATCGGGTTCGGGATCACGTCGTTCCCGATCTGGTTGCTCGCGTCCGGGCTGGTCGCGGGACTCGCCGGGCTGATCGTCGCGCCGTTGGCGGCTCGGTTGCGCGGGTTGTACCTGGCTGTGGTGACGCTCGGGCTCGTCTTCATCGGCGAGCACCTGTTCAAGCACTGGGGGGATCTCACCGGGGGAGTGGGAGTCGGCCGGCCGGCCGCGGTACCGGAGTTGTTCGGAATCCAGTTCGCGGTCGACGGCGAGTTCTTCACGAAGGCACAGAAGCTGTATCTGCTGATGTTCGTGCTGCTGGTGATCTTCGGGGTGCTGGCGCGGAACCTGGTCCGGTCGCGGATCGGCCGGGCGCTGGCCGCGGTACGGGACCGCGATCTGGCCGCCGAGGTGATCGGCGTCGACGTGACGCGGTACAAGATGATCGCCTTCGCGGTGTCGTCGTTCTACGCCGGCGTCGCGGGGGCGTTGTTGTACGTGATGATCGGCTTCGTCGAGCCGGGGTCGTTCAACCTGGCGCTGTCGGTGCAGTACATCGCGATGATCCTGGTCGGCGGCGTCGCCACCATCTCGGGATCGGTGCTGGGCGCGTTGTTCATCACGTTGTTGCCGCGGGTCACCCGCGAGCTGCCGGCCGTGCTGCCGTTCATCAGCAGCAGTTCGACGTCCGGGGGCATCACGGTCTTCCAGGTCGAGACGATCCTCTACGGCCTGTTGATCATCGGCTTCCTGATCTTCGAACCGCGAGGGCTGTTCGGGATCTGGATCCGCATCCGCACGTACTGGAAGTCGTGGCCGTTCTCGCACTGACCCTGGGGTCCGTCGGCGAGAAGCCTGAGGAGGAAGAGCGATGAGCAGAAGTCGCAGGACGGTCGCGGTGGGCCTGGTGGCCGCCGTACTGGCCGTCGCCGGGTGCCGGAACGACGCGCCCGAGACACAGCAGGGCAGCGAGGGCGTCAAGTTCGACGTCGGCGTCACCGCGGATCCCTGTCCGAGCGCGGTCGACCAGGCGAAGGGCTGTATCTACCTAGGCGTCATCTCGGACCTGACCGAGGGCCCGTTCAAGGCGCTGGGCGTGCCGGTCACGGAAGGCCAGAAGGCGTTCTGGAAGCGGGTCAACACGGCCGGCGGCATCGGTGGGTACGAGGTCGACATCACGAAGTACACCAAGGACAACAAGTACAACCCGCAGATCCACAACGAGGTGTACTCCGAGATCAAGCCGAACGTGCTCGGCCTCGCGCAGACCCTCGGCTCCCCGCCCACCGCGGCGATCCTGGCGGACCTGAAGGCGAGCAACGTGATCGCCGTGCCGGCCTCGTGGACGTCCGCCTGGGCGTTCGAGGACGTGATCCTCGAGTCGGGCACGAACTACTGCTTCGAGTCGATGAACTCGGTCGACTACGGCTCGGAGACGCTGAAGGCGAAGACCGTCGCGGCGGTGCACTTCCCGGGCGACTACGGCGACGACGCGGCCGCCGGTACGAAGATCGCGGCCGAGGCGAACGGGATGACGTTCACGGACATCCCGACCGCTCCCGGTCAGGAGAACCAGGGCGCGGCGATCACCAAACTGGTGGCGGCCAAGCCGGACATGGTCATCCTCACCACCGGTCCGACCGAGGCGGCGACCATCGTCGGCGGCGCGGCCCAGGCGGGGTACAAGGGCAAGTTCATTGGCACCAGCCCGACCTGGAACCCGGCTCTGCTGAAGAGCCCGGCCGGGCCCGCGCTGACGGCGCTCTACCTGCAGTCGGCACCCTGGGGTCCGTACGGGACGGACACCCCGGGCCACAAGGCGTTGCGCGAAACCCTGGGGGAGGCCGCGTTCAAGGCCGCGCCGAGTGACGGGTACACGGCCGGCTGGGTCTGGTCGTACCCGATGAAGGCCGCGCTGGAGAAGGCGGTCGAGAGCAAGGATCTGACCCGGGCCGGACTGCTGGCCGCGGTGAAGTCCCTGACCACGGTCGACTACGAGGGCATGCTGCCCGCCGACGCCGGCAAGTACGGCGGAGAGGCGAACGACCGGGTCTTCCGGCAGAGCCTGATCTCCAAGGTGGATGCTCCGTCGCCGACCGGGGTGGCGGTCGAGAAGGACTTCTTCACCGGCAAGACGGCGGAGAAGTACGAGTTCAGCAAGCCCTGCTACCAGTAGGCAGAGCTGTTCGTGTCGCGCGTGGACCAGGTGGTCCGCGCGCGGCACGTCACGTGTGGGCTCCGCGACGATGTGGCGCGACGCGCGGTTCACCTTGTCGTTGACGGCTGTTCACCATACGTTCACAGGGGTCGGCACATTCTTCCCGCCCAAGGAGGCCTCCTCGTGTCCGTGGAACCGCAGTCGAATCCCCTGTCCCGGCGGCAGTTCGTCGCCCGTGCCGCCGCGGCGGGTGTTGCCGTCAGCGTGGCGGGCTCGGTCGAGGCGCTGTACACCGCCCAACCGGCGCTCGGCACCTCGGGCCCGAAGATCGGGTACGGCCCGCTGATCGAGGACCCGAAAGGCATGCTCGACCTGCCGCGCGGGTTCAAGTACAACGTGCTGTCCCGGGAGGGCACGGTCAGGCCGGACGGGTTGCAGACCCCCAGCCGGTTCGACGGGATGGGCACCTTCCCGGACAGCCACGGCGGCAACCGGCTGGTACGGAACCACGAGTGCAGCCCGACCGCGACGATCAAGGTGGTCGCCCCGCCGGAACGCACGTATGACCCGGCCGGCGCCGGTGGTACCAGCACTCTGGTGGTCGACAAGCACAACCACCCGACCAGCGAGCACGTCAGCCTCGGCGGCTCCGCGATCAACTGCTCGGGCGGCATCACCCCGTGGCGCACGTGGCTGACCTGCGAGGAGACCGAACTCAAGGCCGGCCAGAGCGGCTACACCAAGGACCACGGCTTCATCTTCGAGGTCGACCCCTATGACGACCGCCGCAACAACAACCCCTTCCCGCTGAAGGAGATGGGGCGGTTCCAGCACGAGGCGGTCGCGATCGACCCGTCCACCGGCATCGTCTACGAGACCGAGGACGCCTTCGTCGCACCGCTCGGCGGCTTCTACCGCTTCCTGCCGAACCGCCCGCGCGGCGGCTGGGGCAGCCTCCGCGCCGGCGGCGAGCTGCAGGCGATGAGCATCGCCGGTACGCCGGACCTGTCCGTCTTCCAGGAAGCCGGCACGGTACTGCGCAACGTCGAGTGGGTGAAGGTCCCGGACCCGCTGGCGACGAGCGTGTCGGTCCGGGCCCAGGACTACCAGAAGCCGATCACCGGTGGCTACAAGCTCGAAGGCTGCTGGTGGGGCACCCGGGACCGCTGCGTGTACTTCGTCTCGTCGTTCGCGCGGACCGAGCTCGGCCCGAAGCAGAACCACGACGGCCAGGTCTGGAAGTACGACCCACGCAAGGGGACGCTCCGCCTCGAGGTCATCTTCACCCGCCCGACACCCGGATCGGACAACCCCGAGTTCGATGCCCCCGACAACATCACGATGTCGCCGTACGGCGGTCTGATGATGTGCGAGGACGGCCTCGGCGACCAGCACATCCTCGGTACCACCGAGGACGGCGAGGTCTTCAAGTTCGCCAGGAACCGGGTCAACAACGGCACCCCCGAGGCCCCGGAGTACGGCGAACTGGCCGGCGCCGGCTTCTCCGCCGACGGCCGCACCATGTTCTTCAACGTCTACACCCCCGGCATCACCTACGCCATCACCGGCCCCTGGCGCCGCCGCCGGTAACACCTGCCCACGCACCACCTCCCTCGCCGCTCCCACCCACCCGCGGCCCGCCACTCCAACGGCGCGGCTCACGGCCGGGTGCGGGCGGCGCGGTTGTCCTCGATCTCGATGGCAAAGCAAGGCGTAGCGTCCCGATTGAGGACTGCGGACCGCGACGCAAGGGAGCTGCTGTCCCAAACGGTTGGCGCTACCCCCACCGGTCGGGCAGGATGCGTCGCCCCAAGGACATCGCAGCAGCAGCGGCGAGGTCCACTGCCTGGCTCGCGTCACTCGCCGACCACAGCAAGTCGCGGGGCATGCGACCCTTGCCGCGATGCCGCGATGCCGCGATGCCGCGATGCAGCGCTGAAGGGGCTGTCCGTATGCCAACCAACACCATTTTGTCCATTGCCCGCCTCGCCGCCACGGTCCTCCTCGTCCTGCTTCTGAACGGATGCGCCGACAAGATCGACTCGACGAGCACCTCGTCGGCCCCCGCGTCGCCGGCCGTGTCCAAGCCCGCCACCACGAGCGCGGTGGTGCCGACCGCCACCACGGTCCCGTCGATGACCGCCGAGGAGCTTGCCTGGCTCAAGGCGGTCGCGACGCTGCACAACACGGTGGACAAGGCCTTCATGGGAACGGGGAATGTCTACCTCACGCGCGCGAAGATGAGGTCGTATGCGAACACCCTTCGCAGCTGCAGTCGTGAGCTCGCCCGGATCGGATCCCCTGGCGACCGCCTGCAGCCGGCGTACGTGATGGTCAAGCAGGCGTGCCAAACGTTCGAAAAGGGCGCGAAGTGCTGGGATACAGCTGTCAGGGTCAGTGACGCGGGCGGCGCGGTGACCGGCACAGCCAACGAGAAAACGTTCACCCGGGCGAGCCAGTGCGGCTTTGAAGCTCAGGGAAACGGCAGCAACCTCCTCGGGAACGCCGAGGCGAAGGGCGAGGAGATCAAAGCCAAAGTCGGCTGACAACAGGATGTGCGACGCGGCCTGAGCGGCAGTTATCCGGTCACGGGAGGACGTGGACCTCGTCGAGGTCGACCAGGCCGGCGTCCTCGACCACGATGGGGCGGCGGCCCTGCCGGGGTGGGCGGCCGCCGACGACGACCGGCAGGGGCCGGATCGTCACGTCGCGGACGCGGAGGTCGACGTACGCGCGGGTGGTCACGGCTGCGTCGACCTCGCTCCGGCCCCAGCCCGCCACCCGGATCGCGTAGAGGTCGCCGCACCAGCCGATGTCGCAGTGCTGGATCAGGAGCCGTTGGTTGATCCCCGAGTCGGCGCCCCTCTCGTGGTAGCGGTCGGTGTTGTCGCCAGGCAGCAACCGGAATCCGATCTCGACCCGCTCGCCTTGCACGTCCCGCACCTCGACGTCGTGCACCGAGCTGAGACAGAAGGCCTCGAAGGCGTCGTACACCCGCAGTCCGACGACCTGGAAATGGTGAGGGTGCAACGAGTGCCCGGTGATGTCGCTGACCCCGGCACCGACTGCACCCCAGTGCGCGATGAAGGCCGTGCCTCCTCCCCGTACCTCGAGATCCGCGAAGCGTGCGTCCCGGACGGCCCCGATCAGCGTGATGTTGTTCGCGGCGCACCGGCCGGTACGCCGGACCACCACCCGCTCGACGGTGATTCGTTCGATCCACTCCGGCTTCTCGGTGTAGAAGTACCGGCCGACCGTGACGGCGGTCCAGTCGGCCCCGTCGTGTGGACCGGGCGAGGCGTCCGGAAGCTCGAGGGTGAGGTCGGCGACCGATACGCCTGATCCGAGGACATGGATCAGCGGCGACACCTCGGCCTCCGCCCGCCACAACGTCGTACCGGAACCGGACAGTGACCACCGATCGGTGAGGATCAGCCCTCCGGTGATCGGGTAGGACCCTGCAGGCAGAACCAAGCGACCGGGTTCGGACCCGCTCAAGAGGCCGCGGAGCAGCGCACCGTTCTTGTCCCCGTCGCCATCTAGCTGCGGCCGGTACTCGGCGACCATCAGGGCTCGGACTGGACGACGAGCTCCCAGCGCACTGTCTTGTCGTCTACCCCCGGCAGCTCGCGCAGGACCGACGGGTCGATTGACAGCCTGACCAGCGCCGGGGTCCTCAGTGGACCGTCGGTGACGATCTCGATCTCCGCTCCCGCCCGGGCCCGCACCTGCACCCCGGGCATCGCACCAGCTTCGATCCCGGCCAGCTCCACCCGGACGAGGTTCCGGCTGACGAGGTCGGACATCACATCGGCGAGGGGGTTGGGCGGCGGCCCCTTCGGCGGTTCCGGAATCGGAGGGGCAACCGGGGGCGGGGTATGGCCGGGCATCCGCCTCCGGACAGCTCGCAGAACCCTGCGCTCGAGAGCCGTCGCCCGCTTGTTCACTCTCCTCGCCGCCGGAACGGCGGCCACCGGGACGACCCAGCGGGCGGCACGCTTGATCCTGCGTCTGACCTTCCGCTTGATGCCGTGCGATGTACTCGGCGGGGGTTCGACCGGCTCGACGACCGGCGCGATCTTGGTCCGGGGGCCCGGCACCAGCGGCTCGACCAGAGTTGCCCCGGCGATCCAGCGCCGCGGCTCGTCGCGGCCGGTCGGATTGGCTACGAAGTATCCGGCGCGAAGCGTCATGGTGCCGCTGTCCGGGTTAATCGGAAGGGTGCCGGTGGAGACCAGCCCGATCTCCCGATCGCCTTGCGCCTCGGCGAACTCGATCAGTTCCATCATGATGCCGACCGAACCGGACGGCACGGCCGGCGCCCAGTCCGGCCGGTCCAGGTCGGCGCTGTCCATTTCGAGGACGAACAGCCCTTCCGCGGTCAACTCCTCCGGCTGCAGGTCGAAGCTGACGACCCCGGTCGCTGCTCTGCGGAAATCCGCCGCCGGCCGGATCAGCAGAGCGGCGCCGCGGGTCTTGCCCTGCGAACGCACCAGGAGCAGCCGCGGTGCGCCGGCACCCCGGACCACACCCGGCGTCGTGATGCGTTCCTCCCACCAGTCGAGCGCCATGCTGTCGTAGCGGAAGTGCGCGGTGACCCGGACCGGACGGCCGGTCGGTCGTACCTTGACGCCGAGCAGTCCCGGCGAGGCGATGAAGCGGCCGATCACGGCCGTGCCACGGACCAACTGGTCGACTGTGGTGAGCTCAGGGGCCTCCCCCGAGCTCAGTCTTCCGGGCAGCGCCAGCGGCACGACCACCCGGTCGAAAGCGGTCTGGAAACGCGGCGTGGTGAACGTCCTGGTCACAGCTCACCCACTCCACCCAGCGCCAAGGCGAACTCCTCTGGCGGCAACCTCATGTCGATGCGGGTCAGGAAGGGATCCTTACGGGCCCACATCCTGCGGACGGCGGTGAAGGCCGGGTCGGCGTCTGCCTCGACGTGCTGCATCGCGACCCTGACAGAGAGCAGCAGATGTTCCGTCCGACCCATCTCCCAGTGCTGTACCAGCTGGGTCGAGACGTCCGTTCCACCGCGGTAGAACCACCCCCATAGCCGGGCCCGCTCGATCTGCTCCTCGGTGAGCAGCGGGCGCCCGTCCAGCAGGCTGTCGATCGATTCGGCCAGCCGGGTCCAGTAATCGTCAGCGTCCTTGGCCACGATGGTGAACCCGCACTGGCTCCACTCCGACCAGCCGGCCTGAATGGCTGGAATGCCGAACGCGGGAAGCTCGTTGCTGATGCTGCCGCGCACCGTGATGCCCAGATCGACCAGGCTCCACATCACGTTCTTGCTCAGCTCGAGGCTGGGGAGGAAGACCAGCGGCGAGTCGGCGTGCTGCTCCTTCAGACTGTCGAAGAACCCGGTCGCGTCGTACATGAACTGATTCGGGTGGTCGATGAACAGCCAGTTCACGTCATCGCGCTTGACCGCGAAGTCCGCTGTCGCCTCGTACCAGCCGGCCAGGTCGTCGAAGAGCTCGATGTTCGTGCGGGGCGCGTCGGAGATGGCGTGGTTGTACACCGCGACCACCGGCTTGTCGGGGTCGAAGCCGAATCTGGCCAGGGCGTGCTCGCGCACCGCCAGCCGGTCCTCGGGGGTCTGCAGCTCGATCGCCGACATCGCGCCACCACGCCACCACGACGGCTTGCCCCAGTTGCCCTTCAGCCGCCAGGCGGACAGCTCGGCGCCGGACCGCAACCGGTCCCGGTTCGACCAGACGTACTGCTCGTAGAACTCGGCGATCTGAGGGGTGAGCTCGGCCCGGAAGGTCGCGGTACCGCGCCGGGTCTCGGGGAAGAGCGCGTACGCCTTGAAGGTGCCGGTGCTCTGGACGTGCACCGTGGGCACGTTGAACCGGGTGGCCGTCTCGACCGCCAGCCCCCAGTGGTTGTAGTCGACATGGCTGGTCACCAGGGCGACCGGGTTCAGACCGGCGAAGAGGGCGTCGTAGATGGCCGAGAACTGCGCGCTGCGCTCGTGGATCTCGGCGTACTTCGCACCGGCGCGGACCTCGTCGGTCACCCGCGGGATCTTGAGCACCCGGCAGACCGTCGCGCGGACGAACTCCTCCAGCACGGCCGGATCGATTCCCGAACCGGACACCGGCAGGTCTTGTCCGGCGATGTGGAGATCGCCGCGCCCGGGATCGTCGATCCGGCTGTCCACCAGGTCGTGGATGTCGATCACGTCGACCGCGCCGTACGCGCGCGAGATGGCCGCGAGCGCCTCGGCGTCGAAGAACGTCCAGAGGATCTCGTGCCAGTCGTCGTCCGCGCCGGTGAAGACGACCAGCCGGGCCGGGAGGAACCGGCGCAGGGCGTTCGCGAAGGTGAGGTTGCGCAGCGTGACGCGGATGTCCTGGCTCATCGCTTCGACCAGGATCACCCGCTCGCCCCCGGGGAGCAGGTTGCGTTGCCAGAACTCGTAGGCGGTATTGCAGAACAGAAGGAACTCAGGAGACTCGGTCAGACGCTCCTGATCTCCATCAGCGGCGGTCATCAACGATGTATAGCAGGCTATTGGCGAATACTCACCGGGATAGTGTCTTTCAAACAGTCGATTAGATCCGGCGAGGACCCGGCATGGCGGGCGATCTGCCGGTTGGCCCCTCTACCCGTGCTCAAATAGGCCGGGTGAGCACCGCGGAGCGATCAGGCACGACGGCGACCGAGCCGAGGAAACCTTCCGTCGTACCGCGTCCTCGCGTGGCCGGGCTGGCGAATATCGCCCGGCTGGTTCCGTGGCTGGTTCCGGTCGGGGCCGGCGTCGCCGGACTGCTCGCGATCGACGTGCCATTGGCGCCCATCGTCAAGTACGCCGTCTATTTCGGCTGCTGTGTCGTCCTGCCCGGCATCCTGCTGCTCCGGTTCGCGTGGCGCAGTACCGGAAACTGGGCCGAGGACGTCGGCCTCGGTGCAGCGGTCGGGATGGTCTGGCAACTGCTCGGCTGGGCGATCCTCACGGCGCTGGGACTGCAAGCGTGGTTGCCGGCCTCGCCGCTGCTTGTCCTGGCTGCCTTCGTGGTGGTGCCTCGGCTGCGGCCATGCTGGCGGATCGCGGCGCCGGCTCCGCTGCCGGTGGCCTGGTCCTGGGGGCTGGCGATCTGCGCGACGGCGCTGGTCGTCATCACCACTTTCACCATGCTTGCGGATCACAAGGCACCACCGGACGGCGCGTACTACTACCAGGACCTGCTGTTCCACCTGTCGATGGTGAACGAGCTGATGCGGTCGGTGCCGCCGCAATGGCCGCAGGTTGTCGGTGTACCGCTGGAGTATCACTGGTTCGCCAACGCTGACATGGCCGGTGCGGTGGACATCACTGGCGTCTCGCCGATCCTGGTGCTGTTCCGGCTCTGGCTGTTGCCGCAGGCGGTTGTCGTGCTGCTCTTGAGCGCCTGCCTGGCCCGGCAGGTCAGCAAGGTGTGGTGGACCGGAGTGCTGGCCGCGCTGGCCGTCCTGCCGACAACTCCCGCGAGTCTGCTCAGCCCTTCCACGACCTTCAGCATCGTCACCGGGACCGCGGCGGCGATCTTCCTCATCGACGTCCTGTTCCGTCGCAGCGGCGGCCGTGGCGCCTGGGTGCTCGCCGCGGCGCTCGCGGTCGTCGGCGGTGGATCGAAGCCGACGGTGCTGCCCATCCTGCTCGGCGGAGTCGGACTGGCCGCGCTGTTCGTGCTGATCCGGGACCGGAGGCTGCCGTGGCGTTCGGTCGGTGCGGGCCTGATCCTGGTGGTCGCGCTGATCGCTACCTTGCGCTTCGTCTCCGGGAGCACCGGTGGATCGGGGCTCCAGTTCTTCGGCGCCGCCAGGTTCCGAGCGGATTACCAGGCGATCACCGGAGACACCTCGTTGCCAGGCACCGGCGGCCTGCTGCCACCGTCGCTGACCTTGGGTGACTCGACGGCGATCGCCGGGGTCGGGGTCATGCTGGGGCTGCAACTGTTGTCATCCGCCGGGCTGCTGGCCGGTTTCGGCTTGCTTCTCGTCCGGTCGACCAGACGCGATCCAGTCGCCTGGCTGCTGGTCGGAGCCCTCACCGGCGCTTGGGCGGGCATGCTGTTGGTCAACCACCCTTCGGCGGGCCAGCTGTACTTCCTGCGCAGCGTCGTGCCGTTCGCGGCCGCGGCGGCAGCTTGGCTGGTGGCCGTCGCTTTCAAAGGCCGCAGCCGCCGGACCATGGCGGTGGTCAGCGTGTCCGCGCTGGTGCTCGGCTACGTGTTCTACGAGGCCACGAAACCCGCCGGGCGCCAGGCCGGAGCCTCCAGAGCGGCTCAGGTCGATGCACTGGCACGACCGCTGCTGGTGGCCGCCGTACTGACCGTGCTGCTGGTCGTCGGCTGGTTACTGATCAACCGTCTCTGGGTGAGACAGCCGGGACTCGGCGTCGCGATACCCGTCCTCGTGGTGACTGCGCTGGCTCTTGTGACCTTGACCAACCGCTCGTACGTCGGTATCCGGGCGGACGGGACCTACCGTGCGGTGAACGCGGTGGTCCACCCGGACGAGCAGGCGGCCGCGCTGTGGCTCGGGGCGCACTCCAGGCCGAAGGACGTTGTGGTCACCGGCAGTTGGTGCCAATCGGCCGCTCCCCGGAAGGTCGGTTGCGATGCGCGCGGGTATCTCGTCAGCGGGCTCGCGGGTCGGCGAACCCTGATGGAGGGCTGGGCCTACACCCAGCAGGCGCTTGCGACCGATGGTGGCGGCGGCAAGCGGTACATGTTCCAGCCGTCGCCGTGGCCGGACCGGGTCCAGCTCACCCTTCAGATCTTGACGGAACCGACCGCACAGTTACTGGAGGAGGCCCGCCAGCAGTACGGCGCGCGGTGGATCTTCACCGACCTGCACGACGGACCTGTGTCCGCGAAGCTGGACGAACTGGCGGTGCTGCGTTATCAGCAGGGCGAGATCAAGATCTACGAGCTCGGCCCTTGATTGTGGGCGGTGACGCCGGAGGCCAGGAGGTATTGACCGGTGGCGTAGGTGGACATGACCAAGGGGCCGCGGAGGGGGAAGTCGCGGCCGGACATGCGTAGGGCGATCAGGGCGTCGGAGATGAGGAAGAGGGTGCCGCCGAGGCCGCTGCGTGGACTGTGCCAGCGGGAGACGATGGCTGTTGCTGTGAGCAACAGGGCGTACGCCGCGACGGGTACTCGTTGGTCGCCCAGGCCGCGGGAGAGCAGCGCGATCAGGACCGCCCACAGTGCGCCGTACGCCGCGACGACGCGCCATGATCGTTGTCCGGGTCGGGACAGGAACACGGCCAGGTAGCAGGCATGTGCCGCGGCGAAGGCGGCAATCCCGGCCAGTTGCAGATCGGCCTCCAGCAGCAGGTCGCCGGCCGCCGAGGCCAACAGCGCGGCCTGAAGAAGCGGCGGAGCCTGCTGGGACCGCGTCCAGGACAACAGCAGAGGCATCAGGGTCGCCTTGCTGGCCCGCTTCAACACCTTGACGTCAAAGGCAACCGCAACCACCTGCACCACGGTCACCCCCCAGTACGCCGTCAACCGCCGCCGCCCACTCGCCAGCCGCCCGAGATTCATACCGCCGACTATCCCGCACCCCGGTGAACAACCCGAGAACGTCGCTGGGCCTGGCTCAGGGTGGCGTACGGAGTGACAGGAAGATGTCGGTGACGGGGTGCGTCGCGGGCTGGTTGCACGGTGGGGAGTGCGCGAACTCGGGGAGTACTTCCTGTCCGTCCGTACGCCGAACCCTCGGGCCGACCTGATCGCGGGGCGCTCGCCCTCGGTTGCTCGAGTGCGAGCCGCGTGGTTTCTGGTAGGACGGTGTTCCTTCATGCCGGGTGTGACCGGAAACTGGCCGGGCACGGGCGTCTGGGGGGACGTCCGTGCCCGGGCAGGGGGTCTTGGGCTCAGCCGGAACTGGGGGGTCGAGGCTGAGCAGCGGTCAGGGTTCGTCGATGACTATCGCGGCCTCCATCTCCAGGACTCGGCGGTAGTCGTCGTCCAGGGTCTGGGCGTCGCTGTGGATCAGGATCACCCAGGCCAGGCAGGTGAACAGGTCGACCGTCTCGGGGACGATGGCGTCCTCGTCGTGCAGGATCTTCATCCAGTGGAAGGATTTCAGGCTCTCGACGCCGTCGAAGACCTCGCGGTTGCGGAAGTAGCCGTCCCGGTACGCGGAGATGAAGATGCCGCGCAGGTGCTGGACCAGGTCGAAGCTGTCCCGGACTTCGCCGCGGACGCGGTGCGCGACCGTGCGCTTGATGTGGTTGTCGCCGGTGGCCAGTTCGCTGACCATCTGGTGACCGCCACCCGCGGGCCGGGCGGCGACCTCGATCAGCCGTGGACCGTCGGCGGTCATCATCACCTCGGCATGCCCGCAGCCGACCCGGATGCCGACGGCGTCGAGGACCTGCTGGGTGTACGGCCAGAGCGCCAGTACTTCGGGATCGTCCGCCGCCAGGAAGTCGATCCGGTGGTAGATGCCGATCTTGTCGCCGCGGCTGATCTTGGTGTAGCGGCAGACGTCGACGAGCGAGTGCTTGCCGTCCACGGTGTAGCTGTCCACCAGGTACTCCGTGCCTTCGGCGTACTCCTGGATCAGCACGGCGTCGTTGACCAGGCCCATCTTGTTGGTCCGGCCGAGCACCCGGTCGAACCGTTCGCGCCAGTCGCCGTCCTCGAAGACGACGTACACCTCGTCACCGGCGGCGCTCTTCGGCGGCTTGATCACCAGCCGCTTGCCGAGCAGGTCGTTCTCCTTCAGCCAGCGCTCGGCCTCGGCCGGGTCCGCCGTACGGAGCTGCCGCAGCCGCGGCACACCCGCTGCCGACAACGCCTGCGCCATCTCCCACTTGTCGCGGCGCGCACTCGCGAGTGATGGCTCGTTGCCGGTGCCGGGCACCAGGATCTCGGTCAGCTGGTCGCACAGCTCGACGCCGCTCTCCGCACCTGGCACCAGGTACTCCGGGTCGTAGGCCCGGAGCTCCTCGGCCAAGGCGGCGATGTCGCCGGTGAAGTAGAGCACGTGCTCGAAGTCGTCCGGGTGCCAGCTGGTCGTGTACGCCGGCGGTGGCTCGGACCCGCTCAGTACGGCGACCGGGATCTGCCCGGCCTCCTTGAAAGCCGCTGGATATTCCTGCCCCGTGGACAACGGGTCCACGATGATTGTGTATTTCGACATGACGGTCCCTCCTACGAGCTTTCGCTCGGCAACGGCTCTGCGGCCGGGGTGATGTCCACTGCTGGTTCTTCCGTGGCGGCTGTTCCGCTCGACATCCCGAAGTACGCGAGCACGACGCCGACCGCGCCGGCCAGGCCGCACCACACCCAGACCTGGGTGCCAGACGTGTTCCACAGCCAGACGCCGAGGAACGGCCCGAGCGCGGAGCCGAGTCCGAACATCGCGTGCGCGGACCCGACGTACCGGCCGAGCAGCGGTTGCGGTGCGGCCATGCCCGGGTAGGCGAACATGGTCGGGCCGCCGATGATCTCGGCCAGCGTCCACAGCAGGGTGCCGATCACGAAGATCGCGATCCCGCCGGGCAGGGCGTAGAACGCGAGCCCGCCGCCGAGCAGCACGAAGCCGGTGATCGCGACGATCCGGGCCGGCCAGTGCTGCACCACCTTGGTCACCAGCAACTCGCAGGTGATCACGATGAAGCCGTTCAGCGCGACCACCGCGCTGAACCACCAGGTGGAGAGCCCGTCCGCCTTCATGTGCAGCGGAAGCACCGCGAGGTACTGCATGTAGATCGCGGCGTTGATGAACATGCACAGCAGGAACAACACGTACTTGTAGTCGCGGAGTACGGCGAGGTAGCCGCCGCTCGGCTGGGCAGCGTCCACGCCCTGTACGCCGGCCGCGGTGTCGGCAGCAGACGGACGTCGCTTCGGCAGTGCGACGATCGCGACCACGGCGTAGGCCAGGGCGGCCAGCGCCTCGCCGATGAACAGCAGGTTCCACGAGATGGAGACCAGGGCCGCACCGATCAGCGGCGCGGCCGTGGTACCGAGATTCATCGCCAGCCGGTAGACCGCGAAGATCATCACCTGGCGGTTCTTCGGGGTCAGCTCGGTGAGCAACGCCGCGGACGCGGGCCGGTAGAACTGCCCGACCGCACCCGCGAGCGCGACCACCACGACGACCGCGGTGTAGCTCGGCACGTAGGCGATGGCGAGCACGAAGCCGGCCATGCCGAACATGCTGATCATCACCGCGGCGCGCGGCCCGACCTTGTCCGACAGCGAACCGCCGATGATCAGACCGATCACCGAGCCGCCGCCGTAGATGCCCAGCGCAGTACCGGCCTGGACGTCGGTGAAGCCCTTCGAGGTGGTCAGGAAGAGCACCAGGAAGACCTGCAGGAACCAGCCGAGCTTGTTCACGAAGACGCCGACCAGCAGCGCCTTCACCGCTACGGGCGCATCCCGGATCGTCTCCCAGATGCCCGTGCCTTCTTCGGTGGCGGAGCTCATGGCGTGGTCTCCTCCGGCTCTTTCACCTTTCCGGACCAGCGCAAAGCCTTCTCGGCCGCGTCGAGTCCGGCCCGGCAGTCGTCCACCGAGGTGGCGACCGCTGTCGTGTAGGCGATCCGGCCCCACAGGGTGCCTTCCGGCGGCGGGCTCGTCGTCTGCCCGGCCTCCATCAGCACGGTCAGCTGGTCGATGGTGGCGGGCAGGTCGGTCTGGTCGAACTCGACCGACTCCAGCACGGTGTCGTTCTCGTCCACGTAGAAGAAGCGGACGCCGCCAACCATGGCCCGGTCCGGGACCAGTTCGGGGGAGCGGCCGCAGGCGACCGCCGCGGCGGCCAGGCCCGGGTCGGCGCCCGTCGCCTGGAGCCCGAGGTACGGGATCATGTCGCCGCCGATCCGGGCGTTGATCTCGATCACCTTCGGGCCCTCGGCCGTCATCATGATCTCGGTGTGCGTCACGCCGTCGGTGAACGCGATCGCGCCGTGGGCGTTGACGAGCACCTGCATCAGCTGCTCGTCGGCCAGCAGCGGGTCGGCCGCGTCGACGTAGTGCCCGATCTCCTCGGCGTACGGCGGGTAGCCGATCTCCTTGCGGGCCAGGCAGAACGGCGTCACCTGTCCCTGGAAAACGGCCGAGTCGATGCTGATCTCGTAGCCGTCGGCGAACTCCTCGACCAGTACCTTGACGTCGTAGTGCGGCGCCTCCGGCACGGTGGTGTCGTGCGCGAAGGCCCAGTTCTCCCTGAGCTCTTCGGGCGAGTTCACCTTGACCACGCCCAGGCTGGCGGCCAGCGCGCGGGGCTTGAGGATCACCGGGTAGCCGAGCTTGTCGGCGGTGACGAGCGCGTCGTCGACGGTGTCCACCAGTACCGACTCCGGCTGCGGGACGCCGAGCTCGGCGAGCGCAGTACGGGTGAGGTGCTTGTCCCGGCAGCGGTTGATCATCGCGACGTCGCCGCCCGGCAGGCCGAGCGCCTCGGCCACGTGGGCGGTCTGCAGGATGCGTGCCTCGTCCCAGCAGAGCACGCCGTCGATCGGCTGCTCGTCGTTCAGCTTCTTCGCGGACGCGACCAACAGGTCGGCGTCGAGGGTGGTCTCCAGCACGGTCCAGCCCTCGATGTACTCCTCCTCCCAGGTCGGTTCCGCGTGCAGGAACATGTGGATCCAGTACTTCGGGGCGATGGACCGCAGGATGTACTCGCGGAACAGGCGCATCCCAGTGGCCACCACGAGCAGGTGCGGGCGTTCAGTGTCGGGGTTCATCTCAGGCCTCCCGGACCGGTGTGGGGATCTGCGCGATGTAGGTGACACCGGTACTGCCGTCGCTGCGGCGGAAGTGGTCCGCGATCCGGATTTGGCCGCGGGCGTCCAGGGCGGGGACGCTGTGGCACTCGCCGCTGACCAGGTCGCCGGCAGCGGTCAGCAGGCAGTACGCCGCGTCGAACGAGCCGTCCGGGCGCAGGTGCCCGACCAGCCGTCCGCTGCGCAGCGACCCGCCGGCGTAGAACTCCGCCCAGACCAGGTCGTCCTCGCGGTGGTACTGCCCGTACGGCGCACCTGCGGCGGGGTCGTCGACGACGAGCTGGAACCACACGCCGTCCACGTCCGGAGCGAGTGGCTCCGGGGCGGCGGCCGTCACCACTTCACCGCGCAGAGCTCGTCGGAGATCGGGTAGATCTCCCGGTCGAACATCGAGTTCAGCACGATCGCGGCCCGGACCGGCAGCTGCGTCAGGCCCGCGTTGGTCAGGCCGTGGCTGTACCGGCTGGCGTTGAACGAGTAGATCTTGTGGCCGTTCATGCCCTTCCAGCGGACCGAGTAGTCCGGCTCGACCAGCATCTCGCCATCGTCGTCGTAGTCGATCCGGTCCCGCAGGTCGTCGTCGAAGGGTGCCTGGACGTGCTCGCGTCCAGCCGCCACGACCACGTGCCGTACGTCGTGCTCCTCCGGCGTCTCGGGGGTCGTGCAACGGAGCCGGAGCAGGCCGTCGTCCAGCAGTTCCGACGAGGTGACGTCGCGGCCGGGGAGCAGCGTGACCGGGAACCGCCCGAGCGTCAGCAGCCCGTCGTAGTTGGCCTGGTAGAGCGCCTTCAGGCCGCCAGGAGTAAGGGCGTCACCGCTGTAGCGGGAGTCGACGATCATCTCCCGGCGCTTGCTGCGATTGAGCCCCTGCAGGAACTCGATGTGCGACGGCCGGTACAGCTCGTTGGCCATCGGGGAGTCGTCGATACTGCGGAACCACTGGTTGCGGCCGACCCAGCGGATGTCGGTGAAGCCCGAGCCGAGCAGCCGCAGTACGCACTCGAGGCCGGTCTGGCCGCCACCGACGACGGCGATCGGGTCCGCCTTGTACGCGTCCATCTGGGGCAGCCGAACGCCGAGCTCGTCGGCGATGAAGGCCTGCTCCTGCGGCAGCCCGCGGACGTACTCCGGCCAGACCGGCCGGGTCCCGAGGCCGAGCACCAGGTGCTCGGAAACCGCCGCGGGTTGTCCGCCGACGGTGACCTCGAAGCCGTCGTCGGTGATCGAGATCGAGTCCACCCGGGAGCTGAAGTTGACCACGCCGAGCCGCTCGGTGGCCCAGGCCAGGTAGCGCTCGTACTCGATCCGCGGCAGCGCGTCGAACTGGGAGTTGATCAGCGCGTACAACCGCCCGGAGGTGACCAGGTAGTTCAGGAACGTCAGCTCGTGCCGCGGGTCGACCAGCGACACCAGGTCCTTCATCCAGCCCGTCTGCATCCGGACCCCGGGGTAGAGCAGCGGCGTGTGCCAGCCGGCCACCGGGCGGGAGTCGAACAGGGCCAGCTTCTCGGTGGTGACGTTCTTGTACAGGGCCGCCAGCGACAGGTTCGAGGGACCGGCACCGATGCCGATCGTGTGGAACCTGGGCGGGCTGCCGATGGCTCGTTCCGTGATGGTCATGCGCTTGTTCTCCGTCCGCGAAGTGGTGTTACGGGTGTTTCCTCCGGTGGCAAGCGGCCCGAGCAGGTCGCTCGCTGCCGTCCGGCTCGCGGCCAGCGCGGTTTTCACGCTGCCGCCGGACCCACCGGTGAAAGTGAAGAGCCGATGTGTGCTGCCGAGCACCGACCACAGGGTCAGTACCGGCGGATCGGCATAACAGTCGGCGCTGTTGACCGTTCTCGCGGTCTCCAGCAGCCGGAGGTGCGGCAGCCGCTCACCGGCGATCCGGATCGCCTGGTCGGCCAGGTCCTGGATCGGCCGGCTGCTGCCGGGTGGCACCGACCAGCGGTGCGTGTCGACGCCGAGCAACAACCCGCCGTCGGCGGTCGGCCGCCCGTACAGGTCGCTGGTCTCGTCGACGAACATGGTCGGCAGAGCGCCGTCCACTTTGTAGACGGCGACCTGGATCGCCTTGGTCCTGTACGGCTCGGCCGGCAGCTGGTTGCCTGAGAGCAACCCGGGCGTCCAGGGACCTGCGGCCACCACGACCACGTCGTACCGGCTGCTGTCGCCCGGAGTACGGCAGCTGACTGAGCCGTCGGGGTGGGGGACCAGCCTGAGGACCGGGCCTGGCACGACCTTGCTGTCGCGGCCGTGGCTGAGCTGCTCGATCACCGCAATGCGCAGCTCATCCGGCCGGATGAATCCGGCCCGCTTCTCCAGTACGCCGACCGTGCCGTCGGGCAGACCATGCCAGCCGCGGCTGCGCAGGGTCTCCCGGTCGACGATCTCGGCTGAGCCGGGGTGGAGCGCCTCCACCTCGGCCACTGCCGCTTCGAGCCCGGCCTGCTTGGCGAGCAGGTAGGTGCAGCCGGTCTCCGTGTAACCGGCTTGCTCCAGCAGGGCAGGGGATTCCAGCAACTCGGCCAGGCTCTCGATCGCCAGCCGCCGCTGCTCTGGATGGGTCTCGAACGCCCGTACTCCGCCGCCGGACACAGCGGTGGCGTCCGAGCCGGGCGCGCCCGTCACGAGGTCGACGGAGACGCCCGGATAGGCGCTGAGACGCCAGGCCAGGAGCGTGCCGGCGATGCCGGCCCCGATCACACAGACTCGCATCGGCCTACTCCCCGCCCGTCCCGGTCAGTGCCGCCCGCAGCGAGCCGGTCTCCCGTACGCCGCCGGCCAGCAGGCTGAGCAGACTCCGCACGGCCAGTGACGGGTCGAAACCGCCCGGCCGCAAGGCATCCTCGCCACGGGCCAGTTCGACCTCGGCCAGGGCCGGGTGGAGCGCGTCCGTGATCGTGTGGGTGCCGTCCAGCATCGGCCCGACCCGTTCGGCGAAGGCCCGGAAGGTTTTCCAGGTGAAGTCGCTCTGAAAGCGGTCCGGCCGGTCCCAGGCGAGAAACAGTCGCACCAGCGCCGGGTCCTCGTCGCGGAGCAATTCGTTCGCCCAGACCGCGTGATTCCTGCTGGTCGAGAACTTCAATCCGTCCAAGGTGTAGAACTCGTTGACCACCAGTCCGGAAAGAGGTAATGGATCAATTCCCGCCGCCGCCCAGATCGCCTGCCAGTACAGGGCGTACCAGAACGCATTGTCGAGGCCGAGGAAGTGCCACAACTTATCCACCCGGCCGAGCGCTGCGCGGTAGCCGGCCAGGTCGGTGGCGGTCGGGTCGACCGCCCGGGCGACGTTGTAGAGGTCGGTCAGCGCGACCTCCGTGTACGGGCCGATCCGCAGCCCGGCCAGCGGTCCGTCGCCCTCGATACCCCAGTTGGTCGGGTAGGCGAGGGCGATCTCGGGCAGGCCGGCCGCTAGTTGCCGGTCGATCAGCGCCCGGACGGCTGGTGGCAGATCCGCCTTCAGCCAGAGGTCGGTCAGCGTCGCGCGGTGATCCTCCATCCGCAGGACCGGGACGACCGCCTGGAAGGGGCGGGGTTCGCCGCCACACCGGCCGCAAACCGGATCGACCATGCCGTCGACAGAGGTGAAGCCGCCGCACTGCTCGCAGGCGCCACCCGACGCCGGCGCCTGACATCCGCCGCAGCGGCCGGCCAGGTAGGACTCGTGCAGGGTCCGCGTGCAGTCCGCACAGGCGTGCAGGGTCACCTCGCGCAGCGGGGCCGCACCGCTGGCGACCAACTCGTTCATCAGCTGCCGGATGATCGGCGCGTGGTCGTCCTCGAGCGGGTCGCTGAACCGGTCGTAACTGATCCGGGCGCGCTCGTAGGTCTCCTTGATGTCGGCCCGGAAGTCGGCCAGCATCACGCCGACCTCGACGCCCTCGCGCTCCGCCCGGGTCAGAACGTAGTTCTGGTGCACGTCCAGACCGGTGGTGACGACGACCCGCTCGCCCCGCGCCCGGGCGGCCCGCGCGGCGATGTCGGCCGCGAGGTACGGGCCGGACAGGTGGCCGACATGCAGCGGACCGTTCGCGGTCGGTTGCGGGAAGGTGAAGACGGTGACCGGATCGGGATGCGCCGGACCGTTCATTGTGTGGCCGCCGTGGCCTCGACCGGTCTGTCGGCCTCCTCGACAGGTGCCGGCTCGGAGCCCTCGGCGTCCAAGGGCATCCAGTAGGCGCTGAAGACGGTCAGCAACTCGTCCGCCGAGCGGTTCTGCACGACGTGGGCCTCGGTGCTGCCCAGCAGGAAGGCGTTGCCGGTGGTCACCTCGTGCACGGCACCGCCGACCAGGACGTGCGCGGTACCCGCCACGACGATCGACAGTTCCAACTCGGGGTGCTGGTCGACGGGGCTCTCCGAACCGGGCGGAACGGAGTACCACATGGCCTGGAAGGGCATATCGCGTTCCAGTCCGTATTGCTCCCAACGGACTACCCGGAGGTCTTTGACAAACAGGCTCTCGCCGGTGATCAGGTCGAATGTACGCATGCTTCACTACCCTCCGTAGTCGGCCCAGGGCGCGACTCAAGAAGTTGTTTGCAACAAATGAAGGTACGGAACAGACGCTTTGATTCAGCCTTGGATCATCACCGGCACCCGCAACGGCCAAAGGCCCTTGTGGCGCTGGTGAAAGCCCGGCGACCCCCCAGTCTCCGTGACCGGAAATATAGGGAAGGTAGCGCTCCGAGTAAAGGGGAGTACGCAACGAATTCCAGAAGACCCGTAACCGCGCCGGAAATCTTTCGTTATTGCCCAGTTACATCAGCATTCCGTGTCCGGACGGACACGTACGGATACCGGTCTGCACCGGTGCTGCCTCAGGGTGCCTCAGACCTGGCCGGGGAACGCCACCGGAGCGCCGCCCCAGCCGAGCTGGGTCGACGCCGTCGCTATCAGTGTCTGGATCGCGAAGGTCCGGACCGTCGCCTGCTCGGCCGACTCGACCAGGTCGCCGTAGACCGCGGCCAGCCGTTGCTCGATCAGCAGCACCAGAGTGGTCGCCGTTGCGGCGTTCGTCACAGCCCGCGGCAGCTCGTACGCCGGTTCGGCCGCGGCGGGGGTCTCCCCGAACTCGAGCAGCAGGTCGGTCAGGGTGTCGCGCCGGCGGCGGTGTTGCTCGTACAGGGTCGTCGCCGCCCGGAAGCGTGCTCCGCTCAGCTTGCCGCCGGCCACGCCCACGCCGTACAGGGCAGCGTGCTCGCCGGCCAGGGCCGCCTGGAGGGCCTCGTTCTCGGTCACTGGGCGGCCTGCTTCTTCTTGGTCAGGGTCGCGGCCAGCTGGCTCTCCGAGGCGGCCACCATCGCGAGCAGGCGAGCGGGTGTGCCGGACAGCTTGGCGGCGGCGACGGCGTGGTCAACGGCCAGCTTCTGCTCCCGGGTTGCCAGGTCCGCCACGGCGGCGGATGCGGCCTTCGGGAGTGCCGGCAGCTTGCCGGGCTGGGGTGGCTCGGCCCCGCTGACCGCTTTTAGCTTGGCCAGGTGGGCAGCGTGGAGCCTCACGCCGGGGGAGAGCTGGGTGCGTACGGCGGGGAAGGCCCGGCCGACGTCGCCGTAGCGCAGGGCCAGCTGAGCGATCTGGACGGCCGCCGTGGTCAGGGCTGCCACCACGGCGGGGTCGGTGCTCGGAGCCGGCTGGGAGGTGCCGTCCGGACCCTCCGCGGCCCCTCGCGTGCCCGGCTGATCGGGCTTGTCGTCACAGCCGGCGAGCACCGCGGAGAGCGCGGTCGCAGTACCGGCGGCAAGGGCAGCGGTCCGGAGCGCGGTCCGGCGCGAGAGGCGGAGGGGATCGTCTGGCACGGCCGAAACGATATCCCGGCCGGAGGCAGTGGCTCGGACACTGCGCCCGGCCAGATATGGTGGGCTACTGCCCTCGGTCGGATCGCCGAGCGGAATTTACGGGTGCACAACTGGAGAGAGAGGCAGGTCTACCTGTGAGCCGAAGGACTGACCACACGGACCCCGAGAGCCTCGAAAACTTCCTGCGGCCGATCGTCCGGCAGTTCGGCTGCGACCTGGAGGCCGCGGACGTCACGCCCGCCGGCAAGCGGCGGCTGCTGCGCGTGCTGGTGGACCGCGACGGCGGTATCAGCCTGGACGACGTCGCCGAGGTGACCCGGGCGATCTCCAAGGCACTCGACGCCGACGACGTGATGGGTGACGGCGCGTACACCCTCGAGGTGTCCAGCCCCGGGGTGGACCGTCCGCTGACGCTGCCCAGGCACTGGCGGCGCAACGTCAGCCGCCTGGTCGAGGTCACGCTCGCGGCCGGCGGCAAGGTGAACGGCCGGATCAAGGCCGCCACCGACGAGGCCGTCGAGCTGGACGTGAAGGGCCGCGCGCGCACGATCGCCTACGCGGACATCACGAAGGCCAAGATCCAGATCGAGTTCAACCGGCCAGCCGGCAACGACGAACCTGCCGCTGACGGCACGGTGGAGGAGAACTGATGGACATCGACATGGCCGTCCTGCGGTCCCTGGAACGTGAGAAGGACATCGCCTTCGAGATCGTCGTGGAGGCGATCGAGCAGGCCCTGCTGGTGGCCTACCACCGGACCGAAGGCGCGCAGCAGCAGGCGCGGGTCGAGCTGGACCGCAAGACCGGGCACGTCACCGTGTACGCCCGCGAGCTCGCCGAGGACGGCACGGTCGCCCGCGAGTTCGACGACACGCCCGCCGACTTCGGCCGGATCGCCGCCACCACGGCCAAGCAGGTCATCCTGCAGCGGCTGCGCGACGCCGAGGACGAGGTCCGCTACGGCGAGTTCTCCGGCAAGGAGGGCGACATCCTGTCCGGCGTCATCCAGCAGGGCCGCGACCCGCGCTCGGTGATGGTCGACCTCGGCAAGATCGAGGCGGTGCTGCCGGCCCCTGAGCAGGTGCCAGGGGAGAAGTACGAGCACGGCTCCCGGCTGCGGGTCTACGTGGTCGGCGTCCGGAAGGGCTTCAAGGGCCCTCAAATCACCGTCTCCCGGACCCACCCGAACCTGGTGAAGAAGCTGTTCGCGCTCGAAGTACCGGAGATCGCCGACGGGACCGTCGAGATCATGGCGATCGCGCGTGAGGCCGGTCACCGGACTAAGATCGCCGTCCGGACGCTGAATCCGTCCGTCAACGGCAAGGGCGCCTGCATCGGCCCGATGGGCCAGCGGGTGCGCAACATCATGCACGAGTTGCACGGTGAGAAGATCGACATCATCGACTACAGCGACGACCCGGCCACCTTCGTGGGGAATGCGTTGTCCCCGGCGCAGGTTTCATCAGTAGAGGTGGTCGACGCCGCGGCACGTGCCGCCAGGGTCGTCGTCCCCGACTACCAGCTCTCGCTCGCGATCGGCAAGGAGGGGCAGAACGCCCGCCTCGCGGCCCGGCTGACGGGCTGGCGGATCGACATCCGGCCGGATACGGATGTGACTCGTGGGGACGAGAAGGTAGACTGATCTCTCGGTCGGTCGACTGAGTCGTCACCACACCCTGAGGATCACCTGACAGTGACTGCAGACGCACGCCCTGGCAAGCTCAGGGAGCGCACCTGTATCGGGTGTCGGAAACGGGACAGTCCGACCGGCTTGCTGCGGATGACGGTTTCCGGAGGACGTGTCCTCCCGGATCCCGCTCATCGGGCACCCGGCCGTGGGGCGCATCTGCACCCGGTGACCGGATGTCTCGACCTCGCCGAGCGTCGCAAGGCGTTCCCGCGGGCCTTCAAGGTTCCGGGACCGCTAGATCTGACGCTTGTGCGGGAACAGATCGAGCAGCAGGAGCACGACAGCAGGACAAGTGCGGCCGCCCGGCCGCCCGCGACGACCGTCGCGACGACATGAAGGCGGGTCATCGACTCATGACCACTCGATGAGTGTCGAACGATGAGTGCAATGCGATGAGCATGTACGTCAACTAACGGTCCGCGCCCAGGCTCGGACCAGAGGGAGAGTAGTGGCAAAGGTCCGGGTCTACGAGCTCGCGAAAGAGCTCGGAGTTACCAGCAAGGTCGTTCTGACCAGGCTGAACGACATGGGAGAGTTCGTCCGATCGGCGTCCTCGACGATCGAGGCACCCGTCGTTCGACGGTTGGCGGAAGAGTTCGAGAAGAACCCGCCGAAGAAGCGCGCGGCCAAGAAGGCCGCGGCAAGCACCTCAGCAGCGCCGCAGGCGACCGCACCGGTCGCCCCGGCGGAGAAGAAGGCGGCAGCGCCTGCTCCCGCCGCACCGGCTCCGAAGGTGGAGGCCGAGCGCACCGCGCCGGCCGCCGAGGCAACCCCGGCTCCGGTCGTGGCTGAGCCGACGGTGACCGAGAAGGCCGCTCCGGCCGCTCCGGCCGCCGCTCCGGCGCCGTCCCCGGTCCGTCCGGGTCCGCGCCCCGGCCCCAAGCCGGGTCCGCGTCCCGAGGCCACCCCGGCTCCGGCAGTGGAGGCCCCGGTCAAGGCGGAGCCCGCGTTCGAGGCGCCTGCGGCCAAGGCCGCAGAGGCCCCGGCCGCTCCGGCCCCGTCCGCACCGAGCCCGAGCCCGGCAGCGCCGCGGCCCGCGGCAGAGTCCCCGGCCCGTCCGGCGCCGCGTCCCGGCGTACCGGGCAACGCTCCGCGCCCGGGTGGCGCGCCCCGTCCGGGTGCGCCTCGTCCGGGTGGTTCCCCGCGTCCGGGTGCTCCCGGTGGTCAGGGTTCCGGTGGCGGTCGTCCGGGTGCTCCGCGTCCGGGCAACAACCCCTTCAGCTCGACCCAGGGCATGCAGCGCGGTGGCGCCCGTCCGGGTCCGGGTGGCGCTCCGGCGGCCCCGGCCCAGGGTGGTAGCCCGGCGGGTATGCCGCCGCGGCCGCCGCAGGCTCGCAGCGGTGGGTCCGACCGGCCGCGTCCGTCCGGCGGTGTTCCGGGCGCCCCGCGTCCGAACCCGGCGATGATGCCGAAGTCCTCTGCCGGTACCTTCACCGGCCGTCCGTCGGGTCCCGGCGGCGGCAGTGGTGGCGGTGGCGCCGGTGGTGGCGGCCGTGGCCGTCCGGGCGGCGGTCCGGGTGGACCGAGCGCCGGTCCGCGCGGTGGCGGCGGTGGCGGTGGCGGCGGCGGTTTCCGTCCCGGTGGTGGGCCCAGCGGTCCTCCCGGTGGTGGCGGCGGTCGTCCGGGCCCGGGCAACCGGGGCCGTGGCGGGACTCAGGGTGCCTTCGGGCGTCCGGGCGGTCCGGCCCGTCGTGGTCGCAAGTCCAAGCGCGCGAAGCGCCAGGAATTCGACAACATGCAGGCTCCGGCCGTCGGCGGCGTGCGCGTCAAGCACGGTGACGGCGAGGTCGTGAAGCTCGCTCGTGGCGCCTCGCTGACGGACTTCGCCGAGAAGGTCGGCGTCGACCCGGCATCGCTGGTCCAGGTGCTGTTCCACCTGGGCGAGATGGTGACCGCGACCCAGTCGGTCAACGAGGAGACCCTGCAGCTGCTGGGTACCGAGCTGGACTACGACGTCCAGGTCGTGTCCCCGGAGGACGAGGACCGCGAGCTGCTCGAGTCGTTCGACATCGACTTCGGGTCGAACGAGGGCGACGAGGCCGACCTGGCCTCCCGTCCGCCGGTCGTGACCGTGATGGGTCACGTCGACCACGGTAAGACGAAGCTGCTGGACGCGGTCCGGCACGCGAACGTCGCGGCCAAGGAAGCCGGTGGCATCACCCAGCACATCGGCGCGTACCAGGTGACGACCGAGGTGGACGGCAAGGAACGCGCCATCACCTTCGTCGACACCCCCGGTCACGAGGCGTTCACCGCCATGCGTGCCCGTGGTGCGCAGGCCACCGACATCGTCATCCTGGTGGTCGCGGCCGACGACGGCGTGATGCCGCAGACGATCGAGGCACTGAACCACGCCCGGGCGGCGAACGTCCCGATCGTGGTCGCGGTGAACAAGATCGACGTGCCGAACGCGGACCCGACCAAGGTGCGCGGTCAGCTGACCGAGTACGGCCTGGTGCCCGAGGAGTACGGCGGCGACACCATGTTCGTGGACATCTCGGCGAAGGCCCGGCTGAACATCGACGGCCTGCTCGAGGGCGTCATCCTGACCGCGGACGCGGCGCTGGACCTCCGGGCCAACCCGGACATGCCGGCGCAGGGTCTGGCGATCGAGGCGCACCTGGACAAGGGCCGTGGTCCGGTCGCGACCGTGCTGGTCCAGCGCGGCACGCTCCGGGTCGGCGACTCGATGGTGGCGGGTCCGGCCTACGGCCGGGTCCGGGCGATGCTCGACGAGCACGGCAACAACGTCGAGGAAGCCCTCCCGTCCCGTCCGGTCACCGTGCTCGGTCTGACCGCGGTGCCGGGTGCCGGCGACAAGTTCCTGGTGGTCGAGGACGACCGGATGGCCCGCCAGATCGCTGAGAAGCGTGAGGCGCGGGCTCGTGCGGCGGCCAACGCCAAGCGGCGCGCCCGTCGTACCCTCGAGGACTTCATGGCCTCGATGGAGAAGGGCCAGAGCCAGGAACTGCTGCTCATCCTCAAGGGTGACGTGTCCGGTTCGGTGGAAGCGCTCGAGGACGCACTGGTGCGGATCGAGGTCGGCGACGAGGTCAACCTCCGCGTCATCGACCGCGGTGTCGGTGCGATCAACGAGAACGACGTCAACCTGGCCATCGCGTCCGACGCCGTCATCATCGGCTTCAACGTGCGGCCGGCGGGCAAGGCCGGAGATCTGGCCGAGCGCGAAGGTGTGGATGTCCGGTACTACTCGGTCATCTACGCGGCGATCGACGACATCGAGGCGGCCCTGAAGGGCATGCTCAAGCCGATCTACGAAGAGGTCCAGCTGGGCCAGGCGGAGATCCGCGAGATCTTCCGCTCCTCGAAGGTCGGAAACATCGCCGGTTGCTGGGTCACCACCGGCACGATCCGCCGCAACGCCAAGGTCCGGTTGATCCGGGACGGCGCCGTGGTGGTCGACAACGCCGACCTGTCGTCGCTCAAGAGGTTCAAGGACGACGCGTCCGAGGTCCGCGAGGGCTTCGAGTGTGGTCTGACGATCCAGGGCTACAACGACATCAAGATCGGTGACGTCGTCGAGGCGTTCGAGCTGCGCGAGAAGCCGCGCAGCTGATCGGTCCCGGCGCCGAGGTCCCCGGACCCCGGCGCCGGACAGCCTAGTAACGTCCGGAGTGGCGGTTTCTCAACCACCGTCGCTCCGGACGTTACGCATGAATGGACGTCAAGCAGGAACACGAGGGAGTGAGCCCTGATGGGTGAAGCAAGGGCGAAGCAGCTGGCCGACCGGATCCAGGTACTCGTCGCGCAGTTGCTGGAACGCCGGGTCAAGGACCCGCGGCTCGGCTTCGTCACCGTGACGGATGCCAAGCTGACCGGGGATCTGAGCGAGGCGAGCGTCTTCTACACGGTGTACGGCGGAGAGCAGGAGCGGGCAGCCACCGCCGCTGCGCTCGAGTCGGCCCGTGGCCTGATCCGCAGCGAGGTCGGCAAGGCCCTCGGCCTGCGGCGCGCGCCGAGCCTGGCGTTCTACCTGGACGCCATCCCGGAGACGGCCGGCCAGATCGAGGAACTGCTGGCCAAGGCGCGGGCGGCCGACGCCGAGGTGGCCAAGTCCGCCGCGGGCGCCAAGCCGGCCGGCGACGCCGACCCGTACAAGCGCCGCGAGGACGATGACTCCGACGACGAGTGATACCGACTTCTCCGTCGCCGACGGCATCGTCGTCGTCGACAAACCGGCGGGGCTGACCTCGCACACGGTGGTGGCCAGGATCCGCAGGCTGGCCGGCACCCGCAAGGTCGGCCACGCCGGCACGCTCGACCCGATGGCGACCGGCGTACTGGTGGTCGGCCTGAACCGCGCGACGCGGCTCCTCGGCCACCTGCAACTGGCGGACAAGTCGTACGACGCGACGATCCTGCTCGGCGCCGCGTCCAGCACGGACGACGCCGAGGGGGAGATCAGCCCGGTGGCGTCCGCCGACGATCTGGCCGCCGTCACGGTCGAGTCGATCGAGGCTGCCGTGGCGGGCTTCCGCGGGGAGATCTCGCAGGTGCCGTCGAAGGTGTCCGCGATCAAGGTCGACGGGCGGCGCGCATACGAACGGGTCCGCGCGGGCGAAGAGGTCGCGTTGAAGGCCCGCAGCGTCACCATCAGCCGGTACGACGTGGTCGACGTCCGGCCCGGTTCTCTGGGTATCGAGGTCGACGTCTCGGTCGACTGCTCGAGCGGGACCTACATCCGGGCGCTTGCTCGTGATCTTGGTGCTGAGCTTGGGGTAGGCGGACACCTGACGATGCTCCGGCGTACTCGCGTCGGTGCCTTCGGCATGTCCTCGGCGCACACGCTGGAAGAACTGGGGGAGACCTTCACGATGCTCCCGATCGCCGACGTCGCCGCCGACACGTTCCCCCGCTTCGACGCCGACGCGGAACAGGCCGCGGCCATCCGTACAGGCCGTCCTCTGCCGGGCCTCAAACTCACAGCCGGCCAACAAACCGCCATGTTCGACCCCACCGGCACCTTCCTGGCCCTTTACGAACCCCACGGCCCCCTCGCGAAGCCGACAGCCGTCTTCGTCAGCTAACACCCGACCCCTCCAGCCGCCCGAGGACCTCGGACACCTCGTCGGGACCTGGGACAAGTCGTGGGGACGTTGGGAGCCTGTTGCTCTTTGGTTGGCTGGCGTGGGATGCGGTCAGCTCGAGGTTCAGGTGTTGGGGGGG